>NZ_JADNRL010000010.1:0-92143 GCF_015595025.1 Halomonas sp. KAO
CAGGCGGAAGAGCTGTACGTGAACATCAACGTGCGCATGGACTCCACCGCCGAGTGGGCCGACTATGTGCTGCCGGCGGCCAGCCACTATGAGGCATGGGATATCCGCACCCAGGGGTACCACCGCTTCGCCAACGTCTTTACCCGCTCGGTTCCGCCGGTCGGCGAGTCAAAGCCGGACTGGGACATCATGGCGCTGCTGACCAAGAAGATTCAGGAGCGCGCCATCGCGCGGGGCATCGGTCCGATCCAGGATGGTGACGTGACCCGCGACCTGCACACCATTCATGATGACTTTACCCGCCAGGGCACGCTGAACACGGATTACGATGTGCTCAAGCACATCATCGAGGACTCCCCCGAATTCGGTGGCGTGAGCCTGGAAGAGGCCGCCGAGCGGGGCTTTATCGTGATGAACGAACATGCGGGGCTGAATCAGCCTCTCGAGGCGGACAGGGCCTACGACCCCTTCACCGCCCAGACCGAAGGCAAGAAACCCTACGACACCCTGACCGGTCGCATCACCTTCTACTGCGACCATCCCTGGTTCAAGAAGCTGGAGTCGACCGTACCCACGGCGCGCCTGTTCGCGGGCCCCGAGGCCTCCAACTACCCGTTGAAGTTCTACTCGCCACACTCCCGCTGGGCGATTCACTCCAACTGGCGCAGCAACAAGTATCTACTTCGCCTGCAGCGCGGCGAGCCCAATATCTATATCAACCCCAGGCTGGCCGAGCAGAAAGGGATCAAGGACGGTGACACGGTGCGGCTGTTCAACGGCAACGGGGACTTCTTTGCCCAGGCCAAGTTCTACCCGAGCCTTCCGCCAGACTCGATCATGATGGAGCATGGCTGGGAGCCGCATCAGTATATTCATCGCCGCAACATGAACGTTTCCCACGCCGTGTTTCTGCAGCCGCTGGAGCTGGCGGGTGGCTGGGG
Organism: Halomonas sp. KAO; assembly: GCF_015595025.1. GTDB lineage: Bacteria > Pseudomonadota > Gammaproteobacteria > Pseudomonadales > Halomonadaceae > Halomonas. Next base: position 942 of record NZ_JADNRL010000010.1, read on the forward strand.
ACACCTGAAGTTCATCTATGCCATGTGGAATGCCAACCAGCATATCCATGAGTCCAGCTACGACATCGAGCTGGCCAAGGCCGAAGACATCGCTGACCCGCGGGCCGTTTAAGAGGAGATTGTCATGGCTGTCAAACGCCAACTCAGCATGGTGCTGGACCTGAACAAGTGCATCGGCTGCCACACCTGCTCCGCGGCCTGCAAGCTGATGTGGACCAACCGCAACGGTCGCGAGTTCATGTACTGGAACAACGTGGAGACTCAGCCGGGGCTCGGCTACCCGCGGGACTATCAGAACATGGGCGGAGGCTTCGATGCCGATGGTGCCCTGCGCCTGGGCCGTCAGCCGAGCCAGGAGGATTACGGCATTCCCTGGGAGTACAACTACCAGGAAGCGCTGATGACCGGTACCGATCCCTGGCTGCGCCCCCACGTCAAGCCGACCTGGGGGGCCAACTGGGACGAGGACCGGGGCGAGGGCGACTATCCCAACAGCTACTACTTCTACCTGCCGCGCCTGTGCAACCACTGCGCCAACCCGGCCTGCCTGGCGGCCTGCTCGCGCAACGCCATCTACAAGCGTCAGGAGGATGGCATCGTGCTGGTGGACCAGGAGCGCTGCCGCGGCTACCGCTACTGTGTCAACGCCTGTCCCTACAAGAAGATCTACTTCAACGAGCAGATCTCCAAGTCCGAGAAGTGCATCTTCTGCTATCCGCGTATCGAGAAGGGGCTGCCGACCGCCTGTGCCCAGCAGTGCGTCGGCCGGATCCGCTGGATCGGGTATCGCGACGACGAGGAGGGGCCCGTCCATCAGCTGGTCGAGAAGTACAAGGTCGCGCTGCCGCTGCACGCCGAATGGGGCACTCAGCCAAACGTCTTCTACGTGCCACCCCTCTCCCCGTCCCGCTACGGTACCGATGGTCAGGAGCTGGATGAGTCGCGCATTCCTCTCAGCTACCTGGAGAGCCTGTTCGGCCCGCGTGTGGGTGAGGTGCTCGATACCCTGCAGGCGGAGCGCCAGGCGAAGGCCGAGGGACGCGAGAGCGAGCTGATGGATACCTTGATCGGCTACAAGCATGCCGAGATGTTCAAGCTGAGCTGAGACGAGGAGACCCCGTGAGCGCACCATCCCCTACCACACACGCCGGCGAGGCCGATCGCCTCGTCGCCGCGGAGACGCTCTACCGTCTGGCCGCCGCGCTGTTTGGCTACCCGCTGGCCGAGACCCAGCAGGCGCTCGAGAGCGGGCGCCTGCGCGAGGCGCTGACACCCGCCTGGCAGACTCTGACCGGTGAACCCTGGCCGGAACTGCCGGCAAGCCCCGACCTGACCGCACTGGAGCTCGGCTACATGAGCACCTTCGTGCAGGGGCGGCGCGGCAAGCCGCGTGTTCCGCTGGTGGCCAGCGCCTACCATGACCTGCTGAACGGACAGACGCCGGGCAGCTTTCTGCTCAACGTGCAGGCCTTCTATCGCCACTTCGATCTGCAGGCCGCCCAGGGCGACGAGGGTCATGCCGATGAGCCCGATCACCTGGTGGCCATGCTCGAATTCGGCGCCCTGCTCTGCCATCTAGAGCACCAGGCGCTGCTGGCCGGGCGTGATACCGCGCCCTATCAACGCGCCCAACGGGACTTTATCGCCCGCTATCTGGAACCGCTGCTGACAACCATCCAGGCGCGCTTCCATGCCGAGCGGGTCAGCGGGCTCGACCCGACACTGGCGCACCTGATCGAGGTGCTGCCCCGCTGGGCGAGCAACCAGCAGGCGGCGCTGGCATCCCGCGTCGGCCCCTGCCCGCCACCCCGCGGTGCCGAAGAACGTTCTGAACTCGATTCCGGCCCGATGTGGGGCTGACCAGGTAGCACGCACAAGGGCCTGTTCCCCTTGCGAGGAGATTTGCCATGACAACGCGTTTCATTCTTCACGGCTCCATGGCATGTGCCCTGGCGCTCGGCACGGCCGCTGCCTGGGCCGACCATACAGAGATCAATCCCAATATCACTGAAATCAAGCCGGGGGATAGCGTCCAGGCGGCACGCCTGCCCGACAATATCTATCTACGCACCCAGGATGACCCGGATGACATCATCTGGGATCGACTGCCGATGTATCGCACCGAGCTGTTCCCGGCGCCGCCGGTCCACCAGTCGGTCAAGCTGCGCTTCGACGAAGGCGCCAACCGCAGCAAGCATCTCTATTTCCAGGTCGCCCGCTCCAACGAACGCTTCTATGTTCGGCTGCAGTGGAAGGATGACAGCCAGGATACCGACACCACCGTGGACAGCTTCCGCGATGGGGTGGCCATCCAGTACGCCATCGGCGATACCGACACCTCCTACATGATGGGATCCGGCTCGGAAAACCCCGTCAACATCTGGTACTGGCGTGCCGACGACACCGACCGGGTCGAGAACCTCGCCGCCGGTGGTTACCGCAGCACCACGACCCTCGACGAGCAGCACGTCACGGGGGCAGGCGCCTACTACCCCGATGCCATCGAGCAGGACAGCCTATGGCGGGTGGTGATGTCGCGGCCCCTTACGGCCGACGGCGAGTATGACGTGGACCTCGCACGCGAGCAGGTTCCGATCGCCTTCGCCGTCTGGCAGGGCAGCGACAACGAGCGCGACGGCAACAAGCGCGTCACGCATACCTGGATCCTGCTGGATACCGGCCTGGAAGGCGCTTCCGACAGCTGAGGAGTTAGCGACGATGTCAGTTTCCCACTTTCCCTCCCACGACCCGCTGGCGCTGACGCCCGAAGAGTGCGGCCGCGGTCATGCCTGCCAGTTCTGCCCGGATGAGGCGACCTGCCGGCTGGAGAAGGGACATCACGAGAAGCAGCTGCTCGAGTCGCGCCTGGCGCGGATCGGCCAGATCATCATGGTGATGGCCAACAAGGGGGGCGTGGGGAAGAGCACCGTCTCGGCCAACGTCGCCGCCGGCCTTGCCGCTCGCGGCTACCGCGTCGGCATCGCCGATGCCGATATCCACGGCCCCAACCAGAGCCGTTTCTTCGGCTTCGTCGGCGAGCGTGTGCGAATCGACAAGCGTGGCCTTGGTCCCCGCGCCTTTCGGACCGAGGGCATCGACCACCCCATCCAGGTCGGCTCCCTGGCCTTCATGATGGAGAGCGACGACACCCCCATCGTGTGGCGAGATGCCTACAAGCACGACTTCATGCACCATCTGATCGGCTCGTTCGACTGGGGTCCGCTGGACTTTCTGGTGATCGACATGCCACCGGGCACCGGCAACGAGCTGATCACCCTGGCCGACCTGCTCGAAGGGCATGACGTGGCGGCGCTGCTGGCCACCACGCCTCAGGAAGTGGCGCTGATGGACAGCCTCAAGGCGGTACGCTTCTGCCAGGAGCGCGGCATGCCGCTGCTCGGCGTCGTGGAGAACATGGCGGGGGTCACCTGTCCCCACTGTGGGGGTGAGTTCCACCTCTTCCCGCGTGCTCACCTGGCCGCGGCACTGGCCGAGGTCGGCGTGGACTCCCTGGCGCAGATTCCCCTGTCACCGGCCCTGGCCAGCGGCTCCGATGCCGGGCGTCCCATCGTGCTCGATGACCCTCAGGGCGCCGAGGCGCGCGCCTTCATGCCCGCGGTGGAGGCGTGTATCGCACATGCCAGCGAGACCTTCGCCGCCGCCGCCGCCGACTCCCTGCAGGCGCTGAGCCAGCACCCGTCGATGTCTGATGAGCTGTCGGGGGGTCTGGAAGCGGCACTGGCAAGCGTGCCCGACGACCAGCGCGACGCCCTGCGTGCGGAGCTGGATGCTCTGCTCGGCGCCGGTGGGACGACACCCTCGGACAACGGCGACGCCTCCCGCTAGCCCCGGACGCTACACCACACCACTGACTCTGCGAGGACGCTACACCATGCCCCAGGCCCGCCATGGCGATAACGCCCAACCCGATCGCCGCCGCTTCTTCAGCCAGCTGCTCGACGGCGCCCGCTCCCGCACGCCCCGGCGTGCCCCCTGGCGCCGGGTACCCGAGGTCGGCGCGGGTGACGGTGATGTGCTCTGGTCCGGCTGGGCCGGCGCCGGCGAGGTATTCGTGGTCGGCGACGAGGGGATGGTGCTGCGCTACACCGGCGCCCCCGACGCCGTCGGGCAGCAGTGGGAGCGCATGAGCGTGCCCACCAACCTGCCGCTGCACGGCCTCTGGGGGCCCAGCCCCGATCGTCTGATTGCGGTCGGCTGGATGGGAACCATCCTGCATTACGACGGTGCCGAGTGGCACCAGCAGCGCGGAGGCCTCGTCGATGACGAGGGGCGCTTCGCCCCCTGCAGCGAAAACACCCCGCTCTTCGCCATCGACGGCAACGCCGCAGGCGAGGCCTGGGCGGTGGGCGATGACGGCATGATCCTGCACTACGACGGCGGCGAGTGGTACCGGGAGGCGAGTCCGACACGCATCAACCTGCGTGCCGTGGCCTGTGCCCCCAACGGCACCGTCTACGCCGCCGGTGGCGAGGGGACAGTGCTTCAGCGCAACCTGGAGGGCCGCTGGCTGGCCCTCGACTGCCCCCTGAGTTCGGGGTTTCAGGCGATGGTGCTGCTGGCAGACGATGAACTGCTGCTGGGCGGCGGGCGCTACTTCGTCGATCAGGGAGGCTTTCGCGGGGAGCTGGTGCGCTACCGCCATGGCGAGTTCCAGGCACTGACCTTCGAGACGCCGATGCCGCGCCTTCGGGCGCTGAAGGCCTACAAGGAGGGCGTGCTGATCGTCGGCGACCAGGGCCACCTCTACTACTTCAAGGAGCTGCGTCTCGACCGCCTGGAGAGCAACAGTCACCACGACCTGATGGATATCATCACGCTACCCACCGGCGAGGCACTGGCGGTGGGTGACTTCGGCACCATCATGACCGCCGCCCCCGACTTCACCGCCGCCCTGGCGCCACCGCCGGCGGCAGCGCAGCCGAGCCCCTGGACCGCCATGGCCTCCCCCACCGCCAATCAGCTGTGGGGCATCCACGAGGCCGGTGACGGAACCTGCTACGCCTGCGGCGAGGCGGGCACCGTGCTGCGGCTCGACGCGGATGGCTGGCGCGCCCTGCCCGCCCCCAGCGAGCTTGCGGTGCACTGCCTGTGGGACAGTGGCAAGGGGCTGTTTGCCGCCGGACAGCTCGGGCGCATCTACCGCTTCGATGGCAGTCGCTGGCAGCTGCATTTCGATCTGCATCTCGACCTCACCATCCTCTCCCTGTGGGGCACCGGCCCCGACTCGATCTACGCGGTCGGCGACGAGGGCTTGATCCTGCACTTCGACGGCCTGGGCTGGAAGCGCATGCCCAGCGGCACCCAGTCGGCGCTCTACAGCCTCCACGGCTGGGACGACCGGCACCTGCTGGCGGTCGGCGACTTCGGCCTGGTGTTGCGCTACAACGGCAAGGAGTGGGGCGAGTTCAACGTCGGCACCGAGAACTTCCTGTACGGGGTCTGGGGACCGACGCTGGATGATATCTATACCGTGGGTCTCTCCGGCACCCTGGCCCATTTCAACGGCCAGCGCTGGCAGCTTCAGCCGACCCGCCTGCGCGATGACCTGCTGGGAGTGGCCGGCTCCCCGGCCGCCGGCGCCTTTGCGGTGGGCACCCGAGGGCGCATCCTGCGCCTGGAGGAGGGCCAGTGGCTGACCGAGCCCAGCGGCAGTGATGTCGGCCTGCGCGCCATCTGTGCCACGCGGGATGGCGGCGTCTATGCCGTGGGCGATCGCGGCACGATCCTGCGCCGCGACTCCCGGCGCCATGACGCTTAGCCCTCTGGCCATTGAGATCACCGCCACTGACTCAGGGAGCACAGGGAGATAGCGGAGCAGCAGCGCCGGTCGCTTAGCGGTCGGCGCTGCTCAGATCGCCAAACAGGATCTCGATCAGCGGCTTCTCATCCCCGGCCTGCCCTCTACAGCAGCCACTCGATGGGCAGCCACGACATGACCTTCACAGCGGCTCGGCGCAGCGGCCCGGTATTGGGTTCACTATCGTGAACGACGTTACCCTCCTGGGTTTGCTCATGCCACACCAGATGGCCATCATCGGCCAGCTTGACCCGGTAGCTCTGCTCGGACACCCGGTGATCAAAGGCGTCATCCATTGCCTTGGCCAGCGCTGGACTCTCGATCAAGAAGCCAATCTCGGTATTGAGGCGCGCCGAGCGGGGGTCGAAGTTGAACGAGCCGATAAATACCCACTCCTCATCGACGGCGAATGTCTTGGCGTGCAGGCTCGAACCGGAGCTGCCAAAACGCCCGAAGGGGCTGCTATGCGTTATCACATCCATGGCGCCGCTGCGCTTCAGTTCGAAGAGCTCTACCCCGGCGTCGAGCAGATCCCGGCGACGCTTTGAATACCCGGCATGCACCGCGGCAACGTCCGTGGCCTCCAGGGAGTTGGTCAGCACCCTGACCTGGACCCCCTGCTCCGCCAGGCCCGCCAGCCACTCCGTGCCCTCCTCCATGGGCACGAAATAGGGGGACACCAGATCCAACTGGCGCCTCGGCGCGCCGAGCAGATCGCCGAGGCGAGTGGTCAGAAGCTCCTGCTCCCGGGCCTTTCCCAGCCCCTTGGATGGGTCATCGCTTACCATCCAGGTATTGGCCCACTCGAAGGCCAGATCACCACGGACCATGCCGCTGACCAGATCGTTTGCCTCCAGTGCCGCCAGATAGCCCTGTGAGCTCGGCAACCCACGCGCCTGCTCCGCCTCGGCGGCCATCTGCGCCAGCCCCTCTCTGCCGACACTCTCCAACAACCGGCTCGCCGGGTAGGACGACTGGCTATGCCAGTAGCGGTCAAAGTCGTCGGAAACGTCTTGCACGACCGGTCCGATCGCCATGACATCCAGATCGGAGAAGAGCACCCCGCTGGTGGCACCGAAGTACTCGTCACCGACGTTTCGCCCACCGATGATGGTGACCTGGTTATCGATGGTGAATGACTTGTTGTGCATGCGGCGATTGGCGCGGGAAAAATCGGTCACATAGCCGATGGCCCGAGGCGAGCGCACCACAAAGGGATTGAAGAGGCGTACTTCGATCCCCGGGTGCGCATCCAGGGCGGCCAGGGTCTCGTCCAGCCCCACCGTATTGTTATCGTCCAGCAGCAATCTGACCCTGACACCACGATCGGCGGCACGTCGCACGGCATCGAACAGCAGGCTGCCCGCGGTATCGTTGTGCCAGATGTAGTATTGCAGATCGAGGGTCTGCTCGGCGGCCTCTGCCAGCAGCATTCTGGCGGCGAACGCCTCGTAAGCATCACTCAGCGGGTAGATGCCGCTACGCTCAGGGTGTCGATCCACCCGGTCGCGGACCAGCTCGCCCAGGGTGGTATCACGCGCCTGCTCGAGGGGCAGCGCCCGGGTCATGCTCCGCCCCTCCAGCGAGGGCAGGGTACAGCCACCCAGCAACAGCCCAAGCACCACGCTCAGCACCAGCCCCCTGACGACTCGCCCCTCGGGCATCGGCGGCTTGCCAAGCGCCTCGAGACTGGGCGAGTCTCGCACCGACCTCTTCGGCTTCATGACCATGACAGACCCGCAGCAATAAGATGTATAAAAACATAGACGCCCGGCCCCTTTCGGCGGGCCGAGCGTCTACAGGATGACCTGACTCGATGGCACCTGAGGTTCCCGAGCCAGGCTAGGCTTCGGGCCGCTCGAACACCCAGCCGGTACCCTCGCGGGAGTCCTTGAGGATGATGCCCAGGGCGGCGAGCTCGTCGCGAATCCCGTCGGCGGTGGCGAAGTCCTTGGCCTTCTTGGCCGCGGCGCGTTCGTCGATCTTCGCCTGAATCTCCGCTTCCGAGAGCGGCAGCTCACCGGCCCCCGCCTTGAGGAAGAGGGCCGGGTCCTGCTGCAGCAGCCCCAGTATGCCGCCCAGCCGCCTGAGCTCGGCGGCCAGGGCCGGCGCCTGGTCGGGGGCCTCCTTCTTTGTGCGGTTCAGCTCGCGGGCCAGGTCGAAGAGCACCGAGAGCGCCCCGGCGGTATTGAAGTCATCGTCCATGGCCGCGGTAAAGCGCCTGTCGAAGTCGCTGTCCACGCCCTCGACCACCGCCCCGGCACCGCCGAGTGCCGCCGCCTCTTCGCGGGACTGCCCGTGGTAGGGGCGCCCTTCTTGCGACAGTCCGTCGAGAGAGAGCCCTTCGAGAGACAGCCCGGCGAGGGAGTTGTAGAAGCGCTCCAGCGACTTGCGGGCATCGGCCAGGGATTCCGGCGCGTAGTTGATCGCACTGCGATAGTGACTGGCCACCAGCAGGTAGCGCACCACCTCGGGATCATGGTGCTCGAGCACCTCGCGGATGGTGAAGAAGTTGCCCAGCGACTTGGACATCTTCTCGTGGTTCACCCGCACCGCGCCGGCGTGCATCCAGGTATTGACGAAGGGCTTGCCGTTGGCCGCCTCCGACTGGGCGATCTCGTTCTCGTGGTGCGGGAAGGTCAGGTCCGGCCCGCCCCCATGGATATCGAAGGTCTCGCCCAGGCAGCACTTCGACATGGCCGAGCATTCGATATGCCAGCCGGGACGCCCCTCGCCCCAGGGCGAAGGCCAGCTCGCCTCGCCCGGCTTGGCGGCCTTCCAGAGCACGAAGTCGAGAGGATCCTCCTTGTGCTCATCGACCTCGATGCGGGCACCGGAGCGCATCTCGTCGAGATCACGGTTATTGAGCTTGCCGTAGCCCTCGAAGCGTCGTACCCGATAGTAGACGTCGCCATTGTCCGCGGCATAGGCGTAGCCCTTGGCCATCAGGGTCTCGATCATGGCGATGATGTCGTCGATATGTCGAGTCGCCCGAGGCTCCTGATCCGGCGCCAGCACCCCGAGACGCGCCTCGTCCTCATGCATCGCCTCGATCATGCGCTCGGTCAACGATGCGATGGTCTCGCCATTCTCGTCGGCCCGGCGCAGGATCTTGTCATCGATATCGGTGACGTTGCGCACATAGGTCACGTCATATCCCCTATGACGCAGGTAGCGGGTAATGACGTCGAAGGCCACCATCACCCGGGCATGGCCCAGGTGGCAGTAGTCATAGACGGTCATGCCGCAGACATACATCCGCACCCTGCCCGGCTCGATCGGCGTGAAGGGCTCCTTGCGGCGTGTCAGCGTGTTGTAGATCTGCATATCGGTCATGCTCAGCCCTTGTTCTGCACGTCTTGCTTCCGGGACTCTTTCTTCTGCGTCTCTTTCTTAAGTGTCTCTTTCTTAAGTGTCTTGGCCCAGCTGTCCTTGAGACTCACGGTGCGGTTGAACACCAGCTTGCCTTCGCCACAGGCATGGCGGTCGGCGCAGAAGTAGCCCACGCGCTCGAACTGGAAGCGACTCTCGGGCTCGACCCCGGCCAGGCTGGGCTCGCCGATGGCCTGACACACCACCAAGGACTCGGGATTCAGATGCTCGAGGAAGTCGGCATCCTTGTCCTTGTCCGGCTGCTCCTCGAGGAACAGATTGTCGTAGAGACGCACCTCCATGGGCACCCCATGCTCGGCGCTGACCCAGTGGATCACACCCTTGACCTTGCGGCCTTCGGGGTTCTTGCCCAGGGTGTCGAAGTCCACCGAGCAGCGCAGCTCGGTGATCTCGCCGGCCTCATCCTTGACCACCTCGTCGCAGCGGATCACGTAGGAGTTGCGCAGCCGCACCTCCTTGCCCGGCGCCAGGCGGAAGAACTTCTTCGGCGGCTCCTCCATGAAGTCGTCCCGGTCGATATAGAGCTCGCGGGTAAAGGGCACCTTGCGCACGGGCATATCGTCCCGCGCCGGGTGGCCGGGCACCTCGTAGATCTCCTCATGCCCCTCGGGCACATTGGTCAGTACCACCTTGAGCGGCTTGAGCACGGCCATGGCGCGTGGCGCGTTGTCCTCGAGGTCCGAGCGGATGGCGTGATAGAGCATGCCTATCTCGACCAGGCCGCCATCGGCCCGGGTCACACCGATCATTTCGCAGAACTTGCGGATCGAGGCCGGGGTATAGCCGCGACGACGCAGCCCGGAGATGGTCGGCAGGCGCGGGTCATCCCAGCCATCGACGATCCCCTCATCCACCAGCAGCCTGAGCTTGCGCTTGGAGGTCAGGGTGTAGTTCAGGTTGAGCCGGGCAAACTCGATCTGGCGCGGCTTCGCCGGCACCGGCAGGTTGTCGAGGAACCACTCGTAGAGCGGCCGATGATCCTCGAACTCGAGGGTGCAGACGGAGTGGGTGATCCCCTCGATGGCGTCGGACTGGCCATGGGTGAAGTCGTAGGAGGGGTAGATCTTCCACTTGTCGCCGGTCTGGTGATGGCTGGCATGGCGAATGCGATAGAGGATCGGGTCGCGCAGATTGATATTGGGCGAGGCCATGTCGATCTTGGCTCGCAGCACCTTCTCTCCCTCGGCGAACTCGCCCTCGCGCATGCGCTCGAGCAGGTCGAGGTTCTCGTCGGGTGAGCGCTCGCGATAGGGGCTCGGGCGGCCCGGCTCGGTGAGGGTACCGCGATACTCGCGGATCTCGTCCGGCGAGAGGTCGTCGACATAGGCCTTGCCTTCACGCACCAGATGCTGCGCCCAGGCATAGAGCTGATCGAAGTAGTCGGAGGCGAAGCGCACGTCGCCCACCCACTGGAAGCCCAGCCAGCTGACATCCTCCTTGATCGCGTCGATATAGGCCTGCTCCTCCTTGGCCGGGTTGGTGTCATCGAAGCGCAGATGACAGTCACCACCGAATTGCTCGGCCAGGCCGAAGTTGAGACAGATCGACTTGGCGTGCCCGATATGCAGGAAGCCGTTGGGCTCCGGCGGGAAGCGGGTCACGATCTTGCCGTCGCGGCCGGCCTCGATCTCGTCACGAATCTGGTTGCGAATAAAGTTCGGCGCGCTGGTGGTGTCGGTGGTCATGGTTGGGAAAACAACCTCTGGTTGGGGTGCGGTCCGGGGGCCGTTGGCTGTGGCCTTCACTGCTCGGGGCTTTTCCGGCGACGAGCCTGCGAGGAGGCGCTGTGAACCCCTCCCTGGGCGCTACCGATGCCATCCCTGGCATAGGACCTCCTCTTCGGCTCATCCCCGGCGCCCCTCGCCGCGGCGATCCAGGCCATCATCAGGCTAGCTTCGCGCAGCGAGGCAAAACCGGTATTATAGCGCCACGTCCATGGGCAACGCCAAGGCAGCGCCCCTTTATTGCACAGGAACTTACGCATGATCGTACTGCAGACCACCTTCGGTGACATTCGTGTCGAGCTCAACCACGAGAAGGCCCCCAAGACGGCCGCCAACTTCGAACAGTATGTGCGCGAGGGCTTCTACGACGGCACCCTCTTCCACCGTGTGATCGAAGGCTTCATGGTCCAGGGTGGCGGCTTCGACGAGAACTTCGACCAGAAGCCGACCCACGCCCCCATCGAGAACGAGGCCGACAACGGCCTGGCCAACGAGATCGGCACCCTGGCCATGGCCCGCACCCAGGATCCGCACTCCGCTACCGCCCAGTTCTTCATCAACGTCGCCGACAACACCTTCCTCAACCATAGCGGCAAGTCCATCCAGGGCTGGGGCTACTGCGTCTTCGGCCGTGTGGTCGACGGCATGGACGTCGTCGAGAAGATCAAGAACGTCGACACCACCCGCCGCGGCATGCACGCCGATGTGCCCGCCGAGGACGTGGTGATCAAGAAGGCCTACATCGAGGAATAAGCCTTCCGTCCTGCCCCCAGCTGGCGCCCGCCCCGTGCGGGCGCCTTGCTCTCTGCTGCCAAACCGGGAACCCTCCATATGGCCACCCTGCTGATTTCCGACCTGCACCTGCACCCTGGCGCCCCCGAGATCACCGAGGGTTTTCTGCGCTGGCTGGAGGAGCGCGCCCATGGTTCCCACGCCCTGTATATCCTGGGTGACTTCTTCGAAGCCTGGATCGGCGATGATCTGCTCGATCTGGTTGGCGTCGACCCCACCGGCAATGCCGATCTCGCGGCCCGTATCGCCACGGCACTGCGCCGCCTGGCCGACGACGGCACCGAGATCTACCTGATGCATGGCAACCGTGACTTCCTGCTCGGCGAACGCTTCGCGAGCGAAGCCGGCGCCACCCTGCTGGCGGACCCTACCGTTGTCACCCTCGGGGGCAGCCCGGTGCTGCTGATGCATGGCGACAGCCTGTGCACGCGCGACGAGGCCTACCAGGCCTTCCGCGCCCAGGCCCGAGATCCGCGATGGCAGAAGCAGGTGCTGTCGATGCCGATCCAGGATCGTATCACCCTGGCCAGGCAGCTTCGTGATCAGTCCGGTGAGGCCAACTCCAACAAGGCCGAGGACATCATGGACGTCACCCAGGATGAGGTCATCCGGGTCATGGCCGAACAGGGTGTCACCACCCTGGTCCACGGCCACACCCACCGCCCGGCGGTGCATGAGCTCGAGGTCGATGGACGGCCGGCCCGGCGTATCGTGCTGGGTGACTGGCAGCCAACCCTGGGCTGGGAGGTCGTCATCGAGGAAGAGACCGGGCCGGCGCTCAGAGAGGTGACCCTGTGAAAGGTGCCCCTGTCCCAAGGCTGACACCGGCACTCCCCCGCCTCGTCTCGAGGAACTGCTGAAGCCTCTCGAACGACATCGGCCTTGCCAGCAGAAATCCCTGGAACAGATCACAGCCATGAGACCGCACCAGCTGGTACTGGCTGTCGGTCTCTACCCCCTCCGCCACGACCCTGAGTCCCAGGTGATGCGCCATGGAGGTGATGCCCTGGGCAAGAGAGGCGTCATCGGCATTGCGATCGATCTCGCGAATGAAACTGCGATCGATCTTGACGGTATCGACCGGCAGGTTTTTCAGATAGCTCAGACTGGAGAAGCCGGTGCCGAAGTCATCGATCGCCACCTGAACCCCCATGCTTCGCAAGGCGTCCAGGGCCTCGATGGCGCTTTCGGTTTCACTCATCAGGATGCCCTCGGTCAACTCGAGGGTCAGCCACTGGGCAGGCAGCCCCGTGAGCGACAGCGTGTCCGCCAGAATGGCGAGAAAGTTGTCACGCTGGAACTGCAGCGGTGAAATATTCACCGACACGCCGAGTGAGCTCATGCCCTGCCGGCGCAGCGCCTCCATGTCCCGACATGCCCGCGTCAACACCCAGCGACTGATGGGGATGATCTGCCCCGTCTGCTCGGCGATGGGAATAAACGTCGCCGGCGAGATATCGCCCCGCTCGGGATGCGACCAGCGCAGCAACGCCTCCAGCCCGACCACCTCGCCATCGCGATCGAACAGCGGCTGATAGTGAAGCTCGAAGGAGTCCGTATCGATCGCCTCCTGGAGCTCGCTACGCAGGGCGACGCGCTCACTCACCCGCTTGGTGATCTCGGGAGTGAACCACTGGTAGGTATTGCGCCCCTGCTGCTTGGCGCGATACATGGCCATATCGGCCTGCTGAATCAACTCCATCGGTCGAGTATGGCGATCGACGTTGACGGCGATCCCGATGCTTGCCGTCAAGTGCAGCTCGTGCCCTTCGATGCGATAGGGTCGCGCAACAAGATCCAGCAAGCGCTCGGCCACTCCCATCGCTCGCTGCTCATCACCCGGGTCATTGAGCAGCAACACGAATTCATCGCCACCGAAGCGCACCAGGGTATCCTCGCGACGTACCATCTCCGTCAGTCGCCTGGCGAGCTTCTGCAGAAGCTGGTCACCGATGGCATGGCCGAGGCTATCGTTGATCGGCTTGAAGCCATCGAGGTCGATAAACAGCACACACAGCCACTTGCCCTCGCGGTTCGCCAGCGCCAGATCACGGGGAAGACGATCCTCCAGAACGACACGGTTCGCCAGGCCGGTCAGCACATCGTGACGGGCGTGATAGGCCAGCTGGCCCTCATAGGCCATGCGCTCGGAGACATCATGCTGAATCCCTACATAGTGGGTAACCTGCCCGTCCTGGTCACGGATCGGCGAGACATATAGCTCGTTCCAGAAGGTTCCGCCGTCCTTGCGGTAGTTGCACAGTGTTACATGGGCTTCCTGCTGACTGGCCAGCCTATCCCGCAGCTCCTGTAACGCCCCGGGGTCGGTATCCGGGCCCTGCAGAAAGCGGCAGTTGCGCCCCAACACCTCCTCCCGGCAATAACCGCTCATCGCCTCGAATGCTCGGTTAACATAGGTCATCGGCATATCGGGCTGCAGGGCATCCACGATCACCAGACCATTGACGCTGACCTCGACGCCCTGCTCGAGGATGCGCAGGCGCATCTCACTCCTTCGACGCTGGGTGATATCCTTGGCGATACCGAAGACACCGCGAATACTCCCATCCACGATGATGGGCAGATTGGTCAGATCCAGCTGTCGCGCTTCCCCACTCCGGCCCACCACCTCCAGCTGATAGCGTTGCGCCTCGCCCTTCAACACCTGGTCGAAATGGTACTGGATCCTGGACATCTCCCGGGGTTGCACGAAGCGTGAGTAGTGAGCCCCCCGTATTTCATCGAGACGGTAGCCCGTCACCTCCTCGCAGCTGGCGTTGGCACTGATGAAGTAGCCCTGCATATCCAGGGAAAACACCGCATCGGGATTGTAGGAGAATAGCGAGCGGTAGCGCTGTTCACTCTCCCGCAGAGAGCGGCGGTCATGGTCACGCTCGATGGCCAGGGCGACGATATCCACCGCCTGACGAACCAGGCCAAGCTCATGTTCGGTGGGCCGTGCATGCTCGCGTGAATAGACCGCGAAGGTACCGAGCACTCTGTTGTCTCTCGAGAGAACGGGATAGGACCAGCAGGCAAGCAGCGAGTGCTCCCTTGCCAGCGCCTGGTAGCCTCGCCAGGCGGGGTCACCGGGAAGGTCATCGCACACCACCAGCCTGCCGGTATGGGCGGCGCTGCCACAGGCACCCACTCCCTCCGCAATGGGAACGGACCGTATCGCGGCCCGATACGCCGCCGGCAGGCGGCGGCCTGCCGCCAGCTCGAGATGGGTGCCCGCCTGGTTAGCCAGCATGATGGAGCAGAGCCGTTGCGGGAGCTGCTCTTCCAGCATCTCGCAGACCGCCTCGAGCGGGGCGTCGAGCGGGGCCTCTTCGGCGATCATGGCCTGGATGGCCTGCTGGCGAACCAGGTGCTGACGCGAATGGTCGAGTTCCCGGGAGCGGTCGGCATTGAGTCTTGCCAGCCCCAGGCTCAGTGTCAGAAGGAAGCTGAGCACCAGCCCACCCAGCCCAACAAACGCCGGCACTCCCAGTGCCATCGGCCACAGCGATGGCATGGCCGAATGAATATCGAGGCGAAGCCTGACGCCACCCGGCAGCCCGATACTGCGCGACAGCATGCGAGGCGTTTCCGTCAGGCCCCTGGGGGTCACACCCGGGGCCGCCACCCGCAACAGCGTCTCGCCGCCATGGAGCAACGCCACCTGAAACGTGGAAAGCGATACATGCAGCTCACTCTCGAGCAGCCGGCCCAGATGGATCGACGCGACAAGGCGATAGTCATGCCGGGGTATGCCGACCACGACCAGTGCCTGCCTGGGGTGATCGACATCGGGCAACAGCATGATTGGCTGGCTGAAACCGGAGGCATCCCACTCCTCCACGAGTGGCCGGCCGGCCTGCTGACTGAGCCACCGCCTCGCCTCGGCATCCCCCCCTCGAAGCCACTGCCAGCGACCCTCACGAGTGATCACACCGAAGGCGCTGAGGCTCGAAAGGTCACGCAGATAGCTCACCTGGTCGTACCGCGCGACCCTGCCACCCGATCCATGACTCGAGGCATTCAGACGCTCGGCCATGCGCCTGAGGGACTGCAGACGCGAGCTCACCGCCCTCTCGGTGTCCAGGCGAGCCGTCTCGAATATCAGCTCGGCACGACCGGTCTCACGCACCAGCTGCTGCCAGTTCAGCAGATACCAGGAGGCACTGCTGATGGCGACGCCCAGCAGGCAGGCGCAGAGGGTCCTGGGCCCGATGTAGAGCCTGCCGTGCACCGGCCGGTAGCCGGCGACCAGCATGGCGGCTCCGAGCAGCAGGGTGAACAACGCCAACACTTCGGAGTAGGCTGCCCCCGCCGGCCACCCCTTCAGGCTACCGCCGAATAGCGTCCATAGCGTCAGGGCGCTGATTCCCAGCAGCAGCATGCCGGCGATTCGCCACAGTTTCCTGAGCCATGGTCGCCTCATGCCCAGCAACAGACAGGGCGCAACGGCCAGCATCAGGGAGGCTTCCAGCGCCCCCAGGGTGACACCCGCCTGCAACCAGCCGGTAGTGGTCCCAGGGGTCTCACCCAGGCCGCCCTCCACCAGGGTGTCAATCCCCAGGCCGGCCATGGCGATGCCGGCAATGACACGCAGGCCGGGCTGGCGAAGCCAGACACCCAGCAGACCGATGCCGGTGAACAGCGATGCGAGGGCGGTATCCGTCGCAAGCAGTATGGGCCCCGACAGATGCAGTGAGTTCGTTACAAGTGCCACGCCCCCCATCAGCATGAAGGTGGTGGAAACCACCATCAGCCAGGTGTCGAGGGCGATCGAAGCTGTCTTGAACTGCATATATCGAAGGCTCTTGGAATTAATATATTAAATCTTGCTTCTTTGACTTGACGCTGGCAATGCCCCCATCGCAAGGGGGAATACCATAAAAAGAGAGCCCCCTGCGAGATCATGGCTCGCAGGGGGCTGTCAATTGGCGGTTCAGCGCTGACGCCTAGCGCTTGATCTCCGCTTCGCTGCGCAGATGCTCGATCAGGCCCTGGATCGCCGCCTGGGCGCGCAGGCGCTCGGCCATCGAGGCGACGAAGCGCTCGGCCTGATCGTCGACCTCGCCTTCGCCCACCGACTCCAGGGCGATGATCACGGCGCGATCGCCGTCGATCACCCTGCCATACACCGGCGAATCCCCCTCGGGGGCCGGAAGCCGGAAGGCCGCCTCCACCAGCGCACGGGAGAGGCCGCGAGTCTCCTGGCGACTGACCTCCTCGGCCTGCTGCCAATCGAGCTCGACGGTGCCGCCTTCGCCAAGCGACTCGACAAGCTGATCCGCCCTGGCACGCAACGCCTCACGGCGCTGTTGCGCCGCGACCTCGGCGGCGACCTCATCGCGCACATCAACCAGCGGCAGCGTGGTCGCCTCGCGATGCTCGGCGAGGCGCAGCACCAGGCGACGATCGCTATCCAGCTCGATCACCTCGCTGTTGTAGCCCTCCTCGAGCACATCCTCACTGAACGCCTGGGCCATCACCCCCGGCTCCGAGAGCACGCCCTCGCGGGTATCACGGGAGACCCAGTCGCTGGACTGAAGTTCGAGGCCCAGGTCATCGGCGACGCTCTGCAGGTCATCGGCGGCGAAGCTCTCGTCGATCAGCTGCTGAACCTTCTCGTTGAACTCTCCGGACACGCGCTCCATCGCCAGCTGGCGGCGCAGCTCATCCCGCATCGACTCGAATGACTCGCGCTCGAGGCTGGTCACGGTCAGCAGATGCAGACCATTGTCGGTTTCGACGACCTCCGAGACCTCCCCCTCATCCAACGAGAAGGCGGCCTCATCGAAGGCGTCGCCGAAGAAGCCGCGGCTGACCACCCCCAGATCGCCCCCCTGTTCGGCGGAGACGGTGTCATCGGAGAGCTGGGCGGCCAGGTCGGCGAAGTCCTCGCCATCGGCAAGACGTGCCTGAATCTCTTCGAGTTTGGCCATCGCCTCCTCGCGGCTACGCTCATCACCGAAGGTCAGCATGATATGTGAGAGCCGGCGATCGGCATTGGCCGTCTGTTCGCGCCAGGCATCGCGCAGCGCCGCCTCATCGACCTTCACCTCATCGGCCATGGCCTGGCGGTCGATCACCACATAGTTCAGGCGTACCTGCTCGGGGCGACGGAAGCGTTCCTGATGCCGGACGTAATACGCCTCGATGGCCTCATCGGAGGGAGAGATCGCCTCGTCGAGATCGTCAGCCTCCAGGGCGGCATGGCGGAAGGTACGCGTCTGCCGCTGCAGCTCGGCCAGGCGCTCCTGTTCACTGGGCAGGCTGAAGTCGCTAAATGCCAACCCCTGCTGCAGCTGCTGCTGCTTCATGTCGCTGCGCAGCTGCTGGCGAAAGCCCAGCGGCGTGTAACCGGCACTGGCCAGGCGATTGCGAAACAGCTCCTGGTCGAACCGGCCCTCCTGATCCTGGAACTCGGGGAGTGACACGATGATCTGGTCGAGCTGCTCCTCGGAGAGGTGCATCCCGCCCTCTTCGACATACTGACTCAACACCCGAGTCGTGATCAGCTCGTCGAGCACCTGACTGCGCAGGGCCCGCTCCTGCTCCGGCGGCACCTGGCCGCTGCGGATGGCCCGCTGTACCGAGAGCTCGAGCTCCTGGCGCATGATGGGCTCGCCGTTGACCTCGGCGACCTCGTCGCCACTGTT
Organism: Halomonas sp. KAO; assembly: GCF_015595025.1. GTDB lineage: Bacteria > Pseudomonadota > Gammaproteobacteria > Pseudomonadales > Halomonadaceae > Halomonas. The sequence continues at coordinate 19,322 of NZ_JADNRL010000010.1, forward strand.
GCCGAACAGGCCCACCAGTGAATCCACACCGAACATCGCCATGGTCACGACCACTGCCCCGATGATGATCTTGGCTCCCCAGCTTCGGGAGCGGTCTCGAATACTTTGCAGCATGCAGGCCTCGGAAGTGTTGCCTCAAAAGGGATACTGGGAAAGGGTGGAATCAATAACGAAGACAGGCGCACCGCCGAGGGCGATGCGCCTGTATCAATCAACCATCAACGGCGAACCATCAGCGGCGCGTAACGCGCGACTCCAGCTCGGCGACAATTAGTTGACGGAATCCTTCAGCGCCTTGCCGGCCTTGAAGCCGGGAACCTTGGCCGCCTTGATCTCGATCGGCTGACCGGTCTGGGGGTTGCGACCGGTACGCGCTGCACGCTCCTTCACATGGAAGGTACCGAAGCCGACCAGGGAGACGCTGTCACCCTTCTTCAGGCTTTCCGTCACGGAATCCACCATGGCATCCAGGGCACGCGCGGCGGAAGCCTTGGGAATATCGGCAGACGCGGCGATGGCTTCGATCAGCTCAGACTTGTTCACACTTCACCCCTTGACTTTTTCGGAAATTGGCCCCAATCGAACCGGCATTTCAGTTAACAAGCACGATCACAGCATGGGGTAATTTATAGCAATGTGAAGAAACCGCTGTCAAGCTACATTCAGGGCAGAGCCCCACCATACAAGGCTTTCGCCAGAATAATGGTGGGGAAATTGACCTTAATGCGTACTAATCATTGACTGCGACGACGAGGCTTCTTCTGAATGAGATTCCTCTTTGGGCTCTTCATCCTTTTTTGCTAATGCCGCCTCGAGTACCTCATCGATCCAGCGCACCGGTCTGATATCGAGGGCCTCCTTGATATTCTCCGGCACCTCCTTGAGATCCCGACGGTTCTCCTCGGGCACCAGCACGGTCTTTATACCACCGCGCCTGGCGGCCAGCAATTTCTCCTTCAAGCCACCGATCGGCATCACCTCGCCCCGCAGGTTGACCTCGCCGGTCATCGCCACGTCGCAGCGCACCGGACGCCCGGTATAGGCCGAGACCATGGCGGTGACCATGCCGATACCCGCACTGGGGCCATCCTTGGGCGTCGCTCCCTCGGGCACATGGATATGCAGATCTTCCTTTTCGAAGCGCTCGGGGTCGATGCCCATGGAGAGGGCTCGCGCGCGCACCACGGTGTGGGCGGCACTCACCGACTCCTTCATCACGTCGCCCAGCGAGCCGGTCTTGTTGATACGCCCCTTGCCAGGCGTCACCACCGACTCGATATTGAGCAGCTCACCCCCGACCGAGGTCCAGGCCAGGCCGGTCACGCGCCCCACCTGATCCTCCTGGTCGGCCAGCCCATAGCTGTAGCGGCGCACCCCAGCATACTCCTCGATATCCGTGGCGGCCAGCAGCATCGGGGCCTGGGCGCCCTCCTTGCCCTCCTTCTCGATGCGCACTCGCAGCACCTTGCGACAGACCTTGGCGATCTGACGCTCCAGCTCACGCACCCCGGCCTCACGGCTGTAGTAGCGGATCAGCTCGAGCAGCGACTCATCGGAGAAGGCCAGCTCATCCTCCTTGAAGCCGTTGGCCTTGAGCTGCTTGGGCACCAGATAGCGCTTGGCGATCGCCAGCTTCTCGTCCTCGGTATAACCGGGCAGACGAATCACCTCCATGCGGTCGAGCAGCGGCCCGGGAATGTTCATGGAGTTGGCGGTACAGATGAACAGCGTCTCGGAGAGGTCGTAATCCAGCTCAAGATAGTGGTCGCTGAAGGTGTCGTTCTGCTCCGGGTCGAGCACCTCGAGCAGCGCCGAGGCGGGATCGCCACGATGGTCCATGCCGATCTTGTCGACCTCGTCGAGCAGGAACAGCGGATTCCTGACCCCGGCGCGGGACATGCGCTGGACGATCTTGCCGGGAAGCGAGCCGATATAGGTACGGCGGTGGCCACGAATCTCGGACTCGTCACGCACCCCGCCCAGCGCCAGGCGCACATACTTGCGGTTCGTCGCGCGGGCGATGGACTTGCCCAGCGAGGTCTTGCCGACCCCGGGGGGACCCACCAGACACAGCACCGGCCCCTTGAGCTTCTTGACCCGCTTGTGCACCGCCAGGTACTCGAGGATCCGCGCCTTGACCTCGTCAAGGCCATAGTGATCCTCGTCGAGCACCTTCTGGGCGTGGAGCAGATCATGCTTGACCCGGGTGCGCTTCTTCCACGGCACCGACACCAGCCAGTCGAGGTAGGAGCGCACCACCGTGGCCTCGGCGGAGTTGGGCGACATCATCTTGAGCTTGCCCAGCTCCTGAACGGCCTTGTCGCGCGCCTCCTTGGGCATGCCCGACTCTTCGATGGCCTGCTCGTACTTCTCGGCCTCGTTGGGCACGTTCTCGAGCTCGCCCATCTCCTTCTGGATGGCCTTCATCTGCTCGTTGAGATAGTACTCGCGCTGGGACTTCTCCATCTGCTCCTTGACCCGGGAGCGGATGCGCTTCTCGACCTGCAGCAGATCGATCTCGGACTCGATCAGCGCCATCAGGTGCTCGATGCGATCGCGCACCTTGTCCATCTCCAGCAGCTGCTGCTTGTCATCGATCTTCAGCGACAGGTGCGCACAGATGGTATCCACCAGGCGGCTGGGGTCCTCGATGCCGGAGAGCGAGTTGAGTACCTCGTTGGGCACCTTCTTCGACATCTTGACGTACTGCTCGAACTGGTTGAGCAGCACGCGCACCAGGGCATCCTGCTCACGCTCGGTGAGGGGCGTGCTCTCACGCAGCAGCGCCTCGGCGCTGGTATAGTCCTCACCGTCATTCAGCTCGCCAACATCGGCCCGCGAGACCCCCTCGATCAACACCTTGACGGTGCCGTCGGGGAGCTTGAGCAGCTGCATGATCTCGGCGACGGTACCGATGGCAAACAGGTCTTCGCGGTCGGGGTCGTCCTTGCTGGCCTCACGCTGGGCAACCAGCAGTACGCGCTTGTCGGCGCTCATGGCCGCATCGAGCGCCTGAATCGACTTCTCGCGACCCACGAACAGGGGAATGACCATCTGCGGATAGACGACCACGTCCCGCAGCGGCAAAAGGGGCAGACTCAGGGTCTGATCAGCGTTCTGCTGCATCGCAGACGTACCTCAAGAAAAGCGAAGGGATGCCCCGTGGAATGGGGGCGACCGGATAAGATTGCAAGGCAGGAGGTGACACGACAAAAAAACGGGAGCAACCATGACCCCAGCCGGCCGGGCCGGCGATGGAGGTAAGGTGCTCCCGTGGGGGGTACCCCCGATCGTTCAGCCGTCGGTACCGTCGCTGGCGGCTTCCTGCTGCTGGGAATAGATCAACAGCGGCTCGCTTTCGCCATTGATCACCGAGGCATCGATCACCACCTTGCTGACACCATCCAGCGAGGGGATCTCGTACATGGTGTCGAGTAGCACCGACTCGAGGATGGAGCGCAGGCCACGGGCGCCGGTCTTGCGGGTCATGGCCTTGACGGCCACCGCCTGCAGGGCATCCTGGCGGAACTCGAGCTCCACGTTCTCCATTTCGAACAGCTTGGCATACTGCTTGATCAACGAGTTCTTGGGCTCGGTGAGAATCTCGATCAACGCCTCTTCGGTAAGATCGGTCAAGGTGGCGATCACCGGAAGACGACCGACAAACTCGGGAATCAGGCCGAACTTGACCAGATCCTCGGGCTCCACGGTGGCCAGTACATCGCCCACCGGCTTGCTGTCGTCCTTGCTCTTGACCTCGGCATTGAAGCCGATGCCCCCCTTCTCGACGCGGTCGCGAATCACCTTCTCCAGGCCGGCGAAGGCACCACCGACGATAAACAGGATGTTGCCGGTATCGACCTGCAGGAACTCCTGCTGAGGGTGCTTGCGCCCGCCCTGGGGCGGTATCGAGGCCGTGGTGCCCTCGATCAGCTTGAGCAGTGCCTGCTGAACGCCCTCACCCGACACATCGCGGGTAATCGAGGGGTTGTCGGACTTGCGCGACACCTTGTCGATTTCATCGATGTAGACGATGCCACGCTCGGCCTTCTCCACATCGTAGTCGCACTTCTGCAGCAGCTTCTGGATGATGTTCTCGACATCCTCGCCCACGTAGCCGGCCTCGGTCAGCGTGGTGGCATCGGCGATGGTGAACGGCACATTGAGCAGCCGCGCCATGGTCTCGGCGAGCAGCGTCTTGCCGCTGCCGGTGGGGCCGATCAGCAGGATATTCGACTTGCCAAGCTCGACGTCGTCCTTCTTGACCTCGGAACTCAGGCGCTTGTAGTGGTTGTAGACGGCAACGGACAGCACCATCTTGGCGCGATCCTGGCCGATCACATAGTCATCGAGGGTGTGACGAATCTCGCGCGGCGTCGGCAGGCGCTCGTCGTCGCTCTCGGCATCGGCATCGAGCACCTCCTCGCGAATGATGTCATTGCAGAGGTCGACACACTCATCACAGATATAGACGGACGGGCCGGCAATAAGCTTGCGCACCTCGTTCTGATTCTTGCCGCAGAACGAGCAGTAGAGCAGCTTGCCACCGTCGTCCTTGCCTTTGCCGTCAGCCATTCGCTTACCTCTTTTCATATTGGTGGTACCCGCCAAGGCCGGCACCACCGAGCTCGCTACGGCGGCCTGCGCCGCCGGGAACAATCAGCGTGTAATGCAAATCACGCTATCAGGATGTTGGCCGCTTATCCAGCATGGCGTCGATCAGGCCATACTCCACGGCCTGGTTGCCGTCCATGAAGTTGTCACGGTCGGTATCCCGGGCGATCGTATCGATATCCTGGCCGGTATGCTCCGCCAGGATACGGTTGAGCCTGTCGCGGATGCCGAGAATCTCGCGCGTATGAATCTCGATGTCCGAGGCCTGCCCCTGGTACCCGCCCAGAGGCTGGTGAATCATCATGCGCGAGTTGGGCAGGCAAAAGCGCTTCTCCGGCGCACCACCGGCCAACAACAACGCCCCCATGCTGGCCGCCTGGCCGATACACACGGTGGAGACGTCAGGCTTGATGAACTGCATGGTGTCGTAGATCGACATGCCAGCGGTCACCGAGCCACCCGGCGAGTTGATGTACAGATGGATGTCCTTGTCCGGGTTCTCGGACTCCAGGAACAGCAGCTGCGCCACCACCAGGTTGGCCATGTAGTCTTCCACCGGACCCACCAGGAAGATCACACGCTCCTTGAGCAGGCGGGAATAGATGTCGTAGGAGCGTTCGCCGCGGGCGCTCTGCTCGACCACCATGGGCACCAGGCCCCCGGCGTTCTGGGTCTCGAACTCGTTGCTCATCTGCGTGTTGTCCTTGCATCCGATGAATGGAAGCGAAGAGAAACGGCGCCCCGGCACTGGCCGGGGCGCGGGGGCATCGATCAGGCCTGGCGCTCTTCCTCGCCGGCCTCATCGCTGCCTTCCTCCGCGTCGTCCTCTTCCTGCTGCTGGGCCGCTGCCAGCACATCCTGGTAGGACATCTCGACATCCTTGACGCTGGCCTGCTCGAGCAGCACGCCCACGGCCTTCTCTTCAAGGATAGCGGACTTGACCTGGGTCTTGAGCTGGTCGTTGCCCATGTAATGCTCGACCACCTGCTCGGGCTCCTGGTACTGCTCGGCGAGCTCCTGCACCTTGGCACGGATCTCGTCGTCGCCGGCCTCGAGCTCGTTGACCTTGATCACCTCGGCCAGCAGCAGGCCTACCTCGACACGACTCCTGGCCTGCTCCTCAAACAGCTCGTTGGGCAGCTGGGAGACATCGAAATCCTCTCCCAGGCCGAACTGCTGGGCGGCCTGACGCTTGAGTCCATCGGTCTCCTGCTGGACCAGCGCCTGGGGCACGGTGACCTCGTTGGCCTTCTGCAGCGCGGAGAGCACCTGCTGCTTGACCCGGTTGTCCACCGCCTGCTCGGCCTCACGGCTCATGTTCTTCTTGACCTCGGCGCGGAACTTGTCGAGATCACCGTCGTCGACGCCGAACTTCTTGACGAACTCGGCATCCACCTCGGGCAGGGCCTGGCCCTTCACCGCATGGACCTTGACCTTGAAGGTCGCTTCCTGGCCGGCCAGGTTCTCGGCCTGGTAGTCCTCCGGGAAGGTGACCTTGAGCTCCTTGTCGTCGCCAGCGGTGGCACCGATCAGCTGCTCCTCGAAACCGGGGATAAAGCTGCCGGAGCCGATCACCAGGTCATGACCCTCGGCACTGCCACCCTCGAAGGGCTCATCGCCCAGGAAGCCCTGGAAGTCGATGGTCACCTGATCGCCATCCTCGGCGGCACGCTCGACCTCTTCCCACTCGGCGTTCTGCTTGCGCAGGGTGTCGATCATCTCGTCGACATCGGCCTCGCTCACCTCGACCACCGGACGCTCGACCTCGGCGCCCTCGATGGAGGCCAGTTCGATCTCGGGGTAGATCTCCAGCGTCGCGACGAACTCCAGGTCCTTGCCCGCCTCGTTGACGGTGGCCTCGATCTGCGGGAGACCAGCCGGGTTGAGCTCGTTCTCGGAAATGGCGCGAACGTAGCGCTCACGCATCACCTCGCCCACCACCTCGTTGCGCACTTCGCTGCCGTAGCGCTGGCGGATCACCGTCATCGGCACCCTGCCCCGACGAAAACCGTCCATACGAACGTTCTTGGCGGCATCCTTGAGACGGGTGTTGACGGCCTCATCGATTTCGGCGGCCGGCACTTGGACCGTGATGCGGCGTTCGATCTGGGAGGTCGTATCGACGGAAACTTGCATGAAATGTCCTCTACCGACTGGGGGCATTGTGTTGATTGCGTGAATGAAAAATCAAAAGGATGATTTTATGAATCCCGTCCGGCACTGGCAAGCACCGAGGCGAAAGAAGTGGGGGCACTGCGTGAGATTACAAGGGCCAGCGGCGCACCCACGCCAAAAAACGCCGACGCCTGAGCGACCGCGTGACACATACCGCACGTGATTTATCGAAATAGCGAGAAAAAAAGAGAAACCTGCCCTGCGACGGACGGAATGAAACGCATGGGGGTAAAAATAAAAGAGAGGGACTAACCTGATGCCACAAGCCTGATGCCACAAGACCCATTGCCGACACAAGAGCGGCAACACAAGACATGGGGTGGATGATGGGGATCGAACCCACGACCACCGGAGCCACAATCCGGGGCTCTACCACTGAGCTACATCCACCATAGCCTTGAACTTGCAACGATCTTGAACTTGCAACGATCTTGAACTTGCAACGATCTTGAACTTGCAACGATCTTGAACTTGCAACGATCTTGGACTTGCAACACTGCCTTGATCTTGCCAGGCATGTCGAGGTGGGGTGGATGATGGGGATCGAACCCACGACCACCGGAGCCACAATCCGGGGCTCTACCACTGAGCTACATCCACCACTTCGACAACTGCTCGCACTGACTGCCTGCCACCGCACCGTATGGCGCGCCCAGCAGGACTCGAACCTGCAACCTACGGCTTAGAAGGCCGTTGCTCTATCCGATTGAGCCATGGGCGCATTCTACGCTCCAGGTCGCCTCGCCGCAACCCTGAGTGTCAAAAAACCGCAAGACATTCAAGAAGTTGTGGTCGGAGTGGAGGGATTCGAACCCCCGACATCCTGCTCCCAAAGCAGGCGCGCTACCAGACTGCGCTACACTCCGACGGCGATCAAGCGGGCTGGACGCCGCCGCACAGGCCTCGTCGAGCGCTGCGTATTCTACGTGACTTTCCCCGCCCGTCAAGTGGCAGAACACAATTTGCTGATATCACCGGCTTTGTTTCGACCGCTCGGCATGCGAAAATCACGCCCTTACCTTTACTACCGGCCACCCAGAGGATCCTCGATGACCGCGCAACAGATCGATGGCAAAGCGATAGCCGCCCGTGTTCGCCAGCAGGTAGCCCGCCAGGTGCAGGCACGCCGCGAAGCCGGGGGCCGTACGCCAGGGCTTGCCGTCGTCCTGGTCGGTGAAGACCCCGCCTCGGCGGTCTATGTGCGCCACAAACACAACGCCTGCGTCGAGGCCGGCATCGAGTCATTTCGACATCAGCTGCCCGCGGACACCACCCAGCAACAGCTCGAGACGCTGGTCGACCAGCTCAATGACGACCCCAGCGTGGATGGCATCCTGGTCCAGCTGCCCCTCCCCGAGCAGCTCGACGCCCGCCCCATCCTCGAGCGCATACGCCCCGACAAGGACGTGGACGGCTTCCACCCCTATAACCTGGGCCGTCTGGCACAGCGCCTGCCGCTGCTGAGGCCCTGCACCCCCAAGGGCGTGATGACGCTGCTCGAGGAGAGCGGCCTGGCGGTGCGTGGCCTCGATGCCACCGTGGTCGGCGCCTCCAATATCGTCGGCCGCCCCATGGCCCTGGAGTTGATGATCGCCGGCTGCACCACTACCGTCTGCCACCGTTTCACTCGCAACCTGGAGGAGCATGTGCGCCGTGCAGAGGTGCTGATCGTGGCGGTGGGCAAGCCGGGGCTGGTCAAGGGAGAGTGGGTCAAGGAGGGTGCCATCGTCATCGACGTGGGCATCAACCGCCAGGAGGACGGCCGCCTGATCGGTGACGTCGACTTCGAGGCCGCCGCCGAGCGTGCCGCCTGGATCACCCCGGTTCCCGGAGGTGTCGGCCCCATGACCGTGGCCAGCCTGCTGGAGAACACCCTGCAGGCCGCCGATATGCACGACGCCAGTTAACCTTTCCCTGGGGTTCCCCTGGGGGCAGACCCCGGGGGTTGGGGCCTGACCCCGAAACAGACCCCAAACAGAATGAGGAGATATAGATGAGCGACAAGATGAACGTCGAGAGCTTCAACCTGGATCACACCAAGGTGAAGGCTCCCTACGTGCGCCTGGCCGACATCAAGACCGGTGAGCTCGGCGATACCATCCACAAGTACGACATGCGCATCTGCCAGCCCAACCAGGACCATATGGAGATGCCCGGCCTGCACTCCCTGGAGCACCTGATGGCGGAGCTGTCGCGCAACCACTCCGACAAGGTGGTCGACATCAGCCCCATGGGCTGCCAGACCGGCTTCTACATCGCGATGATCAACCACGATGACTACGAGGGCGTGCTGACCCTGCTCGAGAACACCCTCAAGGATGTGCTCGAGGCCGACGAGGTGCCGGCCTGCAACGAGATGCAGTGCGGCTGGGCGGCCAGCCACAGCCTCGAGGGGGCCAAGCAGATCGCCCGCGGCTTCCTGGCCAAGCGCAACGAGTGGACGGAAATCTTCGCATGAGGCGCATCGGCATCATCGGCGCCATGAGCCAGGAGGTGGAACGACTCGCCTCCCTGCTCGAGGGGTGCGAGACCCATACCCACGTCGGCAGCACCTTCTACAGCGGCAAGCTGCACGGCGTGGAGGTGGTGATCCTGCAGTCGGGCATCGGCAAGGTGAATGCCGCCGTCGGCACCACCCTGCTGCTCGACATGTACCAGCCCGAGGCGATCATCAATACCGGCTCCGCCGGTGGCTTCGGCGAGGGGCTCGAGATCGGCGATATCGTGGTCTCGAACGAGGTCCGCCACCACGACGTGGATGCCGTGGTATTCGGCTACGAGCATGGCCAGGTCCCCGACATGCCGGCGGCCTACCTGCCCGACGAACGGCTGGTTCACCTGGCCCGGGAGTGTGTCGAGGCGCTGGGCGAGGTCCGGGTGGTCGAGGGGCTGATCGCCACCGGCGATGTGTTCATGGCCTGCCCCGACCTGGTAGCCCAGACCCGTCGGCGCTTCCCCACCATGCTCGCCGCCGAGATGGAGGCCGCGGCCATCGCCCAAACCTGCCACCTCTACGGCTGCCCCTTCGTGGTGATCCGCGCCCTCTCGGATATCCCCGGCGGCGGCGACAACCACCTCTCCTTCGAGGAGTTCCTGGAGAAGGCCGCCCTGCACTCCTCGAAGATGATCGAGGCGATGGTGGCCCGCCTGGGCGATCGGCAGCGTGAAACCGTGGCACAGAGCGCCTGACGCACACACCACCATCGCCGGTGTTGCAGGCGCCCGACCTGTCGAGCGTTAACGCTACATAGCCCCGTGACTGCCGCCAACAGCGGCAGTCACGGGCACTCGTGTTATCGGGCGGTAGCGAAGGCATCAGGCCGACTATTCGTCGACTAGCTTCCACTCCAGCATCTCGCCGGCCATCAGCGGCACGATGCGCGCCCCGTCGGCATAGGGCAGCGACTCGGGAAGCTGCCAGGGCTCGCGCACCAGGGTGATGGTATCGGCGTTGCGCGGCAGGCCGTAGAAATCCGGGCCGTGGTGGCTGGCGAAGCCTTCCAGGCGATCCAGGGCGCCGGCCTGCTCGAAGGCGGCGGCGTAGTACTCGATCGCCGCCGGCGCGGTATAGGCCCCGGCACAGCCACAGGCGCTCTCCTTGTCACCCTGGGCATGGGGGGCGCTGTCGGTACCCAGGAAGAACTTGGGGCTGCCCGAGGTGGCCGCCGCCAGCAGTGCCTCGCGATGGCGCTCGCGCTTGAGGATCGGCAGGCAATAGTAGTGGGGCCGAATGCCACCCACCAGCATATGGTTGCGGTTGAACAGCAGATGATGGGCGGTGATGGTCGCGCCCACACTGGCCGGTGCCGCGGCCACGAATTCGGCCGCCTCGGCCGTGGTGATATGCTCGAACACCACGCTGAGGCTCGGGTGGCGCTCCAGCAGGGGCTTGAGCACCTTCTCGATAAACACCGCCTCGCGATCGAAGATATCGATCTCGGCGTCGGTCACCTCACCATGCATCAGCAGCGGGATCCCCAGCCTCGCCATGGCGGCGATGGCGGCATCGCACTGCGCCAGGTCGGTCACCCCGGAGGCGGAGTTGGTGGTGGCGCCGGCGGGATAGAGCTTGACCGCCTGCACCAGGCCGCTGGCATGGGCACGCTCGATCTCCTCGGCGGGCGTGTTGTCGGTGAGATAGAGGGTCATCAGCGGCTCGAAGCGGCTACCCTCGGGCAACGCCGCCAGGATCCGCTCGCGATAGGCCAGCGCCTGTTCGGTGGTGGTCACCGGCGGCGTCAGGTTGGGCATGATGATGGCACGGCCCATCTGGCGAGCGGAGGCCTCGACCACGGCGGCCAGCGCCTGGTCGTCGCGTAGATGAAGATGCCAGTCGTCGGGGCGAGTCAGGGTCAGGGTAGTCACGGGGGATCCTGTAGTAGTGAGTTCAAATGTAGTGGCGAGTTCGAATGTAGCGACGGGGTCAATCGATGTCGCGCCAGTATACCGAATGCCGCCGTGCAGGGCAGAACCGCGAACCATATAGTCTCAGGGCTATCGCAGCTAGCTCTGCAAGGGGCGCCGGGGACAGATCGTAGAAGGGGTCCTACGCCAGGGATGGCGTCGGTAGCGCCCATGGAGGGGTTCACAGCGCCCCTTCGCAGATCTGTCGACGGATCAGCCCCAGGCCACAACCTCAACTGCGATAGCCCTGCATATAGTCTGGTAGCATGCTGGTTTTGCCTCTTCACCGGACGCCCTATGACCGACTCCCTGGAGCGCAGTCCGCTGCGCGCCGACCTGCTGCTGCTGACCGTCACCCTGCTCGCCGCCGCCGGCTGGATCTTCTCCAAGGAGGCCCTCGCGGGCATGCCACCGTTGCTGTTTATCGGCACACGCTTCCTGCTCGCGGGGCTGATCCTGGTGCTGTTCGCCCTTCCCGCCCTGCGCCGGCTGAGCCGACGCGACCTGGCCACCAGCGCCGGCGTGGGCCTGCTCTTCAGCGCCGCGCTAGGCTTCTGGGTCATGGGGCTCTTCCACTCCCGCCACCTGGGCGAGAGCGCCTTTATCAATAGCCTGGGCATCCTGCTGGTGCCGGTGGTGGCCCGCCTGCTGTTCGGCGACCGACCGCCGCGCACCACCTGGATCGCCCTGCCCATCGCGCTGATCGGCTTCGGCCTGCTGTCGCTGAATGCCGGGCTGCGCCTGGAGCCCAGCCAGTGGCTGATCGCCACTTCGGCGCTGCTCTTCTCGCTGCTGATCAACACCAATACGCGGGTGGTACGCCACCTGCCCGCCCTGCCGCTTACCGCCATCCAGCTTACCGTCGTCGGCGTTCTGCTAAGCCTGGCCTCGGCGCTGGTGGAGCCATGGCCGGCGCGGTTAGGCGGCGATATCCTGGGCTGGCTGGCGGCCAGCATCCTGCTCTCGAGCACCCTGCGCTTCTTCCTGCAGATTCACGCCCAGGGCCTCACCACCCCGAGCCACGCTGCGGTCATCCTGATGCTCGAGGCGGTCTGGACCGCACTGCTGGCCGCCGCCTGGTACGGCGAGACCATGACCCTGCTGCAGCTCGCCGGCTGTTCGCTGATCTTCACCGCCCTGCTGATCAATCGCTGGTACTGGGTCCGCAAGCTGGTGCTGCGCCTCGCCACCTAGCGCCTCCGGAAGCACCTAGCCACTCGCCAGGCAGCCAGGATATCCCGTATCATGCGGCCAGATTTCAGGGAGAGAAAAGATGCCCAAGGTTCGCCACTATGCCGATCTGGCTGCCAGCATGGCCGGTTTGATGTGGCTGGTCGTGTACTGGTCGATCAGCCTGTCGGCCCACCTGGGCAATCTTCAGCCCACCGTGGCGGCCCTGCTGTTGCTCGGCACCACCGTGCTGGTCACCTTCGTGCACCGGCCCACCCGTGTTCTCCTGCGCCGCTATCACGTCAGGAAGCGTCGCACCGAGATGTGGATGCATATCCTGGCGCTGCCACTGTTTCTCGCCTTTTTGTTCGGCATCACCTTCGAGTTGATCTTCGCGCCCCTGAGCGGCGTACAGAAGCTGCTGCTGTTCAATGTGATGGCCACCGCCGGCTGGCTGGTGTTCGTCGTCACCCTGATGGTCAAGCTGGCCACCCACCAGATAAAACGGCGCCGCAAGGCCTGATAGGCCCTGCGGCGCTGCTGAGGTAGTCACCTCGACTTGCCCCATGCCCTCCAGGGTGACGCCAGACTCAGAAGCGTGTGGCGCTGAAGGGTGCCATATCCACCTCGGGCGTCTCGCCTGCCATCATCTGGCTCAACAGCAGCCCGGTCACCGGTCCCAGGGTAAAGCCCTGATGGCCGTGGCCGAAGGCCAGCCACATTCCGTCCTGCTTGGGTGCCGGGCCGATGATCGGTTTCATGTCCGGCAGGCAGGGGCGCGCGCCCTTCCAGGGCTCGGGGTCGCGCCGCTCACCCAGCGGGTAGATCTTCCTTGCGGCCCGCTCCGCCGCCTTGAGCTGCTTGAACTTGGGGGGGGCATCCAGGTCGGCCAGCTCGGCCCCGGTGGTCAGGCGGATCCCCGCCCGCATCGGCTCGAGCAGGAAGCCGGTCTCGGCATCCATGATCCAGTGGTTGAGATGCGCATTGTCATCGGCGCTGGCGTAGTGCATATGGTAGCCGCGCTTGGCGAACAGCGGCACCGAGATACCCTGACGCTTGAGCAACTTGTCGCTCCACGGACCGAGCGCCACCACCAGCTGTTCCGCCTCCAGCGATTCGCGATCGGTGGTCACCTTCCAGCCCTTGCCGCCCTTCTCGACACCCTGCACCTCGGCCTTAAGGAAGCGGCCGCCCTGCTGCTGGAAGTTCTCGGCATAGGCCTGCACCAGCGCGCCGGGATCAGCGACGGTCCACGGCTGGGTCCAGTGAATGGCACCCACCAGCCCCTTCTTGAGATGGGGTTCCTTGGCATATAGGCCGGCGGCATCGAGCACTTCGAACTCGACACCGTAGAGGTCACGGTTCTCCCGAGCCTCGACGATACGCTCATCGAAGGCCTTCTGCGTGTGGTAGAGCTCGAGCCAACCGTCGCGACGCACCAGATGGTCGGCACCGGCGGCCTCGATCATCGGGGCATGGGTCTCCAGGCAGCGCATGATCAGTGACGCATACTCCGGCACGATCTTGGCGTAGCGGGTCTTGCCGGAGTTGAGCCAGTACTGAAGCAGCGGGCTGGCGGCGCTCAACATGCCCGCCGTACGATAACGAATATCCACCTCGCGATTGGGCAGCACGCGCATCAGCGTGCCGAGATCGCGGGGAAAGGCGTAGGGCCGCACCGATTCGCGCTGGATGATGCCGGCATTGCCGAAGGAGGTCTCGCGGCCCGGCTCGCGGCGGTCCACCAGCGTCACCGAATGGCCCTGGCGCACCAGATGCCAGGCCACCGAAACGCCGACCATGCCGGCCCCCAGAACCACGATTTCACGAGACATCACCAACACCTCACTGGAAAGAACGCAGGCCTCACCACAGGGAGAGGCCCACTCAACGAATGACGTTTCCATGCCACCGGGCCAGCTGCAACCCGACGGCGAAAGACTCAGGGCATCATAACGTTTCACCGGCAGGCAAGGCTTCCAAATACCTTCCCGAAAACATGATTTCTTACCGTTTTTCTGCCGACATTCAGATGGATACCCCAGAGGAAGAAAAAGATTCAGGCCACACCTCTTCAACCATTTAGGTCTTCAGCCACTTGGCTCTTCAGCCATCCAGGTCTTCAGCCATCTGCGCTGGCCCCGTCCTGCTGCACCTGCAGTTTGGTGCGGATGAAGTCAGCGTGGCTGACATGCAGCAGCTCGGCCAGCTGGCGAATACGATGCTCCTCCAGATGGTGCTGCTCACCGTCGGCCAGCGCCAGCGCCCACATCATGCGCACCAGCTCGCAGCGCCGGGCGTAGTCGTAATGCTGTCTGATCAACGAGACGAACTGATAGTGATCGACGGCACCCTCGACCTCCTGCTGGGCCAGGTTCATCAGCTCGTCGATCGCCTCGTCGCTGACGCTCAGATGTCGACGCAGCTGATCCCGTAACGTCTCGAGTTCATCCGAGGTGACCTCGTAGTCGGCGCGTATCACCTCGCAGAGCAGCGCCGCGGCGGCAAGCTCCAGGCTCGGTGCCTCACGCCCGGCGCCGTCGCCCTCCTCCGCGAGCATCTGCTGAAAGAACTGCTGGATATTGGCTAGCACAAGCTTCTCCTTCGGTGGCTTCCTCGGTAAGACTCGCCAACGTTGCGCGGGTTCGCACCCCCGGTTACCCCCGACAGCGCCAGCGTGCCAGCAGGGAGAGCAGCGCCAGGCCAAGCAGCACCGCCGCCGCCCAGCCAATCACCATCACCACCTGGGCAAACGAGGCCGGCGCTTCCACGGGACGATGCTGCAGGCCGAACACCACGAGTCGGCCGAAGGCATAGAGCATCAGGGCCAGGCTGGCGAGGGGCAACAAGGAACGGTTCGCCGCCAACCCGCGGGTCAGGCCCCAGGGTTCGCGGGGGGGAGTGGTAGATTGCTTGGCGGCCGCCTTGCGAGGCGTTGCGGCCTTGCCGCTAGATGACTTGGTGGCAGACGACGTGCTGGCGGACGCCTTGCTCGCCGGCTTTCTGGCCGCGGGCTTGCGGGCCTTCGGCTTGACCTTCGCGCCCCGCGACGGAGAGCCCCCCAGCCAGCCCAGGGCCCCACGGACCAGGCGCCACAATGCCCAGCCCAGAGTAAAGCTAACCGAGAGGGCGAGACCGCCCATCACCAGCACATACGCCATTGGCGATCCTTGTCGATTCACGGATCGGATATTGTGCCATAGCGAGGCCCTTCAGGGTCACGGCAGCACCACGATGGGCACCGTGTTACGCGCCAGCAGGTCCAGCGGCGCGAGCTCGCTGGAGATCTCGAAGCCAAAGCCCTTTTCGGGACACGCCTGAAACACCTGTGCTGCGCCAAGCGGATCGACCATCATGCTCTCCTGCTACACCGTCATCGGCATCACCCATGGCGACTCCCCTCTACCATGATGCAGGAGGTCGCGGACCGCCAGCTCCCGGAGCAAGACAAGAATGGTAGACTCCCAGACCATCGGGTTGGGCAATTCTACTTGGGCAGTGTTGTGACTGCCCGGCCCACCATGACAAGGAGTCTCAGCATGGCCCTGATCATCGGCCTGACCGGCGGCATCGCCTCGGGCAAGTCCACCGTGGCCCGCGCCTTCGCGGCGCTCGGCGCGCCCTGGGTCGACGCCGACGATGTCGCCCGGGAAGTGGTCGAGCCCGGCGAGCCGGCGCTGGCCGAGATCGCCGAGCGCTTTGGCGCCAGGGTGCTCAACGGCGACGGCACCCTCGATCGTCGCGCCCTGCGCGAGATCGTCTTCGCCGACGAGCGTGAACGACGCTGGCTGGAGTCGGTCACCCACCCGCGCATCCGGGAGCGGTTGATCGAGCATCTGGCGCACTTTCACGCCTCCGGCACCCCCTATGGCCTGCTGGTCTCGCCGCTGCTGTTCGAATCCGGCCAGAGCGAGATGGTCGACCGCACCCTGGTGGTCGACGTGCCCGAAGCGCTGCAGATCGAGCGCACTGCCGCCCGGGACGATGTCGATGCCGACCAGGCCCGCGCCATCGTCGCCGCCCAGATGCCGCGCCACGAACGCCTGGCCCGCGCCGACGACGTGCTGGATAATGGCGGCAGCGAAGAGGCGATGCGCCATCGAGTCAACGAGCTCGATCGGCACTACCGCGAACTGGCGTCCTGACAGTCGGGACAGTCCCACCCCCGCACGGGGACTGCCCCCTCCCCCCTCGATAGATCCAGAGCCACGGAGCCCCCATGAGCCAATCACAACGCCCCCTGGAAGTCGCCTGCCCCCAGTGCTACAAGAAGGTCGAATGGCGCGAGGAGAACCCCTACCGCCCCTTCTGCAGCGAACGCTGCCGGCTGATCGATCTCGGCGCCTGGGCCGATGGCAGCCACCGCATCGCCGGTGAACCGGCCATGGACGAGACCGAGATCGACGAGATGATCCTGCGCGCCGAACGCGATTTCCAGGACGAGCCATGACCAGCTCATTTTCCCAGCGCCCCGAGTATCGGCTGCTGGCCGAGCTGGAGGCGGCCTTCGACGCCCTGGTCGAGACCAGCGCCGCGGTGGCCGAGGCCCATGCTCGCTCCCCGGGGGCCTGCTGGATCTTCGGCGAGCCCGAGCCGGTCGACGGCGAAAGGGCCGCGGCCTGGCTGCGCGAGGCGCTGCAGGATGTCTGGTATCAGGATGGCCAGGACGGTCGCGCCACCCGCGCCTATATCGGCCTGGTGGCCGCCGGTGACGAGGTCATGGAGGCCGTGGCGGCGGCCAATGCCGCCAAGGCGGCGTTCGCCGCCCTGACCGCCAAAATACGCGACCAGGCGCCGTCATTGATTCCCGAGGCCAAGGCGGTGCTGCCCTTCCGCCACCCGGCCCTGCACGACCACCTGCGCGGTGAGGGGCTGGCCCGGGTCCACCTCAAGCAGTGCTGGCGGGCCATTCCGGCAAGCGAGGCGCCGCTGACCCGGGTGCGTCTGGCCTGGTACTCGAGCGGGCGCTCGATCAAGAAGCTGACGGTGCGGGAAGCCGAGCAGAAGCTGCTCACCTTCGACAGCGAGGCGCCGCATATTCGCATCCAGCTGCGCAAGCTTGCCGGGATTCCCAGCGGAGAGCCCCTCGCCCAGGTGCAGCGCCAGGCCCCGCTAATGCGCGCTAACCTCTTCTATCGCGAGCCGCTGGAGGATGGCCGCACCCGGCGCGCCATGAACGTCGCCCTGCCGCTGTTCGTGCCCTCGCCGGATGGCCGACTACCCGACCATAACCTGCCGCCCCTGCAACCCCCCGAGACCCGCACCCGCGCTCGCCGACGCGACGAGAAGCTCGAGGACGAGCCCTTCCTGCCCAGCCTGCGGGTCTATCGTTATCGATAAGGCCCAACCTCCAAGCGCGCTAGAGGCTCACAGCCGCTGCTCCACCCGCTCGAGTATCTGCCGGCTGACCCGGTTGACCAGAGGCGTGGCGGCCTTGTTCACCGCCCTCTCCAGCAGCTTGCTGCGCAACGTATAGGTCAGGGTCAGGCTGACCTCGGTGCCCCCCTCGACCGGGCGCAGGCGATAGCGCCCCCGGTTCTCCACCCCATCCAGCGACTCCCAGGCCAACGCCTCCGGCGCGCGCCGCTCGGTGATCGCCACATCGAAGTGCCAGTCGCGCCCCACCGCATGTACATGCCAGCGGAAGCGGTCATCGCCCAGCGGTTCGATGCTGTGGATCAGGTCGGAGTAGTCGGCGAAGTCCTCGACGCGCTCCAGCAGCGCGAAGACCCGCTCCGGCGCCGCCGCGAGAATCGCACTGTGTTCGATGGTGGCCATGGCATGCTCCCTGCTACACGGTTCGACGAATCAACGAGGGCCTCGAGTATCGCAGCTCCCTCAGGGCTTTTGGAAATCCGCACCCAATGTCACCTCCAGCTCATGGCCCACCTGCGCCGCCCAGGCCAGCAGCGAGTCGCGCAGCGCCTGCTGGGCATGGCGCTCGCCATGCACCAGCCGAATATGGCGCGGCGGTCGACGCATGCGACGCACGAAGTTCAGTAGATCCCGGGCATCGGCATGGGCCGAGTAGCCCGTGACCGTCTCCACCCGGGCGCGAATATCGATGCGCTCGCCATCTAGCGTCACCCAGCCACCCCGGGGCCCATAGCGCTGGATATCGCGGCCCGGCGTGCCTGCGCCCTGGTAACCGGTAAACAGCACGCAGTGGCGCGGGTCACCCAGCATGCGCTTGAGGTAGTTGACCACCCGCCCGCCACTGACCATGCCGCTCGCCGCGATCACCACCGCCGGCCGGTGACTCTCGGCCAGATAGGCCACCGTACGCTCGTGCTCCTCATGCGAGCTAACGGTATAAAGGTTCTCAAAGCTGAGCGGATGGCGCCCGGCGCGCAGCCGGGCGTGGGCCTCGGCGTCCCACCAGGGCCTGAGCTCGCGATAGACCTCGGTAAAGCGCGCGGCCAGGGGCGAATCGACGATGATCTCCAGCTCACGCCAGCGCCGACTACCGGCCCGGTGGATCAGGGTCTCCATCTCGTAGAGCAGCTCCTGGGTTCGGCCGATGCTGAAGGCCGGGATCACCACCGTGCCGCCGTTGGTCAGTGCCCGATCGATGGCCGCCTTGAGCCTGTCGCGGCGTTGACGGCGATCCTCGTGGCGTCGGTCGCCGTAGGTGCTCTCCAGCACCAGGGCATCGCAGCCCCAGGGCGACCGCGGCGCCGGCAGCAGCGGTGCATAGGGTGCCCCCAGATCGCCGGAGAAGATGATGCGCTCAACCGCCCCGCTTTCACGGTCGAGCACATCCACCTCCACATAGCTGGAGCCGAGGATATGCCCCGCTCGCTGCAGCTTGACCCGCACCCGATGGCGGGCGTCGTCCACCAGGGTGTGCCACTCGTGATAGGCCAACGGCACCAGCCGCCCCTCCACCTCGCCCAGGAAGCGCTCGATCAATGCGCGATCGCGGGTGAAACCGATCTTCAAGGCATCCTCGATCACCAGCGGCAGCAGCCGTGCGGTGGGCACGGAACAGAGGATCGGCCCCGAGTACCCCGCCGCCAGCAGATAGGGCAGCCGGCCGATATGGTCGATATGCACATGGGTCACCACCAGCGCCAGCAGATCCTCGACGGGAAACGTGACCCTGAGCTGCTCGAAGCCATCGACACGATCGGCATCCTGGCCCTGGAACAGGCCGCAATCGACCAGCAACGCGCGATCCTTACTGATCTGCAGGCGATGACAGCTGCCGGTCACGCCACTGGCGCCGCCATGGTGAGAAATGGAGGGAAAGGTATCGAGAAATTCGCTCATGGGTGGGCCTCCCTGCCGGTCACGTTAACGACAGTGTAGGCGTGCCGCTTCATTCCGGCTGGTCACCCCAGGCGGCAGGTCCGGCGCAAGCTGTCTACGCTGTGTAAATATGCCTTGTAAAGAAGTGTCAACGCGGAGAGACGCGATGCGCCCTAACCGGTATGGAGTTCTAACGACAGCACTTGCCGGCCTGCTGCTGGTCGCCGGCAGCGTGCAGGCTGCGGAGGCGGTGCTGGTCAACGGCGCGACCCAGGGCCAGGGCACGCTGCGCTCGCGCAGCGGGGAGTGCTTCGCCATCACGCCGCAGCATGTGGTGGGGTTGGGAGGGGTGGGGCTGACCGTCATCAACGCCGAGCGTGTCCGGGCGCCGGCGCAGCATCTCGGCGACTACGGTGACGATATTGCCCTGCTTCGCGTCGACGCCAGGGGGCGCATGACCTGCGGCGCCACCTGGCCGAGGAGCGAGCCGCTTGACGAGCTCCTCGAGGAAGCGGTGCGCCTGGGCCGCCAGGGCACGCTGCTGCGCGTGCGCCCCACCGGCGGTGTCGAGTCCCATGCGGTGCGCTTCACCGCCCTCGAGCCGCGCCATGTGGAGGTCGTCCTGATCACACACAACAGCGAGGCCTTCCAGGGCATCAGCGGCTCCCGCCTGCTGCTCGAGGGTCGCCCGGTGGGCATGGTGCTGGAAACCATTCAGGACACCATTCGTGTCTATCGCCAGGACGCCTTGAATCGCCGCCTCGAGGGGGCCTTCCCCGTGAATATGGGGCCGATCCCCGCCGGCGACCTTCCCCTGGAGCCTCGCAGCGGACGAGTGGTGGTAACGACCCGGACCACGGTCCGTGAGTCGCCCACCCCGTTTGCCAGGGCGATCCGGCGCCTGGAGATCGGCCAGAGCATCGAACTGCTGGGCAAGGTGAAGGGGCGCCCCTGGTGGCAGACCGCCGAGGGCTATGTGCGGGTCGCCCATACCGCGCCCCCCTAGCCGCGCTCTAGCCATGATCAATCTAGCCATGACCCAGCCAGCCATGCCCAAACCTGGCCGACCCGTGCCATACCGTACCGTGTATCGATCATCCCCATAAGGAGACTCCATATGCCCACCAAGCCCCTTGCCACGCGGTTGCCGCGCCTGAGCTCTCTCGCTCCCCAGGCCTTGGCACTGGCCTTGCCCCTGGTCTTGGCCCTGACGGGCGGCGTCGCCCCCGCCCTGGCCTTCGACCAGAATCGCTTCGAGGCCGCCCAGGAGCGCGCCGCCCTGCTCGACCAGGTGCGCAACCTGCTGGCCGACGAGAGCGCCTCGGTGCGGCTCGCCGTCTTCGAGGAGGTGATGAAGGATGACGACCCTGTGCTGCGCAGCATGGCGCTGGAGGCCGCCTTCAGCGGTGACGACGAACGGCTGCATACCGCCGGCCTTCGCCAGCTGCTCAAGGAGCGCGACTTCCTGGCCGTGGAGCTGATCGAGCCCATGGATCCCAGCCAGCCCCAGGCCTACACCTACAACATCTGGCGCGAACTGATGCTGACGGACCTGAGCATCGACACCGGCACGGATCAGGTAAGCGGCAAGTTCAACAGCGCCAACAGCGGGGGCCGCTTCACCGGCCAGCTGACGCGCGGTGGCTGGCGCCTGCAGCTGAAAAGCGGCCACTACAATTGCCATCTGACGCTGACCGAACTTGGCGGCGTCGATCTGATGGGGTCGCTGAACTGCGCCATTACCTCACGCACCGCCGGTGACGACTATGCCGGCGGCAACCGCGCTGCCCTGCCCTTCAGGATTAGACTCTCATGAACCGCTCGGCCATTGGACGCATCCTGATCTGTGGCGGAGTGATGCTGGCTGGGGCGACGCTAGACGGGGCGACGCTCGGCGGCCTTTTCCACTCTTCCCCCGTGCACGCCCAGCCGAGCGCCTCGCAAGAGAGCCTGGCGCTGACGGCCACCATTCTTAACGAAGGGTATGAACCCGCTGTCGATGTCTCCGGTACCACGCTCAAGGGGGTGATGGTGGAGCCCAGCGGCCACCCCGACGGCCAGGCCGAACACCAGCACCTCTATCTCTGGCTGCCCCGTCAGCTGGAGACACGCGACAAGCGCCTCTGCCTCTCGCTCAACTCCCGGGATGGCCAATACGTCAGCCAGCTGGAGGTGCTGCTGGAGAGCGGCCCGGCTCTGAGTTCGCCTCTCGAGGCCGATACCGTGTTGCGTGCCGACTTCACCACGACCAAGCCCGAGTACTACACCCGCTACGCCGATACACCCCCGCCCCACCGCCTGGCGGTGCTCGCCGAGCTCAAGGCCGACTGCAACCCCGCCACACCACGCGATGCCGTGGTAGTGGCCGGATGGCAGCCCTATGCGGCACCGCCCGAGACGCTAAGTGTGCTGGTCAATGCCGGCCGGCTGGAGGCGCTGCTGGCGGTATGGCTGGAGAACAACCTCGGCAACCAGCAGCAGCAGGGCCTCCGCTGCGCCCCCATCGAGGCCGCGTCGCGCATCGCCTACGACACCGCCTGTGAGTTACGCCTGAGTAGCCTGGGCAAATATGGTCGGCTGCTTCTCGACGATCCCAGCAGGCTGCCCTCCATCATCCTGCGCCGCGGCGGCAGTGTGGCGGCGGCGGTACCACTGGATATCCAGCTATGAGCGGTACGCCCTCGCCTCGGGGCGGTGGGCACGGCCTGTCGAATGCCTTGCTGGGCAACCAGCTGGCCGACCGCCCCATCGGTCAGATCCTGCTGGCCCTGGCCGCCACCCTGGCTGCCATGCCGCTGATCCTGCAGCTGTTAACTGAGTCGCTCGAGCGCCCCTACGCCTTCTATATCAACGCCAACAGCGAAGCCCTGCGGCTGACCACCCAGGAGAATGCCGCGGCCAGCTGGTTTCTCGAGAGCGCCGTCATACGAGAGCGGGCCGAGACGCTGCCCGATCCCACGGCTCCCATTATCCTTCACGACTCGCAGGCCACGGCACCACAGCCCTTTCACGGCTGCCTGGAGATCGGCCCCCATGCCGAGGTAACCCTGCGCCGCCAGGGCAGCGGCGCGCTGATGGTCAGCATCGAGGGGCTCCCGATCGAGCAACGCCAGGCGACGCCCGCCGTAGTGCTGCGCCCGCTGATACAACTGCCGGATGGCAGTTCTGACATCCAGTGTGCTCACTCCCACGCTCAGGGCATGCAGGCGCTGCAACGGATCACCCTGGAAGCCGCTATCGGCGACCAGCCCCTCAATGGCACCCTGCGAGGGCGTGGCAGGATCGGTGACGACCCCTACTTCAGCAGCATGGCCCAGTCGCCGCCGCTGCTGCGCGGCGGCGAGGTGATCGCGATGGGACGCCGGCTGTTCTCGGAGCGTGCCTATACGCTGATGGAGGCGCCGCTGCATCTCGGCGATACGCTGAGTGTTCTCGACTCGACGAAGCCGGAGGATGAGTCGACGCTGATGACCTGCCTGTTCTCCGTCGCGGGGGGCGACACGGAGGTCGGCGGTATCGACCTCTCCTGCCATGCCAATGGCCAGGCTCTCTCCATCCTCCGCTATGGCGACCGCAGCCGTGACAGCCTGGCGCCGCGCCCCTGGGACGTGCTGATCAACGAACCCAGCATGCAGGTCGTGCTGCCCCTGGCGAT
Organism: Halomonas sp. KAO; assembly: GCF_015595025.1. Classification (GTDB taxonomy): domain Bacteria; phylum Pseudomonadota; class Gammaproteobacteria; order Pseudomonadales; family Halomonadaceae; genus Halomonas. The sequence continues at coordinate 42,591 of NZ_JADNRL010000010.1, forward strand.
TACCGGCCTGTTCGTGTTCGCCCTGCGGCTGCTGGATGGCTGCTACCCCAGGCTCTGTCGCCGCCTTGGGCACGCCCGCAATAGCGAAAAGACCGACAAGATCGAAAAAAGCGGCAAAGAAAACGCCCAAAGCTAAGACGACAGCAGGCCGCCGATCCTGGGATCGGCGGCCTGCTGGGTCTTGCCGGGGGCTCGTTATCAGAGGCGGCTATGGCGCCCTGGCAACGAGTCCTGCATCGAGCTTACTTGCCGCTCTTGGCAGACGCTTCCTTGCCAGACTTGCTGGTGGCGGAAGCGGTGGCCTTCTCGGCGCTTTCCTGAACCTGCTGAAGGCTCTCCTGGGCCTTCGTGACGCCGCCCTCGGTCAGCTTCTGACTCTCCTGCACGAACTCCTGCTGCAGGGCCACGACCTTCTCGGCGTCGCCCTTCAGGCGCTCGGTCAGCTGCTTGGCGACGTCCTGCTGGCCTTCGACGTAGCTCTTCAAGCCTTCGGCGTCCTTGACCTCGGTCAGGCGACGCAGCTGCGCCAGATTGAGGTCGGTGTAGGCCCTGGTCGCCTCAAGCTGGGCGTTGACCAGCTTTTCGGTGTAATCGACGGAAAGGGCTGCGAAGGCACGGGCCGAGGCGAAGAACAGGGAGTCGATCTGGGCGGTATCGAACTGCTTGGTATCGAAAGAAAACGCGTTGGTCATCTTGGAACCTCCTGGTTCAGTGGCTATGAACGGAGCCTCTCGCTTGAAGGTTCCGCTCTGATGCACTGCAACAATAGCAAGCTTTTTTGTGCAGCGCAACATCACGAAGGTATGGAAAGGCACAGAGCCAAGCTACTCCCCAGAAATCGATCCATCGTCAATGTGAGATTTCCGCTACGTGTCGACTCCCGGATGATCAAATCGCCTATAGAAGCTATCCTATGCTAGCCGCGAGGGAGCTTCTTCAGCAGTTCATCAGGGAACGAGTTTATGGACGTAAGCTGCAAGGCCCATGGCATCGACCATCGCCTGATCAAGCCGGGAAGGCCGCATACGACGGTATGGTGGAGCGGTTCAACGGCCGCATCAGCGACGTGCTGGCGACCCGGCGCTATACCTCAGGCGAGGACCTGGAGTAGACGCTCAAGCGCTGCGCTTAGCTGTACAATCACCACATCCCTCCGTAGGCGTTGCATCATCAATCACCGATTGCAGCGATGAAGGAATGGCAGGTAAAGCGGCCCCGGAGTTATTCACCAAGCGGGTTGTCAATCACACGGGACCCGACAAATAGTGTAAGACGCCAGTGGCCGGCAACTATGCCGGCCACTGATTATTTTAATTTTTTTAGAAAACAAATCACACTACCTGATTATCACTCAGGTATACTACAATTACCATTTTCAAGATCACAGGAAATGGTCGCATCCCCAGTAGTACCATCATCGGCAGTCCAAGTAGCGGCATTTATATCACTATTGTCCAATGTAAAATTGGCGCAAGCAGAATCTGGAACAGCAATACTTGTGGGATCTTCGCTCGGATCTTGCAGATCAACTGCATAAAGTTTAGCGTATGCAGAGGCTTCTGCCAAACAAGCATTGTTAGCTGCACGAGTTGTGTAATTATTATATTGTGGAATCGCAATCGCTGCCAAGATCCCAATAATCGCCACCACAATCAGCAGCTCGATCAGGGTAAAGCCCCCCTGAGCCTTGTTGAGCCGTGCCTTCTTCATCAACATTTGCTTCATTCCTTACCCCTTGCTTGCCGTTCCGCCGTGGCGCCTGTGGCATGAGCCTGCCGTGCTGCCCGTGCGGCGTTGGTTTCGATGGCTTGGAGGGGATTGTTCCCCCACCGTTTCCACCAGGATCAGATGTCTCATCCTTGGATGATGGTTACATTAATTTACGCTTTGCAACCTTGCAAGGATTATTGTAGGTCAGAATCGTCTAAGTATCATAACTCTAATGCTCACCAGAGTGCAGAACTCAGGCTGCACTGACAAGGCCCCTGGCGGCCCCACGCACCCGGTCGATGGGTGGGCGCGAGGGGTGCGAACGGCTAGAATGGTATGAGTTGCGCCATCCCAGTGTGGCTATAGAGGTAAGCCACACACCCCACAGCCGCGAGACGCCATGAACGATTACCGCTCACCGCCGACCTCCTCCCAGCCGCCCGTCACCGGCGATTCGCTGGCCGGTTTACGCGGCCTGGCGCGTCGCTTGGTGGCCGATGAACGGCTCAGCGCCGCGGCAGCCACCCGCGCCGAGAAGGAGGCACGCGAAGGCGATGTCTCGCTGCTGCACCATGTGATCGATACAGGCCTGGTGCCGGCTCGCGAGGCCACGCTGACCGCGGCCCGGGAGTATGGCCTGCCCATCGTGGATCTGGATGCCATTCGCCTGGAAACGCTGCCCAGGGCGGAGCGCTTCCCCGAGAAGATCCTGCGCAAGCTCAAGGTGCTGCCGCTGATCCAGCATGGCCATCGGCTGACGGTGGCGGTGCCCTCCCCCTCCACCCTGACCCAGCTCGACGAGTTGCAGTTCGCCACCGGCCTCTCGCCGGAGGGGGTACTGGCACCGCTGGACCAGCTGGTGCCGGTGCTGGAGAGCTACCTGGCCAGCAGCGAATCGAACATGCTCGATTCGCTGAAGGGGGTGGATGACGCCATCGGCGAGCTGGACTACGCCGAGGAGGGTGGCGGCCGCGAGGTGGACATCAACAGCGATGCCCAGTCGGCCCGCGAAGATGCCCCGATCATCAAGTTCGTCAACAAGATCCTGCTCGATGCCATCAACCGCGGCGCCTCGGATATCCACTTCGAGCCCTACGAGACCAACTATCGGGTGCGCTTCCGCATCGATGGCATGCTCCATGATATCGCCCACCCGCCCTTCGCCATGCGCACCCGCATCGCCGCGCGCCTCAAGGTGATGGCGCGGCTGGATATCTCCGAGCGCCGCCTGCCCCAGGATGGCGCCATCAAGCTCAAGCTCTCCCAGACGCGCTCCATCGACTTTCGCGTCAACTCACTGCCCACGGTCTATGGCGAGAAGCTGGTATTGCGGATCCTGGACCCCAGCTCGGCCCAGATCGGCATCGAGCAGCTCGGTTTCACCCCCGATCAGAAGGCGATGTACGAGACGGCGCTCAGCCAGCCCCAGGGCATGATTCTGGTCACCGGCCCCACCGGCAGCGGCAAGACGGTAACGCTCTATACCGGCATCAATATCCTCAACGAGGTGGAGCGCAATATCTGTACCGCCGAGGACCCGGTGGAGATCAAGGTGGCCGGCGTCAACCAGGTCAACGTGCTGCCCAGGATCGGCCTGGACTTCGCCAGTGCCCTGCGCGCCTTCCTGCGCCAGGACCCCGACGTGGTGATGGTCGGCGAGATCCGTGATCTGGAGACCGCCGAGATCGCCGTCAAGGCCTCCCAGACCGGCCACCTGGTGCTCTCCACCGTGCACACCAACTCCGCCTCGGAAACGCTGTCGCGCCTTGCCAACATGGGCCTGGCCGCGTTCAATATCGCTAGCTCGGTGAGCCTGATCATCGCCCAGCGCCTGGCGCGGCGGCTGTGTGATCGCTGCAAGCAGGCGGCCGATATCCCCCACGAGGTGCTCGAGGAGCAGGGCTTCAGTGCCGAGGAGGTCGCCGCGGCGACCATCTATGAGCCGGTCGGCTGCAAGCACTGCACCAAGGGCTTCAAGGGACGCGTGGGCATCTACGAGGTGGTGCCAATCAGCAACGCCATGAGCCATTTGATCATGAAGAACGGCGACTCCATGGACTTCGACCGCCAGGCGCGCCAGGAAGGCCACCCGGACCTGCGCCGCAGCGCCCTGCACAAGGCGATGCAGGGGGTTACCAGCCTGGCAGAAGTGTTCAGGGTGACGAAGGACTGACCAAGGGCCAAGGGGCGAGGAACGAAGGGCGAGGAAAGCATGGTAGGAGGCCGGGTCCCCCGAGCGACAGGAGGCCGAAGGCCTCCCGGAAAATGTCGATAACGCTGGATGGCCAGTAAAACAACGTCAAGACGCAGCATCAGGGAACAGGGATCTAGATGGCAACGGCGAAAACAGCAAAGAAGACCAAAGCAAGCCAGAAGACCAAGCTCTATCGCTGGAACTGGACCGGCAAGGGCCCCGGCGGACGCAAGGTGAAGGGCGAGCTGGTCGCCACCAAGCGCCAGGAGGTCGAGCAAGTCTTGGGCGGCCAGAACATCATCGTCAAGACCGTTCGCCGCAAGAGCGGCATCGGCGGCAGCCTGGGCAAGATAAAGCCCCGCGACATCATGCTCTTCGCCCGCCAGATGTCGACCATGATCCGCGCCGGCGTGCCTATCCTGCAGGCCTTTCAGGTGGTGGCGGAGAGCATGAAGAAACCCGCCATGAGCGCTCTGGTACAGGAGCTGATGAACGATGTAAGTGCCGGCTCCAGCTTCTCCGAGGCCATGCGCCGCCATCCCCAGCACTTCGACAGGCTGTTCTGCAACCTGGTGGCGGCCGGCGAGCAGTCAGGCTCGCTGGACCGCATGCTCGATCGCGTGGCGACTTATAAAGAGAAGGTCGAGGCGCTCAAGGGCCGTGTCAAGAAGGCGCTATGGTACCCCGCCGCGGTGATCAGCGTGGGCGTGGGGGTCACTGCCCTGCTGCTGATCAAGGTGGTGCCACAGTTCGAGAGCCTGTTCCAGGGCTTCGGCGCCGAGCTGCCGGCGATGACCCGCATGACCATGCAGCTCTCCGAACTCGCGCAACAATACTGGTGGTGGGGCGTACTCGGCATCGTCGCGCTGGTGTTCTTCATCAGCAATGGCATGAAGCGATCGGAAGCCTTCGCCTACCGCATGCACGCCTGGTCGTTGAAGATTCCGGTGATCGGCCAGATCCTGGACAAGTCCGCCGTGGCGCGCTATTCGCGCACCCTGGCCACCTCCTTCGGGGCCGGCGTGCCCCTGGTGGAGGCGCTGAGTACCGCCGGCGGCGCCACCGGCAATAAGGTCTACGAGCGCGCCGTGGAAGAGGTACGTGAGGACGTTTCCTCCGGCCAACAGCTTCACTTCGCCATGCGCATGACCGAGAAGTTTCCGCCGTTGGCGGTGCAGATGGTCGGCATCGGCGAGGAGGCCGGCTCGCTGGACGCCATGCTCAACCGCGTGGCCGACTACTACGAGGAGGAGGTCGACAATATGGTCGATACCCTCACCTCGCTGCTCGAACCCTTTATCATCGTGGTGCTCGGCGTACTGGTCGGCGGCCTGGTCGTCTCCATGTACCTGCCGATCTTCGAACTCGGCTCGGTGATCTAGGAAAGCGCTAAGCGGCCGCCAAACTGTAGGAGGCTGGCTCCGCCGGGCAAACGGAGGCCGTAGGCCTCCCAATGGCAATTGCAGAGAAATGGAGCATCATCGGGGCGCCAGTCGCGTGTCGGAGTCGGGATACCGAACCGCTCCCTCCTACAAACTTTCCATCAAATCAAGCAACAAGGTCTCATTCCGTGCTCGACCTCCCCCCTATCCTGCTTTATCTCCTGGCGGCCATGATAGGCCTCTGCCTGGGCAGCTTCCTCAATGTGGTGATCGCCCGGCTGCCGGTGATGCTGATGCTCGGCTGGCGAGCCGAGGCCCGCGAGGCCTTGGAGCTTCCCGAGGAGCAACAGGAGACCTTCAACCTGCTGACGCCGCGCTCGATGTGCCCGCGCTGCGAGACGTCCATCGCCTGGCACGACAATATCCCGCTGCTCGGCTGGTTGAAGCGCCGCGGGAGCTGCGCCAACTGCGCCACCCGCATCAGCTCCCAGTATCCATTGGTTGAGCTCGCTGGCGGCGCCCTCGCCGTAGCGGTAGTCGCACTATTCGGCGCCACCTGGCAGGGGCTGTTTGTGCTCGGCGCCTGCCTTGCGCTGCTCGCCATGGCGGTGATCGACCTGCGCACCCAGCTGCTGCCCGATCTGCTCACCCTGCCGCTGCTGTGGGCGGGCCTGCTCTATCAACTGCTGTTTGAGCCACTACTGCTGCCCAGTGCGGTAATCGGCGCCATGGCCGGCTACCTGGTGCTGTGGAGCTTCTACTGGGCGTTCAAGCTGATCACCGGCAAGGAGGGCATGGGCTATGGCGATTTCAAGCTGCTCGCCGCCCTGGGCGCCTGGATGGGCTGGCAGTACCTGCCGCTGCTGCTGATTCTCTCCGCCGGGGTCGGCGCGCTGCTGGGTATCCTGATCCAGCTCGCCATCCCCAGGCTGCGCGGCGCCCCGATGCCCTTCGGCCCCTACCTGGCACTCGCCGGCTGGACCGCCCTGCTCGGCGGCGAACCGCTGATGGCAGTGTATGGGCAGTTTTTCCTGATATAGATCGATAGAGAGGCCCCAGAACGCGGAAGCCGCCGTCTCGATCTCTCGAGACGGCGGCTTCCAGGCAACGCGACAACGCTTTGCACAAACCCCTATAACAGGCGCCCTATTGAGGCTGCCGGACTGCGGCGTCCGCACGACCACCATGCCCACGCAGCAGGCCCCACAGCACCGCCAGCAGGAAGGCGAACATCATGGTGCCGCTGTTATGGGCCAGGAGGAAAGCCTGGGTCAGGCTAAAATCAATGTAGGACACGCTCAGCAAGGCGCCGGCGACCGCGATGGATCGACGTGTGAGATCCAGGCTGTTCATGCGACGCGTAAACAAGATCAGCGGTATCAGATAAAGCGCAAGCAGGCTCAAGAGACCCAGCACGCCCCACTTGGCAAAAATATCCAGATACTCGTTATGGGCATGACCAAACCTGGCCGCCCGCTGCACGATCACTCCCCTGTCGGCCAGCGCCTGCATGGCCGGTTGATAGCCGGCATCGCCCCATCCGCTAAGCGGCTTCTCGGCGATCAGATGCGCAGCTCCTCGCCACATCTCGAAACGCCAGCCAATCGAGGTGTTGCGGTTGCTATCATCCAGGTATTGACCGACATCATCGAAAGCTTGGTGAACACGACTTGCGACCCCGGTCTCCTGCACCTGATAGACTGCAATCAGTGCAGGAACTACGGCTATCGCCAGGCCGAGAACCATCTTCAGGGAGAGATCTCGCCCATAGCCGCGATAGAGCACCAGAAGGATAAAGGGAATCCCGATCCAGCCACCGCGGCTACCGGAAAGCAGTGAGCCAAGAACCCCCAGCGCCGCCCCCAATACCAGCAATAGGCTCCAGGCCTGACGCCCACGCTGGGCCACTGCCCAGCCAAGCCCCGCCAGACACAACACCCCCAACAGCATGCTGAGGTTACCGTACTGAATGGGGTTGGTAGCACCACTCGCGCGCAAGGCACCTTCCACGAAGCGCTGCCAGATCGCCCAGCTACCGGCGCCGATTGCCCCCAGTGCCAAACCGCTCCATAGCCAACTCAAGCGCGGTGGGTACGCCATGACCAACAGCAGCGCCGGCACCGCCAGCAGGAAGCGAACCGGCTTGTCGAGATCACGCCAGCCCTCACCCAGCCAGCCGGCCCAGATCATCCCCAACGCAGCAAACGTGGCCAGGGTCGCCATGATCAAGAAGTCGTCACGCTCGAGACCTAACCGTGGCCTATGCCAAAGCAGCACCATGCTGCCAAGCAGCAGCATTACGGAACCGATCGAATAGCCACTGGGCACCACAAGCGACAGTGCCCCCAACAGGAATGTGGACACCCCGGTATAGTGGGCGGCCCACAGGGCGAATGGCGAATCGAGGCTGTTCGGTTTCAAAGGGAGACCCACGGACCGGCTAAAAAGAAGCGCGCATGATACCAGAAGCCCTGCTGGTGTCACGGCACAAGAACGCAGAAGCCGTCACCTCGGTGGCTCGAGACGGCGGCTTCAGAAGGCTGGCATCAGATGGTGTTATCGAGTTCTATCTAGCTCCATCCCCCGTGGCGATAGTTTTCAACGTCTTGAAGGCAATCAGAATATCCAGCCACAGCGAGAAATGCTTGATGTAGTAAAAGTCATACTGCAGCTTGGTTGTCATGCCATCGATTTCAGCGGCATAGCCTTGTTCCACCTGGGCCCAGCCGGAGATCCCAGGGCGCACCACATGGCGGTAGCTGAAGAAGGCGACATCCCGTTCGTACCACTCGGAGAGCTCCATGGACTCGGGTCGTGGACCAATGAAGCTCATCTCCCCCTTGATGACATTAAACAACTGCGGTAGCTCATCCAGGCGGGTCTTTCGAATAAAGCGCCCTACCCGGGTGATGCGTGGATCGTCATTTCCTTGTGTAAAGCCACTGCCCCTCTGGTCGATATACATGCTGCGAAACTTGTAGACCCTGAATGGTACGCCACGGAAGCCCATTCGCTGCTGGATGAATAGAACGGGGCCGGGGCTGTCCAGGCGAATAGCAAAGGCCGTCGCCAGCATGAGAGGCGTCAGGATCGGCAGCAATAGTAAGGCAGCCATCAGATCGATGAATCGCTTGACTCCTTGATAGCTCAACGATGGCAACAGGCTTCCATACTCGTTCTCGGTCAAGTGCTCGATGCGCACCCGGCCCGTCATCGACTCCTGAATCTGCCTGACATGATAGACGGGAATATGGTGAAGCGTGCAGCGCGCCAGAAATCGCTCCCACTCAGGCGTAAGCCCATCGGCATGCAAGTCGGCGACCACGCCATCATAACGAACACCGGCGAGGTCAGGCTTGTCGAGGCTGCGCAGCTCGATATCAGGCGTAGGCTCGAGTTCAACCGCACGGCCCACCGGCACGACCGCCAGCTTCATGCGCCGATACCGCCGCCCCAGGAAGAAGGCCAGGTAGAACCAGCCTACGCTCATCAGGTAGCTACCGAAAAGTACCTGCCGTGTGTACTCCTCCCGGGTGAAGAACAGCACAGCCACCACGAGCAAATAGGCCACCGAGACCGTAGGAGCAATCAATGCCGAGACACGAGCACCCGGGAAACGGTGCATTCGCCGAAGCGTCCACAGAATGCCGATGAAGGCCAGCACACAGGCGAGCACGGTATTGCTGCGTACCTGAGGGAAATAGCTCCACACCTCCCAGCCCCAACGTTCCAGGGCAGGTAGGCCCACGACTACCATAGCACCCACGATCAGTTGGAATGGCCACCCCAGCAGCAACGCCTCATACCAGCGCGAGTGACGGCGCTCGTAGCGCGTGTGTTCTGTCATTCCAGTCACTTTCCCATGTGTCTCGGCTTGGGCTATTTCCCCCGTAGCCAGTAATTTAGGTCACTTCCGACAGCCCTCGAGTGGATACCTACTGGGCAACGTCGGTGAGTAACCCTACCAAGCATTAGTGAAACCGACCCAAGCACTCATATGCTTCGAAGTTTGTTGGGCTAAGCATTCGGATGGCACTGTTCCAGAGTTGCGGATTGTAGCCCAATTCACTGGGCTCGAACACCTGTCGCCATATGGGCCCCGGCCTCAGGTCACTCCCTATTTGCAGGGTCCCGGATAAGCTGTTCCAAACGCACGGCGCCCGGTCCAAAGACCGGGCGCCGTCGATAGCATCAAGGCATCGGGCCAGCTCAGACGGCCCCATATCCTTGCGGATTTCGCTCTTGCCAGTGCCAGGTATCGCGCAACATCGCTTCGAGCCCGCGCTCGGCTCGCCAACCTAGCTCCCTCTCGGCCTTGGCGGCGTCGGCCCAGAACGCTGCCAGATCGCCCTCACGGCGCGGCGCGATGTGATACGGCACCCGCTGACCGGTCACCCGCTCGAAGGTGGTAACCATCTCCCGCACCGAGACGCCCTGCCCGGTGCCCAGGTTGTAGATATGAACGCCGGTCGCCTCGAGGCTTGCAAGCCAGGGAAAACGCATGAAAAAACCTACACCGCGAGAATGTCCGCCAGATAGGTTTCATCCAGCGCCGCTTTCTTCTGTTTCCGCCGGATTCCGCCCCTGAAAGACTTCTCCCCTTTCAGGTAATTTAGCGCTATATGACGGACCCTGGCGAGGTTTTCCGCCGCCTGTCCGCGGTGAATTTTGCAGGCATCCTCACGGAGAGCGACATCCAGGGACCAGTGGAGCTTATTCTCGACAAACCAATGCTGGCGGGCCGCTTCGGCAAGCTTTTTGGCGCTAAGCTCGGCTGAGCTGATGTAGTAACGGATCATCGGCGCCTCCGGGGCTTCATCGCCTTTTTGGCGGAAGCTCATGACCACACCCACCGTTTTTAACCCTGGCCACTCGTAGCTAAGCTCCTGAAAATCTTCAGTAACTTCACTCACGATGTGGTAGCGAGTCTCTTGCCGCCCCCGATTTTTTTCATCCGTGACATAAGCATCCCCATCGAAGTTGACCACCTTGGCCATGGGGAACGCCGCCTCAAAGGCATCTGCCAAGGCTGGCTGATTTTCCTTCACTGAGAGTAGGTAGTCGGCGCCCTTCTGCAGGACCTGAGTGGCGATCTTCTTCTGGCAGCCCATGGCATCGATTGTTATCAGACAACCTTGCAGATTCAGCAGCTTGAGTAGCTCAGGAATCGCCGTTATCTCGTTGGACTTCTCCGCCGTCTTGACCTGCCCCAGCACCACCCCATTCGCCGCGCTGAAGGCACTGACCATGTGTATCGCCCCTTTGCCCTTGCCGCGGCAGTACGAGCCTCGGAGCGTCTTGCCATCGATGGCCACCACCGAACCATCAGTGACGTCATGGCAGGCCTTCATCCACTCGGCGAACGCGCTTTGCAGCTGCTCGGCATTGACCAGGGCCATCACCCTGGCCAGGGTGTCGTGACTGGGCACGCCAGCTTCAAAATCGCCGTACTGTCGCAGAAAATCCAACTTCGCGTGGCCAAAATCTTCGATTTCGTCCCACCCTTCTGCACCACAGATCACCGCACAGACGGTCAAAAAGAGGATGTCGGATAGCTGATGTTGCACTTTCCACGCCTGGCGAAAGTCGGGAACAATTGATAAATGGTGCATAAGCGACGGTGTCAGCATTGGATCATCCATGAGCAAAAACTGCTAGATGATCACATAAGCTCCTACTGGTAAAGCGCTACGAAGTCCGTCGTAGAGCGGTTTTTCATGCATTTTCCCTGGCGCTGGGACGTGTTCAGCAATCGCTGGCACTACGCTCAGATAATGGTCTGGTCTTCAGTAGCCGGCACTACACGGGCACGGTGAAGGCGTATGGGCTGACGCAGGAGTTCACGACGCCGTATACACCAGAGCAGAACGGGCTCGTCGAGCGCTTCTTCCGTTCTTTGAAGGAAGAGTGCATCTGGCTCCATCGCTTCGAGTCGCTGGGCCAAGCCAGGGTAGTGATCGATCGCTGGATCCGATACTACAACGAAGAGCGGCCACATCAGTCTCTCGATTATGTGGCACCCCGGGCACACCCAGCATTAGTTGCGTAGGGTGTGCAGAAACTAGGGGGTCATTACAGGCCGAGGGTCAGAATCTGGGTGCCGTCCATGTCATACCTCCTGTCGTCGTGGAGGTCATATCCTGGCCCAGCTCAGGGGGCGAATTCCATACCCAACGACGAAGAGCCCATTTCTTCCCGGAACGCATCTTTTCTCAACTCTTAGGCCTTATGCATTACACCAAGCTTGCGAGCCATGGCAGGTAAACGGCTTCTCAGCACACCGCGAACAGCGTAATGTGCAAAATAGTAGCAGGAAGCTGGCAAACTGAGCTTTTCGACTTCACGGTATATTTTCCATTGGAAGATCGAAGCAGAGCGTTTGTCAGCGGAGATAGAGCCATCTCTGACCGTGTAAGTCGCCAACACATCCCGTTGACCATAAGCCACAGAGGTTTTTTTCAACAGCTTCAGCCAGAGCCCAAAGTCTTGACGCTTGCGAATCAGCGGCATTTCTACCTTGCCTAACGCTTGAGTATCGTACATAGCAGTTAGGCAGCCTATATAACAAGACTTTAAAAGCTCTCGATAACGCACCTGGGTAGGCACGCCCACTATACCGAGGTTTTTTCCTGTTTCATCTACTCGGCTATAGGCTGAAAAGACGAAAGCCGCATCATGTTCCTTAGCAAAGGCTAACTGCGCCTCTAGCTTATGGGGTAACCAGCGATCATCGCTGTCGAGGAAGCTGATATAGCGCCCTTGCGCGGCACGAATCGCGGCATTCCTTGCCACCGCAGATCCGCCGTTTTGTTCTAGCTTTATCCAGCGGACACGCGGGTCAAGCTTTGCATATTTATCCACGATATCTACTGTTCCATCATCGGAACAGTCGTCCACCACGATCATTTCCCAATCCGCGAAAGTCTGGGCTCTCACCGACTCAATGGTCATCGCGATACGATCCGCCGAGTTATAGGTTGGCGTTACCACCGTTACCATCACCATCTTTGACCGCCTGATATCACCATGCTTTCAGGAAATAAATGACGCTTAAAAAAATAACACGCTGTGCTGTAATGACCCCCTAGTTTCTGCACACCCTACGCAACTAATGCTGGGTGTGCAGAAACTAGGGGTCATTACAGACGCGCTGCACCGCTGGATGTTGGCTCACAGAGAGAAAGTGCCGAACGGCACAGCAACAGCGAAAGCGCTGGATTACAGCTTGAAGCGTTGGGCGGCGCTGACGCGCTACCTCGACGACGGCGGGTTGCCGTGAATATTCAGCTGCACATCTGGCCGAGGCATGCCCAGCTGGTTGAAGAAGATATCCGACATATTGGCATCGAAGTGCTGCCCGGTATGCAGCACGATCTCTTCGATGCCGTCGGTCTGGGCGATGGCGCGGGAGACGACGCTGGCTTTGATGAACTGCGGGCGCGCGCCGATGATGGTGAGGATGCGGGGCATAAGCGATTCATTACCCGTTAAGCGAATGATAGAGATCGAGCAGCTTCTGCTCTTCGATAGTCCAGTTGTAGCGCTCCTGTACGGCCCGCTGGCCGTTGCGGCCCATCTGCTCGGCCTCATTTGGATGAGAGACAAGGTAGTCAATCGCATTGGCGATTGCCTGCGGGTCAAGCGGGTTGACGCACAGGCCGCATTCGCTACCGTCGATAATTTGCTTCCAAAGCGGAAAATCGGACGCAATTACCGGCACACCGGCGGCCATATACTCAAACATTTTAACGGGTAAGGCATCAATATAGTTGATGACCGGATGCAAGGTAACCAGACCGGCCACCGATTCGTTCAAGAGTTTCCTAACACCGTCACGATCCAGCCAGCCCTGCTCGTCGATCCGCTGCCAACCCGCTTCATCTTTTACTACCTGCTTAAAACTGGCTTCACTGAATGCGCCGCCAAGGCCTAAAACGCTGTTACTCTTGATCAGGTTCATCGCCTTGACCATTTCTTGAATACCGCGAATGCGCCCCAATCCACCGACATAACAAACCTGATTTTTCTTTTGAGACCAGTCCACTTTGCCGCTGGTCAGCTCACCCAGCAGCGGGTAGTTATTGATATCCACCGAGCGCACGCCCATCGCGGTAAACTTGTCGCGAATATAGGGCGTGGCGGCAATCACAACGTCCAACTTACGACAGGCCCAGCGCTCATACAGGCCAAAAGTCTTTGAAAGCATCCACCTCGCAGGCTTGTTCAAGTATGGTTTTCCCAGCAACTGCTTCGGGACATCCTCGTGGGCGTCGAAAATCACCGTCTTGCCGCGCTTTTTCAGCTTGAGGCCAATGGGGATCAGCTCGGGGTCGTGCAGGTGGTAAACATCGGCATCAATTGCAAACGCTTTCTCAAGCACACGCCCCGGTGCGTTACATATACGGTCCAAGCGCCCCCTGGACGCCCCCACATCGTGGATCTGCACGCCATTTTTTTTCTCATCGCCCTTACCATCGGCCACGACAAGCGATACATCAAAGTCGTTGGCAGCGAGGGAGGTGCATTGCTTGAGGAAAATACGGGTGTCGTAGCGGGGGTGGACGGAGGTGAGGTGGGCAATAATCAAAAGACATTTTCCTGTTTTAACGATTCTTGCTTTCTCTCACTGAGAACGCACGCGATATTTAAAAGCACAACCAACGACATTAGTTGATATCCTGAAAAAATATTATTTGTAATCATGACTAAACTAGACATTAAGGTAAAAATAAAAAGACTTATACCCCAGTGCGATCTAAGATTGCGCACTGACAGGCGTAAAAGGTATACAATGTAAGTGGAAAAAATTAGCCCCCCTATTAACCCATACCTTTGGATAATCAGTGCATATTCAGAATCTATTGTAGTATCAAGCGCCGATTTCGCTGGCCCAACTCCAAAAATGGGAGACTTCATAAACCTCTCAATGGCCAAAAAAGTATTTTCAAATCTAATATTCAGGCTGTTATTATTCCCCTCTAATGCAGTCTGAATACCGATGTATATATAAGATAGATCAAGATAAAAAACCAAAAAAATGACCAATGAAAAAGCAAACGCTAGAGTAGCGGATTTTAAAATGAAAAAACCTTTAAAAAACAAAAGGTAATACGCGCCCATGCCGAAGATAAGTGCAATCAATGCAGTTCTGCTTTGTGATAAAAAACACAAGTAGAAGAACAAAAAGAAAACAAACATATACCTGTATTTTTTATACGCTGCGTATAATGAAAAAAAGTATATCCCGAAAAAACATGCTATAACACCACCTATATTGGGGTCAGAACCGGTCAGAGTAATTCGAGACCCCGAAACCAAAGAGTCAATGTGAGCACTATTAGCATCTAAATAAACATATAAAGTAGCATCATAAAAACCTGATGCCTGTGTAAGTCCAACCAAAGCAACCAAGATTGAGGAAGCAACAATTATTCTATGAAATAATTTTAGTGAATTTGGTTCAAGGAACGTTACCATAAGCAGGTAAGGAAAAAACTGTAAATATTTAATAGCTTCTATAATGTCACGCTTATTTGCTGAGGAAAATCCAGAGATCCAAGAAACCAACGCCGACACACACACCATAGCGAATAGCGCCAAAGGCAATAAGCATGACCTATGAGCCAGTGGTTTTTTAATCAAAAGCAGGAGGGCCAAGAGAAATATTGCTGGACTCAACAGTGTAACCAAGTAGGCGCTGAACCCACCTAAAGAAACCGAAGGTAATGCTATCGCCGATAGTAGCCCAAAAATGACAAGTATTGCCGAAAAAATCCCAGCTTCCTTGGTCAACTTGGCTTTGATTAGACTATGGTTTTTATAATCTATTTTCACGAAACGCTTCCAGAGCCGGCACTCGGTAGTAGCTTCACCATATAAAACTTAACCACCGCATTAAAGAAATAAGCCACACTGGTAGCCCAGGCCGCCCCCACAATCCCATACTCCGGCACCAGTAGAATGTTGCCGATCACATTGATAGTGACAACACCAATGGACGAGTACATATTCCATTCGGGCTTACCCGCGGCAGCAATGCAGTTGGAATAAATGCGCGCACCGGCCCCGGCAAAAATACCCGGTAAAAGCCACATAAAGGCGGGTAAGGCTGCTGCGTATTCTTCACCAAACACCGGGCTGATTAGCCACCAGAGAGCAATGGCCACTGCAACGCTGGCGACTGCCGTTATTGCTGACACTACTAAAAACCCTTTATTGCTCAACGCCAACCGGGCTTGAGGACTCTGGTGCATGGCAGAGAGGCGTGGCAGCAGTACCGTGCTGGCGGCCTGTGACAGCATCCATAGCTTTTCGGCGATTTGAACGGCAATAACGTAGATGCCGGTCGCCGCGGGGGTGAGGAAGAGGTTGACCAGAAAAATATCGGCTCGGTAGTTCACAAACGCCAATATATTGGACAGATGAGCTTTCCAGCCGTAGCCGAGGGTTCTTCGGGCGTAATTCGACAGTGGTGTAGCCTGATCAACCGATTGTTGAGTAGATCTTTTACGGCTTAACAGTCGGAACACAGCCACCAAACCAACCAGTTGACCGGAAATATAGGCCACCATGGCCCCGGCTACGCCAAAGGGCAGAAAATACAGCGCGATAACGACGCCGGCGAGGTTAACATAAGGGGGAAGGAGCACGGTCAGGTTGAAGGCTTTGAAATCTTCCAGCCCTTGCAGGATGGTGTTCAGATACGCCAGCAGTAGCGTCAGCGGGAAGCTAGCCAAACCGAGATAAAGTAATGCGTGCGGTATTCCCGGGAATATTTCGGCTCCCCAAAGCAACAGTACGGGGAGTGTGCACACCACACCGGTAGTGGCTACGAATAGTGCCAGGCGGAGATTACCGGCCACGGCCTGATTGACATTGAAGTCACCACGGCTAACGTAATAAACTGTTGCAGGCCCTACCCCTAGATTCAGGAAGTTGGCCAGCATGGTGGGAATAAGTATGGCCATTGCATAAAAGCCATTACCTTCGGGGCCAAGCTCTCGGGCAATCAATACGACCAGTAGAAATTGCGCAAAGGCCGCGAGCAGCTGGCGACCAAGGGTCATTCCGATATTGCGGCGTAGTGGGGAAGCACCGATAAACTGTTTTAAACGCTCAACCAAAGGATCACCCGGCGCGGTTTGAGGAGAAGCTGGGGGACGACAACACATGGTGGTACTCTGCGGTTAACCGGCTGGCGATGGCAGTACCGGAGAAGCGCACTTTAGCACGCTCGGCAATGGCGACCGAATCATAACCCGCCAGATTCTCGCCTACCTGTCGCATCGCTGCCTGCAGTTCAGCCGGCTCTTTAGGCGGCACCAACAACCCATCACCCTCTTCGACAATACACTCCGGCCCGCCGCAACGCGTGGCAACAACAGGCGTTCCGGCCATCAACGCCTCGGCGGCGACCACGCCAAAGGTTTCGTAATGGCTGGAAACGACCATCACGTCCGTTTCGGCCAGCAAGTCCGGTACCTTATCTGGCTGTATTAACCCTAAAAACCGAACGTGATCAGCAACACCGTTTTTTACCGCCATCTTCTCCAAATCTGAGCGTATAGGTCCATCCCCAGCCAACCATAATTCAGCGTTCAGGCCATTACAATTTAACTGGATGAACGCTTGAAGCAGATCAAACTGTCCCTTTTTTTCTGTCATCAGCGCAAGGTTAAGAAAACGCACGGAGCGCTCCATGCGTTCGGCATTGCCAGGCGTTTCAAAACGGTTGGCCACCACGTTGGATATCCATTGCCAGCGACCTTTGCTGGCAGGGAACTGTTCACTTAACACGTCGGCCAAAGACGGACTGACCGCGATACAGGAGCGTGCACCACGAATGGCTTTTTCCGCCAATTTGAGCTGCCAACTTGCGTAGATGCGCCGCGCAAAGCCGGTGCTGTGTTCGGTCAGTACGAGCGGTATGCCAAATTCAGCGGATAGCGCCGCGCCGGCGGCTCCGCCAAAAACGGCGGCGTGAGCGTGAAGGATATCGGGTTTACCATTTTCGGTGATATACCGTTCAAGCAAATGCCTAGCGGTTTTTTTGAACAAACGGTAGTTACCATAGGGAATGCGTGGTAGCGCGGCGAAAATTTCCTTTCGGTACGTCAATAAACCGTTGTCGTTCTCGCAAGATGGTAACTTTTTTTCAGGGCTTGTTTTACTCAGCGTGCGTAGTGAACGCATTGAAGGCGCAATAACGCCCACCTTATGGCCGTAATTATGTAATGCCAGAGCCTGGTCACGAAAAAAAACGCCGCCGACATCACTAGGGGTTTTGGGATACCAAGAGGGAAGGAGAAGAATATGCATTCAAATTACCTTGGCAGCACTTTCTTTAAAAACAAGCCTTATTAATTCATCAACTTCGCCATGACTCACACAGTTTCTTTCAGATCTAATATCATTATAATAGTCCTGATCAACAGTTTCGAAAGCAATGCCTGATAAAACAGCATCAAGGCTTTCTACTATTGTATGTGACGTTTGGTTTTCTAGAACATCTTTAACTTTTGGTTGATATTCAATCGCAAGAACATGAGCGCCAGAAATTTTCGAAATAATACCCGCGTGCAATCTTGTTACTAACGAAAACTTCGCTTTAGAACAGATATCTAATAAACGAGATACAGTATTTCTTCCTCTAATAAAATTTAAAGAAACCGAGAGGTTGCTAGAGCTCTTATACTTTTTTATAAAATCTTCAGCAGCAGTCTCATCCAAGGGGTAGTTGGTGTTGAAGATGACGAGCTCCTTTATGCTCAAGCTTTCGACCAGCCTGTCAACTACAACCACCATGTTTGATAAATAGTTATCATATTTATCTGGGTCTTTAACAGGCCATTGCCTACTGTATACAGCAGCTAGGTTGAGCATAAGCACGTTTTCTTTGTCAGCCTGGGTCAGCTGAGGACTGTCAATACCGAAAGCAAGATCTGGGCCAACTGCTGATTTTTCGAACCCCAAGTGATCCTCAGTATATTTCTTTGACGTTAAATCTCGGAAATACACACTTTTAGCCGACTTCAGTGAATACAATAAATCGTTTTTTCCCTGTAGAGTATTTATTGGTGCAGAACCAACGCCAATGAAACTATACGGAACACCCACATCCTTAGACACACTACAAACCAACTTTAAAAGTTTTGGCCAGTTCTTATAAAGGTCCATCACAAGGTTACCGCCACCGACTAACAAAACATCTGAATTATTTAAAACGCTTCGTATGCGTCTTTCATTTACCTGAACTCGACCACGAAGCCTCCTCAAGACTCTCCAACCTTTATTTAAAAACTTCTCGACACCCAAAAATGAATAATCAACCTTTCTATAGATCGCAACTTCTTTTACTCTTTTTACTCTCTGTCTCCCCCCTAACTCTTCAAGCTCGCTATTGATTCCCAAGGTCCCTAATGCAAGAACAGTGATTTCCACATCATCACCTAAAACTCGGAAAACTGAAGAAATCAAGCCAAGAAGTATTGCGGTATCACCAATAGAACCGCCATTATAACTTCCAAATATTGCAACTTTCATTATTTTAACTCGAAGATCGATAAAGATTGGTGTTAAACAGGTGTGGAGGGTTACTTTAACTGTTGGGTTACACGCCAACATTCGTTTTCTGAGAGATAAGGATGCATCGGCAGTGAGACGACCTGCTGCGCGGCTCGGTCGCCTTCTGGCAGTATCGCGCTTTCGTCTGCTACCGCAGGCTGTTTGTTCAATGGTATAGGGTAGTGCACTGCGGTGGGTATGCTCGCTTCCTTGAGCGCCTGCTGTACCTGTTCGCGGTTATCCACGCGGATGGTGTACTGCGCCCAGGCGCTGGTGTTGTGGGGTTCTACGTAGGGCGTGGTGGTGATGCCGGCGTCGTTGAGCAACTGACTGTAGCGCTCGGCGACTTGCTGACGGAGCGCCAGTTCCTCATCGAAGATTTCCAGCTTGGGCAGCAGGATGGCGGCCTGCAGGGTATCCAGGCGGCTGTTCACGCCGACGCGCAGGTGATGGTAGCGGCGGTCCTGGCCGTGGCGGGCGATCTGGCGCAGCACGGTAGCCAGTTCGTCGTCGTTGGTGAAGATCGCCCCGCCGTCGCCGTAGCAGCCTAGCGGCTTGCTGGGGAAGAAGCTGGTAATGCCGATGGTGCTGAGGTTGACCGACTGGCGGCCCTTGTAGGTGGCACCGAAGCTTTGCGCGGCGTCTTCGAGGACCGGGATGCCATGCTTTTCAGCCACGGCGTTGATGGCGTCGAAGTCGGCGCACTGGCCGTAGAGCGACACCGGAATAATGGCTCTGGTGCGCGGGGTGATGGCCGCTTCGAGCTTGGCAGGGTCCAGATTGTAGGTACGCGGGTCGATATCCACGTAAACCGGCTTGGCCCCCAACACGGCCACTGTCTCGGCGGTGGCGATATAGGTAAAGCCCGGGGTGATGACCTCGTCGCCGGGGCCGATGCCCAGCGCCATCTGGGCGATCTGCAGCGCATCGGTGCCGTTGGCGCAGCTAATGCAGTATTTGGCACCGGTGTAGGCGGCGAGCTTGTCTTCCAGCTCGCTGACCTCAGGACCGAGAATGTACTTGCCATGGGCCAGCACCCGCTGGATGCCGGCGTCGATTTTGTCCTTGATGCGCGCCTGCTGGGCGGCCAAGTCAATAAACGGAATCATGCGCTTATCCTGTTAACCGTATTGCCATCCAACACGTAGCGGTCGCTGGTGTATTCACACTCGGCCTCCCCTCGCCCTTTCAGCGGCAAATTAAGCTGCTCACCGTACTGGCTCATCCAGCCGATCTGCTTGGCGGGCACCCCGACCATCAGCGCGTAGGCCGGTACGTCTTTATTGACAACGGCGCCGGCACCGATGAAGGCGTATTCGCCGATAGTGACGCCACACACGATGGTGCAGTTGGCGCCCAGGGTGGCGCCCTTCTTGACCAGGGTGTCGCGGTACTGGTCCTTGCGCTCGATCAACGAACGAGGATTGTAGACGTTGGTAAACACCATGCTGGGGCCGCAAAACACGCCCTCTTCCAAGGTCACGTTGTCGTAGACGGAGACGTTATTCTGCACCTTGCAGTAGTCGCCGATCACCACCTTGTTGCCGACGAAAACGTTCTGGCCCAGCGACACTCCCCGACCGATGCGGGCGCCGCCGCACACGTGCACGAAGTGCCACACTCGGGAACCCTCGCCGATCTGGGCGCCATCATCGACGATGGCGCTTTCATGGACTTGATAGGGTTGGATTGATCCACTCATTGCTGAACGTTCTTGAGGAAGGGATGGAACTCACCGACCAGCCCCAGCGGACTGGCATTGCGTATGGCCGCCACAGTCTCAATCGCCACACGATTCTCCTCCAAACCGAAGCCGCGCCCCGCGAGAATTTCCTCATAGCTACGGGTATGCAGATCGGTGAAACCACCGGAAAACTCGATTTCCTCGCCATCCACGGTGATCGAGCGGTAGGTACGCTGGCCATCAGCGCGCGCCGTCGCTGGTACATCGCTGACGTCCACCGAGAGAAACCAGCGCACCCGGGCGTTGGCGTATTCCAGATAGCCGGCTGCCTTGGTCTCCGAGCTGTAATGCACCTGGTTTTCCTGCAGCTCACCAAAGATGAAGTGGAGCATGTCGTAAAAGTGCACGCCAATATTGGTGGCGATACCACCAGACTTCTTCTCGTCGCCCTTCCAGCTCTGCAAATACCAATGCCCGCGCGAGGTTATATAGGTCAAATCGACCTCGTATTTACCATCTTTCGAGGCGGTTTTAACTTTTTCTCGCAGCTCGATGATTGCCGGGTGAACACGCAGCTGAAGAATGGTATTGACCTTGCGACCTGTGTCCTGCTCGATTTCCTGCAGGCCATCAATGTTCCAGGGGTTCAGTACCAAGGGTTTTTCACAGATGGCATCCGCTCCGGAGCGCAGTGCAAACCGCATGTGCGAATCGTGCAGGTAGTTGGGTGAGCAGATCGACACATAGTTCACTCGCTTGCTGTCATTGCTGCGGTAAAGCTTGTCGATATGGCGATCGAAGCGTTCGAACTCAGTGAAGAAGTCGGCGTCAGGAAAGTGGCTATCGATAATCCCTACGGAGTCGTTAGGGTCCAGGGCCGCCACCAGCTCGTTACCCGTGCCTTTAATGGCCTTCATGTGACGTGGAGCGATATAGCCGGCGGCGCCGATCAGGGCGAAATTCTTCATTTAACGAGTGTCCTTATGCCTTGATGATATGGGCAGCGGGTTCGCGGTAGGTGCCGCGGCTGTCGACGATCAGCTGGGCGTGGCGCTTGATCAGTTCGAAGTCGAAGCGGTCGTGGTCAGTTGCCAGTACCACCGCATCATACTCGGCCAGGCACTCGGCGGAGAGCGCTACGCTGGAAAGTGCGAAGTGATGTTCGCGCATCTTGGGGAACACCGGAACGTGGGGGTCGCTATAGTTCAGCTCTGCGCCCTTGGCCTCGATCAGCTCCATGATCTCCACCGAGGGGGATTCACGCATATCGTCGACGTTCTTCTTGTAGGCGATGCCCAGCACCAACACACGGCTGCCCTTGAGCGACTTGCCGTGCTCGTTCAGCCCGTCCATCAGCTTGCCGACCACGTATTCCGGCATCGCACGATTGACCTCACCGGAGAGCTCGATGAAGCGAGTATGTAGGCCATACTCGCGGGCCTTCCATGTCAGATAAAAGGGGTCGATGGGGATGCAGTGTCCGCCCAAACCGGGGCCAGGGTAGTAAGGCGTGAAGCCGAACGGTTTGGTCGCTGCGGCATCGACCACTTCGAAGATATCGATCCCCATGCGATCAGCGACGACCTTCATCTCGTTGACCAGGCCGATGTTGACCGCACGGTGGATGTTCTCCAGCAGCTTGGTCATCTCCGCGGCCTTGGTGGAACTGACAGGCACGACTCGGTCGATGGCTTGAGCGTAGAGGGCCACACCCACCTCACGGCAGGCCGACGTGTGCCCGCCCACCACCTTGGGGATGGTGCGCGTCTCGAAGCTGGCGTTGCCCGGGTCTTCGCGTTCGGGGGAATACACCAGGAAGATGCTCTCGCCCACCGTCAGGCCGTTCTCCTGGGCTCGCGGCAGCAGCTCTTCTTCCGTGGTACCGGGATAGGTAGTGCTCTCAAGCGAGACTACTTGACCAGGGCGCAGGTGGGACTTGAGGGCATCCATAGTATCGAGCACGAAGCTCATGTCCGGCTCGCGGTACTTGTTGAGCGGCGTAGGCACACAGAGGATGACGGCATCTACATCGGCTATCCGCCGGAAGTCCGCGGTCGCCTTGAAGCCGGCCTGGGTCGCGCTGGCGACCTTAGCGGAGGGAATATGCTCGATATAGCTCTGACCGTCATTGAGTTTATCGATCTTCTCCTGATCGATATCGAACCCGAGTACGCGATAGCCGATATCGCTATAACGCAGCATTAACGGCAGGCCTACATAGCCCAAGCCGACAATCCCGATTATGGCTTCTTTGGACTTCATCCTGCTTATAAGAGTTACCTTTACATCTGACATCGGGAAGCTGCCTATATTAAAAAAAACATGCCACCACAGCCTGAATAACTGATATGGCAAGATAAAAGAATAAGAAAACCAACAGAACGATTCGACTATATGGCTATTCCCTTGGCCATCGAAAGCGGAAAATATAAAAAGTTAAACTTCACTCGCAAAAAAACATGAGTTTTAATTTTTCGCAAAACGTATCAATATCAGACATATAAGATTCGTCACCTCAGCCTCCTTCCGCAAGGCTTTCCCGCACCGCAACAGCAAACTGCATAAAGAATGCGCTCATCACCGCCAGCAAACCTCCGAGTACGGTAGCCAGTACCATGATCAATCTGCGCCCGGTTCCTGTGGGCTCCAGGCTCTGTACCGCGGTCTGAGCTACCTGTCCATCCCTTAATTGAGCAATCCGCCCCTCAATCTCGCCCGCGAGCTTGGCGTATGTGGCAACAAGGTCGGCAGCATTTACACTGGACGACTCTTTGGCAGCCTCAAGAGAGCGTTGGACACTCTCGAGCTGACGCTCCAGATCGTCGCGACGCCGGTTGAGTTGAGACTGCTGACCGGCTTTTATCCGCTCCAGAAAAGTCGTGTGCATGGCTTCAACCAGCGCCTCATGTTCCTCAGAGGACTTGGAGATGAGGCGGACCAGCAGCGTATCGCTCGGGTTGGACACCGAAACATCAAATGGCAGACGCTCAAGGTCCTCAGCAGAGAGCAATTGACGCGTCACCGGCCCCAGATAGAGGTTGGTGACCATGGCCACCACCGTTTCCGGTGGCTCGAGCGCGCCAGATGTCTGTTCCGCAACCTGGTAGATCGACACATACTCATAGCTGCGCTCCATCATCAACGCGTAAACCAGTGCCGCCAGCACCACGACGGCAAATATCGCCACCATCAGCTTCCAGCGTTTGATAAGGATCTTGGCTAGATCAACCAAAGAGATTTCATCATCGGCTGGGTAGCGGTAGTTGGCTGACTGCTGGGAAACATCGTGTTTGTTCATGGATATTGGTGCTTCTAATTACGTAAAGGATGCGGGCACGCTACCGCCCGGGGATTGCTCCGGGCGGGATCCCATACCCTGTGGCGGCGTAGGTAGCGAGACTAGACGGGCGTTTCGGCGCCCCAGCTCTGCTACCGTTGTGTCAAGGCACACTATTCTACGGTATGCTGCGGGGATGCTCCATGCCGAACCATCGTTAAAAACGTGCTGGTCGATTCGCTGGCGCTCCTTTCGGCACAGCGGCATCTATTTGGTCTCAGTCGCTGCCAAATAGATCTCGCGTATAGACCTTCTCGGCCACATCGGCCAGCTCATCTGCCATGCGGTTACTGAGGATCACATCGGCCTCTGCCTTGAAGGCGTCGAGGTCGCGAAGTACCCGAGAGCCATAGAAGGCCTCCTCCTCGAGCACCGGTTCATAGACAATTACCTCGATGCCCTTGGCCTTGAGGCGTTTCATCACCCCCTGCATGGCGCTGGCGCGGAAGTTGTCGGAACCGGATTTCATGATCAGCCGGTAGACTCCCACCACGCTTGGCCGGCGCGCCAGCACCTGCTCGGAGATAAAGTCCTTGCGGGTGCGGTTGGCATCCACCACCGCCTTGATCATGTTGCTGGGGACGTTTTCATAGTTGGCCAGCAGCTGCTTGGTGTCCTTGGGCAGACAGTAGCCGCCGTAGCCGAAGCTCGGGTTGTTGTAGTGGCTACCGATGCGTGGGTCGAGCCCCACCCCCTCGATGATCTGGCGGGTATCCAGGCCAAGGGTCTCGGCGTAGGTATCCAGCTCGTTGAAGTAGGCCACCCGCATGGCGAGGAAGGTATTGGCGAACAGCTTGATCGCCTCGGCCTCGGTGCTGTTGGTAAACAGCACCGGGACCTCCTCCTTCACCGCGCCCTGGGTCAGCAGCCCCGCAAACGCCTCGGCGCGACCGGAGCGCTCCCCCACGATGATTCGCGAGGGGTGGAGGTTGTCGTAGAGCGCCCTGCCCTCACGCAGAAACTCCGGCGAGAAGAGCAGGTTCTTGGTACCGTGGCGGCGGCAGGCGTCGGCGGTGAAGCCCACCGGCACGGTGGACTTGATCACCATCACCGCGGCGGGGTTGATATCGCGCACATCCTGGATCACCGCCTCGACGCTCGAGGTGTCGAAGTGGTTGGTGCGCGGGTCGTAGTCGGTGGGCGTGGCGATCAGGACAAAGTCCGCCTCGCGGTAGGCGGCTTCCTTGTCGAGCGTAGCCGTGAAGGAGAGCGCGCGATTGGCGAGAAACTCGCTGATCTCGGCATCCTCGATGGGCGAGATACCGGCATTAAGGGACTCGACCTTCTCGGGGACTATATCCAGCGCGACCACGTCGTTGTGCTGGGCCAGCAGCATGGCGTTGGAGAGGCCGACGTAGCCGGTGCCGGCGATGGTAATTTTCATGGTGATTCCTTTCGGTGCTCGTTACGTCATTGATTGATTCATCGCAGAGTGACGCCCAACCGGAGAGGCCTTTGGCCTCCATTCGTCCAGCAGAGCCGACCTCCCACAATGAACCCTTGCCTCCCGTCGCAATGCAAAGCCGAAGCGTCGGACCGATCCCTCCTACAACAAAGGGCTACAAGGCGGTATCCACGGCGCGGGGCTGGGCGCGGTCGAGCAGGCTATGCCAGCGGGTGAGGATGGGGGCATCGCTGTAGCTGATCTCGGCGAGCAGGCGGCGGAACTCCTGCCGCGCATTGATATCGCCGGAATCGACCAGGCTCAGCCAGGCCTCCAGGGCCGTGATCTGCAGATGCAGGTTGCCATCCTTGCGGGCATCGCTCAGGGCCAGCTCGAGCAGCGCAACAATCTCCTCACGCGGATGACCGAGGCGGTGACGCGCCCGGGCCAGTTGTACGGCGAGCTCAGGCACGAACAGCGTGGAGCGTTCGCGAGCGAGCACCAGGGCCTGGTCGAGATACTCCTCGACACGGGCATACTCCGCCAGGGCCATGCAGGCGTCGACGTACCATAACGAGGGGCGCGCGTAGTGATCGCGTCCGGTCAGTTCGGTGAGTTCCTCGAGGGTGGCGTCGACCTGGGCGAGACCGTCACGGTCACCGGCGATGGCGCGCTGCCAGCCAAGTACGCTTCTCGACGCCATCTGCCATAGCTGCAGGTCGGAGGTTCCGGTCAGCTTGTGGGTCCGTTCGGCACGATCGGCGGCCAGATGCACATGGCCCAGCTGCCGATAGAGATTGGCGGCATACATCAGTGCCATGGCCAGGCTGCCGGGATGACCGATGCGTTCGGCGAGACGAATCGCCGACTCCACCTGGGCCTCGGCGCGCCGGTAGTCGCCGCGCAGACAGAGCGCCCAGCCCTGGAAGCAGGCCGCCGCCACCTGAGGGTGATCGGAGAACGGTAGCCACTCGATCATCATCTCGGACTCGAGCGGATTGATCTCGTCGAGATGGTCGTAGGCGAGCGGGATGCGTCCCGCCCAGTATTCGCAGCTGGCCTGGGCATACTCGGCGAGGCGTGCATAGCGTGGATCGCCGATCTTGCGGGCGAGGTCGGCCAGGGTGGCGGCCAGGCGGAAGGCGTCGGCATGGGCGTGGCGCTGGCTGCACCCCACCCACAGCCCCCACTTGACCAGGAAGGCCTGCTCCAGGTCGACGCTCTCGCCCTCCTCGGACAGCGCCTTGATCAGCTCCCGAGCACGCACAAAGCTCTCGTGGGCGGTGGGCGAGCCGTGCCCCTCCAGGGCAAAGGCGGCCTGGCCGCGCACCGTCAGCAGGCTGATCTCGCGCTCAGTCTGCCCCTCCACCTGACGCAGGCTGACCAAGCCGAGGTCGGCCATCTTCAGGGCGGTACGGTTGGCACTGACCTTGAGCGCCTCGCGGGCCGCCAGCTCGTAGTAGCGGGCGCCGCGGGCATAGTGGCCGCTGCGCCGCAGATGGGTGGCGAAGTCGCCCGGGTGGCGGCTGATCCATATCGGGAAGCGATCCTCGATCAGCTCGACCACCTGACGGTGGATGGTGGTGCGCACATCCCGAGGACAGGAGAGATAGGCGGCCTCCTGCAGCAGCTGATGGGTAAACTGGAACTCGCGACCGGTATCGTCACCCTCGGCGGGCTCGATGATCTCCAGATGCCTCATCTGCTCCAGGGCCCGAGTCAGGCGTTGGCCGTCGAGCTCGCTGCACTCGGCCAGGAAGTCGTAGCGGAAGCGCCGCCCCAGCACGGCGGCGATATGCGCCACCTCGCGATCGCTATCGAGCTGATCGATACGACTGGCCAGCAGGCCGAGCAGGCCGTGGGGCAGCTCGTCGAGCTGAACGCTGCGCCCCTCGCGGCGATCCATGTCGACGCGGCGCACGATCTCCTGAAGATAGAGCGGCACGCCGTCGCAGCGCTCGATGACCTGACCGCGCAGGCGTGGGCTGATATGCAGGCGATAGCGCCGCGCCAGCTGGGAGAGCAGCCGCGAGGCGTGCATGGCGTCGAGCTTGCCGAGGGTAACCTGCTGGTCCCAGTGCAGCTTGGCGGGCAACCCTTCGCGGCCGTGGTGACTGGCCACCAGCATAAAGGCGCAGTTGATGGGCAGGCGTGCCTGCAGGCCCGCTAGCACCTTGAGGCTAAGCTCGTCGAGCCACTGCAGGTCGTCGATCATCAGCACCAGGGTGCGCTCGGCGGCGATCTGGCCGATCAGCCGCTGGACCAGGCCGACCACCAGCTCCACCGACTCGCCGCACTGGGCGAGATCGCTGCCGACACTCGCTTCCCGGGCGCCCAGCGCCGTCTCGAGCAGCCGGCGGCGCGCCTCGTCGGGTTCGGGCAGAGAGAGCCGCTGGCACAGGGCCGTCAGGCTCTCCGCATTCAGGCTCTCGGTATCCTGGCTCTTAATATCCAGTTCATGACCCAGATGCCAGCGCAGCAGCTTGCGGGCCACCCCGTAGGGCTCCTGTATCGAGAGGCGCGTGGTGGGCTGCCAGCAGATGGTGGCGTCGCGGCTCTGCTCGAGCTGGCGAAAACCGACCAGCAGTGCCGACTTGCCCATTCCCGAGGGACCGCGCACCAGCACGCTCTGGCGCAGGCCGATGCCGGCTCGGGCCAGGGCGTCGCGCAGCGTGCGCAGCTGGGTCTCACGGCCGACCAGGCTCGGCGGCAAGGCTTCGCGCCCGCCTTCATTCGCACCAAGAACAATAGCCCTCAGGCGCACCCGGCCATCGCTGGCCACCAGCCGCGCGCTCAACCGTGGCTGCAGGTCGAGGGCCGGCGGCATGTGCTGGCTGGCCTCCTGGGAGATCACCAGCTCGCTGCCTTCGGCGGCGCTCATCAGCTCCAGGGAGCCCTGGGTCACCTGACCCAGCGGGTCAACCAGGCGCCGCTCGGGCAGATAGATCACCCGGCCGCTGTTAAGACCCGCGGCAAGCTCGATAAGCGGCGGCTCGCCCTCACCCGCCCAGTGGCGCGCCGACTCCTCCGGCAGCATGCGCCGGCAGTGTTCATAGAGCGCCACCAGCTCGGCCAGCTGGTGTGCCGGGCCGTGGGTACCGAAGCAGGCCAGCCCCAGCCCGCCGGTGGCACCGGGCAACCAGAACCCCCCCAGATGATGACACTGCTCCTCCAGCCAGCGCATCAGCTCGGACTGCAGCATCAGATTGGCGCGACTGGAGGAGCGGGTCGAGAGGTCGGCCTTGAGGCGCAGGCGAATGGCCATTACCGAGAGCTGACGCTGCTCGATCTCGTCTTCCCGCAGCGGCGAGCTGTCGGGGGCGAGGGTGCGCGAGAACCCCAGGCCAGCGGCGGCGCTGGCATCGGCCTGGGCGTCGGACCAGTAGCGAGCCAGCTGCAGAAAGCCGGCCTCGGGCTGCTGACCGGATAGCGCCAGCAGCTGCAGGTAGGCGTTGTACTGCTCATGGGCCGCGGCCAGCTGACCCTGCTCGGCGAGCTGGCGTACCAGGCGCTCGTGGAAGGGCCCGTAGCCCGAGAAACGATTGACCAGTGCCTCGAGCAGCGTATCGGGCACGCTATCGAAGCGCTCGAGCCCCGCTTCGGTGAAGCGAATCACGCGTTGACGCCAGTCGTTGCGCACCTGTACCAGCCAGCGCTGAAACTCGGGGCAGTGGCTGATCTGCAACTCCTCCACCAGGTCTCCCTGGTAGTGTTCGAGCAGCGCGTCCAGTGTCGAGAGCTCGCGCTCACCCTCGAGCAGCTGCTGGATATCCTGCAGGTCGAGGGTCCAGTGCGAAGGCAGCTGGAAGGCGATGGTCTGGCGGGAGACGACCAGCACCTCGTCGGCGTGTTCTCCCAGTGACTGACGCAAGCAGTGCAGCGCATGACGCAGGTTGGTGCGTCCCGACGAGAGCCCCTGGTCGGGCCAGAGCAATTCGGCCAGGGTCGCCCGGCTAACCGGCTGGTGGTGCAGCAACAGGTAGACCAGCAGCGCCTTGACCTTGTCGTAGCTGAACTGGGTCAGCGTGTCCTCGCCGAGAGAGAGCGAGAAGTGGCCGAAGAGTGTCAACCGCACCGCGGCAGGGGTATCGGCTGCGTCGGAAGCATCCCGCATCATGGTATTCCTGCGTCCTTGACGGTGAGCCGGGATTAGGCCGGTACACCGCTATGAAAACGAAAGGCCGTATCCGGCTCTTGTATCAGCTCGACTTCGCGCTCGGCGAAGAAGGCAATTCGCGGCTCGATCGGGGCATCGCTCAGGTGCCGAGCCAGCATCAGGTAGTCCTCGTAGTGGCGACCCTCTGACTTAACCAGAGTGCGGTAGAACTTGGCAAGCTCCGCATCGAGGTGAGGTATCAGCCGCGCGAAGCGCTCGCAGCTGCGCGCCTCGATCAGGGCACCGATGATCAGGATATCGACCAGCCGCTCGGGGTCATTGGCGCGCACATGGCGACGCAACCCCTCGGCGTAGCGCGAGGCACTCAGATGGCGGTAGGCGATGCCGCGGGCCTCCATCAGCTTGACCACCTGCTCGAAGTGCAGCAGCTCCTCGCGGGCCAGCTGGCTCATCTTGGTCAGCAGCAGCGGCTGGTCCACGTAGCGGTAGAGCAGGCTCATGGCAGTGGAGGCCGCCTTCTTCTCGCACTGGGCGTGGTCGATCAGCAGCAGCTCGGGGTTTTCCAGCGCCCACGCCACCCAGGCATCGGGGGTGCGGCAGCCAAGGAACGCCAGCAGCTCATCGGAAAGCAGCGCCTCGGCATCGGCCTTTGCGGCGGCAGGCTCGGACAGGGTCTCGGACATGGTCGGTTCGCGTCTCACCGGGTGAAGATAACGTTAAAACGTTATGGTAGCGCGAAGCGCCCTCGGATAGGAGGGCGTTAGACCTTGGTTGAAAAAATCGAATTGAAAAAACGGGTGGGAAGATCGGCGTCAGCCCTTGCGACATAAGGTTACGACGACCCCCTCGCTGATATGAGCATGCAGCAGGGATCGGCCCGTCGCCTCTTCTGCGCATCGCGACGGGTGGCCTCAGGCGCTACTCCCCTTCCCGGTAGAGCTTCTGGATGCTGGAGAAGTCGAGGCTGCCGCTGCCCTGGGCACTGTGCAGGGCGAAGAGGTTGCGAGCCTGGGAGCCCATGGGCACGGTGGATTTGGAACCCAGCGCGAGCTCCCAGGCGAGCCCGAGATCCTTGGCCATCAGGTCGGTGAGGAAGCCACCCTGGTAGTCGCGACTGGCGGCAGAGCCTTCCATGACGCCGGGCCAGGGGTTGTAGACGTTGAGTGCCCAGTTGCCGCCGCTGCTCTGCTTCATGATCTCGGAGAGCACGGCCGGGTCCATGCCGTTCTTGACCCCCAGCGCCAGGGCCTCGGCGGTGCCGCTCATCAGGATACCGAGCAGCATGTTGTTGCAGATCTTGGCGACCTGGCCGGCACCGCTCTCGCCTGCATGGAAGATGTTCTTGCCCATGGCCTCGAGCACCGGCCTGGCCTGCTCGAAGCCTTCGGCGCTGCCGCCGACGATAAAGGTCAGGGCACCCGCCTTGGCACCGCCTACGCCGCCGGAGACCGGAGCGTCGAGCCAGGTCAGGCCATGCTCCCTGGCGGCGGCGGCCACCTCGCGGGCATCCTCCGGCGAGATGGTGGAGGCGTCGATGATCAGCGGTTTGGTGTTGTCAGCGTCGGTTTCCAGCGCCTCGAGCAGGCCGGGAGCCCCGTCGCGCCCCAGGTAGAGGCCCTTGACGTGAACGCCGGCGGGCAGCATGGAGATGATAACCTCGGCGCCCTTGGTCGCCGCTTCGGTGGACTCGGCGCGCCTGGCACCCTCGCTCTCCAGCGCCTGCATGGCGCTCTCGACCAGGTCGAAGACGGTGACGCTGTGGCCGGCCTTGACCAGGTTGCTGGCCATGGGCGCGCCCATATTGCCGAGGCCGATAAAGGCGATATTCATGGTTAGTTCCTTGTGGTTGTTCAATATATGTTCATTCAATGCAGTAGTGTCTGAGGTTCAACGGCGCCTGACGGCGCCAGTCGCGAGGCAGAGCCTCCCTCCTCCATCATGTTTCACCCCACCCGCTGGCCATGTCCCAAGTCACGCAGCGGGTGCTCCTCGCTGGTCCAGGGCGATTCGAACATGGCATCGATAAAGGTGGCGGGGACGCTGGCGACGTCGCTGTAGGTCCACCGGGGGTTCTTGTCCTTCTCGATCAAAAGCGCCCGCACGCCTTCGACGAAGTCGCCGAGGCGGCCACACTGCACCGAGAGCACCAGCTCGTCGCGGAAGGCGTCGGCAAGGCTGGTGTGGGCGTGGCGCTCGAGCATGCGCCACACCAGATGGGCGCTGATCGGGCAGCCGGCGGCCAGACGCTTGCGGTTGGCGGCGAGCCACTTGTCGTCGCTGTCATCGGCCAGGATCCGTGACACGGCGGTCTCGACATCGACGTTGCCGATCAGCGCCTGAATGGTGTCCTGGTGAGGTGATACCTGTCCTTCCGGCGCCTGTTCACGCGCCTCGAAGCGGTCGATCACGCCCTGTACGGCGGCGCGCCGTGCCTTCGCGCCGCGATCGCCAAAGTCGGCCTCACCCAGCGCCTCGAGCAGCGACGCGCGGCGCTCACGGGGGATGAAGTGATCTCCCAGGCCGAGATCCAGGGCATCCCGGGCATTGAGCTGGGCGCCGGTGAGGCCCAGGTAGGCCCCCACGCCCGGCGGCATGCGGTTGAGGAACCAGCTGGCGCCGATATCCGGATAGAGCCCGATGGTGATCTCAGGCATGGCGATCAGCGTGGTCTCGGTGACGAGGCGATGGGACGCCCCGGCCGTCAGGCCCAGGCCGCCGCCCATGACGATGCCATCCGCCCACACCATCACCGGCTTGGGAAAGGTGTGGATGCGGTAGTCGAGCCGGTACTCCAGGGTGAAGTAGGTCGCCGGCAGCTCGCTGTCGCGACCCGACCCGCGGTTGTCACCCTCCTCATTGAGGGCTCGATAGAGCGCGACCACGTCGCCACCGGCGCAGAAGGCCTTCTCGCCACTGCCCTCGATCCATACCGCGACGATATTGCGATCCACCGCCCAGGCCTCGAGCTTGGCATCGAGCTGACGCGCCATCTCGAGTGACAGTGAGTTGAGCGAGCGCGGGGCGTTGAGGGTCGCGACGCCGATGCGCCCACCGTCGGCGGTGGGCCGCTCCTCGAAGAGCACGGGAAGATCCGTCATCCTGGTCTCCTTATGGCTTTATCCAGGCGAGTTACTGGACTCAGGCGACTTGCCTGATTCAGACAAGGTGGTTTGTTCGGGCGAGCTACTGCAGCGATTCGATCACGCCGTCGGCGAGCAGGCGCCGCGCGACGATCAGACGCATGATCTCGTTGGTCCCCTCGAGAATCTGGTGAACGCGGGTATCGCGCACCAGGCGCTCCAGGGGGTACTCGCGGATATAACCATAACCGCCATGCAGCTGCAGGGCCTCGTTGCAGACAGTGAACCCCATGTCGGTGGCGAAGCGCTTGGCCATGGCGCAGTGGGCGGTGGCCTCGGGGTCACCATTGTCCAGGCGCCAGGCGGCGTGACGCACCATCAGGCGCGCGGCGGTGAGCTCGCTTGCCATATCGGCAAGCTTGAACTGCAGCGCCTGGAACTGGTTGAGCTCACGCCCGAACTGCTTGCGCTCGGCCAGGTAGTCGCGCGAGAGAGCCAGCGCCTGCTGAGCGGCGCCCAGGGAGCAGCTGGCGATATTGAGACGCCCACCGTCGAGCCCCTTCATGGCGAACTTGAAGCCCTCGCCCTCCGCGCCCAGGCGGTTGGTGACCGGCACCCGGACGCCGTCGAAGCTGACCAGGCGGGTCGGCTGACTCTTCCAGCCCATCTTCTCCTCGTTCTTGCCATACTCGATACCGGCCGCATCGGCAGGCACCACGATGGCCGAGACGCCCCCGGCACCGCTGTCCGGCGCCCCGGTGCGAGCCATCACCACCAGCACCTCGGTGGCACCGGCCCCGGAGATAAACATCTTCGAGCCGCTCAGCACATACTCGTCGCCCTCGCGTACGGCCTTGGTGCGCAGGCTGGCGGCATCCGAACCGGCACCGGGCTCGGTGAGACAATAGGAACCCAGCGCCTCGCCGGCTACCATGGCGGGCACCCAGGCCTCGCGCAGGGCATCATCGCCCCAGCTGGCGATCATCCAGGTCACCATATTGTGGATGGTGAGGTAGGCGGTGGTGGCCACACAGCCCTGGGCGAGTTGCTCGAAGATCAGCGAGGCCTCCAGTCGCGAGAGCCCCAGGCCGCCGTGCTCCTCGGGGGTATAGATACCCAGGAAGCCGGCCTCCCCCGCCCGGCGAATCACGTCAACCGGAAAGTGAGCGTTGGCGTCCCACTCGGCGGCATGGTCGGCGAGCTCGGCCCGTGCGAAGTCTGCCGCGGCCTGGGCCAGTGCCTTCTGGTCATCGGTCAAGGAGAAGTCCATGGAAGGTTCCTCGTCGTCTCGTTGTTATGAACGTAGTTATGAACGTAGTTATGAACGTAGCTATGAACGTGGTTACGAACGTCGTTATGAACGTAGCTATGAAGTGAAGCCTTGATCGGGTGCAATGAGCAAGTGCGATACGCCAATACTGTTAAGCAGGTGCTGGGCCACTCGATATCATGAACACTTATCATGCGCATTGTAGTGGCGCGCTTCGTTGTGGCGTGCTTCACGGCCATGATGTCTGGCGCTACGGGTTAGTGGCACCAACCTAGCACTTGCTTGGTTTATCCCATATCAACCCATGGTCTAACAAGACCTTTACGTTAACGTAAACCTCGGCTAGTGTTGCCTGAAGGCGGGCGAGCCACGCTCCGCTTGCCAATAACAAACGGAAGACACTCATGACTCAACCACCCTCCACCTCGGCTCCCGCCACTGCCCAGGACGGCCCGCTGCCCCGCCAGCGACGCACCTACAGCATCGGCGAACTGGCCAAGATGTTCGAGGTCACCACGCGCACCATCCGCTTCTATGAGCAGGAAGGACTGCTGGCCCCCGAGCGTCGTGGCCAGACTCGCATCTATGATGAGAAGGATCGCGTGCGCCTGAAGCTGACCCTACGCGGCAAGCGCCTGGGCTTCTCGCTGGCCGAGATCCGCGAGGTGGTCATGATGTACGACGCCATGCCCGACGGGAACCGGCGCCAGCTGCGACGCCTTATCGAGATCCTGACCGACAAGCGCCGCAACCTGGAGCGCCAGCTGGAGGATATTCGGCTGATGCAGCTCGAGCTCGACGATGTCGAGCGCCGCGCCCGGGATGTGCTGGCGAGCCTCGGCGATAGCGACTGACGCACCTTCGCCAGACCCCACGCAGTGCTGTCCAACCGCCCAACAAGTTCAGCAACAATTTCAGCAACAAGCGCGAGACACGCTCATGACACGCCAACTCAACTCGATCAGCTATGTCAGCGGCACCAGTGATACCCCGCTCAAGGGCCAGACCATTGGTGACTGCTTCGACGAGACCGTCGCTCGCTTCCCCGACGGTGACGCCCTGATCAGCCGTCACCAGGGGCTTCGCTATACCTGGAAGGAGCTCCAGGAGGCAGTCGACCAGGCCGCCCGCGCCCTGCTCGCCATCGGCGTGAAGAAAGGCGAACGAGTGGGCATCTGGTCGCCGAACTGTGCCGAGTGGACCATTACCCAGTTCGCCACGGCCAAGATCGGCGCCATCCTGGTCAATATCAACCCCAGTTACCGCACCCATGAGCTGGAGTACGCCCTCAAGCAGTCCGGCGCCTCGACGCTGGTCCTGCAGGGCGCCTTCAAGAGCTCCGACTATGTGGCGACCCTGGCAGAGCTGGCTCCGGAGCTCCATGAAGAGCTGCGCGACGGAGGACCGAGCACCTTCAAGAGCGCCAGGCTTCCGGAGCTCAAGCGCGTCATCTGCCTGGATGGCGATCGCGCCCTGACCGGCATGTTCAGCTGGCAGTCGATGCTGGCTCACGCCGACGAGGTCTCCGCCGAGCACCTCGCCGAGGTGCAGGCCAGCCTGCAGTTCGACGACCCGATCAATATCCAGTACACCTCCGGCACCACCGGCGCGCCCAAGGGCGCCACCCTCTCCCATCACAATATCCTCAACAACGGTTTCTTCGTGGCGCGCACCATCGCGCTCACCGACCAGGACCGCATGGTGATCCCGGTACCTCTCTACCACTGCTTCGGCATGGTGATGGGCAACCTGGGCTGCATGACCCATGGTGCCACCATGATCTATCCGGGGGATGGCTTCGATCCCGAGCAGACCCTGCGTTCGGTCTCCGAGGAGAAGGCGACCACCCTCTATGGCGTGCCGACCATGTTCATCGCCGAGCTGGAGCACCCGGAGTTCGAGAGCTTCGACCTCTCGCACCTGCGTACCGGCATCATGGCGGGCTCCATATGCCCCATCGAGGTGATGCGCAAGGTGATCGATCGCATGAACATGCAGGACGTCACCATCTGCTATGGCATGACCGAGACCAGCCCGGTGAGCCTGCAGACCGAGACCGACGCCCCGCTGGAGAAGCGCGTCACGACCGTGGGCACCATTCACCCACACCTCGAGGTCAAGCTGGTCAGCCCCGAGACCGGCGCCGTGGTGCCCCGTGGCGAGACCGGCGAGCTCTGCACCCGCGGCTACAGCGTGATGCTCGGCTACTGGAACAACCAGGAAGCCACCGACAAGGCCATCGACGAGGCCGGCTGGATGCACACCGGCGACCTCGCCACCATGGATGACGAGGGGTATGTGGCGATCGTCGGGCGCATCAAGGACATGATCATCCGCGGAGGCGAGAACATCTATCCGCGCGAGATCGAGGACTTCCTCTACACCCACCCCGCCGTCTCGGATGTGCAGGTGATCGGCGTCCCCGACGAGAAGTATGGCGAGGAGGTGATGGCCTGGATCAAGCTGACCGATGGCGAGGCGCTGAACGAGGAGGAGCTCAAGACCTTCTGCAAGGGCAAGATCGCCCACTACAAGGTGCCGCGCTACGTGAAGTTCGTCGATGAGTTCCCGATGACCGTCACCGGCAAGATCCAGAAGTTCAAGATGCGTGAGGAAGCCGTGCATGAGCTTGGCTTGAAGTAGGTGCCAAGCGACCAAGCGACCAAGCGACCAAGCGAAAAAAGTAGAAAGGGAAACCCCGCGGGCCTTAAGGGCCCGCGGGGTTTTTGATGACGACAACCGAGGTATGGCGCATTCCGTAGGAGGGAGGCTCTGCCTCGCGACTGGAGACCGTAGGCCTCCTCACAGTAGCTCCAGAGTGCTCATCAACACCGCCGAGGCGCCTTGGGGCGCCAATCGCGATGCGGAGCCGCTTCGGCGGTCCAATCCCTCCTACCACACCCCCAAACCCGGCGAAGCCGGATTACATCCCCTTCGGCGCGAAGATCCCCGGGGCGTTGCGCCAGTAGCCCTTGATATCCATGCCGAAGCCGTACACATAGCGGTCGGCCACCTCCAGGCTGCAGTAGTCCGCCTTGAGGCCGGGCACCGCCTTGCGGTCGTGCTGCTTGTCGACCAGCACGGCGGTGCTGACGCTGGCCGCCCCCGCCTCGCGGCAGTAGTCGAGGATGGCGGCCAGGGTCGCGCCCTCGTCGAGGATATCATCGACGATCACCACATGGCGTCCGGCCATGGGAATCTCGGGCGATACTCTCCAGAACAGCTCGCCACCCCGGGTCTTGCCGCGGTAGCGGGTGGCATGCAGGTAATCCACCTCCAGCGGGAAGCCGAGACGGGTCAGCAGATGACCGGTGGTAATCAGCCCGCCATTCATCACGCAGTAGAAGACCGGCAGCTTGTCACCCAGGTCGCGGGTGATCTCCTCCGCCATGCGGTCGAGGGCGCGCTCGACCTCCTCCTGGCTGATCAGGCAGTCGGCGCTGGCCATCAGGTCGCGCATATCGGTCAGCGATTGATGGGTCTCGGGATCGAGTCGGGGCATCAGAAAGTCTCGTGGTTGGTCGATATCGGGGACAGTCCTCGTGACAAGGGGACTGTCCCGGTGGGCCATGGTTACCCCATGGCCTCGAGATGGGCATGCAGGCGGCGCCAGCGAGAGAGGGCCGACAGGCTCTCCAGTGCCGGCCGTGCCCGCGCGAAACTGAGCTTCGAGAGGCGCGGGGTGGCGCGGTGGTCACGGCAGGCATCGAGCACTTCCAGGGCGGCCTGGCGATCATTGCAGACCACCAGCATGTCACAGCCGGCAGTGAGTGCCACCCGGGCACGCTCGGCGGGCGAGCCCGCCGAGGCGGCACCGGCCATGCTCAGGTCGTCGGAGAAGATCACGCCCCGGAAGCCCAGGCTTTCCCGCAGCATGCCGAGCCAGGCCGGCGAGAAGCCCGCGGGACGACTGTCGAAGTCGGAGTAGACGACATGGGCGGGCATCACGGCGTCGAGCCGCGAGGCCAGCCGCGCGAAAGGCACCAGATCATGGGCACGCAACGCCTCAAGGGGGCGGTCATCGACCGGCAGCTCGTGATGGGAGTCGGCAGCCACGCCGCCATGCCCGGGGAAGTGCTTGCCCACCGCCACCATGCCGGCCTCGTGGAGGCCGTCGACAAAGGCGCCGGCCAGCGTCGTCACGGCCTCGGGAGAGGAGGAGAAGCTGCGGTCGCCGATCACCGTGGAGGTGCCACCATCCACATCGAGCACCGGCGCGAAGGTAAGATCGAGACCGCAGGCGGCCATCTCCATGCCCAGCAGCCAGCCGGCGTCCTGACACAGGCGCCGGGTCTCC
Source organism: Halomonas sp. KAO (assembly GCF_015595025.1). GTDB lineage: Bacteria > Pseudomonadota > Gammaproteobacteria > Pseudomonadales > Halomonadaceae > Halomonas. Next base: position 80,609 of record NZ_JADNRL010000010.1, read on the forward strand.
TCGGGCCGGGTATCCGCATCACGCCCCAGGCGGCGCATGGCGGGTAGCCGCGTCACCCCCTCGCGAATCCGCTGAACGCGCCCGCCCTCCTGGTCGATGCCGATCAGAAGGTTGGGCCGCAGCCGACGAATCGAGTCACACAGCTTGCGGACCTGGCCGGCCGAGTCGACATTGCGGGCGAACAGGATCACGCCGCCGACCTCCGGGCGACACAGCAGGTCGGCCTCATCGGCCGTCAGTCGCGTGCCCTCCAGATCCAGCATCACCGGCCCCAGGGGCCGTCTATGTGTCTGTGACACGGGTGTCTGAGACACGGGTGTCTGAGACATGATCAGACCTCCTGGGAAGCAGAAGAGAGATGCGCCGGCACCGGAGCCTGCATGGCGGCGACCACCACCGGGCGCAGGCGGCGCACCAGGTCGCGTACCGTGACATGCTCCGCGTAGTCCTTCTCGGCGATATCACGCAGCGCATCCAGGCCCGAGAGGGTGAAGATCACCGAGCCGAGCATGAAGTGCAGGCGCCAGAAGCGCTCGCTATCGGGCAGCTCCGGCGTGGCCTGGCGAATCAGTGCGGTGAAGCGCGTAAAGACGCTGCCATACTCCTCCTGAATATAGCGGCGCAGGTGGCCCTGGGCCTGACTGTAGGCGAGTCCGAGCAGACGCATGAACACCTTGAGGCTATTGCGCTCCGCCGGCACCTCCAGCACGCTGCTGGCCATGGTCTCGAGCAGACGCTCCAGCGGTATGGCCTGGTCGCCGTAGTGCGCCTCGAGCTCGTCCAGGGCACGATGAAAGCGCTCGGTAAAGGGGTCGAGATAGCGCGCGAAGACCGCCTGAATCAACGATTTCTTCGAGCCGAAATGGTAGTTCACCGCCGCCAGATTGACCTTGGCCTTGCTGGTAATGGTGCGCAGCGATGTCTCGGCGAAGCCGCGCTCGGCGAACAGCACCTCGGCGGTGTCGAGGATCCGGGTGACGGTATCATTCTGTGCCATGCTGGGTGCGTCCAGTTATAAACATTTGTTTGAAATTTAGCGCAATTCTACGCTAGTCGGCAGTTTGGGCTCAACGCTCGGATAACGCATCGTTTAAAACGGTCCATGCAGATGTTGTTCAGGGGCCCTGGTCGGCCAGGAACACAGCTGACCGCCTCCGGATTACTGTACGGAACGTCATGCTGTATACTTGATCAATACGCTTGCGCCATTCGCACAGGAGGTTCCCATGGCTCGTCCGCTGACCCAGCGTCAACAGAACGTCTACGACTTTATCGTCAAGACCATGCAGGAGCTCGGTTACCCACCGACCCGGGCGGAGATCTCCCGAGCGATGGGCTATCGCTCGCCCAATGCCGCCGAGGAGCACCTGCGCGCCCTCGAGCGCAAGGGCGCCATCCGCATGATCTCCGGCACCTCACGGGGGATTCGACTACCCGCACAAGAAGCGGAGGCCGAGACCGAGGAGGCCCCGGCGCGGCAGCTGCCGATCATCGGTGAAGTGGCGGCTGGCAGCCCGATCCTGGCCGCCGAGCATATCGATCGCTACTGCCCGCTGCCCCCGGAGTATTTCACGCCCCGGGCCGACTACCTGCTGCGAGTCCGAGGCCTGTCGATGAAGGAGATCGGCATCCTCGAGGGCGACCTGCTGGCGGTGCACCGCACCGACCGAGTTCGCAATGGCCAGATCGTGGTGGCGCGCCTGGAGGATGAGGTGACGGTGAAGCGCTTCCAGCGCAAGGGCCACCAGGTGACCCTGGTGGCGGAAAATGCCGAATTCGCCCCCATCAAGGTCGACCTGCGGCACGACCCGCTGGAGATCGAAGGCATCGGCGTTGGCGTGATCCGTGGCGGCAACGGTCAATCCCTCTCCTGAGCGCAAGATCCTCCACGCCGACTGCGACTGCTTCTATGCGGCGGTGGAGATGCGCGACAACCCCGCGCTGCGCGACATTCCGCTGGCCATCGGCGGGAGCGTCGACCGGCGCGGGGTGATTGCCACCTGCAACTATCCGGCACGGGCCTTCGGCATCCACTCGGCGATGCCCACGGCCCGCGCACTACGCCTCTGCCCTCACCTCACCCTGCTGCGCGGCGACTTCGACAAGTATCGCGAGGTCTCGCGCCAGATCCAGGCGATCTTCCATGAACTGACCCCCCTGGTGGAACCGCTCTCCCTGGACGAGGCGTTTCTCGATGTCACCGGCGTGGAGCGTTTCTCGGGCAGCGCCACCTGGATGGCGCAGTGGATCAAGCAGGAGAGCCTCAGGCGTACCGGAATCACCATCTCGGTAGGCGCGGCCTCCAGCAAGTTCCTGGCCAAGATCGCCAGTGACTGGGAGAAGCCCGATGGTCTGACCGTCATCCCTCCACACCGGGTCGAGGAGTTCGTCAGCGCGCTGTCGGTAAAAAAACTCCACGGCGTGGGCCCGGCCACCGGCGCTCGCCTGGATGCCCTGGGCATCGACACCTGCGCCGAGCTGCGCAAGCTGCCCATCGAGCGGCTGGTGGAGGAGTTCGGCAAGTTCGGCAAGCGCCTCTTCGAACTGGCCCGCGGCATCGACGACCGTCCGGTCAAGCCCGAGCGCGAGCGCAAGTCGGTCAGCGTGGAGACCACCTTCTCCCGCGACCTGCCCGACCTCGCCCACTGCCGGGAGGCACTGTTGCCGCTGTGCGAGAAGCTGGAGGAGCGCCTGGCGCGCCACGGCCACCCCGCACTCGCCGGCATCGTCATCAAGGTGCGCTTCGATGACTTCAGCCTGACGACCCTGGAGAGCCGTGGCCTGGCGCCCTCCCCCGAGAACTACGCCAGACTACTGGAGCAGGCCTGGCGGCGCGGCCAGCGCCCGGTGCGCCTGCTCGGCGTCGGCACCCGGCTGGTGGAGGCCGATGCGAGGCGCCAGCTCAATCTGCCGTTGTGAGCCCTCCCCTTTAGGGGTCAGACCCCAAAAAGGGGAGGTTCCTGTAGCCCAACCCACATCCCGCCGACCAAAGTGCAAGGCCCGGCACCATGGGCTTCTCTTAACATTGTCGACAGTCTCGCGTAGAATCGCCGCCACCTGAAACGGGGACTTCCCCCCCTGTTCCACACGCCAGAGGCTTGTTCCGGTGCTGTTTCTACCGGGTAGCGACTCTCTCGGATAGCGACTCTACTGGGTCGTGATTCCCCCGGGTCGCGACACTCTGGCCCCACACGCAATGAGGGCCCTAACGTGCTTGAAGCCTATCGCCAACATGTCGAGGAGCGTGCCGCCGAAGGCGTGCCGCCTAAGCCGCTGAACGCCGAGCAGGTCGCCGCCCTGGTGGAACTGCTGAAGACGCCGCCGGCGGGTGAAGAGGAGTTCATCCTCGACCTGCTGACAAACCGCGTCCCGCCGGGCGTCGACGAGGCTGCCTACGTCAAGGCCGCCTTCCTGACCGCCATCGCCAAGGGCGAGGCCGAGTCCCCGCTGATCGACAGGGTCCACGCCGTCAAGCTGCTGGGCACCATGCAGGGCGGTTACAACATCGTCTCGCTGGTCGAGCTGCTCGACGATGCCGACCTGGCCAAGGAAGTGGGCGAACAGCTCAAGCATACCCTGCTGATGTTCGACGCCTTCCACGACGTGGAAGAGCGCGCCAAGGCGGGCAACGCCGTAGCCAAGGATGTCATCCAGTCCTGGGCCGACGCCGAGTGGTTCCTCGCCAAGCCCAAGCTGGACGAGAAGATCACCCTGACCGTCTTCAAGGTGCCTGGCGAGACCAACACCGACGACCTCTCCCCGGCCCCGGATGCCTGGTCGCGCCCCGATATCCCGGTGCACGCCAACGCCATGCTCAAGAACGAGCGTGACGGCATCGAGCCGGAGGAGCCGGGCGTCAAGGGCCCCCTCAAGCAGATCGAGGACGTGAAGGCCAAGGGCTTCCCGGTGGCCTACGTCGGCGATGTGGTCGGCACCGGCTCCTCGCGCAAGTCCGCCACCAACTCCGTGCTGTGGTTCTTCGGTGACGATATCCCCAACGTGCCGAACAAGCGCGCCGGCGGCTTCTGCTTCGGCGGCAAGATCGCCCCGATCTTCTTCAACACCATGGAAGACTCCGGCGCCCTGCCGGTCGAGATGGACGTCTCCAGGCTCGAGATGGGCGACGTCATCGACGTCTACCCCTACGAGGGCAAGGTGTGCAAGCACGGCACCGACGAGGTGCTGACCACCTTCGAGCTCAAGACCCAGCTGATCCTCGACGAGGTGCGCGCCGGCGGCCGTATCCCGCTGATCATCGGTCGCGGCCTGACCACCAAGGCGCGTGAGTCCCTGGGCCTGCCCGCCTCCGACGTCTTCCGCCTGCCTGAGCAGCCCGCCGACACCGGCAAGGGCTTCACCCTGGCCCAGAAGATGGTCGGCAAGGCCTGCGGCCTGGACGGCGTGCGTCCCGGCATGTACTGCGAGCCGAAGATGGCCACCGTGGGCTCTCAGGACACCACCGGGCCGATGACTCGCGACGAGCTCAAGGATCTGGCGTGTCTCGGCTTCCAGGCCGACCTGGTGATGCAGTCCTTCTGCCATACCGCCGCCTATCCGAAGCCGGTCGACGTGGATACCCATCACACCCTGCCCGACTTCATCATGAACCGCGGCGGCGTCTCCCTGCGTCCGGGCGACGGCATCATCCACAGCTGGCTGAACCGCATGCTGCTGCCCGACACCGTGGGTACCGGCGGCGACTCCCATACCCGCTTCCCGCTGGGCATCTCCTTCCCGGCCGGCTCCGGGCTGGTGGCGTTCGCCGCCGCAACCGGCGTGATGCCGCTGGATATGCCGGAATCGGTGCTGGTGCGCTTCAAGGGCAAGCGTCAGCCCGGCGTCACCCTGCGTGATCTGGTCCACGCGATCCCCTACTACGCGATCAAGGACGGCCTGCTGACCGTCGAGAAGTCCGGCAAGAAGAACGCCTTCTCCGGTCGCGTGCTGGAGATCGAGGGTCTCGAGGACCTCACCGTGGAGCAGGCCTTCGAGCTCTCCGATGCCTCCGCCGAGCGCTCCGCCGCCGGCTGTACCATCACGCTGTCCGAGGAGAGCGTGACCGAGTATCTCAAGTCCAACATCACCCTGCTCAAGTGGATGATCGCCAACGGCTACGGCGACCGCCGTACCATCGAGCGCCGCATCCAGGGCATGGAGGAGTGGCTGGCCAACCCGAGCCTGATGCGTGCCGACCAGGACGCCGAGTACGCCGAGATCATCGAGATCGATCTCGACCAGCTCAATGAGCCGGTACTCTGCGCGCCCAACGACCCGGACGACGCCCGTCTGCTCTCCGAGGTGGCCGGCGAGAAGATCGACGAAGTCTTCATCGGCTCGTGCATGACCAACATCGGCCACTTCCGCGCCGCGGGCAAGCTGCTCGAGAAGCAGCCGGCCGGCAGCCTGAAGACGCGCCTGTGGCTGGCACCGCCGACCAAGATGGATCAGCACCAGCTGACCGAGGAGGGCTACTACGGCATCTATGGGCGTGCCGGGGCACGCATGGAGATGCCGGGCTGCTCGCTGTGCATGGGTAACCAGGCGCGCGTCGCCGCCAAGAGCACCGTGGTCTCCACCTCCACCCGTAACTTCCCGAACCGCCTGGGCGACGGTGCCAACGTCTACCTCGCCTCTGCGGAACTGGCGGCCGTGGCCGCCGTGGAAGGCCGCCTGCCGAGCGTCGACGAATATCGCCGTTATATGAGCGAGTTCGACGCCATGGCCGGCGAGATCTATCGCTACATGAACTTCCACGAGATCGAGGAGTATCAGAACGCCGCCTCCAACGTGATTCCGATCGCTCAAGAGGCCTGAGTGCCACGGTTCTGATATCCTCAGCTTCGACTCCGATGCTCGCAACATCGCAGGCCGCCGCTCGCGGCGGCCCGGGACTCACTCCCGAAAGTCGATAAACGAAGCGCCCCTCACGGGGCGCTTTTTTTTGTGTCACCCGCTGGTGGGGTGCGGCTCATTCGCGCCGGGCGATAACCGTCGCCGAATACCGACGCCATTCTACCAACGGTAACTAATTCAAACTTTAGTATTACATGCATATTTACTAAGGTGAGGGCTCCGCACGTCGAGGTGGCACTGCCATCCGGGTGTTCCCACTTGATTAATGTTGAGGAGCCTCTCATGTCGATCCAGTACACCACCGCACTGCGCCCCCTTTCCCTTGGCGGTCTGGTGATCGCCGCCATCGCCCTCTCCCCGCTGGCCCTGGCGGAGGGAGCCGAACACCGCGGTCTCTACCTGGGGGCTGGCGCCGGCTTCGGTTCGCTCGAGAACGATCGGGATGAAGTCGCCGATTTCGTCGAAGGGGGTGTCGAGGACTTCGACATCGACGATGACGATAACGTCACCAAGTTCTTCGTGGGCTATGACCTCAACCGCTACCTCGCCGTGGAAGGGTTCTACAGTGACCTTGGTGAGGTGCGTTTGAAGGGCAACGATGCCGTCAACGCCGAGCTCGAGTCCCAGGCCTATGGCGCGAGCCTTGTCGGCAAGCTGCCGCTCACCGACTGGTTCACGCTCTTCGGCAAGGCCGGCCTGGCGCACTGGGAGACGCAGACCAACGGCAACCTCGGCAACTTCCAGCAGGAGCTCAGCGACCAGGACGGTACCGACCCGGTATACGGAGTCGGCGCCCAGTTCCAGCTGGACCCCATGCTGCTGCGCGCCGAATACGAGCGCTACGACTTCGATAGTGACTATACCGTCGATGCCTTCACGGCCTCCGTGGGCTGGCGCTTCTAAGCCCGGTCACGGGGCTAGATAGCACCGGCACCTGTGGCATGATGATGTGACTATCACAGGCACATCGACCTTGAGCCAGATCGCTGCTTCCATTGTGATTCCGACCGCTCAAGAGGCCTGAGTGCCACGATTCTGACACCCGCAGCTTCGACTCCGATGCTCGCACCATCGTAGGCCGCCGTCCGCGGCGGCCCGGCCTGAAGACAAGGCTTGAGGCCGAAGCCGATAAGCGAAGCGCCCCATCCGGGGCGCTTTTTTGCTCTCCGTGGAGTGACGTGCCCCTTGTCGGTAGGCGGGATCGGTCCGGCATCCCGGCTCCGCATCGCGACCGAAGGCCGAAGGGCTCCCCCGGATGACGGCACCAGGACCGGCAACACCGTCGAGGCGCCTTGAGGCGCCCGTCGCGAGCGGAGCCTCCCTCCTACCATGCCACCCCCAGCCTAAGTGCCATCTCCAGCCTAAATGCCATCGGCGCCGAGGCGACAGTCTCGAACAGTCACGGTAGGATGGAGATTAATCCCTTCTTGCTAAAGGAGCCTTGTCATGAACCAGGACGCGTTTCAGCACAGCATCCGCACGCTGCTCAAGAATGTCGGAGTGAATACCCAGCAGGAGATCGAGAAGGCCGTTCGGCAGGCGATCGACGAGGGCAAGCTGAAGGGCGACGAGCACCTGCCGGCGCGTGTCACCGTGACGGTCGACGGCATCGACCTGGCGCTGACCTTCGACAGGGATATCACCCTTGAGTGAGGCCCGGGACCGTACGGTCATTCGCGTCGAGGGGCTGGGCAAGATCTTCTCGGGGGGCTTCGAGGCCCTCAAGGATATCGACCTGGAGATCCGCCGTGGCGAGATCTTCGCCCTGCTCGGCCCCAACGGGGCGGGCAAGACCACCCTGATCAGCGTGATCTGCGGGCTGGTCAACCCGAGTCGCGGGCGCGTGCTGGTCGATGGCCACGACAATGTGCGCGAGTTTCGCGAGGCCCGGGCGCGCATCGGCCTGGTGCCCCAGGAGCTGACCAACGACGCCTTCATCAAGGTGTGGGATACGGTGAGCTTCAGCCGGGGGCTGTTCGGCAAGCCGAAGGATCCCGCGCATATCGAGAAGGTGCTGCGCTCGCTGTCGCTGTGGGAGAAGCGCAACAACCGCCTGATTACCCTCTCCGGCGGCATGAAGCGTCGGGTGCTGATCGCCAAGGCGCTGGCCCACGAGCCCGAGATCCTGTTTCTCGACGAGCCCACCGCGGGGGTCGATGTCGCCCTGCGCCGCGACATGTGGGAGGTGGTGCGAGCGCTGCGTGACAGCGGGGTGACCATCATCCTCACCACGCACTATATCGAGGAAGCCGAGGAGATGGCCGACCGCATCGGGGTGATCCGCTCGGGGGAGCTGGTGCTGGTGGAGAACAAGCAGGCGCTGATGCAGCAGCTAGGTCGCAAGGAGCTCACCCTCCATCTGCGTGACCCGCTGGACTCGGTGCCTCCCCGTCTCGCCCGTCATCGCCTGACGCTGGCCGAAGAGGGACACGCCCTGGTCTACGCCTATGACGCCACGGCAGACGAGGATGATGGCACCGGTATCGCCGGCCTGCTGGCCGATCTGGAGGCGGCGGGCATCGCCGTCAAGGATCTGCACACTCGCCAGAGCTCCCTGGAGGAGATCTTCGTCAATCTGGTCAAGGAGACGACGTGAATCTCGAATCCGTCAAGACCCTCTACCGTGCCGAGATGGCCCGCAGCCTGCGCACCGTGCTGCAGAGCATCGTCTCGCCGGTGCTCTCCACCTCGCTCTACTTCGTGGTGTTCGGCTCCGCCATCGGCAGTCGCATCAGCGAGGTGGACGGCATCAGCTACGGGGCCTTTATCGTGCCGGGCCTGATCATGCTGATGCTGCTTACCCAGAGCGTCTCCAACGCCTCGTTCGGCATCTTCTTTCCCCGCTTCTCGGGCACCGTCTACGAGGTGCTCTCCGCGCCCATGTCCTACTGGGAGGTCGTCGCGGGGTATGTGGGGGCCGCGGCCAGCAAGTCGCTGATCTTGGGGATCATCGTGCTGATCACCGCACGCCTCTTCGTGCCCTACTCCATCGAGCACCCAGTGATGATGGCACTGTTCCTGGTGCTGACGGCAGCAACCTTCAGCCTGCTGGGCTTTATCATCGGCATCTGGGCCGATGGCTTCGAGAAACTTCAGCTGGTCCCGCTGCTGGTGATCACGCCACTGACCTTCCTCGGCGGCACCTTCTACTCCATCGATATGCTGCCGCCCTTCTGGCAGGCGGTGACCCTGGCCAACCCGGTGGTCTACCTGATCAGCGGCTTCCGCTGGAGCTTCTATGGCATCAGCGACGTCAGCCCCTTGATCAGCCTGGGAATGATCGTGCTGTTCCTGGCCGCGGCACTGACGGTGGTGGCCTGGATCTTCCGCACCGGCTACCGGCTGAAGCCCTAGCCAAAATCCGCGTAAATCCCCGCCCCCCACCAGGGCGGGGATCAATCACTCCAACACGAGTCATCGCCCCCCGCGACTCGCACAAGGCTCCCCGTTGATATGAGGGGAGCCCCTGGGCGCCCTCCTTGCCTATGCTGAGTATGGATCCACTCGCAGCTTGGAGGTACCCGATGGCACGCTTCGCTCAGCCACTAATTCTGCTCCCTGCGGTGTTGCTGCTGGGGGCCTCCCCCGCCATGGCCGACCGGGTCAGTGTCCTGGTGCTCGATGCCTCGGGCTCCATGTGGAATCGCATGGAGGGCAACAGCACCCGCATCGAGGTGGCCCGGGACGTTATCGATGAGTATCTGCAGGGTCGTAATCCTGAACTCCCGCTGAGCGTACTGGCGTATGGACACAACCGTCGCGGGGACTGCGGCGATATCGAGGTCATCGCCACCATGGAGCTCCAGCGTGCCGAGACCCTGGCCGAGCAGATCCGTGCATTGAATCCCCAGGGCATGACCCCCATCGCCGAGAGCCTGGCGCTGGCCGCCGAGCAGATCCCGCGCACCGCCGAGGCCGCCGATATCATTCTGGTGACCGACGGCCTGGAGACCTGCGACGGCGACCCCTGTGCCGTGGCGGCGCGGCTCGCCGAACAGGGCTTGGCGATTCGCGCCCATGTGGTGGGCTTCGGGCTCAGCGACGAAGAGATCCAGCAGCTCTCATGCGTGACCGACCAGACCGGTGGCGAGCTCTTCCAGACCCACTCCGGCGCCGAACTGGCAAGCGCCCTCTATCGGGTGGAGGAGGCCGCCGCCGAGCCACCACCCGAACCCGCGCCGGAACCAGCACCAGACCCCGTGCCCACCGCCGAGCTGACCACCGCCGACACGGCGCCCGCAGGCTCGGTGATCGAGGTCGAATGGGAGGGACCCGACAGCCCCCGGGACTACATCACCATCGTCGAGGCCGGCGCCCCCGAGGGGAGCTATCTCGACTACACCCGCACCAACCAGGGGTCACCGCTGACGATCACCGCTCCGGATGCACTGGGCAGCTACGAGATCCGCTACGTGCATCAACAGAGTGGCGACACCCTGGCGACTCACTCGGTGACCCTGACCCCGGTGGAGGCCAGTCTTGACGCCCCCGATGAGGCCGTGGCGGGCTCGGTAATCAAGGTCGAATGGGAGGGGCCCGACAACCCCCGGGACTACATCACCATCGTCGAGGCCGGTGCCCCCGAGGGGAGCTATCTCGACTACACCCGCACCAACCAGGGATCGCCACTGACGATCACCGCCCCGGATGCGCTGGGCAACCACGAGATCCGCTACGTGATCCAGCAGTCCAAGCGCACCCTTGCCAGCCAGCCGATCACTCTCGTGCCCGCAAGGGCGCAACTGATGGTCAACGACCCCATTCTGCCGAGCGGCAGGTTTCAGGTGGAGTGGATAGGCCCGGACAACCCCCGTGACTACATCACCATCGTCGAGGCTGGTGCCCCCGAGGGGAGCTATACCGACTATGTGCGGACCAGCAGAGGCTCGCCAGTCACCCTCGACGCTCCCGCCGAGCCGGGCGAGTACGAGGTGCGCTATGTGATTCAGCAGTCGGGAAGAACCCTGGCCAGCCTACCGGTCAGCGTGGGCGCCGGCGAGGTCAGCCTGGCCATCGAGGGGAGCCCCGAGGCCGGAGGGGTGATCAAAGTGAACTGGCAGGGCCCGGGGCGCTACGAGGACGTTATCCAGGTCGTGGCGGCCGATGCCCCCGATGATGCCAAGGCCATCCGCGAGGCACGCGCCAGCCAGGGCAGTCCGCTGCAGCTGTTCGCCCCATCGACAGCGGGTAGCTACGAGCTGCGCTACACGGCCAGTGACAGCGGGGAGGTGCTGGAGCGCCACTCCTTCGAGATAAAGTAGATAGATCGAATGCCCCGAATGACGAAAGCCCCGAATGACGAAAGGCACAGCCCCCTCTACAGCCCCCGGCGAAGAAAGGGGCTGTAGTAGCTGTAGTGGTGTAGTAAAGGGACCTGACCAGGAGGCTAGCTGTGATCTCTCTATAGGTTGTTCATCCGGAACCAACCCGGAAGACTGGAGATGCGAACCAACCAACCGCTCCAGGAGGCCCGGATGAACACCCATAAGAATGCCCGTCTCACTCCGCATGGTCGAGCCCTGCTGGCCGCTCGCGTCATCGATGAAGGGTTGCGGCCCAGAGAGGTTGCGCAAGCTCAAGGCGTCAGTGTGAGAACAGTCTATAAGTGGGTGCGTCGTTTCCGAGAGGAAGGGCAGGAGGGGCTCCAGGACCGTCGGTCACGCCCGGCCCGAAGCCCGTTGG
>NZ_JADNRL010000010.1:92347-173701 GCF_015595025.1 Halomonas sp. KAO
AGACGCAACGACGGTGGAGCAGATCGTCGAGCGTCGTCAGCGACGCCAGACCTATCGCCAGATTGCCCAGGCGCTGGGAGTTGGCCAGAGCACGGTGGCGCGCATTCTCAAGCGTAAAGGGCTGAATCGTCTGGCGACGCTGACGCCGCCAAGGCCCGATAATCGCTATGAGCACGCCGCACCCGGGGATCTCCTGCATCTGGATATCAAGAAGCTCTGCCGCTTCGAGCGCCCGGGCCATCGGGTCACCGGCGATCGCCAACAGGCCACGCGTGGCGCAGGGTGGGAGTATGTCCACATCGCCATCGACGATCACTCGCGGGTGGCCTTCGGCACCCGCTATCCAGATGAAACCGGCTGGAGCGCGTGTTACGCGCTGTTGGAGGCCATACGCTATTACCGAGGGCTGGGGACTCGCTTCACGCGGGTGCTCACCGACAATGGCGCCTGCTACCGATCCAGAGCGTTTCACCGCCTGTGCCGGCGACTGGGGCTGAAGCACAAGCGTACTCGCCCCTATACGCCCCGCACCAACGGCAAAGCAGAACGATTCATTCAAACCGCTCTGCGCGAATGGGCCTATGCCCGGTCGTACAAGAGCTCGAAGGAGCGAGGCCAGCATCTGCTCGCCTGGCTCCATCAGTACAACTGGCATCGACCACATGCCAGCCTGAATTATCAGCCTCCGGTGAGCCGGCTGGGGCTTTCCGTGAACAACCTGGTGGGTTTACACAGCTAGCGCGCGGACTGCTCGCGCACGGCGTCGAGATCCCACGCCTTGAGCAATGACACCGCCGGCTCTTCCGACGCCAGCCCGCTGCCGTTGACCTGCATCAGAATGCGCCCATCCATCAGGAAGGAGGCCTCGGCGCTGCCGTTATCGGCGTCCCACTTGAGGATGGCCGACTCACGCCCGATGCGAATACGCTCCATATCGGGCTGGGCGGCGATCAGCGCCGGATTGCTGAACATCGCCGACATGGCCTGAATCATCGGATTGTCGATCATCAGTTGAGCGGTCAGCCGACCCTCTCCCCCCTCCTGCCGATACTCCCGCTCCAGCATGCTGCCTCTGCCCCCGAACATCGCCGCCCCGCCACCGCCACTGGTGCTGACCTCGGCGGCGCTCCACCCTTCGGGAGGGTCGGGAAAGGTCTCGGCGATTCGCGCCGACATCAGCTTGCGGATATCGCTGATGGCGAACTCCAGCTCGGTGATCGCCGCGCCGTACTCCTCTCCCTGGTAGAGCTCCAGGCCCAGCTCGATCTGCTCCGTGACCTCATCGGCCAGGGCCTGTGTCGCCCAGCCACTCAGGCTCAGCACACCTGCTGCAAAGAGTGTCATGCTGCGTTTCATTTTGGTTTCCTCGTCTATGCGGGGCCCATGCTGTCGATATTGAGGGTAGCTCACCCCCGACTCGATGATCGCCTGCCTCGACGGACGCTGGCGGGTGGTCGCCTATCGGCAGAAGGCAACGGCGGGTATCATGCCTGCCCTCGTCCACCATCGCGGGAGGTCCCATGCCCATCCTCAACGCCATCGTTCATCGCATCGAGAAGAGCGGTGACACCCCGGCCCGCCTGCTGCCGGCAAGCGCCCCCCTGCCCGAGTCCGAGGCCCTGGAGGCCATGCTCGAGGGGCTGACCCGCGCCTATCACGCCAAGAACAAGGCGTGGGGCCACTTCGCGGAGAGCGGCCAGGACGACGAGGGTGATGCCGGCGCCTCAGCGCTGGCGGCGGAGCTCACCGCCTACCTCGAGGAGCAGCGCGACTTCGTTGCCTTGACACGAGACCTCGTCGAACGCCTCGCCAGGCTGCTGGATGCGCACCTCTCCGTTTCCGGTGACCTGATGGTGCTGGACACACGCTACGGCGATGCTCGCTTCCTGACCCTGGCCCTGCTGCACCATCGCGAGGGGTTCGCCATCGACGACGACCTGCAGCCGACGCCGGCGCGCCAGCTCAACCTGACCCATATGAGCTTGGCCGCCCGGCTCGATATCAGCCAGTGGCAGCGCGGCGACTCCCGACAGTACCTCTCCTGGACCCGCGAGCGCGGCGGCAAGGCGCTGGCCGAGGGCTTCGCGGCCCTGCTGGGTGCCGTGGAGGGCGTCGATGCCCCGGGAGAAACCCGCACCCTGCTCAAGGCCTTCAGCGACTATGTGGAGCAGGAGGACCTGCCCGAAGAGAGCAGCCGTGAGAAGACCGAGACCCTGGTGGACTATGCCAGCGAGCAGGCCAGCCGGGGCGAGCCGATCACCCTGGAGGAGCTCTCGGGGCTGCTCGACGAGCAGCAGCCGAAGGCCTTCTACGACCATATCCGCAACGCCGACTACGGGCTGTCGCCGGAGATCCCCCCGGATCGCAAGACCCTGAACCAGTTCAAGCGCTTTACCGGGCGCGCCGGCGGCGTCTCGATCAGCTTCGACTCCCATCTGCTGGGCTCCAGCGTCGAGTACGACGAGACAGGCGACCGTCTGATCATCAAGCAGGTGCCCAAGCAGCTCAAGGAGCAGCTCAAGGGTCAGGGCTAGGGAGGCTGTGATGTCATCACGTCCCGATCCTCGCGTACTGCTGCGCCTGCTGGGCCTGCTGGCCCCCTACCGATGGCGCCTGCTGCTCGCCGCCCTGGCCCTGCTGCTGGCCTCGGGCAGCGTGCTGCTGCTGGGCCAGGGGCTGCGCCTGGTGATCGACCGCGGCTTCATGGATGCCGACAGCGCCGCCCTGGGACGCACCCTGGGCATGATGCTGGTCGTGGTCACGGTGCTGGCGATGGCCTCGGCACTACGCTACTACCTGGTGTCCTGGATCGGTGAGCGGCTGGCCGCGGACCTGCGCCGTCGGGTCTTCGACCACCTGTTGACCCTGGAGCCCGGCTTCTTCGAGAGTGCCCAGGCGCCCGGCCAGGCCGCCGGCGAGATCACCTCGCGACTCACCGCCGATACCAGCGTGCTGCAGAGCCTGTTCGGCTCCTCGATCTCCCTGGCCCTGCGCAACCTGCTGATGCTGATCGGTGCCGTCTTGCTGATGCTGGCGACCCAGCCATGGCTGTCGGCCATCGTGTTGGTGGGCATCCCGGCCACGGTGCTGCCGATCCTATGGTTCGGCAGGCGGGTGCGGGGGCTCTCGCGGGCCAGCCAGGACCGGGTGGCCGAACTCGGCCGCTATGCCGACGAGGCGCTCTCCGGCATCCGTACCATCCAGGCCTTCACCCATGAGCGGCTCGATCGGCGCGACTATGCGGGCCGCGTCGAAGAGGCCTTTGCCAGCGCCATCGCGCGCACCCGCCAACGCGCCTGGCTGACCGGCATCGCCATGCTGGTGGTCTTCGCGGCGGTGGGCATCATGCTATGGCAGGGCGGGCTGGCGGTGCTCGCCGGTGAGATGAGCGCCGGCGAGCTCTCGGCCTTCGTCTTCTATGCCGTCCTGGCGGCCGGCGCCGTGGCCACACTCGCCGAGGTGGCCGGCGATGTGCAGCGCGCGGCGGGGGCCGCCGAGCGACTGCTGGAGCTGCTCGACACCCGCCCTGGCATCGCACCACCGAGTCGGCCGACACCCCTGCCTCGGCCACTGGCCGGGGAGATTCGCCTGGAGGGAGTGAGCTTCACCTATCCGGGCCGGGAGACCCCGGCGCTCGAGGCCATCGACCTGACCATCCGCCCGGGCGAGCGGGTGGCGCTGGTCGGCCCCTCGGGCGCCGGCAAGAGCACCCTGCTCGCGCTGCTGCTGCGCTTCCATGACCCGGACCGCGGCACCCTGCGCCTCGACGGCATCGACCTTCGCGACCTGGCCCCCTTCGAGCTGCGTTCGGCCCTGGGCCTGGTGGCCCAGGAGCCGGTGCTGTTTACCGGCAGCGTGGCCGACAACCTGCGTTACGGGGACCCCGATGCCTCTAACCAGGCCCTGCGCAAGGCGACCGAGGCGGCCAATGCCCTGGCCTTTATCGAGGCGCTACCCAGGGGCTTCGACACCCCGCTGGGTCCCGGGGGCGTGCAGCTCTCCGGCGGCCAGCGCCAGCGCCTGGCGATTGCCCGGGCGCTGCTCAAGGACCCTCGGGTGCTGTTGCTGGACGAGGCGACCAGCGCCCTGGATGCCGAGAGCGAGCGGCTGGTACAGCAGGCCCTGGACCGGCTGATGGTGGGACGCACGAGCCTGGTGATCGCTCATCGCCTGGCCACGGTGGTCGCCGCCGACCGACTCCTGGTGATCGACGAGGGACACCTGGTGGCCGCCGGTAGCCATGACCAGCTGCTCGACACGAGCCCACTCTATCGCCGCCTGGCCGAGCTGCAGTTCGGGCGGCAGGCAGCCCGGCAGTGACGTGCCGCTCTTGCAGGTCTAGCCAAACAGGCCGAGCTGACGATCGATCAGTGTGCTGAAGTCATCGCCGACGAAGGCGAGGATGGCATCCGCCACCGGCTGCAGCTGACGACTCAGGTAGTGGTCGACATCGATCGGCGAGTACCACGCCTCCAACGGCTCGGGGCCCGCCACCGTCATCACATAGCGTATCCAGCCACCGCGCTGATAACGACGCGGCCGGCCCAGCCGATCGTTGGCTTCATCGGCCAGACGTGCCGCCCTGACATGGGGCGGCACATTGCGCTGGTACTCATCGAGACGTCGACGCAAGCGCTTGCGATAGACCAGCCGCTCGTCCAGTGACTCCCCCTGGGCCTTTTCGATAAAGGTGTTCACGTAGTCGCGCAGATAGTCCCGGTAGGGTTCCCGCCGAAAGACACGCCGGTAGAGCTCACGCTGGAACTGCTGGGCCAGGGGCGTCCAGTCGCTGCGCACCGTCTCCATCCCCTTGAAGATCACCCGCTCCTCGCCCGATGGCTCACGTACCAGGCCGGCGTAGCGCTTCTTGCTGCCCATCTCGGCCCCGCGGATCCTGGGCATCAGAAAGCGTCGAAAGTGTGCCTCAAGCTGAAGCTCCAGCGCACTGGTCAGGCCATGCTCGACCCGCAGATGTTCCCGCCACCAGGCGTTGATATGGGCAGCGAGTCGTCGACCGATTTCTGCCGCTTCCTCTTCTTCATGGGGCCGCCCGAGCCATACGAAGGTGGAGTCGGTGTCCCCATAGATCACGCGATACCCCTCGGCCTCGATCAGCTCCCGGGTGCGGAGCATGATGGCGTGGCCGCGCATGGTGATCGACGAGGCGAGGCGCCTATCGAAGAAACGACAGCCCTTCGAACCCAGCACACCGTAGAAGCTGTTCATGATGATCTTGAGTGCCTGGGAGAGCGGTGCATTCCCCCCCCGCCTTGGCCTCTTCTCGGCCGGCCCATACTCCCTCGACGATGGCCGGCAGCGCATGCTGGGTACGAGAGAAACGCGCCCCTCGAAAGCCGGGCACGGAAGCAGCGTCTGTCGGCTCGGCCAGTCCCTCGACCAGCCCCGCCGGGTCGATCAGAAAGCTGCGGATAATCGACGGATAGAGGCTCTTGAAATCCAGCACCAGTACCGAATCGTAGAGCCCGGGGCGTGAATCCATGACAAATCCCCCGGGACTCTCGGCCACGTCTCCCTCGCCAAGATTGGGGGCCACCCACCCCAGGCGATGCAGGCGTGGCAGATAGAGATGGGTGAAGGCCGCTACCGAGCCCCCGCTACGGTCGGCAGAAAGCCCGGTTACCGACGCTCGCTCGAGCAGGAAGTCCAGCAGCTCGGTTCTCTCAAAAATACGCGTGACCAGCTCACAGTCCTTGAGGTTATAGCGGGCAAGGGCGGGCTTGTCCTCGGCGAACATCCGTAGAATCCCCTCCAGCCGCCGGTAGGGATCCTCGATCGCCTTGCCCTCACCGAGCAGCGTCTGCGCCACGCTCTCCAGGCTGAATGAAGGGAAGCTCCAGGTGGCCGAGCGCAGCGCCTCGATGCCATCGATGATCAGGCGCCCCTCGACGGAGGCGAAGAAGTGGTGAGGCCGATAGCCGGGCGCTCGCCATGCCATCTCGCTGCCACCTCGCCCGAGCCTTAGCGGCACACCCAGCCGCTCGGCATGCTCACGCAGCACCCGCAGATCGAACTGCACCAGATTCCAGCCGATGATGGCGTCGGGGTCATGCTCGGCAAACCAGGCATTGAGACACTGGAGAAGCTCGCGCCGAGATTCACAGTAGTCGAGCCGGAAGTCGAGCTCTCCCGTCGTTCCACTGGGGGGGCCCAACATGAAGACCTGACGCTGCCCACACCCTTCGAGAGCAATGGAGTAGAGCTCACCCTGGCCACTGGTCTCGATATCCAGCGAGACCGTACGCAGCCGGGGACGATAGTGTGGCGACGGACGCAGCCGTGCCTCGACCCACCCTCCCTCCCCGTCGGTCACGCCGCCAACCTCCACCGGTGCGGTAATGAAGCGCTCCATCAGATAACGCTCGGACGGAAGAATGTCCGCCTCGTACACACTGACACCGGCCTCCTCCAGGCGACGTACCAGCGCCAGCAGCCGACGATACTGCCGAGCGTAGAGGCCAACCACCGGGCGGTGCTGGAAGTCCTTGAGCTTGAGCTCACGCAGCTGCACGCCCTTCTCCCGCCCCACGACACGCTCGGCAAGGGTCATATGCTCCTTCGGCAGGAAGGCCACCGCCGTCTGGCGCGGCAGCGAGACCCGCAGCGGGCCCTCATCCGTGGCCAGCCACAGCCATACGTCTATTCCCTCGGGGGTGTCCTGCCAGTGGCGGCTGAGAATAAAGCCTTGATGGGTCGACAAGGGCCCTACCCCAGTCCGCTCAGCTGGCGCACGCCTGCCGCCGAATCGGCCAGTATCAGCCAGCCCGAGACAGCGATATTCGCCGCGACACATGCCCACAGAATGCGACCGAAGGGTTGCTTACGGGTCTTGTGTCGAAACCAGTGACGCCCCAGCAAGGCACCCGGCCAACCGCCCACCAGGGCAACGAGGTGCAGCGTCGACTCACGGATTCGCCGCCAGTTCCGGCGCGCCGCGACCTTGTCGATCCCATAGAGACACAGGGCCAGCAGACTGGCCAGGATGTAGCCCCATAACTGCGGCGTCATGAGGTTGGCACCAAAACGACAAGGTCGGGAGTAAAGAGCGGCGGGTCGAACTCTCCCGGGTAGCCGCCTGGGTTGGCGATAACGCGAGTCCCCGCGATTTCGACATCGACCGGCTCGTGGACGTGGCCGTGGATCCAGAGGTCCATGCGCCCCATCAGCTCGGGCAGATGAGACGCGAAGGCCGGTGAGGCCGCATCGCCCCGATAGCCGGGCGGAATGCACTCGGCCAGCGGCGCATGGTGGCTGATCACCACCCGGGGGCCGCCGAAGGGCTCGGCGAGCGCCGACTCCAGCCAACCCCGCGCCTTGGCATGCAGGCGGCGGCTCTCCGCCGGGGTGAACACCACTCCGTTCGGCTGCTCAACGATGCGAAAGTCCGGCATAAAGGCCAGTACCCTCTCCTCGGTAAGCGCCGGGTCGTGATCGGGCTCGCCGGCGTAGAGGTCGAAGTCGGTCCACAGGGTGGTGCCATAGAAGCGCACGCCGTCCAGGGTCAGTGAGCGGTTGTCGAGCAGGTGGATGCCGAGCCTGGTCGCCTCGTCGGCCAGCTCCTGGCGAAGCACCGGCATGCGGGTCCGGTAGAACTCATGGTTGCCGGGGACATAGAGAATCGGCGTGCCGGCGAAGCGCTCGGCCGCCCACTCGAGCCCTCGGGTCCTGCGCGAGATATCACCGGCCAGAATCACCGCGTCGCACTCCACATCCGGCAGCTCTCGCCCTTCATCGAAGCACTCGAGGTGCAGATCGGAGAGTATCCTCAATCGCATGGTTCAGATCCCTTTACGGCAAGCCATTGGTGACAGTGTGATGAAGACTTCTAGAGAAGGCTATGCGCCCAGACGAAGGCTATCCGTCATAGTGCACCGCCAGCCAGATGGTCGTCTGCTCCGGATCCGACCACGTCACGCGGTGTCGGCAGTGTGCCGGAATCACCAGATGATCGCCCGGGCCGAGCTCTCGCTCCTCGCCCGTCGCGAAGGCCAGCACCGCACGCCCCTGCAGCACCGCTACCCACTCGTGCTGGGGCTGATCGTACCATCCCTCTTCAGGCGAACTGTGACCGCGCGAGACGATGCGCTCGATGCGCACCCCCTGGCCGGCGGCCAGCTCATCGAACTGCTCTTCCTGCATTGTGTCCGATATCGACGCGAACAGATTTTCCAACATGCCATGCTCTCCTTTTGAGGTGCCACACTCGATTTCTCATTAGCCGGCAGTATCCATCCTCCATCTACCCCACTTCCATGCTCTCACTTTCTATCCTCTTTCTATCCAATATGGGCAAGAGGAAATTTGTCCCGGTTGACGCCCTTCCGTACACTTGTTTGATCCCTCTACCCCTCTGAAGACTAGCCGAGGCATGACTCATGGCGTTTGATTCCACTTCCACCTATGTAGCCACCGAGGCCCTCAAGCAGGCGGTCAACGCCGCGGTGACCCTGGAGCGCCCGCTGCTGATCAAGGGAGAGCCCGGCACCGGCAAGACCCTGCTCGCCGAGGAGCTGGCGGCCTCGCTGGGCACCGAGCTGCACACCTGGCATATCAAGTCCTCCACCAAGGCCGCCCAGGGGCTCTACGAGTACGATGCGGTAAGCCGCCTGCGTGACTCCCAGCTGGGCGTCGAGGGCGTGGAGAACGTCGCCAACTACATCAAGCCCGGCAAGCTGTGGGACGCCTTTACCGCCGACAAGCGGGTGGTACTGCTGATCGACGAGATCGACAAGGCGGATATCGAGTTCCCCAACGATCTGCTCCAGGAGCTGGATCGCATGGAGTTCCATGTCTATGAGACCGGCGAGACCATCACCGCCCGCCACCGCCCGATCATCATCATCACCTCCAACAACGAGAAGGAGCTGCCCGACGCCTTCCTGCGCCGCTGCTTCTTCCACTACATCGAGTTTCCCGACCGCGACACCATGCAGGCGATCGTCGATGTGCACTTCCCCGATATCGCCCCGAAGCTGGTCAGCGAGGCGCTGGAGGTGTTCTTCGACCTGCGTCAGGCCCCGGGCCTCAAGAAGAAGCCCTCCACCTCGGAGCTGGTCGACTGGCTGAAGCTGCTGATGAGCGACGAGCTGGCCCGCGAGGCGCTCTATCAGCGTGACCCGGTCAAGGCGATCCCGCCGCTGGCAGGCGCGCTGGTCAAGAACGAACAGGATACCCAGTTACTGGAGCGGTTGGCCTTCATGATGCGCCGCCAGGGCAACCAGAGGCGCTGAACCATGTTTATCGGCCTGTTCGAGACCCTCAAGCGTGCCGGCGTCCCGGTATCGCTGCGCGAATTGCTCGACCTCCATGCGGTGGTGGAACGCGGCGTGGTCTTCGCCGACATGGAGGCGTTCTACCAGATTGCCCGCACCGTGATGGTCAAGGATGAGCGCCACTTCGACCGCTTCGATCGCGCCTTCGCCGCCTGGTTCGAAGGTCTCGAGAACCTCGACGCCGCCATCGAGGCGCTGATCCCCGATGACTGGCTGCGCCGCGAGTTCGAGAAGCAGCTCTCCGATGAGGAGAAGGCCCGGATCGAATCCCTGGGCGGCCTCGAGCAACTGATCGAGACCTTCAAGAAGCGTCTCGAGGAGCAACAGGAGCGCCATGCGGGGGGCAACAAGTGGATCGGTACCCGCGGCACCAGCCCCTTCGGCGCCTACGGCTATAACCCGGAGGGGATTCGCATCGGCCAGGATGGCTCCCGCCACCGGCGTGCGGCCAAGGTGTGGGATGAGCGCCGCTTCCGCGACTATGACGACTCCCTGGAGCTTGGCACGCGCAACACCAAGATGGCGCTGCGCCGGCTCAGGAAGTTCGCGCGCCAGGGGGCAGCGGAGGAGTTCGATGTCGATGCCACCATACGCGAAACCGCGCGGGATGCCGGCCTGCTCAACGTGCAGATGCGCCCCGAGCGCCATAACGCGGTGAAGGTGTTGCTGCTGCTCGATGTGGGCGGCTCCATGGACGACCATATCCGCACCTGCGAGGAGCTGTTCTCGGCGGCCCGTTCGGAGTTCAAGCATCTGGAAGCCTACTACTTCCATAACTGCATCTATGAGGGGGTGTGGCGCAGCAGTGCCGGCACCCAGACTCGCCGTCATGCCGAACGCATCCCGACCATGGAGTTGCTGCACACCTATGGCGATGACTATCAGGTGGTGATCGTCGGCGATGCGGCCATGTCGCCCTACGAGATCACCCATCCCGGCGGAAGCGTGGAGCACTTCAATGACGAGGCCGGCGCGGTGTGGCTGAAGCGCGTGATCGACAAGTTCCCGCGCCTGGTATGGCTCAACCCCATGCCACGTCACACCTGGGACTTTACCCACTCCACCCGGCTGATCCGTCAGCTGCTCGAGGATCGCATGTACCCCATGACCCTCGAGGGGCTGGAGGGCGCCATGCGGGAGCTGGCTAAATAGCCTTTAAGGGCTATAAACCCATTTAATAGCCTTCACAGGCTATAAAATGGCAACATAGCCACAGGCGGCTATACTGAAACGCATGCTCAAGGAGTGACTGCGTGTTCGAGAAGACCGCCCCGACCCAACGCATCGCCGTGCTGACCGGCGACGTGGTCGACTCACGCAAGGTGAGCGACCGCCGTCGCCTCTATCGCCTCCTGGACGACAGCCTGCAGCGCCTGGCAAGCCACCATCAGGGTCATGCCGAACGCTTTCGCGGCGATGGGTTCCAGATCGCTCTGCCCCAGGCTCGGCATGCCATGACGACGGCCATCGCCCTGCGTGCGGCGTTGATCGAACACTCCGAACCCGATCAACGCTGGGATGCCCGTATCGCGGTGGCCGTGGGGCCGGCCAGATGGCACGCCGACCTGCGCATCGCCGAGGCCGATGACGCCCCCTTCGTCGCCTCGGGGCGCCGACTGGATCGCCTGGGAGAAGGCGACGCGCATCTCGCGCTGACACTGCTCGACGACCCTGACGATGGCAGCCTGGCGTTGCTGATGCGCTTCCTCGATGACCTGCTCGCTGGCTGGTCCCCCTATTCGGCGGAGGTGGTCCAGCTGAGCCTCGAGCGGACCCTGTCCCAGCAAGCCATGGCGACGCATCTCGGCATCAGCCAGCCCAGCGTCTACAAACGCCTGAAGGCGGCACGCTGGCCCCTGCTCAGCGATACCCTCGCCTATCTCGAGACCCGCCTGGCCGACAAGGACGCTGGCTCATCATGACACCGAACGAACTCTCGCTGCTGCTGGGCCTGGTGCTTGCCCATCTGGTCGGCGACTTCCTGCTGCAGCCGCGTCACTGGGTCGAAGAGCGTTTTCGACTACGCCACCGCTCACGCCGCCTCTACTATCACAGTGTCGTGCATGGGGGACTCACCGCCCTGGTGCTGCTTGTCGCGATCCTGTTGCTGCCCGACTCGCCGGGGCCGGCAGGGGTACTCGTCGGCGTCTTGGGGGTGGGAGTCAGCCACTGGATAATCGATCTGGTGAAGGCCCGGCTACCCGGCACCTTGCGCTGGTTCCTGCTCGATCAGGCGCTGCACCTGGGCGTGCTCATCCTGATCTGGCTGGCCTGGCTCGGCAGCATGGCGCCGCTGGAAGCCCTCGGTGCCTGGCTGCTCTCGCCCGGGGTTCTGGGCGTGGCGGCGGCCTACCTGATCGTGACGCGCCCCCTGTCGTTTGCCATTGCCATGGTGTTGACGCCCTGGAGCCGCCAGGTCGAGGAGGCGGGCACGCTGGACCAGGCCGGGGCACATATCGGCATGCTCGAGCGCCTGCTGGTGCTCTCCCTGGTGCTGCTGGATCAGCTCGCCGCCGTGGGCTTTCTGCTCGCGGCCAAGTCGGTATTGCGCTACGGCGACCTGCGTGAGGCGGGGGATCGCAAACTGACCGAATACGTGCTGCTGGGCACCCTGGTCAGCGTTGCCACGACGCTGGTGCTGGGCCTGACGCTGCGACTTCTGCTATCCAGCCCCACATAGGGAGTGCGATTCGACGATGGCATTGAGATTACCGCCATCGCCAATCAGGCACTCAGGGCGCCGGCCTCCTCCTCCTGAAGGCTGCGCATATGACCATCACGCTCCACCGCCATATGCCATGACAGCGCCTGCTCCAGGCAGTGCGGCGTATGGCCACCGCGTCGGCAGGCCTCCTCGAAGTAACGCCGCAGCGCCGGACGATAGAGCGGGTCGACGCACTGCTCGATCACCCTGACCGCACGCTCCCTGGGCGCCAGCCCACGCAAATCGGCCAAACCATGCTCGGTCACCAGGATATCGACGTCGTGCTCGGTATGGTCCACATGGCTGGCGAAGGGGACCACGCTGGAGAGATCACCCCCCTTGGCCACCGACTTGGTGACGAAGATCGAGAGCTGGGCGTTGCGGGCGAAGTCGCCGGAGCCGCCGATGCCGTTCATCATCTTCGTCCCCCCCACATGGGTGGAGTTGACGTTGCCGTAGATATCCACCTCGAGGGCGGTGTTGATCGCGATGATGCCCAGACGACGCACGATCCCCGGATGGTTGGAGAGCTCCTGGGGGCGCAGGATCAGGCGGTCGCGATAGTCATCCAGGCGAGGCCACACTCGCTCGCCACAGGCCTCGGAGAGGGTGATGGAGCAGCCGGAGGCGTAATCGAGCTTGCCCGAGTCGAGCAGGTCGAAGGTCGAGTCCTGAAGCACCTCGGAGTACATGGTCAGATGCTCGAAGGGCCCCTCGGCCAGCCCGGTCATCACCGCATTGGCCATGGTGCCGATGCCGGCCTGCAGGGGCAGCAGCGAGGGCGTCAGTCGTCCGATCCTGACCTCGTCGGAGAAGAAGCTGATCAGATGATCGGCGATTCTCTGCGTATCGACATCCGGCGGCAGCACCGTGGAGGGACTGTCCTTGCCCTTCGTCACCACGATGGCGGCGATCTTCTGCGGGTCGATCGGGATATAGGGGGTGCCGATGCGCGAGTCCGGCGCCACCACGGGAATCGGCGTGCGCGTGGGCCGCATCTGGGGGATATAGATATCGTGAAGCCCCTCGAGCTCGGCGGGAGCGTCGAGATTGAGCTCGATGATCACCTTGTCGGCGAGGATCGCATAGCTGGCGGAGTTGCCCACCGAGGAGGTGGGCACGATGCCGCCCTCTTCGGTGATGGCACAGGCCTCCACCACCGCCACGTCGATCTCGGCCAGCTGACGATTGCGCAGCAGCTCCACGGTCTCGGAGAGGTGTTGGTCGATAAACATCACCTCGCCGGCATTGATGGCCCGGCGCAGGGTGGCATCGACCTGAAACGGCATGCGCCGCGACAGCACCTTGGCATCGGTCAGCACCTTGTCGAGGTCATTGCCCAGCGATGCGCCGGTCATCAGGGTGATCGAGAGCGGACTCCGTGCGGCACGCTCGGCCAGGGCACGCGGCACCTCCTTGGCCTCACCGGCCCGGGTAAAGCCGCTCATGCCCACCGTCATGCCATCCTCGATCAAGGCCGCGGCCTGCTCCGCGGTACACCGCTTGTCCTGCCAGCCGACCCAGCGGCAACGCGCCTCGATCGAACCTGTGTCGCTCCTATCCAAGATCATCTCCTTTTACGGTCGGCATGGAGGCCGAAAGACAGAATGGATCATGTCATGATGCTTACATGCTTTTATTTAGCACGCTAGTTGTAAGAACAGTCAATTTAACCTTGGCCATGAGCTGTCTGTGCAAGCCTCTGTGCACCCCTGGAAATGGCCGCCTTTTGCCGCGCCCGTGGCTTGGCCGTACAATGCCAGCATCATTGCCGCCCTTGCGGCCCCCCCTTTGACTACCGAGGAAACGCCGGACCCATGCGCGCTACCCAGATGCTGATTTCCACCCTGAAGGAAACCCCCGCCGATGCAGAGGTCATCAGCCACCAGCTGATGCTGCGGGCCGGCATGATCCGCCGCCTCACCTCCGGCCTGTACACCTGGTTGCCGCTAGGAGTGAAGACCCTGCGCAAGGTCGAGCGCATCGTGCGTGAGGAGATGAACCGGGCGGGCGCCCAGGAAGTGCTGATGCCGGCGGTTCAGCCTGCCGAGCTGTGGCAGGAGTCCGGCCGCTGGGAGCAGTACGGCCCGGAGCTTCTGCGCCTCCAGGATCGCCACGACCGCGACTACTGCGTGGGCCCCACCCACGAAGAGGTGATCACCGACCTGGTCCGCAAGGAGATCGCCAGCTACAAGCAGCTGCCGGCCAACTTCTATCAGATCCAGACCAAGTTCCGCGACGAGATTCGCCCGCGCTTCGGGGTCATGCGCTCCCGCGAGTTCATCATGAAGGACGCCTACTCCTTCCATGTGGACGAGGACTCCCTCAAGGAGACCTACCGGGCGATGTATGACGCCTACACGCGGATCTTCACCCGCCTGGGGCTGGACTTCCGCCCGGTGATCGCCGACAACGGCGCCATCGGCGGTACCGGCTCCCACGAGTTTCATGTGCTGGCCGAATCCGGCGAGGATGACATCGTCTTCTCCACCGACTCCGACTACGCCGCCAACATGGAGAAGGCCGAGGCATTGCCGGCGCCGCTGGGCAGCGATGTTCGGCGCGCCGCCCCCGGCGAGGAGCTGCGCCTGGTCGACACCCCGGATGCCAGGACCATCGCCGCTTTGGTGGAGCAGCACGGCCTGCCCATCGAGAAGACCATCAAGACACTGATGGTTCACGCCGCCGAGGGCGGCCTGATCGCCCTGTTGGTGCGTGGCGACCACGAGCTCAACGAGGTGAAGGCCGAGAACCTGCCCGAGGTGGCCGCCCCGCTGACCATGGCCGGCGAGGAGGAGATCCGCGCCGCGGTGGGCGCCGGTCCCGGCTCCCTGGGGCCGGTCAACCTCGAGATGCCGATCATCATCGACCGCAGCGTGGCGCTGATGAGCGACTTCGGTGCCGGCGCCAACATCGACGGAAAGCACTACTTCGGCATCAACTGGGAGCGTGATGTGGCGCTGCCCAGGGTGGCCGATATCCGCAATGTGGTCGAGGGCGACCCCTCTCCGGATGGCAAGGGTGTGCTCGCCATCAAGCGCGGCATCGAGGTAGGCCATGTCTTCCAGCTGGGGCAGAAATACTCCGAGGCCATGAACGCCAGCGTGCTGGGTGACGAAGGCCGTGCCATCCACCCCTGGATGGGCTGCTACGGCATCGGTGTCACCCGCGTGGTGGCCGCCGCCATCGAGCAGAACCATGACGACGCCGGCATCATCTGGCCCGACGCCCTCGCCCCCTTCCATATCGCGCTGGTGCCCATGAATGCCCACAAGTCCCAGCGCGTACGCGAGGAGTCGGAGAAGCTCTATGCCGAGCTGAGCGCCGCCGGTTTCGAGGTGCTGCTGGACGACCGCGACCTGCGCCCCGGGGTGAAGTTTGCCGACCACGAGCTGATGGGACTTCCCCACCGCCTGGTGGTGGGCGATCGCGGACTGGACAAGGGTGAACTGGAGTACAAGGGACGCCGTGACAGCGATGCCACCATGGTGCCGGCCGGGGAGATCCTCGACTTCCTGCGTCAGAAGGTTCAGCTGGGTTAACGCGCAGCGCCCGCTTGTCGCCCTGGTGATGGGCGGGTGGTTGGCCACGGCGTCAGCGGCCGACGAGCAGGGTTTCCTGAGCGCGCTCGAGGCCGAGGGCAAGCCATTGCTGGTCCAGCCGCTGCCGCCCGCGCCGCACACCCTGCGCACCACCCTCGACGAGGCTCTCTCCCGCCCTCGCCCACCTGCCGAGGTGTGGGCCGCGCGTCAGTGGCTCAACGCCATGGAGCCCTCGCTCGAGCGCTATATCCAGGAGCCGATACTGCGCCGCGAGCTGCTGCGCCGGGTCTATCACGAGGCGACCCTGGCGGGCCTGCCTCCCGCGCTGGTGCTGGCCCTGATCCAGGTGGAAAGCGCCTTTCGAGTCGACGCGGTCTCCTCTGCCGGGGCGGTTGGTCTGATGCAGATCATGCCGTTCTGGATCCGCGAGCTGGGCCTGCCTGCCGATGATCTCAAGGACCCCTGGCGCAACCTGCGCTATGGCTGCACGATACTGGCCCACTATCTGGCGGTGGAGAACGGTGACCTCACCGACGCCCTGGCCCGCTACAACGGCAGCCTGGGCAAGACCTGGTACCCGGAGCGGGTGATGCGCGCCTGGCAGCGCCACTGGCGCCCCGCCGAGGAGCGCCTGACGGTACAGCGCTGACCGGCGCAGCTACTCGGCGGCGGTCACCAGGCCGGCATCGGCAAGACCTGACAGCAGGCGACAGACATCCTCGGTGACCGACGCAAGCGGCTCGCCGTAGTGCTCGGCCAGCAGCTCTCCCAGCTCCTTTCCGGCAAGCGATTCCTGATCCAGCAGACGCCAGATCATCATGCCCGTTTCGTTCAGACGATGTATCTCGCCGCGACCAGACTGGATCAGGAAAAGCTCCTGGCCAAGCGGATAGGCTCGGACCTCCCGGCTTGTCACCCAGCGCCGCTGCGCCGGAACCGGGTCATTCACCCCGGGCGCACCACGCCTATCAGGTTGAGACGCCTCGCGTCTGCCGATGTCACAGCCTTGATTTTCCTGCATGCCTCCTTCGAGCGTGGCTCCCAGATGGCGCGCTGCCGCCAGCGGTTCGGCATAGCGCAACAGCAGACAGGGGACACGCTCCATCAGTGGAAGCAGGTGTGCCATCAACGCCTCGGGGCGGGCATGGTAGGCGAAGTTCTGAGCAAGCAGCTGCAGCAACCCCTCCCCAGGCTGGAGCCGGATGATATCGGGGCTGGTTAACCGGTCATCGCGCTCGAGGAGAACCAGAGCACCCACCGCACACCGCTCACCATGTTCAGCAAGCCCATTGCCCGGCGGCAATACGAAGCGGTAGCGTGAATCCTCGGGGCCGGCATGGGCCTCGGCATACTCGACCAATGGCGGCGAGAAGCTCTCCTGAAGCGGCAGACGTAACCTCGGCGCCATGCCCAGCGCGACACCCTCCCCCTCTCGTGTCAGACCCAGTACATCGTCCCCGAACAGCCGATAACCAGCCGCGGAAAAGGCCACCGCCAGAGTGCTCTTGCCGGCCCGATGACTCTCCGGGAACAGCACCAAACGGCCATCAACTTCGACAGAAGCACAATGCAGCCCCAGCAGTGAAACCTCACGGTCGAGATAATCACCGCCCAGATCCGCGATCAGGCTGCATACCGCCGCCGTCGACGTCGGTAACTCGAGTCCGCGGGGCAGCCGGGGCGAGCGCTGCAGATAGCCCCCGGGGCTTCTCCGCAGTCGGATGGCGGGCGCCAATCCCCGGGCTCGCCTGATGGAGAGTGGCCAGCGCGATAGTGCCTGCCTTAGCGCCTCGACGACGTCGGGCGTCTCCTCTACACGCAGGCAGCGACCGAGACCAGGGAGCGAAATGTCAAATGAACCGTCCATCATCGCCGATAATCGGGCCGACCAAAGACGATATCCTCGACGATCGTCAATGGATCCTCGCGATATTCACGCAGGCGACGACGGTCTTGCTCATATTGCCGGTGCGAATGATAGCGGCCGCCATTTCTGTAGTGACCATCATCCCGATGGTGATGGTGGTGGCCCCTCTTCCCCTTCCGGTAGCCCTCATCGTAACGACTGGGTCGTGAATGGCTGGGACGCGACCAGCTGGGTCGTGAGTGGCTGGGTCGCGAACGATGTCCCCCGCCCCAGGCATGGGCCTGGCCAACACTGAGCAACGTGGGGGCTACATAGGCACTGGCCACTCCTGCCCCCAGAGTGGCAAGCAACCGTCGGCGGCGCTGGCGATGCTGCTCAGCAGCCGTATTCTCATGATCCTGTTGTGACATATCAGCCTCCAGATTACCCAATAGGCCATAATCGAACACTGTTCATCCTAACCATTGAGAAGACGAGAAGCGGCCGTCGGACGAGTGTTGTCGATTTTTTCCATGAGCGTTGCAGAGTCGCGACACTCGATGACCAATAAAAAAAAGGGGTATCCGGAATAAATGGTTGATTCGTAGATATCACGTCGAGGTAACACCCCGTCTACGCAACGGACTAGCTGGTTGGTGGATGGTTAGAGGACTGTCCCATCTGTTGACAGAGTCGTCACCAGAAGGCGGTGGCCAGCCCCGCTAATCGATACTGAGCGAGAGCCGAGCCACGCACCAGTCCCATACCGCATCTCGCGGGGCATGAGGTAAGGATGATCGCTTGCGGACGAGGAAATAGCTGGGCTCTTTGATCATGGTCTCATGCGTGACCTCCACTAGACGCCCGGCCTTAAGATCCCCCGCCACAAACGCTCGGCATGCCAAGGCGACGCCCTGGCCAGCCAGGGCTGCATCCAGGGCTAGTGTCGTCTGGTTGAATACCGCACCGGGCAGCTTGCCGTCGGCACGCAGAAACATCGGCCAGTGATCGTGTGCGTCATGCAAGAGCGGAAGCTCCCTAAGCCGTTCGGTAGAGAGGGGGAGCGGTAACTCTTTGACCAGATGGGGGCTAGCGACCGCGACCAGCTCCTGGTGGAACAGCAGCTTGGCCTCTAGTCCGGATGGGAACGGGGGGCGGGTTAGCCGCACTGCGATATCCACCTGGTCGCGCTCAAAATCGGAGAGCGCTTCGGTGGCGACCGTGCGCAATTCCACTCCGGGTAGAGCGGCGTTCAGCTCGGCTAGACGAGGGATCAGCAGCTTCGCGGCGAAGGTCGGCGCAACACTGATCGTGACAGTGTCCGGTCGCTCCAGGAGTCGTCCGGTGGCGTCCCCGAGCGTATCGAAGGCGCGGGTCACGTCCGTCAGGTAGGCCGCGCCCTGTGGCGTCAGGGCGAGGCCGCGCGGCAAGCGCTGGAACAGGGCCTGGCCCAGGTGCTCTTCCAGCGCACGCACCTGCTGCGCAACGGCGCCTTGGGTGACGCCCAACTCCTCGGCGGCGGCTCGGAAACTCAGTCGGCGGCCTGAGACCTCGAAGGCACGCAGGGCATTGAGAGGGGGGAGCTTGCGGCGAGATAGCGTCATGGCGGTGCCCTATAGTTTTTCTACAGTCTTACACGTTTATTTATCACGCGAAACTTCGGCTGTCACTTGACACAATGCCTCCAGAACCTGACCAAAGGAGGCTGTCATGGCTGAAGAAAAAGTGGCTCTCATCATGGGCGGTGGATCCGGTATGGGAGCCGCTGCCGCGCGCAGATTGGCTCAGGATGGCTATCGTATCGCCATCCTCTCCTCGTCGGGCAAGGGCGAGGCTCTGGCCAAGGAATTGGGTGGTGCCGGTGTCACCGGCTCGAACCAGTCACCCGACGACGTGAAGCGGGTCGTGGATCTGACGATGGCGACATGGGGGCGGATCGACGCGTTGGTCAATTCCGCAGGTCATGGTCCGCGCGCACCGATCCTCGATATCCCTGACGAGGACTGGCACCAGGGCATGGATGTCTATTTCCTGAGCGCCGTGCGCCCGATCCGTCTGGTCGCGCCGATCATGGAAGCACAGGGTGGTGGTGCCATCGTCAACATTTCGACTACCTGGGCTTTCGAGCCGTCCAGCGTATTCCCGACCTCGGTGGTATTCCGGGCGGGTCTGGCCAGCTTCACCAAACTCTTCGCGGATGCCTATGCGGCGAAGAATGTCCGCATGAACAATGTGCTGCCCGGCTGGATCGATAGCCTTCCCGAGGTCGATGAGCGCCGCGACAGCGTGCCGATGGGTCGCTATGGGACCGTCGAGGAAATCGCAGACACCGTGGCCTTCTTGCTGTCGGAAGGCGCGGGCTACGTCACCGGCCAGAACCTTCGCGTCGATGGCGGCGTGACCCGCTCCATCTGAAGACGCCTGTCCTACCGCCACAACGGGCCGCCTTTCCTCCGGGAAGGCGCTCGTTGCGCTTTTCCCGAAGGAGATACGCCATGTTGCGTGCTTATGCTGCGCTCGCCGCGCTCGGCATTATCTGGGGCTCGAACTTCATTTTCATGAAGTGGGCTACCGACCTGATCTCACCTACCCAGACGGTATTTCTGCGTGTGCTGTTCGGTTTTCTTCCCCTGGCCCTGGTGGCCTGGCGAGCCAAGGTTCTGACTCGCGATCAGCTCCGTCATCTGCCGCACTTCGCGGTCATGTCGGTGATCGCGACGACGTTCTACTATTACGGGTTCGTGGCCGGCACGGCCCGGCTTCCTTCGAGCATCGCTGGGCTCCTGAGCGGTTCCATTCCCATCTTCACGTTCATCTGCGCCTTCCTGTTCCTGCGTCAGGATCGCCCGACCGGCCAGATGGCGGCTGGCGTTGCCCTGGGCTTCATCGGTATCGCACTGAGCGCCCGCCCCTGGGAGGGCACCGGTGGTGTGGCGTTGGCCGGGGTCTTCTGGATGCTGGCCGGGACGCTGAGCCTCGGGGTGTCATTCGTCTATGCCCAACGGTTCCTGTCGCCGCTGAAACTGCCCCCGCTGGCATTGGCGACCTGGCAGACGGGACTCGCGCTTCTGACCCTGGTGATACTGACCGACTTCGACGGCATGGCTGCAATAACGACGGACTCGCGCGCACTCTTAGGAGCGGTCCTTGGCCTAGGTGTGCTGGGCACCGGCGGGGCCTTCTTCAGCTATTACTTCATCATCGAAAAACTCGGTTCCGTGCAGGCATCCGGTGCGACCTACATCGCCCCGGTGGTGGCCGTGATCATTGGCGCTGCGGTCGGCGAGGAAATCACCGGTGCCGCCATCCTTGCGCTAGCACTGATCCTCGGGGGCGTGGTGCTGATCCAGACGGGGAAGCGCAGCACCACACCTGCTCCCGTTCAGCACCAAGCTGAGGGGTAGACTGATTCCGGGGCGGCCCTTGCTGCTTCTGATAGCATTAGCATGCCCATGAGGGCAGGCATCCGCTCACAGAATTCCACTCCGAGAGCGAAGTACAGGATCTGACGCCTTATCTTATAGATAGAATCAGAACGAACCAGGCCGGGCGAGCCGGATGCCTTCGGCCCCGTTAGCGCTTGTTCCCCACAAAGGGAACACCGCATGACCAGCATGCCCGATAACATACTCCACTTGTCGTAATATCACGTTTTGGGCATCAAGGTGGAAGAACATGATCTCCACTTTCAGGTTGAAGCTCCAATCCCTGTGGCCTGAGAAGAACTTCGGCGTTGATCTATCAATCTTCTGGCGGGACTAAGCACTTGGAGGGGCTGGCAGCCCCCTTCAACCAGTTAATCCGGATACCAAAAAAAGGCCGACCCGTGAAGGTCGGCCCACTGGGGGGATGACTCCCCCCTCCCCTGACGACTCGTACCGTGACTGACTTCAGCGCTTCTTGCGGTGGTCCCGCACGATGAAGGCGATCCAGCCACCCATGAAAGCGATCATCATCGCGACGGTAACTAACCCGAAGACGACGGCGTCATCCAGATACATGTTGATCTCCTCCCCGCCTGATGTGTTGAGTCCACTGTAAGCCGGAACGGAGGGGGGAATTCTGATCTGAATCAAGTTACGCTCCGGCGCCTGCCGAGAGCCATCAGGCAATTGATTCAGGTCAGTTTTCAGAGCAACTTCTTGTCCTCGACCTGGGTGTGGTCCGTGTCGGGGGGTAGCGGGTGCCCCTTGGCGAGCTCGGCACGGGTGGCCTCGCGTACCGTCAGCACCTCGAGCTCGTAGCGCAGGGTTTGACCGGCCAGGGGGTGGTTGGTGTCGATCAGCACGCTGTCGTCGCGCACCTCCAGGACGGTGACGATCTGGGGGCCATCATCGCCGGGAGTCTGGAAACGCATGCCGGGCGAGAGCTCGGGGACCGGGAAGGCGTCCCGCCCCACCTCGCGCTTGAGGGCCTCATTACGCAGACCGTAGGCCTCGGCGGGCATCAGGGTCACGGTCAGTTCGGCCCCTTTGGCCTGGCCATCCAGGGCACGCTCCAGCCCGGCGACGATATTGTGATGGCCGTGCAGGTATTCGAGGGGCTGCTGACGGGCGCGGGAGTCATCGAGGACCTGGCCGGCGGCATCAACCAGCACATAGTGCAGCGTGACGACACACTGGGGAGCGATGGTCATGGGCTTCTCCTGAGTGGGAGGGGATAACGTGACTGGGCGGGGGCGGCCTAGCCGCGCCGTAGATTGGCGACCGGCATCTCCAGACGCTGCTGACGCTGCAGCATGTTGAGCAGCACGATGGCGCGCTCCTCCCCCTTGTGGCTCTCGAACACCGCCTGCAGCTCCTTAAAGGGCCCCTCGGTGATCTGTACCGCCTCGCCGGCCTGGAAGTAGAAGTTGGCATCCTGGTCGCGCTCGTCTCCCTTGTCGCACAGGGTCGCCACCAGGCTGTCATCCACGGCGATCGGCGTATCGCCGAAGGTGACCAGCTTCAATACGCCCCGGGTGGAGCGGATCGGCCGCCAGTTGCTGACCAGCCGGTCGAGGCGAATAAACAGATAGTAGGGAAACAGCGGCTCGGTGACCCAGGTCAGCTTGCCGCGGCGCTTCTTCTGAACGTCGAGTACCGGATGGAAGACCTCGAAGCCCTGGTTGAGCAGATTCTCGGTGGCGCGAAAGGATTCGCCCCCCTTGCACTGGATCACATACCAGCGCGGCACGGCCGCAGCGTCTTCCTGGCGGATCGTATCGCTCTCCTTCATGGGGTCTCCCGTCGCTCTGGATGCTGGTATCACTGCCGGGGCTCTGCAACAATCGCTCGTTGCTTGTGCGCCCCGCTTGCGGGCCGGGCGCCCGGCGAAAGAGGCAAGGATTCTAACACCGTTGCAAGGAGAGCCCCATGCCGACGCCTACCGTGCAGAGAAGCTGGCGAGATGCCCTGGCGATCTATCTGCGTGCGCCTGTCATCACCATGCTGTTTCTGGGCTTCTCCGCCGGCCTGCCCTTCCTGCTGGTGTTCTCCACGCTGTCGGCCTGGCTGCGCAGTGACGGCGTCGAGGTGGCCGCGATCGGCTTCTTCGCCTGGATCGGCATGCTCTATTCGATCAAGTTCTTCTGGGCACCGGTGGTGGACCGCCTGCCACTGCCGTTGCTGACTCGCCGCCTCGGCCAGCGCCGCGGCTGGATGCTGCTAGCTCAGGCGATGATCATCGCCGGGCTGGTGGGGCTCGCCGGAATCGACCCGCTCGGGCAGCTGCCCCTGGTGGCCGCCTTCGCCCTGCTGGTCGCCTTCGGCAGCGCCACCCAGGATATCGCCATCGATGCCTTCCGCATCGAATCGGCGCCCGAGGACATCCAGGCGGCCATGGCCTCCACCTATATCATCGGCTACCGGGGCGGCCTGCTGGCGGCCGGTGCGGGGGCGCTCTACGTCGCCTCCTGGCTCTCCTGGGAGGCCGCCTACCTGACCATGGCGGCGCTGGTGGGTATCGGCATCATCACGGTACTGGTGCGCCCCGAACCCGAGCGGCTCTCGCTGGGTACCCAGCTGATACACGAGCCGCGGGTACGGGCCTTCCTGAGGGCCAGTCGCGGAAGACCCAAGCCCCTGCGGCGCCTGGGTGCCTGGGTGATCGGCGCCATCGTCTGCCCCTTCACCGACTTCTTTACCCGCTATCGGCACAAGGCCCTGTGGCTGCTGCTCTTCGTGGCGGTATTTCGCATCAGCGACCTGGCCATGGCATCCATGGCCAACCCGCTCTATATCGACCTGGGCTTCACGCTCAAGGAGATCGCCAACGTCACCAATGCGTTCGGTATCGCCATGAGCATCGGTGGAGGCATGCTGGGGGGGCTGCTGGTGGCACGCTACGGCATCGGGCCGCTCCTGGTGCTGGGCGCCACGGCCGCCGCCCTGACCAATCTGCTGTTCAGCGCCCTGGCGCTGACCGGCCAGAGCCTGCCCATGCTGGTCATGGCCATCGTCGGCGACAACCTGGCCAACGGCCTGGCCAGCGCGGTCTTTATCGCCTTCCTCTCCAGTTTGACCTCGAGGGCCTATACCGCGACACAGTACGCGCTGTTCTCGTCGCTGATGACCCTGCCGGGCAAGTTCCTGAGCGGCTTCGGCGGGCTGGTCGTCGAGGTCGAGGGCTACGCCACCTTCTTCCTGATCTCCGCCGTCATGGGGATTCCGGCGGTGCTGCTGGCACTCTGGATCAGCCGCGACCGTGAGCTGATGCCGGCCCCCGAGGCATCGAGAGCATAAATACCGGGCGCCTACCTGGCACTGTGGCTCAGCGCCGGGCAAGCCACTCCTGCAGCCACGCCAGGGCCCCGGGCGTGGCCCGCCATTGATCGCGCATCAGGGTGCGATACTGCCAGGCTTCGGCCCGACTGCCCGGCTCGACCGGGCCATCATCGCCCACCGGCGTCGGCGGCGCCGAGCTGTCGCCGCACATCAGCTTCACCGCGTGAGCATTGTGGGCATGAGACTCGTCCAGCGCCTGGGCCGCCTCTTCGAGTCGGTCGAGGCGATAGAGTGCCAGGGCGCGGCCCATCAGCACGCCCAGCACCGGCCCCTCGGCCTCGGCTTCCGGTGGCTGCTCACTGAGTGCCAGCGCCTCGCTGTCGCGTCCGTCCCGCAACAGCTGGTCGAGGACCAGCTCGCGAAGCCCCAGGCTGTCATGTCGATCCAGGGCCAGCAGGTCTTCGGCGAGTCGTCGTGAGCGCTCCCGCGCCCCGCGCTCCATGCCGACCACCAACGCCAGCCCCGTCCGCAACAGCAGCGTGTTGTCGGCATCTTCCCAGGCCAGGGTGCCCGGCCCCTCGGCCGCTACCTGCTCCAGCCAGCGCTCCAGCCGGACGGCGAGCGGCACGAACAGGCTCGGTGCCATCCAGGGCAGGCTGCCGAAGCGCGAGGTCAGCGCCAGGGTCAGCTCCTGGACGACCGCCGGCGCATCCAGCCACTCCGGATGACGACAGAGCTCGGGCAGCCACTCCGCGGCGGCGGGCCAGGGATCATCATCGAGCCCCAGTGGGGAGTCGGACACCCCCGATACCGGGAAGACCCGTCGCCAGGCGGCATGCAGGGTGTCCTCGCGTGCGGTGGTGTGATACTCGAGCCGCCCCTCCCCGCTGCATGACACGGCCAGGCGCGGGGCGGTCGGGAGCTCCTCGAGAAGCGCCTGCAGCGACGCCAGTGGCTCGGCCAGGTCTTCCTCGGCATTGAGCAGCTGCTCGGCCAGGGTGGCACCGGGGTTCTCGGCCAGGTCGGCGAGGAACTGCAGCTGCTCCGGCGCCAGATCCCCCTGGCGTGCCAGACGCCGGAACCAGAAACTCGCCCGCTCGGCGGCCTCCTGCTCATGCCCCTCGTGCAGCAGCAACATGGCCTCGATATAGGCCAGGGTCGGCGAGTCCGGCAGCGCCTGCTGGGCACGCACGAAGGCCGCCCGGGCACTGTCCAGATCGTCGTTGTCGAGATGCATCAGACACAGGCGCTCCAGCGCCACTCCGCGCAGGAATAGCGGGCCATGCTCGAGCACCGCATCGAGAAGCGCCTCGCGCTTGCGATGAAAGCCGCGCTCCTGGAAGAGGTCGATCAGGATCTCGAAGGCGGGCTCGGCCTGCTCAGGCAGCCGAGACCAGTCACCACGTTCGAAGAGCGACTCGAGAATCTGCTGGGCGCGGCCGCGCTGGCCGGTCTCGGCCGCGATCAGCCCCGCCTCGAGCAGCGCCTGGGCGGGGGCACGGCCGCTGGCCAGCGCCGCCTTGAGGGTGTCGCCCTTCCAGTCGCGCAGCGAGAGCATCCACATCAGGTGCTCGGGCACCGAGCCGGGCAGCGTCACCGCGCCACAGCAGTGCTTGGTCTTGCGACCGGAGTCACACCAACAGGGCTCGTTTCGCCCGGGACGCGCCAGCGGTTCGCAGCGGAAGTCTAGGCGCGCCAGGGGCGTCTGTGACCACAGCTCCGGCGCGAGCGCCTGGGCCAGTGACAGATCGCCGCCCACCAATCGGGGCCCCTCTTCCCGCGCCCAGGTCATCAGCGCCGGGTAGCGCTCATCCTGGCGAATCGCCTTGAGCGCCCCCGAGGCAAATCCCAGCAGCTGTTCCACCCATACCGCCAGCATTGCGCACTCCACCGTCCGGAAAACGCCACAGTCTACCAGCCCGCCGGGGGGCTTGGCAGCCGCTTGCTACCGCGCCCACGACAGCAGCGGTGCGGTGCGGGCCTGCATATCGAGCCGGGCGCCGAGACGTACCAGGTTCCAGTAGTGGCCGTTCAACGTGCGTGACAGCAAAAGGGTGTCGGCGGGCGGCTGAAGGCGATCCATGGCCGCCCACACCTTGGGTGAGAGCTCACGCAGGCGACGATGCACGCGCACATCGCCAAAGTCCTGCTCGCCGGGGGCGAAGAGCGCCGAGACGGCCTCCGCCGCCTCTCGGTAAAGCGACAGCGGCGCGCCCTGCCCCTGACGGCCACCCAGCTCGAGCAGGGCACTATCCATGGCCATGACATCCCCGTGCAGGGTGGCGTCGAGCAGATGCATCATCGCCTTGAGCCGCTCGTCAGGCACCGGGATCACCGCCCCCAGGTCGTAGATCACCAGCCGAGCCTGGTCATCGGCGGCGAAATTGCCGGCATGGGGGTCGGCATGCAGCTCGCCATGTGTGAAGAGCTCCTCGGTGAGCCAGTCGGCCAGGGTGGCGGCGATGCGCTGACGCGTGGCGTCATCCGCCGTCTCCAGGTCACGCAGCGGGGTGCCCGGCACATGGCGCATGGCCAGCACGCGCTCACCGGAGTAGGCCGGCAGAGGCTCGGGAATCACCATGCCCGGCCAGTCGACATAGCGCTGTCGATAGCGCGCCAGTGCCTCGGCCTCGGCGCAGTAGTCAAGCTCTCCGCGCAGGCTCGCCGCCAGTTCCTCGAACAGCGCATCGAGTCGCGCCTGAGGCACCTTGAACCACCGCCCGAGACGCATCAGGCGGCGGACCTGAGCGAGGTCTCCCTCCAGCACCTCGGCCAGCCCCGGGTACTGCACCTTGAGCACCAGCGTCTCCCCCTCATGCGTCACGGCGCGATGCACCTGGCCCATGGAGGCGCTGGCGAAGGGACGTGTCTCGACCTCGCGAAACACCCTGTCGATATCGCCATAGTGATCATCCAGGGTGTGGCGGATCGACTCCCAGGGCATCGGTTCGGCCTGGCGCTGCAACCTGGCCAACTCCTCGGCAAGGTCCGCAGGCAGCAGGTCGTCCCACTGGGACATGATCTGGGCCAGTTTCATGGCCGGCCCCTTGAGTTCGGAGAGTCCCTCGAACAGCGCCTCGCCCAGGGCCCGCCAGTCCGCCTGCCCGCCCAGGCGAGTTCGCAACAGCGCGCCACCGGTGCGCGCTCCCAGCCCCATCAACCGGCGTGTTCTGCCTCGCTCGCGCATCGCCCGGACTCCACAAGAATAATGATACAACAACTGTACACCATAATCGCAATGCAACACCTAGCCAAGCGTCGGCAACACTGGAAGAATCCTCAACTCTCACCGCAAGCGAGGCCGCCATGCGCCTGATCATCGCCGAGAAGCCCAGCCTGGCCCGGGCCATCGCCGACGCCCTGCCCGGCTCCCCCCGCAAGCAGGAGGGAGCGATCGTCGTGGGCGACTCCACCGTGACCTGGTGCCTCGGCCACCTGCTGGAGCAGGCGCCTCCCGACGCCTATGACCCGGCCCTCAAACAGTGGCGGCTGGACACCCTGCCGATCCTGCCCAAGCACTGGAAGCTCACCCCTCGCCCCAAGGCTCGCGGCCAGCTGGCGGCGATTCGCAGGCTGCTCAAGACCGCCAACGAGGTGGTGCATGCCGGTGACCCCGACCGCGAAGGCCAGCTGCTGGTTCAGGAGGTGATCGAATACCTCGGCTGGAAGGGCAGGGTCTCACGACTGCTGATCAGCGATCTCAACCGCCCCGCCGTTCAGCGGGCCCTGTCGCGACTGGAGGACAACCGGCGCTACCAGCCACTCTACCGGGCCGCCGAATCACGCTCCCGCGCCGACTGGCTGTATGGCATCAACCTGACCCGGGCCTGGACGCTGACGGGCCGTCAGGCCGGTCATGACGGTGTACTCTCGGTGGGCCGCGTACAGACCCCGGTGCTTGGCCTGGTGGTGCGCCGGGACGCCGAGATCCGTGGTTTCACGCCCAGGCCCTTCTTCGTATTGTGGGCCGATCTTGCGGTGCCCCGGGGCGAGCTGCGCGCCTGGTGGGTACCCGGTGAACACCATCCGCTCGACGACCAGGGACGCCTGCTGGCCCGGGAGCCCGCGGCCAGCCTCGCCGAACGCCTGCCCGGGGCCGAGGGCCGACTGGTGGCACTGGAGACCCAGCAGAAGCGCCAGCCCGCCCCCCTGCCCTACTCGCTCTCGGCGCTGCAGGTCGATGCCGCCAGGCGCCATGGCATCTCCGCCAAGATCGTGCTGGACACCTGCCAGTCGCTCTATGAGCGCTACCGGCTGATCACCTACCCGCGCTCCGACTGTCGCTATCTGCCCGAGGAGCATTTCGCCGCCGCCCGAGGCACCCTGGCAGGCGCCTGCCGTGAAGATGACACCCTGCGCGGCTGGTTGGCCGGGGCCGATTTCACGCGCCGATCGCGAGCATGGAGTGACGGCAAGGTGGGCGCACACCACGCCCTGGCGCCCACCGGACGACCGGCGGACATGGCACGCCTCACGGCCACCGAGGCGAACGTCTTCCGGCTGATCGCCCGCAACGTGATCGCCCAGTTCTATCCGCCGCTCTCCACCCGCGACGTGAAGGCGGAGTTCTCGATCCTCGGGGAAACGTTCCGTGCCCGGGGTCAGGAGATCCTCGACCCCGGCTGGAAGCCGCTGTTCACCACCCGCGACGAGGCACCGCCACTGCCGCCGCTCAGCGAGGGTGAGGAGTGTCGCGTCCAGAGCGGCGGCGTGGAAGATCGTGAGACCCGTCCGCCGGAGCCGTTCAATGACGCCAGCCTGATCAAGGCGATGATGAACATCGGCCGCTATGTCGACGACCCCGCCGTGAGACGCACCCTGCGTGAACACGATGGCCTGGGCACCGAGGCGACCCGCGCCGGCATCCTCGAGACGCTGGTTGCGCGCGGGTATCTGGTCCGTGAGGGCAAGGCCCTGCGTGCCACCCGCCTGGGCAGCGCACTGATCGCCTCACTGCCCGAAGCGGTCAGCCGCCCAGAACGCACCGCGCAATGGGAACAGCGCCTGGGAGCCATCGCCGAAGAGGACGCCGCCCCCGCGCCCTTCCTCGAGTCACTGGTCGCCGACCTGCGCACCCTGCTCGGCGCCGCCGATGCCGGACGCCTGCGTCAGGCACTCCACAGCGCCGAGGGCGCCGAGGCCAAGGCGTCCCGTCGCACCAGCGGCCGCCGCAGCACCGGACGCTCGGCCAGGAGCGGCAAGCGTCGCACTCCCCAACGTCGCAAGGAGGGCCGCTGATGGCGCTTCAAACACACTGGATCGTGGGACCAGGTGCCATCGGCCGCCTGCTCGCCCTGCGTCTGGCCCAACATGGCCAGCGGATAACACTGCTCGGCCGCCGTCCCCTTCCCGACCG
The DNA here is from genome assembly GCF_015595025.1 of Halomonas sp. KAO. GTDB lineage: Bacteria > Pseudomonadota > Gammaproteobacteria > Pseudomonadales > Halomonadaceae > Halomonas. The sequence goes on from NZ_JADNRL010000010.1 coordinate 121,790, forward strand.
TCAAACACTGGTCACTCCCCAGGGTGATGTCCTAAGCCTGGAGGTGATCACACGGACTCGCCCCCCCGGCGGCTCTCCCGACCTCCTCCACCTGACCACCAAGGCCTACGCCGCCGAGGCGGCCTATCTTGAGCTCGCTTCCCGACTTCCCGCCGACCTCCCGCTGGTGCTGTGGCAGAACGGCTACCACACCCAGCCACGACTCGCGACACGTCACCCAGGCCCGGTGCTGTGCGCCACCACCACCGAAGGGGCCTATGTTGCCGCGGATGATCGCGTCGTCCACGCCGGCCGGGGTAACACCCTGATCGGCTCCCTGAAGGGTGGCCATGGCGATCTGGCGAGAACAGTGGCCAGCCTGCTGAGTGCAAGCGGCCTGCCGACCCGGGCGGTGCCGGACATTCGGCGACGCCTATGGCACAAGCTGGCCATCAACGCCGCCATCAACCCCCTGGTTGCCCACCACAGGATTCGCAATGGCGAACTTCGCGATACGCCGTTTCGTGACGAGGTGGAGGCGGTGATCGGTGAAGTGGCGAGGGTAATGCAGGCCGAGGGCATCGCACCGCCTGAAGGCAGCGGGCTCGATGGCTGGCGCACCCTGGTCTGGAGAGTGGTGGAGGCCACCGCCAACAATCGCGCCTCGATGCTCCAGGACGTGCTGGCGGGGCGTCCCACGGAGCATGTCGCGATACTCGGCCCGCTCTGCGAGGCCGCCAGGCGCCACGACCTGGCGACACCCAGACTGGATTCATTGCTGAAGACCCTGGCTAAAGCCCAAGGGACAGTCCCCGGCTGAGCAATCAGGCCAGTCTTTATGCATTACGCCAGCAGCATCGACACTGCCCGAGAGTGCCCCTGCTATCGCCGGGCCAAATGCCTGGCGAACCGGGGGTGGGCTTGCTAGCCTGTAAGGATATCATCGCTACTCGCCCTGGGGCCTGGTCCGAATGAATCAGGCCTAAGAGCTAGGACACGGACCCATGTCATCCCGTCATACCATTGCCGCGTTACTGGCTGGTCTTGCCCTAGGCACGTCGCTTGCCGCTGTCGGCGCCGAAAAAGGCTCCCTCGCCGAAGAGGTCGTCAGGCAAGTCGATCCGCATAATCCCGCCTACAGCCCCGCCTACGCCAGCCAGCCCGACAATCTCATGCGACTCGAGAACGGTGTTGTCATCGACGGCCAGGACATCGAGAGCCCCGACGGCTATACCTCCGGCTTTCGATTGATCGCCGGCTTCAGCCCGTTTCGGCTCCCCAAGCTGGACCTCGGTGCCGAGTTCAGCTACCACCAGCGCGACGAGATGCCCACCCGTCTCGATAACCAGCAGCTGCTGGTCAATACCGTCAGCCTCGGCGGCAGCCTGGTGGCGGGCGTACGCCTGGGAGATTTCGGGCTCTATGCCAAGTCAGGCCTGGTCGGCTGGGAGGGCGATGCCGTGATTCCGCGCGGCGAGGGCGAGGAGACCGGCACCACCAGGGTTCGGGGTTTCGGCGCCCGCCTGCAGCTCCCGGGCTTTACCAGCCGCCTCGAGCTCGAGGAGTACGATGCGCCCGATATGGCGCATCTCAATCTGCTGACCGCCTCGCTCCATATTCCCTTCTAAAGAGCGCGGCTACACCGTTTCAAGGCGCAAGGCGCAAGGCAATATCATGGCTTCATCCCCAATGGCTTCATCCCCAGCAGTACAAGGGGAATCCTTGCACCTAGTACCTGGCCGCAGGCCCTATCCAGTATTACGCAGCCCCGCGGCGATACCCGCCATGGTCACCATCAGCGCTCGCGACAGATCGGCGCTGATCGCCCCGTCGGCGTCGCGATTACGCTGCAAAAGCTCCGCCTGCAGCCCATGTAGCGGGTCGATATAGGGATTGCGCACGGCTATTGCCTGGTGGATCAACGGCGTCTTCTCCAGCAGTTCCTGCTGTTCCAGCATCTCCAGCAACACCTCATTGAGCCGCTCGAAACGCTGCCGCAGGCGCTGCCCCAGCGCCTTGAGAGTCGGCTCGTCGACCAGGCGATGCTCATAGTAGGCAGAGATGCCCACATCGGCCTTGGAAAGCAGCATTTCCAGCATGTCCAGGTAGGTGCCGAAGAAGGGCCAGCGGTCACGCATCTCCTGAAGCACCTCACGCCCCCCCTCCTCTTCGAGACGGGTGGCGAAGGCCTCGCCACTTCCCAGCCAGGCAGGCAGCATCAGGCGGACCTGGGTCCAGGCAAAGATCCAGGGAATCGCCCGCAGTGTCTCCACTCCACCATCCTGGCGCCGCTTGGTAGGCCGCGAGCCCAACGGCAGGCGCCCGAGCGATCCCTCCGGTGTCACCGCACGGAAGTAGGGCACGAAATCGTCATCCTCTCGCACCACCCCCACATAGGCCCCATGGGCGATCTCGGCCAGGCGATCCATCTCATCGCGCCAGTGGGGTTCCGGGTCCGGTGGCGGCAGCAGCGTTGCCTCCAGCACCGCGCAGGCGTAGATCTCCATGGAACGCAGGGCGATCTCCGGCTGACCGAACTTGAAGCGGATCATCTCGCCCTGCTCGGTCACCCTGAGGCTGCCATTCACCGAACCAGGCGGTTGAGAGAGAATCGCCGCATGGGCCGGGCCACCACCGCGCCCCACGGTCCCACCGCGTCCATGGAACAGCGTCAGGTCCACGGCGTGATGACGACACACCGTCACCAGGCTCTCCTGGGCACGGTACTGGGCCCAAGCGGCGGCCAGCTGACCGGCATCCTTGGCCGAATCCGAGTAGCCGATCATTACCTCCTGTCGGCCGCCGATCAGACGGCGATAGCCGGGCAGGGAGAGCAGGCGGTCGATCGCCTCGCCGGCATGATTGAGGTCGTTGAGGGTCTCGAACAGCGGCGCAATCGGCAGCTTGACCTCGCCCCCCACCTCCTTCATCAGCAGTGCCACGGTCAACACATCGGAGGGCTCTGCCGCCATGGAGATGACATAGGTCCCGAGCGCTTCGGCCTGTTCGCTGGCGATGACCCGGAAGGTATCGATCACCTCACGCGACTCCGTCGAGCACTCCCAGCGCCGCGGTATCAGCGGTCGGCGCGACTCGAGCTCCTCGAGCAGGAAGGCCTGGCGCTGCTCTTCGCTCCAGTCACGATAGTGCCCCAGGCCCAGACCTGCGGTGAGCTCCTCCATCACCTGAGCGTGCCGGCTCGCCTCCTGGCGAATATCGAGCCGGGTCAGGGTGACACCGAACACCGCCACCCGCCGCAGGGTATCCAGCAGTGCACCGTTGGCGATGGTGTCGAGACCCACATCGCACAGCGAGCGGTAGCAGGCAAGCAGCGGTGAGTAGAGCTGGTCACGGCTCTCGATGATCGGTCCCCCGTCGTAGGGCTTGCCATCGAGGCTCGCCTTGGCCCAGTCACGGGTGGCCTCGACTCGCGCCAGCAGCTGGCGCAGCAGCTCGCGGTAGGGCTCCGGTGCGTCACCAACCTCGGCCTTGAGCGCGCTGTTGGCCTTCCACATGGAGAGCTCGGCCTTGAGCTGTTCCAGGTCGCGCAGGTAGAGATCCGCGGCCATCCAGCGCCCCAGCAGCAGCACCTCGCGGGTCACCCGGGAGGTCACGTTGGGATTGCCGTCGCGATCGCCCCCCATCCACGACGAGAAGCTGATCGGCGCGGCATCCAGAGGCAGCCGCTCGCCGGCGGTCTCCAGCAGCAGGTTGTCCAGGTCACGGTGAAAGTCGGGCACCGCCTGCCACAGCGAGTTTTCGATCACCGCGAAGCCCCACTTCGCCTCATCCACCGGCGAGGGCCGCTCGTGGCGGATCTCGTCGGTATGCCAGGCCTGGCTGATCAGCTCCTCGAGACGCCCCTTGGCCCGGGCGCCGCGCTCGGGATAGTCCCCCGATGATTCGATGGCGGTCAGGCAGTCGTCGATGGCGTCGTACTTCTGGATCAGGGTGCGCCGAATGACCTCGGTGGGGTGGGCGGTCAATACCAGTTCGACACGCATGCCGGCCAGGCTCTCGACCAGCTTGCGTGGTGAGTGGCCGGCATGGCGCGCCCGCTCCACCAGCTCGGAGAGCACCGGTTGCGTTCCCGGCCGGTAATCCTCGACGCGACGAAAGCGGGCCCGATAGTGCTGTTCGGCGATATTGGCCAGGTTGAGAAACTGGTTGAAGGCGCGGGTCACCGGCAGCAGGTCGCGGTCTGGCAAGCGACGCAGGTACTCGATCAGCTCACGCTGAGCCTGCTCGTCGCCCTGACGACCTCGCTTGGCGAAATCGCGGATGGCCTCGATCTTGTCGACGAAGTCGCCCCCCAGGTCATCGGCAATGGTACGCCCCAGGCTGTCGCCAAGGATACGCACGTTGTCACGCAGGGATTCATGAAGATCATGGCTCATGACAGGGGGTCTCCGGAAGATATGGCAGTATCGTTGCATTCGTTGCGCTTGGCGGCCTGCCAGTGGCGTTCCATGGTCGCGAGGTCGGCATCGGCGGGGCTACTGCCCGTCGCCGCCAGGGCCGCTTCCACGTGACGAAAGCGGCGCTCGAACTTGTTGTTGGTGGCTCGCAGGCACTGCTCGGGGTCGGCCTTGAGGGTCCGGGCGAGATTGGTCACCGCGAACAGCAGGTCACCCACCTCCTCGATGGCATGCTCTCGACTCCCCTCGGTCAGCGCCTCCTCGACCTCGTCGAGCTCTTCGCGAATCTTGGCGATCACCCCGCGGGAGTCGGGCCAGTCGAACCCCACCCGGGCGGCACGCTTCGAGAGCTTGGCGGCTCGCGACAGCGCCGGCAGTGTGCGCGGCACATCATCCAGAACCGAGGGCGCAACGGCGTCGCTCCCCGAGGCATCGGGGGTCTCGTGGGTCTCACGCATCCGCTGCGCTCGCTCCTCGGCCTTTAGGGCCTCCCAGCGGCGATTGATGCCTTCGAGCTCGGGGAGCTGGCGAGCTTCGCTATCCGCGGCATCAACGTCGGGTGGGCGCCGCGAGGCCAGGCTGCCATCGGGGAAGACATGGGGGTGGCGACGCAGCATCTTGGTGGTCAGGGTATCCACGACCGTGTGGAAGTCGAAACGCCCCTCCTCACTCGCGAACTGGGCGTAGTAGACCACCTGAAAGAGCAGGTCACCCAGCTCACCGGGCAGCTCCTCCCAGGCGCGGCGCTCGATGGCGTCGGCGACCTCATAGGCCTCCTCCAGGGTGTGGGGCACGATGGTGTCCCAATCCTGCCTGAGGTCCCATGGACACCCCTGGTCGGGGTCACGCAGCACCGCCATCAGGGTCAGCAGATCATCCAGACCATGGCGCTGGCTCATGTCTTCCTCTCCTTTCCCTTGCGCTTGCCGGGCTTGCCGCCACTGCGCAGGCGCCTCACCTCGATAACGTTGGGCAGCTGCTGAATGCGGGAGAAGAGCCGCCCCAGCGACTCCAGGCCATCCACTTCGACGGTAATGGTCAGCCTCGCGATGCCATCATCGGTATCGGTGAGGGTATTGACCGCCAGCACGTTGACCTTCTCGTTGCCAAGTACCCCGGTGACGTCGCGCAGCAGGCCGGAGCGATCCCACGCCTGCACCTCGATATTGACCGGGTACTGGGTTCGCGCCCGCTCGCCCCACTCCACCTCGATGATGCGCTGGGGCTCGTCCACACTCAACTGCAGGATATTGGGGCAGTCCTCGCGGTGCACCGTGACTCCACGCCCCTGGGTAATGAAGCCGACGATCGGCTCACCCGGCACCGGATGACAGCAGTTGGCCATGCTGGTCTTGAGGTTACCTACGCCCAGCACGGTGATATCGCTCTTCTCGCCCTTGCCCGTGGTGCGCCTGGGCTTGGCCAGCAGGCGGTCGAGCTGCTCCTGGTCATCGTTCTCACCGAACAGCTGCTGAGCCTGGTTCAGCACCTGCCCGATGCGCAGGTCCCCCGCTCCCAGGGCGGCGTACATGTCATCGGGCGTTGTGTAGTTGACCTTGCGAGCCAGGGTGTCGAGGGCCATGTCCTCGAGGTCGAGACGCTTCATCTCGCGCTCGAACAGGGCGCGCCCCTCCAGGATGTTCTGGTCACGGGCCTGGTACTTGAACCAGGCCTGAATCTTGGAACGGGCCCGGGAGGTACGCACATAGGCCAGGCTGGGGTTGAGCCAGTCGCGACTCGGCCCACCCTTGCTGGCGGTAAGGATCTCCACCTGCTGGCCGGTCTTCAACGTATAGGTAAGCGGCACGATGCGGCCATTGACCTTGGCCCCACGGCACCGATGCCCCACCTCGGTATGCACCCGATAGGCGAAGTCGATGGGGGTCGCGACACGCGGCAGGTCGATGATATGGCCATCCGGGGTGAAAACGTAGATGCGGTCCGGGGCCACGTCGCTGTTGAGTCCTTCACTCAGGTCGCCGAGATCGCCGACCTCCTCCTGCCACTCGAGCACCTGCCGCAGCCAGGCGATCTTGTCCTCGTAGCTGGTACTCTTGGCCCGGGTGTCATGCCCCTTGTAGCGCCAGTGAGCACAGACCCCCAGCTCCGCCTCCTCATGCATGGCAAAGGTGCGGATCTGGATCTCAACGACCTTGTTCTCGGGGCCGAGGACCGCGGTGTGCAACGACTGGTAGCCATTCTGCTTGGGATTGGCAATATAGTCGTCGAACTCGTTGGGTACGTGATGCCAGCGCGAGTGCACCAGCCCCAGCACGGTGTAGCAGTCGGTGACTTCGGGCACCAGAATGCGCACCGCCCGGATATCATGGACCTGGGAGAAGTCGATGCGCTTGCGCTTCATCTTCCGCCAGATCGAGTAAATGTGCTTGGCCCGACCATCGACGTCGTAGCGTTGGATGCCCTGGGCATCCAGCAGGCCGTTGAGGGTGGCGACGATCTCGGTGATATAGCGATCGCGATCCAGGCGCTTTTCCGCCAGTTGCCGCGCGATGGCCTTGTAGTCATCCTCATGGAGATAGCGGAAGGAGAGGTCCTCGAGCTCCCACTTGAGGTGACCGATCCCCAGCCGATGCGCCAGGGGGGCAAAGATATCGAACACCTCACGAGCCACGCGTTGCTGCTTCTCTCGGGGCGCCTCCCTGACCTGGCGCAGCGCACAGGTGCGCTCGGCGATCTTGATCAGTGCCACGCGAACATCGTCGATCATGTTGACCAGCATCTTGCGCAGATTGTCCTGCTGGTCATGCTGGCCCATGTCGCGGCTGGGCAACTGGGTCGCACTGATCGCCGCCATCTGCAGCACGCCATCGATCAGTCCGGCCACCTCCTTGCCAAACTGCTTGCCGACGGCCTCGAGGCCGACCAGACCCTCGCGCACCGCGCGATAGAGTACCGCGGCAACCAGCGCCACCTGGTCGAGCTTGAGCTCACCCAGGATATCGGCCATCTCCAGGCCCATGCGAAAGCTGGACCCTTCCGCCAACCAGGCCCGGTGGGGGCGCTCCGACTCACTCTCCAGCCGCTCGGCGAGCCGACAGGCCTCGATCATCTCGGCCGGGTCGCGCAGCCTCACGTCCTCCTGCAGGCGCTCCACCCAGCGTTCGATATCCACCTTTCCCGTCGCGGTGAGAGGCTGCTCCTCACGTACTTTAACCATCGGCCAAGGCTCCTTACCGCCGCTCTTCCATCCCTGAATGTTCGAACAGCAGCATCGATTCCAGATGAGAGGTGTGCACGAACATATCGGCCACGGCGATACGCGTGACCCGATAGCCTCCCTGCGCCAGGTGTGCGGCATCCCGAGCCAGTGTCGCCGGGTCGCAGGCAATATAGAGCACGCGGGGCACCGGTGCCGCCGCCAGGGCCCGGGCGGCACCTTCGGCACCCTCGCGTGGCGGATCGAGCACCACCACCTCGGGGCCGATCTCTTCCAAAAGCGCTGCCACTGTCCCCAGACTCGCCAGGTTGGCCTGGCGAGCCGACAGCTGCAGCCCCCCACCGTTGGCACTGGCATTGGCACGCGCGTTGGCGCCCAGGCGCTCGACCATCGACGGACTCCCCTCCACCGCGACCACCCGTGCCCCGGCGGAGGCCAGCGGCAGGCTGAAATTGCCGACACCGGCAAACAGGTCGAGCAGCACCGTCCCGGCAAGATCATCGAGCCAGCCGAGTGCCGTCTCAACCATCTGTCGATTGACCTCCTCATTGGCCTGCAGGAAGTCACCGGGGGCGATGCCCAGTTCGAGGTCCTCCTGGGTCCCGGGCACTCGGTAGCTCAGACGCGGGGGAGGCGTCAGCCACTCCAGGGCGGGGGCATCACGCCCTGCCAGCCAGCCCAGGTGGATCCCATGCTCGTGGGCGAAGACACGCCAGGCCTCGCGATCGACGGCATGCTCCTTGAGCTGGCGGATCACCAGGGTGCTGCCCTGATCGCTGGCCAGCAGCTCCAGATGCCCCACCTGGCGTGGCGCCTGCAGCGCCATCAGTTGACGGTGCAGGGGAGTCAGCAGGGCATCGAGCTCAGGCATCAGGATGGTGCAGTGCGCGATATCCACCAGACGATGGCTATGGCGTGCGCGGAACCCAAGGTACAGACGCCCCTCGGCATCCAGCTTCACTCCCAGCCGGGCACGGCGCCGATAGCCCTGGCTGGCACCGGCCAGCAACTCTGGCTCACCGGCGATCTCGACTCCCTGACGCGCCAGCAGATCGACGAGGACCGCCTGCTTGTGGCGACGCTGGGCGGGCACTGACAGATGCTGAAGATCGCAGCCGCCACAGCGCTGGTAATAGTCGCAGGGCGGCTTGACGCGCTCCGGCGAGGCCTCGAGCACCTCGCGCACATGGGCCTCATCGAAACGCCTGCGGGTCAAATAGACCGCCACCTCGACCCGCTCTCCGGGCAGCGCGCCGTCGACGAACAGCGTCTTGCCCTCGGTATCATGGGTCACGCCACGGCCGTCATGGGCCAGGCGCTCGATCATCAGGCCCTGGGCCTCGCCCTCACTCGAAGACGCATCCCCCCTGGCATTGGAGTATGGCGGCGAGTGTGGCTGTCGACCCTGCAGGCCGGAAACACCCGACCGCTCGCGACGCGGTCGCCGCTTGCCCAGCATCGCCATGACTCAGCCCTCCGGGGCGTAGAGACCGGTGGAAAGATAACGGTCGCCGCGGTCGCAGACGATAAACACGATCACCGCATCTTCGACCTGCTCGGCGACTCGCAGGGCGCCGGCCAGGGCCCCACCGGAGCTGACGCCTGCCAGGATGCCCTCCTCCCGAGCCAGGCGTCGCATATGCTCCTCGGCCTCGTGCTGGCCGATATCGAGCACCCGATCGACGCGACTGGCATCGAAGATGCTTGGCAGGTACGCCTCGGGCCAGCGGCGAATTCCGGCGATACTGGCGCCGTCCTCGGGCTGCAGGCCGATGATCTCGACGTCGGGGTTGCGCTCCTTGAGGGCCTGGGAAACCCCCATGATGGTACCGGTAGTGCCCATCGAGCTGATGAAGTGGGTCACGCTGCCGGCGGTCTGCTCCCAGATCTCGGGGCCGGTGCCACGGTAGTGGGAGAGCGGATTGTCGGGGTTGGCAAACTGATCCAGCCGCTTGCCTTCACCCCGCGCGAGCATGGCCTCTGCCAGGTCACGGGCCTCTTCCATGCCACCCTCCTGGCTCACGGTGATCAGCCTGGCGCCGTAGGCCGCCATGCACTGCTTGCGCTCCTCCGAGGCGTTGTCGGGCATGATCAGCACCATGCGATAGCCCTTGATGGCCGCCGCCATGGCGAGGGCGATGCCGGTGTTGCCCGACGTCGCCTCGATCAGGGTGTCGCCCAGAACGATCTCGCCGCGTGCCTCGGCCTGCTCCAGCATGGCCAGGGCAGGCCGGTCCTTAACCGAACCCGCAGGGTTGTTACCCTCGAGTTTGGCCAGCAGCACATTGTTGCGACCGGCCCCGATGCGCTTGAGGCGCACCAGCGGCGTCTGGCCGACAACGTCCTCGATGGTCGGAAAGTGCATGCAAGCATCCTTCTCCAAAGGTATTTTCACCATTATATCCGTGTGACTCCGGGGTGGACAGGCACTCCACTCGGCCACGGCCCTCATCTCACTCATCGCCGGAAACCTCCATGCCTCTGAAGCTGCGACTGCTGCTGACCACACTGGTTCTCCCCTTGCTGCTGATGCTCGCCGTGGCGGTCATCACCCTCTCCCTGCACCGTGATGATCATGACGCGGAGCTGGAGGCCGAGCTGTACCAGGCCACGGCACTGGTCGAGCCTAGCCTGCTGGCCGCGCTGCGCGCGGAGGATCTGCCGGCTCTGAGGACGCATACCGCCAGCCTGCTCGGCCTGCGGGAGGTCACGGCCGCGGCCATCATCGACGCCAGCGGCATGCCACTGATTGAGGCCGGTCGCCTGACCCAGGAGGTTCCCCGGGCGCACACCAGCGCCATCGTACGCCAGAACAACGGCCACTGGCGCATGACTTATCCTCTTGCGGACGACAACGCCACACGCCTGGTGATGGATATCGATGCCAGCGGGCTGCTGCTGGGCCACTACCGGCAGCTGGGTGCCAGCGGTCTGCTGCTTGTCCTTGGCGCCGCCATCCTGGGGCTTGCCACCGCCAGCACCTATCGGCGCCTGCAGCGCCCCCTGGCGCGGATCGATGCCACGCTGTCGCAACTGGCGCGAGAGGAGAGCGCACAGCCGCTGCCCCCTTCTCCCCCTGAGCTGCCCCCGCTGGATACCCATATCAATGTGCTGGCCTCGCGCCTGCAGGCGTCTCGCGAAGAGATGCAGCGCCAGATCGCTCAGGCCACCATGGAGCTGGAGGAGTCGATGGAGACCGTCGAGATCCAGAACATGCAGCTCGATATGGCACACCGACGCGCCGTGGAAGCCAACCGGGTGAAATCGGAGTTCCTCGCCAACATGAGCCACGAGATCCGCACGCCCCTCAACGGTATCATCGGCTTCTGCCGACTGCTGGGGCGCTCGCCCCTGGATGTCCGTCAACGGGAGTGGCTGGAACATGTCGACCGGGCCTGTGACAACCTGCTGATGCTGGTCAACGATATCCTGGACTACTCCAGGCTCGAGGCAGGCAGGCTGGAGCTCGAGCGAATGCCGGTGGAGATGGTGGAACTGGTCGACGAGGTCCTGGCGCTACAGGCGCCCACGGCCCAGCAGAAGGGGCTGGAGCTGCTCGGCATGGTCTATGATGACGTGCCATCGTTGCTGGAGGGCGACCCGATGCGCATCCGCCAGGTGCTGACCAATCTGGTCGGCAATGCGGTGAAATTTACCGAGCACGGCGATGTTCTGGTCCGGGTCATGGTGGAAGAGAGCGAGGCGGACCGCGTCACCCTGCGCATCAGCGTGACGGACACCGGCATCGGGCTGTCGAATGAGCACAGGCAGCGCCTCTTCGATGCCTTCCACCAGACCTCCCCGAGCCACAGTCGGGAGTTCGGCGGCAGCGGGCTCGGCCTCTTCATCTGCCGCCAGCTGGTGGAACAGATGGGGGGCGAGATCGACGTGCAGAGCGAACCGGGCCACGGCAGCACCTTCTCGTTTACGTTGCCACTGGCCGGCGAGGCCGAGTCGCAACGACCGCCCGAGTTGCACCTGAAGGGCGAGACCATCCTGCTGGAGGAGCCGCACGCCCCCAGCCGGCACACCCTGCTGCACCTGCTGCGCCGCTGGGGAGCCACGCCGCTGCCGGCCGACACCGCCTCGCCGCCTCTCCCGAGCCTGCTGATCGTCAGCCTGGGCGCACCGCCCTACGCTCCCGAACTTCTTCACCACTGGCAGGAACGGATCGTCGAGCTGCAGTGCCCCGCACTCGTGCTCTGCACGGTCAGCCCCCTCGAGCTGCCCGACATCATGCTCCCCGCCGGGGGCGAGATGCTGGCCAAGCCACTGGCCCGGCGCGCATTCGCCGATGCCATCGAACGCATCCTGGCAAGCGGACAGCACGCCGGAGCGGCCGACACCGAACGCTCGGCAGACACGCCCGACACCGGCCTGCGGCTACTCGCCGTCGACGACAACGACTCCAACCGCCGCCTGTTGAGCGAGCTGCTGACCGGCCCCGGGGTGGAGGTCACGCTGGCAAGCGGTGGCGAACAGGCCGTTTCGCTGGGCCGTAAGCAGCACTTCGATCTGGTGCTGATGGATATCCGCATGCCGGGCATGGATGGTGTCGAGGCGACCCGAGCGCTGCGCCGCCTGAACCAGAGGTGGCGACGCACCCCGATCGTCGCCGTGACGGCCCACGCCCTGGAGGATGAACGCCGTCGGCTGCTGGCCAGCGGCCTGGATGACGTGCTGATCAAGCCGCTGGGAGGCAAGGACCTGGCGGCCCTGCTGAGTCGCCATCTGGGGAGTGTTCCCGCCCACCTCATGGCGACCGACACTTCATCGGCGGACGCCCGGTCATCGGAGCTGGCCGCGGTGGACCTCTCTCTGGGTGCGCGGCTGGCCGGTGGACGGGAGCAGCTGGCGCACCAGCTGCTCGTCCAGCTCGCCGACTCTCTCGACGCGAGCGAGAAGGCGATATACCAGGCCTATGAGGATCGGGACGATGAGGCGTTACTGGACGCCATACACGCCCTCAACGGTGCCTGTCGTTACTGCGGGGCACCACGTTTGGGGCTGCTCGCGGAAACCATGGAAACACGCCTGCGTAGCCGTGGACGCATGGCCATGGCCCCGCTGATGGGGGACCTGACCGACGCCATGGAGGAGCTGCGCCGGTGGCGCAAGGCGCAGCTCGAAGAAACTCAGTCCTCCAGTACCACGAAGGCGACCGCGAACTCCTCCTCATCGGACAGGGTCAGGTGAGTGGCCCGCACGCCGGCACTGCGTGCCAGCTCATGGGCCTTGCCGGCCAGCAGCAACGAGGGCCGACCGAGGCTATCATTGACCACCTGGATCTCGGTCCAGCGCATGCCGTGACGCAGCCCGGTGCCCAGCGCCTTGACGAAGGCCTCCTTGGCCGCAAAGCGCTTGGCCAGGAAGGCCGCGGGCCTTGGGTGTCCCTGGACACGCTCGCGCTCCACTTCCCCCAGCAGACGACGGGTAAAGCGCTCGCCCCTGCGTGACAGCGCCGCCTCGAAACGGGCCACCCGGGCGATATCGGTGCCGATCCCCAGAATCATGACTCAGTGCACGTGATCAGCGTGGTCATGGTCGTGGTCGTGCTCCTCGAGGGAGGCGACGAAGCCTGCCTCCTGCCCGGCGATCGCCAGACGCTTCATCTCGGCAACCGCCTCCTTGAGACCCACGAACAGTGCCCGGGCGATGATCGCATGACCGATATTGAGCTCATGGATCCCCGGAATGGCGGCCACCGCCTCGACGTTATGGTAGTGCAGACCATGACCGGCATTGACGACCAGCCCCAGCTCGAGAGCCATTTCGGCGGCCGCGGCGAGTCGCGCATGCTCACGGGCGGCCTCGTCTCCGGTGGCCTCGGCATAACCACCGGTGTGCAGCTCGATGACCGGCGCGCCGGCCCTGGCGGCGGCAGCGATCTGCTCCGGCTCAGGGTCGACGAACAGCGAGACCTCACAGCCCGCCGCGGCCAGGCGTCGACAGGCGTTGCGAATCGTCTCGAAACCACCGACCACATCGAGCCCTCCCTCGGTGGTAAGCTCTTCGCGCTTCTCAGGCACCAGGCAGACATGGGCCGGGCGCACCTCCTCGGCCAGGGCCATCATCTCCTCGGTCACCGCGATCTCGAGGTTCATGCGGGTATTCAGCACCTCCGCCAGCAGGCGAACATCACGCTCCTGGATATGCCGGCGGTCCTCACGAAGGTGGATGGTGATGCCATCGGCACCGGCCTCCTCGGCGAGCAGCGCTGCCTGGAGCGGGTCCGGGTAGCGGGTGCCTCGAGCCTGACGCAGGGTGGCGATATGATCGATATTGACGCCAAGCAGAATACGCGGGGGATGCATAAGAGTCTCCTTGAAATAAGCCGTAGCCAGCTTAGCGTAAGCCGGCAAGGCTAGCGACAGAGGGGTGCGTAAAGTTTAATCGCTCTCAGCGCAGCCGTGCTCCTAGCGAAGCCCGGCACGCCGGCACTCGGCAAGCTCGCGCATCAGCTCCCGGGAGCGCAGCGGGCGGCTGCCCAGCAGTGGCGCCAGGGCGGCGCGAGCCACCGCCTTCGCAGGACCGGCGAGTCCCGGCGCACTCCACTCACCGGCGGCGAGCAGGCGCAGGGTACGACCATCGATCCCCGGCTGGCCGAGGCGGAAGGCGCGGCTGGCTGCGTCGTAGACATAGCGAGCCTGGGGGTCGAGCTCGCCACCCTCGGTCGCCACGAAGCGCGGGGCGGCATCCAGCGACTCGAGCAGGGTGAACTCCAGGCGTCGAAGGGCACCGGCGCGTGAGCCCGGCCTGGGAAGGGCCTCGAGCAGCGAGGTATAGAAGGCAAACACCTCCGTTACCGGAAACTCCACCGGGAGGGTGCGTGTCAGCAGTTCGTTGGCATAGAGCCCGCACAGCAACCCTTCGCCCGCCAGCAGCGCCACCCCACCACGACTCTCCATCAGCCTCAGGCGCTTGAGCTCGCCTTCGCCGGCCCAGGTCACATGCAGTGGAGCGAAGGGCTGCAGCCTGCCACGTGACCGCGACCCGGGCCGCTGCACGCCCTGAGCGACGGCCCGCACCCGACCGTGGTGAAGCGTCAACAACTCCACCAGCGCACTGGTCTCGCGATAGGGGCGCTTGTGCAGCAGGAAGGCCGGCTCGGGAGTCATGTCACCTCAGTCGAGGTCGTAACCCAGGCTCTTGAGCGCTCGCTCGTCATCGGACCAGCCACGCTTGACCTTGACCCACAGATTCAGCATCACCTTGGCCCCCAGGGCACGCTCCATATCGAGACGCGCCTCGCGGCCGATGCTCTTGATGCGCTCGCCCTTCTCGCCGATCAGGATCTTCTTCTGGCCCTGGCGCTCCACTAGGATCAGGGCGCTGATATGCACCACCCTGCCCTCGTCGCGGAACTCCTCGATCTCCACGGTCATCTGGTAGGGCAGCTCATCGCCAAGCTGGCGCATGACCTTTTCGCGCACCAGCTCGGCCGCCAGGAATCGCTGGCTCTTGTCGGTGACCTGATCCTCGGGGAAGAAATGCACGCTTTCCGGCAGGTGCTTGGCCACCTCGGCCTCGAGCTCCGGCACGTTGGTGCCGTGCTTCGCGGAGATCGGCACGATGGCGGCGAAATCCCGGCGCGCGCCGACCGACTCGAGCCAGGGCAGCAGCTCGGACTTGTCCTGCAGGCGATCGACCTTGTTGACGGCCAGAATCACCGGTGCGTTGACATGCTCGAGGCGCTTGAGAACGACCTGGTCCTCATCGCTCCAGCGAGTGCGGTCGATGATGAACACCACACAGTCGACATCGCGCAGCGCCTGCACGGCCGCCTGATTCATGAAGCGGTTGATCGCCTTGTTGCGATCCTTGGCCATGATATGGATGCCGGGCGTATCGACGTAGATGAACTGGGTCTCCTCCTCGGTCTTGATGCCCATCACCTGATGGCGGGTCGTCTGGGGCCGCCGCGACGTGATCGACACCTTCTGGCCGAGAATACGGTTCATCAGAGTGGACTTGCCGACGTTGGGGCGGCCGACGATGGCCACGAAACCACAGGTCTGGGTCATGACCGGACTCCTCTTGGCTCAAGCTGCTTCAGGGCCACCTCGGCGGCCTGCTGCTCGGCGTGACGGCGGCTGGAGCCGATGCCGGTGGTATGATCCTGCAGCAGTTCCACATGACACTCCACGGTAAAGGTCTGGGCATGGGCCTCGCCCTCGACGCTGACCACCTCGTAGCGGGGCAGTGGCTCCTGACGCGACTGCAGGAATTCCTGCAGGCGTGTCTTGGGATCCTTCTGGGTATGCTGCAGGCTGGTGTCTTCCAGGCGTCCCGCATACCAGGAGAGTATCCGGGCGCGCACGGCTTCCATGCCGGCATCGAGATAGATGGCACCGATCACCGCCTCGACGGCATCGGCGAGGATCGAGTCACGGCGATGCCCACCGCTCTTCATCTCTCCGGACCCGAGCCGCAAGTGCTCTCCGAACCCCATCTCGCGAGCCAGCTCCGCCAGGGTCTGGCCCTTGACCAGGCGCGCACGCAGGCGGGAGAGCTGTCCCTCTCGCGCCTCGGGGAAGCGACGGAACAGGGCCTCGGCGATGACGAAGTTGACGATGGAGTCACCCAGAAACTCGAGGCGCTCGTTGTTCTGGCCACCATAGCTGCGGTGGGTCATGGCAAGCTCGAGCAGCGTGTCGTCGCCGAAGTCATGGCCGAGACGTCGGCTGAAGGCGTTGAGGGTTTGGCTCACGAAAATCCTGTTATCCGATTCTGTCGTCTGATTCTGGTAATACAGCTTCTGAAAGTACAACGAGGCACTTAGGCTCGTCCGAAAACTGGCTGCGCTCGGCTATACGGCGTTAAAAATCGACTCAAAGTCCTCATTTACACTCCGTAAACTCCGTCTTTTCGCCGATTTTTGCCTTGCCTAACCTTCGCCCGCCGACTTTTCAGACAAAGCCTAGTGAATGAGTCGCATGCTGGTGAAGCTCGGCAGGCCGTCATCCCAGTGCATCCATACGGCGAAGGCACGCCCCACCACATTGTCTTCCGGCACAAACCCCCAGTAGCGGCTGTCGTTGGAGTGGTCGCGATTATCACCCATGGTGAAGTAATGCCCCTCCGGCACGACCAGCTCGCGCATCTGGGGACCGAGGTCCCGCGGATTATTGTAGATGCGGTGCTCCACTTCGCCCAGCTGCTCGGCATACATCAACTCTCCCGGCGCCTCGGCCGGCCCTTCGGCCAGCAACGACTTTTGCACCGGTTCTCCGTTGACATAAAGCTGCTTGCCCTCGTAACGGATGCGATCACCGGGGAGGCCGACGACTCGCTTGATGAAGTTGACCGAGGGCTCGCTGGGAAAGCGAAACACCATTACATCACCACGCTCGGGCTCACCCAGATCGACGATCTCGGTATGCACCACCGGCAGGCGCAGCCCGTAGGCGAACTTGTTGACCAGGATGAAGTCACCGATTTCCAGGGTCGGGCGCATGGAGCCTGACGGGATCTGGAACGGCTCCACCACGAAGCTTCTCAGCACCAGCACCACCAGCAGCACCGGAAAGAACGAGCGGGCGTAGTCCACCGGCCAGGGCTCTTTCAGCACCTGTTCGCGGGCATTGGACGGCAGGCCTTCGGTGGTCCCGGCCTCGGCGGCTTGCAGTGACTGGCGACGCGCCGGACGCCACCAGAAATAGTTGAGCAGGGTAATCACGCCGGTGACGGCAACGGCAATCACCAACAGCAGTGAGAAGTCCATGGCGGTTCGTTGTCCCTAGCTGGTGGAATCAGTCGTTGACCCTGAGCACGGCAAGGAAGGCGTCCTGGGGAATCTCCACCCGGCCCACCTGCTTCATGCGTTTCTTGCCCGCCTTCTGCTTCTCGAGCAGCTTCTTCTTGCGGGACACATCGCCGCCGTAACACTTGGCGGTCACGTTCTTGCGCAGTGCCTTGACGGTGGAGCGGGCCACCACCTGGCCGCCGATGGCCGCCTGAATCGCCACGTCGAACATCTGCCGCGGGATCAGCTCCTTCATCTTCTCCACCAGCAGGCGCCCGCGGGAGTGCGCATGGTCGCGGTGAATGATCACCGCCAGGGCATCGACCTTGTCGCCGTTGATCAAGACATCCAGGCGCACCAGCTTGGCGGCTTCGAAACGCTCGAAGTTGTACTCCAGCGAGGCATAGCCCTTGGAGATCGACTTGAGGCGGTCGAAGAAGTCCATCACCACCTCTGACATGGGCAGCTCGTAGGTAAGCTGGATCTGGCTACCCAGGAACTGCATGTCCTTCTGGGTACCGCGGCGCTGCTCGCACTCGGTGATGACATTGCCGACGAACTCCTGGGGCACCAGGATGCTGGCGCGCACGATAGGCTCGCGCATCTCCTCGACGTCGGCCATATCGGGCAGCTTGGAGGGGTTGGCGACATAGATCACCTCGCCATCCTTGAGCACAAGCTCGTAGACCACGGTGGGCGCGGTGGTCAGCAGGTCCAGATCATACTCGCGCTCGAGACGCTCCTGAATGATCTCCATGTGCAGGGTGCCGAGAAAGCCGACCCGGAAACCGAAGCCCAGGGCGTCGGAGTTCTCCGGCTCGTACTCCAGGGAGGCATCGTTGAGCGCCAGCTTCTCCAGGGCGTCGCGGAAATCCTCGTAGTCATCGGCACTGACCGGGAACATGCCGGCATAGACCTGGGGCTTGACCTTCTGGAAGCCAGGCAGGCGAGCCACATCCGGCGTCTTGGTGTGGGTGATGGTATCGCCCACCGGTGCCCCCTGGATCTCCTTGATGCCGGCCACGATGAAGCCTACCTCACCGGCACGCAGCACATCGGTCTGGTGGCGCTGCGGGGTGAAGATACCCACCTCGTTGACCTGCCAGTCGCGACCGGTGGACTTGATACGGATCTTTTCGCCCTTCTTCAGGGTACCGTCGAAGATCCGCACCAGCGATACCACACCCAGATAGTTGTCGAACCAGGAGTCGATGATCAGCGCCTGAAGCTGGCCACCCGGGTCCCCCTTGGGCGGCGGAATATCGCGCACCAGACGCTCCAGCAGGGCATCGATGCCCAGTCCGCTCTTGGCCGAGACCTGACAGGCATCGGTGGCGTCCAGGCCGATGATCTCCTCGATCTCGTGGGAGACCTTGTCGGGATCGGCCTGGGGCAGGTCCATCTTGTTCAGCACCGGCAACACCTCGAGCCCCTGCTCGATGGCGGTGTAGCAGTTGGCCACCGACTGTGCCTCGACCCCCTGCCCGGCATCCACCACCAGCAGCGCGCCCTCACAGGCATACAGCGAACGCGAGACCTCATAGGAGAAGTCGACGTGCCCGGGGGTGTCGATAAAGTTGAGCTGGTAGGTGTTCCCGTCCGGCGAGTGATAGTCGAGGGTGACCGACTGCGCCTTGATGGTGATGCCCCGCTCGCGCTCAAGGTCCATGGAGTCCAGCACCTGCTCCTTGAGCTCGCGCTCGGTCAGGCCGCCGCAAGTCTGAATCAAGCGGTCGGCCAGTGTGGACTTCCCGTGATCGATATGGGCGATGATCGAGAAATTACGGATATGCTTGAGCTTGTCGAAGGAGGCGTCTTGAGACATCGGGGACTTCTACCTGAATAGAGTTCGGGCCGGGGCCGGGCACAGCAACGCTGGCCGGCGGCCAGGATAGGCGCATTGTACCGGTATGCCGGTGCCAGATACAGCAGCCCGACGGGAAGACCGTCGGGCTGCTGGTGAGTTGGCGTCGAGAGAGGATCAGTCGCCGGCCAGGCGCAGCGCGACAAACAGCGAACGACCATCACGATAGAGGCGCACCGGAACGGCACGATCCGTGGGTAGATCACGCGCCAGGGAGACCAGCTGTGAGGCGTCGGTTATGTCCCGGTGATCGATGCTGA
Source organism: Halomonas sp. KAO (assembly GCF_015595025.1). Taxonomy (GTDB): domain Bacteria; phylum Pseudomonadota; class Gammaproteobacteria; order Pseudomonadales; family Halomonadaceae; genus Halomonas. The sequence goes on from NZ_JADNRL010000010.1 coordinate 141,234, forward strand.
CCAGGATATCACCGGCCCGCACTCCCGCTCTTGCAGCGGCCCCGGCGGGGTCGACCGAGGCGATGCGCACACCACCCTTGATCCCGAGACGCTTGCGCTCGGCGTCGTCCAGCTCGGTCACGGTGATCCCCAGGCGTGCCTGCTGGCTGTCACCCCCCTTCTCCTCGGCGGCACTGCCGCTGTCGGGCCAGTCCCCCAGCGTCACCTCGAGGGAGCGACGCTTGCCGTCACGCATCAGCTCGAGCTCGACATCGCTCCCCGGGGCGGTACGCCCGATCAGCCGCGGCAGGGTGCTGGAGTCATGCACCCGGGCGCCGTCAACCTCGAGAATGACGTCGCCGGCCTGGAGGCCGCCCTCGGCCGCCGGGCCCTCGGGGTCCAGATCGGCGATCAGCGCACCGCGGGGCTCGTCCATGCCGAAGGACTCCGCCAGGTCGCGCGATACCGGCTGGATCATCACGCCCAGCCAGCCGCGCCGCACTTCACCGTCACTGCGCAGCTGGTCGGCCACGTCCATGGCCACATTGATGGGGATGGCAAACGACAGCCCCATGAAGCCACCGCTACGGGTAAAGATCTGGGAGTTGATCCCCACCACTTCACCCTCGAGGTTGAACAGCGGGCCACCCGAGTTGCCCGGATTGATGGCCACGTCGGTCTGGATAAACGGCACATAGGCATCCCGCGGCAGGGTTCGGTCGATGGCGCTGACGATGCCCGCCGTGACCGAATGATCGAAGCCGAAGGGGGAGCCGATGGCCGCGACCCACTCACCCACCTGGAGGCCATCGGAGTCACCCAGGCGCAGTGTGGGCAGGTCCTCGGTATCGACCTTGAGCACCGCCACATCGGTACGCTCGTCGCTGCCCACCAGCTCGGCGGGCAGCTCACGGCGATCATTGAGGCGCACCAGGATCTCGTCGGCACCATCGACCACATGGGCATTGGTCATGATGTAGCCATCCTCGCTGATGATAAAGCCGGAACCCAGCGACTGACGCTCCTGAGGCCTTCCCGACCCATGGTCCGGCGGCATCGGGAAGCGATCGCCGAAGAAGTGACGAAAGATCTCGGGAACCTCCTCGCCACCGAATCCCTGGAAGGGATTGCGGCTCTGCACCATGCGGGTCGTCGAGATATTCACCACACCGGGTGCCGCCTCCTTCACCAGCTCGGTGAAGTCGGGCAGCTCACGGGCCATGGCCCCCTGCCAGGCCATCAGCGTCACGGCCAGCAGCATCCATAGGGAGAAGTGTCGCAGCGTTCGCATCATGTTGGCTCCTGCGTAGCTTGGGATGAACAGGGTTGGAATGAATCGAGTTGGGATGAACCAGGTTGAAATAGGCACTGCGAAAAGCGTAATGACAATATCACGGCGTCACCGCATCAGGAGTCCGCGGCGGTCCAGCTCAAGCCATCGGCAACCCGCAGCAGCACCCGTGGCGGCATCTCCCCCATGACCACCACCTGACGCGGGGTACCGTCCAGGTCGCGGTGTCGCACAACGGCATGAGAGACGCCGAGCCGGTGCAGCCCGGGGGCCAGGGGCTCGATCTCGCCGAGTGGCGCGACGAAGAGACTGAAGGTGGAAAGGCCGTCGCTGAACAGGCGGTGGGTCACGTCGCTGCCATGACGCCCACTGTGCGTCTCCACTGGCTGAGGGCTGAACCCGGCAGGCAGCCAGCCGGTGCGCCAGGCATCTCGAGGCGCCTCGCGGGGAGCGTCGATGCTCACCTCGCCCTGGTGCAGCCGTGGCCGCTCGAGCACCGTCAGCTGAAAGGTCTCCACCGCGCGTCCGGTCTCATCGAGCAGACTCTGCTTGAGGGTCAGGCCGGTCTCGGCATCGAGCCACAGCCGCTTGCCGTAGCGAAAGCTGTCGAGCGGCGAGATATCCAGACGATAGGCCCGCCGGTTGGCGATACGCTCCTCACCTGCCAGGCTCAAGCGGTAGTGAGACGAGATCTTCGCCGCGATGCCGGCCGGGGTCGTGGGGGCCGAGCCGCCCTCCGACCAGCCCAGGCGCCCGATGCGACTGCGCCGCTCGAACGCCTCGGGGGGACCATCCAGGAAGCGCGCCCTGCCCCGCTCGACCCCATCGTTGACGTCGTGACTGATCACGAGGGTGCGCACCCCATCGAAACCGATGCGCACCGCGTGGGCATCGTAGCGGTAGCAGTGGCCGGCCCAGAGATTGAGCTCGTACCAGTCGCGGGCGGTCTGCGGGGTCGGCTCCGTGGCGAGAAGACGACAGTCGAAACGGTCATCATCGGGAGTGGCCTCCAGGGCGACGACCGAAGGAGCAGCCGCCGCCAGCAGGAGCGGCAGAAGCACCATGGCGCAGCTGCGAAAGACGCGCATCGCCGCCCTCCCGTCAGCGCTGACCGAGGCTGTCGCCACCGCTGGCGCGCAGCAGCGGCATCCAGGCATCACCGCTGCGGTAGGCGGTCCCTTCGGCGTGACGATCCAGGTAGGATTGCAACAGGCGCGCCTGCTCCTCATCGGCCATCAACGACTGCCGCTGGCTGGGAGCCAGGAACATCGGCGTGCTCTGCATGCCGGCGCCAACGGTCATCAGGCCGCTGGAGCCTCCCTGGGGCAACTGGAAGAGCGGCAGGTCCGCCAATGACGGACGCTGCATGCCGGTGGCTGCCAGGCTGGCGGGCGACGCCTGGGTGGCGCCCTCCGGGGTGCCTCCGGCGAGTTCGGCAGACGGGCTTCCCCCGCCGGGCAGGCCGCCACCGTTGTAGAACTGCACTCCGGTGATCACCATCAACGACACCGCGGCGGCAATGCCGGCGCTACGTGCCAGCGGCAGTGAGCGGCGAACGGCAGCTGGCCGAACCTCATCGTCGCGATGCCCCTCATCGAGGACGGGGGCCGGCTCACTCTCGAGGCGCGCCAGGATGCCCGCCGACAGGTCGACACTGACATCCACATCCGACTCCTGCCTCATCAGGCTGCGCATCAGATGGTAGCGTCGCCACGCGTCGGCGGCATCGGGTTCATCACTCAGCGATTTCAGCACGCGGCGAAGTTCCAGCTCGTCGCCCTCGTTGTCCATCAGGGCAGAAAGCGATTCCCGTGCGTTCTGACTCATTCTTTACACCTCAACCTGGCAAGGCCCCGGCCTTGCATCCGTTATCACCCAGATATCGACATTCACGGTAGCCACCCCACGAATGCCGACACTCTGAACCGCCGTTGGCGGGTCGAACACTGCTTGAGACGCCAAAAGCATCGGTCAGTTCAGCGAATCGACAATAAATCGACAAATTACTGCCGAGCATCACTCGCCCACCGGTTCACGGTTGCGCGAGGTGGTCACCAGCGGCTGGATATGCTGGTCGACCGCCTCTCGTGCCCGAAAGATCCGCGAGCGCACGGTACCCACCGGACACTCCATGATGGTGGCAATATCCTCATAGGAGAGGCCCTCCAGCTCTCGCAACGTGATCGCGGTACGCAGGTCATCGGGCAGGCCCTCGATCGCCTCGAAGATGGCCCCCTTCAGCTGGTCGCGGGCCATGGCCGACTCGGGGGTCTCGGTGTCGGAGAGGCGGCCACTCTGGTCGAGGATCTCGGCATCGACGATATCCAGGTCGCTGCCGGGCGGGCGCCGCCCCCTGGAGACCAGATGATTCTTGGCCGTGTTGATGGCGATTCGATACATCCAGGTATAGAAGGCGCTCTCGGCACGAAACTTGCCAAGGGCACGATAGGCCTTGATAAAGGCCTCCTGGGCGACATCCTGCACCTCGGCATGATCATGCACATAGCGCCCGATCAGGCCGATGATCTTGTGCTGATACTTCCTCACCAGCAGGTCGAAGGCGCGGGTATCCCCCTTCTGGGCCCGTTCGACGAGCTGCTGGTCGGTTTCCCTGGCGCCCATCTAACCCCTCCCCGTCATCAAACGACGGGAAAGGGAGCGTCGTCCGGAAGGCATGGAAACTTCAACAATACGGCGTGCTTGCATAGCGTCTACCTGAAGCCTGGGCGTTTGGGGGTCAAAGACCATCATCAAGAGTCGCACAAGTGTTCCCTTTTCCTGTTCATCCATCAAGCCGCGGATCTTCACCGGACGCGGCCGCTATGACACCGGCAGCCCTTCGCAGGTTCCCGTGATTGATCCGGCCTACCCCGGCCGGTGTATAGTAGAGCCAAAACAACCATGCCGTCAGGCCTTCAGCGCAGACACGACCCACAGGAAATCGCATGACAGATCAACAGGTCAGCAACCTCAACGTCCTCTCCCAGGACGTGCTTATCACCCCGGAAGCCCTCAAGCAGGAGATTCCGCTTACCGACGTCGCCGAGCAGACCGTGATCGAAGGGCGCCATACCATCCAGCGCATCCTGGACGGCGAAGACCCGCGCCTGCTGGTGGTGGTGGGCCCCTGCTCCATCCACGACGTGGATGCCGCCCTCGACTATGCTCGCCGCCTGCGCCGCCTGGCCGACGAGGTGAAGGACAGCCTGTATATCGTGATGCGCGTCTACTTCGAGAAGCCGCGCACCACCGTCGGCTGGAAGGGGCTGATCAACGACCCCAACCTGAATGGCTCCTTCGAGATCGAGAAGGGCCTGCATACGGCCCGCAAGCTGCTGGTGGAGCTGTCCGAGATGGGCCTGCCGCTGGCTACCGAGGCACTCGACCCGATCTCGCCTCAGTACATTCAGGACTGCATCAGCTGGTCGGCCATCGGCGCACGCACCACCGAATCCCAGACACACCGCGAGATGTCCTCGGGCCTCTCCTGCCCGGTCGGTTTCAAGAACGGCACCGACGGCAGCCTGGGTGTAGCGGTCAATGCCCTGCAGTCGGTGGCCCATCCGCACAACTTCCTGGGCATCGACTACAAGGGGCGGGTGGCCATCATTCGCACCCGCGGCAACGCCTACGGCCACGTGGTGCTGCGCGGCGGCAACGGCAAGCCCAACTACGACAGCGTCAGCGTGGCACTGGCAGAGCAGGAGCTCAACAAGGCCGGCATCAAGCCCAACATCATGATCGACTGCTCCCACGCCAACTCCAACAAGGATGCGGCGCTGCAGCCGCTGGTGCTGGAGAACGTCACCAACCAGCTGCTCGACGGCAACCGTTCGATCATCGGCCTGATGGTCGAGTCCAATATCGGCTGGGGCAACCAGAAGCTGCCGGAGGATCTCGACCAGCTCCAGTACGGCGTTTCCATCACCGATGCCTGCATCGACTGGGAGACCACCGAGCAGACATTCAAGGAGATGAACGAGAAGCTGGCACCGGTCCTGGCCAAGCGTATCGAGCGCTGATCGACACGGCCGATGGCGCCGGCCCACTCACCCGGTGCAGGCGCCTACCACGAAAGCCCACGACCGTCCGCGGCGTGGGCTTTCTCGTTATGCCATCACGCTTTCGGCAGCGAAAGCTCGGCCCATACGGGGGCATGATCGGAGGGCTTCTGCATGCCGCGCAGCTCATAGTCGATGCCGGCGTCGACCACCTTCTCCGCCAGCGGCGCGGTCACCAGGATATGGTCGATGCGCAGGCCTCGCTTCGGGTCGCGATCGAATCCCTTGGAGCGATAGTCGAACCAGCTGTAGCGGTCGGCCACCTCGGGATAGTGCAGCCGGTAGCTGTCCACCAGGCCCCAGGCCTTGATACCCGCCAGCCACTCACGCTCCACCGGCTGGAAACTGGTCTTGCCTTCGCGCAGCCAGCGCTTGCGATTGGCCTCGCCGATGCCGATATCGATATCCTCGGGCGAAATATTGAAATCGCCCATCACCGCCAGACGCTCGTCGGGGCGATGGTGGCGCTCGAGCAGCGACCCCAGCTGGGCATAGAACGCCCGCTTGTGGGGGAACTTCAGCGGGTGCTCGATATTCTCGCCCTGGGGGAAGTAACCATTCCATACCCTCAGCGGCTCACCGTCTGATAGCCGCAGGGTCACGCCGATCATGCGGCGCTGAGCCTCATCAGCGTCATCGGGAAAGCCGTAGTGGACCGCCTCGGGCTCGCCGCACTGGGCCGTATCGAGCATCATCGCGACGCCGTAGTGCCCCTTCTGGCCATGGTAGACGACTCGATAGCCCAGCGCCTCCACCGCCTCGCGGGGAAACTCGGCGTCCTGCACCTTGGTCTCCTGCAGACCGATCAGCGCCGGCCGCTGGGCCATGACCAATGCCTCCAGCTGATGAAGGCGCGCACGAATGCCATTGATATTGAACGATACCAGACGCATCAGCTCGACGTTCCTCCCGGCTCCGGCCCCTCGCCGCCTTCGCGCTCGGGGTGAATGGCGATCTCCTGACCGGCCTCCTGGCGAGCCTGCTTGCGGGCGGCCTGAAGCTTGCGCTGCTGACGCTTCTTCTGGGTGTAGCGGGTCGACGAGGTGACCTGGTCGGGATTCTCGTGGCGCCACTTCTTGTAGTCCTTGCGCCGACCGGTACGAATCTGCACCTTGTCGGCCAGCGAACGGGTCTTCTTGCGACGTGTCATGGGCATACTCCTCTGCTGTGACGCGCATTCTATCAGCCCTGCGCGGTGAGACGCGCCCTTCGTCGCATAGACTGGTACAATACCCGTTTGCATGACATGACTACCCTATCGACACGGAAAGACAGCAAGCCTATGAGCGAGTCGGAACAGACCACGGCCCCGGCCGAGAACCGCAAGCCCAAGCGTCGTCGTCGCAAGCCGCGCCGTCGCCAGTCGAACTGGGATCTGCGCCAGTTCCAGGTCACCCCGGTGGCCGGCAAGTGGCGCTTTCACGACTTCGACCTGCCCCTGCCGCTGATGCGAGCCATCCACGCGCTGGGCTTCGAGTACTGCACCCCGATCCAGGCCGAGGTCCTCGGCCACACCCTGCTCGGCGGTGATATCGTCGGCAAGGCCCAGACCGGCACCGGCAAGACCGCCGCCTTCCTGATCTCGATCCTGGCCTACTTCCTCGAGGAGGAGCGCCCCAATGGCCAGAAGCCGGGCGCACCCCGCGCGCTGGTCGTGGCACCGACCCGCGAGCTCGCCCTGCAGATCGAGAAGGACGCCAAGGCCCTGGCACGCTTTACCGACCTCAAGGTGGCAAGCGTGGTGGGCGGCATGGACTACCAGAAGCAGCGCGAGGCCCTCGACGGCAAGCTCGATATCCTGGTGGCCACCCCGGGTCGCCTGCTCGACTTCCATCAGAAGCGCGATGTCGACCTCACCCAGGTCGAGGTGCTGGTCCTCGATGAAGCCGACCGCATGCTCTCCATGGGCTTTATCCCCGACGTCAAGCGGATCATCCGCCATACGCCGAAGAAGGAGGAGCGCCAGACCTTCCTGTTCTCGGCCACCTTCACCGAGGATATCCTCCAGCTGGCCAGCCAGTGGACCCATGAGCCGGCCCATGTCGAGATCGCCGTCACCGTCGACAACGCCGCCGACATCGATCAGCGGGTCTATATGGTCGGCGATGCGGAGAAGCAGCGCCTGCTGGTCAAGCTGCTCCAGCAGGAGAGCTTTGACCGGGTGATGGTGTTCGGCAACCGCCGCGACCTGGTGCGCAAGCTCGATGAGCTGCTACGCAAGGCGGGCATCGACGTGGCCATGCTCTCCGGCGATGTCCCCCAGAACCAGCGCATCGAGACCCTCGAGAAGTTCCGTGCCGGCGAGATCCAGGTCCTGGTGGCCACCGATGTGGCCGGCCGTGGCATCCATATCGAGGATGTCAGCCACGTGATCAACTACACCCTGCCGGAAGATCCGGAGGACTACGTCCACCGCATCGGCCGCACCGGCCGCGCCGGCGCCAAGGGGGTATCCATCAGCTTCGTGGGCGAGGAGGACGCCTTCTCGCTGCCCGAGATCGAGCGCTATATCGACGACAAGCTGCCCTGCGAGCATCCGCCCGAAGGGCTTCTGTAACTCACGATGCTTGACGAGGCCTTGAAAGGCGAGATCCAGACCGCCTACCGCCATGCGCTGGAGGGCCTGGGTCTCACGCCCCGCTACGGTCAGCGACTGATGATCGCCGAGATCGCCCGCACCCTGGCGGGCATCGAGGCCGATGAGACCGGCAAGCGCGTCAGCGACGAGCATGTCTGTGTTCTCGAGGCCGGCACCGGCACCGGCAAGACCCTCGCCTACCTGCTGGCCGCCCTGCCGGTGGCCAAGGCCCGCGGCAAGCGACTGGTGCTCTCCACCGCCACCGTGGCGCTCCAGGAGCAGGTGCTGCACCAGGATCTGCCGGCACTCAAGACCCATAGCGGTATCGACTTCCGCTACGCCCTGGCCAAGGGGCGTGGCCGCTATGTGTGCGTGGCACGCCTCGACCAGGCGCTCGACGGCGGCGAGGAGAACCCTACCCTGTCGATGTTCGAGCAGGCGCTCGACAGCGGTGGCGACGACTTCCAGGCGCTGGTCAAGGCAATGGGCGATGCCTACGGCAATGGCCGCTGGGAGGGTGACCGCGACAGCTGGCCCGAGGCGATCAAGGACGAGCACTGGCGTCGCCTCACCGTGGACCACCGCCAGTGCACCAACCGTCGCTGCGGCCACTTCGGGGCCTGCGCCTTCTTTCGCGCCCGGCGCGATATGGAGCAGGCCGACATCATCGTCGCCAATCACGACCTGGTGTTGGCCGACCTCTCCCTGGGGGGCGGTGTGGTGCTGCCCGACCCGGGTGACTGCATCCATGTGTTCGACGAAGGCCACCACCTGCCCGACAAGGCCCTCAACCACTTTACCTATCGCTTCGGCGTGAACGCGGGCCTGCGCTGGCTCCGCAATCTCAGAAAGTCGCTCACCGAGCTCAATGCCGCCCTGGGGGGGCAAGCCACCCTGGCGCGGCTGCTGGCCAGCCTCCCCCAGGCGATGGATGCCGCCGAACCACGGCTGGGGGAGGCCTTCGCCCTGGGCCACCAGCTGGCCGGACGCCCTCAGGGGCTTGGTGACGGCGAGGAGTTTCACCAGCACCGTTTCGAGATGGGGCGCGCTCCCGAGGCGTTGCGCGAGCATGCCGCGGCACTGGTCACGCTGTTTGCCGAGCTCTCCCGCACCCTCGAGAGCATGGCCGATATCCTGCGCGAGAGCCTCGACCCCGACAAGCACACCGGGTTGCCGCGGGAGGCGGCCGAGGCGTGGCTACCGCTGGTGGCGCTGCTGCATGGACGCGCCCTGGAGGCCCACGCCCTGTGGCAGGCCTTTACCGAGGTGGACCCCGAGGGTGAACCGCCGCGGGCCCGCTGGCTGACCCTCGATCGTTTCGGCGGCGAGCCCGAGTTGACCTTCTCGGCGAGTCCCGTCTCGGCCGCCCATACCCTGGCCAAGAGCCTGTGGGGCACCACCTTCGGCGCCGTGGTCACGTCCGCGACGCTCACTGCCCTGGGGCGTTTCGAGCGTCTGCAGGAGCGCGCCGGCCTCGCCAATCGTTACCGCTACCAGCGACTCCCCAGCCCCTTCGACTACTCGAAGGCGGTGCTCAGCGTCCCCAGGGAGGCCGTCGACCCGGCCGACCGCGAAGGCCACGAGCGGGCCATCGTCGACTTCGTCAACGGTCTCGAACGCCAGGAGGCGGTGCTGATGCTGTTCTCGTCCCGAGCCCAGCTTCGCGCCGTGGAGAAGGCACTGCCCAAGAATCTGGCCGAACGGGTACTGGCCCAGGACCGCCTCCCCAAGCGCGAACTGATCAACCGCCATCGCAAGCGGGTGGATGCCGGTGAAGGCAGCATCATCTTCGGGCTAGCCAGTTTCGCCGAGGGCATCGACCTGCCGGGGGACTACCTCACCCATGTGGTGATCACCCGGCTGCCCTTCGCGGTGCCCGATGATCCGGTGGGTGCCACCCTGGCGGAGTGGATCGAGAGTCGCGGCGGCAACTCCTTCATGCGCATCAGCGTGCCCGATGCCTCCATCAAGCTGGTGCAGGCCTGTGGCCGCCTGATCCGCAAGGAATCGGACCACGGCCGCATCACCCTGCTCGACCGTCGCGTGCTGACCCGCCGCTACGGCCGGGCGCTACTCGACTCCCTACCGCCCTTCGTACGCGAGATCGATGGGGTGCGGCAGGAGCCATAAGGACTCTTCCGCCGCCTCGTCATGCCCCCAGGCGTGGGCCAGCCGGTCGAGCCTCGACCAGTCGTCGTCCTTGCCACTGCGCTTCGCCACTTCCCGCCAGGCGGCCAGTGCCCGCTCGCGATCGCGAGCCCGCTCCCAGGCCTGGGCCAGCAGCCGTCGATTCGCCTCGCTGTCCGCAAGCTCACCCGACGCCAGTGCCGCCTCGAGGTGCTCGGCGGCACGCGCCGGGGTACCGCCGGCGAGGTGCAGCTCGATCAGGCGGCGCAGATCCTCGGCGCCACTCAGAAGGCCGGCACGCCAGCCCGCCTCCCAGATGGCGGCCGCTCGCCCGGCATCGCCCAGCCGCTGAGCCAGGGCCGCCGCCTCGCGCCAGCGCGCCGGGTCGCGGCTTTCGGTCAGCCCGCTAGCGAGCAGGGAAAGCGCCGCCTCGTCCCGGCCGGCGCGGCGCAGCACGACACTGGCCAGGGCACGCTGGCGATCGTCGAGTTGCGGCGCCAGCTCCCGCGCCTGCTGCACCCGATCGGCGGCCTCCTCCCAGCGCTCGAGGTGTGCCAGGGAGCGCGCCAGCTGCCAGTAATCGCGCGGCTCGCCCGCGTGACGTCCCAGCCACTCCGCCAACAGCTCGCTCCCCCGTTCGCGATCGCCGGCGGCCAGCCGCAGGCGAGCCTCGTCGCGCAGCCAACGATCGTGCTGCTGCGCCTCGATGCCCTCGACACCGCGCGCCTCGGCGAGGTAGTTCGCTGCCGCCACAGGCTCCTCCTGCTGCATCATCGCGCCGGCGGCTAGCTGCAGGTAGAGGGCCTGCGCCCAGCGGTCGCCGGCATTGCCCCCGGCCAGGCGCCGTGCCTGGGCCAGGGCACGCGCCTCCACCGCCGCGGCCTCCCCCTCCTGGAGTGCCACTTCCAGCTGCTGGAGGTCGTCGATAAAGCTGGCCTTGAGCGGAGGAGCCGCCTGGGCCAGCGGAACGCCCACCAGCCAGCAGAACAGCAAAGCGGAAAAAGAGAGCAGGGTGTAGCGCATGGGAGTCTCCTCGCGACTCATCTCAGCTTGAACTCCAGGCGCTGGCGTGCCCGCCGAAGCCCCTGGGCCGGCTCGAAGCGCCAGCGCGACACCGACCGGCGCGCCGCCTCGTCGAAGACGCTGGTGGGTCGCGCCGAGAGCACCTTGATGCTGCCCGGATCCACGCTGCCATCGGGCCGAATGACGAACGCAAGCTCGACATACCCCTCGAGACCACGGCGCTGGGCCCGAGACGGATACTCGGGTGGCACGCGACTGGTGGGGGCGATCTGGCCCACGTCGACCGGCTCGCGACTGACGGGCTTGGCCACCGCCTCGGCGGGACTCGCTGCCGCCGAGGAGGGCGTCGAAGTGGGGGCAGGCGCGGGGGCCGGAGTTGGGGCCGGCTCCGCTCGAGGCTCCTGACGCGGCTCGGGCGGCGGTTCAGGGGACACTTCGGCCAGCTCGGGAAGCGAGCTGTCCAGCTCGACTGGCGCCGGCTCCTCGGCCGGCAACTCCGGCTCGGGCAGGGCCAGAGCGGTGTTCGGCACGGGTGCCGGCTCCGGCAGTGGCGGTGGCGTGGCGGCAGGCGGCATCACGGCAGGGGGCTCGCTGACAGGTTCAGCCGCTTCGGGCTCCGGCTCCGGCGCCAGCTCTGTCATCGTCAGGCGCATCTCCTGTACCTCGATATCCGGCTCAGGGGGAGAGACCAGCAGCGCCAGCAGCCAGAACAGCAGCAGTGCCATGCCGGCACCGGCCAGCACCGAGAGCAGAACTCGCCTCATGACGACCCTCGAGTCGCCGCCACGGCGACATTGTCCACACCGGCCTGGCGGATACGATCCATCACCTCGATCAGCAGCCCGGTGGTCGACTCGCGGTCGGCCTGGATCACCACGCCCCCCTCATCGCTGACCAGGCCGGCCACGGCGTCGCCGACGCGATGGGCATCCACCGGCTCGCCGTCGACCCACACCGCTCCCTCGGGAGTGATGGCCACCATCAGCTGGGCATCCGGCCGGGGCGAGGCGGCACTCGACTCGGGGCGGTCGATCTCCACCCCGCTCTCCTTGATAAAGCTGGTGGTCACGATAAAGAAGATCAACATGATAAAGACCACGTCGAGCATCGGGGTCAGATTGATCTCACCGCTATCCCCGGCGTCACCGGCAAGCGTACGGCGTCTACGCATCGTTCTCCTCCACGGCACGGGCCAGTCGGTCATGCAGCCGCTGATCCTCGCGCCGAATGACCTGTTCCAGCCGAGTGGTAAACAGCAGCCCCACCACCGCCACCGCCATGCCCGCCAGGGTCGGCAGGGTGGCCCGAGCCACGCCATCGGCCATGGCGCGTGCCTGGCTGGTATCACTCAGCGCCAGGCTGTCGAAGACGGTAATCATCCCGGTGACGGTGCCCAGCAGACCCAACAGCGGGCAGAGCGCCACCAGCAGCTTGAGCCAGGGCAGCGGCCGACGCAGCCGGGCGATCAGTTCGCTGGCCCACACCTCGCGAACGGTCAGGGCACTCCAGCTATGGTGGTCGGCGCGCTGTGCCCAGCGCCGGACCAGCCTGCGCCGAGCACGCCGATAAGTGAGTCGAAAGAACAGCACCCGCTCCAGCGCCAGGCTGAACAGCAGCGCCGCCACGGCGGCGATGCCCACCAGCACGACGCCACCGGCGTCAATCAGCCGTGCCAGGGGCTCAAGCCATAGCGGCAGCATGCGGCCCTTTCTCCTTGGCGGTAATGGCGGGGCGGCGATGCTCCAGTCGCTCGGCCAGGGCGGCACTGGCCTGCCCCTCCACCACGCCGGCCAGCTGACGACTGCGGCCGGCCAGGGCGGTGTGGGCAAACAGCAGGGGCACCGCGGTGATCAGCCCCAGCACGGTCGTCACCAGTGCCTGACTGATGCCGCCCGCCATTAGCTGTGGGTCGCCGGTGCCGAAGACGGTGATGGCCTGGAAGGTCACGATCATCCCGGTGACGGTGCCCAGCAGCCCCAGCAGCGGAGCCACCGCGGCCAGCAGCTTGACCAGCGGTTGGCCCCTCTCTAGACGCGGCAGCTCGGCCAGCACCGCCTCGTCGAGACGTGCCTCCAGCGCTTCCGGCATGGGATCATCGGAAAGCGCCCGGAAGCGCAGCAACACACGGCCCAGGGGGTTGTCATCACGCAACTGATCCAGCGTCGTCAGTTGACGACGCAGCGCCACGCTGACCCTGAGCAGGTAGCCATACTGCAACAGCGCCACCAACAGGCCAAAGGCGCCCAGGCCCACCACCACATAACCGACGACGCCCCCCTGCTGGAAACGCTCTTGCAGGCTGGGGCGCTGTGCCAGGGCCTCGATCACCTGCCCTCCGGTCGGGTCCAGGGCGATGCGCTCGCCCTCGCCTGCCTGGAAGGCGGCAAGCTGCTGGGCCACCTCGTTGGGCGTACGCGTCACCGTGGCCAGTGCGCCCTCTTCGGCGCCACGTTCGAGCAGATCCCCGGCGGCGAAGGCTGCCAGATCCCCCAGCCGCACGACCTCGCGGGGTGCGATCTCACCGCTGTTGGCAGCCACCGGAGCCTCGAAGGCGCGTATGCGGCCGGTCTCGACCGTCAGGGCAATAAGGGAATCGGCGAGACTCTCGAGGTGCTCGGGGCGCAACACCTCGACGTCATTCAGTCGCGGCGGCAGCTCGGCACCGCCCACGGTAAGCCAGCTCTCGGCTAGGGCATCACGCAGCTCTCCGCTATGGCGGGCCAGCACCTTCAGCACCGCCGTCAGGTCGTCGCCCTGCTCGGCCTGGCGGCTATCGAGGGCCTCTCGGCGAGACTGCAGCTCGGCCTGACGGGATTCGAGCTCGGCATGTCGCGACTCGACCTCGGCATAAGCCTGCCGCGCCTCCTCCAGGGCCGCTTCCAGTGCATCACGGTCCTCGACCAGCTCGGCCAGCCGCGCGGCATCCCGCGCCTCCGCGGCCTCCCGCTCGGCGCGCAGGGTGGTCAACGGATCGCTCTGGGCCGCCGCGGGCAGCATCGTCGCCAATAGCACAGCTCCCAGAACCAGTGCCACGACACGCTTCAGACTGGGGTTGCTCTTGATGCTGGTATTCATAAGACGTGCTCCGCGTCGACCGGCGTCACCGGGTGGGAGACCGGTAGGGTAAGCAACTCCGGCGCCCGCTGGTCGCGGGCGATACGCAGCCCATGGCGCAGCTCGACTCGCTCGGCCTCAGCCAGTGGCTGCCAGCGCTGCTCGTCGGAGCGCCAAACGGCGCCCTGATGTCCATCGGGCGTCAGATAATAGAGCCCCACGCGACCCAGGCGGAAAAAGTCCACCTCTCGGCGCACCTCCCCCTCCTCCAGGGTGCCGCGCCAGGCATCGAGCTCGCGACCATAGTTCAGCTCGGCGCGCCAGGCGGCCAGGGTGCGGTCCAGGCGCTGCGCCGTGGAAAGGTCGGGATCTGCCATGCCACTCTCGAGTCCCTCGACCCGTGCCAGACGCTCCTGCTTCAGGAAGGGAAGGTCACCCTCCACCCAGGCCCTCAACCGCGACAACAACCCCTGCTCAACCGCCGGCAAGGTTTCACGGGTCTCGACCAGGGCATCCAGGGCCGCTTCGCGGGTCGCCAGGCGCTCGGCCTGGCGCTCGAGACGCGGCGTCAGGCTCTCGCTGTCCGCCCGAAGGCGTCGCGTCTCGGCTTCCAGGCGACGCAGCTCGGCCAGCATCTCGCGACTGGCGTCATCGGCGGCATCGATGCGCACCTGCAACTCGGCCTGAACACGCTGTGCCTCGCTGGCTTCCTCTATCAGCTCCTGCCCCATCAGGGGTGTGGTGACGAGCAGAAGGCCAGCAGCCCCCAATAACAGAGTGGATCGAATCCTCTTCACGTCAGGCTCCCTGGCTCCGTGACGAATGGCGAACGGATGCTCTCACAAGTGATAATAGTTATCAATCATTGAAAACCCTTAAAATATAATGATAATAAGTCTCAAATGTATCGCTGTCTCGCTACGGCTATCAGGGCCGATATACCCCTGACATGGTCGACAACCTTCCCGATGGATACCATGCCTCGCACCCTCTTGACGCTCTACATTGGCCCGTTGAAGAGTTTTCCTCCTCCACGGGTCTCAATGGCTCCCGATGCCGGCACTCTGCCTGCCAGAAATCTGCTCGACCCGGCCTACCTGGGTGCGCTATTCACGCGTTTTGGCGCCCAGTACGGCCACGGCGACCGCCGGGCGGTGGCCTCGCTGTGGTCCAAGTGGCACTTCAGCGCCCTGGTGGCCCACGGCCTGGCCGCTAACCTGCTTCTCGAACGCGACCTACCGCTGGGGCTGGACGACTTGCACCTCGAGCAGTCGCCCGAGGGGCAGACCACCGGGCTGGTGCTGCGCCATGCCGGCAAGCCGTTGGCCGAGCTCGATCCCCATTCGCGCTTCGCTACCCTGCTCGATAACCACCTGACGCCACTGATCGAGGCCCTGGCCACGGTCACCGGTGCCTCGCCCAAGGTGTTCTGGAGCAGCGCGGGCAACTACCTCGAATACTTCGCCAGCGCCCTGGCCGACCATCCCATGGCCTCACCGGACGCGACTGAGCCCGCCCAGGCGCTGATGGAGCGCCGCACCTTGCCCGACGGCCGCCGCAACCCGCTCTACCGCCCGGTGCGCTACGTCACGCCCGCCTCGCCGGACCAGCCCGCCCGGGTGCGCCGGCTGTGCTGCATCCGCTACCTGATCGATGAACTCGGCTACTGCGCCAACTGCCCGCTGGCATGCCGGCCCGCCGGCAAGGCGGCGAAGGCAGCCGGATGAGCCTGCCCGCCGCCGAGATGCGCCAGCACACCCCGCGAGACCTCCACGCCTACGGCCGGCGCTACGGGCTCGACTATCGGGTGCCGGGCCTCTCGCCCCGGACCGAGGCGCCGGTGGTGCGTGGGGTGGTGCGCGAATTCACGCCGCACCCAGGCATGCAGCTGGTCGCCTCCGACGTGGAGGTGCTGCATCGCTATGAATCCTACTCCCGGGCGGCCTCGCCGATGTCCATTATCGTGATGCTGGAGGGCCAGGCCGAGGTGGCGTTGGAAAACGAATGCCCGCTCACCCTCACCGCCGGCATGGCGCTAAGCCTGCGGCTCGAGGCCGACCGCGGCCTGGCCGCCTTCCAGCCCGCCGGCCAGCGCCTGCGCGCCCTGACCCTGAGCCTCGACGACGCCTGCCTGGCTCGGCTGGGCATGAGCGCCCCGTCGCCTGCCGCCTCCCACCTGCGTGCCTGGCAACTACCCGAGCCGCTACGCCAAGGCCTCGAGCAGGCCCTGACCGCGCCGCTGCCGGGCCAAGCCCAGCGCCTGCTGCTCGGGGGGCTAAGCCTGCAGCTGCTGGCCCACGGCGGTCGTGTCGACGACCCGACACCGTCCCCGGCCCCCACGCTGGCGCCCCAGGAACACCAGCGCCTGGAGCGGGTCCGCGACACCCTGCGTCACGACCCCGCCGGCGAACATCGTCTGGAGGCGCTGGCCGAACTGGCCGCCATGAGCCCCGCCAGCCTGAGGCGCAAGTTCCGCGCCGCCTACGGCCGCTCGGTGTTCGACTACCTGCGCGAGTGCCGGCTGAGCCTGGCCCACGACTATCTGCGCCAGGGCCATAGCGTGCAGCAGGCCGCCCACTTCTGCGGCTACCGCCACGCCAGCAACTTCGCCACCGCCTTCCGCCGTCGCTTCGGCCATGCGCCGAGTTCCCTCTATCGAACAGGTTAAGCGCTGCGCATAGCGGCGTGCGCATTGCGCAAACCTATGCCGCCCAACAAACAGCAATAATTCTCATTACTCAGCTATATCTCAATCCCACAGGACCTCCCATGCTCACACCACGCCCCCTGGCGCTGGCGGTCGCGATTGCTGCCTCAGGTACCGCGCTCACCGCCCAGGCCGACCAGACCGAGACCCTTGCGCCGCTCACCGTCACCGCCCAGGCGGCCACCAAGACCGAGACGCCGTTCAACGAGACGCCGCAGTCAATCTCGGTTATCGAGAGCGAGGAGTGGGAGGCGCGAGGTGCCGAGACGGTGCAGCGCGCCGCCGACTACACGCCGGGCGTCTACACCAACCAGGTCGGCGCCTCCAACCGCTACGACTACCTGGTGCTACGCGGCTTCACCGACGGCAGCGTCAGCAACACCTTCCTCGACGGTCTCAAGGTGATGAGCGACGGCGGCTCCTTCAGCTCGCTGGTCATTGACCCGTATTTCCTCGAGCGCATCGAGGTGGTCAAGGGCCCGGCCTCGGTGCTCTATGGCCGCGCCTCCCCGGGCGGCCTGGTGGCCCAGACCAGCAAGCGCCCCGAATTCGAGCGCAGCGGCGAGCTGCGCCTGGGCGCGGGCAACAACGCCCAGCGCAGCGCCGCCTTCGACCTCACCGGCCCGCTGGATGACGAGCGTCGCCTCGCCTTCCGCCTGACCGGCCTGGCCCGGGCCGCCGACACCCAGTTCAGCCCGGTGGAAGAGGAACGCTACGCCTTCGCTCCCCAGCTGAGCTGGGACATCACCGACGCCACCAGCCTCACCCTGCACGCCTACCTGCACAAGGATCCGGAAGGCGGCTACCATGCGGGCCTGCCCTTCGAAGGCACGGTGAAAGGTCGCAATGGCCGTCGCATCACCAATACCTTCTTCGAGGGCGAGGAGGACTTCGACACGTTCGAGCGCGAGCAGACCATGCTGGGCTACGAGCTGGAGCACCGCTTCAACGACGCCCTGACTAGCCGCCAGACGCTGCGCTACACCGAGTCCGATGTCGAGCTGGAGCAGGTCTATGCCTTCGGCTGGGCCAGCGACACCGAGCTCAACCGCTACTTCTCAAGCGGCGACGAGTCGCTCGAGGCCCTGGCGGTGGACAACCAGCTCGAGGGCCGCCTCACTACCGGGGCCGCCGAGCATACCCTGCTGGCCGGTGTCGACTACCAGCAGCGCGATAATGACGTCGTCTGGGGCTCCGGAGCCTTTCCCGCCATCGATGCCTTCGACCCGCAGTACGGCGGCGAGCCCACCGCCTTCTATCCGGACGTGCGCAAGAAACGCGAGCTGGAGCAGACCGGCGTCTACCTCCAGGACCAGCTGGCGCTGGGCAACTGGCGGTTGAACCTGGGCGGCCGCCACGACTGGGTGGATATCAGCAACACCGACCGCGACAGCGGCATCGAGAGCACGCTGGACGACACCCAGTTCAGCGGCCGCGCCGGGGTGCTCTACCTGTTCGACAATGGCCTGGCGCCTTATGCCAGCTATACCACCTCCTTTAGCCCCAACTCCGCGGTCGACCAGAACGGCGATTTGATCGAGCCTTCCCAGGGCGAACAGGTGGAAACGGGCCTGAAGTTCCAGCCGGCCGGCAGCCAGGATCGCTACAGCGTGGCCCTCTTCCATATCACCCAGGAGAACCTGGCCACCAAGCGCGCCAGCGAGACCTTCTTCCGCGCCACCGGCGAGATCGAGTCCCAGGGCGTCGAGCTGGAGAGCCATACCCAGCTGACCGAGAACCTGTATCTGCAGGCCGGCTATACCTACACCGACGTGACCCTCGAGAAGACCGACGGTGCCAACGAGGGCAATACCGACAACTGGGTGCCACGCCACCAGGCCTCGCTGTGGGGCCGGTACCGCTTCCAGCAGGGTGGGCTCACTGGCCTGGAGGCAGGCCTCGGGGTGCGCTACTACGCCGACATCTACGCCGACGAGGCCAATACCGAAAAGGTGCCCGACTACACCCTGGTCGACGCCACCCTGGGCTACGACCTGGCCGAGGTGGGTCTCGAGGGGGTCTCCGCGCGGCTCAACGTCAGCAACCTGCTCGACGAGGACTATGTCGCCGGCTGCAGCGACATCAACTTCTGCTACTTCGGCGCCGAACGCAGCGTCAAGGCGACGGTCAGCTACAACTTCTGACCCGGCCACCGCGACTCTCATTCACGATCACCGGTCCAAACGAGGAGGAGATGCTCCCATGATCGAAACGCGCGCCGCCTCCTTCGAGATCAACGGCCAGTGCCTGCTGCATCCCCTCGACCTGACCTTTGCGGAGGGTCGTATCCACGGCCTGATCGGCCACAATGGCTCGGGCAAGTCGACCCTGCTCAAGCTGCTGGCCCGCCAGCAGGTCGCCACTCGGGGCGAGCTTCGGCTGGACGGCAAGCCGATGCCGTCCTGGGGGCATCGCGCCTTCGCCCGTCGGGTCGCCTACCTGCCTCAGCAGCTGCCCGCCTCCGATAACCTCACGGGGCGTGAGCTGGTGGGCTTCGGCCGCTACCCCTGGCGCGGTCTGCTGGGCCGCCACGGTCGCGATGACGAAGCCGCCGTCGACCGAGCCCTGGCGATGACCCACACCGAGCCCTTCGCCGACCGCCAGGTGGATACTCTCTCGGGCGGCGAGCGCCAGCGGGTCTGGCTGGCCATGCTGCTCGCCCAGGGCAGCCGCTTTCTGCTGCTCGACGAACCCCTGGCGGCGCTGGATGTCGCCCACCAGGTGGAGGTACTGGCGCTGATTCGTCGGCTATGCCAGGAGCTCGGCCTCGGGGTGGTCATCGTACTTCATGATATCAATATGGCGTCACGCTACTGCGACCGCCTGGTAGCCCTGCACGGCGGCCGCCTGCTGGCCCAGGGCACGCCCGAGGAGATAATGAACGGCCAGACCCTCCAGGCCATCTACGGCATTCCCATGCACGTCATGGCCCACCCCTGTGGCGAACACCGCGTCGCCATCGCCCACTAGTCACGCTGCCCCTGACCATGGAGCTCGCCGTGTTTTCCGGATCGCCCCGCCCTCGACGCGCCCTGATATGGCTCGCCGGCCTGGTTGCCGCGCTTATCGCCGCCGCGGCCCCGGCCGATACGCCGCGCCTCGCCACCCTCGACTGGACCCTGGCCGAGACGCTGGTCGCCCTCGGCGCGCCGCCCGGGGCGGTCGCCCAGGTCGAGGCCTACCACGCCTGGGTGGGCGAACCCGTCCTGCCCGACGCAACGGTCGACCTGGGCCTGCGCAGCCAGCCCAACCTCGAACTGCTGGCGAGCCTGGCACCGGAGCGCATCCTGATCTCGTCGATGTTCGCCAACCTCGCGCCGCGTCTCGAGCGCATCGCCCCGGTCGAGACCCTGCCACTCTACCGTCCAGGGCGCGACACCTGGACGGAGATGCGCGAGTTGACCCGCTCGCTCGGCCATCTGGTCGATCGCCCCGCGGCGGCGACCCGGCTGATCGAAGAGACAGAGGCCCGCCTCGACGCCCTGCGCCAGCGAGTCGATGACACGACCCCGCCGCTGGTGGTCATTCAGTTTATGGATAGCCGCCACGTGCGGGTGTTCGGCGAGAATGGCCTCTACCAGGCGGTGCTCGATCGTCTGGCGCTCGACAACGCTTGGCAGGGGCCCACCAACACCTGGGGCTTCTCGCTGGTGGGCATCGAGGCTTTGTCCGGCCTCGATGCCCGGCTGGTGGTGGTGGAGCCCTATCCGGCCGGGGTCCGCGAGCGCCTAGACGACGGCGGCCTCTGGGATCACCTTATCGAGGCGAGCCGAAGGGTACCCATCGTGCTGCCGCCGACCTGGAGCTTCGGCGCCCTGCCCTCGGCCGAGCGTTTCGCCAAACAACTGGTGAGTGCCCTGGAGTCCGACGATGACGCCTGATGCCCTCGCCTCCCACGGCACCTGGCGCCTCCGGCTGACGCCGATGGCACTCTGCCTGCCGCTCGCCCTCGGCGTGCTGGCCCTCGCCCTTGACCATCTGCTCTCCGGTCCCGGCGTGGGTGCCGGGTTAGCCGCACTGCTCGAGCCCGCGGCGACGGATGAGGCCGCCTCAGGCTTGGTCCTGCACTACGCCTGGTGGCCGCGACTCGCCATGGCGCTGCTCGCCGGCGGCGGCCTGGCGCTCGCCGGCGTACTGATGCAGCAGGTGCTGCGCAACCCGCTGGCTGCGCCCACCACCCTGGGAGTGGCCAGCGGCGCCAACCTGGCGCTGATGGCCGCCTCGCTGATGGTCCCGGGCCTGCTGGGGCTGGGGCGGGAGTGGG
Source organism: Halomonas sp. KAO (assembly GCF_015595025.1). Taxonomy (GTDB): domain Bacteria; phylum Pseudomonadota; class Gammaproteobacteria; order Pseudomonadales; family Halomonadaceae; genus Halomonas. The sequence continues at coordinate 162,318 of NZ_JADNRL010000010.1, forward strand.
TGGCGCTGGCCGGCGGCGGCCTGACCATGGGCCTGGTGTTCGCCCTGGCCTGGCGGCGCGGCCTGGCGCCGGTGGTGGTGGTGCTCGGCGGCCTGGTGGTCAACCTCTACTTCGGGGCGCTCTCCATGGTGCTGCTGCTCTTCCATCAGGAGGAGCTCAAGGGGCTGCTCATCTGGGGGGCGGGGTCGCTTTCCCAGAACGGCTGGCAGGACGTCGCCTTCCTGGCGCCGCGACTGGCGGCCGGCGGCCTGCTCGCCTGGCTGCTGCTGCGCCCCCTGGCGGTGCTCGCCCTCGACGAGGCCGGCGCGCGCAGCCTCGGCGTCTCGCTCAAGCATCTGCGCCTCGCCGGCCTGGGCCTCGCGGTCTTTCTTACCGGCTGCGTGGTGAGCGTGGTGGGGATCGTCGGCTTCATCGGCCTCGCCGCGCCTAACATCGTGCGCCTGGCCGGGGCACGGCGCCTGGGCGCTCGGCTCGCCTGGTCGACGCTGCTCGGCGCCCTGCTGCTGGCCGCCACCGACCTGGCGCTGCAGCGCGTCTCGGGCCACCTGCCGACCCTGATTCCCACCGGCGCCACCACCGCGGCCCTGGGCGCACCGCTGCTGCTGTGGCTGATTCCGCGACTGCGCCTGACCGGCGAAACGCCCCCTCGCGAGGCCCGCGCGCTCGGTCGGCGTCATCCAGCACCCGTTCGACTGGCCGGCGGGCTCGCCATCGCCCTGCTGGGCGTGGGCGCGGTCGCGGTGCTGGCCGGCCAGGGCGCCAACGGCTGGCAGTGGGCCGCCCCCGGCGACTGGCACGTGCTGCAGTGGCGAGCCCCCCGGGCACTGGCCGCCGCCGGCTGCGGGGTGATGCTGGCTATCGCCGGCACCCTGATCCAGCGTCTGACCGCCAACCCCATGGCCAGCCCCGAGGTGCTGGGCATCAGCGGCGGCAGCGCCATCGCCCTGATGGGCGCCATCTTCCTGCTGCCCGCCCCGAGCAACCTGACCCTGGTGGCCGCCGGCACTCTGGGGGCGCTGGCCAGCCTGGCGGTGCTGGTGGGCCTCAACCGCAAGAGCGGCTTCCAGCCGGAACGACTGCTGCTGACCGGCGTGGCGATCACCGCCCTGTTCGAGGCGGTCAAGGGCGTGGTGCTGGCCGGCGGCGACCCCCGCGGCCAGCAGGTGATCGCCTGGCTCTCCGGCTCCACCTACTACGTCGACCCGACCAGCGCGCTAGTGGTGGCCTCCGCGGCGCTGCTGTTGGTCCTGGTCGCCGCACCGCTGGCTCGCTGGTTGGATATCCTGCCGCTGGGGGCCGCCACGTCCCGGGCACTCGGCATCGGCCTGAAGCGCTCACGCCTGCTGCTGTTGCTGCTGGTAGCCCTGCTCACCGCCGCCGCCACCCTGGTGGTTGGCCCGCTCTCCTTCGTCGGCCTGCTCGCTCCCCACCTGGCCCGCCTGCTGGGCTTTTCCCGGGCGAACATGCACCTGCTGGGCGCAGCCCTGGCCGGTGCTTTGCTGATGGTGCTGGCCGACTGGATCGGCCGTCAATGGCTGTTCCCCGAGGAGATTCCCGCCGGTATCGTCGCCTCACTGCTTGGCGGCGCCTATTTCATGTGGGGGATGCGGCGGCTCTAGCGCCGCTTCGCTGGACCGATATCAATGGCAAGCGCGGGCCTTGCTGGAGCCTGCGACAGTCTCACACAAGAAACGGCCCAGCCTAACGTCAGCTTGACAGGACCCTCACACCCAAAGAGAATGATAATTAATATCAAACAAGAGTTGTCCATCATGTCAGCCTCTTCCCTGCTCCGCTACCACTGCATCTTTTTGGAGGTCTCCTTTCGGGAACTCCTGGAGCGGGTAAGTGCACAGACGCAGGGTGATGATACGCCTTGCTGGCTGGATTCCCGTACCCTCACCCTGCTCACCAGCGAACTGGAGCGCTGCCGTCGCGATGCCCAGGGGGCTCCCGACGTGGCCGAATCACTGGGCACGGCGGTCTATCACGCCGGGCTGCTGATGGCGCAGTGCCCGGGTGCCCTCGGCAAGCGCCTCTGTCAGCACCACCTGCAGGCCATCCGAAAGCCGCTGCAGGAGACCATTGCCAGGCTGGAGGGGCGCCAGGCCCGCTCACAGCCGGGTCCGATGCAGCGGCTGCGCTACTGGCTCAGCGTCGGGTAAGTCACGCTCTCGAAAGACCTCCGAGGCACACCGTTATCCGGCCAGCCGCGGGAGATAGCCCCACCCCTCCAACCCAGGAAGAGCTAGGCAGTCGCGCTAGAAGGCCCAATCCTCGTCTTCGGTGGCCTCGGTGCGGCCGACGACATACGAGGAGCCCGAACCGGAGAAGAAGTCGTGGTTCTCGTCGGCGCCGGGAGAGAGTGCGGCGAGAATGGTCGGGTCGACGTCGCACACCTCCTGGGGAAAGAGCCCATCGAAGCCCAGGTTCATCAGCGCCTTGTTGGCGTTGTAGTGGAGGAACTTCTTGACGTCCTCGGTGAGTCCGACCTCATCGTAGAGCAGCTCGGTATAGGCCACCTCGTTCTCATAGAGCGCCAGCATCAGCTCATAGGCGTAGGCCTTGACCTCTTCCTGGCGCTCCGGCGTCGCCTCGGCCATGGCCTGCTGGAACTTGTAACCGATGTAATAGCCGTGCACCGCCTCGTCGCGAATGATGAGGCGAATCAGGTCGGCGGTATTGGTCAGCTTGGCATGGCTGGACCAGTACATCGGCAGGTAGAAGCCCGAGTAGAACAGGAACGACTCCAGGAAGACACTGGCCACCTTGCGCATCAGCGGGTCCTCGGCCCAGTAGCGCTCCAGCACCAGTTCCGCCTTGCGCTGCAGCGCCGGATTCTCCTCGCTCCAGCGGAAGGCATCGTCTACCTCCTGGGTGGTGCAGAGCGTGGAGAAGATCGAGCTGTAGGAGCGCGCATGCACCGCCTCCATAAAGGTGATATTGGCGTAGACCGCCTCCTCGTGGGGGGTACGGGAGTCTGGCATCAGCATCGGTGCGCCCACGCTGCTCTGGATGGTATCGAGCAGGGTCAGGCCGGTGAAGACGCGGATGGTAAGCCGTCGCTCGGCCTCCGTCAGGGTGTTCCACGAGGGGATGTCGTTGGAGAGCGGCACCTTCTCCGGTAGCCAGAAGTTGCTGGTCAGACGGTTCCATACCTCCAGGTCCTTGTCGTCCTGCAGGCGATTCCAGTTGATGGCATCCACTCGGGTGAGTCGTTTGGCAGTCATCGTCATGTTAAGCAATCCCTTAGAGTGTGCAGGAGACACAGCCCTCAACCTCGGTGCCCTCCAGGGCACTCTGGCGCAGGCGCACGTAATAGAGGGTCTTGATGCCCTTCCGCCAGGCTGTGATCTGGGCCCGGTTGATATCCCGGGTCGTCGCGGTATCGGGGAAGAACAGCGTCAGCGACAACCCCTGATCAACGTGCTCGGAGGCGGCGGCGTAGGTATCGATGATCGCCTCGGGGCCGATCTCGTAGGCGTCCCGGTAGTAGGCCAGGTTGTCATCATCGAGATAGGGTGCCGGGTAGTAGACGCGACCGAGCTTGCCCTCCTTGCGAATCTCGATGGGCGAGGCCACCGGGTGAATGCTGGAGGTGGCATGATTGATGTAGGAGATCGAGCCGGTGGGCGGCACCGCCTGAAGATTGCGGTTATAGAGCCCGTGGGCCATGACCGACGCCTTGAGCGCCGCCCAGTCTTCGCGTGTCGGCAGCGCGATGCCGGCATCCGCGAAGAGTGCCTGGCCGCGCTCGGTCTGCGGCAGCCAGTCGCGCTCGGTGTACTTGTCGAAGAAGACTCCGCTGGCGTAGTCCGACGCCGCGAAACCGGCGAAGCTTTCACCGCGCTCAATGGCCAGGCGGTTGGACGCACGCAGGGCGTGATAGGCCACACAGGCGAAGTAGACACTGGTAAAGTCCAACGCCTCCGGCGTGCCATAATGGACATGCTCGCGGGCCAGAAAGCCGTGCAGGTTCATCTGCCCCAGGCCAATCGCCCGGGACAGGGCGTTGCCGTTGGCGATCGTGGGCACCGAGGCGATCTCGGTCATCTCGGCCACCGCGGTGAGGCCGCGCACCGCGACCTCGACACTGCCTCCGATATCGCCTGAATCCATCACCCGGGCGATATTCAACGACCCCAGGTTGCAGGAGATATCCTCCCCCACCCGACGGTAGCCGAGGTCATCGTTGAACTCGCTGGGCGTATTGACCTGCAGGATCTCCGAGCAGAGGTTGCTCATATTGATGCGCCCGGCGATGGGGTTGGCGCGGTTGACGTTATCCTCGAACATCACATAGGGATAGCCGGATTCGAACTGCACCTCGGCCAGGGTCTGGAAGAAGGCCCGGGCATTGATCTTGGTCTTGCGAATCCGTGAGTCGTCGACCATCTCGCGGTACTTCTCGGTCACGGCAATGTCACCGAAGGGCATGCCATAGACCCGCTCCACATCATAGGGCGAGAAGAGGTACATCGGCTCGTTGCGCTTGGCCAGCTCGAAGGTGATATCGGGGATCGTCACCCCCAACGACAGCGTCTTGATGCGGATCTTCTCATCGGCATTCTCGCGCTTGGTGTCGAGAAAGCGCAGGATATCGGGATGGTGGGCATTGAGATAGACCGCCCCGGCCCCCTGGCGTGCACCGAGCTGGTTGGCGTAGGAGAAGGCATCCTCGAGCAGCTTCATGATCGGGATGATGCCCGACGACTGGTTCTCGATATGCTTGATCGGTGCGCCTGCCTCACGGATATTGCTCAACAGCAGCGCCACCCCTCCCCCACGCTTGGAGAGCTGCAGGGCCGAATTGATGGCCCGGCCGATGGACTCCATGTTGTCCTCGATGCGCAGCAGAAAGCAGGATACCAGCTCGCCACGTTGGCGCTTGCCGGCATTGAGGAAGGTCGGGGTGGCCGGCTGGAAGCGGCCGGCAATGATCTCGTCCACCAGCGACCTGGCCAGCGTCTCGTCACCACGAGCCAGGGCCAGGGCTACCATGCAGACCCGATCCTCGAAGCGCTCCAGGTAGCGGCGGCCGTCGAAGGTCTTCAGCGTATAACTGGTGTAGTACTTGAAGGCGCCGAGAAAACTCGGGAAGCGAAACTTCCAGGCATAGGCCTGCTCGAAAAGCGCCTTGATAAAGCCGGCATCGTACTGCGCCAACACCTGAGGCTCGTAGTACTGGTTCTCCACCAGATAGTCGAGCTTCTCCTTCAGCGAGTGGAAGAACACCGTGTTCTGATTGACGTGCTGAAGAAAGTACTCGCGTACCGCTTCGCGGTCGCGCGCCAGCTGCAGCCGTCCCTCATCGTCATAGAGGTTGAGCATGGCGTTCAAGGCGTGGTAATCCAGCTTGCGCCCCGCATCACTCTCCGCCTGACGAGGCGGCTGGGTCAGGATTGTCGTGTCCAAAACTCTCTCACTCCCTTGCGAACCCGGGTCACGTCATCGTCCGTGCCCAGCAACTCGAATCGATAGAGCAGGGGAACACCGCACTTCTCGGCGATGATGCGCCCTGCCAGTCCATAGGCGGCGCCAAAACAGGTATTGCCAGCGGCGATCACGCCCTTCAGCAGCGCCCGGTTGTCGGAATCGTTGAGAAAACGGATCACCGGCGCCGGCACCGCCCCCTTCGTCTCACCACCGCCATAGGTAGGCGTCACCAGCACGAAGGGACGTGTTGCCGACAGAGCCTGGGCACCCCGCTCAAGAGGAATGCGCCGGGCCGGCAGCTCCAGTTTCTGAATAAAGCGATGGGTGTTGCCGGAGCGTGTCGAAAAATAGATCAGTTCCGGCGGCACACCCTCCAACGGTGCCTCGCTCATGCCGGCGTCAGGCCGCCGAGTCGGTCCGGGCGAAAACCGGACCAGTGCTCATCGCCGGCTACCACGACCGGCAGCTGGCGGTGCCCCAGTGCCATGACGCGATCGCGAGCCTCCGGATTCTGCTCCAGATCGATCAGGCGGTAATCGATTCCCCGGCGCTCCAGGGTGCGGCAGGTGGCCGTGCACTGCGGGCAGGCTGGACGGGTATAGACCTTGATCTCCATGGCGACACTCCCTGAGGAAGGAAACTATATATGGTGATTTCGATGGCAAGGATACACCATATATAGAAACTGTCACCCTTGAAATACCATATGTTGTGTTATATGGAGATATCAAACACAAGTGACTAACAGACTCGATAGCGCCTCGGGTGGCAAGGAATGGGTGACGAGGAGTGGGTGGCAAGGAATAAAGGACGAGGAGTGAGGGGCGAGAGGCATAGCAAGGCCCACAAGGGCTCAAGGAGATAGAGAGATGAGAGTGATAGGGAGGCAGGGCGATACTCCTGCCCGGCAAGGTACCCATACAACAGCGCCGCGACCCCAGGGGCCGCGGCGCTATTTGTCAGACCGGAAAGGGGTCGATCAGGCAGTGGCAGCCTGGTAGCGACGCTCCACTTCATCCCAATCCACCACGTTGAAGAACGCGGCGATATAGTCCGGACGCTTGTTCTGGAACTTCAGGTAGTAGGCATGCTCCCACACGTCCAGCCCCAGCACCGGCGTGTTGCCGTTGGAGATCGGGCTGTCCTGGTTGAGGGAATTTTCCACCACCAGCTTCTTCGCGGGGGTCACGCTGAGCCATGCCCAGCCGCTGCCGAAGCGACCCAGGGCAGCCTTAGTAAAGGATTCCTTGAACGCCTCGAAGCCACCCAGCTCGCTCTCGATGGCCTCGCCTACCTTGCCCTTGGGCTGACCGCCACCATTGGGTGACATCATCTGCCAGAACATGGAGTGGTTCGAGTGGCCGCCACCGTTGTTGATGACCGCCTGACGCTTCTCAGCCGGCACCTTGTCCAGATCGGCAAGCAGCTCGTCGACCGGCACTTCTTCCAGACCGGTGCCCTCGAGGGCAGCGTTCAGGTTGTTGACGTAGGTCTGATGGTGACGGGAATGGTGGATCTCCATGGTCAACGCATCGATATGCGGCTCGAGCGCATCGTAGGCATACGGAAGGTCAGGGAGGGTATGTGCCATGTTGATCATCTCCTTTTGGTGGCTTTGCAGACACTGCAATTCTTGTCCTGCAATGACTAGAGGTGCGGCCATCGGTCGGTAACTTCAACCACCTCGACCAGATTTTTCTTGAGCAGCAGCTCCAGTACGTCGACTCACCCTACTCTAGACGATGTGAAGCCGTCCAGCAGGAGCCCCAGTAGCAAAACGCCGACTCCTAATGGAGCCGGCGTTTTACCGAGTCGCTACAAGCAGAGTCTCAGAGCTTCTGCTCGAGGTCCGGCAGGGCGTCGAACAGGTCCCTCACCAGGCCGCAGCTCATCGAGAGCGCGACCTGGAAGATCACGATCGTTATCATAGCGTCTGCTCAAGCTCCGGCAGGGCTTCGAACAGGTCAGCCACCAGGCCGCAGCTCATTGAGGGCGCGACCTGGAAGATCACGATCGTTATCAGAGCTTCTGCTCGAGCTCCGGCAGGGCTTCGAACAGGTCAGCCACCAGGCCATAGTCGGCTACCTGGAAGATCGGCGCCTCCTCGTCCTTGTTGATCGCCACGATCACCTTGGAGTCCTTCATGCCCGCCAGGTGCTGGATGGCACCCGAGATGCCCACGGCGATATAGAGCTCCGGCGCGACGATCTTGCCGGTCTGCCCCACCTGCATGTCATTGGGCACGAAGCCGGCATCCACGGCGGCGCGCGAGGCGCCCACGGCGGCGCCCAGCTTGTCGGCGATCCCTTCGAGCAGCTTGAAGTTGTCGCCGTTGCCCATGCCGCGGCCACCGGAGATGACCACCTTGGCGGCCCCCAGCTCCGGACGGTCGGACTGGGCCAGCTCCTCCTTGATAAAGGTGGACTGGCTGTTGTCGGCGACGAAGTCGACCGCTTCCACGCCGGCGCTGCCGCCCTCGCTCCCTCTATCAGGGCAGGCGTCGAAGCCGGTGGTGCGCACGGTGATCACCTTCAGGGCATCGTCGCTCTGCACGGTGGCGATGGCGTTGCCGGCGTAGATGGGACGCTTGAAGGTATCGGGCGACTCCACCGCGATGATCTCGGAGATCTGCGCCACGTCTCTGAGCGCGGCGACCCGCGGCAACACGTTCTTGCCGGTGGTGGAGGCGGCGGCCAGCACGTGGCTGTAGTCGCCGGCGAGCTCATTGATCAGCGCCGACATCGGCTCGGCCAGCTGGTGGGCATAGGCGGCGTTGTCGGCCACGCGAACCCTGTTGACGCCGTCCAGCTTGGCGGCGGCCTCGGCGATGGCGGCGACGCCTTCGCCTGCCACCAGCACGTCGATATCACCACCGATGGCCTTGGCGGCCGCGACCACATGGGCGGTGGCGCCGGCCAAGGCGCCGTCATGATGTTCGGCAAGTACCAGGATGCTCATGAAATCACCTTCGCCTCGTTCTTCAGTTTGTCGACCAGCTCGTCCACGGAGCCCACCTTGATGCCACCCTGACGCTCGGCCGGCGGCTCGACCCTGAGCAGCTTGGTCCGGGTCGCCACCTCGACGCCGAGATCCGCCGGGCTCTTGACGTCCAGCGGCTTCTTCTTGGCCTTCATGATATCGGGCAGCTTGGCGTAGCGCGGCTCGTTCAGGCGCAGGTCGGTGGTGACGATGGCCGGCAGGCTGAGCTCGACGGTCTGCAGGCCGCCGTCGATCTCACGGGTTACCTGCAGCTTTCCATCGGCCCCGTCACCGCTGATCACCACTTCGGAGGCGAAGGTGCCTTGGGGCAGGCCTGTCAGCGCGGCGAGCATCTGGCCGGTCTGGTTGTTGTCGGTGTCGATGGCCTGCTTGCCGAGGATGACCAGCCCCGGCTGCTCCTCCTCGACCAGCTTGGCCAGCGCCTTGGCGGCACCCAGCGACTCGACACGCTCGTCGCTCTCGACATGGATAGCGCGATCGGCGCCCAGCGCCAGGGCGGTGCGCAGCTGCTCCTGGGCGGCCTTGGGCCCCACGGTGACCGCGACCACCTCGCTGGCCACGCCTTTCTCCTTCAGGCGTACCGCCTCTTCCACGGCGATCTCGCAGAAGGGATTCATGGCCATCTTGACGTTGGTGAGGTCGACGTCGGAGTGATCCGGCTTGACGCGGATCTTGACGTTGTAGTCGATGACGCGTTTGACCGCGACGAGTACTTTCATGATTTCCTCGCTTGGTTCTCGGTGTTGAACCGTCTTGAATCCAATGGTGCGACACTGCCGTCAGCACCTTCCTGTCACTGGCCGCTTGGAACGGCGTGGCATGCTCTTGTCGATTTCATGCGAGCGTTTGATAGGTGCCGCATCGAAAAAACTGTCTCAATGTGCCACACCCATACACAGGGCAACAATCCCATTATCGCCCCTTGGGCGAGACACCTGATCAACATGGCGCCAAAGTCGCATGATCGCAGGGGGTGACCTTGTTGTTCTATTATGCCTATCATGAGGGCAGGCTAGAAGCAAACGACCGTTTTAAATCTTATCGACGTTAGTGGAACTTATCGATGTTAGTGTAATGGCGCTCAACGTCGACACGGGCAGTGAGGAGAGAGCAGATGGAAGAACAAGTCGAACGCGATTCCATGGAGTTCGATGTCGTTATCGTGGGCGCCGGCCCTTCGGGGCTGGCCGCCGCGTGCCGGCTGATGCAGCAGGCCAACGAGGCGGAGCAGGAACTGACGGTGTGCGTGGTGGAGAAGGGCTCCGAGGTCGGCGCCCATATCCTCTCCGGCGCCATCTTCGAGCCCCGTGCGCTGCAGGAGCTCTTCCCCGACTGGGAGGAGCGCGGCGCCCCGCTGACCACCCCGGCCAGCCGCGACGAGCTCTACCTGCTCAAGGACGCGGAGAAGAGCCAGAAGCTACCCAATGCCCTGGTGCCCCGGACCATGCATAACACCGGTGGCGACCTGACCCGCTATGTGATCAGCGCCGGCAACCTGTGCCGCTGGCTGGCCGAACAGGCCGAGGCACTGGGCGTGGAGATCTTCCCGGGATTTGCCGCCCAGGAAACCATCATCGAAGAGGGCGTGGTCAAGGGCATCCTGATCGGCGACATGGGAGTGGCCGCGGATGGCACCCCCAAGGATGGCCATATGCCGGGCATGGAGCTGCGCGCCAAGTACACGTTGTTTGCCGAAGGCGCCCGCGGTCATCTGGGCAAGCGCCTGATCCAGGAGTATGACCTCGACGCCGGCAAGGACCCCCAGCACTACGGCATCGGTCTCAAGGAGCTGTGGGACGTGCCCGCCGAGCAGCACGAACCCGGCCTGATCCTGCACGGCTCCGGTTGGCCGCTGGACAAGCACACCCACGGCGGCTGGTTCCTCTATCACGGCGACAACCAGCAGGTGGTGGTGGGGCTGATCATGGATCTCTCCTACCAGAATCCCTGGCTCTCCCCCTTCGATGAATTCCAGCGCATGAAACACCACCCGGTGCTGGCCAAGCATCTCGAGGGTGGCAAGCGCGTCGCCTACGGTGCCCGGGCTCTCACCAAGGGTGGGCTGAACTGCCTGCCGAAGATGACCTTCCCCGGCGGCCTGCTGATCGGCTGCGATGCCGGCACCCTGAACTTCGCCAAGATCAAGGGGCTGCACACCGCCATGAAGTCCGGCCTGGTAGCCGCCGAGGCGGTGTTCGAGGCGGTCGCCAAGGGCGACGAGGGTGGCCAGGAGCTGAGCGCCTTCAACGAGAAGTGGGAAGCGAGCTGGGCATATGCCGAGCTCAAGGAGAGCGCCAGCTTTGGCCCGGCGATCCACAAGTACGGCACCGTCGGCGGCGGCGCCTACAACTTCATGAACCAGCTGCTGGGTGGCAAGTTGCCCAATGTTCACGACACCACCCCGGACCATGCCGCACTCAAGCCGGCCGGCGAGTTCGAGAAGATCAAATACCCGAAGCCCGACGGCAAGCTCTCCTTCGACAAGCCCTCCTCGGTATTTCTCTCCAATACCAACCATGAGGAGGACCAGCCCTGTCACCTGAAGCTGGCCGACCCGGAGCTGCCGATCCGCGAGAACCTGCCGGAGTATGCCGAGCCGGCTCAGCGCTACTGTCCGGCCGGGGTCTACGAAGTGATCGAGGGCGATGACGGCAAGCCGATGTTCCAGATCAACTTCCAGAACTGCGTGCACTGCAAGACCTGTGACATCAAGGACCCGGCCCAGAACATCACCTGGGTGGCACCCGAGGGCGGCGGCGGGCCGAACTATCCGAATATGTAAGAAGCCTCGCCGCTTCATGAAAACGCCTCCGCGACAGTGAACTGCACCCCGAAAGTTGGACACCCACATCCAACCTTCGGGGTGTTTTTATGAGTAACCGATACGACGAGTGTTTCAAGCTGCTGGTGGCACAGCAGTGCTTGCACGGTGACACCAGCTTGAGGGA
>NZ_JADNRL010000010.1:173711-250879 GCF_015595025.1 Halomonas sp. KAO
AAAAGAACCTGGCGGGGCTTTTCGCGCGATAAATCGCGCTCCTACGACTTACCGCGAAAGGCGTACAGCCGGGGTTTAGCCCAGCAGGTGCTCCACGGCGGCACGCTCTTCACGCAGCTCCTGCTCGGTGGCGTTCATCCGCTCGCGGCTGAACTCACCGATCTCCAGGCCCTGCACGATCTCGTACTGACCATTTTTGCACACCACCGGGTAGGAGTACATGATGCCCGGCTCGACACCGTAGCTGCCGTCGGCGGGGATACCCATGCTGACGATGCCGTCGCTGCCCAGCGCCCAGTCACGCATATGGTCGATGGCAGCGGAGGCCGCGGAGGCCGCGGAGGATGCGCCACGGGCCTTGATGATGGCGGCACCGCGCTGCTGCACGGTGGGGATGAAGTCGTTCTCATACCACTCCTGGTCGACCAGTTCCAGGGCCGCCTTGCCGTCCACCTTGCAGTGGGCCAGGTCCGGGTACTGGGTGGCGCTGTGGTTGCCCCAGACGATCATCGACTCCACGTCGGTGACATGCTTGCCGACCTTCTGGGCCAGCTGGGTCTTGGCGCGGTTGTGGTCCAGACGCATCATCGCGGTGAACTGGCCCGGGTTCAGGTCCGGCGCGTTGCAGGAGGCGATCAGCGCGTTGGTGTTGGCCGGGTTGCCCACCACCAGCACCCGCACATCACGGCTGGCGTTGTCGTTCAGCGCCTTGCCCTGCACGGAGAAGATCGCGGCGTTGGCTTCCAGCAGGTCCTTGCGCTCCATGCCCGGACCACGCGGACGTGCACCCACCAGCAGGGCGAAATCGGCGTCCTTGAAGGCGACATTGGGGTCGTCGGTCGCGACGATCTCCTGCACCAGCGGGAAGGCGCAGTCGTTGAGCTCCATGACCACGCCGTTCAGGGCGTCCATGGCCGGGGTGATCTCGAGCAGCTGCAGGATGACCGGCTGGTCCTTGCCCAGCATGTCGCCGGAGGCGATGCGGAAGGCCAGGGAGTAGCTGATCTGGCCGGCGGCGCCGGTAATGGCAATGCGAACGGGTTCTTTCATGGTGGCTCCTTGGGTTGTCAACGCGCGGGTTGTCGCCGTGAGGACGAGCCGGGCGGGCAACGAGCCCGCTCTGGCCTGAAAACAAACCGCCAAGATGGTATGCCTGCAGTGCACAAAACTCAATGCAACAAAGGTGAGGAGTGAGCAAGCAGGGTGCGGCAAACCAGTACATGAGAACCCACCGCGAGAATAGTATGCTGGCGGCTTCATGCTCGTTGATGGACCACCCGCATGCCCCGCGACCGCCTTCCCCCGCTACCCGCCCTGCTCGCCATCGGACTGGTCATCATGCTGCTCGCCTGGCTGCTGCTGGGCGAGCTTCAGGGCTTTCGCGATACCGCGCCGGAGGCTCCACCGGCCGCCGAGGCCGACATCGCGCCGCCCCGGGTGGAGGTAGCACTCCGTGAGGCCGAGACCCATGCCCCCACCCTTGTGTTGCAGGGCGAGCTGGAGGCGCACCGCACGCTGGAGCTGCGCGCGCGCCACACCGGGCGCGTGGCGGCTCTGCCGGTGGCGGAGGGCAGTTCGGTCGAGGCGGGAGAGCTGCTGCTCGAACAGGCCCAGGAGGAGCTGCCCGCGCGCCTGACCCAGGCCGAGGATGCCTTGACGCTGGCTCAGGCCGAACTGGCCGGTGCCGACTCCCTGCGCCAGCGTGAATTGATCTCGCGTACCGACTACCTGCGCCTGAAGGCCAATGTCAGCGGTGCCGCCGCGGAGCTGGCCACCCTGCGGCGCCAGCGCGACGATACCCGCCTCACGGCCCCCTTCTCCGGCACCCTCGACCGTCTCGAGGTGGAGCCCGGCGAGCTGCTGCAGACGGGAGAGAGCTGGGGGCGACTGGTGGACGACTCGCGGCTCACCGCGGTGGCCTGGGCGCCGCAACGGGACGCCCTGGCCCTCGAGGCGGGACAGTCGGCCGAGCTGCGGCTGCTGGATGGCTCGCGGTTGAGTGGTGAGGTGAGCATGGTGGCCCGCCGCGCCGAGGAGGCGACACGCAGCTTCCGGGTCGAGGTCAGCGCCGACAACCCCGAGGGCCGTCGCCTGGCCGGTGCCAGCGCCACCCTGGCGATCACCCTGCCCGAGCGCCGCGTGCATCGCCTCTCACCGGCCCTGCTGGCACTCAACCCCGATGGCGAGCTGGCCATCAAACATCTCGACGCCGATAACCGGGTGGTGCAGACCCCGGTAACGCTGGTGGACGCCGATCTCGAGAGTGCCCGGGTGGCCGGGCTGCCCGACAGCGTGCGGCTGATCACCCTGGGGGCCGGCATGGTGGAGGTCGGCGAGACCGTCACCCCGGTCACGCCCGATGCCCCAGAGGGTAACGGCGAAAAACCCGCCAGCGGCACAAGGAATCGCTAAGATGCGCCAGCTGATCGCGGCCGCTCAGGCGCACGCCCGCACGACGCTGATGCTGCTGACCGCACTGCTGCTGGCGGGCCTGGCCGCCTGGCAGGCGATCCCCAAGGAGGCCAACCCCGACGTCGCCATTCCCATCATCTATGTCGCCATGAGCCTGGAGGGGGTCAGCCCCGAGGATGGCGAACGGCTGCTGGTGCGCCCCATGGAGCAGGAGCTGCGCAGCATCGAGGGGCTGCGCAAGATGACCTCCCAGTCCAGCGAGGGGCACGCCTCCGTGACCCTGGAGTTCGACGCCGGCTTCGATGCCGACCAGGCCCTCACCGATGTGCGGGAAAAGGTCGATATCGCCAAGGCGGAGCTGCCCTCCGAGGCGGAGGAGCCTCGCGTCATGGAGGTCAATGTCAGCCAGTTTCCTGTGCTCTCCATCGGCCTCTCGGGGTCGGTGGACGAGACCCGGCGCGTGGCCATCGCCCGCCGGATCCAGGAGGAGATCGAGGGCATCGCCGAGGTGCTCGAGGTGGATATCGGCGGCGACCGCGAGGAGTTGCTGGAGATCGTGGTCGATCCCCTGGTGCTGGAGAGCTATGGCATCGACTTTGCCACGCTCTTCAACCTGGTCAGCCGCAACAACCGTCTGGTCGCCGCCGGTAGCCTGGATACCGGCGCCGGCCGCCTGGGCATCAAGGTGCCCGGGGTGATCGAGACCCTGGAGGATGTGATGGCCATGCCGGTCAAGGTCGATGGCGACCGCGTCGTCACCTTCGGCGACGTGGCGATCATCCGTCCCACCTTCAAGGACCCCGAAGGCCATGCCCGCATCGATGGTCAGCCGGCGCTGGTGCTCGAGATCTCCAAGCGCGCCGGCGCCAATATCATCGCCACCGTGGAGCAGGTGCAGGCGCTGTTCGCCCAGGCCGAGGGGCTGATCCCCGAGGGCCTCGAGATCACCACCATCACCGACCAGTCCGAGTTCGTCGAGGACATGCTCTCGGAGCTGCTCAACAATGTGGTCACCGCCGTGGTACTGGTGCTGATCGTGATCCTGGCCGCCATGGGGGCGCGCAGCGCCATGCTGGTCGGCCTGACGATTCCGGGTGCCTTCCTCAGCGGTATCCTGATGATCTGGGCGGTGGGCTACACCCTCAATATCGTGGTGCTGTTCGCGCTGATCCTGGTGGCCGGCATGCTGGTCGACGGTGCCATCGTGGTCAGTGAGCTGGCGGACCGGAACTTGCACCAGGGCATGTCGCCCCGCAAGGCCTGGCTGGAGGCGGCGAGCCGCATGAGCTGGCCGGTGATCGCCTCCACCGCCACCACCCTGGCGGTCTTCATGCCGCTGCTGTTCTGGCCGGGCCTGGTCGGCGAGTTCATGAAATATCTGCCGGCCACGGTGATTCTCTGCCTGCTCGCCTCCCTGGCCATGGCCCTGGTGTTTCTGCCAACGCTGGGTGGCGTGTTCGGCGCCCGCCAGGCCTCGTCTCATGCCGCACCGCTGAGGGCCACCGGTGGCGGTCGCCTCTATCGCCGCGCCCTGTCGCGGCTGCTCGCCCACCCGGCACTGACCCTGTTGTTCACGCTGCTGCTGATGGCGCTGATCTATACCGCCTATGCGCGCTTCAACCATGGTGTGGAGTTCTTTCCCAGCGTGGAGCCCGACTCCGCCCAGGTGGTGGTGCGCACCCGCGGCGACTTCTCCATCGAGGAGAAGGACGCCATGGTGCGGCGAGTGGAGGCCCGCCTGGCCGGCATGAGCGAGGTCGAGGCGCTCTATGCCCGCTCCTTCGCCAACCCCGGCACGCAGCTCGGCGCCGATGTCATCGGCGTGCTGCAGTTCCAGCTGATCGACTGGCACCGCCGCCGCCCACTGACCGAGATCTTCGCCGAGATGCGTGAGCGCACCACCGATCTTCCCGGCCTGGTACTGGAGTTCCGCGAACAGCAGATGGGCCCCGGCGAGGGCAAGCCGATCGTGCTGGAGATTGGCGGCCAGACGCCGGAGCTGGCCGACCAGGCGGTGGAGCGTCTGCGCCAGCTGATGAACGAGCTGGGGGGCTTTCGCGATATCGAGGATAACCGCAGCCTGCCCGGGGTGGAGTGGCGGATCATCGTCGACCGCGAGGCGGCGGCCCGCTTCGGCACCGATGTCAGCAGCGTGGGCAGCGCGGTGCAGCTGCTGACCAACGGGGTTCAGGTCGCCAGCTACCGCCCCGAGGGGGTCGACGACGAGGTCGATATCCGGATTCGCCTGCCGGAAGGCGACCGTACCCTCGACCAGCTCGGCCGACTGAGCCTGAACACCTCCCGGGGCCAGGTGCCGCTGTCGCACTTCGTCTCGGTGGAGCCGGCGCCCAAGGTCGGTACCCTGCACCGCATCGACGGGCGTCGCGCCATCACCCTCGAGGCCGATGTGGCCCCTGACGCCAGCGCCGACGAGCGCCTGGGCGCCCTGCTCGAGGCCGCCGGCGAGCCGCCCGAAGGGGTGCAGGTGAATATCGCCGGGGAGCAGGAGGATCAGCAGGAGGCCAGCCGCTTCCTGGCCGGCGCCTTCATGGTCGCCATCGGGCTGATGGCGCTGATCCTGGTGACCCAATTCAACAGCTTCTATCAGGCGGGGCTGGTGCTCTCGGCGATCATCTTCTCCACCGCGGGGGTGCTGCTGGGGCTGCTGGCCAACGCCCAGCCCTTCGGCATCGTGATGGTGGGGATGGGCATCATTGCCCTGGCGGGGATCGTGGTGAACAACAATATCGTGCTGATCGACACCTACAACCAGCTGCGCGACGAGGGGCTGGCGCCCTTCGATGCCGCCCTGGAGGCGGGTAGCCTGCGCCTGCGGCCGGTGCTGCTGACCGCGGTGACCACGGTGCTGGGCCTTCTGCCCATGGTACTGGGGATCAACGTCGACCTGTTCGCCCCCAGCCTGGGGATCGGCGCCCCCTCCACCCAGTGGTGGACCCAGCTCTCCAGCGCCATCGCCGGCGGGCTGACCTTCGCCACCGGGCTGACGCTGCTGCTGACGCCGTGCATGCTGGTGCTTGGGGGGCGCTTCGAGCACCGGACTAAAACTATCACGCGATAAATCGGGCTTCTACGTGCGGGAGGCGGCTTCCGCCCGGGCCGCATCGGGCGCATGGCGGGCGTGAATCCGGCCGATCAGCTCATCCTCCAGGGCGAAGCGTTCGGTCAATCCATGGGCCAGGCGTTCCAGCCAGGCGGGCAGGCGGCCGAGATGCTGGCGGACACGCCCCGGGCTTGCGTACTCCGCATCGAAGTCGAGCACCAGCCCGGTTGACATCTCCAGGCGCTCCAGCAGGCGGTCGGCCAGTTGCAGCGCCGAGTCATCCTCGAAGGCGCGGGCCTCCTCGCGCAGCTGGGGATAGATCTCGAAATGTCCGGCGCTGATATAGTCCATCAGCAGCTCGCTGAAGGCGTCGATGCGCTCCTTGCTGACCGCCTCGAGCTCGGCATCACACCCCTCCTTGAGCTCGACGAAGTCGACCAGCAGCTCGCGGCGCTGATCCAGCCAGCGATCGATCAACCTGTGTACACCACCCCAGCGCTCAAGAGCGCTCTTGCAGTCTTCCAGCATGGGGGCCTCCGTTCGTTGGGTCGAGCAAGGTACCGAGGGCGTCCAGCGCCCGGCCGGGTCAGCAACAGAGTCGCGCTACCGGGGTGGGCTGTCAATCCTGTCGAAATAAACGCTCAGGGCCCTCATCGTCAAGAGGACCATTGCAACCATATTCCACTGCCTGGCGATCCTGTTTCCTTGGTAGTCTATGTCGATGCCAACAACACCACGCTACTCCTGAGGTTCTTCATGAAACAGCTCGCTCGCCTGGGTCTCGGCCTGCTGCTCTCCACCGGTCTTGCCACCGCCCACGCCGAAGAGGTCAAGATCGGCATGATCACCACCCTCTCCGGGGGCGGCTCACACCTGGGCGTCGATGTGCGTGACGCCTTCCTGCTGGCCATCGAGCAGTCCGGTCGCGACGATATCGAGGTGCTGGTACAGGACGATGCCCGCAAGCCCGACCTGGCGCGCAACCTGGCCAACGAGTTCATGCAGCGCGACGAGGTGGACCTGATGACCGGCATCATCTGGTCCAACCTGGCCATGGCCGTGGTGCCCTCCGTGGTGCGCCAGGGAACCTTCTACCTGTCGCCCAATGCCGGCCCGTCGGCCCTCGCCGGTCGAATGTGCCACGCGAACTACTTCAACGTTGCCTATCAGAATGACAACCTGCACGGCGCCATGGGCGCCTGGATGAAGGAGCAGGGCTATGAGCGACCGCTGATCATGGCCCCCAACTATCCGGCCGGTACCGACGCCCTGGCCGGGTTCAAGCACCTCTACGAAGGTGAGGTCGCCGACGAGCTCTACACCCAGATGGGCCAGACCGACTACGCCGCCGAGATCGCCCAGATCCGCGCCAGCGATGCCGACAGCCTGTTCTTCTTCCTGCCCGGCGGCATGGGTATCTCCTTCATGAAGCAGTGGCAGAACGCCGGGGTGGAGCTGCCGGTATTCGGCGCCGCCTTCTCCTTCGACGAGACCCTCATCAAGGCGGTGGGCGAGGCCGCCATCGGCGCCAGGAACACCTCGCTGTGGGCCTACGACCTGGACAATGACACCAGCCGCGCCTTCGTCGAGAGCTTCCAGCAAGCCTACGATCGCATGCCGACCCTGTATGCCGCCCAGGGCTTCGATACCGCCAACCTGATCCTTTCCGCCCTGGGCAAGGCCCACCCCGACGACCAGGATGCCTTCCGCGAGGCGCTGCGCGAGGCGGACTTCGACTCGGTTCGCGGCGAATTCCGCTTCGGCCCCAACCAGCACCCCATCCAGGATATCTACGTGCGTGAGGTGGTCGCCGGCGAGGATGGCGAGCCGACCAATCGCCTGCTCGGCATCGCCGTCGAGGATATCCAGGATATCTACTACCCCGACTGCAAGATGTGACGGGGCCCTGACGTGTCGGCGACCCTGTTTCTCGAACAACTGATCAACGGCCTGCAGCTGGGCACCATGCTGTTTTTGATGGCCAGCGGCCTGACCCTGGTGTTCGGGGTCATGGGGCTGATCAACCTGGCCCACGGCTCCTTCTACATGGTGGGGGCCTACATTACCGCCGCGATCACCGCCGCCAGCGGCTCCTTTATGCTCGGCCTGGGGGCGGGGCTGCTCGGGGCCGCCGCGGTGGGGGCCCTGGTGGAGCTGATCGTGATCCGTCGCCTCTACCACCGCTCGCATCTCGATCAGGTACTCGCCACCTTCGCCCTGATCCTGATCTTCTCCGAGGGCACTCGCTGGCTGTTCGGCGCCTCGCCGCTGTGGCTGAGCACGCCGGAGTGGCTGTCGGGCTATGTCACCCTCCCCGGCGACGCCCGCTATCCGCTCTACCGGCTGGTGATCATCGGCGTGGGCATCACGGTTGCCGTGGGGCTCTATCTGCTGATCTCGCGGACCCGGCTGGGCATGCGCGTGCGCGCCGGGGAGAGCGACCGCGAGATGATCGGCGCCCTCGGCATCGATATCTCGCGCCTCTACACCGCGGTCTTCGCCCTCGGAGCGGGGCTCGCCGGCCTGGCCGGGACCATGGTCGGCGCGCTGCAGTCGGTGCAGGTGGGCATGGGCGAGCCGGTGCTGATCCTCGCCTTCGTGGTGATCGTGATCGGCGGCATCGGCTCCATCAAGGGCGCACTGCTGGGCGCCCTGCTGGTCGGGGTGGTGGATACCCTGGGCCGGGTCTTCCTGCCGCTGTTCTTCCGTGGCTTCCTGCCCCCCTCCGAGGCCACCGATGTGGGTGCCGCCCTGGCCTCGATGCTGATCTATATCCTTATGGCCGTCATCCTGGCCTTCAAGCCCAAGGGACTCTTCACCGTCAATGACTGACCCGACACCTTCCGGCATCACTCTCGAGGACCCATCTCACCCCTCGCCTCGCCGCCTCGGTCGACGAGGCGTGGTGCAACTCCTTATGCTCGCCCTGCTGCTGGCACTGCCGGTGGCCGCCGATCTGCTGGGGCACCCCTATTATGTGAGCCTCGCCTCACGCCTGACGCTGATCGCCATGGCCGCCGTGGGCCTCAACCTGGCCCTGGGTTATGGCGGCATGATCAGCTTCGGTCACGCCGCCTACTTCGGCCTCGGCGGCTATATCGCCGGTATCGGCGCCTACCATGCCTTCGATGCCAGCGCTTTCATGGGCCTGCTGCCCGGCAGCGACAACATGCTGGTGCTATGGCCGCTGGCGATGCTCGCCTGTGGCCTGCTGGCGCTGCTGATCGGTGCCGTCTCGCTGCGCACCGCCGGGGTCTACTTCATCATGATCACCCTGGCCTTCGCCCAGATGGTCTACTACTTCGCCAACTCCTGGCCCACCTACGGGGGTCAGGATGGCCTGCCCATCTATCTGCGCAACCAGCTGCCGGGGCTCGATACCCAGGACCCGCTGACCTTCTTCCTGATCTGCTTCACCGGCCTGGTGCTGGCCATGGCACTCACCTCGCGGCTGATGGGCTCGCGCTTCGGTGCGGCACTGACCATGGCACGGCTCAACGAGACCCGCCTGGCCACCGCCGGCATCTCCCCCTACCCCATACGCCTGCTGGCCTTCGTGGTCTCGGCGATGATCACCGGCCTGGCCGGGGCGCTGTATGCCGACCTCAACGGCTTCGTCAGCCCCAGCATGCTCAGCTGGCACATGTCCGGCGAGCTGATGGTGATCGTCATCCTCGGCGGGGTCGGCCGCCTCTACGGCCCCCTGGCCGGGGCCGTGCTGTTTATCGGCATGGAGACCCTGCTCGGTGGACTGACCGAGTACTGGCAGCTGTTTCTCGGCCTGGTGCTGCTCGGCGTGGTGCTGTTCGCCCGTCACGGCGTGATGGGCTGGCTGGCCGGGAGAGAGAGCCCTGGGAGAGAACTCCATGAGTGACGCGGTGATGGTCCTCGAGGGGCTGCACAAGCGCTTCGGCGCCCTGACGGCCACCGATGACGTCTCGCTCACCCTGCGTCGCGGCGAGATCCACGCCCTGATCGGCCCCAATGGGGCCGGCAAGTCGACGCTGATCGCCCAGATCGCCGGCAACCTGCGCCCCGACGCCGGGCGCGTGCTGCTCGACGGCGAGGAGATCACCGAACTGAGCGTCGCCGCCCGCGCCCGACGCGGGCTGGGTCGCAGCTTCCAGGTCTCGTCGCTGGCCGAGCCGTTGACGGTGATCCGTAACGTGATGATCGGCGTACAGGCGGTGAGTGGCCATAGCTTCCGGTTCTGGACGCCGGTTCACCGCGACCGCCACCTGCTGGAGCCCGCCATGGCGGCCCTCGCCCGCATGGGGCTGGAGCATCGCGCCTGGACGCCGGTGGCGGCGCTGTCTCACGGGGAGCGCCGTGCCCTGGAGGTCGCCTGCGCCCTGGCCCTCGAGCCTCGCGCCCTGCTGCTGGACGAGCCCATGGCCGGCCTTGGCCCCGAGGGCTCGGCCCGGCTCACCGAGCTGCTCGAGTCGCTGAAGCAGGAGGTGCCCATCCTCTTGATCGAGCATGATATGCAGGCGGTATTCCGACTCGCCGAGCGCCTCTCGGTGCTGGTCGCGGGCCGGGTCATCGCCCATGGCGATGTCGACACCATCCGTCGCGACCCGCGGGTCCGCGACGCCTATCTAGGAGAGTGACTCTTATGCTCAAGATGGAGGCCATCGAGACGCGCTACGGCCCCGCCCAGGCCCTGTTCGGCGTGGACCTGGAGGTTGAGGCCGGCCAGTTGGTGGCGCTGATGGGGCGCAACGGCATGGGCAAGACCACCACCATCCGCTCGCTGTTCGGCCTGACGCCGGCCCACGCCGGGCACATCCGGTTCGAGGGACATGATCTGCGACGGCTACCGCCCCAGCGGATCGCTCGCCTGGGACTGGGGCTGGTGCCGGAGGGGCGACGCTGCTTTCCCAATCTGACGGTGCGCGAAAACCTGCTGGTGGCGGCGCGACCCGGTGAGTGGACCCTGGCGAGGGTCGAAGGGCTCTTCCCGCGCCTCGGCGAACGCGACCGCCAGTCCGCCGCGACTCTCTCCGGCGGCGAGCAGCAGATGCTGGCCATTGGCCGAGCGCTGATGACCAATCCACGCTTGCTGGTGCTCGACGAGGCCACCGAGGGGCTCGCCCCGGTGATTCGTCAGGAGATCTGGCACGCCATCCGCCGCCTAAAGGCTCAGGGCCAGGCGATCCTGATCGTCGACAAGACGCTGTCGGAGCTGCTGCCGATGGCCGATCACTGCGTGCTGCTGGAGAAGGGGCGCAGCGCCTGGAGCGGGCCGCCCGAGGCACTCACCGAGTCGCTTCGCGACCGTTATCTGGGGGTATAAGGCGCCTCGTAGGAGACCGATTTATCGGTGGTCCGACATTTCGGCGATTGACCTTTGGGACATCGCGCGATAGCGCACTTACAGGAGCCCGGTTTATCGGGCGAAAAGTCCTGCCGTTCAAGCGTGGAATCTCTTGATCGTCGCGGCCAGGCATCCGCCATCGAGATAGTGCTCGAGGATCGAGAAGTGGTCGTCGCCGGGCAGCACGGCGTTCTCCACACCGATGCCCTGCCCCTCCAGGTGGGCGGCATACGCTTCCATCTGGCGGGCAAACTCTGAGGACTCCTCACCACCCGCGACGAGGCTGACCCGTGTGGGTACCCGGCAGGGCAGGAAGGCGGGGCTGAATTCCGCCACGTCGCGCCCGTCCAGCTGTAGCTTGGGCTGCAACCACGACCAGGGGAAAGGCCCGAGATCATAGAGCCCACTGATGCAGAGTGCCCCGCGCAGCGGGCAGCTTGGCAGGCCGTACTCCCCTGGCCAGTCGGTGGCCAGCAGCATGGCACTGAGATGACCACCGGCGGAGTGGCCGGAAACGCTGATCTCGGCGGGGTCACAGTCCAGTTCGTCCGCATGACGCCAGGCCCACACAAGCGCGGCCCGTGCCTGGCGCACCAACTCGCCGAAGCGCACCGTCGGGCAGAGAGCGTAGTTGACCACGCCGACCGTGATGCCGGAAGCCACCAGGTCATCGACGATAAAGCCGAACTCATGGCTGTCGAGTGAGCGCCAGTAGCCACCGTGGAAGAAGAGATGCAGCGGCGCCCTCTCGCCCTGCTCGAGGCCCTCGGCATGGTAGATATCCAGCCGTTCGGCCAGGCTCGGCCCATAGGGCACATCGAGGGAGACACGATGGCGACCCCGCGCAGCCTCGCTGCGCGCCCGCCAGTCGGCCACCAGCGACGCCCCGTCGCGCCCGCGCATGGGGTCATAGGCGGCGTCGATGGCTTCCTGGGTGGCGAAGTCCCGGTAGAGCATGACGGTTCTCGTTGAAGGTTATGGCTGAGGGTTATCGCTCTCGGAAGGCCGTGAGCAGCAGGCCGAGTGGCGCCAGCGCCAGCACGACAAAGCCCACCAGCGTCCAGCCTGGCAGGGAGACCCCCAGCAGCAGGAAGTCGATATCGGCACACTCCCCGGAGCCCGAGAGCACCCTGTTGACCACCTGCTGCAGCGGCAGGATATCCAGCATGTAGTCGAGGCCCGGGCCGCAGCTGGGCACCTCATCGGCGGGCAGCGACTGCAGCCACAGATGCCGCCAGGCCACACCGATGCCGGTGCCGACCGCACCCAGGCTCAGCAGGCCATAGAGCACCGCCCCGAGGCGACCGCCGGGGTTGTGGATGGCCGCCACGGCGAACACCAGTCCTGCGACGATGACCGCCACGCGCTGGAAGATGCACAGGGGACAGGGCTCGAGACCGACAAGATGCTCGAGGCTCAGCGCCACCGCCATCATCAGCACACAGAAGGCCAGGCCCGCGAGACTCCAGTGGCGCACCTCGAGCCGTGAAAGCGCACTCATCGACCGGCCCCATCGGCCACCCGCGACTCCCGGGCATGCTCGAAGTAGTCACACAGGAAATCATCGAAGGAGACCTCATCCGCGCTCTCGATCTCTGCCTGCTGACGATGGGAGGTCTCCACCAGCTCGGCCATGATCCTCTCGCGGCCAGACTCCATGGGCTCACTCCCCAGGCGCTTGGCCTGATCCCGGGCGATGGCCAGCATGGCATCGGAGAGCTCTTCACCCCCCTCCTCCAGGCGCGCCAACAGCTGGCCGGAGGGAGTCAGCGCTGGATCCGCCAGCCGGGGGGCCATGGCGGCCACGGCATCCGCATGGGGCGTACCCTCCTCCAGCCGATCGAGCAGCCCGGCGACCAGGCGCATCTCGTCGAGGATCTCGCCCCCCCAGTCGGCTACGCTGCGCTGGGCACCCGCATGGTTCAGCCGCAGCGCGGGATCGCGCCCGCGCTCCACCACCAGCTGGCGGTTATCGTCGAGTGTGTCGCACTCGGCATCGGGGATCCAGGGGCTCTCGGAGAGCAGGCACCACATCACGAAGGTATCGATGAAGTGGATCTGGACTTCGTCAATCCCCAGGGTGAGCAGCGGATTGAGGTCGAGACAGCGGACCTCGATATACTCCACACCGCGGGCCTCCAGGGCCTGGCTCGGGGTCTCGTCTTGGCGAGCCACCCGCTTGGGGCGGATATCGCTGTAGTACTCGTTCTCGATCTGCAGGATATTGGCGTTGAGCTGGCGCCACTCGCCGTCTTCCTTGACCCCCAGCGCCTCGTAGGCCGGCCACGGCGTGGAGATGGCATGGCGCAGGGTGTTGACGTAGTTGGAGAGGGAGTTGAAGCAGATCTTGAGCTGCTGCTGCACCTTGTTCTGATAGCCCAGGTCCGACATGCGCAGGCTGGTGGCGTAGCGCGAGACCAGCGTCTCCTGGGCGTGGGCCTCGAGCTTGTCGGGCACCCGGCCCTCGGGCAGGAAGCTGCGGTCGATGGCCGGCGAGGCGCCGAACAGGTAGAGCAGCAGCCAGCTGTGGCGCCGAAAGTTGCGGATCAGGCCGAAGTAGCGCTGGGAGCGATAGTCGTTGAGCGGGATGTCGCCGACGCCGTCGATATCACGCAGCAGTGTCCAGAGATCGTCAGGCAGCGAGACGTTGTAGTGTACCCCGGCGATCGCCTGCATGATGCGCCCGTAGCGCACATCGAGTCCGCGGCGATAGACCTTCTTCATGGTGCCCCCATTGGAGGTACCGTAATCGGCGATGGGGATGCTGTCATTGCCCTCGAGTCGCGCCGGCATGCTGGCCGGCCAGATCAGCTCATCGCCCAGGTAACGATAGCTGAAGCGGTGCAGGTCGCCGAGAAACGCCATGGCATCGACGGGCCGAGACATGAC
Organism: Halomonas sp. KAO; assembly: GCF_015595025.1. Taxonomy (GTDB): domain Bacteria; phylum Pseudomonadota; class Gammaproteobacteria; order Pseudomonadales; family Halomonadaceae; genus Halomonas. The sequence goes on from NZ_JADNRL010000010.1 coordinate 187,391, forward strand.
CGGCGTGATGTACTCCAGCAGCGCCTCGGAGTAATCCGTGGTGATATGCGGATGGGTCAGCTTGGAGCCCAGCGCCTTGGGGTGCTGCGACTGGGCGACGTGCCCCTCGCGGTCCACGCGCAGCCCCTCCTTCTCGAGGCCACGGCGCAGCCGGCTGAACTCACCCTGGCGGGCGTGACCCTCCAGGCGGGAAACGAGACTGGTGAGTGTATCGGACAAGGTAACACCCCTTGTGTTGGAAAGACGCGGTGAAAGGCGCCGAGGCGGCACGCCACGCGGATAGTGAGACGGGCGCCCATGCGGCGCCCGTCGATGTGCTGATTATGGTACCTGAAGGCTGCCATGCAAAGTTAGCCGGCTTCAGAGTCAGGCGTGGTTAACGCCGACCACCGGATCACTGCTTCTGCTTCGCCTTGAGCAGCGCGGCCCCCAAGGCCCCCATCTGCCCCTTGTCGTCGTCCCGGGAGGGCCCTCCCTTGCCGCGCCCGCCCTTGCGGGGCGGCTTGTGGCCACCGGGCCTGGCATCCTGCCGGGCCCGCTCACCGCCGCGGCGGCCGGCGCCCTGCTCGTCCGGCTGATCATCGAGGCGCATGGAGAGGCCGATGCGCGCCCGCTCCAGGTCGACGTTCATCACCTTGACCTTGACGATATCGCCGGCCTTGACCACCGTGCGGGGGTCCTCGACAAACTTGTCGGAAAGCGCCGAGATATGCACCAGGCCATCCTGGTGGACACCGATATCCACGAAGGCACCGAAGTGGGTCACGTTGGTGACGCTGCCCTCGAGCACCATGCCGGGCTCCAGGTCCTTGAGGGTCTCGACCCCCTCGCGGAACTCGGCGGCCTTGAACTCGGGCCGCGGGTCACGGCCCGGCTTGTCGAGCTCGACGAGAATATCGGTGACCGTGGGCACCCCGAAGCGCTCGTCGGCGAAGTCGGCGGGTTTTACCGCCTTGAGGGTCGCGCTGTCGCCGATCAGGCTGCCGAGCTCGCGGCCACTTCTTTCGGCGATGCGCTCGACCAGCGGGTAGGCCTCCGGGTGCACGGCGCTGGCATCCAGCGGGTTGTCGCCATTCATGATGCGCAGGAAGCCGGCGCACTGCTCGAAGGTCTTGGGGCCCAGGCGGCTGACATCGAGCAGCTGCTTGCGGCTGGCGAAGGGGCCCTCGGCATTACGCCGCGCGACAATGGCCTCGGCCAGTGCCGGCGAGAGGCCCGCCACCCGGGAGAGCAGCGCGCTGGAGGCGGTATTGAGATCGACCCCGATGGCGTTGACGCAGTCCTCGATCACCGCCTCCAGGCTGCGCGACAGCTGCACCTGAGAGACATCATGCTGGTACTGGCCCACCCCGATGGACTTGGGCTCGATCTTGACCAGTTCGGCCAGGGGATCCTGCAGGCGCCGGGCGATGGAGACCGCACCGCGGATGGTGACATCCAGGTCGGGCAGCTCCCGGGCGGCATACTCCGAGGCCGAGTAGACCGAGGCCCCGGCCTCGCTGACCATCACCTTGGCGAGTGGGCGCCTGCCCGCCAGCTGCTTGACCAGATCGCCCGCCAGGCGGTCGGTCTCGCGGCTGGCGGTACCGTTGCCCACGGCAATCAGTGCGACATCGTGACGCTCCACCAACTGGGCCAGCTCGGCCAGCGAGACGTCCCAGGCATTACGGGGCGCATGGGGATAGATGGTAGTGTGGGCCAGGAACTGACCGGTGGCATCCACCACCGCCACCTTGCAGCCGGTGCGCAGGCCGGGGTCGATGGCGAGTGTGGCCTTCTGGCCCGCCGGAGCCGCCAGCAACAGGTCCTTGAGGTTGGCCGCGAAGACCTCGATGGCCTCGAGCTCGGCCCGCTCTCTCAGCCGGCCCAGCAGCTCGGTCTCGAGATGGGTATAGAGCTTGACTCGCCAGGTCCAGCGCACCACGTCACGCAGCCACTTGTCGGCGGCACGCCCCTCATCATGGAGGGAAAAGTGTTTGGCAATGGCCACCTGGGCGGGATGGATCGGCGCCTCCTCCTCACCCGGCAGACGAATCGCCAATGTCAGCACGCCCTCGTTGCGGCCGCGGAACATGGCCAGGGCCCGGTGCGACGGCACCTTGGCCAACCGCTCATCATGCTCGAAGTAGTCGGAAAACTTGGCGCCCTCACGCTCCTTGCCCGGGATCACTCGGGCACTGAGCTCACCTTCGCTCCACAGCCGCTCGCGCAGTCGGCCAACCAGCTCGGCATCCTCGGCGAAGCGCTCCATCAGGATCTGGCGGGCGCCGTCTAGGGCTGCCTTGGTGTCCTCCACCGCAGGTATGTCACCCTCCGCGGGGCGCAGATAGCCGGCCGCCTCGGCCTCGGGGTCGAGGGTCGTGTCGCCCAGCAGGGCGTCGGCCAGTGGCTCGAGCCCCGCCTCCCGGGCGATCTGGGCCTTGGTGCGGCGCTTCTTCTTGTAGGGCAGGTAGAGGTCTTCGAGGCGCTGCTTGGTATCGGCGGCCCCGATCAAACCGGCCAGCTTGTCGGTCAGCTTGCCCTGCTCGTCGATGGTCGCCAGCACCGTGGCCCGGCGCTCCTCCAGCTCGCGCAGATAGCCCAGGCGCTCGTGGAGGTGACGCAGCTGGGTATCGTCGAGACCGCCGGTGACCTCCTTGCGATAGCGGGCAATGAAGGGCACGGTCGCCCCGCCATCGAGCAGCTCCAGCGTGGCGGAGACCTGCTGTGGACGAATGGATAACTCTTCGGCGAGGCGCGCGGTAATGCGTTTGGTGGCGTCCATGTAACCCCTTCACTGATGCTCGATAATCAATCGCGACAAGGTATCACAAACGCCGAAGCGAGCCACGCGCGGGTCGCCCAACGACTTTAGTCCTAGCGTTCGCTTGGTTCTTGGACAGCCGGCATCGAATCCGGCTAGATTCTTGAGACGTCTTAGGAAAGCACCGACTCACCGAGGGGGAGTTACCCTTCGAGGCATCATCATCGATGCACCAGGTCGATGCACCAAAACAACGACAAGCACCATCGTCCACACCACGACAGCTCAACCATCACTACAGCTCAACCATCACAATAAAGGAGCCGTGTCATGCCGACCGCCGACAGCGCATCCAACCTTGCCAGCTTTCTTGCCGCCCGCGACTTCCTGATCGAGCACCGCGAGGACTACACCACCGCCTGCAGAGACTTCCGCTGGCCCCGCTTCACCGAATTCAACTGGGCGCTGGACTACTTCGATGTCATGGCCCGCGACAACGACGACCCGGCGCTGTGGATCGTCGAGGAGGATGGCCGCGAGGTACGCCTGAGCTTCGCCGAACTGGCCAGCCGCTCCAACCAGGTCGCCAACTGGCTGCGTTCGCTTGGAGTGAGACGCGGCGAGCGAGCGCTGCTGATGCTGGGCAACGAGGTACCGCTATGGGAGGTGATGCTGGCCGCCATCAAGCTGGGTGCCGTGATCATTCCCGCCACCCCCATGCTGACCGCCGAGGATCTCGACGACCGCATCGCCCGCGGCGAGGTCAAGCATTTGGTCATCGGCTCGGAGCACCTCGAGAAGTTCGAGGGTCAACATCCGGGCCTGACGCGTGTCGCGGTGGGGGGCGCCGCCTCGGGCTGGCATGATTTCGCCGACTCACACCAGAACAGCAACGCCTTCACGCCCGACGGCCCGACGCCGGCCGACGACCCCATGCTGCTCTACTTCACTTCCGGCACCACCTCGCAGCCCAAGCTGGTGACCCATACGCACCAGTCCTACCCGGTAGGACACCTCTCGACCCTTTACTGGATCGGCCTGACGCCGGGGGATCGCCATCTCAATATCAGCTCTCCCGGCTGGGCCAAGCACGCCTGGAGCTGCTTCTTCGCGCCCTGGAACGCCGGCGCCTGCGTCTTCCTGTACAACTACAGCCGCTTCGATGCCCCCGCCCTGCTCGATGTGCTGGTACGCTACGAGATCACCACCCTGTGCGCCCCGCCCACCGTCTGGCGCCTGCTGATCCAGCAGGATCTGGCGGCCCACCGGGTCGCCCTGCGCGAGGCGGTCGCCGCCGGCGAGCCGCTCAATCCCGAGGTCATCGAGCAGGTGCGTCGGGCCTGGGGGCTGACCATTCGCGACGGCTTCGGCCAGACCGAGACCACCGCCCAGATCGGCAACTCCCCCGGCCAGCCCCTCAAGTCGGGCTCCATGGGCCGACCGCTGCCCGGTTACCGGGTGGCGATGCTCGACGCCGAGGGCAAGCCGGCCGGCGAAGGGGAGGTCGCCCTGGCGCTGGGCGAGGATCGTCCCGCCGGCCTGATGGTGGGCTATGCCAACGACCCGGAGCGCACCGCCGCCGCCATGCAGGGGGGCTACTATCGCACCGGCGATGTCGCCAGCATCGATGAGCAGGGCTATATCACCTACGTGGGCCGGGCCGACGATGTCTTCAAGGCCTCCGACTACCGCATCAGTCCCTTCGAACTGGAGAGCGTGCTGATCGAGCACCCGGCGGTAGGGGAAGCGGCCATCGTGCCGAGTCCGGACCCGGTGCGCACCTCGGTACCCAAGGCCTATATCATTCCCGCCGCCGGCCATGAGCCCAGCGCCGAGCTGGCCCGGGATATCTTCGCCTTCACCCGCGAGCGCCTGGCGCCCTACAAGCGCATCCGGCGGCTGGAATTCGCCGACCTGCCCAAGACGATCTCGGGCAAGATCCGTCGTGTTGAACTGCGTCAGGCCGAAGCCGACAAGGCCAGCGACCAGCGCGGTGAAATGGAGTTTCTGGAGGGAGACTTCCCGGATCTCAGGGGCTGAGTCATCGGATATCGGTAGGAGGCGATTTATCGCCGAGGTGTCGGACCACCGATAAATCGCGCTCCTACGAGGTGGGTGCCATGGCCCGACATGCCAACAATGGGCGCCCACCCATATGAAAAACCCGGTACCGCCTTGGCGGTGCCGGGTTCCTGTTGGTCATGACATCGAGCCGCAAGCAGGCCCTGGCGATGCGATCAGGTCAGGCTGGGGCCGGCCTTGACGATCTCGTCGCTGACTCCCTCGAACTTCTTGAAGTTGTCGACGAACTTGGCGGCCAGCTCCTGGCGCTGACGGTCGTAGGCATCCTTGTCTTCCCAGGTGTCGCGCGGGTTGAGCAGGCTGGAGTCGACTCCCGGTACCGCGGTGGGCACATCGAGATTGAGGCCGTCGAGATGCTGGGTCTCGACCTCGCGCAGGATACCGGTCTGGATGGCGCTGATGATGGCGCGGGTCGTCGGGATCGAGAAGCGCGCACCGCCCTCGCCATAGGCACCCCCGGTCCAGCCGGTGTTGACCAGATAGACCTGGGCATCCTTCTCGGCCACACGCTTGATCAGCAGATCGGCATACTCGCGCGCCGGACGCGGGAAGAAGGGTGCGCCGAAGCAGGTGGAGAAGGTGGCGGACAGCCCCTCGGAGGAGCCCATCTCGGTGGAGCCTACCTTGGCGGTGTAGCCGGAGAGGAAGTGATAGGCCGCGGCCTCCTTGGAGAGCACCGAGACCGGGGGCAGCACGCCGGACATGTCGCAGGTCAGGAAGACGATGGCATTGGGCTCGCCGGCGCGGTTCTCGGGTACCCGCTTCTCGACGTGCTCCAGCGGATAGGCGGCACGCGAGTTCTGGGTCAGGCTGTCGTCGGCGTAGTCGGGCTCGCGACGGTCGTTGAGGACCACATTCTCCAGCACGGTACCGAACTTGATGGCGTTCCAGATCACCGGCTCGTTCTTCTCGGAGAGGTCGATGCACTTGGCGTAGCAGCCACCCTCGAGGTTGAAGACGGTGCCCGGCCCCCAGGCGTGCTCGTCATCCCCGATCAGGTAGCGCGCCTGATCGGCGGAGAGCGTGGTCTTGCCGGTGCCGGAGAGGCCGAAGAACAGGCAGGTCTCGCCATCCTCGCCGACGTTGGCGGAGCAGTGCATCGGCAGCACGTCGAAGCCCGGCAGCAGGAAGTTCTGCACGGAGAACATCGCCTTCTTCATCTCGCCGGCATAACGCATGCCGGCGATCAGCACCTTCTTCTCGGCGAAGTTGATGATCACGCAGCCATCGGAGTTGGTGCCGTCACGAGCCGGATCACACTCGAAGCCGGCGGCATTGAGGATGGTCCACTCCTCCTTGGCGGAGGGGTTGTAGGCCTCGGGGCGAACGAACATGGTGCGGCCAAACAGGTTCTGCCAGGCAGTTTCGGTCTGCACTCGAGCCGGCAGGTAGTAGTCCGGATCACTGCCTACATGCAGCTCGGAGACATAGTGCTCCTTGCCGGTCAGGTACGCCTCGACGCGCTCCCAGAGCGCGGTAAACTTCTCGGCATCGAAGGGACGATTGACACTGCCCCAGTCGATCTTCGCGCTGGTGGTCGGCTCGTCAACGATATAGCGATCCTTGGGCGAGCGACCTGTACGAACGCCGGTGCTCACCACCAGGGCACCATTGGCGGCCAGCCGGCCTTCGCCGCTGGACACCGACCGTTCGATCAGTTCGGCGCTGCTGAGGTTGACGTGAGCGTGAGAAGCTTGAGGTGTGGTCATGTCGTTTCCTGGGCCGTCGGCCGATTCTCTCGTGTGCCTGGCGTCGGCGGTGACGCGAAGAGCAAGGGGGCTGTGACGATCACGCCGTGCGGTTACCCGTCTACTGGTCTTGATCGCCTCTGAAAGGCGGCGCCATTATGGCAAAAAGCATCTCGGCGGGAAACGCCCTTTTTAGGCGAAATTCATGTAGTTTTTCTACAACATGAAGAAATTTCGCTACACGCCGACACTGCATCGCAGCATCGGCATGCCAGGGGAGCTCGGAGACTTCCAGGTTCGAGCCGCTGCCGGCGCATCCCTTCGCGAGCAACGGCCTCATCAGGCGGCTAGTGCACCACCGGGGGCGGCTCGTCGCCTTCGGTCAGCAGCGCCTCGACCTCCTCGATGGAGAAGGCGTAACGGGTATGACAGAAGTGACACTGGGTCTCGATGCCGCCCTGCTCCGCCAGCACCTCGCGCAGCTCCTGGGCGCCCAGGCCCACCAGGGCATCGGCGATACGCTCCCGGGAGCAGGTGCAGCCGAAGCGCAGCGCCTTGGGGTCGAATACCCGCACCGTCTCCTCGTGATAGAGACGCTGAAGAATCTCCTCGGGGGCGAGGTGCAACAGCTCCTCATCCTTGACGGTTGCGGCCAGGTGCACGGTACGCTCCCAGGCGTCGACATCCTGGTTCTGCGACTCGTCAGGCATGCGCTGCAGCAGCAGGCCACCGGCACCCCGCCCATCGGCGGCCAGCCACAGCCGAGTGGGCAGCTGCTCTGACTGAGCGAAGTAGTCGGCCAGGCAGTCGGCCAGGCTATCGCGATCCAGGGCGACGATGCCCTGGTAACGGTGCCCTTCCCGGGGGTCCAGGGTGATCATGATCTGCCCCTCTCCCACCAGCTCGCGGAACCCGGACTGCTCATCGACGGCCGTCGCGTCCTCGGCCATGCGGGCAATGGCGCGAAGCTCCCCACCCGGGTTGGACTCGGCCATCAGCAGCGCCAGGGCGCCGTTGCCGCGCACCTCGATGCTCAGGGTACCATCGAGCTTGACGGTGTCGGTCAGCAGGGCCACCGCGGCGAGCAGCTCGCCGAGCAGGCGATTCACTGCGGCGGGGTAGTCGTGGCGGTCGAGAACCTCGGCGTAGGCCTGCTCGAGAGTCACGAGCTCGCCGCGCACATTGGTGTTGTCGAACAGGAAGCGCTGGATCTGGTCGGTCATGGGTCTCGTATCGGGTCGGGAAGTTGGGGGCATTCTAGCAAAAAGGCTCGCCGCTTTTCCGACGAGGAGCAAAGCTATCGGAGATAGTTTGTAGCTCGGGGCTTATCTGGCGACAAGCCTTCGAGGAGGCGCTGTGAATACCTCCCTGTACGCTACCGATGCCATCCCTGGCATAGGACCTCCACTTCGGCTTGTCCCCAGCGCCCCTTAATTCCGGTAACTGCGATAGTCCTGCGGCGCATGCCTTCTCCTCAAGAGTGCTTGGTCCGCACACCCTGCCCCGGCAGGCGCTCGCGGTCGTGGGGGCGTTCCAGGTCCAGAACGGGGCCATGGGGCACGATTCGGGTGGGGTTGATGGTCTCGTGACTGTAGTAGTAGTGACGCTTGATATGATCGAAGTTTACCGTCTCCTTCACCCCCGGCCACTGGTAGATCTCGCGCAGGCAGTGGGAGAGATTGGGGTAGTCCTCGATGCGCCGCAGGTTGCACTTGAAGTGTCCATGATAGACGGCATCGAAGCGCACCAGGGTGGTGAACAGGCGAATATCGGCCTCGGTAAGCCACTCACCGGCCAGATAGCGATGCTCTGCCAGGCGTGCCTCCATGCGATCCAGCGCTTCGAAGAGGGCCACCACGTGCTTCTCGTAGACCCGCTGATCGGTGGCGAAGCCCGACTTGTAGACGCCGTTGTTGATATGGTCATAGACATCGGCATTGATCGCATCGATGGTCTCGCGCAGATCGGCCGGGTAGAAGTCCAGGCGATTGCCGGTGAGCTCATCGAAGGCGCCGTTGAGCATGCGCAGCAGTTCGGCCGATTCGTTGTTGACGATTCGCCCTGCCTGCTTGTCCCACAGTGCCGGCACCGTGACCCGGCCGGTGTAGTGGGGGTCGGTCAGCGTATAGAGCTCACGGTGATAGGCCACGCCGTTGATCGGGTCGCCACTCGACCCCTCATCTTGATGATAGGTCCAGCCCTGATCGAGCATCAGCGGGCTGACGTGGGAGAGGCCGACAAGATCCTCGAGACCTTTCAGCTTGCGCATGATCATTACCCGATGAGCCCAAGGGCAGGCCAGCGAGACATAGAGGTGGTAGCGCCCCGCCTCGGCAGGCAGCCCCGGCTGCCCATCGGGACCGTTCTCACTGTCACGGGTGACCCAGTCGCGAAGCTGCGCGGATTCCCGGACGAATTCGCCGCCGTGCTTGTCGGTGTCGTACCACTGGTCGTGCCATTTGCCGTCGATCAACAGTCCCATGGAAGTCCTCCTCGATAAGACGGTAGATGCCGCCGGTTGGTGATTTCACCCCAGCATAGTATCAATCCGTCGATTATCCATCGCATATTATGGGCATTTTTATTCGATAAAATCGAAAATTATCTCGACTGAGTCACCCTGCACTCATGTCACCCTGCACCTCTGTCGCCAGGGCCTCGGCCAGCACCCGGGTCGCCGGTCCGGCACGATCGCGGTCACGATGGATGAGCTGCACTGGGGTCTCGCGGATGCCGCCGGCGGTAAGCGGAAGCGGGACAAGACGCCCGGCATCGAGTGCCTGACGGATTCGTGTCTCGGGCAGCCAGGCGAAGCCGAGACCGCGCTCCACCATGTCGATGGAGGTCTCCAGATGGCTCAGGGTCCAGCGCTGCTCGGCCTTGAGCCACCCCTCATCCATGGCCTGGCGTAGTGCCGAGTCACGCACCACCAGCTGGCGATGCTGCACCAGGTCGCGCAGATCCAGCGGCCGCTCCAGCCGATGCAGCGGGTGGTCTGGATGGGCCACTGCCACGAAGCGTACGCTGGCCAGTGGCTCGCCCAGAAACCCCTGAGCGGCGACCCCCGAGATCACCAGGTCGGCACTGCCGTCGTAAAGCATCTCGATGCCGCCGTTGAGCACCGTCTCATGAAGCTGCACGCGCACATGGGGGTAGGTCTCGGAGAAGGTCGCCAGGGCGCTGGCCAGAGCGTCGGGGGGAAACACCTGGTCCACCGCCAGCACCACCTCGGCCTCGAGCCCTTCGGCAAGGCTGCCCGCCACCTCCTCCAGGGCTTCGGCACTCTCGATCAGCTGTCGCGCTCGCCGCAACAGCATCGCGCCGGCCTCGGTCAAGCGCACCCGGCGCCCGGCCGGCTCGAGGACCTGGACCCCCAGCTGCTCCTCAAGCTTGTGGACCGCATGATTGAGGGTGGAGGGACTCTTGTGGATGGCGTCGGCGGCACGCGCGAAACCGCCATGATCGACGACTGCCGCCAACATTTGCCACTGGGTCAGGGTGACACGGGACATTTCGATCTCCTCGAATCAATAAAGCGAAAACATGCACTTAATTTTCGATAAAAACGACCTAGAATGCCAGCCATGACACTCACTGCCACGAGGGCATGACATGAATTCTCCGGTAGTTCGCCAGGTTCAACAGCTGCAGTCGAGCCAACCCAGCCAGGACGGCAATGCCGTCAAGATTCGTCGCATCCACGACTTCGGTGGCAGCCTGGATCCGTTCCTGATGCTTGACGAGCTGGGTTCCGAGCGAGCCGACGACTATATCGGCGGCTTTCCACCTCACCCCCACCGCGGCATGCAGACCCTGACCTATGTGATCCACGGTGGTCTGACTCACGAAGACCACCTGGGCCACACCAGCACCATCCACGCCGGCGATGCCCAGTGGATGCATACCGGTCGCGGTATTATCCACTCCGAGATGCCGCTCACCGACCAGCAGGGGCTGCACGCTTTCCAGCTGTGGATCAACCTGGCCGCCAGCGAGAAGATGAGCGCGCCCACCTACCGCGATGTGCGCAACCACGAGATGCCACGCCTGAGCAATCCGGGTGACGCCCAGGGCGGCAGCGAGCTGGTGGCCCTAGGGGGGCACTGGCAGCGCAGCGACGGTGAATCCATCACGGGGTCCCTGGACGCCCTGGCCGGGCAATCGAGCGTGGCGCATGTCCGCCTGGATGCGAACAGCGAGCTGATACTCGACATCGAGACGCCAACCCTGCTGGTTTATGTATTCGCAGGCGAGCTTGACGTCGGTAAGACCCGGGTACCGGCGGGCCAGCTAGCGCAACTGGGGGACGGCAACCGTCTGGAACTGACCAGTACAGAGGGCGCCGAGGCACTGCTGCTGGCGGGCACCCCCCATAACGAACCTATCGCTCACTATGGCCCCTTCGTGATGAATCATCAGCACGAACTTGACCAGGCGGTGCAGGATTATCGCGATGGTACCCTTGTCGACGGTACGACCTGAGTACCGTCCGAAAACGGCCGGCCGGGGTTGCAATCCCCCGCCGGCTTGGTTCCAATAGGTAGTTAACAAACAGCGTTCACCTCCTCTTTTCTCCCCCGTGACACTGATAAAAGGTCACTCGGGGCAGCATTGCTGTGTATGCATACAGCCTAGGCAACACCCCGGTCATGCGCTATCGTTCGTAGGACTTTTTTCACCTTGTCTCTCTTTTCACCGGCTATTTACCCATGCTGCGAGTCCTACATTCGCTGCCCCGCGCGCATAAGCTATTGCTGTTACCGGTCGCCACCATGGTCACCGTGCTGGGCACACAGAAGATCCTCACCACCTACCAGGATCTCCAGCGCGACTCTCGGTCGCTGGAGACCGTCATCATTCCCCTCGACGCCGATGCCAACTCCCGACTGCCCTCGCTGAACCTTCAGCGCGGCCCCGTCGGAGACGCCATCGAGATGGCCAACCAGGCGCTGGATGCCACACGACAGCGTGTGCCTATTACCCAGTTGAAGGTCAGCGAGGTGGTTGACCTGGAGCTGGTCGACAAGGCCAATGCCGGCAGCGCCGATACGGCACCGCCCCTGCTGGCTCGTCTCAGCGACGGCACGACGCCGCCAGGCGAGCGTCCACCGTTGATGGCCAGGACCCCGGCCAGAAGCTCCTTGAACGAACAGGCAATAATGGCGGCTACGGAGATCGCCGCTCCTGACGCCAAGACGCTGGACCGCGGCGCCGTGCATATCGCCACGCTTGTCGGCACCATCGGCAGCGGCATGCTCGATCACGACGGCAGCCTGGTGGCGGATGCCACCTCCTACGAGGATATTCCCGAAAGTGAGCTGACCCTGCTCGACGATGGAGCGGTGCTGCTCGAGCGTGAAATCGCCGCTCGCGAGCCCTATGTCCCGGAGTGGGAAACCTACACCGTGGAGCCCGGCGATGCCTTCACGCGCATGGCCCAGCAACATCTGGGATTGGGCTACAGCGAGGCCCTGGCACTGCTCGAGCAGCTACCCGACCGTGACATGCTCGAGCGCTGGCGGGTCGGCAGCCGGCTCGACTACAAGCTGGACGAGGATGGCAAGCTGATCTCGCTGCGCATGATGCGCGATGCCCGCAGCGGCTTCGTGGCAGAGCGGGACGGGGGAGCCTTCGAGGTCGCCAGCATCGAACACACCGGCGAGGCCGCCCAGCGGCTGTTTGCCGGTACCGTCAGCGGCAGCTTTACCCGTTCGGCTCAGGCCACCGGCCTCTCGAGCGCCGAGGTCTCGCGACTGGTCCATGTCCTCGGCAAGAAACTCGACTTCCGCCGCGACACCCGTCGCGGCGACCGCTTTCAGGTGCTGGTCGAATCCGACGTGATCAATGGGGAAAGCTTCGACCCACGCGTCCTGGCGGTTCAGTATGAGGGGGAGCGCACCAACCTGACGCTGGTTCGCAATAGCGCTGACAACAACTTCTACACCCCGGAAGGGGAAAGCCTCGACCCCGCCTTCAGCCGCTACCCCTTCGAGGGGCGTTACCGGCTGAGCTCCAACTTCAATCCGCGTCGCAAGCATCCGGTGACCGGGCGCATCAGCCCGCACAAGGGCACCGACTTCGCCATGCCGATCGGCACACCGGTCACCGCCCCCTCCGACGGCGTGGTCGAGTCGGTGCGCAGCCACTACGCGGCCGGCCGTTACATCGTGATCCGCCACGACAATGGCTATCGCACTCGCTACCTGCACCTCTCCAGGCCGCTGGTCCGTAGCGGCGAACGCGTGACCATGGGGCAGCGTATCGCCCTCTCAGGCAACAGCGGCCGCAGCACCGGACCTCACCTGCATTACGAGGTGCTGGTCAACGACAACCAGGTCGATGCCATGCAGGTCAAGCTGCCGGAGAACCGAAGCCTCTCGGGCGACCGCCTGGTGGCCTTCCAGCGTGAAGCCGAACCGCTGCTTGCCGCCCTGCAGTCCGGGGAGATCGACCCGGTCGTCGCCAGCACCGGCGAGCGTGATGCCAAGAAGGAGTCCAACGAGGGCTGACCGCGCCTGCTCTGCCCCCGCTGCTCCACAGCGCCCCGCCCTCGTGCGGGGCGCCTTACGTTTCCGCCTTACGGAGAGCCTCGTGTCATCGCGCTCAACCCGCCCCGCTCCGCCTCCTGAAAACCGCCTGGCGGCCTTTCTGGGCGTATTTCGCTATAGCCGTCGCGCGCTCGTCCTGGTGTGGCAGACCTCCCGGGGCCTCACCGTGGGCCTGGCGATTGCCACCCTGGTGGCCGGCGTACTGCCGGCGGTGGCGGCCTGGCTCGGTCAGCTGATCGTCGATGCCGTGGTGGCCGCCATGGAGCAGCATGCCGAGACGGGCAGCGTGGCGTGGTGGCCGGTGCTGCGCTACGTGCTCGCCGAAGGCGGGGTGATCGCCGCCATCGCCCTGGCGCAACGAGCGCTCTCCGCTCAGCAGTCACTGCTGCGAGCCCTGCTCGGTCAGAAGGTCAATGTGATGATCCTCGAGAAGGCCGGCACCCTTAGCCTGGCACAGTTCGAGGACTCTGAGTTCTATGACAAGCTCACCCGAGCCCGTCGTGAGGCCTCGACCCGCCCCCTGGGGCTGGTCAACAAGACCTTCGCCCTGGCCCAGAACGGCATTTCGCTGGTCAGCTTCGGCGTCCTGCTGGTGCAGTTTTCCCCCTGGGCATTGCTGGTGCTGGTGATCGGGGCACTGCCGGTGTTTATCTCCGAGGCCAAGTTCTCCGGCGATGCCTTCCGGCTGTTCCGCTGGCGCTCGCCCCAGACCCGCATGCAGATGTACCTGGAGACCGTGCTGGCCCGTGAGGACAGCATCAAGGAGGTGAAGCTGTTCGGCCTGGAGCCGCTGCTGCTGGAGCGCTACCGGAAGATCTTCGACACCCTCTACGCCGAGGACCGTCGCCTCACCCTGCGCCGAGAGAGCTGGGGCTTCGCGCTCGGCCTGCTCGGTACCCTGGCCTTCTACGGCGCCTACGCCTGGGTCGTGGTGGAGACCATCACCGGCTCGCTGAGCCTGGGCCAGATGACCATGTACCTGATGGTCTTCAAGCAGGGACAGGCGGCGCTCTCGGCAAGCCTGACCTCGATCAGCGGCATGTACGAGGACAACCTCTACCTCTCCAACCTCTACGAGTACCTGGAGCAGCCGGTGGCCCCGGAGGCGGGCAGCCTGACCACGGGCTCCCGCCCTGGCGACGGCATTCGCTTCGAGAGCGTGAGCTTTACCTACCCCGGCGCCGAAAAGCCCGCCCTTTCAGGCATTTCGCTGCATCTTCGTCCCAACCAGAGCCTGGCGCTGGTGGGCGCGAATGGCTCGGGCAAGACTACCTTGATCAAGCTGCTGACCCGCCTCTATGAGCCGAGCGCGGGGCGAATTCTGCTCGATGGCAACGACCTGCGCGAATGGGACGTCCAGACGCTTCGCCGACGCATCGGGGTCATCTTCCAGGACTTCGTACGCTATCAGATGAAGGTCGGCGAGAACCTCGGGGCCGGCGATGTAGCCGCCTTCGAGGACGAGACACGCTGGCAGGAAGCCGCCCGCCGCGGGCTGGCCGACGATTTCATCACCACCATGCCAGATGGCTACCACACCCAGCTGGGACGCTGGTTCAAGGGGGGCCAGGAACTCTCCGGCGGCCAGTGGCAGAAGATCGCCCTGGCGCGGGCCTATATGCGCCAGAGTGCCGATATCCTGGTACTCGACGAGCCCACCGCGGCCATGGACGCCGCCGCCGAAGCGGCCGTTTACGCCGACTTTCGCGATCATAGCCAGGGCAAGATGACCATCCTCATCTCCCATCGTTTCTCCACGGTGCGCGCCGCCGACCAGATTCTGGTCATCGACGGCGGCGAGATCCTCGAACAGGGCGACCACGCCAGTCTGATGGCCGCCAACGGCCGCTATGCCAGACTGTTCAGGCTCCAGGCCAAGGGCTATGAATAAGCCCCTAGCGCTTATCTCCTATCGCGCGATAAATCGCGCTCCTACGAGGAAAGTCGCTGCCATCGCGCGCCGTAGGAGCCCGATTTATCGGGCGATTGTTCTACGAGAGCAGATGCCATAGCCCGCCGTAGGAGCCCGATTTATCGGGCGATCCAGCGATCGGCTGATAAGCGATTGGCGGTGGCGCAGCTGGCCATCACCGATGACACCTACAAGGATGCCAGCGGGCGGTCCAGTGCACGCAGCAGGGCGTCGTCACGCGCGTAAATATCGGGCCGGAAGACCATCCGCCCGCCCGCGTCCGGATGCACCGTCCAGTAGTGCAGGATGATCGGTACCGGCTCGGCCAGTGGCACATTGCGGGTACGGCTACTCGCCAGCAGGGCGCGAAGGTCGCGATCGCTGCCGGTATCGTCGAACAGCAGCTGAGCGAGCTGCAGCACCCCCTGCACTCGGATACACCCCGAACTGAAGGCACGCCGCTGGCGGGCGAACAGCCCCTTGGCAGGAGTATCGTGCAGATAGACGAGATGGTCGTTGGGAAATCGGACCACCACCTGACCCAGTGCATTGCCCGGTCCCGCGGCCTGACGAATCATCACGCTACCCGGGTTCGACCAGTCGACCTGGCTCGGGCTGAGTCGCCGTCCCGATGGCGTCAGTACCTGCATATTGCGCCGAGCCAGGTAGCTCGGGTCTCGGCGCACGCTGGGAATCACGTCCTCGCGCAGGATGGTCGGGGGCACCGTCCAGGTCGGGTTGACGGTCAGATGGGTGATCTCAGAACGCAACGAGGGCGTCCGTCGGTAGGGCTGGCCCACCACGATACGTGACCGCCAGACATCCCCATTGGGACGAAAATAGCTGACACGGTAGCCGGCGATATCCACCAGCACGAATGCATTGGGCAGGCCGTGCATCAGCCAGCGTGCGCGCTCGAGGTTGAGACGGATCTGGTCGATGCGCCTGCCTACCGGCACATTCAGGGCCTCCCGGGTACGCGGGCCAACGACACCATCCATTTCCAGCAGGTGGCGGTCCTGGAAACGCCTTACCGCCGCCTCAAGCGCGGCATCGAAGCGCTGCGGATCCGGCGCTTCCAGTTTGGCCGCGGGCAGGATCGAGGTGTCTGCCGCCATGACCTCCAGCTCCCCGATCTGGGCCAGGCGATCGCGCAGGATCGCCACATCCGGATGAGTCACGCCACGCCTCAGTGCTGGCCCGCCCTCGGGCAGCATGGGCCAGCCCCCCAGGCGCTGGATATTCCGATACCGGGCCAGCCCCTGGCGTAGCCGCTCATAGGGGGCATAGGCCGGACGCGCCGAGTCGAGCAGTGCCGCGACCCGCCCGGCTTCCACCGCGTGGGTGACCCTCTCCAGAGGCGGCAGCCGCTCATTGATGGGCACTTCCCACTGCGGGTCGATGCTGTGCGGGTCCACCTTGCCATGATGGAGATGACGCAGCGCCGCATACAGGGCTCGGGTCGCCCGGATATCGAAGCGTGCCTGGGCAAGCTCATCGCTGGCCAGAGCCTGGCGATACTCTGCCAGTAGGCGGTCGGCGCCGTAGTCAGCAGGATCCAGGCCATCACGGGCCACCCCCTGCAAGGCCTCGACCAGCCCCTTCACCTGCTCCTCTCGCGTCCAGGCCGGCTGGAACGCGCGCGCCGTATAGAAGGCTTCCAGGCTTCCACCCCGCGGCACCAGGGCCTGCTCCACCGCGGTCATCCTGCGCTCCTGCGGCGTCGACGGCTCCCCCATCACCATGCCGGACACCAGCATGATGATCAGCGTCATCGCAGCTATCGCGACAGGTCGCGGCATGTTCACCCCCCCCAATATCACTAATAGCTAATTTGATGAACCTGGCTCGCCCTTACATCATAGCGAGAAACCAATAGAGTCGAAGTGATGATGCGATCAACCCTTGCCGCCTGGCTGCTCTGTGCAAGCAGCCTGATAGCCAGCGCCTGCACCTTTGCTGGCACGCCCATCGCCCAGGCTCATACCCCCGGATTAGTGAATGTCGACCCCCTGACTCGAACCCTGACTCGCCTGGCACCGAATGCCAACCGCGAGGTGCTCTCGCTGGCCGCCAACGCCCTGTCGTGCGCCGATCCCGATGCCGAGCGTCTGGCGGTGATCGATTACTCCCTGCCCTCCAGCGAGCCCCGCCTGTGGGTCTTCGACCTGCGTCGCAAGAAACTGCTCTTCGAAGAGTTCGTCTCACATGGTCGCGGCTCCGGTGATGCGCTGGCATCGCGTTTCTCGAACACTCCGGAGAGCCACCAGTCGAGTCTCGGGCTGTTTCGCACCATGAACACCTACTACGGACGCAACGGCTATTCGCTACGCCTCGAGGGTCTCGAGCCCGGCGTCAATCACCTGGCCTTCGATCGCGCCATCGTGATGCATGGCGCCGACTATGTCAGCGAGTCCTTTATCGAACAGACCGGGCGCCTGGGCCGCAGCCTGGGATGCCCAGCCGTTCGTCAGGAAATCACCTACCCGCTGATCGACAGCCTCAAGGAAGAGCAGTACCTGTTCGCCTACTATCCCGACCCGGAGTGGCTGGCGAGCTCCACCTACCTCGACTGCAACCGCGATCGAGTGAGACAGCTGGCCATGCAGTCACACGATTAGCATTAGCCGTTGCGGCTAACGGAAATTGAAAGAAGCAGTAGCAACGAGCATTGGCTAAGCTCTATGGAGCTTGTTAGCCATGGTTGATGCTTGGGGTATGAGTTGAGGCTAATCCAACTAGGGCCTGCGACTAACCGGAGGCAAGGCCGGCAAGAAATCGACCGGACGCTGGCATCTCCTGCCGCGCTGACAAACACACAAAGCAACCTTTTAGTCCTAAACCTTTACAAAAATCAATCTACCAACAACACTTTCTCTATTCTACGATTCCAACATCATTGGGCCTAACCACTGCCAGACCCTGACACCAAATAGCGACATTTTGAGAGTGAGAAGCGCTTAGCCTTGGTAATGCTAAGCAATATGGGAACAAGCCCCCCATGGCCGGTGATACTGATCGCCTAGGCGATCAGTATCAAATAATAAATAACAAGCAACATCTAAAGGGTGATGATGGATAAATCTCGCCATGTTCTAATGATAGGTGACCAGCGCCTGACGGCCAGCGCGGCGCTATCACTGAAGCAATATTCATGGCAATTTCAACGTACCAGCTGCCTGGTAGAAGCCAAACGGCTCCTTCTTACATCTCCCCCGCCACTCGGAATTGTGGTAATGGAGCCATCCTACACCATGCCTTCCCTCGAACTGGAGAGGCTGCTCAGCCTGGTACCATGCACCCTATGGGTAGCCCTCCTAGGCGCTGATGATTTGCAGGAGTACCAAGCTCGTGCATTTATCGCCAGGCACTGCCATGCCTACCTTATCCTGCCCTTGAACCCCGATAAAGCCAACCATGTGTTGGAGAGCTCCCTCACCATTTCAGAGGTACTGGCAACACACTCCGGGGCCTGCGACTTCTCGGCTGCACCTGGCTGTAAAGGGGAAATGATCGGCAGGTCTCATGCTATCCATAAACTGCTCAAGGATATAGAAAAAATTGCCCTGGTGGACGCACCGGTGTTGATCACTGGTGAATCTGGTACTGGAAAGGAGCTGACGGCAAGACTGATTCATGAGCACTCACCCAGGCATGGAGGGCCCTTCAACGCCATTAACTGCGGCGCTCTGCCTGCTGGCCTAATCCAGTCTGAACTCTTCGGACATGAGAAAGGGGCTTTCACAGGTGCAGGCAAGTGCAAGGTGGGGATCATCGAGTCGGCATCGGGAGGCACTCTATTTCTCGACGAGATCGGCGATCTACCGATGGAGCTTCAGGTAAACCTGCTGCGATTCCTGGAAGACCACCGTATCCAGCGGCTGGGCAGCCTGCATGAGATAGCGGTGGATGTCAGGATACTCGCCGCGACCCATGTCGATCTTGAACAAGCCATACGATCAGGTGACTTTCGCGAGGACCTCTATCATCGCATCAATGTCCTGCAGGCCAGGATGCCGCCGTTACGCGAACGGCCAGAGGATATTGAGGCCCTGGCAACTCACTACTTCCAGAAGTTTCGGGCCGAGTCACCATACCGAGTACGTGGCTTCAATCATGACAGTCTCGTCACCATGCGTCAGCATCACTGGCCGGGCAATGTACGAGAGCTTGTCAACCGGATCCGTCGCGCCATGGTGATGTGTGAGGAGCGCCTTATCACGCCCGATGACCTTGGCCTGGAAAGGCGAAAGAATGTCATTAGAACACGCCCCTCCCTGGAGGATATTCGGAACTGTGCCGAACGCGAGGCCATTGCTGCCGCACTGGCTCGTAACAGGAACCATGCTCTCCACGCTGCACAGGATCTTGGCATCTCTCGAGCCACCCTGTACCGCCTGATAGACAAGCACTGCGTTCCTCGACCGCTCGATAGCCGAGCCTAACCCACCACAGGAAATGCACTCATGATCCCATATCAGCGTGTACTTATCGGCGTCACAACCCCCCTCCTGTTCATCAGTGCGTCCCCCCTGCTGGCCCAGGAGGCTGTTCAGCCTGTCGGCCAGCAACCGCCGGAGCCTGAACCGCAGTTCAATGTGCAGTCCATAGCGGAGTATGGCGGTGTACTCACCCCACGTGGGCGTCTGATACTCGAGCCCGAGTTCCAGTATTCCCACGAAAGCATCAATCGAATGACCTTCGAAGGGGTCAGTGTGCTCAGCACACTGCTGATCGGAGTATTCACGGCTCAGGACGTCGATCGCGACAACTATACCGCTTCGCTGACCGGCCGCCTGGGCGTTACCGATCGGCTGGAGCTCGAGATGAAGGTGCCCTATGTCTACCGGGACGAGAACGAGAGGGTCAATGTTCCCATCGAGGATGGCGAGGATGATGTCTTCAGCCTCGACCGAGAACTCTCCGGCGACGGCCTGGGCGATATCGAACTGGCCGCCCACTATCAGCTGAACCGTGGGCAGAATGGCATGCCCTTCTTTATCGGTAACCTTCGATACAAGACCACCACCGGTAACGGTCCCTTCGATATTGACCGCAACAGCGAAGGTAATCCGTTGGAGCTCTCAACCGGCACAGGCTTTCACTCGATCGAGCCAAGCATCACCATGCTGCTGCCCTCGGCACCGGCGGTCTACTTCGCCAACCTGGGCTATGTCTTTCATCTGGAAGACAACGTAAACCAGAACTTATCCGGTGAGAATGATGCAGGCCCACTCAATGTCGTTGTCGGCGACGTCGACCCGGGCGATGCCGTTCGTCTCAGCTTCGGCATGGCCTACTCGATCAATCCTCGCACGTCCTTTACGCTGGGCTACAAGAATGACTTTATCGGCAAGACCAAGACCGACTATGTCAATATCGACACTGGTACCACCACCTCGGTACAGTCACAGACATTGAACGTCGGCTCCCTCCTGCTGGGCTGGAATTACTCGCTCAACCCCGATGTCAATATCAATGTCGGGCTCGAGCTTGGCATCACCGAGGATGCCCCGGACACCACCTTGACGTTTCGCATGCCCATCGGCATGAATGTATTCTAGGCTGGCGCGCGTAGCACGACGCCAAGAGACCAGAGACCAGAGACCAGAGACCAGAGACCAGAGACCAGAGACACGTAACAGATATAAAAGAGTGAGACTGCCATTTACAGGCAGCCTCACTCTTTATGTTTTATGATTTATGGCTATGGCGATGACCGATGCGAGAGCGGTAGAAAAAATCGATGTCAGCGCAGAATACCGGAGAATGAATCGAGGATCGCAGCCCGTTTTCTGGCCGCATCCAGGGCACCTATGTTGTTGAGTCGAACACTGATATCGATTCTCTGCTGGATGTGCCGGTTCGATGCGTTGCTGACCACGCCGCTGACGATGGCCTCCCTGGTGATATTGTGCAAGGCTGAGGTAAAACCTTTGGTATCGTTCAAGGCAATACCCGAAAAGTCGGCGAGCCCCGTCAGGTCCACACTACCCGGCGTCACATCGGTTACCGAGAGCGTGCCGGAACCGACCTGGGCCGCCACCCCACCAGGGTCACGCAGGGTCTGTGATACGATACTGGGGCCTGCCTGAGTGAAATTGACCACAGAGACCAGCTCGACCCTGTCGTCGATCATTGTCTGCAGCCGGGCGCCGAAGTCCGCGTCGAGCGCCCCGATTTTGAAGCCGGCGCGCATCTGGCCCATCTCCTCATCCGCGATCACGGTGCCGCGGTAAAAACCGTCCTGGGCGCCACGAGATCGCGATACTTCGGCATAGAGCCTGTCCACGTCGTGAAGCGAGGCAGTCCCGTAGTACTGATGGGTGGGCGTTTCAGGAGCCTCTGCCAGCACCTCCGTAGAAAGCGTTGCGGCCTGAGAGCCAGCCGCCAGGAACAGCGCAGTCGCACAACCCCACCCAAGCCGGCTTGCCGTACCTTGTCGAAAAGCCCGAGAGTTCATCGTGTCATCTCCTCATCACCGACCCAGTTCGTTGTAGGCGGGCAGGGTCAGCAGGCTGGCACCGACGCTCGAACGGTTCACACCTCTGGAGAGCGGGGATTCGGGGCGAACGGCCCAGTCCTGATCATGGTTGAAATGCTGGCGGGCCACTTCAATCTCGGCGCGAGCACCGAGGACAGTACCGCTCCACAGCTGCTCGAACTGCTCGCGAGGCACCACCAGAGTGCCGGCGGCGGGGTCTCCCACCAGAATATTGTCGGCATCGATTCCCTTGACGACGACGAAGTGCTTGTAGCCACCGGTGTTTACCATCGTGATGGCAGGAACACCGATGCGAATGAAGTCATCCAGCGCGATCCGGAACCCGTCGGCATTGAGTCCACTACCATCCAGGTAGCGCTTCATATCGAGCATGGAAAATCCGTATCGCTGAATCTTCTCGGCATCACCAGCGCGAATCATGCTCTCGAAGACCTCGGCCTCGGTGGTGTCACGCTGATAGTGGTAGGTCAGCAGCGTCGCCACGGCGGCCGAACCACAGCTGAAGTCATACTCTTGCTTGACCACCCTGTCCCAGCCTTTCTCCTGCAGGCTCTTGGCCTCGACCTGAAAGTTGCCAAATCGATTGGCGATGGTGACTTGTCCGGCGATAACGTCCATGCTGCTCACGGCGAGCATCAGCGATGCCACGCCACAGCAAATATTCCGAAACACGTTCATGGCGAATCATCTCTTGGTGGACGTATCATGTGGCGAATGCCCGCCGCGTCAATTAGCGATAAACACGCTGATCCCCACCGCGTTATTGATAGAATTTCCGCTGCCAGTCACGGCGCTGAAGATGCCGGTACCGCTATAGCTACCCAGTGCCTCTCGCGCGAAGGTGATATTTCCCGACACCATGTTGCCCCCTATATCGAAGGAGGTATCATTCACCGACGCCTTCATCTTCTGAACGCTCTTGACCGTGTTGACGTTGACAATTTTCTGTCCTTCTCGAGCCCTGGCTTGTTCCATCGTCGCAAGATCCATATGCTCCATGGCTGCAAAGCCCGCTGTGCCCTCTACCGGCCTCTCACTTCCTCCCGCGGCGAACACGGAAACTTCCTGGTACATGTTGATGCCTGTCTCCGCCTGGCTGTACGACGCGCCTACCGCAAGCAGCGCTGCCAGGATAAAGGGCACCGTCGCCGTGTGGCGATGACGCCTCATGCCGGGGCATGAACCAACCGTTTTACTTTTCATGGCGTGACCTCCCAAACTCCATCCCTAGGGACGTTTCATCAAGGAGCCAGTGGAGATTCCTCCACCGGCTCCCGACTCTTGCGTCGTTGCAGCGCGTCATGCGCTCCGGATCAGTTGCCGATGCTCACGTTGCTGTGAGCCGCCACGCTGGTACCGGACAGCTGAGAGTTGTAGAGGCCGGTGGACACGTTCATGTTGTTGATACCACCGAACACTCCGCCTCCCACGGAGACGTTGGCCGCGCCTGTGCGCAGGATGGCTGCACCGCCGTTACCGCCGTTACCGCCGGCACCGCCGCCACCTGCATAAGCGTAGGCATCACCTGTGGCAGCACTGCCGCCACCGCCACCGCCACCGTAGCCGTTGCCGCCATCGCCAGCCACCGCGCTGGCCCAGCCGGTACCGCTGCCGTCGCCACCTGCACCGGAACCAGTGCCGGTACCGCTACCGCTACCGGTGCCGGTGCCGCTGCCTGCACCTCCAGTGCCGGCCGTGGCTCCGGAAGAGGCGCCGGCCGTGGAGTTGGCATTCTGGGAGCCACCTGCACCGCCGGGAGCGAGGAAGCCGCCTGAGCCACCATCGCCGTTCTGGTCGTTATCGGCATTGGAGGCGGAGAGCGCACCACTGCCAGCATCGGCACTACCGCCGGCGCCCAAGCCGAGGCCGGAACCTGTCCCGGTGCCAGTACCTGTACCAGTACCATCACCGCCTGCCCCGGCACCAAGGCCCAGAGATCCGGCGTCGCCACCTTGAGCGCCATTTCCATTTCCACCATTACCGCCGACACCCAGACCGACGTTGAGGGAGAATGCCGCACCACCGGCACCACCGCTAGCACCGGTAGCACCAGCACCACCATTGATATTAATGCGGGCTCCAGTGACAGTTGACGTCATATCCTGGCGAGAGATCACACTGGTGGAGGTGTTGTAGGACTCACTCATGGCCCAGGCGTCGCCGCCACGGCCGGTAGAGCCGCCCATGCCGCCCATGCCGGTACCACTGCCATAGCCACCTGAACCTGCGCCGCCGGTGCCACCCGCGCCACCGGAACCGCCACCACCCAGCAGGCCGCCGTCGTTGTCGTCGCCGCCATCGGCACTACCGCCAGTACCAGCACCACCAGCGCCCAAGCCGAACCCTGCTCCGCCAGTGGAACCACCACTAGAACCACCAACAGCGGTAGCGGTGGAGGTTACATCCTGATCGGCTCCATCAGAGAAGGTTGCGGTTGGGTTGGCATGTGCCGTAGAGATGGCCATTACCAAGGCCAGCAGAGGCGTACCCGCGAGTACAAGATGCTTTTTCATGATCATGTCTCCATTTGTTATTGCTGCTGCAGCCTACGAACCTGCGTCACCGGTTTGACCCGCTTATTTCCCGGCCCCTTGAATGACGCTCGCGTTCGCAGTCGGTAAATACCAAGCAACCCTCATGCCACCAAGGCGGCCAGGGCATGTAACACATGACAACACAAAGAAACTTTTCTCCGCTCTCTTAGGAAAACCGGCATTACGCAGCCAGAGGCCTTAACAGAAAATGTCCAATTGCTGAGACAGTGGGAGACTACATTGGCCTATATACAGGCCAAACTCCGCCCCAATTAAGGTTTCGAGAGACTCTGAAAAGTGCCGCATTAATAAGACTATTAGGGCGTATCGCTAACTTTTTAATAGGTCGAAATCGTCAGAAGATATAGTCAGCAAGATGCCTTACCTTACATTACCCACCTATTCCTTACATTGGACGTACTCTCACGGCCTGTTTGTGTTCTTGGCTTTGACACAGAAAAAGCCAATGAAAATGGACAGGAACAGCACCGATGCTCTTTTGTCTCATGATGAAAATGCCACAAGCTCTCGGTCACCCGGGCTCGCGCCACCAGTCCGGGCTCCAGCTTCTCACGCAGGCCATGCAGTAGCCGTCTGTTCCCCGCCGGTCGCTACCGCTATGCTGCGGCGATACATTGCCGCATTACCGATATCCGACGAGGAGAAGCATGAAAGAGACCAAACGCATCGACCTGGCACTACAGGGTGGCGGTGCCCATGGCGCCTTCACCTGGGGCGTCATGGACCGCCTGCTGGAAGACCCCCGCATCGAGATCGAGGGAATCAGCGGGACCAGCGCTGGGGCCATGAACGGTGTGGTCATGGCCGATGCCCTGACCCGCGGCGACCGCGATACCGCCCGCCAGGCACTGCATGACTTCTGGCAGGCAGTCAGCCGAGCCGGCATGGCCAGCCCAATCCGCCGCGGCCCCCTGGACATACTGACCGACAACTGGAGCCTGGATCACTCCCCGGGGTATGTGACCATGGATCTGATGAGCCGGCTGCTCTCGCCCTATCAGCTCAATCCCTTCGACCTCAACCCTCTGCGGGATATCGTCGCCGAGCGCGTCGATTTCGAGCGGGTACGTCGCTGCCAGGATCTTCATCTCTTCGTCACCGCAACCAATGTGCGAACCGGCAAGCAGCGCATCTTCAAGCGCGAGGAGATGAGTCTCGATGCCGTGATGGCCTCGGCCTGCCTGCCCACGGTATTCAAGGCCGTAGAGATCGACGGTGAGGCCTACTGGGATGGGGGCTACATGGGCAATCCCTCGCTGATGCCACTGATGGAAAACTGCAAGTCCCGGGATATCGTCATCGTGCAGATCAACCCGATCTATCGCGAGGCACTTCCCACCAGCGCCGCGGCGATAATGAACCGTCTCAATGAGATCACCTTCAACGCCTCACTGATCAAGGAGGTGCGAATGATCGCCATGCTCCAGCGCCTGCTGGGCGACCAGGAGGTAGATATCGGCTGCTATGCCGACACCCTCTTTCATCGCATCATCGGCGACGAGGTGCTGGACGAGCTCTCCATCT
Source organism: Halomonas sp. KAO (assembly GCF_015595025.1). Taxonomy (GTDB): domain Bacteria; phylum Pseudomonadota; class Gammaproteobacteria; order Pseudomonadales; family Halomonadaceae; genus Halomonas. Next base: position 212,948 of record NZ_JADNRL010000010.1, read on the forward strand.
CGAGCAAGATGAATGCGGAATGGCCCTTCCTCTGCCATCTGCGTGACGCGGGACGCAATACTGCCGAGGCGTGGTTAGCGGAGCACTTTCCAGCCCTCGGTCACCACTCCACTCTCGACGTGGAGCAGGTCTATCAGATAGAGGAGTCGTAATCTGCGTTGACACTCCGCAAGCCCCCCACCTTGCCAGCACCGGAATGGCCCACCATGCTCAGCAATGCGGGGGCACCACTCGCCCCGCCACAGTCCAGGCCAGAGGAGGGATATCTCAGCGCTACTGACACCGTCAGGCCGCTGTCACCTTCCTGACATCGAGCGCTGACAGTGTCGACATCGGGGTGTCACATGACGCCCGTCTAGCGACATTCAGGAGAGCTGCGCCGATGGTACGCATCGACAAGAAGGCCACCCGGCTGTACGTGCTGGACACCAACGTGCTGCTGCACGACCCCGCCGCCATCTACCAATTCGATGAGCATGAGGTCGTCATTCCCATGACCGTGCTCGAAGAGCTCGACAAGCACAAGAACGGCATTCGCGAGATCGCCCGCTCGGCCCGCCAGGTCAGTCGCACCCTGTCAGACCTCACCGCCAATGCCGGTCTCGACCAGATCCGCGAAGGCATCCCCATACCGCGCCTCAACGGCCCCGAGGGCCGGCTGCGCCTGCTCTGCTATACCGACCTGACTACACTCGAAACCCTGGAAGACAGCCCCGACAACCGCATCCTCGCCGAAACCTGCCGACTACATGGCGAGCGCAGTGACGCCTCGGTAATCCTGATCACCAAGGACATCAACCTGCGCGTCAAGGCCGCTGCCCTCGGCGTGCCGGTGGAGGACTACCTCACCGATCGCGTCTTCACCGACAGCGATGCCATGCTGGAAGGGGTCAAGATCTACCCCAATACCGGCAGTGAACTATGGAACGACCTCGCCCTTGATGTCACGGTGGAGCGCGACCACCAGCACCTCACCTACCACCTGAGCGGCGAGATCCCCGTCGCCTGGCACCCCGGGATGCTGGTCGCCGACGACGATGCCGGCTTCGAGGCCGTGGTGCGCGAACTAGGCGACAGGCACGCCCGCCTGAAGCTGCTGACCAACTATCGACACGGCGCCAGCGTCTGGGGAGTGCACGCCAGTGATTGCCGCCAGAACTTCGCCTTCAACCTACTGATGGACGATGACATCGATCTCGTCACCATTGCCGGAAGCGCCGGCACCGGCAAGACCTTCATGACCCTGGCCGCGGCCTTTCAACAGACCCTGGACAGCAAGCGGTTCGAGCGCATGGTCTTCACCCGAGCGCCTATCTCCATGAGCGAGGATATCGGCTTCCTGCCGGGCACCGAGGAGGAGAAGATGTCGCCCTGGATGGGGGCCTTCCATGACAACATGGATAACCTGCTGCGCAATGAAGATGGCGAGTCCAGCTGGGACAACGGAGCCACCCGCCAGCTGCTTGGCGCACGTGTCCAGATCCGGGCTCCCGGCTTCATGCGCGGGCGAACACTCAACGACACCTTCCTGATCATCGACGAGGCACAGAACTTTACTCCCAAGCAGCTCAAGTCGCTGGTCACTCGAGCCGGGCGCAACACCAAGATTGTCTGCCTGGGCAACGTGGGACAGATCGATACGCCTTATCTTACCGCCAATACCTGTGGCATGGCGGCGCTGGTGCAGCGCTTCCGCGACTGGCCCCATGCGGGCCACGTGACCCTCAAGAGCGTGGAGCGCTCTCGCCTGGCGCTGGCCGGGGAGGAGCTGCTTTAACCCGGCTATGCCGGAAGCTGCAACTGGTAAGTAGGCGCCTTCCCTCCTCCGCGAACTGAAGTTCGCGGAGGAGGGGTACAAGCGCGGGGAGACCTAACCTTTGTGCAGCAGGCGGTGCCCCCGCTCTGGAGCTGGGTGGCCAAGGAGGGTGTGCTGCCTTCAGGAGCGATGTTCAGCGGTTGCGATTGACCGCCGCCTCGATCAACGCCTCGCTCTGGCTCCCAGGTCCTTGCCTGAGCACCGTCTGGGCCTCATGCCACAGACAGATCATCTTGCCGCATGAGGCACAATGCACCTTGTCATCCGGGTTCTTCACCTGGGAGACGCGCATCAGATGGCTACCACAGCTCGGGCAGGGCACCGGCAGGCGTAGGTCTTCGGATAGTCCGGACATGCTGAAGGTCTCCTTCTGGTTGGGGATGGTGTGCTGCCATCGTGACGAGGTGAGGGGCGGATTGCCACCCCACCTTCACTTTCTCACTGAGTTTCGGGAGCCTGTATAAGTGTCTCGGGTCCACAGATCCGGTTTCGGCCAGCCCGCTTGGCGCGATAAAGCGCGCGATCCGCCTGGGCGAGTCCCGACTCCAGCGAGGTATCGCCACCGAACGCCGCAAGCCCCAGGCTGACGGTGAAGCGGACCGTCTCGTTGCCCGTCTCCAGCGTAATGGCGGCGACCGCCTCCCGCACGCGCTCCAGCATGCTCCACGCCTCTTCAGGTTGGCTGTCCACCAGCACCACGGCAAACTCCTCTCCGCCGATACGCGCAAAGAGATCATAAGGGCGCAGCGATTCACGACAGGTCGTAGCAAACGCCTGCAACGCCAGATCTCCCAGAGCATGGCCATAGGTGTCGTTCAGGTTCTTGAAATGGTCGATATCGAGCATGGCCAGCGACAGAGTCTCGCCGTGGCGAGCGGCACGTGCCAACGCTGCGTCACCCTGCTCGAAAAAGGCACGCCGGTTGAGGGCCCCGGTCAACATATCGGTAGCCACCAGCTGCTGCACACGGCGCTCCACCTGCTTGCGCTCATCGATATCGATAAGCAGCCCATCCCATATCACATCGCCACCTCCACGCGCCAGGGGCGTAGCGCGAGCCTCAACCCAGCGAACCCCTTGAGGAAGCGTGAGGCGGAACTCCAGCTGCCAGGGCGTAAACGATACCGTAGACTGAGCCAGGCAAGTCTCCAGGCGCTGTCGATCATCCACGGGTAAACAGCCAAGCAGGGTTTCGGGGTCTTCCTGGCACTGCTCCGGCGTCAAGCCGAACAGTGAGCGCAGCACAGCGCTGACATAGAGGAACTCGAGCCGGGCATCGCTATCCTGCCGGAGCCGAAACAGAACTCCCGGCACCCTGGAGACGGTGCCATCCAGGCGCTCCAGCAGCTGGCGCTCGTAGAGAGCCCGCTGTCGCATGCCGGTGACGTCATACTGAATGACCAACAGCCGCAGGGGACCGTGATCACGCTTCAGCGGCTGAATAATGGTGGTCTGGTGACGCAGGGAGCCATCCGCACGGCGACACAGCAACACGCCCTGCCAAGGCATCAGAGTCGTCACGCTCTGCTCGATGGCCTGGGAAATATCACCATGCAGCGGGTCGATATCGAGCGTCACGGCACGCCTGCCGAGCAGTTGGCCGGGCGGAAAGCCGGCATGGCGCTCGAAGTCGGGGTTGACCCGGCATACCACCCCCTGCTCGTCGAGCAGCATGACACTGCCCGGGTAATACTCCAGAAGCAGCGCATCCAGATCAGGCTCCCTGACCGATCGACCACGCCACCACCGCAACCACCTCTCCCCGATTGCTGCCATCTCCTCTCCCCGCGTTATTCCCTGCACAAAAATCGGGCCTTTCCATGCCCTTCTACCAGCCTAGCCCAGTTTCACCCCGGGCATGTACCGCGCGTACCGGTGCCGGCAAGCAAGGCGCCCGACTCGCCGGGCGCCGGTATGATTCAGGCCCTCGCGCTTGAGGGGGTCCAGGCACCGTCCAGTGTCTCGGAGAGCCTGCGGGCATGAAAATCGTGACGACTACCCTGCCTGCAGGCGCCCGAACTGTCGAGACGACCTTTGACGACACTTGTCGTGAGAGAGTGGCTCTCAGCTCACCAGCTGCTTGCTTAGCCAGTGACCGATATCCGTCACCTGCTGAGGGCAGACGGCATGCGCCATGGGGTACTGGCGATAGTGGGCGGGATAGCCCTGGGACTTGACCTTCTCGAAGCCGGCACGCCCCAGCGCCTCGGGCACCACCGGGTCGAAGCTGCCGTGATGCACCTCGATGGGCAGCTCGCGATTGGCCTCGGCCAGGGAGATGTTCTCGGCAGTTGCGAAGTAGGTGGAGAGCGCCAGTAGCCCCCCCAGAGGCTGCTCGAAGGAGAGCGCCGCCTGATAGGCTACCGCGCCTCCCTGGGAGAAACCGGCCAGAATGATGCGCCGACTCTCGATACCGAGATCGATCTGTTCTCGCACCAGCCCCTGAATGCGCTCGGCCGAACGTATCAGCTGCGCCTCGTCGACACGGCGGTCGAGGCTCATCTCCTTGATGTCATACCAGGCCGGCATCACCATGCCACCATTGATGGTCACCGGCAGGCGCGGTGCGTGGGGCAGGATAAAGCGCACTCCGGCGTCGGCGGGCAGCGATAGCGCCGGCACCAGCGGCTCGAAGTCGCGCCCATCGGCGCCCAGGCCGTGAAGAATAAAGACGCAGGCGTCGGCAGGCTTGCCGCCCTTGGGGTCGATGATCAGCTCACCGGGCTCGCTCATGGTCAGGGGTCTCCAGCGGAAAAAGGCTCACCCTAGCGCAATGTGCCCGGGCTGGCCATGGCGGGGCCAGTGCCCCAGACAGCAGAAAGGCCCGCCGAGGCGAGCCTTTCATCACACTGCAGGCATCTCTGCCCGGGCAGTCACATCAGATCAGTCGATGACCTTGATGTTGGAGGCCTGAAGGCCTTTCTTGCCCTGAGTGACCTCGAAGGAGACCTTCTGGCCGTCCTGCAGGGTCTTGAAGCCGTCGGCCTGGATCTCGGAGAAGTGTGCGAACAGGTCGTCGCCGCTGTCGTCCGGAGAGATGAAGCCGTAGCCCTTGGTGTCGTTGAACCACTTGACGGTACCGGTAGCCATTATCGAATTCCTTCAATAGCACTTTGATTTTGCCGGGTAATACCCGAGTTGCAGTGGGTAAAACAAGAAACGTTCCCGGGAAAATCGAGTCGCGCTAGAGCGTTCGATGCCTACCTGGGGTGTTACGACTTGCTAACCAACTGCCCCCAGCATGCCCCCTTGCCGCGCGAAGGTCAAACACTATTTGCGTCACTGGCGGCGATGCTCCGAGGCTCTCTTGCGCCTGCCCGGTGCGCTGTCGCTTACCGGGCTTGGGTGGACCACCAGTGCCACGCGGCTGACCATCGCGTCGGTCTGCGAAGAATCTGATATTTTCATGCAAGCACGACAAAATGAACGATTCTCAAGGAGCATAATGAGTCACGACACCACCCGGCTGAACCGCGAGAGAAACCACTTCGCCGGCCACGAGGCCATCTGGCTGTTCGGCTACGGCTCGCTGATCTGGAAGGCCGACTTCCCCTACCTGGAGCGCCGCCCGGCACATATCCATGGCTGGGTGCGACGCTTCTGGCAGGGTTCTCACGACCACCGCGGCACCCAGGCCGCCCCGGGCCGTGTCGCCACCCTGGTGCGCGAACCAGGGGCGGTCTGCCATGGCATGGCCTACCGCATCACCCCCGAGGTGCTCGCGCCGCTCGATGTGCGCGAGAAGAACGGCTACCTGCGCGAGGTAACCACGCTGTGTTTCGATGACGGGCTCGGCGGCAGCACCCAGGGGCTGGTCTATCTGGCCGGCGCCGACAACGCCGCCTATCTCGGCGAGGCACCGCTGGACGCCATCGCCGCACAGATCGCCGCCTCCCACGGCCCCAGTGGCCCCAATCGCGACTATCTGGTCAACCTGGCCGCGGCACTGCGCGAGCTCGAGGTCGAGGATGAGCACGTCTTCGCCCTGGCCGCACGCCTGCCTCCGGCCGATTGACATTACCTTACCCGCCCCATGCAATGGGGCGGTCTCTTAGTCGCAAAGGAGTGCATCATGTCTCACCTGTCCCGCCTCGCGTCCCCCCCTCTGCGCTTCGGCGCCTACGCGCTCAGCCTGCTGGGCCTGGCTGCCAGCCTGGTGGGCCTGAGTGTTGCCGGTGGCACCTGGGGCTGGGGGGTACTCTCCTTCGGCCTGCTCGCCGCTCTGGGCACCTATGACCTGTGCCAGCGCCGCCATACGGTCAGCCGCAACTACCCGATCCTGGCCCACCTGCGCTACAACCTGGAGTCGTTCGGTCCGGAGATCCGCCAGTACTTCATCCAGAGCGACACCGAGGAAGTGCCCTTCTCCCGCGAGCAGCGGCGGCTGATCTACCAGCGTGCCAAGAACATCAGCGACAAGCGCCCCTTCGGCTCGCTGCATCATATGCGCCATCCCGGCTACGAATGGATAAGCCCCTCCCTGGCGCCAACCCATATCGCCCCCACCAGCCTGCGTATCACCGTAGGGGCCGAACGCACCAGACCCTACTCGGCCAGCGTGTTCAATATCTCGGCGATGAGCTTCGGCGCGCTCTCCGCCAACGCCATCAGCGCCCTCAACGATGGCGCCTGCGAAGGCGGCTTCTATCACGACACCGGCGAAGGGGCCATCTCGCCCTATCATCGTCGCGGCGGCGACCTGGTATGGGAGATCGGTTCGGGCTACTTCGGGTGTCGCGACTCGGCAGGTGACTTCGACCCCGAGCGCTTCCGTGAGAACGCTCGGGATAACGCCGTCAGGATGATCGAGATCAAGCTTTCCCAGGGAGCGAAGCCGGGCCACGGCGGCATCCTGCCCGGCGCCAAGGTCACCGAGGAGATCGCCAGCACCCGCGGCGTCCCCCCGGGACGCGACGTCATCTCCCCGGCGGCTCATACGGCCTTCACGACCCCTCGCGAGCTGATCGATTTCATCGTGCGGTTGCGTGAACTGGCCGGCGACAAGCCGGTGGGCATCAAGCTGGCCATCGGTCACCCCTGGGAGTGGTTCGCCATCGTCAAGGCGATGCTCGAGACCGGCGAGCACCCCGACTTCGTGGTGGTCGACGGCGGTGAAGGCGGTACCGGCGCCGCCCCCCTGGAGTTCATCAACCGCCTGGGGATGCCGCTGGACGAGGCCCTGCTGCTGGTCCACAACACCCTGGTGGGGGCCGGTCTGCGCGACCGTGTGAACCTGGCCGCGGCCGGCAAGCTGGTCAACGCCTTCGATATCGCACGCGCCATGGCGCTGGGAGCCGACTGGTGCAACGCTGCCCGGGGCTTCATGTTTGCCCTGGGCTGCATCCAGGCCCGCAGCTGCCACACCGACCGCTGCCCCAGCGGCGTGGCCACCCAGGATACCCTGCGCGGCAGCCGCCTGGACGTGCCGACCAAGGCGCACCGGGTGGCAAGCTTCCATGCCAATACCGTTGCCGCCCTGGCCGAGATGCTCGGCGCCGCGGGGCTTCGCCACGCCTCCGAGCTGGGCCCGGAGCATATCTCCCACCGCCTCACACGCCACGAGGTGAAGAGCTTCGCCGAGCTCCACGACTTCCTGACTCCAGGTGAGCTGCTGGTGGGCGGTGCCGAGCGCCACCCGGTGTTCCGCGACTACTGGGAGAGTGCCTGCGCCGATAGCTTCGCCCCGCCCGAAGCGCTGGCGAGACTGCGCGACAGCAAGCTCTACTAGCTCATTCCACCACCCGACAAGAGGGCCCGGCGCCTGATGCGCCGGGTCCTCTTCTGCATGCCTGCGTTGGTTGCCGGGCGGCTCCCCGACGACGGCTCAGTCGCGCTCGACCTCGAGCACCTCTCCATCGAGGGTATTGACCTTCAGCTCACGACCATCGGCCTCATAGTCTTCGATCTCGATGCGACCATCGTGGTCGGCCTGGAACTCATCGAACTCGACCAGGCCCTCGGCCACGGCCAGTACCATGGCATCGCGCACCTCGGCCTCACTGAGCCCCCAGGCACCGCTGTCACGCCACCTGCGCTCCTCCTTGAGGCTCTCCCGCTGGTCAGGTCAAAGCTCACCTCGGCTGCCACGCCTCATCGAGCCAGCCTTCCACCTAGAGGTCGAGTTCGACGCAGAAAGCGGCGAGCTGGTCGGCATGGAGAGGGTAAGGATCGATGCCATGCGCCGCCGGGAGGAGGCGCCATGAAGGTACTGCCGGTGAAGGACGACCGCGCCCTGAGTGAGGCACTCGGCAGCGCGCTGCGAGAACGCTCCTGAACCGCAGCTCACTCCCGCGTATCGGCGCAGTCGTGGCGATCCTCGAGCTGGATGGTGGCGTGATAGATGCCGTAGCGCTCCATCAGCAGGGTCTTGATCTCGATCAGAACCGCCTGGCGGTCCTCTCCGCCGTCCACCGCTGCATGTAGCGAAGCCAGGTGGCGCGCCGGGGTCAGGGACCATAGATGCACATGGTGAACATCATGCACCGCCGGCAGTGCCGCGGGAATTTCCCGGCGCAGCTGCTCGCCGGTAGGCTCCTGCGGCGCCCCCTCGAGCAGGATATGCCCCGACTCCCGGGTCAGCTTCCAGGCACTCTTCAGGATCAACGCCGCGACCAGCAGCGACAGCAGCGGGTCGATGGGCGTCCAGCCGGTGGCGAGTATCACCAGCGCGGCGATGATAGCCGCTACCGAGCCGAGCAGGTCACCCAGCACATGCAGGGCCGCACCACGGATATTGAGATTGTCGCGATCACCGCCGTGAAGGATAGCGAACACCAGCAGGTTGACCACCAGCCCCAGGGTGGCAATGACCAGCATAGGGACTCCCATGACCGCCACCGGTGACATGAAGCGACGCACCGCCTCGATGCCAATCCACACCACGATGGCGATCAGCGTCAGGCCATTGACGAAGGCGGCCAGGGTCTGCACCCGGTGGTAGCCATAGCTGCGCCGGCTGTCCGCCGGTCGGCGACTGATCCAGGCGGCGAACCAGGCCAGCCCCAGGGCCGCGGCATCGGTAAGCATATGGCCGGCATCGGCCAGCAGCGCCAGCGAACCTGACAGGATACCGCCCACCACCTCGGCAAGCATGAAACCGGCGGTGAGCAGGATGCCCCAGAACAGCCGGCGCTGGCTGTCGTGGCTGTTCGAGTCGTGTTGATGAGAATGATCGTGAGCCATGACCTCTCCGCGAGTGTCGGCATGGGTCAACCCAGCGGGGCGAGCGGTATCTCGCCCGAGCCGCCCGGGGATGGAGTCGGTGACGCCAAGGCAGTCACATCACCGGTACACCGATCAGCCATGTATGCAGATAAAAGGCAAACACGAGATAGGCCACCAGGCCGACCACCACGGCCGTGACGGTACCGGCCGCACTCGGAGCTGGCACCTCTGCACGTGGGCGGCGGCGAGCCGATCGAAAATCGAAGATTGCCCATACCAGGAAGGCGCCGAACAGCACGATATCGCCCAGCCGCCCGTTGGCCAGCAGATGGGCGAAGGCCCAAAGCTTCACCGCCAGGATCATCGGATGACCGAGCCTCGCCTTGAGGTGATTACGCGGCACATACGCCGCCACCAGCAGCACGAAGGCGGGTATCATGAACAGCGACACCACATGGCGCAGCGCCACCGGCGGCTGCCAGATCCACACCGGATCCAGGCGCGTCTGCCCATAGCCCCAGATCACCATGGCCAGACCGAGAATCGAAACTACCGAGTAGGCCGCCTTCCAGGGCAGCTCACCCATTCGTCGTATCTGGGCGCCTCGCCAGTCATCGGCCAGAATGCGCACCGAGTGCGCCCCGAGAAAGATCAACAGGCCGATCAGCAGCACGGTCATGGTCGTAACCTCCATCAATGAAAAGGGGTCGGCGTGGAACAAAGCCGCTGCCAGCGTAGTCGTTTGCCTTGGCTGGGGCCAGGGAGGTCGATCGCCGGGGCTCACCGAACAGACTGACATCAGCAAAGGATGGCCATGCCACAAGATACGACTCCCCTGCCCGATGTGCTCGCCGGCCCCCTGCTGCGCCGCCTGGCTCCCGACCGCCTGGCACTGTGGCTGGCCACCAGCCGCCCCCTGTCGCTATCGCTCGAGCTGGTGCCCACGAATGAATCGCCTCGCCGGCTAGCCATTGCCGACGATCATTGCCGGCGAGTGCCGGTGGGGCGCCACGCCTGGCTGTATCTGATCGACCTGCCGCTGGAGGACCCGCTGCCTCGGGATGCCCTGATCACCTACGACCTTTACCTGCACGATGGTGATCAGGAGCGCGGCATCGCCGGCTGGGGGCCACACCTGCTCGACGCCGATGGCGAACTGCCCACCTTCGTGCTGGCCAGTCGCCACCACCGGCTGCTGCATGGCTCCTGTCGCAAGCCCCACCATGACGGCGGCGACGGTCTGGTGCGCGCCGAGGCGTGGCTGGCCGAGCGCCGCGCAGCCCCCGAGGAGCGCCCCGCCTGGCTGCTGATGACCGGCGACCAGGTCTACGCCGACGATGTCGCCGGTCCCATGCTGGTGGCGATTCATGCCCTGATCCATCGCCTGGAGCTGTTCGACGAGCCGCTGGAGGGTGCCGTGGTGGCCGATAGCCGGGCGTTGCATGGCGACGCCGCACACTATTACGACCGCGAGTCGCTGTTGCCCGATGTCGAGAGTTCGGAGAATCTGCGAGAGCGCTTCTTCGGCGGCGTGCGCAAGCCGATATTCACCTCGGCCAATGCCCACAACCATCTGGCCACCTTCGCCGAGATGGTCGCCATGTATCTGCTGGTGTGGTCGCCGACGCCCTGGGAGCTGGTCGAGGTGGGACCGCCGACGCTCGACGCCGAGCATACGTCGCTGTTCCGCGAACAACAGGCGGTGATCGAGCGCTTCGTGGCGGGATTGCCGGCCTGCGCACGCCTGCTTGCTCGGCTGCCCACTCTGATGATCTTCGACGATCACGATATCACCGACGACTGGAACCTCACCGCCGACTGGGAGCACACCGCCTACGGCCACCCCTTCTCGCGGCGCATCATCGGCAACGCCCTGCTGGGCTACCTGTTGTGCCAGGGCTGGGGCAACGACCCCGAACGCCTGGCCGAACCGCTGAACGAATGCACGCATGTGCTCGAGGCCGCCAGGGGGAATGGCGGCTGGCTCGACGGCGAGGCCCTGGATGCCATGATCCAGCGCCTGCTGCGCTTCGAAGGCTGGGAGTATCAGGTGCCGGGGGAGCCACCTCTGGTGGTGCTCGATACCCGAACCCGGCGCTGGCGCAGCGAGCGCAGTCCCAAGCGTCCCTCGGGGCTGATGGACTGGGAGGCGCTCAGCGACTTCCAGCAGGCACTGCTCGGCCACCCCTCGACGATCATCGTCTCACCGGCGCCGATGTTCGGCGTCAAGCTGATCGAAGTGATCCAGAAACTCTTTAGCCTGGCCGGCAAGCCGCTGGTAGTCGATGCCGAGAACTGGATGGCTCACCGCGGCGCCGCCAAGGTGCTGCTCAATATCTTCCGCCACTCGCGCACCCCGGGGAACTACGTCATCCTCTCCGGCGACGTGCATTACTCCTTCGCCTACGACATCCGAATCCGCCAGCGCAGCCATGGACCACGGCTCTGGCAGATCACCTCCAGCGGCATCAAGAACGCCTTTCCCGACACCCTGCTCGACTGGTTCGACCGCCTGAACCGCTGGCTCTATGCGCCCTGGTCACCGCTCAACTGGCTCACCAAGCGCCGACGCCTGGCCATCACGCCCCGCGACCCGGATCGTGCCCGCGCCGGCGAGCGGCTCTGGAACGGCAGCGGGATCGGCCTGGTCGACTTCGATGAACAAGGCCGCCCCCGCGATATCCGCCAGCTGGACGCCCGCGGCTTCGAGGTGCGCTTTCCACCGGAATCTCACCAAGAGGCCTGACGCCGCCGCCAGAGCATCAGGCCACCGGCCATCACCAGCCAGGTCATGGCGGCGGCGATCACGTCGTCGAGCACGATGCCGACGCCGCCGGGCATGGTTTCGACCAGGCTCACCGGCGGCGGCTTGGTGGCGTCGAACAGGCGATAGACCACGAAGGCGGAGGCCAGCGCCAGAGGCTGACGCGCCGCCGCCTGACCCACTACCGCCACCGGGAAGGCGACGATCTCGTCGAGCACGATGCGCCCATCATCCTTGTCGCCCAGCGCCTGCTCGGCCAGGTGACATACCGGCACCGCGGCCAGCAGCAGCGTCAGCGTGACCGCGACCTGTATCCGCCAAGTGCGTCCCAGCAGCCACCAGGCCAGCGGCAGGCCGAGCAGCGAGCCCAGCGTGCCCGAGGCCCAGGGCGAGAGCCCCAGGCCGAGGCCGGTGGCCAGGGTCATCAGAGGGTCGACCATCAACCGGCCTCCCGGGCCTGGTGTTCAAGCTCCGTGGTCACCTCCCCCGGCAGTGACAGGGCGCGGCCGAGCTGGTCGAGCCAGGCGCGCTCCATGGCGTTCTGCTCGTCGACCACCGCCACGCTGATCAGGTACATCTCGCGGGCCGCCTGGGGCGAATCGACCTGCGCCGCCAGCGCCTCGGCGTCCAGCGGCGCCTGAAGCTGACGCTCCACCCAGGCATGCAGCTCCTGATCGGCCCCCAGGGCATCGATCTGGCCGGCGATCAGTTCCCGCTCCTGATCATCGATATGCCCGTCAGCGCGGGCGGCCATGATCATCGCCTGCAGCAGCTCCAGGCTGCGCCGCTCGCGCGCCTCGCCCCCCAGCTGTTCCACCGGCTCACCCTCGGCGGGCGCTGCACCGCCCTGCCCGCCTGATGAGGAGGCGCCGTCGCGCGAGTTCTGCCACGCCTTCCAGGCCAACACTCCCACGCCGGCGATGGCGCCATACTTGAGCGCCTTGCCGCCCAGCTTGCGGCCCCGCTTGGAGCCCACCAGCAGTCCCAGGGCGCCGCCGCCCAGCAGGCTCTTGACATCGAAGCCCGAGCCACCGCCCTGGCTGCCGCTGCCCTGGCTATCTCCACCCTCTCTATTTGCACCCTGATTACCGCCGCCCTGTCCACCGCCAAACTGGCGGGAGAGGCCATCGAGCATGCCCTTGATATCCAGGCCCTGGCCGCCCTCGTTAGACCGGCTGCCGGAACCGCCGGCCTGCTTCATCAGCTGCTCGAGTATCTTGCTGGCATTCATCGCGCTCTCCTCCTGGCTGAACACTCCCCCTACGGGGCTTGGGTCGACTCTATCCCAGGCACCGGCCTTGAAACATCCGTTTCGCTATTCATTTCGACATCCACCACCCGAGACCGCATCATGAAAACCGGAAAGGAAACAGGAGCCACCCTCGCCATGAGCGTCACTCTCGATGATATTCGCACCGCCGCCGAGCGCATCCGAGGCAGCGTGGAGCGTACCCCCTGCTTGCTCTCGCATACCCTGTCCCGCATCGCCGGCTGCGAACTCTACATCAAGTTCGAGAACCACCAGTTCACCGCCGCCTTCAAGGAGCGCGGAGCACTCAATCACCTGCTGACGCTTGGCGAGCAGGAGCGACAGCGCGGCGTCATCGCCATGTCCGCCGGCAACCACGCCCAGGCGGTGGCCTATCACGCGGCACGCCTGGGCATCCGTGCCACCATCGTCATGCCTCGCCACACCCCCAACCTCAAGGTGCACAACACCCGCAAGCTGGGGGCGGAAGTTCACCTCGAGGGCGAAGGGGTGGCCGAGGCCGGCGAGGTCGCCCACCGCCTGGCCGCCGAACGCGACCTGGTCTTCGTGCACCCCTACGACGACGAACGCATCATCGCCGGCCAGGGCACCATCGCCCTGGAGATGCTCGAGGACGCCCCGGACCTCGACACCCTGGTGATTCCCATCGGCGGCGGCGGGCTGATCAGTGGCAATGCCATCGCCGCCACCGAGCTCAAGCCCGGCATCGAGATCGTGGGCGTGCAGACCCGGCGCTTCCCCGCCATGCAGCAGGCGCTGGCCAACGAGGAGATCCAGTGTGGCCTGGCCACCCTGGCCGAGGGCATTGCGGTCAAGCAGCCCGGCAGGCTGACCCTGCCCATCGTGCGCGAGCGGGTACGCGATATCGTGCTGGTGGACGAACCGGAGATCGAGCGCGCCATCCTGCTGCTGCTGGAGATCGAGAAGAGCGTGGCCGAGGGCGCCGGCGCCGCCGGCCTGGCCGCCGTGCTCTCCGACCCCGAGCGCTATCGTGGACGCAAGGTGGGCCTGGTGCTGTGCGGCGGCAATATCGACATGCTGGCGCTCTCCTCGGTGATTCAGCGTGGCCTGGTGCGCACGGGACGAATCGTGCGCGTGCGCGTGGCGATCCCCGACGTCCCCGGTGCCCTGGCCGAGCAGACCCGACAGCTTGCCGAACAGCACGCCAACGTCATCCATATTGCCCACCACCGCACCTTTACCGACCTCTCGCTGCGCGCCACCGAAGTGGAAGCCACCCTGGAGACCCTGGGCAGCGACCACACCCATGAGGTGATCGAAGCGCTGCGCCGCGATGGCTACGACCCGGTACTGCCGGCCAACGAGGTCCACCCGGACGAGCGCTGGGCCGGCAGCGAGCGCCTTGAGACTGCAAGCGGTGCCGGCTAGCCTGACTCGGCTGTCACACCGTTTCGATCACGCTCAGCGACACCGGGAGACCTCCTATGGAACTGACGAGTACGCTCAAGGTACTGGGCGAGTACAACCTGATGGTCGTGGTGGTGGGCCTGGGCGTATTGGCGCTGGCGACGCTGCTCCAGCGTTTCCGCGATGTTCCCTTCTCCTTTCCGATCATCCCTCTGGCCCTGGGCTATCTCGCCTTCGCCCTGCCCCTTGGCCTGACCCCACCGGATCCCGAGCGGCACGGCCGCCTGGCGCTACACCTGACCGAGGTCGGGGTGATCATCTCGTTGATGGGCGTGGGGTTGAAGATCGATCGCCTGCCGAGCCTGCGCACCTGGGGCTCCACCTGGCGCCTGCTGGGCATCTGCATGCCGCTGTCGATCTTGGGCGTGGCCCTGCTGGGCTGGGGGATGCTGGGCCTGGCCCCCGCCGCCGCCGTGCTGCTTGGCGCCGTACTTGCCCCCACCGACCCGGTGCTGGCCTCGGACGTGCAGGTCGACGAGCCAGGAGAGGCGCCGGGTGAGGGTATCGATCCTCGACAGAGCGAGGATGAATTGCGCTTCACGCTGACCTCCGAGGCCGGCCTGAACGACGCCCTCGCCTTCCCCTTCACCTATCTCGCCCTGCTGATGCTTGCCGAGGGGATGACGCCATCCGGCTGGCTGACGCAGTGGCTGCTCGTCGATGTGCTCTACAAGATCGTCGTGGGAGCCGGAGCGGGAGCCGCCATCGGCTGGTTGCTCGCCGCCATCCTGCTGCGGCTGCCGATCGAGACCGAACAGCAGAGGATGAAGGCCGGAACCGGAGCGCTGGCGGGTACGCTGCTGCTCTACGGCCTGACCGAGGCCGTCGGTGGTTACGGCTTCCTGGCGGTCTTCATCGGGGCGCTGACCATCAAGCATCGCGAAAGGACGCACCAGACCCACAGGTCGCTGCACACCTTCGCCGAGCAGTCGGAGCAGCTGCTGATGACCGGCATCCTGATCGCTCTGGGCGGTGCCATCGCCGGCGGGGTACTGGCTCCACTCACCTGGGAGGCCGCGCTGCTCGGCGTGCTGTTGATCTTCGTGATACGCCCGCTGGCCGGCCTTGTGGCGACATTGGGTAGCCGAAGGCTACCCTTCCTTGACCGCCTGATCGCCAGTTTCTTCGGCATTCGCGGTATCGGCTGTCTCTACTATCTCGCCTATGCGCTGCACAACGGCGACTTTCAAGACACCGAGCTGCTGTGGGCGACCTGCGCCTTTGTGGTGACACTCTCGATCTGCGTGCATGGCGTGATGGCCACCCCCGTCATGGCACTTCGCGAGCGGCGTCACCAGCGAGAACGCACAAGGTGCGGCTGATGCCAGTAGGCCTCAACCCTGCCTCCCCCCTTGGAGGCATGGCACCATCGGACCTTCCGGCGTACCCTATACACCCTTCTGTACGTAAAATGAGACGAGGCGATGAGCAGCAAGATCAAAGTCGAGGCCCCCCTGGTCATTCTCCACGGTGACGAGATGGCTCAGGTAGCCTTCGAGAAGATTCTCGACACCTTCGTGACCTCCCGGCTAGAGATCCCCCTCGTCGAGATCGACCTCTCCGCCGAGAACCGCCTGGTGACCAATGGCCAGGTGGTGATCGATGCCGTGGAGGCGCTCAAGCACTACGGTGTGGGCATCAAGAATGCCGGCATGACGGTCAACCGCGCGCAGCTCGGCGAGCTGCTCGCCAAGCACCCGGACATCGACAGCAGCCGACTGCATCCGCTGGCCACCAAATCCCCCAACGGCGCCATCCGCAAGGGCATCGGCGGCAATATCACCCGCGAGGACATCCAGTTCCGCAACCTGCTGGTCAAGCGCCCCGAGTGGGTCGGCCGCGATATCGTGGTCGACACCATGGACACCGGCGGCATCAAGGACAGCTTCAACGAGCTCTCCCGCGACACCGGCGTGGTCAGGCTGATGTTCGTGGGCTCCAGCGGTAACCCGGTGGAGCTCCACCGTCGCGAAGTGCAGAAGGGTGACCCCTGGCTGCTGGCAACCAATGACCTGGAGAAGGTCAAGGCCTGGGCACACCGCTTCTTCCAGCGCGCCATCGACGAGAAGCGCGATATCTATCTTGGCCTCAAGGATACCGTCATCGCCGGCTATGATGGCGTGATGCGTGCCGCCATCGAGACCATCTTCGAAGAGCACTACCGCGAGCAGGCCGAAGCCCTGGGTCTCAGCTACTTCTATGAGCTGATCGACGCCCAGGCCGCACGCCTGGTCGCCAACCCGCCGGAGCGGGCCATCTGGGGCGTGCCCGACAACAACACCGGGCGCAAGCTCTACAAGCTGGTCGAGCAGCTCAAGCAGTTCGGCATTCCCGACCGCAAGGCCCAGGTCTCCATCTCGCGCATGAGTGCCGGTGGCGGCGACCAGTACGGCAGCTTCAACGCCCCCGCCGACGAGGACGGCATCCTCAAGGTGATCGTCGACGGCGAGGAGAAGCATGCCCGCCACATCAAGAAGGGCGATCCGATCCTGTTGATGTCCAACGACCATGTGGCGATCAGGGATTGGGTACTGCAGGTATTCCGTGATGCCTCGCGCAAGAACAAGGAGGTCTACTTCGGCCTCAAGCGCGAGTACATGGAGTACGACGAGGTGTTCAGCACCGTGATCACCGACGTGCGCCGCAAGCTGGCCGAAAACGACACCGCGCCGCCCTCGTTCATGATCATGCGGCCCTCCAGCCAGCTGACCAAGATGATCACCGATCCGCCCCGCAACGCCCTCTACCCGGCGCAGAACCTGGACGGCGACATCTTCTCGGATATCTCCGCCGCCCTGGGCGGCAGCCTGGCCACCGCCAGCTCGATCATCGAGAGCAAGGACGGCACCATGCTGTTCGAGGCGCCCCATGGCACGGCCCACGATCTCTACCTCAAGTACCTGGAGACCGATGGCAAGGAGGCTCACTTCAACTCCTCCGCCCTGCTGTTCGCCGTGGCCAACGCCCTGGAGACCCTAGGCGAGCGTGAAGCGAACGCCGCGCTGATGGAGTACGCCCAGCGCCTCAAGGAGGCGCTGATCGACACCGTCGATGCCGGCTTCATCACCGGCGACCTCAAGGGCAAGACCAGCGATCCGGCTAGCGAGACCCTGGTCGATATGCAGGGCTTCCTCGACGCCGTGGCCAGCCGGCTCTGATCGCCCGACATCGCCGCTCGACATCGCGTTTGACCACCACGGGGCCTGCCTTTGTGCAGGCCCCGTTGCGTTTTGCCACTCGCTACTGGCGTCAAAAATGCCGATACTGACTGCCATCCCACCTGCCGGAGACAGCCCCATGAGCGAGCACGAACGCACCATCATGGCCTTCGACGACCAGGGCCGAGAGGTGATGATCGACATCCAGGTCAGCGTCAAGGAACTCGGCGAGCTGACCCACGCCGGCCCGATCAGCGGCCCACCCAGCCTGCGCACCCGCGAGGGCCACCCGGTCAACTACCTGGGAGGCGGCGAGTTCTCGGTGACACTGCCCGGTGAGGAGGAAGCGATCTTTCGCACCGACGACTCCGAGTTCGTCTGACCCACGTCACGACGCCACCAGCCAGCCCCCCTCAATCCCCAACCGAAAGGAGGCCACAGATGGCCGTAATTCTGCAGGTACACTTCCCTTTCGACGGTCCCTTCGGCAAGGCAATGGTCAAGGCCATGACGCCACTGGCCAGATCCATCAACGATGAACCCGGCCTGATCTGGAAGATCTGGACGGAGGACGAACAGGCCGGACGCGCTGGCGGCATCTACCTCTTCGCCACCCGCAAGGAGGCCGAGGCCTATCGACAGATGCATACCGCTCGCCTGGAAGGCATGGGCGTGACGGGCATCGAAGCGCAGATCCTCGAGGCCAACGAGGCACTATCCGCCATCAACGACGGCCCCATAGAGAGCTGAGCGCCGGCGGTAGGGAAGCAGCCCGGCATCGGGCTGTTTCCAATAGGAAAACCAGACCCTCGCCAAGGCCCCTGCACGTATCGTCACCCCTCATCCCCTCTCCTACGGTACCGGGCGCCCGGCTCAGGCCAGTCTCGCCCCCCCCTTGCCTGGCCTCTATCGGGGCAAGCCACTCCAACGCCCCCTTCGCTCCCCTCCGGGCCGGGATTCTTTTTACCGCCCATTGTTTCCAATAGGAAACATCGTCTACTCTAGGCGCTATGCTACCCGGTTGCCGCTATCCTTGAGGCACCCCGCTTCGTTATTTCCTGTTATCGGAGGCCCCCATGAGCGAGCTGAAACGCACCCCTCTCCATGATCTGCATGTCGAGCTCGGCGCCAAGCTGGTCCCCTTCGCCGGCTACGAGATGCCGGTTCAGTATCCACTGGGCGTGAAGAAGGAGCATGAGCACACGCGTACCGCCTGCGGGCTGTTCGATGTCTCGCACATGGGCCAGCTGCTGCTGCGTGGCCCCTCCCCCGCCGAGGCGCTGGAGACCCTGGTCCCCTCGGATATCGTCGGCCTGCCCGAAGGCATGCAGCGCTATGCGATGTTCACCAACGACGCCGGCGGCATCCTCGACGACCTGATGGTGGCCAACACCGGCGACGAGCTCTATCTGGTGGTCAATGCCGCCTGCCGCGATCAGGATATCGCCCACCTGCGCGACAACCTGCCCGTGGGGCACGAGATCGAGGAGCTGGATCGCGGCCTGATCGCCATCCAGGGGCCGCAGACCGCCGAGGTGATGAAGCGTCTCTGCCCCGCCGCCACCGAGCTGGTCTTCATGCAGCATGGCCACTTCGAGATCGACGGCATTCCGGTCTGGATCAGCCGCAGCGGCTACACCGGTGAAGACGGTTTCGAGATCTCGATGCCCGCCGACCAGACCGACGCCCTGACTCGCCGCCTGCTGGCCGAGCCGGAGGTGGAGGCGATCGGCCTCGGCGCCCGCGACTCCCTGCGGCTGGAAGCCGGCCTGTGTCTCTACGGCCACGATATCGACACCACCACCCTGCCGGTTGAGGCCGGCCTGATCTGGGCCATCGCCAAGCCGCGCCGCAACGACGGCGAGCGCCCCGGCGGTTTCCCGGGTGCCGAGGCGATCCTCCACCAGGTCGAGGCCAAGGACCACACCCGCAAGCGGGTCGGCCTACTCGGCGAGGGGCGTGCCCCGGTGCGTGAAGGCGCCCCGCTGGTCGACGCCGACGGCAACACCATCGGCACCGTGACCTCCGGCGGTTTCGGCCCCAGCGTCGGCAAGCCGGTCGCCATGGGATATCTGCCCATCGCCCATGCCGAGGTTGGCACCACCGTCTACGCCGAGGTGCGTGGCAAGCGCCTGCCCATGACCGTCAGCAAGACCCCGTTTATCACCCCGGGCTACTACCGCGGCAAATAACGGCCACCCCAACTGACATACGCGGCGCTTGTACGGCAGACAACGCCCTGGGCCGCGACAGAAGTACCGCCTCCTGCCCTGGCGCCACCGCACCGGGGCAGGCTGCCATCCCAGGGCCGCTGATCCGGCCCCGGGGCAATCCAGCACGCTTCCAACCACCGAGAGACCCTCGATGACTTCCACCCTGAACGCCCTCTTCGGCCCCCTGATGCGCCTGGGCCTGATCACCCAGATTGCCATCGGTATCGTCTGCGGCATCCTGCTCGCCTCCCTCTCTCCGGGGCTCGCACTCTCGTTTTCACTGCTCGGCGAGCTGTTCGTCTCGGCCCTCAAGGCCGTGGCCCCGATCCTGGTCTTCGTGCTGGTGGCGACCGCCATCGCCGGTCATCGCAAGGGACAACCCACCCATATTCGCGGCGTGCTGCTGCTCTATGTGATCGGCACCCTGGTGGCGGCGCTGGTCGCCGTGGTGGCAAGCTTCACCTTCCCCACCACCCTGACGCTCGATATGCCCGAGGTCAGCGGCAACCCGCCGGGCGGCATCATCGAGATCCTGCGCAACCTGCTGCTCAACGCCGTTGCCAACCCGGTCAGCGCACTGATGGAGGCCAACTTCATCGCCATCCTGGCCTGGGCCATCGGCCTCGGCCTGATGCTGCGCCACGCCAGCGACAGCACCCGTAACACCCTCAACGACCTCTCCGAGGCGGTCTCGGGCATCGTTCGCGTGGTCATTCGTTTCGCCCCCCTGGGCATCTTCGGCCTGGTCGCCAACACCCTGGCCGAGGCGGGACTGGGCGCCCTGCTCGAGTATGGGCAGCTGCTGGGCGTCATCGTCGGCTGCATGCTGTTCGTGGCACTGGTGACCAACCCGCTGATCGTCTTCTGGCAGACCCGCCGCAACCCCTACCCGCTGGTCTTCGCCTGCCTGCGCGGCAGCGCCATCACCGCCTTCTTCACGCGCAGCTCGGCGGCGAACATCCCGGTCAACATGGCGCTCTGCGAGCGCCTCGAGCTGGACCCCGACACCTATGCCATCTCCATCCCGCTGGGCGCTACCGTCAACATGGCCGGCGCGGCGATCACCATCTCGGTGATCACCCTGGCCGCGGCCAATACCCTGGGGATCAGCGTCGACTTCCCCACGGCCCTGCTGCTGTGCGTGGTCTCGGCACTGGCCGCCTGTGGCGTCTCGGGCGTCGCCGGCGGCTCGCTGCTGCTGATTCCCATGGCCGCCAGCCTGTTCGGCATCTCCACCGATGTGGCCATGCAGGTCGTCGCCATCGGCTTCGTGATCAGCGTGGTGCAGGACTCCACCGAAACCGCGCTGAACTCCTCCACCGACGTGCTGTTTACCGCGGCCGCCTGCCGCGCCGCGGAGAGCCGCCAGAACTGACCCGTGTCACTCGAACAGCCGTCACATATCAAGCGGTCACTCAGACAACAAAAGGTGAATGACTATGTCCATCAGCGTCTTTGACCTGTTCAAGATCGGCGTGGGACCCTCGAGCTCACACACCGTGGGCCCGATGCGGGCCGCCTACGACTTCGTCGGCGAGCTCAACGAGCGTGATCTGCTGACCCGTGTGGCCCGCGTGGAGGTCCAGCTCTTCGGCTCGCTCTCCGCCACCGGCATCGGCCACGGCACCGATCACGCGGTGATCATGGGCCTGATGGGCGAGCGGCCCGACAGCATTGACCCCGACATCATCGCGCCGGCCATCGAGGAGCTGAAGGAGTCGGAGGCACTGCTCCTGGATGACCGCCACAGCGTCCCCTTCCGCTGGATCCGTGACATGCAGCTGCTCGAGGAGAACCTGCCCCATCACCCCAACGCCATGCGCCTGATCGCCCATGGCCACGGCGATGAGCTCTACCGCAACACCTACTACTCGGTGGGCGGCGGCTTCGTCGTCGACGAGGCCCAGGCCGCCGAAGGGGAGCTGGATACCGACCGGACCGAGCTGCCCTTCGACTTCCAGACCGGCGACGAGCTGTTGCGCATGTGCCATGAGCACGGCCTGCGCATCAGCGAGCTGATGCTTGAGAACGAGAAGGCGTGGCGCAGCGAGGCGGAGATCCGTGAGGGCCTGCTGACCATCTGGACGGCGATGCAGGCGTGCATCGAGAAGGGCATGGAAGCCGAAGGCGTGCTGCCCGGCGGACTCAACGTCAAGCGTCGCGCCAGGAGCCTGCACCAGCGCATGCTGGCCAGCGAGGATGACCACTCGTTGATCGCCTCCACCATGTCCGCCATGGACTGGGTCAACCTCTATGCGCTGGCGGTCAACGAGGAGAACGCCGCCGGTGGCCGCATGGTCACCGCGCCCACCAACGGCGCGGCGGGGATTATCCCGGCGGTGCTCCAGTACTACATGCAGTTCCGCAAGGGCGCCTGCGAGCGCGACGTGGTGGACTTCCTGCTGGCGGCCGGCGCCGTGGGCATCCTGTGCAAGAAGAACGCCTCCATCTCCGGTGCCGAGGTGGGCTGTCAGGGCGAGGTGGGCTCGGCCTGCGCCATGGCCGCCGCCGGCCTCACCGAGGTGATGGGCGGCAGCGTCGACCAGGTGGAGAACGCCGCGGAGATCGGCCTGGAGCACAACCTGGGACTGACCTGCGATCCGGTGGGGGGGCTGGTGCAGGTGCCCTGCATCGAGCGCAACGCCATCGCCTCGGTGAAGGCGATCAACGCCGCCCAGATGGCGCTGCGTGGTGACGGCAAGCAGTTCATCTCCCTGGACAAGGTGATCCGCACCATGCGTGATACCGGTGCCGACATGCAGGAGAAGTACAAGGAGACCTCGAAGGGCGGCCTCGCCGTCAACGCCATCGAGTGTTGAGGCACGCATCGACGAGAGGGACCGGTTGTCCTCTTCGCCCGAAACCGCCTCTGCGGCCTTGCACAGCCCGGCCTGGACGTCTCGTCCGAGACCCTGCTGGAAGTCATGCTGTCCGATGACACCAGGCTCGGCACCTCGACCCCCGGCGCCGACCCATCGGGCGACTACGCCTGGGAGCTTTTCGCCAGGGCAGACATGGTGCGTGAAGGCGCCCAGGCCGCATTGGAGCACAAGGCCATACAGCTGACGGGCGGCCCCGACAGCGCCCCGGCCCCCGAAGGGCGCAACACCTATGGCTGGGTGATGGAGAGCAACCGAGCGGACCTGTTCCTGACCTACTGCACCAACGCAGTGCTGGCACAGCGCGAGGTGGCCGACCTGCAGATCGTGCAGGTGCCCGAGGCCCTGTCGGTCGGCGCCGATTACGGCCTGATGGTGCTGAACGACGCCCCGGCGTCGGCTTGGCGGCTGGCGCTTCATATCCTCTCGCCGGCGGGACAAGGCGTGCTGGCAAAGTACGGCTTCGACGCGCCAGGCCTGCCGAAAGAGTGACGTCAGGTGCCTGATCGCCCATGATCACGGCGAAGCCCCCTACCACTCGATGGGCGGCGGCTTCGTCGTCGAGGCCCAGGTGGCGCTACGTGGTGGCGACAGGCAGTTCATCTCGCTGGACAGGGTGATCCGCGCCATGCGTGACACCGGCGCGGACATGCAGGAGAAGTGCAAGGAGACCTCGAAAGGCGGCCTCGCCGCCAACGCCATCGGGTGTTGCGGGTTATTCCAGGCCGAGAGGACTAAGGGTGCCGCTTGAGCCACTCGGCAGCATCGGTGACCTCGGCATAGGCGAAGGCCAACCCAGCCATAAAGGAGGCATGCACCTGAGCGGCCGGCACCGTCACGCCGTTGAACGTCTGATCGTGGGTAGCGCAGGCGTCCTGCAGCACGGTGACCCCATAGCCGAGATCCGAGGCGGCTCGGGTAGCGGCGTCGATGCACATATGGCTCATGGCGCCGATGACTACCAGATGCTCGATACCCTGCGTCTGCAGGTGCTGGTGCAAGTTGGTGCCCAGGAAGGCGTTGACGTTATTCTTGAGAATCACCGCCTCGTTGCTTGACTCCTGCGGTGCCATGGAGCGGTGAATATGCGCCCCCTGGCTATCTGGCACAAAGAAGGGAGCCTCGTCGGAAGAGAACTCATGGCGGATATGCACGATGGGTAGAGCATGTTCGCGGAAATGTTCGAGCACGGCCACGGCCTTCTCGGTGGCAGACTCGATGCCGACCAGCGGCCACTTGCCCTCCGGGAAGTAGTCATTCTGCAGGTCGACGATCATCAGGGCGGTAGGACTCATATCGTTGTTCTCCTGGAAGTAGGCAGTAAACGGGTAGAGCCTGCATCATGACAGAGATACCAGGCCCGATGGAGAGGCAAAAACCCACGCCTCTGGTACGCCACGATGGCAGACTCGCTCTGATGCTCTGCTTCCACATTAGTCAGTCATTTGACAACGCCCCCGGCGGCGCCGTAACTTGAACCCAGCGCCGATTTGACTCCCAGCTTGCGGGCGCTCTACAAGTTCCGCTAAAGCGACGCCCAGAGCCCGCTTTAGCCCATGCAAAGCGGGTTTTCTGTTTCTGGCCCTCGGGCCACCGCCGATTTAAGCACCAACTTGCGGGCGGGATACAAATGCAGCTAAAGCGGCGCACGGCTCCACTCCCCTGGGTCGGCGCTTGCCGACCACGCTAACCACCGTCTAACAGGGGAATGGGAGACCATCATCATGACCTACCCGACACAGACTACCGCTGGACAACGCCCGAACACCGCGCGCGACTGCCTCGCAGCACTGGTTCTGACCCAGGATGACCTCGTCCGTCCGGAGCTGCGCGACGATGTCATCCTCGCCAAGCGGTTGCGGCGTCTTGGAAGCAGCGTCACTGGCCGACAGGATCCGCTGGATGGCGGCCACCGCCCCTGGCGAACTGTTCCTGCAGGAACATCATTCAACCCGTATGCTTGACCCGATCACATGGGAGTAGAGGAACCCGACATGGCACGCAAGGAGGCGACATTGCACCGGCTGGATCGCACGCTGGTGTGGGATGGATTCAAGGCGCTGCTGCCCATCTCGCTATTCGTCACCATCTTCGGCATCGCCTTCGGCGTGGCCGCGCCCCAGGCCGGCCTCGACGACGGCACCATCATGCTGATGAGCACCCTGGTGTTCGCCGGCGCCTCCCAGTTTGCCGTCCTGGAGCTATGGGAGCCGCAGATCCCGCTGTTCACCATGATGGTGACCGTCTTCGCCATCAATGCCCGGCACCTGCTGATGGGGGCCACCCTCTACCCCTGGCTCGAGCCGCTTCCGCCTGCCAAGCGCTACGGCATCATGCTGGTCGCCTCCGATGCCAACTGGGCCATGGCCACCCAGGAGTTCACCCGCGGTCGTCCTGGACTGGGCGTGCTGCTGGGCGGCGGTATCGCCCTGTGGTGCTTCTGGGTCCTCGGCACCTGGCTCGGCCTGAGTGTGGGGGGTGCCATACGCGACCCCGCCAGCCTGGGACTCGACATGGTGATGGGCTGCTTCCTGCTGGCCATGGTGGTGGGTGGCGAGAAGAACCTGCGCATGCTGCTGATCTGGGGGGTGGCCGCCGGCGCCTCGCTGCTCGCCTTCTACTATCTGCCGGACAACAGCCACGTGGTAGTGGGGGCCATCGCCGGTGGCCTGGCCGGTGTTATCTGGGGGAAGCGCGACCATGAACATTGAGACGGCCGGTCTGGGAACCCTGATCATCATCCTGGCCATGGCGGTGGTCACCCTGGCAACCCGCTGGGGCGGCGTATTCGTGATGTCCTTCGTGCCCATCGGCTACCGAGTCAGGCAGTTTATCCACGCCATGTCGGGCTCGGTACTGGTGGCACTGCTCGCCCCGCTAGCGGTGAGCGGCGACAACGGCGCACGCCTGGCCCTGCTGACCACTGCAGCGATCATGCTGACGCTGAAGAAGCCGCTGCCGGCCATCGCCGGAGGCATCCTGGTGGCGGCACTGTTCCGGCACCTGTGGCCCATGCTGGCGTAGGCCCATGCCCGCGTAGCTGCGTCATCCCGTTGCGAGCCGTAACGACCGGCATGCCTGTCCCCCTGCCTGGCTTGCCGGTTTCGCTCTGCCTGGTTTGGCTCCCGCCCGGTTTCACAAAGGTGACACTTATGGGCTATAACCTTCCTTGGGTCTATCACCTTCGACGAATGTTTGGCCCACCACCTTCAAGGGGACACTCATGACCAGGATGCGCACAACAACACTAACAGCGATCGCCATGGCCTCGACGCTGGGGCTATCGGCAGGCGCCGCCTCGGCCGAGGAGCTGAGGATCATCACCTGGGGCGGCTATGCCCCCGACGAGGTGGTGGCGGCCTTCGAGGAGCAGACCGGCATCGATGTGCAGATCACCCTCTCCAACAACGAGGACATGATCTCCAAGCTGCGTGCCACCGGCGGAGCGGGATTCGACCTGGCCCAGCCCAGCCAGGACCGCATCGTCGGCGTGCAGCGTCAGTTCAATGTCTACAAGCCGGTGGATTACAGCCGCCTGGAGACCGCCAACATGCAGGCCTCGATGGTCGAGGCGACCCAGCAGGCCACCGAGCTCGACGGCAATTACTACGGCGTGCCGGCGGTGTGGGGCACCAGCGGGCTGATCGTGCATGACAGCGTGAAGGATATCGTCACCGACTATACCGACCTGTGCCGCGACGAGGTGGCCGGCCAGGTCAGCTACCGGCTGAAGCGCCCGACGCTCATGGGCTTCGCCTTCTCCATGGGACTCGACCCCTTCGCCGCCTATCACGACCGGGATGCCTACGCCGATATCCTCTCCCAGGCGGAAGAGAAGCTGATCGACTGCAAGGCCAATGTGAAGACCTACTGGACCGGTGGCGACCAGCTGCTGTCGCTGCTGCGTACCGGCGAGGTGAAGGCCGCCATGGCCTGGGATGCCGGCGGCTGGAAGCTGAATGCCGAAGACCCCGAGATCAACTTCGTGGCACCGGAGTCCGGTGCGCTTGGCTGGATCGACACCTTCGCCATTCCGCGCCGCAGCGAGAACGAGGAGGCGGCCTATCGGTGGATCAACTTCGTGATGCAGCCGGAGATCGCCGCCAAGATCACCAACGCCTCGGGCAACTTCACCGTCTCCAGGGGCGCCGACGAGTTCGTCGATGCCGATCTGCGTGACGCCTACCGCGCCAGCTTCGACGATGGCGCCATCGACAACATCCGATGGTATCCGCCGGTGCCGCCGGGCCTCGAGACCGTCGAAGGCCAGGTGCTGGATCGCGTTCAGGCCGCGAAGTAACCGGCATGGCAGTCGATATCGATCTGCACTGCCAGGACCTGGTTCGCCGTTTTGGATCGCACACCGCGGTGAACCAGGTATCGCTTGAGATCCCCGCTGGGAGCTTCTTCTCCATCCTGGGCCCCTCGGGCTGTGGCAAGACCACGCTGCTGCGCATGCTGGCCGGTTTCGACCGGCCAGATTCGGGCGACATCATGATCCGCGGTCGGCGCATGAACGATGTCGCGCCCAACCATCGCCCGGTCAATATGGTCTTCCAGCATCTGGCGCTGTTTCCCACCATGAGCGTGGGCGACAACATCGCCTACGGCCTCAAGCGCCGCAAGGTGCCCACCGCCGAGCGGCGTCGACGCATCGCCGGGGTGCTGGAGCAGGTCGGGCTGGCCGGCATGGAGGCACGCCTCCCCCAGCAACTGTCCGGTGGCCAGCGCCAGCGTGTCGCCCTGGCGCGCTGCCTGGTGCTGAAACCTACCCTGCTGCTGCTCGATGAGCCCCTCGGCGCCCTGGACCTGAAGCTGCGGGACCAGATGAAGGTCGAGCTCAAGAACCTGCAGAAGGCCTTCGGCACCACCTTCGTGTATATCACCCATGACCAGTCCGAGGCGCTGGTGATGTCCGACCGGGTCGCGGTGATGCGTGACGGCCGCTTCGACCAGGTGGCCACGCCCGAAGCGCTCTATCGCGAGCCCGCCACCCCCTTCGTGGCGAGCTTCGTCGGCGACAACAACCGTCTCGGCGGCAAGCTGCTGGCGCGGGAGGGCGAGCTGGCGCAGATCGCGCTGGCGGATGGTTGCACCATCAGCGGGCGCCTGGCCGATACAGGCCATCACCAGGCACCAGAAGTCGGCGACCGGGCCGAGTTGTTCATCCGCCCCGAGTCCCTGGTGCTGGGCGCTTCCGCGCCGGGGCACTGCACGCTGACGGCCCAGGTACACACCACCCTGTTCGACGGCGCCAACAGCCGGGTGGAGGTCGAGGCGGCCGGCGAGCGCTGCTATGTGCGCCTGCCTCAGGATGGCAGCGTGCCGGTGCCCGAGGAGGGCTCCAGCGTGACGCTGGCGTGGGACCCGCAGCTGGCGCGGGTATTTGCGGCGGAGACCAGCTGATGCGCTCGACCGGAAAGCTGTCGCTGTGGTTGCTGCTCACCCCCTTCGCGCTATGGATCGTGCTGCTGGTGCTGCTGCCCCATGTGCAGATGCTGCGGGTCTCGTTTCAGGTGCGGGAGAGCTGGGACACCCTGGCCTTCGGCGTGGAGCAGTACCGCAACTTCTTCACCGAGTCCTACTACTGGCGCACCTTCCTGCGCACCGGGGTGATGTCGCTGTTTACCACCCTGATCACCCTGCTGATCGCCTTCCCGGTGGCCTGGTATATCGCCCGGCTGGCACGTGGGCGGGCCAAGGGCTGGCTGTTTCTCGCCTGTCTGGTGCCGTTCTGGGCCAGTGAGCTGGTGCGCACCTACGGCTGGATGATCCTGCTGCGCGAGAGCGGGCTGTTCAGCGCCGCCCTGCAAGGCTTCGGCTGGGTCGATGGGCCGGTGGAGATGCTCTACAACGACGTCGCGGTGATCGTCGGGCTGGTCTACAACGGTCTACTGTTCATGGTGGTGCCACTGGTGACCACCCTGGAGGGCATGGACGACAACCTGGTCGAGGCCGGCTACGACCTCGGTGGCGGCCATGTCACGGTCATGCGGGAAATCGTCGTGCCCTGGGCCATGCCCGGCATCGTCTCCGGCTGCATTGTGGTGTTCATGCTGACCCTGGGCAGCTACCTCACGCCGATCCTGATGGGGGGCAAGGACAGCGCCTGGTTTACCGGCCAGATATTCACCCAGTTCATCACCCGCTTCAACTGGGAGCAGGGGGCGGCGCTGGGCGTGCTGCTGCTGGTGCTGTCGTCGCTGATCGTATGGCTCGGGCTCAAGCTGACCGGCCAGTCGCTGCGCAAGGTCATGGGCTAAACGAATGGTGAGGACAAGCGGATGATTCGTTCGGTACCCCGCTCGCGCTGGTTCAATGGCCTCTATCTGGCCTACCTCGTCGCCTTCTTCCTCTACCTGGCGCTGCCGCTGGTGGTAACCGCCGCCTTTGCCTTCAACGATGCCCCCTTCCCGTCGCTGCCCTGGAAGGGCGCCACGCTGGACTGGTTCATCGCCGATGGCAGTGACGGACGCACCGGCTTCTTCCACGACAGCGGCCTGCTCGCGGCGCTGTGGGTCAGCGTCAGGATCGCCTTCTGGGTGACGCTGGTCAGCGTGGC
Source organism: Halomonas sp. KAO (assembly GCF_015595025.1). GTDB lineage: Bacteria > Pseudomonadota > Gammaproteobacteria > Pseudomonadales > Halomonadaceae > Halomonas. The sequence continues at coordinate 242,202 of NZ_JADNRL010000010.1, forward strand.
GCTGGGGTGTGGCAATGCCGTGCTGTTCGAACGGCTCGACTTCCGTGGCAAGGAGTTCCTCTATCTGCTGCTGTTGCTGCCGCTGGTGATTCCCGGGGTGATCCTCGGCGTGTCGATCCTGGTGTTCTACAGCGGCATGGCCAACGAGGTCTCCCGCGCCTGGGCGGTGGAGCTGGACCTGTTTCGTCCCGGCACCCCGCTGGTGGTGATGGGCCAGGTCAGCTTCATCACCACCCTGAGCACCCTGGTCATCGCCGCACGGCTGCGCAAGTTCGACCCCCAGCTCGAGGAGGCGGCCCTCAACCTCGGCGCCACCCCGCTGGTGGCCTGGTTCACCGTCACCCTGCCCTGGCTGCTGCCGGCCATCTTCGGCGCCGCCGCCATGGCCTTCCTGATGTCGTTCGAAAACTTCAATACCACGGTGATGCTCACCGGCAGCGACACCCCGCTGACCGTGGCACTGTTCAACCGCCTGCGCGAGGGCTCCACCCCGGTGCTCAATGCCGCCGCCCTGGTCCTCATGGTGGCCTCGGCCCTGCTGGCCGCCCTGGTCCTGCGGCGGGGCTCGGACAGCAGCGCCTGAGCCTTCTCAATTTAACGACACCAGGATTCAGGCCTTTGCCTGGCACTGCCACGAGCAGATCCCCGAAGGGCTACCAAGCGGCGGTCGCCGAGGGGCATATCAGCCGTTACTTTATTCGACCAGACGCCTTGACCTTCAACCCAAGGAGACATCCAGGAACAGCATGATCACCAGGCCTATCGAGAGCCCCATCGTGGCTTTCTGTTGATGGCCACTGCGGTGAGTCTCGGGGATGATCTCGTGGCTGATGACATAGAGCATGGCACCGGCAGCAAATGCGAGCCCCCAGGGGAGCAGCACCTGCGACAGGCTCACGACTCCGGCGCCTAGCAAGCCACCCAAAGGTTCCACCAGGCCAGTCAGAGAAGCGACCGCCCAGGAACGTCGGCGTGAGTAGCCCTCTCCTAACAGCGCGACCGCCACAGCCAGCCCCTCCGGTACATTCTGCAGGCCGATACCGATGGCCAGGGGTAGCCCCCCTTCGAAGCCTCTTGCCCCGAACCCCACCCCCACGGCCAGCCCCTCCGGCAGGTTATGAATCGTGATGGCGAAGATGAACAGCCAGATGCGCCGCAGTGATGCGGCTTCCGGCCCCTCACGACCTTGCTGAAAATGCTCGTGAGGAAGGAGCCTGTTCATCAGGGCAACGCCCCCCATCCCCACCAGAATCGCGACACAGGTGATAGCCGCAGGGATAAACCTGCCACCGTAAAGCAGCTCCGAGGCTTCCAGCGATGGAACGATCAGTGAGAAGAAGGAGGCTGCCAACATGACACCAGCGGCAAATCCCAGCGTCAGATCACGTACGGCCCGGTCCGGGGCCTTGCTGAACATGACAGGCAGGGCTCCGATGGCTGTCATTGAGCCGGCAATGAGGCTCCCTAGAAAGCCGAGCGTGACAGGGTCAATATTGTCCATGAAACCTTTCCATTGATTCGGTGTTGTGTCGAGACTTCCCTCGAGCAGAGTACATTTTTTATTCTTTTAATTCATTAACTTAGAAAAAAGCAATGGGCCTATCATCCATGCAGTGACACGCACACATCCAACAACGCATCCAGCAGTGTCCCTCTACCCGGCTGAGCATTGGAGCGTCACGCACGGATGCCACTCACCCCTGCAACGCCCGGGCCTCGTCGGCGAGTTGAGGCATCTGGTGAGTTGAAGCACCTGGCCTGTCGGTGGCAACCTGCTCGGGGTGCGCCTGCCTGCTCCGGGTGAAGCTGCCCGACCAGGCCCACCAGCAGCAAACGACGCCACTCCGCCCCGGTTCATGGACCAGGATGTGTCTGGGCTCAGGAAAGAGGAGGTAGCAACATGTCAGTGATCGACCAGTTGAACGACACCAAGACCCGGGCCTTTGCCCGGCACTGCTACGAGAAGGGCTCCGAAGAGCAGCTGCGCAAGGCCGCCGAAGGTCCCGCCGACCGGAAGGAGATGAAGCATTGGGATATCACGGAAGGTGAGTGGGAAGAGGCCGTGGCGGCCGCCCTGGCAGATAAGGAAATGAAGGACCATCCGCCTGGCGACTAGATAGCCTCAGCCATCACCCGCCGGCGCGGGGAGACGCCAGCCCTTCTTGCCGCATCGCTGCCGCAGCGTCGGCAGCAATACGGCGAGAGCAGAAGGCCAGGTGGCTACAGAGCGCCACCAGCACGAAAGGATGGCTGGATAACTCCAATTGGGTGGTCTCTCGAACAGGGCCGATGAGGCGGTGTCGATACACGCTTACGGCCCCTTCCGCCACTCAGTCGAGCAGTGACTCGATCTCCTTGACCAACGCGAGTGACACCTCGGCTCCATGCTCCAGACTACGCGCACGTTCGCGATAACGACGCTGAGAAGGGAGGCGTGCCCCCTGTCCCAACATCGCCTCGAACAGGCGCCCCGAGCGCTCCATATGGGCGCTCGACGCCTCCCCCGTCAGGCGCGAAGGGTCAATGGCAATAACCAGCTCGCCATGGTACGGCAAACCACGCCGCCCCTCATCATGCTCGCTGGACTCCACACTGAGCAGGTCACCAATCAGCGGGCCGGCCATCAGCTCGATCATGATCGCCAGAGCCGACCCCTTGTGCTCGCCGAAGGGGGTCATGGCGCCATGATCGAGCACCTCGGCGGGGTCGCTGCAGGGCACACCATGACGATCGACGCCCCACGCCTCGGGGATCGCCCTCCCCTCCCGCCGATACAGCTCGATATCCCCCCGTGCGATGGCACTGGTGGCAAAGTCGAAGATGAACGGCGCATCGCCGGGATAGGGCCAGCCGAAGGCAATGGGATTGGTGCCCAGCAGCGGCTGCTTGCCGCCATGCGGGGCCACATAGGCCTGCGTCGGGTTGCAGGCTACCCCCACCAGCCCCTGCTCGGCAAGCCTCTCGAGCTCGACCCACAGCGCCGTGGTATGCACGCAGTGGTTGATCGCCATCAGGGCGATCCCCGCATCACGCGCCTTGGCCACCAGATGCGGCAGGCCGAGCTCGAAGGCACAGGGTGAAAAGCCCCCCTTGGCATCGACACGCACCACGCCGGGCGCCACGTCCTCCACCTCGGGGGCCGCATCGGCAACGGCGCCCCCCTTCCTGACGGTGTCGATGATACCCAGCAGGCGATAGAGGCCATGGGAGTGGCTCGCATCCAGCTGAGCGGCCACCAGGGTGCCAGCGAGGGCGCTGGCCTGCTCCTCGGTGAAGCCATGATGCGCCAGGACTCGATGGCACAGGGCCATCAGGGCATCACGGTCAAGGTGGACGGTCGCCTCTTGATGCGCTTCATGGTCCTTCATTGTTTGATACCCCGTGAAAGTTCAAGACTCGTTACCATGACGGACCACTCAGCTGCTCAGGCAACCACATCGCCAGGGACGGGAAGACGAGCACCAGTGCCAGCACTATCAGCTGCACCACGATAAACGGCACTACACCGGCGTACATGTGCCTTAGGGTCACCTCGGGTGGCGTGATGGCCCGGAGATAGAAGATCGACGGCGCCAGCGGCGGGGTCAGGTAGCTTGTCTGCATCACCACCAGGAATGCCACGCAGAACCAGATCTCGTCGAAACCCAGGGCACGCACGATGGGCATGGCCACCGGTATGACGATCAGCACCACCGAGATCATGTCCAGCACGAAACCTGCCAGGAAGGCGATCAGCAGGATCATGCCGATCACCATCCAGGGGCTCATGCCGGTATCCATCAACAGCGACTGCACGGTCGCCATCCCGCCGGCGGCGAAGAAGACACCGGCAAACATGTTGCCACCCAGCACGATCAACAGGATCATCGCCGAGATATTCAGTGTGCGCAGCGCGGAGTTCCACAGCACCCCCCAACTCAAGGTGCGGTAGGCCAGAGCCAGCACCACCGCGCCCAGTGCACCACAGGCCGCGGCTTCCGTAGGCGTCGCGACCCCCAGCAGAATGGTACCGAGCACCGTCATGATCAGTGCCAGGGTGGGCAGTAACGCCAACAGCGTGACACGCACCTTCTCGCCCCAGCTCGTGTCGTCGCCCTCTTCCAGGGGCATGCGTGGCGCCATTTCAGGCTTCAGATAGGCCACCAGCACAATGTAGAGCAGGAACAGGATGGCCATCAGGAAGCCCGGCATCATCAGGCCACTGAACAGCGACCCCACCGATACGCTGGCAACCGGCCCCAGCACGACCACCGTGATCGAAGGGGGGATGGCGGTTCCCAGCGAGCCACTCGCGCAGATCGTCCCGGACATCAGGGACTTGCTGTAGTTGTGCTTGAGCATGACCGGAATGGCCAGCAGACCGATCACCGCCTCGGTGGCACCTACCACGCCACTCGCCGCCGCGAACAGGGTACCCATGACAACCGCCCCGACCCCGAGGCCTCCGGGTAGTCGCCGTGTCCAGAAGTGAATCGCCGTAAACAGGCGCTCGGCGATGCCCGAGCGCTCGAGCATCGCTCCCATAAAGATAAACAGAGGCACCGCCGCGAGAATCGAGTTGGAGGCGGTGTCCTCGATTTTGGTCAGTAGCTGATAGGCGGCAGCATCGCCGAACAGGAAGATGCCGAACAGCGTGGCGACCAGAATCATGGAAAAGGCGATCGGAAAGCCAGTGATGATCAGTCCGATAAGTGCCGGAAACATGGCCAGCGACAGGAAGTCACTCATGCGGAACCCTCCCCGACGGGCGGGTTGCCTCGCAGCGTAGCCGCTGCCTTCAAGATTTCCGCGACGACCTGGAGCAGAAGCAGCAGAAAGCCGAGCCACCAGCTAAGGAATACCGGCCAGACCACCGGGTTCCAGGCCGAACGCCCCGAGCGCTCACCACTCTCGAGCGCGTCGATGACATACGCACCCAGCTCCCACACCAACCAGGCCAACACCGGGAGAAACAGCAAGTATCCCGCCAGGCGCACCCCGGCATTGGTTCGGTCAGCCCATCGCTGACTCAATAGATCGACACTCACGTGCTGACCCTGGCGCAGTGCATTGGCCATGCCCAGCATGAAGATCGCTCCCATGACCATATAGCTGACCTCGAATGCCCAGAGTGTCGGCCTGCCAAGCACATAGCGGCTGAACACCTCATACACCAGCGCCGCGATCAGCGGAAAGGTCAGTACCGCGCCTAACCACCCTGCCCAGCGGGTCAGCCGCTCAATTGTATGGATCAGTTTCATTTCAGTTTTCCCAGATGGGATTATCGGTGGGGATGTCACACCCAGATGTGGACGTCAGGAAGGAGAGGCTGGCGGGCCTCTCTCCTCCTGGCGCCACATCCAGTCGAAGGCGCTAGCCGTTACTCGCGGCCCATTGCACCGATAGGCAGACGATACTGCTGCCAGTTCGACATGGAGCCCTTGAAGTTGCGCTGGGATTCCAGCACACGTGCGAACCACTCATTGTCCTCGGCGTGCTCATCTTCCCACTTGCGAGTTTCCTCGTAGATCGCATCGACAAAGGCGGGGTCCAGCTGGACGATTTCATTGGGGCCTTCGACCAGCTCCTGGTAGGCCTCCAGGTCGGCGTAGGAGCTGGCCAGCCAGGAATCGAACACACTGAGCTTGCCGGCCAGACGCAGCAGCTCCTGCTGCTCAGGCTCCAGTTCATCCCAGGCGTCCTGATTCACCTGACACTCCAGGAAGCCTCCCGACTGGTGCACGCCGGGCAACACCACATACTGCGCCACATCCTGGAAGCCGGTGGGCTTGTTCATCTCCGGGCTACCCCACTCGGCGGCATCGATCACACCGCGATCCAGGGCGTTGTAGATCTCACTGCCGGCCATGACCACGGTGGAAGCCCCCAGACGCGAGGCGATTTCGGCCCAGGCACCCGAAGTCCGCAGTCGCAGTCCCTGGAAGTCCTCTAGTGTCTGGACCTTCTTGTTCGAGTGCAGGAAGAGTTCGGTGCCCAGGATCGAGCACGGGAAGGCCACGACATCGAAGACCTCGCGCCGGAACTCCTCGTAAAGCTCGGCACCACCGCCCTCATACATCCACATCATGAACTCTTCCGGCGTCAGACCGCTGGAGTGGCCGGCAAGCAGCGCGGCTGTAGGGTCAGAGCCATAGTCATAATTGATGTAGTTGTGGCTTACATCGGCAACCCCCGCCTTGACGGTGTTGGTCACGCGAAGAGCGCCGCCCAGGGTCCCCCCCGGGAAAACCTCGATCTCGATGTCGCCGGCAGTCAGCTGGTTGACGTAATCGGCGAAAGTCTGAGCGTCACGCTCCAGCCAGGGCCCGCCCCCCCAGGGGGTAGCCATCTTCCACTCTTTATCGGCTGCGCTGACACCTGTGGTGGCAGCCGCCAGGGCAGTCGCCAGGGTGATGCCCGCAACCAGTCGTTTCCTGTTGTTCATGTTTATCCCCTCAAGGTCTTCTTGTGCATGAGTCGGGCATCAAGAAAGAAAAAAGCCGCATCACACGAAGGCTGCGGCCACTACCATATGAAGCTGCTTGAATCTTCCGGGACCCTGATTCAGGATTGCATATACGCAATATCAAGTCAAAAACAGAAATAAAACATATATCCTATTGATTAGTAAGTTATATTTTTATAACCGTTGAAATGAGAGGGCGCCATGAGTGACACCTCGACAGTGCTTCCACGGCCCCTTGAACGGCGCCGTAAACCCGGCTCAATTGGCAAGAGCCTGAAGGCGCTTCGACTATCCAGGGAACTAACCATCGCCCAGGTGGCCTCTGCATCGGGGACCTCGGCAGCCAGCATCTCGCGCATCGAGAATGGCCGCCTCTCCCCGACCTACGACGTCATCGTTGGCCTGGCCGCGGCCCTGGAGGTAGAGGTCAGCGAGCTGTTCTACTATTCCGAACGCAGCTCTCCCAGCGGCTGGCGTACGCTGACTCGTGCGGGAGGTGGCCCGGTGGTGGAAACCCCCAACTACCGTTTCGAACTGCTCTGCAGCGATATGCTCACCAAGGATTTCCTGGTGTTTGTCACGACGGTGCTGAACACCGACATCGCAGAGTTCGGCGAGCTACAGAAGCATGCCGGACAGGAGCAGATAGTCGTGCAGGAGGGGGAAGTGGAGGTCTGGACCGAGCACTATGAGCCAGTTCGGCTCCAGGTCGGCGACAGCCTGGCACTGGATAGCCAGATGGGTCATGCGGTGATCTCGAAAAGCCCGGAGCCAGCTCGGATCCTATGGATCAGCAGCGTTTGAACAAAATAGCCATGACGTAGCGTGGCGACGTCATGGCCATCGGGTACCAGCCAGTCTCGGGAGACATCCCCCACCGAGCCATGGGCAGTGCGGATGGTACCTGTTTGTCCTAAAGCTTCTGCTCGAGCTCCGGCAGGGCCTCGAACAGGTCAGCCACCAGGCCGCAGCTCATCGAGAGCGCGACCTGGAAGATCACGATCGTTATCATAGCGTCTGCTCGAGCTCCGGCAGGGCCTCGAACAGATCAGCCACCAGGCCACAGGCCGCAGCTCATCGAGAGCGCGACCTGGAAGATCACGATCGTTATCAGAGCTTCTGCTCGAGCTCCGGCAGGGCCTCGAACAGATCCGCCACCAGGCCATAGTCGGCTACCTGGAAGATCGGCGCCTCCTCGTCCTTGTTGATCGCCACGATCACCTTGGAGTCCTTCATGCCCGCCAGGTGCTGGATGGCGCCCGAGATGCCCACGGCGATATAGAGCTCCGGCGCGACGATCTTGCCGGTCTGCCCCACCTGCATGTCATTGGGCACGAAGCCGGCATCCACGGCGGCGCGCGAGGCGCCCACGGCGGCGCCCAGCTTGTCGGCGATGCCCTCGAGCAGCGTGAAGTTGTCGCCGTTGCCCATGCCGCGGCCACCGGAGATGACCACCTTGGCGGCCCCCAGCTCCGGACGATCGGACTGGGCCAGCTCCTCCTTGATAAAGGTGGACTGGCTGTTGTCGGCGACGAAGTCGACCGCTTCCACGCCGGCGCTGCCGCCCTCGCTCCCTCTATCAGGGCAGGCGTCGAAGCCGGTGGTACGCACGGTGATCACCTTCAGGGCGTCCTCGCTCTGCACGGTGGCGATGGCGTTGCCGGCGTAGATGGGACGCTTGAAGGTATCGGGCGACTCCACCGCGATGATCTCGGAGATCTGCGCCACGTCCCTGAGTGCGGCGACCCGCGGCAGCACGTTCTTGCCGGTGGTGGAGGCGGCGGCCAGCACGTGGCCGTAGTCGCCGGCGAGCTCATTGATCAGCGCCGACATCGGCTCGGCCAGCTGGTGGGCGTAGGCGGCGTTGTCGGCCACGCGAACCCTGTTGACGCCCTCCAGCCTGGCGGCGGCCTCGGCGATGGCGGCGACGCCTTCGCCGGCCACCAGCACGTCGATATCGCCACCGATGGCCTTGGTGGCCGCGACCACATGGGCGGTGGCGCCGGCCAGGGCGCCGTCATGATGTTCGGCCAGGATCAGTATGCTCATGAAATCACCTTCGCCTCGTTCTTCAGTTTGTCGACCAGCTCGTCCACGGAGCCTACCTTGATGCCACCCTGACGCTCGGCCGGCGGCTCGACCCTGAGCAGCTTGGTCCGGGTCGCCACCTCGACGCCGAGATCCGCCGGGCTCTTGACGTCCAGCGGCTTCTTCTTGGCCTTCATGATATCGG
>NZ_JADNRL010000021.1:0-734 GCF_015595025.1 Halomonas sp. KAO
ATGGGAGTGGACTGCACCAGAAGTGGTTAGCTTAACCTTCGGGAGAGCGATCACCACGGTGTGGCTCATGACTGGGGTGAAGTCGTAACAAGGTAGCCGTAGGGGAACCTGCGGCTGGATCACCTCCTTACCGATATGTCACCGACTGTCGGCAAGTGCTCACAATGAATTACCTGATCGACCAGAGCAAAAGACTGTTTGGGTCATCGACCCAGTGGTTGGAAGTCGATTCTGTTGCTCAGTTGGTGAGAGCGCACCCCCTGACCTTTAATGGAAAGGAGGGTGAGGTCAGAAGCCGACTTGCGTACAGTGCCGGGTCTGTAGCTCAGTTGGTTAGAGCGCACCCCTGATAAGGGTGAGGTCGGCAGTTCAAATCTGCCCAGACCCACCATCTAGCAGTATCAGGGGCCATAGCTCAGCTGGGAGAGCGCCTGCCTTGCACGCAGGAGGTCAGCGGTTCGATCCCGCTTGGCTCCACCATCTTGCAGAAGGTCAGCGTTTCGAGCGAAACGTCGCACCGCTCGCTTGGCTCCACCATTACTACCCCACAGTCTTACCTGATCGGATCTGCAGTCATAAGCCAATATCGCACACCACGATGTCGGGTTTATGACTGTCGATTGACAGTCTGCTCTTTAACAATGTGATTCATGCTGACAAACGTTCTTTCCGCAAGGAAAGAACACGAGATACGTTTCAAGCGCGTATCCGGCAATGTCGTGTGTCATCGCGGA
>NZ_JADNRL010000021.1:875-1129 GCF_015595025.1 Halomonas sp. KAO
GCGTTCGAGCGAAACGTCGCACCGCCCGCTTGGCTCCACCATCGCTACCCCACAGTCTTACCTGATCGGATCTGCAGTCATAAGCCAGCATCGCACACCGCGATGTCAGGTTTATGACTGTCGATTGACAGTCTGCTCTTTAACAATGTGATTCATGCTGACAAACGTTCTTTCCACAAGGAAAGAACACGAGATACGTTTCAAGCGCGTATCCGGCAATGTCGTGTGTCATCGCGGACCAGACCCTTTGGGGT
>NZ_JADNRL010000021.1:1139-1270 GCF_015595025.1 Halomonas sp. KAO
ACATAGGTGGCGGGAGGCGAACCAGGGGAACTGAAACATCTAAGTACCCTGAGGAAAAGAAATCAACCGAGATTCCCCCAGTAGCGGCGAGCGAACGGGGACCAGCCCTTAAGCAGGTGACTGATTAGACG
>NZ_JADNRL010000011.1 GCF_015595025.1 Halomonas sp. KAO
GCGAACGTGTGTCGCGGCCCGCACGGGTCGCGCGGATAGAAACTATCACTTATGTCACGACTGGGATGGTGGACCCCACGTCGCGGCCCGCACGGGTCGCGCGGATAGAAACTTGTAGTGGGCCGGGTCTTCAATCTCCCCGCTATCGTCGCGGCCCGCACGGGTCGCGCGGATAGAAACGTCAGGCCCCCGACGACAAGGCGCGCTGGGCGAGTCGCGGCCCGCACGGGTCGCGCGGATAGAAACATTGATGGCTGAGTCGATAACTCGAGAAGGGGGTGTCGAGGCCCGCACGGGTCGCGCGGATAGAAACACGGCCACGCTGGAGCGATACATCAGCCAGCCGAAGTCGCGGCCCACACGGGTCGCGCGGATTGGAATCTGCGATCGGTTATTTCACAGCATTTCAGTGGAGCGTCATGGATTAATCATGATCCTGCTTTTGGCCCGACGGCATCACCACCCACTCTGGCTCCTCGAACTCGCCGATCACGTGGATCTCGCAGAAGGGTGCAGCGCTCTTGATGATCTCCTTCACCTTGGGCGCAGGCTGGGCCTCCATGACGTCGCGGCTGGCCTTGCTGTCCCAGTGGGCGATGGCGATCAGGGTCTTGGGGTCGTCGATCTTGCGATGCAGTTCGGTGCCCAGGGCGCCGGGGGCCTGCTGGATCAACTCGCTGGCGCGCACCCAGGCGTCGGCGTACTCCTCGGCGGTGTGACCGTCGCGGATCTTCACTTCGAAGAGGTACTTCACGGTGTCTCCTCCCATCGGGTGTCGTGTCGGCCTACCTTGAGGGACTCCAGTGCCGTTCGACCGGTTCACTGTTGTCACCCACTAGGCCTATTTCCGAGACCGGACAGTGTCGCATGGTATTCCCGCTTCGCTCAGCAACCCGGAGACACCGTCGCATTGAGCTCGCCACGGCTCGAGGCGGTGCCGTCGGCTTCAGAATGATCGATGTTTTCACGCCCGCTGGGGCGTCAGTGCCTGGGTATGCAGGGCATCCCCGGCCGCATCCATCAGGGTGACGGTGAGGACCTCGCTCTCGCCGTCGAGATCCACCTGGCCGAAGAACTGGTAACCGTCGGAGGGCGGCAGGTTGGACTGCCCCTCCGGTGGTGCCTTCTGGAACACCACCTCGGGGCCGAAGGTGCCATCCAGCTCGCCGGGCCCGAAGGTGCCGGCGTGGAGAGGACCGCTGACAAACTCCCAGAAGGGGGCGAACTCCTTGAAGCTGGCGCGTTCGGGTGAGTAGTGGTGGGCGGCGGTGTAGTGCACATCGGCGGTGAGCCACACCACGTTGTGAATGGCTTCATCGCGGATGGCGCGCAGCAGCTCGGCGATCTCCATCTCACGCCCCAGTGGCTCACCATGGTGATCGTTGGCGATGGCCTCGAAGTGCTCGCCGTCGCGCACGATCAGCCCGATCGGCATATCGGCGGCGATGATCTTCCAGGTGGCGGTGGAGCGGCGTAGGCCCTCGAGCAGCCAGCGCAGCTGATCCTGCCCCAGGAAGTTGGCTGCCTCACCCTCTGCCTGCCGATTGTGGCTGTTGGCCGCGCGGTAGGTGCGCATGTCGAGCATGAAGACCTCGAGGCTGGGGCCATAGGCGAAGCGTCGATGGATCCTGCCGGGCGACTCGGGCAGTTGGCGCAGCGGCATGTACTCGAAGAAGGCACGCCGGGCGCGAGCCGCCAGCAGGCTGGCGTTCTTCTCGGTGTAGCGGTCGTCGTCGAGGAGTTCGCCCGGGTACCAGTTGTTGGTGGTCTCGTGGTCGTCCCACTGGGCGAGCATGGGGACCTCGGCGTTGAACTGGCGAACGTTGGCGTCCATCAGGTTGTAGGCGTACTGGCCGCGGAACTCCTGCAGCGTTTCGGCCACCTTGAGCTTCTCCGGCGTGATCAGGTTGCGCCAGGTCTCGCCGTTGGCGAGCGTCACGCTCTCCTTGAGCGGGCCATCGGCGTAGATGGTGTCGCCGGAGTGGATAAAGAAGTCGGGACGCTGACGACGCATGGTGGCGTAGGTGGTCATGCCGCCGCGCGATTCGTCGATGCCCCAGCCCTGGCCGACGGTGTCGCCGGACCACACGAAGCGCACGTCGCGGGGGGTGGCGGGCGGTAGGCGCAGCCGGCCGCTGATCGGTTCACTGATGGCGCGATGATCGTCGAGGGCGGCGAAGCGTACACGGTAGTGAGCGGTCTCCATGCCGCCAAGCCCGGTGACGTCGAGCTTGGCGGTGAGGTCGGTGGCAGGCAGGACCTCGGGCCCCATCAATTGACGAGCGTGACGGAACTCGGGGTTGTCGGCGACTTCCACCAGCATGCGTGCGGGCCGGTCGGCGCGTGCCCAGAGCATGGCGCGGTCGCGGCGCATGTCGCCGCTCATCACCCCGTAGGGCAGTATCGGGCGGCGGCCCTGGGCCAGCACGATGGAGGGGGCGGCCAGGCAGGTACCGAGGGTGGTGCCTGCCTTGAGACCGAGCTTGAGGGCATCACGACGCGTGATGTTCATAAGGAGCTCCGAGGATGATGAAGGCTGCCACCGCATCATCCGTTGTGGTGATGACATCCTCTTGTCGGTGCTATGACATTTAGACTTCCTTGTTAAGTCATTGATGATTCCACGCCGGGCCGTCAGGGTAACGGCCTTTTGCGTGGAGGCATCATGCGCCGTTATCTGCTGGCCGGCACGGTACATGTCATCCATGGCGATAGCGCCGGCCACCAATGGCGGGCAATTGCTGGCATCGGCCGGGGGTGCCTGGCGGATATTCGCGCCAGCGGCTTGCTGTGTGCCCGGCAGGGGGCGGTAGGCTAATCTTGAATCTGGCGGTCAAGCTGCGCATAGTCGAAGCGATCAACATCGAGGAGCCCTCCGTGCCATCTTTACGTCGGTATCTTGTTCATGTGGCCTGGCTGTTGCTGATGGTGGGGGGAGTGGCCTGGGCTTCCCCGAGTGGGCTGGCGCTTTCCCAGGGCACCACGAAACGCATCCTGACGCTGGACGAGGTGGAGGCCGTCACCACGACCCGCATCGACATGCGTCATCCGGAAGGCTTCGAGGGGCGCTTTACCGGGGTCTGGCTGGATGACTTCCTGCGCAAACATGGCCTGGAGTCGGCGCCTCGGGTGCGCTTCGTTGCCCATGATGGCTACACCGTCTTCCTGAGCCCTGCCCAGCGTCACGAGAAGGCCTACCTGCTGGTGACCCGGCTCGATGGAGAGCCGCTTACCGTCAGGAGCCACGGGCCCTTCATGCTGGTGGTGCCTGAGGACGCCGAGGCCGTGATCGAAGGCAGCGAACCGATGACACGCTGGATCTGGGCCATTCGCGAGATCAACGTCAGGTGATGTCACGCCTGTGGGCAAGAGGCCTGCTGCTGGCTTATCTGCTGGTCGTGCTGCTGTGTCTCTCGACCTTCGGGGTCTACTACTCCGAGGCGAGGCGGCTGGTGGGTGCCAACTACACCGCGATGGTGACCGATCTGGTGCGTGCCCAGCATGACCCCGATCGGCTGCGGCTGATTCTGGAGAGCCTGCTCGACAGGCCCGACCCGCTCCATCTGGAGCAGCTGCGTGATCTGATATGGAGAATCCCGCTCAGGATACAGGGACTTGATAACCACCTGCGGCGCAGCGATCTGCCTCCCCGGGATTATCGGCCCTTCGTGAAGGAACTGGCGGATGTGGAAGGCCGCCTGTCGGAGCTGGAGCAGGTTATTGACCGAGTGGGCCGCGACAGTACCCTGACGCAGCAGGAGGCCCATCAGCTACGCGAGCTGGGACTGGATATCGAGGAGTCGCTGGCCTGGTCCTATAGCGAGCTGAATCAGCTGCTTCACGAGGCCTCTGCCGACCAGCGGCACTTCATGCAGCGCCTTACCCTGACTGGTGCCGTCCTGATGTGGATGCTGCTGGTGGCCATCGGGGGCGTGCTGTTGATGTTGTGGCGTTTGCAGGTGCAGAGCGAGGCGATGCAGCGCCTCAGCCTGACCGACCAGCTGACCGGGGTGGGTAATCGCCGCCGTCTGCTGCAGGAGGCGGAGGGGGCCTTCGCCCGCCGTGAACGCGGTGATGAGCCTCTCGCCTTGGTGCTGCTGGATCTGGATCATTTCAAGCGTTTCAACGACACCTATGGCCACCCCCTGGGCGATGAGGTCCTGGTGCGGTTTTCCCGGTTGTTGCAGGAGAGCGTGCGTCGCATGGATGTGGTGGCCCGCATGGGGGGCGAGGAGTTCGCCATTCTGATGCCCCACAGCGATCTCGATGCGGCCCATCGCCTCGCCAATCGCCTGCTGGAGGCGGTGGGACAGATGCCGATGCCTGGAGCGGTGGCAACCGGCGAGCTTAGCGTGAGTATCGGCATCGCCGAGGCGAGCGAGCAGGATGACTTCGACAGGCTCTATGCCCGCGCCGACCGTAGGCTCTACCGCGCCAAGGAGCTCGGCCGCGATCGCGTGGAGTGGGTGACCTAGCGAGTGTATCTTCAGGAGATCTGTGAATGACGGTGCCGTCTGTTAATGAAACCCCCTTCCAGCAGGTCATGGAGGCGCTCGATGCGCTGCACGCCCAGGACCCCCGCCACGTCACCGTGGAGGGCGAGAGCGTGCCCCGGGAGCTGTGGCATGCCGGGCGCATGAGTGCCTGGCTGGAGCGGTTGCACGAGCAACCCGATGAGCGCATGCGCCTGGCCGTGCGGGGGCAGCATCTGCAGCGCTGGGAGGTGCCGCGCAGCGACTATCCCGAGGGACGGGTGGGCTACCTGACCTGGCGTCGCGATCAGGGGCAGCGCGCCGGCGCTACCACCGCGGCGCTGATGCGCGAGGCGGGCTATGGCGAGGAGGATGCCGAGGCGGTGGCGCGGATGATTCGCAAGCAGGGTCTGGGACGAGAGGCGGGTGCCCAGGCGGTGGAGGACTGTGCCTGCCTGGTTTTCCTGGAGAACTACTTCGCCGACTTCGCCAGGCAGATCGACCATGACCATCTGATTCGTATCGTGCAGAAGACCTGGAAGAAGATGTCGCCGCGGGCCCACGAGCTGGCGCTTGACCTGCCGATGAGCAAGCAGGCGCGCGCCCTGGTGGAGGAAGCACTGGCGGACTGATCGCCCGGCGGCAGATCCGGCATAACGACGACGGCCGAGCCCACCGGGGCTCGGCCGTCGTGCGTTCGGGGCCGTGGGAGAGACCACGGTTGCCCGACATGGCGTTACTCGGTCAGGGTCTGGGCGGCCTCGAGATAGGCGGCACCATGGCTGCTGACGCGCTCGTGGTCGAGGGTCTCGGAACCCAGGTGTACCTCCTCGAGGTCCACGGCCATGGTCTCGAGCTCCTCGTCGATCTTCGCCAGGGCGTTCTCGAGGGTGTAGGTAAGCTCGTGGATGGTGCCCAGATCGCTATTGCTGAGCTCCTCCTGGGCCAGCAGCTCGGCCAGCCGGCGGTTGGTCTCGGTGAAGTTGGTAACCGCCTGCTCCAGGGTCTCGGCGCTTTCGCCCTCGAAGTGGTCGGCGCGCTCGTGGTCGTCGGCACTGGCGGTGCTACCCAGCAGGCCCAGGCACATGGCGGTGAACAGCAGTTTCTTCATGGGAACTCTCGCTGTTGATGAGAATCATTTACGGCGAGAACTCTACGCCTGCTCGCTTATAATGACAAGCGTTATCGTTTGCCTTTGAGTGTCGTTTGTTTCTCCCCGCCAATGACTTCTCTCGCCAATGACTTCTCTCGCCAATGACCTCTCTCACCGCTCCCTCGTGCGTCGATGACCTCAGTCGACGGGCAGCGTCAGGGTGAGGCCGTCCGTGCTCTCGCAAGGCTTGCCGTGGCGCAGGGTCAGGCGTCGCTCGGTGAGATTCATGACCACGCCGAACAGCGTCTCCATGCGCTCCTCGGCGGGCTGGTCGGGGTTGAAGTGGCGACAGATCGACAGCGGATGATTGTCGTGATCGGCGAGGACCTCGAACAGCCGTGCCTCGTCTACCGGGGCATCTTCCGCCAGGCCGCCCAGCAGCGTATTCAGGCGTTCCAGGCGGGGGCGCGAGTCGGGACGCGGGAAGTCCTCGACCCGGCAGGTCACGGCGGCGTCATAGAGATGGTTGGTGTGGGTGACCGCACCGTCTCGGGGGGAGAGCGCGCCGGGCTCGCCGGAGTGGACCTCCAGGCCCACCGCCTGGCCATCGGCGCTCGCCACCAGGAAGTGTGCCGGCGAGCAGACGCGGCTGTCGGTGGCCACCGCCCGGGCAGAGGCCAGGTCGGGGCTCTCGAGTATCTTGCGCAGCGCCACATGGATCGGCAGCCCCTCGCCGCAGGTGCGGGAGCGGATGGCGTTGAGGCAGACGCCGATGCCATGGGCATTCATGCCGATCTTGGCCGCCATGCCGGCCTCGCCGATGCTGACCAGCGGCGGGGCATCGTCGCCCTCGATATGCAGTGCCACCACATTGTCGAGCTGGTCGGCGCGCCAGTCCCAGTTCTGGGCCAGCCACTGTGTTCCAGCGCGTTCGAGGGCGAAGGCGGAACAGCCGCCACTGGCCTGGGTCAGCGAGATCTCGCTGCGACAGTTGAGAGTCAGGATATCGGCGAGCTCGAGCCCGGCGCCCTCGGCGATGCCGGCCATCTCCTCGAGAATGGCGGGAAAGCGCTGTTCGATCATGCCACCGAAGCGCTCGGCCTGGCGACGCGCTTGGGGCCAGTCGAGGCCGACGAAGTCCCCAAACAGGCGGTCGTAGACCTCGATGCTGGCGTGGATCAGTGGCGCATGGGCACGGCCGTGCCCCAGACCGATATCGCGGCGACTGCCGCTGAGGTGAGTTATCTGCATGGTGACCTCCGCACGCGGATGTGTCGGGTCACTCTAGCATGGGGAGGCGGGCGGGGCCGGCAGGGTGCCGGCCCCGGGTGAGTCAGCCCTTGCGCGGGGCGTTGTAGATGCTCTCGTCGAGCTCGCCTTCGCTCTTGCCGACCAGGGTGGTGACCATCAGGTCGCCGGCCACGTTCACGCTGGTGCGGGCCATGTCGAGGATGCGGTCGATGCCGGCGATAACGGCGATCGCCTCCAGCGGCAGGCCGATCTGGGCCATGACGATGGAGAGCATCACCAGGCCCGCGCCGGGCACACCGGCGGTGCCGATGGAGGCCAGGGTGCCGGTGACGATGATCATGCCGTAGTCCATCAGGCTGAGATCGACGCCGAGCAGCTGGGCGATAAAGACCGCGACCACGCCCTGGTAGATGGCGGTGCCGTCCATGTTGATGGTGGCACCGACCGGCAGCACGAAGCCGGAGACACCCTCCGAGACGCCGAGGTTCTTCTGGGCGCAGCGGATGGAGACCGGCAGGGTGCCCGACGACGAGGCGGAGGAGTAGGCCACGACCAGGGCGTCGAGAATGCCCTGCAGGTAGCGCAGCGGATTGAGCTTGCCGATCAGGGCGAGCATGCCGGAGTAGACCACCAGCACATGCAGAATGCTGGCCAGGTAGGCCACGCCGATCACCTTGGCCAGCGGCAGCAGCACCTCGAGGCCATAGCTGCCGGCCACATGGGCGATCAGGCCGAATACGCCGAACGGGGCGAAGGCCATGACGATGCCGGTGAGCTTGTACATCGCCTCGGCGAAGCTGTCGAAGACGCGTACTACCGGTTCACCCTTCTCGCCGATCAGGGTCAGGGAGATGCCCAGGCCGATCGCGAAGACGATGATCTGCAGGATATTGCCGCTGGCCAGGGCGCTGACGGGGTTCTGGGGCACCAGGCCGACGATGATCTCCACCAGGCTGGGGGCCTCCTTGGCCTCGGCACCGGCTTCGAAGCTCATCTCCAGGCCGACCCCCGGCTGGAAGATCCAGGAGGCCAGCAGGCCGATGCTGATGGCGAAGGCGGTGGTGATCAGGTAGAGGGCGATGGTGCGAGCCCCGATGCGCCCCATCTTCTGCGGGTCGCGCATGGCGGTGATACCGACCACCAGGGTCGAGAACACCAGGGGCACGATCAGCATCTTGATGGCGCTGATGAAGATATCGCCGATGGGCTTGAAGACGCTGGCGCTCTCGCCCATCAGGGCGCCGGCCAGCACACCGAGTACCAGGCCCGCCAGGATCTTCTGCCAGAGCGGCGTGCGCCGCCAGAAGTTGCCCCTGGGGCTATGCGGGGATTGGGTCATTGCATGACTCCTTGCTGGATAAATGCAGTTTTATGGTGAGCTTGTTGTGCGGGGCGGTGATTCTACAGAAAGAAGTTCTGTTGTTTCCGCTAAAACGATGCTTTGCACGTCAACGAGAGGCTGCCTGATGCAAGGCAGGCCATGCCGAGCGACGGTGCGTGACGCGCCAGGGAGTGAATATTCCAGGCTTAGCGGGCAGCAAAGTGCCGGGCCTGAGCCTGGAAATAGCGGGTCGCATAGCCTGATCAGGACGAGGGTGGCAGGGCCTGCGCAAGCAGCTCCTGAAAGGCGCGCCAGGAGCGCTCATCGGCGCGCTGTTGATAGGCGTCGCTACCGAAGACGGTGAAGGCGTGGGGAGCGCCGGAGTAGATCTCGATCTGGTAGGTGGCGCCGGAACTCTCGAGCTCATTGCCGAGGGTGGCGACATCCTCCAGAGAGATCATCGCATCGGCGCCGCCGTGGGCGATCAGGATGGGACCAGCCCCTTCGGGCCAGCTCTGGCCTTCGGGCGTGCTCAGGCCACCGTGGAAGCTGGCAAAGCCGTGCACGTCCTCGGCCTCGCTTGAGCGAGCCATCTCCAGCACCACCGCGCCACCGAAGCAGTAGCCCATGATCACCGCGCCATTGGCGGCGCCCTGGGCGCGGGCCTCGGCCAGACCGGCCAGGGTCAGGGTGCGCATGCGTTCGCGATCTTCATAGAGACGCGCCGTCTCGGCCTTCTTGGCCTCGACTTCCGCCGGACGATTGCCCTGGCCGTAGAGATCGACGGCGAAGGCGTCATAGCCCAGCTCGGCCAGCATGTCGGCGCGGCGGCGTTCGTAGTCATCCAGGCCGCCCCAATCATGGATGATCAGCACGCTGCCGCGGGCTTGGCCCTCGGCAAGGGAGAGATAGCCCGCGAAGGCTTCGCCGTCGACCCGGTAGGCGATCTCCTCGCCGGAGGGTTCGAAGGCCTGGACGCCGCCGGCGGTCATGGCCAGGGCCATGGTGGCAGGAAGCAGGGCCGCAGGAATTGGAGAGTGACGAATCATCATGGTAACTCCCGTTGGTGGGATTGCCTGACTCAGTACTGTCGACTCAGTACTGTTTGACTTCGTGTTGCCTGAGTCAGTATTGCCTGGCTCAGTATAGGTGCCACTTCGCCCCCCTGAGGGGCCGAGCGTTGGCAGGGTAGACTTGAGTTTTTTCCTTTGCCCTTCCAGATTTAAGGGGTGTGTCATCTCTGCAAACCATCCCTGAAAACCAAGCGAGACGAACAATATGAATAAGAGCCCGGTTCAGAAGAGTCTGGTAGCGATGGCGGTGGCGGCTTCCGCCCTGGCCATGGGGTCGGCCCAGGCCGAGGTGAAGGTTGGCTTCCTGGGCGGCTTCACCGGTCCGATCGAGACCCTCACTCCACCGGTCTACGATGCGGCGCAGCTGGCCATTCAGCATGTCAACGAGCAGGGTGGTGTGCTGGGCGGTGAGCAGATCTCCATGCCCAGCGGCGATACCACCTGCTCCGATGCCTCGGCGGCCTCCAACGCGGCCGACCGTCTGGTCAACAGCGAGCAGGTCACGGCCATCGTCGGTGCTTTGTGTACCGGTGCCACGATTGCCGCGGCCAACAACGCCGCCATCCCGGGCGGGGTGGTGATGGTCTCGCCGGCCTCCACCGCACCGGCGGTGACCGAGCTGGACGACAACGACCTGGTATTCCGTACGGTGCCCTCCGATGCCTTCCAGGGCGAGGCGCTGGCCAAGATGCTGCTGGAGAAGGGCATCGATGAGGTCGCGGTCACCTATGTGAACAACGACTACGGGCGCGGCCTGGCCGATGCCTTCGTGGCCACCTACGAGGCCGAGGGCGGCACGGTGGCCGAGAACCTGGCCCACGAGGACAACCGTGCCGACTACCGCTCCGAGCTGGGCACGCTCTCGGCCACCGGCGTACCCGACCTGGTGGTGCTGGCCTATGGCGATACCTCCGGACAGACCGTGGTACGTCAGGCCTACGAGAGCGGCATGTTCAACCGCTATATCGGCGCCGACGGCATGGTGATCTCGGGCCTGCTCGATGGCGTGGGCGAGGAGGTATTGAACGACAGCTTCATCGCCACGCGGCCGGGCAACCCGGATAGCCCGGGCACCGAGCGCTTCGTCGAGCTGGCCGAGGCGGGCGAGATTTCCCACGAGGCGGTGTTCGCCGGCCAGGGCTACGACGCCGCCTTCCTGCTGGCACTGGCCATCGAACAGAACGGCAGCGCCGAACGCGAGGGCCTCTCCGAGGCGCTGCGCAGCGTCTCCTCCGCCCCGGGCGAGGTGATCCTGCCCGGCGAGTGGGACAAGGCCCTGGAGCTGATCGCCGCCGGCGAGGAGATCAATTACGAGGGCGCCTCGGGCAGCCATGAGTTCGACGAGAAGGGCGACGTGCCGGGCATCGTCGAGGAGATGGCGGTCGAGGATGGTAAGTTCGTCAGCAAGGGCTTCCTGGACAAGTAAGCTCTGAGTGCTAGACCCGAAACACATAGGCCCCGGCGGTTTCACGTCGGGGCCTTCTTGTTCCAGCCTATCCGTGGTGCTTCACCTTCTCGGGCAGCAACCCCTTTGGGGCGAAGCGCAGCACCAGGGAGATCAGCAGGCCGATCACGAACACCCGGGCCTGCAGGGCGCGGCTGTCGAGGTTGGTAGTGGCCTCCCAGCCGAAGCTGCCCTCGCCCAGGGTGACCGCCAGGTCCAGCACCGCCAGCGCCAGGGGCTCCGACATCACCCAGATGATATAGACCGCGAAGGCGCCGAAGAGGGTGCCGAGGTTGTTGCCCGGGCCGCCGAGGATCACCATCACCAGTACCAGGAAGGTGTGGTTGAGGGGCAGGTAGCCCTGGGGGTCGAAGAGACCGTTGAAGCTGCCCAGGGCGGCGCCACCGATGCCCATCAGTATGCAGCCCAGCACGAAGATCTCCAGGCGCCGGTGGTTGATGTCCTTGCCCATGGCCGCGGCGGAGATCTCGTTGTCGCGGATGGCACGGATCATGCGTCCCCAGGGGGCGTGATAGGCGCGGGTGAGCAGGTAGAAGATCGCCACGATCATCACTGCGGTCACCGAGAAGTAGAGCGCCCGGGCCAGGGTAAAGCCCACCTCGGCGGGGCCCGGTACCGGCCAGGGCAGGGGCGAGACGGTGGCGGTGCCGCGGGTCAGCCAGTCGGCATTCTTGAGCACCGCCTTGATGATCTCGGCGATGCCCAGGGTGGCAATGGCCAGGTAGTCGCTGCGCAGCCCCAGGCAGACCTTGCCGATGAAGTAGCCCACCACCCCGGCCACCACCCCACCGACGATCCAGCCCAGCCAGGGGGGCAGTCCCAGGCCGCCGATATAGTCGTACTGCGACTCGATCTGCTCGGTGACCACGCCCAGGCGGGCCGAGACCAGCAGGTAGAAGAGCAGCGCCAGGACCACCGCCAGGCCGGTGCGCAGGCGCTTGGGGACGCCCAGGTGGTGAAGGCGGCTGGCGCCGACTACCACCAGTAAGCCCCCCAGGGCCATCAGTACCACCATGCCCAGCTCGCCGGCGAGGGGGCTGGCCCAGAACTCGCCGTTGACCGGCATGCTGAAGGCCATGGCGCAGTAGCCGCCGAGGGCCACGAAGCCCATCACGCCGGCATTGAACTGGCCGGCATAGCCCCACTGGATGGTCAGGCCCAGGGCCAGGATGGCGTAGCAGGCGGCCTCCACCAGCATGCGGGTGCTGTAGGCGGCGCCCATGGTGGCAAAGACCCCGAGGATGGCGGCCATCAGGAGGGCGAACAGCACCACCTCGCGCAGGGGGAAGCGCGACGGCGCGGCGACCAGGTCCTCTCGATGCGTTTGCTGTGTGCTCATATCACCTTACCCTTGAAGATGCCGGTGGGGCGCCACACCAGGATGGCGACGAGGATGAAGAAGGGCACCACGATCTTGTACTCGGAGCCGACGAAGGCCAGGTTGCCGGCGCCGGAGAGCCACTCCGGCAGGCTGTCGCGGAAGGGCCGCAGCAGCACGCCCCAGTTGAAGACCGCCAGTGTCTCGGCGAACCCCACCAGGAAGCCGCCGGCGATGGCGCCGTAGGGGTGGCCGACGCCACCGACGATGGCCGCGGCGAAGATCGGCAGCAGCAGGAAGAAGCTGAGGTCCGGCTTGAAGGTGACGTCGAGCGACAGCAGGGTGCCGGCGATGGCTGCCAGCCCCCCGACGATCACCCAGGTCACCGCCACGATCAGGTTGGTGTTGATGCCCGAGGCCCGTGCCAGGTCGGGGTTGTCGGACATCGCCCGCATCGCCTTGCCCAGCCGCGAGCGCGACAGGAAGAGATGCAGCCCCACCACGCAGATCACGGTCAGCACGAACAGGATGAGCTGTGGCTCGGTGACCACGATCGGCGCTCGGGCGCCCTCGAAGGGCAGCGCGAGCCGAAAGATCTCCTTGCGGTCGTCGACATAGAGGCTCTCGCCGCTGGTGCCGGCGAAGACCCGGATCAGCCCCTGCAGCATCAGGGTCACCCCCAGCGAGGCGATCACCATGACGATGGGCTTCACGCCGTGGGCGCGTAGCGGCTTGTAGAAGACCCGGTCGATGCCTACCGCCAGGCCGGCGGTCAGCAGCATGGCCAGCGGCAGCATCACCACGGCGGTGGGTAGCCCGACGGCGGCGCCGGCCTGGGGGAAGGCCAGGGTCAGCAGCAGCACCATGAAGGCGCCGAAGGTCATCATGTCGGCGTGGGCGAAGTGGGCGAAGCGCATGATGCTGAAGACCAGGGTCACCCCCACCGCACCGATGGCGTAGATCGAGCCGGTCACGCTGCCGGCGACGATTACGTTGTTGATAAAGAAGACGAGTTCATTCACGAGGCTGATTCTCCTTGTCCTCCCGGGGCGCTCAGCCGCCCAGGAAGCTCCTGGCCACTTCCGGGTCCGCCAGCAGGGCGGCACCGGTATCGGTGAAGCGGTTCTGGCCGGCGGCCAGCACGAAGCCCTTGTCGGCGATGGCCAGGGCCTGCTTGGCGTTCTGCTCCACCATCAGGATGCCGACACCGGCGGCGTTGACCTGCTTCACCTGGGCAAAGATCTCGTTCATGTAAAGCGGCGAGAGGCCGGCGGTGGGCTCGTCGAGCAGCAGCACGCTGGGCTCGGCCATCAGCGCACGGCCCATGGCGACCATCTGCCGCTGGCCGCCGGAGAGCTCGCCGGCCGGCTGGTGTCGCTTGTCGTAGAGAGGCGGAAAGAAGTCGTAGATCTGCTTGAGCATGCGCTTGACGTTGCCCGGCTTGAGGAAGGCCCCCATCTGCAGGTTCTCCTTCACCGTCAGGCTCGAGAACACATTGTGCTCCTGGGGCACGAAGCCCATGCCCTGCTGCACCAGGCGATGGGGCGGCAGGTTGTGGATAGGCTCGCCGCGCAGCAGGATCTCGCCCTGGGTGACGACGAGCTGGCCGAAGATGGCCTTGAGCATGGTGGACTTGCCGGCGCCGTTGGGGCCGACGATGACACCGATCTCGTCGGCCTCGAGGGTCATGTTCACCCCGTTGAGGATGTTCATGCCGCCGTAGCCGCCATAGACGTCACGCGCTTCAAGTAGTGGCATCTTGGGACGCTCCGAAGTAGGCCTCGATGACCTCGGGGTTGTTCTGGATCTCCTCGATGGAGCCCTCGACCATCACGCTGCCCTGGGCGAGCACGATCACCGGGTCACAGAGCCGGGCGATCATCTCCATATCGTGCTCGATGACCAGGAAGGTGTAGCCCATCTCGCGGTTGAGCCGCTCGATGTTCTCGACCAGGTCACCGAGCAGGGTTCGGTTGACCCCGGCGGCGATCTCGTCGAGCAGCACCACCCGGGCATCGGTCATCATGGTGCGACCAAGCTCGATCAGCTTCTTCTGCCCCCCGGAGAGGTTGCCGGCCAGCTCGTTGCGCACGTGATGCAGGCCGATGAAGTCGATCACTTCCAGCGCGCGGCGACGCACCTCGGCCTCCTGGGAGCGCACCAGTCCGGGCTTGAGCCAGGTGTTGAACAGGCTCTCGCCTGCCTGGGCCGGTGGCACCATCATCAGGTTCTCCAGCGCGGTCATCTGGGAAAACTCGTGGGCGATCTGGAAGGTGCGCAGCAGTCCCTTGTGGAACAGCTCGTTGGCCGGACGGTTGGTGATCTCCTCGCCATTCAGGAGCACCTTGCCGCTGTCCAGCGGCAGGGCCCCGGCGATGATGTTGAACAGGGTCGACTTGCCGGCGCCATTGGGGCCGATCAGGCCGGTGATCGAGCCCGCTTCTACCGAGAGCGAGCAGTCGTTGATCACCTTGAGGCCGCCGAAGGCCTTGTTGACGTGTTGCACGTCGATCATGGGTACCATGCGTTATGTCTCGTGGTTGTTTTATCTATTTGTTTTATCTGCTTTTTTTATTTTCTTGCTTTATCTGCCTGTTGCATCCAGAGGCATCTCTGCCGGCGATGCCTTGCCAGGCCGCTTCGCTGCTCCCGATAAGCGCCCCGATGGGCGGCACGGGAATCAATGCGTCGGGTCATCCTCCATCAGGAAGATGCGGCTGGCGGCGAAGGCACCGACGATCACCACCGCGCCGATGGTCGGGATCAGGTAGCCCCCGACCTGGGGGATGGCGTGCAGGAAGACGAAGGCGACCGCGGCCGGAGCGATGAAGCGCACCAGAAAGCGCCAGGCGATGAACCAGGCCCCGCTGGTGCCCATCTCCTTCACTACCTCGGAGTGGGTCAGGGCCCAGCCGGCGAACAGGGCGATCAGCATGCCGCCCAGTGGCATGAAGATATTGCTGAGCAGCTCGAAGAGGTCGAAGGGGTGGTAACCGAACAGGTCGTGGAAGGGGCTCGCCTCGGCCCAGAGGTTGAAACTGATCACGGTGAGCAGGCCCAGTGCCCAGGTGGTCACTACCATGACGAACACCGCCTGGGGGCGGGTGAGGTCGAAACGCTCGACCAGATAGGCGGCCACCGGCTCGATCAGCGAGATGGAGGAGCTGAGCGCCGCTCCCAGCACCAGAACGAAGAAGACGCCACCGATCAGTGCACCGGCGGGCATCTCGGCGAAGGCCAGCGGCAGGGTGATGAACATCAGGCCCGGGCCTTGACCGGCGTCGAGCCCGGCCCCGAAGACCAGCGAGAAGATCGCCAGGCCGGCGACCACGGCCACGGCGGTATCGACGACGGCAACGATGATCGCGGTGCGGGTCAGCGACACCTCGCCGGACATATAGGCGCCGTAGGCCATGATGGCGCCCATGCCGAGACTCAGGGTGAAAAACGACTGGCCCATGGCCTCCAGCCAGCCCTCCAGGCTGAGGTCGGCGAGATTGAAGGTGAACAGGAAGCCGGCCGCGGCGGGGAAGTCGCCGTGGGTCACGCCATAGGCGAGCACCACCAGCAGGATCACGAACAGCGCCGGCATGATCACCCGCAAGCCGCGCTCGATGCCCTGGTGGACGCCGAGGCCGACGATCAGCCCCGAGGCGGCGATGAACAGGGTGTGATAGAGCGTGAGCAGCGAGGGGGAGGCGAGTAGACCATCGAAGTCGGTGGCGATACTCTCGATATCGGCCCCGACCAGGGAGCCGGTCAGCATCTGCCAGGTGTAGTGGATGGCCCAGCCGGCGATCACCGAGTAGAAGCTGAGAATCAGGAAGGCCGAGATGCCGCCCAGCCAGCCGATGGCTTCCCAGCCTCGTGAGGTGCTGTGGGTGCGGGTGAGGAAGCGCATGCCCATGATGGGGCTGCGCCGGCTGTTGCGACCGAGCATGGTCTCGGCGATCAGGATCGGTATGCCCACGGCGAAGATGGTGAGGGCGTAGACCAGAAAGAAGGCCCCACCGCCGTTCTCGCCGGCCAGGTAGGGGAAGCGCCACAGGTTACCGAGGCCGACCGCCGAGCCGATCGCTGCCAGCAGGAAGGTACCCTTGTGAGTCCAGACGTTATGCGTGCTCATCGTGGCTCCGAGGCTGAGTCCGTGGGCCGGTGGCCGTTTCGCCACTGTGCGCCAAAACCCGGTCGGTAACCAGTGCACTCCGTTTACGTCGCGTTAACGTTCTGGAAGATAAGGGTATCGACTACCCATCCTGGTCTCTGTCGTCGGGGTCACCCAGGGTCGGCTCCAGGGCGCGGCAGGCGTCGGGGAGGCGGACGGTGTCGCCCAGGGCGAGCTTGCCGTGAGACTTGAGGCGGCGGCCGTTGTCCACGGCGATGATCGCCGCCACATCGCCGATGCTGGTGCCATCCACGTAGGCCTCGACCTTCACGCGCACCACGGCGCCTTCGTGGCGCGCCGAGAGGATATCGCCGGGCCCCGGTTCGGAGTGGCCACTGCTGTCCTGCTGGAAGTGGCGCATCACGCTGTCGGCGCCGGGGTCGTCCCACTCCACGTGCTTGTGCATCTCGGCTCTCCTGCTTGGGTTGCTATGAAGGCGGCGGCGAGGCGCGCGCCCGCCGCGGGTGACTCCAGCATAGAAGGTTGCAGCAGCCCAGGGAAAGGAACGGCCGACGAGCGGCCATGAAAAAGCCCGCCGGGTGGCGGGCTTGGCAAAGCGATACGGCAGCGCTTACTTCTTGGCGGCGCGCTTGCGCTCGTTCTCGGTCAGGTGCTTCTTGCGCAGTCGAATATGGTTGGGAGTGATCTCGACCAGTTCGTCGTCATCGAGGAACTCGATGGCCTGCTCCAGAGAGAACCTCACCGGCGGGGTCAGCACGATGTTCTCGTCGTTGCCCGAGGCGCGCATGTTGTCGAGCTTCTTGCCCTTGGTGGGGTTGACCACCATGTCGTTGGCGCGGTTGTTGATGCCGATCAGCATGCCCTCGTACACCTCGGTGCCGTGGTCGATGATCAGCTTGCCACGCTCCTGCAGGGCATAGAGGGCGTAGGCCAGTGCCTTGCCCGGGACCATGGAGACCAGCACCCCATTGCGGCGCTCGATGGCGGCGTCGGGCTTGAGCGGGCCGTAGTGGTCGAAGCGGCTGGTGAGGATGCCGGTGCCCGAGGTCAGGGTCATGAACTGGCCGCGGAAGCCGATCAGGCCACGCGCCGGGATGATGAAGTCCAGACGCACACGACCCTTGCCGTCGGGGTTCATGTTGCTGAGCTCGCCCTTGCGGTAGCCGAGCTCCTCCATGATGGCACCCTGATGCTGCTCCTCGCAGTCGATGATCACTTCCTCGTACGGCTCCTGCATCTGGCCGTCGATCTCGCGAATGATCACCTCGGGGCGGCCCACGGCGAGCTCGAAGCCCTCGCGGCGCATGGTCTCGATCAGCACCGAGAGGTGCAGCTCGCCACGACCGGACACCTTGAACTTCTCGGGGGTATCGCCCTGTTCGACACGCAGCGCCACGTTGTGGATCAGCTCCTGCTCGAGGCGATCCTTGATGTTGCGGCTGGTGACGAACTTGCCGTCCTTGCCGGCGAACGGCGAATCGTTGACCTGGAAGGTCATGGAGACGGTGGGTTCGTCCACCGAGAGCGGCGGCAGCGCCTCGGCGGCGGCCGGGTCACACAGGGTGTCGGAGATCGCCAGGTTGTCGATACCGGTGATGCAGACGATATCACCCGCGGTGGCCTCGTCGGTCTGCACGCGCTCCAGGCCCAGGTGGGTCATCACCTGGCCGACCTTGCCCTTGCGGGAGTCGCCCTCCTTGGTGATGACGGTGACCTGCTGATTCGGCTTGACGGAACCGCGGCTGATGCGGCCCAGGCCGATGACACCGACATAGCTATTGTAGTCCAGCGCCGAGACCTGCATCTGGAAGGGGCCGTCGAGCTCGACCTTGGGCGGCTCGACGATATCGACGATGGCCTGGAACATGGGGGTCATGTCCTCGGCCAGCTGGTCGGGCTCCGGGCCGGCGATGCCGTTGAGAGCCGAGCAGTAGATGATCGGGAAATCGAGCTGCTCATCGGAGGCGCCGAGATTATCGAACAGGTCGAAGATCTGGTCGATCACCCAGTCGGGGCGGGCGCCGGGGCGGTCGATCTTGTTGACCACCACGATCGGCTTCAGGCCCTGGTCGAAGGCCTTCTGGGTCACGAAGCGGGTCTGGGGCATGGGGCCATCGACCGCGTCGACCAGCAGCAGCACCGAGTCGACCATGGACATGACACGCTCGACCTCGCCGCCGAAGTCGGCGTGTCCGGGGGTGTCGACGATATTGATGTGGTAGTCCTGGCCGGCCGGCGCCTGCCAGCGGATCGCGGTGTTCTTGGCCAGGATGGTGATGCCGCGCTCCTTCTCCTGGTCATTGGAGTCCATGACGCGCTCCTGACCTTCGGCCTTGCGGTCCAGGGTGCCGGACTGGCTGAGGAGTTTGTCGACCAGGGTGGTCTTGCCGTGGTCGACGTGGGCAATAATGGCGATATTGCGAAGATTGCTTACATCAGAATGACTTACGGTCGTGCTCATAAGGTGTGACTCGCTGATATGTACGCACCTATGTACACGTTCTGGTAAGTACCCTAGGCGCGGGGCAGGGATGTGGGACGCGTATTGTACAGATTAGCGGTGCGCAGGAGTAGCAAGTTTGCCGATGTGGGCTGTGTTTCCTGGCGCTGCGGAGGGGTCAGCCTGCCTGGCGGTTCGTGGTGATGCGCTCCAGGCGAGCCCCGCAATGGCGCAGGCGCTCCACCAGATCGTCGAGGGCGTCATGGTCGAGCAGCGGATCACAGCCGCCGAGGCGCTCGTACCATTGACGGGCCATGCAGATGCCGACGATGGGGGGCGGTTTCTGGCGCCTCAGCAGTCGGGCGAACAGGCCGGGTGGCTCGCCGGACAGGGTCACGGCGTCAACCTCGCCGGCATCGATGCGCTGCACCAGCTGCAGCAGGACGCGGGTCGAGGCGATACAGCCAAGGATGGGGAACACCAGTACCGAGCCGCTGGTGTCAGCGATGGTGGCATTGAGCCGTTCGCCCAGCGGGAGGCCGGAGAGGCGCACATGGCGTGCCTTGTAGCGGCTGGCGATACGGGTGACCCGGGTGTCCTGGGTATCGTCGATCACGATCAGCTCGACGCCCTGGTCGGTAGTGAGTGGTGCCACTAATGAGAGTTCTCTGGGTAGCCTTGCACCGGCATTGCGTGCATCGATGAGTAGGGTGCCGGATGGTAAGGCCATGAGGAACTCCGAGGCCAGAAGAAAAGGCTCTGGACGACGGCCTGGAGTCGCGGCCGGCGGGTATGTTGTAATAAAGTGTAGCTTGAAGTTAATTGATGTATCAAATGTTATTGATGCTACGTGGTGGTGCCTCCGCCTCCATTTGTGCACCAGAATGGTGCGCAGGCTGGCGAGCCTCTCCCCCGGTACGCCCGCCCACACCTGTTTAGCACCGGAAGGATCCGAAAATAAGTTCCTTTATTCAATATCTTGAGAATTTCTTTTCTGCATGGTGCATAGGTTGGCACGCCGCCTGCAATGTTATGATCATCAGTCAGTGTTATGGGGCCGTCGTGGGCAGCGTGCCTGCGGCGTGCTACAACAACTTGCTGGGGTTCCTGCATTCCGGTGCCTGAACCCCTCAATTATCGAGCCATGCTCAACCGGAGGACACCATGTCTACCAAGACGCTCGCCCTGATCGAAGAACATGACGTCAAGTGGGTCGACCTGCGCTTCACCGATACCATCGGCAAGGAGCAGCACGTCACCATTCCGGCGCGTGATGTCGATGAGGAGTTCTTCGAGAACGGCCAGATGTTCGATGGCTCTTCCATGTCTGGCTGGAAGGGGATCAACGAGTCCGACATGATCCTGCGACCCGAGGATGGCACCGCCTTCCTGGACCCCTTCACCGAGGACGCCACCCTGGTGCTGCGCTGCGATGTCATCGAGCCGGCCACCATGCAGGGTTATGACCGCGACCCGCGCTCCATCGCCAAGCGTGCCGAGGCCTACCTGCAGTCCACCGGCATGGGCGACACCGCCTTCTTCGGTCCGGAGCCCGAATTCTTCATCTTCGATGAGGTGCACTGGAAGGCCGACCCCGAAGGGGCGATGTACAGGATCACCTCCGAGGAGGGGGCCTGGGCCACCGATCGTCAGGTCGAGGGGGGCAACCTGGCCCACCGGCCGCGGGTCAAGGGTGGCTACTTCCCGGTACCGCCGGTGGACAGCTTCCACGATATTCGCGGTGCGATGTGTAACACCCTGGAGGCGATCGGCCAGAGCGTCGAGGTGCACCACCACGAGGTGGCCAACGCCGGTCAGAACGAGATCGGGGTCAAGTTCAACACCCTGGTCAAGAAGGCCGACGAGGTCCAGGAGATGAAGTACGTGATCCACAACGTGGCTCACGCCTACGGCAAGACCGCCACCTTCATGCCCAAGCCGGTGGTGGGCGACAACGGCAGCGGCATGCATGTGCACCAGTCCTTCTGGAAGGAGGGGGTCAACCAGTTCGCGGGCGACGAGTACGCCGGCCTCTCCGAGATGGCGCTCTACTACATCGGCGGCATCATCAAGCACGCGCGTGCCCTGAACGCCTTTACCAATGCCTCCACCAACTCCTACAAGCGTCTGGTGCCGGGCTTCGAGGCGCCGGTCATGCTGGCCTACAGCGCCCGCAACCGTTCGGCCTCCATCCGTATCCCCTACACCGCCAGCCCCAAGGGCAAGCGGGTCGAGCTGCGTTTCCCCGACCCGACCGCCAACCCCTACCTGTGCTTCGCGGCGATGCTGATGGCCGGGATCGACGGCATCAAGAACAAGATCCACCCCGGCGACGCCATGGACAAGAACCTCTATGACCTGCCGCCGGAAGAGGGCAAGAAGGTGCCGACCGTGGCCCATAGCCTCGACCAGGCCCTGGAAGCGCTGGAACAGGACCGGGCCTTCCTGACCGAGGGCGGTGTCTTCACCGACGACATGATCGATGCCTATATCGAGCTCAAGAGGGAGGATGTGGATCGTCTGCGCATGGCGACCCACCCGATCGAGTTCGACATGTACTACAGCTGTTAACTACGCACTGCAGCTGTTGATGAGAGCCCGCGGGCTCTGGTTAGGCCTACGCAAGCGGCACGCCTTCGGGCGTGCCGCTTGCGTTATCACCGACTCAATGGATCAGCATATGGCCCACGATACCCAGAGAGAAGCCGAGCACCGCGCCGAGCGGCGGGCCCCAGTGGCGCTCGAGCCTGGCCTGGGGGGCCAGGTCCTGGAACACCGAGTAGAGGATGCCGCCGGCGGCAAACAGCATGATGGCTGCGACTACCGAGGGGTAGTCGGACAGCCACCAGAACCCACCGAGGCCGGCGAGCGGCCCCAGCCAGGCCATGGTGAAGAACATGCCGACCAGGCGGCGTGAGGAATAGGCGGTGCTCTGGCGCAGCTCGTGATAGGCGTTGAAGCCTTCCGGCAGGTTCTGCAGCGCCATCAGGCCGGCCAGCAGCATGCCGCCGTTGCTGCCATAGGCGAAGGCGGCCCCCAGCGCCAGCGCCTCGGGAACGAAGTCGGCGAGCATGGCGGCAAGCTGGCTGGCCGAGGAGCCGCTGCGTGCCAGCATCACATCCAGTGCCATGAAGGCAGTGCCGCCGGCCAGGAACCAGGCGGCAGCGCCTCCGAGGGAGAGGTCCGGCAGGCTCTCGGGCACCAGCACCAGGGCCACCGCCGAGAGCAGAGCCCCGCCACCGAAGGCGATGATGCCGTGGCGCAGCTCGCTCTCGAGCCACGGGATATCGATGCGCTCCTTCCAGGCCGCCCAGGCCCCGAGCGGCATCGCCATGCCCGCCATCAGCGTCAGTGCCACCACCGCTTGCCAGTTGTCCACCATCGGTCTCCTTGGAGTGTGTCTACAGGGCCATCCTAGGCCGTAGCCTCGCCGCTCGGCCAGTTGCTGCTGGCGCTGGGGCATCGGGCCTGCTTATGATGTGATCTACATTATCGGTAGGCGGCAGGTTGCCGGCGATCGACTCTTTGGCAAGGCGGAGACCCCCATGGGCAAAACGGTCCTGACACTCGTGCTGGCTCTGGGCGTAACACTGACGGCCTACGGCCAGACCATCTATCGCACCACGGACGCCCAGGGGAATGTGGTATTCACCGATGATCCCGACCTGGGCGGCGAACAGGTGGAGCTGGCGCCGGTGACGGTGGTACCGTCCCGGGGGAGTGCAGACGCCGGCCAGGTCGCGCCGCGGCCTACTAATAGTGCGCCCGCGACGTCCCGTCCGGGGCAGCCCTTCATGCCCTATGACAGCTTCCGCATCGTCTCACCGACCCATGAGCAGGCCTTTCCGGTAGGCGTGGCGGGTAATATCGCCGTGGACCTGGGGATCTCGCCCGGCCTGCGCGAGGATCATCGCGTCAGGCTGCTGGTGGATGGCCAGATCAGCCAGTCGGCGATGCACACCTCGGCCTTCATGGTGCCCAACATGAACCCTGGTGAGCACGTGCTGCAGGCCGAGCTGCTGGATGCCCGCGGCGAGATTCGCCACCGCACCTCTCCGGTGACGATCTATGTGCTGCGCGCCAACGTGAATCGCCCGACCAGTGGCTGAGGACGCTTCCGGACGTCCCCGCCTTCTCCTGCCATGACACTGTCCCCCTTCTGATCAACGCCTGCCGATAAGAGGAGGGAAGTGTGTTCCGCTGTCTCGATCCCCGCTATTCCGATCCTCGCTGTTTCGCTTGTCGCCGGGGACGGTGCAGGGCGCCACGAAATGCACTAATTTGGTGCATGTATGGCGCGTCTCGTCCCGTCATAAGCCCGCCTAGGGAGCCTCGCGCCCTGGCCCGTTTCTTGCTTCATCTAGACGTCCCTCTTGCACAAGCCCTCTTGCACAAGCCGACCTGGAACCGATATGGCCGCCGCGATATACCAACGCCTGATGGAACACCTCTCCACTGCCGTGCTGCTGCTGGATGGTGAGCTCAGGGTGACATGGATGAACCCCGCCGCCGAGGCGCTGCTTTCGGTCAGCCTGAGCCGGGTTCGGGGAAGCGCACTCTGCTCGTCGATGGAGCAGGAGGATGGGATGGAGGCGGTGCTCACCAAGGCGCTGGATGCCTGCCACCCCTTCACTCGCCGTGAGGCGCGCCTGGTGCTGCTGGGAGGCGAGCCACTGACCGTGGACTTCACCGCCACTCCCCTCGCCGAGGACGAGCTGCTGCTGGAGGTGGAGCCCCGTGATCGTCTGATCCGCATCTCCCGGGAGGAGGCGCTGATGACCCGCCAGGAAACCGTCAAGGTGCTGACCCGGGGGCTGGCCCACGAGGTCAAGAATCCGTTGGGGGGCATTCGTGGCGCGGCTCAGCTGCTGGAGCGCGACCTGGAGAATCCAGCGCATCATGAGTTCACGCGCATCATCATCGAGGAGGTGGATCGCCTGCGCGATCTGGTCGACTCCATGCTGGGGCCCAACCGAGTGGCCCGTCATGAACCTCTCAGCATTCACAGGGTGCTGGAGCGGGTCCGCACCCTGGTGCTTGCCGAACACCCCGGGGTGCGCATCGAGCGTGACTACGACCCCAGCCTGCCGGACCTCTCCGCTGATGAGGCGCAACTGATTCAGGCGGTGCTCAATGTGGTGCGCAATGCCATGGAGGCGATGCACGAGGCGTCCACCCCCGAGCCACGGCTGGTGCTGCGCACCCGGGCGCGTCGTCAGTTCACCCTGGGAGCCGAGCGCCATCGGCTGGTGTGCGAGGTGGCGATCATCGACAACGGGCCGGGCATCCCCGAGGCGCTGCAGGAGACGCTCTTCTACCCCATGGTGTCGGGGCGTGCCGGAGGCAGCGGCCTGGGGCTCTCCATCGCCCAGGGCATCCTGCATCAGCACCAGGGGCTGATCGAGTGCGCTTCGGCGCCGGGCCATACCGAATTCCGACTGCTGATTCCTCTGGAGACGCGCCATGACTGATATTGCACGCGTGATGGTCGTCGATGACGACCGCGCCATCCGCTGGGTGCTGGAGCGCGCCCTGGCCCAGCCCGACCTCGACGTGGAGTGCCTCGAGCGTGCCGACTCGGCTCTCGAACGCCTGCTGGCCGACCCGCCTGACGTGCTGATGACCGATATCCGCATGCCGGGCATCGATGGTCTCGATCTGATGGCCAGGGTGCGCGAGGCGCACCCGGAGCTGCCGGTGATCGTGATGACCGCTCACTCCGACCTGGATAGTGCCGTGGCCTCCTATCAGGGCGGTGCCTTCGAATACCTGCCCAAGCCCTTCGATGTCGATGAGGCACTGGCGCTGGTGCGCCGTGCAGTGGCCCATGCCCGCGAGCGCCGCAGGCCGATCAGCGCCCCGGAGGGGCTGGATGCCGAGATCATCGGCGAGGCGCCGGCCATGCAGGAGGTGTTCCGCGCCATCGGCCGGCTCTCCCACTCGCCCATTACGGTGCTGATCAATGGCGAGTCGGGTACCGGCAAGGAGCGCGTCGCCCGGGCGCTGCATCAGCACAGCCCGCGGACGGACAAGCCCTTCGTGGCGCTGAACATGGCGGCGATTCCCCACGACCTGATCGAGTCCGAGCTGTTCGGCCACGAGAAGGGGGCCTTTACCGGGGCGACCGCAAGTCGGCAGGGCCGTTTCGAGCAGGCCGACGGGGGTAGCCTGTTTCTCGACGAGATCGGTGACATGCCCGCCGAGGCTCAGACTCGGCTGCTGCGCGTGCTGGCCGACGGCGAGTTCTATCGGGTGGGCGGGCATACCCCGGTGAAGGTGGATGTGCGCATCATCGCCGCCACCCATCAGGATCTGGAGCGGCTGGTGGAGGAGGGGCGCTTCCGCGAGGATCTGTTCCATCGGCTCAATGTGATTCGTGTGCATCTGCCGCGGCTGGCCGAGCGCCGCGAGGATATCCCGCAATTGACGCGTCACTTTCTGGCCGAGGCGGCCAGGGAGCTGGCAACCGACGTCAAGGTGCTGACCCCCGAGGCGGAGCGCTATTTGGCGCGACTGCCCTGGCCCGGTAACGTTCGCCAGCTGGAGAACACCTGCCGCTGGCTGACCGTGATGGCCTCGGGGCGCGAGATTCTCTGCGAGGATCTGCCGCCGGAGCTGCGCCAGGTGAACGAGGAGATGCTCGGCGCCAGCGGCGACTGGCGGGCGGCCTTTCGCGACTGGGCCGATCAGGCCCTGGCCGCCGGCCATACGCACCTGCTGGAGGAGGCCATGCCCGACGTCGAGCGCATCCTGATCGAGACCGCGCTGCGCCATACCGGTGGACGCAAGGGAGAGGCCGCCGAACTGCTGGGCTGGGGGCGCAATACCCTGACGCGAAAGTTGAAGACGCTGTTGCCGGCGCTGGCCGAGGGAGAGTGAGCCCACGAGGCTATTGGGCGAGGAGCTATGGGACGAAAGGTGCATTGTGAGGAGGTGGCGCCCTGGCTTAGCGTCCATAAGAATGCATTGATTCAGCAGGCCTGCCATGTCCGCCCTCACCACACCGTCCCAGCACATCCACGTTACCGAGGTGGGGTTGCGCGATGGTCTCCAGAACGAGCCGGTGGTGCTGAGTACCGAGCAGAAGCTGACCCTGGCCAGGGCGCTGGTCGCCGCCGGCGTGCGCGAATTCGAGGTCAGCTCCTTCGTCAGCCCAAGGGCGGTGCCGGCGCTGGCCGATGCCGCCGAGATGGTTGCGGCGCTGCGTGGTGTGGGGGGGCTGCATCTCTCGGCCCTGGTCCCCAACCTGCGTGGCGCCGAGCGGGCGCTTGAGGCGGGCGTCGACTCGGTGGTGCTGTTTGTCTCCGCTTCCGAGCGTCACAACGCCAAGAACGTCAACCGCAGCGTGGCGGCCTCACTCGAGGGGTTCGAGCAGGTGGCGCGCCTGCTCGAGGGTAGCGATATAGCCCTCAGGGGGGCCGTCGCCACCGCCTTCGGTTGCCCCTTTACGGGCAATGTCCCGGTCGAGTCGGTGACCGGGATCGCCCGACACTTCGCCGACCTGGGCGCGACGCACCTCTCTCTCGGCGATACCACCGGCATGGCCACGCCGCCGCTGGTCACCGAGCGTGTCACACGGCTGCGGGACGCGACGCCCAACCTTCCGCTGACGCTCCACTTTCACAATACCCGCGGCATCGGCCTGGCCAATGTCATGCAGGGGCTGGCGCTCGGCGTCGACCGCTACGAGAGCTCCATCGGCGGGCTCGGCGGCTGCCCCTTTGCGCCGGGGGCCTCGGGCAATATCGCCACCGAGGACCTGGCCTATCTGCTCGAGGAGATGGGGCTCGAGACCGGCCTCGACCTCGAGGGACTGATCACCGCGGCAGGCCGCGCCAGCGAGCTGATGGGTCGCCGTCTGCCGGCCCAGGTCTCCCAGGCCGGCCCCCGTCTGGCACTGAGCGACTGCAGCGTCGTACCCACCGCACAGGGATGATGGCGAACATGACTCCTACCTCCTCCAGCTCTACCGGCTCGCTTGCGGGCGTACGCGTCATCGATCTGACCCGGGTGATCTCCGGCCCCTTCTGTACCCAGATCCTCGGCGACCACGGTGCCGACGTGATCAAGATCGAGCCGCCCGGCAAGGGCGACGTGGTTCGCCAGCAGGGCAATATGGTCGATGGCGAAAGCTGGTACTTCGCCCAGTTCAATCGCAACAAGCGCTCGCTCACCCTCGATCTGCGCAGCGACGAAGGCAAGCAGATCCTTCACCGGCTGCTCGAGGATGCCGACGTGCTGGTGGAGAATTTCCGCCCCGGGGTGCTGGACAAGATGGGGCTCGACGACGACACCCTGCGCCAGCGTTACCCCCGGCTCGTGGTGGGGCGCATCAACGGTTTCGGCTCCAGCGGGCCCTATCGCGACCGCCCGGCCTACGACTTTATCGCCCAGGCCATGAGCGGCTTCATGGGCGTCAACGGCAGCGCCGATGGCGAGCCGATGCGGGCGGCACCGCCGATCAGCGACATGGTGGCCAGCCAGAACCTGGCCTTCGGCATCTGTGCGGCCCTGGTGCGCCGCGCCACCACGGGGCGGGGCGATATCGTCGAGACGGCCCTGACCAACGGCCTGATCGCCATGATGGGCTACCTGGCGGCGGAGTACTTCGCCACCGACCGCGTACCGGCCCGCACCGGCAACGATCACCCCATGCTCTATCCCTACGGGCTGTTTACCGCCCGTGATGGCGAGGTGGCGATCGCGCCGAGCAACGACACCATGGTCGAGCGCTTCCTCGGCGCCCTGGACATGCTGCACCTGCTCGACGATGAGCGCTTCGCCGACAATCGTCGGCGCATGGCCAACCGCGAGGCGCTGCGCGAGATACTCAATGCCATCATCGTGACGCGCCGGGTCGACGAGTGGATCGAGCACTTCAATCACGCGGGGGTCCCCTGCGGACGCGTGCATGACCTGCGCGAGACCTTCGATGACCCCCAGGTGCAGGCCCAGGAGATGCGCCTGGAGCTGACCCAGGCCTCCGGCCGGGTGCCCGTCACCGGCTTTCCGGTCAAACTGCGCGAGGCGCCCGCGAGCCTCTACTACCCGGTGCCTAAGCTCGGGGAGCATACCGAGGAGCTGCTGGCCGAACTGGGCATCGAGGGCGATGAGCTGACGACCCTGCGGGAGCGTCGCGTGATTTAAGGCAGTAGAGCCGCGGGCAGGCCGGTCGTGCCTGCCATAACAACAAGCAGAAGGAGCACACCAATGCGTACCGTCAAGAAAGGGGGTCTCGGCCTTGTCGCCGCTACTTTGGCAGGCGTCGGGTTCGCCATCAGCGCGCCGGCCCAGGCGCTGCCGATCAGCGAATGCATCGCGCCGGCCGACCCGGGTGGCGGCTGGGACTTTACCTGTCGCTCGGTCGGCAAGCTGTTGCTGGAGCTGGACCTCGTGGAGAGCCCGGTGCAGATCACCAACATGCCGGGCGGCGTGGGGGCGGTGGCCTTCGCCAACGTCGAGAGCAGCCGGGCCGACGACAGCGACCTGGTGGTGGCCACCAGCACGGTTGGCGTGACCCAGATTGCCCAGGGCAAGTACCCCGGCGGTGCCGATACCATGCGCTGGCTGGCCATGCTGGGGACCGATGTGGGCGTCATCCTGGTCGACGACGAGAGCGAATACGAGAGCCTCGAGCAGCTGATGACCACCCTGGTCGAGGATCCGGGCGCCCTGGCCGTGGCCGGCTCCAGCGGTGCCGGCGGCTGGGATCATATCCGTGCCCTGATGCTGGCCAAGGAGGCGGGCATGCCCAATGAACAGATCGGCAACCTGCGCTGGGTGCAGTTCGACGGCGGCGGCCCCGCGGTGACCCAGATGATGGGCGGCCATGTCGACGTGGTGTCTACCGACCTGGGCGAGATCGCCGGTTTCATCGAGTCCGGCGATGTACGCGTGCTGGCGGTGCTCTCCGAGGAGCCGCTGCCCGCTCCCTTCGATGATCTGCCCACCGCCGCCTCCCAGGGCTATGACGTGGCCGGCTACAACTGGCGCGGCTTCTATACCGGTGGCGAGGTCTCCGATGAGGACTATGCCGGCATGGTCGATGACCTGAAGTCCCTCTACGACAGCGAGGAGTGGAAGGCGGTGGCCGAGCAGAATGGCCTGGTGCCGCTATGGCGAGGTGGCGATGAGTTCAACGGCTTCGTGCTGGAAACCATCGACCAGGTGGAGTCCATTTCTCGAGAGATCGGAGTCATCGAGTGAAGGAGGGAGTCGGGGCGGTCGGTGATCGTGTCACCGGGGTAGTGCTGTTGTTGGTGGCAGCGGTTGCCTGGTGGCTGTCCCATGATTTCACTAGCGGTTTCGGGCAGACGATAGGGCCGGGAGCTTTCCCGCGTCTGGTCAGCGTGCCCCTGGGGCTGCTGTCGCTCTACCTGATCGCCCGCCCGGGAGTGAATCAGCGCTGGCCGGAACGGTCGGCGCTGCTCCGCCAGCTTAGCCTGCTGGTCCTGCTGATGGTCTATGCGGGGCTGATTCAGCCGCTGGGCTTTCTGCCTACCGCCCTGCTGACCGTGACCCTCATGATCCGGCTCTTCGGTGCCAGCTGGCGCCAGGCCCTGCCGTTCGGCCTGCTGCTGACCCTGGGCCTCTACCTTCTCTTCGAATTCGCCCTCGGCATGCCGCTGCCCGACATGCCGGGCATGAACTGGTAAACGCGCCATGGAACTCCTCGCCTTTCTCGCCCAGGGCTTCGCCGTGGCGCTCGAGCCCCAGCACCTGTTTCTGGCGCTGGTGGGTTGCGCCCTGGGCACCCTGATCGGAGCGCTGCCCGGCCTCGGGCCGGTCAACGGGGTGGCGCTGATGATCCCGCTCACCTTCAACTTCAGCCTCTCGGCCACCGCCGCGCTGATCCTGCTGGTCAGCATCTATTACGGTTGCATGTATGGCGGCCGCATCAGCTCCATCCTGCTCAATATTCCCGGCGACGAGCCGGCCATGATGACCACCCTGGATGGCTTTCCCATGGCGCAGCAGGGCCGTGGCGGCGAGGCGCTGGGACTGACCGGTGTCGCCTCCTTCGTCGGCGCCCTGGTGTCTACGGTGGGTTTGGTGCTGTTCGCCCCGGTGCTGGTGGACTTCGCCATTCGCTTCGGCCCGGCCGAGTACTTCGCGCTGTTCGTGCTGGCCTTCGCCACCATCGGTGGGGTGACCGGGGGGCACCTGGCGAAGAGTTTCCTGGCCGCCTGCCTGGGACTGCTGCTGGGCACCGTGGGCATCGATGCGGTCAGCAGCGTGCCCCGCTACACCTTCGGCTGGTATGAGCTCTACGACGGCATCGACTTTATCGTGGCGCTGGTGGGGCTGTTCGCCATCTCCGAGTGCCTGGTGTTCCTGGAGGATAGCCATCAGGGGCGCAAGCCCACCATGACCCTGGGGTCGGCCCTGCCGGGTGTGCGCACCGCCTGGCGCTGCCGTGGCACTATCGGGCGCAGCTCGGTGCTGGGTTTCATCGCCGGCGTGCTCCCAGGAGCGGGGGCGGCGCTGGGCAGCCTCCTCTCCTATACCCTGGAGCGGCGCTGGCAGGGCGCGCGTGGTGACTTCGGCAAGGGCGACCCACATGGGGTGGCGGCCCCGGAGGCGGGCAATAACGCCGCCGCCGGTGGCGCGCTGATTCCCATGCTGTCGCTGGGCATTCCCGGCAGCGGGACCACGGCCATCCTGCTGGCCCTGCTGCTGTCGATGAACATCACCCCGGGACCGCTGCTGTTCGAGAACCAGCCCGAGCTGGTATGGGGCCTGGTGGCGGCGCTGTTTATCGGTAACCTAATGCTGCTGGCGCTCAATATCCCGCTGGTGGGGCTCTTCGCCCGCGTGCTGCGTGCGCCGGGCTGGTTCCTGATGCCCATGGTGGTCATGGTCGCCTTCGTCGGTGTCTATTCGCTCGGCAACAGCGCCTTCGACCTCTACCTGATGCTGGCCTTCGGCGTGCTGGGCTATGTGCTGCGCAAGCTGGAGATCCCCACGGTGCCGGTGGTGCTGGGACTGCTGCTGGGGGGACAGATGGAGTACAACCTGCGTCGCGCCATGTCGATCTCAGGGGGGGACTGGAGCATCATCTGGAACAGTGGCATCTCGCTGGGGATCTATCTCTTCGCCATTGCGCTGCTGCTGGGTGGGCTGCTGTTCCACTGGCTGATGAAACGGCGAGTGTAGATCACGGCCTCTTCCCTTCGAGTCGCACCCTCACCGAGGCTTCAACGACTCCAACGACTCCAACGAAAAAGGGGCGCCGGCATGCCGGCGCCCCTTTCCTATTGGGCCTCGTCCCGCAGGGGGCGAGGCTCGCCTAGCCTTGCGCGAGCGGCCGGGTGCGCGCCTCCAGCCAGGCCAGGGCGTCGCCCTCGAGGTGGGGGGCGAGTCGTTCGCGCACCTCGGCGTGGTAGGCGTCGAGCCAGTCGGCCTCGGCGGCGTCGAGCAGCGCGACGTCGAGGCAGCGGGTGTCGATCGGACACAGGGTCAGCGTCTCGAAGCGCAGGAAGTCACCGAAGTCGCTCGCCTCGGCCGGCCGGTTGGCGACCAGGTTCTCGATGCGCACCCCCCACTGCCCCGGCCGATACACCCCGGGCTCGATGGAGGTGATCATCCCCGCACGCATGGCGGTGTGGGGCGCCACCGGCGCGCCGGCGCTGATCACCTGGGGCCCCTCGTGGACGTTGAGGAAGTAGCCCACGCCGTGGCCGGTTCCGTGACCGTAGTCGCGGCCGATGGCCCATAGCGGTGCCCGGGCGATGGCGTCCAGGCGGGGCGCGGCGATGCCCTGCGGGAACTGGGCCCGGGAGAGGGCGATGGTGCCTTTGAGCACCAGGCTGCAGTCCTCGCGCTGGGCCGCCGATACCTCGCCTACCGGCACCATGCGGGTGATGTCGGTGGTGCCGCCGTGGTACTGGCCGCCGGAGTCGATCAGCAGCAGGCCGTTGCCCTCGATCACCGCGTGGGCCTCGGGCGTGGCCCGGTAGTGGGGCAGGGCGCCATTGGCGTTGAAGGCGGCGATGGTGTTGAAGCTCTCGCTGACGAAGTGCGGGTCCCGGGCGCGCTCCTCGCGCAGCCGCGTCTCCACGTCCAGCTCGGTGACTCGCTCGCCGCGCGCAAGCGCCTGCTCCAGCCAGGCGAAGAAGCGGCACAGGGCGGCCCCGTCGGCCTCCATGGTGCGGCGCACATGGGCCAGTTCCTGGTCGGTCTTGCGGCCCTTGTCCAGGGTGCTGGGCTGGAAGGCCTCGACCACTGCCATCTCGGTGGGGAGCGCCTGGCGTGTGCCCAGGGTCAGCCTGGCCGGGTCGAGCAGCACGCATGACTCGGCGGGCAGGGCGGCGAGATGCGCGCGCCAGTCGTCGTAGGGGGCGATGTCGATGCCGTCGGCGGCCAGCGCCGCCTCGAGCTCAGCCTCGACGGTGCCGGGGGCGACGAACAGGGTCGCCGTCTCCCGGCCGACCAGCAGATGGGCGAGGAACACCGGGTTGTAGGCGACGTCGTCGCCGCGCAGCTGGGTCAGCCAGGCGATGTCGTCCAGGGTCGAGATCGGGTGCCAGTCGGCACCCTGCTCGGTCATGGCCGCGCGCACCCGCGCCAGACGCTCGGGGCGCGTCTCGTCCCGGAAGGCGGCGGGCTGGGCGTAGAGCGGCTGAGCGGGCAGCGCCGGTCGCCCCGGCCAGATGGCGTCGAGCAGGTCCAGGTCACCGCGCTGGGCGATGCCGACGGGGCCGAGAATCTCCTCCATCTGGCTGGCGTGGGCCAGGGCGACCACCTGGGCGTCGTAGCCAATGGTGGCGCCGGCCGGCAGGCGCTCGGCCAGCCACGCCATGGGCGCCGTGGCCTGGCCCTGAACCAGTTTCATCATGGCGATGCCGCTGCCCGCCAGCTGAGCCTCGGCCTGCACGAAGTAACGGCTGTCGACCCACATTCCGGCGGCCTCCTGGGTCACCACCAGGGTACCCACCGAGCCGTCGAAGCCGGAGAGCCAGGCGCGGCCGGCCCAGTGCTCGGGCAGATACTCGGAGTTGTGGGGGTCGGAGGAGGGCAGCCACCAGGCGTCGATGGCGTGCTCGCGCATGACGGTGCGCAGGGCGGCGAGTCGGTCCGCGGGCGTCGAGAGGGCTTGGCTCATGTCAGGCTCCAGAGGTCGAGGAGGAGGAAGAGGTGGCGGTGGTGCGCTGGCTGCCCTTGAGCATGCGGCCGATCAGCGGTGTCAGCAGCGCCAGAACCAGGGCACAGAGTACCAGTGCCACGGCCGAGCGGCCGAACAGTGCCGGCAGCTCGGCGAGCTTGTCGGCGCTGACGTTGCCGCCGATCAGGCCGGCCACCAGGTTGCCCAGCGCCAGGGAGGTGAACCACAGGCCCATCAGCTGGCCGCGGATGCGCTGAGGCGCCAGGGTGCTCATGGTGGAGAGGCCCACCGGGCTCAGGCACATCTCGCCGAGGGTCAGCAGCAGCAGACTGGCGGTGATCCACAGCGGCGAGACCAGGCCGTCACCGACCAGCACCTGTCGGGCGGCGAGCATCATCAGGCCGAAGCCCGCGGCGGCGAACAGCAGCCCCATCACGAACTTGGTGGCGCTGCCCGGCTCCAGTCCGCGGCGGCCCAGGGCCGGCCACAGCCAGCCGAACAGCGGACCGAGCAGAATGATGAAGACGGCATTGAGCGACTGGAACCACACCGTGGGGATCTCCCAGCCGAACAGGGCGCGGTCGGTGTAGTCGTTGGCGAAGAGGTTGTAGGAGGTGGGCTGCTGCTCGAAGGAGGCCCAGAAGAAGGCCGAGGCGAC
Source organism: Halomonas sp. KAO (assembly GCF_015595025.1). Taxonomy (GTDB): domain Bacteria; phylum Pseudomonadota; class Gammaproteobacteria; order Pseudomonadales; family Halomonadaceae; genus Halomonas. Next base: position 33,322 of record NZ_JADNRL010000011.1, read on the forward strand.
GATCAGCAGGAAGGCCACCACCACCCTGGCGCGCTCCCGGGCGTCGAGGCCGGCGAAGGCCATCAGGTAGACGAAGAAGCCCAGGGCGCAGACGATGATCACGCTGGTCATGGCCTCGGCGATCGCCACCGGCTCGAGCCGGATCACGCCGACGGCCGCGAGCGCCACCAGGGCGGCGCCGAGGATCGACAGCCCCGAGACCGCCAGCCCCACGCCGCGACGCTTGACCGCCGGGGCGTCCCAGCTGGCCTCGCGACCGCGCTCGGCGTCGGCGCGGCGCATGGCGGGGATCGCCCATAGGCGGAAGATCAGCAGAGCTGCCAGCATGCCCAGGCCGCCGATGCCGAAGCCCCAGTGCCAGCCGCCGCTCTCGATCAAGAGGCCGGTCATCAGCGGGGCCAGCAGGGCACCCAGGTTGATGCCCATGTAGAAGATCGCGAAGCCACCGTCGCGGCGCGCATCCTCTTCCTCGTAGAGGCTGCCCACCATCACTGTGATGCAGGTCTTGAACAGCCCCGAGCCGAGCACGATCAGCAGCAGGCCGACGAAGAAGGCGCTGGCACCCCACAGCGCCGAGAGGGCGATGGCCAGATGGCCCAGGGCGATCAGGATCGAGCCATACCAGACGGCGCGGCGCTGACCCAGCCAGTTGTCGGCCAGCCAGCCGCCGGGCAGGGCGGAGAGGTAGATGGCACCGGCGTAGATGCCGACGATGGCCGCGGCATCCTCGCGGCTGAAGCCGAGACCGCCCTCGGCGAGGCCGGCGGCCATGAACAGCACCAGCAGCGGGCGGATGCCGTAGTAGGAGAAGCGCTCCCACATCTCGGTGAAGAACAGTGACCCGAGCGGTCGGGGGTGGCCGAAGAAGCCGCGATCCCCTCGGGATGTCGCGGCGGGAGCATCGGAAGTCGAGGTCATGAAGCGTCTGCCTTGTCAGGTGTTTGTGGCGTTGGGGCCGCGTCGAGCGGGATGCTGCCAGGCGAGCCTGCGGTCTGGCTCCGCCCTTGCCTGGTGTTCTTGCTGAATGACGCGGTCTGGGTAGACGATTCTATGGAAATTCGTTAGTAGGCGAAACGATATTGATCGGTCGCGGTGCAGCGCGATGGCCAGGTTGCATCCGCCGGTGCCAGAATGGGGCTTCCAAGGAGAGATTGCCCATGACGCAGATGAGCTGGGAGCGGCTGCTCGATCCGGGGCGGCTACACGACCGGCGCGGCGCGCGCCCCGGGAACGGCCGCGGTGAGATCGGCCGCAGCCCCTTCCACAAGGATCACGACCGGATCGTCTTCGCCGGCTCCTTCCGGCGCCTGGGGCGCAAGACCCAGGTGCACCCGCTGACCGACAATGACCACATCCATACGCGGCTGACCCACTCGCTGGAGGTCGGCTGTGTGGGGCGCTCGCTGGGCATGATCGTCGGCGAGGGGCTGAGCGGCCGGCTGCCGGCATGGATCACCCCGGCCGACCTGGGGGTGATCGTGCAGGCCGCCTGCCTCGGTCACGATATCGGTAACCCGCCCTTCGGCCATGCCGGGGAGTACGCCATCCGCGACTGGTTCAAGCGCGCCGAGACCGATGGCAAGGGGTTGCTCGAGGGGCTGTCACCCTTGGAGCGCGAGGATCTGCTGACCTACGAGGGCAATGCCCAGGGCTTCCGGGTGGTCACCCAGATCGAGTACAACCAGTTCCGTGGCGGCATGCGCCTGACCACGGCGACCCTGGGGACCCTGCTCAAGTATCCCTGGACGGTGGAGCATGGCGGAGCGGCGGGCAAGTTCAGCTGCTATCAGAGCGAGCGTGAGCTGCTGGTCGAGGTGGTCGAGCGACTGGGGCTGCTGCCCAGGGGGGAGGGGCGCTGGTGCCGCCACCCCCTGGCCTGGCTTGTGGAGGCCGCCGACGATATCTGCTATGCCCTGCTCGACCTGGAGGATGGCCTGGAGATGGACATCCTGCGCTATGACGAAGTCGCCGAGATCCTGATCCAGATCGCCGGTGGGGCTCCGAGCGACTACACCGCCATGCAACGTCAGGGGGTCTCCCAGCGCCGGCGCATCGCGGCCCTGCGTGGGGCGGCCATGGAGCGCGCGGTCAACGATGTGGGGGCGGTGTTCGTGCAGCATGAGGCGGAACTGCTGGGGGGGCGACTGCAGGCAGACCTGCTGGAGCTGTGTCATCCCGATCTGGACTGGGGGGTGAAGGCGGCCAAGCAGCTGGCCCGGGAGCGCATCTTCCAGAACGAGCGCAAGGCCAAGCTCGAGATCGGCGCCTACACCACCCTGGGCATCCTGCTCGAGGCCTTTATCGGTGCGGCCCATGAGCTTCACTACACCGGCAGGTCGACCTTCAAGCACCAGCGGGTGCTGGCGCTGATCGGCGAGAATACGCCGCGTTCCTCATGGAGCCTCTACGACAGTTATCGACGCATGCTCGACTTTATCGGCGGCATGACCGATCACTACGCCGTGGACCTGGCCCAGGAGATGGGGGGGCGGCTGCGCGGCGACTGAGCCGACTCGGCGGACTCCGTTACTCGCCTGGTGCCCGGCTCGCTCCGGCATGCTCGAGCAGGGTGGCGATGACCGCGTCGTGGGTGGCGGCATCGAAGTCGCCGGGACAGAGTTCGGCCAGGCGGCCGGCCAGCTGGTCGCCGCTGACCACCAGCAGATCGTCGGGGCCCTGGCTGGCGTCCACCTGCCAGCCGGGAAGGGTCAGCACGCCCATCACCGGTACCGTGCGGCCGGTGCGTGAGTTCAGCCACTCGGCCATCCAGCGCGCCAGTTCGCGGGTCTTGCTCAGCGGTGTGCGCTCGCTCCAGCCCGGGAAGCGCAGCCGCGAGGGCTCCACCACGAGCCGGTACTGCTCTTCTCCTGAGGGGGTAAAGGGGCGGGAGCGGGCTCGGGTCTCCACCACGAAGACGCCACAGGGCGTGACCACCACGTGGTCGATGCGTGTATCGGCCGCCGGCACATCGTGAAAGACGTAGAAGGGGTGGGCCTCCGGGCGCACCAGCCGCTCCAGCTCCTGGCCGACCGCCAGTTCGCAGGCCAGCCCCAGCTTGAGGCGGCGAATGCGCTGGAAGTCACGCATCAGTCGAAAGCTGAAGGTCAGCACCAGCAGGGTGCTCAGCGCCCCGTAGAAGGCCCACTCCACCCAGATCTGTTCCGTGGCAAGGAGCATGCGGCCCATGCCGTAGACCAGCGGGGCAAGCGTGATGATGGGGCCCAGGGCACCACTCAGATAGAGTCCGGCGAAGGCGTCGTCGAGACGGTCGCGCAGCTGCTGGCCGGGCTCACGCAGCGGTTGGGCATCGAAGGGGGAGTGCACTCGTGCATCATGGAGGTTGCGAAGCGCCACGACGATTCCCCCCATGGCGGCGAGGGGAAACAGGAAGATCAGGGGTAGCAGGTATTCCAGCCAGGCCATCGGGATTCCTTGCTAGGGGGAAGCGGCGAGAGGTGGCCCATTCTAGACAACCTGCCCCACGCGGGGCCATGCTCTGTTTGGCGCAGACAGCGAGGCATCAGGATGACGGCAGCACAGGTGAAACCCGAGACCAGCGAGGCAAACCTGGCGGCACTCGTCGAGTTTGTCGAGTGCCATCCACGGCTGGCGGTGCTCGGTGGCGCCGGCATCAGCACCGCCAGTGGCATTCCCGATTATCGCGACGCCGCCGGCGAGTGGAAACGCTCGCCGCCCATGGAGCATCGCCAGTTCATGGGCAGTCATGCCGCCCGGCAGCGCTACTGGGCCCGCGCCCTGGTGGGCTTTCGCACCCTGGATGAGGCGCGGCCCAATGCGGCGCACCAGGCCCTGGCGCGACTCGAGAGCCTGGGGCATGTTCGCGGGATGATCACCCAGAACGTGGATGGCCTGCATCAGCGCGCCGGCTCGCGGCGGGTGATCGACCTGCATGGTCGCGCCGACCGGGTGCGCTGCATGGGATGCGGCTCCAGCCGCATGCGTCATGCCCTGCACGCGGAGCTCGAGAGCCTCAATCCACGCTGGACGGCCCTCGGCGCGGCCGCGGCACCGGACGGGGATGCCGATCTGGAAGCGGATTTCTCCGCCTTCCGGGTGCCCGATTGCTCGCGCTGCGGCGACGGTATCTGGAAGCCTGATGTGGTGTTCTTCGGTGACAGCGTGCCGCGTGGCGTGGTCGAACGCGCCTTCGCCCTGATCGAGGAGTGTGATGCCCTGCTGGTGGTGGGCTCCTCGATGATGGTCTATTCGGGCTTTCGCTTCGCGCGCGCCGCGGCCCGGCAGGGCAAGCCCATCGCCTGCCTCAACCTGGGGCGTACCCGTGCCGACGACCTCTATACCCTGAAGGTGGCGGCCCCGGTAGACGCCTCGCTCGGGGCGCTGGTCGAGCGGCTGGAAGCTCGACTGGCCGAGGGGAGCCTCAACCGCCGGCCAGCTTGACCGTGTAGCCGCGGGTCTCGAGCTCCGCCTTGAGTGTCTCGCGGTGGTCGCCCTGGATCTCGATCACCCCCTCCTTGACGGCGCCGCCGGTGCCGCAGCGCTTCTTCAGCAGCTTGGCCAGACGCTTGAGCTCGGCCTCGGGCAGTGGCACGCCGCTGATGGTGGTGACGCCCTTGCCCTTGCGGCCGCTGGTCTCGCGGCGAATCCGCACGATGCCGTCGAGTTCGGCAAGGCGTGCCTGTTCCGCCTGCTCGGCACAGCGACAGTCGGCGACGGGGTGGCGGCAGTCGGGGCAGGTCTCGCCATGCTCGGTGGAGTAGACGAGACCGCGCAGCTGGTCCTGGAGTGATGACATGGTGTGGCTCCCGGGGTGGGTGGCTTCAGGCCGGGATGATAGCGGCTGTGGCCGCGACCTGCATGGCCCTCAGTGCATGGCGGTGCGTGCGTCCAGGTCGCGTGTGAGGCGTGCCACCACCGAGGGGAGCTGGAACATGCTGGTGATCATGATGGCGCCCTCGGGCGTGATTTCCGCATCGGGGAAGCGGTTGAGGTGAACGACCAGCATGCCGGCATCGAGGGCCGCCTTGACGCCGACCACCGAATCCTCGATGGCCAGGCAGTGGTGGGGGGAGTAGCCCATCCTCTGTGCCGCGTGCAGGTAGAGGCAGGGGTCCGGTTTCCAGCAGTTGGCGGTGTAGGCGCTGAACAGATGGTCGCCGAACAGGGTGTCCAGGCCGGTAGCCACCAGGGAGGTACGGATCTTGTTCTCGGGCCCGTTGGAGACCACGCCCATGGGGAAGGTCGACAGGGCCGCCAGTGCTTCGGTGGCACCCTCGATGGGAATGAGCTCTGTCGCCAGGCGCCGGTCGAGGTTGGCTCGCATGCTGGTTTCCAGTGGCTCGAGCACCTTGGGGTCGACACTGCCATGGCGGCTCTCCAGCTCGGCGACGATGCGTCGGAAGCGCGCCCCGCGGAACTCGCCGATATAGTCGGTGGCCTGGAACGGCAGGCCCACGGCGTTCAGTGCCGTGGCCATCTCGTCGGCGAGCAGCGGCTCGCTATCGACCAGGGTGCCGTCGCAGTCGAAGAGCAGGCAGAGTGGATGTGCCATCACCGGGCCTCACGAGGAAACAGGGCGTTATAAATCCATTGTTACAGATGTCGGGGCTCCCTGCCCATTATTAAAGCCCAGTTACGCTGATTTTTGAACACTGTTCATAAATATCCCGAAAAACCGGATGTCACGGGGTCACGGCCCTGATATTCGCGGGCATCGAAGACCCGAGCCTATACTGACCACGCGTCTCGGTCAGGAGTGGGCCAATGAATTTCGAACGTGTCGTTTTCGGTTTCTTCATCATCCTCACCCTGAGCCTCAATGCCGCCTTCGTCGCGCATGGCCTCGAGGCGGCAGCGCATCATAATGTGTGGATTCTCACCCTCGCCATCATCGCCAACCTGGTGGCGATCGGCCTGAGGCTGGGGGATCGCTCCGAGACCGGCGCGCTGCTGTTGGCATCCGGGTTGGTGGCGGGGGCCCTGCTGATCACGGCGCGTATCATCTGGATCGTCACGGTGCCCAGTGGCTGGGGTGTGCCGGAAGTGGGCGCCATGGCCGATATCATCTCGATCGCCAGGGGGGCGCTGGTGGCGAATATCATTGCAACGGCGATCCTGGTCGGCGATACGCTGCTCTCGCGGCGCTAGTTGAGCGAACGGGCCGATGACGACCACTTCCGATCTCGACCGTGTAGGAATGATCCTTCTGCGCTACATGCGCCGGCCCCTGTTCGTACTGCTCTTCGTCTATTCGGTGGGGATCATCGGCATGGTCCTGATGCCGGGGCGGGTCGTCGATGGTGAAACGACCCATATGGACCTCTTCCACGCCTTCTATTTCTTTACCTATACGGCGACCACGACCGGCTTCGGCGAACTACCCAACGGTTTCAGCGATGAACAGCGCCTGTGGACGATCTTCTGCCTCTATACCGGTGCCATCGCCTGGTTCTATGCGATTGGATCGCTGATCAACCTGGTTCAGAACCCTCACTTCATCCAGTCCATGGATGGCTTCCGGTTCGCGCGCAAGGTCAGGCGCAACGCGGAGCCTTTCGTCATCCTGTGCGGTTTCGGTGATGCCGGCAGTCTGCTTGCCCGGGGACTGAGCGACCATCGCATGCGAGCGGTGATTCTCGATGTGGACCCGGAACGCATCAAGGCGCTGGGGGTACGCGACTACACGGTGGCGATGCCGGGGCTCTGCGCGGATGCCAGTGCGCCCAAGCATCTCCTGGCGGCAGGGGTCGAGCATCCCGCCTGTCGGGCCCTGGTGACGCTGACCAACGACGACGATACCAATCTCAAGATTGCGGTGATGGCACGGCACCTCAATCCACGGCTGCGGGTCATCTGCCGTTCCACCTCGACGCGTCATGGCGCCACGCTACGAGCGCTGGACAATGTCACGGTGGTCGATCCCTTTATGATCTTCGCGCAGCTTCTCTACTGGGTGATCGCACGCTCCGAGCTCCATAACCTCAATGCGTGGTTTGTCGGCGCACCCGGCGTGACACTTGGCGCGCCGTTGCGGGTGCCCCAGGGGGAGTGGATCCTGTGCGGGTTCGGCCGAATGGGCCACCGGATCCATCGTTGTCTCCATGACCATGGCATCGGCGTCCGCGTTATCGACCCAGGCGAGGGAAGTGATGAGACGGAGACGGAAGGGGATCCGGTGTTGGCCCAGGCCGACCACTCGGCGCTGGAGGCGGCCGGTATCGGAGACGCTGCCGGTATCGTTGCCGCGATGAATCGCGATGCCGACAATCTCAGTACGCTGCTGTCGGTCAATGAGCTCAACCCCGATGTGTTCCGCATCGTTCGTCAGAACAGCCATGCGAATCAGGTGGTCTTCGACGCCGCAAGGACCGATCTGGTACTTCAGCACAGCCTGACAACGGCGCGTCGCATCCTGAAGCTGCTGATCTCGCCGCTGATCCAGGAGTTGATCGACTGGCTGGCGCAGCGGGAGCCGACCCGGACGGAGGCCCTGGTGGCTCGACTGCAGGCGGCCGTCGGTGACGAACCCCCACACCTGTGGTCGGTCAGACTGAACCCGGACGAGGCGCCGGCCGTGACCCGACTCCTGAGCGAGGAGGGCATGGTCACGCCCGGAGCCCTGTGTCGTGATGCGCGCGCCTTCTCCCAGGCGCTACCGTGCGAAATGCTGGCCATTCGCCGCGAGGGGCAGTCGATCATGCTACCGGACGCCGACTTTCCCCTCGGGGCGGGGGATGAGCTGCTCTTCTGCGGGGTCCAGGCGGCGGAGCTGATGCTGCAGGCGACGCTCCATAATCCCTATACGCTTCATTATGTCCTGACGGGAGTCGATCCACCGCGGGGTTATGTGTTCACGTGGCTTGCCGATAGGTTTGGGGGGCGTTGCCGTGGCAACACGTCGAACAGCCGGCACCCTCGAACATGACGCTCCAGGCGTGCACACGGGCGATATCCTTGGCCTGGAGCGCGTTTTCCAGGCCAGTGTCGACTAGCATGAAGCGAGGTCCGGAGCGGATTATTCCAGATCGATGGCTCCTCCGGTGAGATCCACAACCAGCAGGCGAGGTACGGCATGAAGCAGGACACCCTCTGGTCGCTGGCGGGTTCCGCCGCGGCGGTGGCAGCCAGCATGATGGCCCGCAAGGCGGCGGACAAGGCCTACCAGAAAGAGGTTGGCGACAGCCCACCGGCAAACCCCGATGAGCCCGATGTGGAGTGGCGCCAGGCCCTGCTGTGGGGCGCCGCCACCGGCGTGCTGGTGGGAGTCGCCCGGGTGGTAGGCAGGCGTGCCGGGCGCGAGGTCATGCACAGGGCACCTCGTGCCGGCAAGAAGGGGGGAGTGTTGCCCCGGCTGAAGCGGTAGTACGGGTCGCAGAGCTCGGAGATAATACAAGGCAGCGGCCCCCCGAACCAATGAACTGCACCCCGAAAGTTGGACACCCACATCCAACCTTCGGGGTGTTTTTATGAGTAACCGATACGACGAGTGTTTCAAGCTGCTGGTGGCACAGCAGTGCTTGCACGGTGACACCAGCTTGAGGGAG
>NZ_JADNRL010000022.1:0-662 GCF_015595025.1 Halomonas sp. KAO
TCGAAGTGAGCCCCCTGAGGGGGTGGTTCGTCTGATAGATGTTCCATGAAAGGCTCTTTGTCCAGATGATATAGCCGAGGAGTGTATCCGGGTCGATGTAAGGAAGTGCCGCTTTCAATTACCAACTAACAAGACCTTTCAAAGGTCTTGTTAGTCAACTGACAGCGGAGGTGGTGTCATGAAAAAGGTAATGGTAGTGTTGGCTTCCTTGACGATGTTTCTGGGGTCTGGAGCGCTGATGGCAATGGATTCAGAGTACATGGAGAAGCGTCGAAAGCAGATCAGTGAGACAGCCGAGAGCAATGTTTCCCAACTGAGTGAAGCCCGCCAGGGAAACAGGCTTGACCTGGTAGGCTCAGTACGTGAGGAGGGCGATGGCGTAGTGTCGGCCTTTGGAGATAAGACTCGAGAAGCCCTTCGTCATTGGTGGCTGTAATGAGGGGGAGTCAAGGCAAGTGTCGATCCGTACTTGTAATGTCTTGATTCATGAAATAATCGCAGCGCCTTGCTTCACCCGGGTTCGGTTTTTCCGGATCCGGGTGATGTTACGCAACCGTGAGATATCCTTGTGGTAACCCTGCAGCCTGGACGCTAAAGATCACAAGTCTAGGCCTCGTCTGAAAAGCCGGAAAGCGTCGCCAGTGTCGGACATGGCCTGACCC
>NZ_JADNRL010000022.1:935-1301 GCF_015595025.1 Halomonas sp. KAO
TCATCTTACCGGTCCGCTTCATCGAGGTCGGTACGCAGCCTGTCCCCTGCCTTGTGCAATAGAATGAACTGCCTGTCACATTCCCTGCAGGCACCGCACATCGAAAGGTGTATGCGCAGCGACACCCTCTCCTGGAAGGTCAGGGGGCGATCCTGCTTGAGTGACATCAAACGTGTAGCCTCTTTGCACATCATCATCACTTTTCTCCCTCGAGCCAACCTTCCTCGATACATTGGCGTAGGCGCAAACGGGCCCGGTGCAGAATGACCCAGCAGTTGTTTTCCTTGATATTTAATGTCTGGCAGATTTCGTCTGTAGATAGTCCCATCAGTTCTCGCAACGAGAAGACCCTGGCGATGTTGTCGG
>NZ_JADNRL010000012.1 GCF_015595025.1 Halomonas sp. KAO
GAAGCCGGAAGCCGGAAGCCGGAAGCCGGAAGCCGGAAGCCGGAAGCCGGAAAACAGCATGCCTCCACCAACACTGGGGTAAGCCTTTTCTTCCAGCTTCCTGGAGCGAAGCGACGCTCTTCCGGCTACTAACTTAATTCGTCGAGGTAGCGCTCGGCGTCGAGCGCCGCCATGCAGCCGCTGCCGGCGGAGGTGACCGCCTGGCGGTAGACATGGTCCATCACGTCGCCGGCGGCGAACACGCCCGGCACGCTGGTGGCGGTGGCGTTGCCCTCGAGGCCTGACTTGACCTTGATGTAACCACCATTCATCTCCAGCTGCCCCTCGAAGATGCCGGTATTGGGGCTGTGGCCGATGGCGATAAACACGCCCGGTGCCGCGAGCTCCTTGGTCTCGCCGGTCGTGGTGGAGGCCAGGCGCACACCGGTCACGCCGCTGTTGTCGCCCAGCACCTCCTCCAGGGTGTGGTTCCACTCCAGCACCACCTTGCCCTCCTCGGCCTTCTGGAACAGCTTGTCCTGAAGGATCTTCTCGGCACGCAGGCTGTCACGACGGTGCACCAGGGTAACCTTCGAGGCGATATTGGCCAGATACAGGGCCTCCTCCACGGCGGTATTGCCGCCACCGACCACGACCACCTCCTGGTTGCGGTAGAAGAAGCCATCGCAGGTAGCACAGGCCGACACGCCCTGGCCCATCAGCTTCTGCTCGGACTCCAGCCCCAGATAGCGGGCGCTGGCGCCGGTGGCGATGATCAGTGCGTCGCAGGTATAGGTGCCGTTGTCGCCCTTCAGGGCGAAGGGGCGCTCACGCAGCTCCACCTCGTGGATATGGTCGAACAGCACCTCGGTATCGAAGCGTTCGGCGTGGCGCTTCATGCGCTCCATCAGCTCGGGTCCCTGTACGCCGGCATCATCGCCGGGCCAGTTGTCCACATCGGTGGTGGTGGTCAGCTGCCCTCCCGCCTGCATGCCGGTGATCAGCAGCGGCTTGAGGTTGGCGCGGGCCGCATAGACGGCGGCGGTATACCCCGCCGGACCGGAACCGAGAATGATCAGGCGCTCATGACGCACATCGCTCATGGAAAGACCTCGTGCAGTAACGTTCGAAATAGAGTGGCGTCATTGTAACAGCCACGCCGCCTCCTAGGGTCGGTGTGCCCCGATCGAGGCAGCCCTGTCGCGCGTCGCTAGAGCACCTCGTCGTCGCGGCCCAGCACCACCGTCAGCACCTCGGGATCGCCGGGGTCGGCCTCGATGCGTACCTGGATAGGCGCACAGCAGACGTGGCAATCCTCCCAGGTGATCTGGCTGCCCTGGGAGGCATCCAGCAGCAGATCGAAGGGGGCATCGCAGTAGGGACAACGCACCCGCCGCGGGGTCAGTGCCTCTTCATGCATGGGGACTCCCCGGCCGTGCTCGGCCTGTCATGAAAGCATGGGTTAGCGCATGACTTTCCGGCGCTTGAGCAACGCTGACACAGATGAAATGAGATGGCGACACCCGGCGAACATTTCAAGCACCTCCGGGCAGCAGTTGAAAAGCCTGCCTATCATGACCATATACATTAAGGCGTACCAGGAAGGTTCGTTCACACTCCGACGGGAGGATTTCGATGAGCACCGACTCTTTTTCCGATACTCTGCAGAGCCTCGAGGCCGCAGGCCGGACCTACCACTACTACAGCCTGTCCAAGGCAGCCGAGGCGCTGGGAAGCATCGAGCGCCTGCCCAAGACCCTCAAGATCCTGTTCGAGAACCAGTTGCGCTTTGCCGATGACGAGAGCGTGTCCCGAGAGGACATGCAGGCACTGGTGGACTGGCAGCAGGAGGGACGCTCCGACCGCGAAATCGGCTACCGGCCGGCCCGTGTGTTGATGCAGGACTTCACCGGCGTGCCGGGGGTCGTAGACCTCGCCTCCATGCGTGCGGCCGTCGAGCGCCTGGGCGAGGATCCGGCACGGATCAACCCGCTCTCCCCGGTGGACCTGGTCATCGACCACTCGGTGATGGTGGACAAGTTCGGCAACCCCTCCGCGTTCAAGGACAACGTGGCCATCGAGATGGAGCGCAACCGCGAACGCTACGAATTCCTGCGCTGGGGTCAGGAGGCCTTCGACAGCTTCCGTGTGGTGCCACCGGGCACCGGCATCTGTCACCAGGTCAACCTCGAGTATCTGGGCAGAACGGTGTGGACCAGGGAACAGGACGGCAAGACCCTCGCCTACCCCGACACCCTGGTGGGTACCGACTCTCACACCACCATGATCAACGGCCTCGGCGTACTCGGCTGGGGCGTGGGGGGTATCGAGGCCGAAGCCGCCATGCTGGGTCAGCCGGTCTCGATGCTGATTCCCGAGGTGGTCGGTTTCAAGTTGACCGGCAAGCTGCGCGAGGGGATCACCGCCACCGACCTGGTGCTCACGGTGACCCAGATGCTGCGCAATCACGGCGTGGTGGGCAAGTTCGTGGAGTTCTACGGTGACGGCCTCAAGGACCTGCCACTGGCCGACCGCGCCACCATCGCCAACATGGCACCGGAGTATGGCGCCACCTGTGGCTTCTTCCCGGTAGACGACGAGACGCTGACCTATATGCGCCTCACCGGCCGCGACGATGCTCAGATCGCCCTGGTGGAGGCCTACAGCAAGGCCCAGGGTCTGTGGCGCGAGCCCGGCGAGGAGCCGGTGTTCAGCGACACCCTGGCGCTGGACATGACCGAGGTCGAAGCCAGCCTGGCCGGCCCCAAGCGCCCGCAGGATCGCGTGGCCCTCTCCGACATGAAGTCGACCTTCGAGGCGCTGCTCGAGGACGACACGGAGGCCAGAACCACCGAGCCGGGCGTCAAGCAGGCCGCATCCGTGGAGAAGGGCCGCCTGTTCTCCGAAGGCGGGCAGACCGCGGTGGGCGTGGAGCGCAGCTTCGAGCATGCCGACAGCCAGGACGTCGACCTCGACGGGGAGCAGTTCAAGCTCAACCCGGGCGATGTGGTGATCGCCGCCATCACCTCCTGTACCAACACCTCCAACCCCAGCGTGATGATGGCTGCCGGCCTGCTGGCCCGCAAGGCCCGCGAGCAGGGGCTAGCCACCAAACCCTGGGTGAAGACCTCGCTGGCGCCGGGCTCCAAGGTGGTCACCGACTACCTGGCCGCCGGTGGCGTGCAGGAGGACCTCGACGCCCTCGGCTTCAACCTGGTGGGCTATGGCTGCACCACCTGCATCGGCAACTCCGGTCCCCTGGCGGAGCCCATCGAGCAGGCCATCAATACGGCCGACCTCACCGTGGCCTCGGTCCTCTCCGGTAACCGCAACTTCGAGGGTCGCGTGCACCCGCTGGTCAAGACCAACTGGCTCGCTTCACCGCCCCTGGTCGTGGCCTATGCCCTGGCCGGCAACGTCCAGCTCGACCTGACCCGCGAGCCGCTGGGTACCGGCAAGGACGGTGAGCCGATCTATCTCAAGGATATCTGGCCCAGCCAGGCGGAAATCGCCGAAGCGGTGGAGCGGGTCAACACCGAGATGTTCCGCAAGCAGTATGCCGAGGTCTTCGACGGCGACGAGGTCTGGAAGGCCATCGAGGTGCCCCAGAGCAAGGTCTACCAGTGGTCGACGGACTCCACCTATATCCAGCACCCGCCCTTCTTCGACGGCATGCAGCGAGAACCCGATGTCGTGGAGGACGTCAAGGACGCCCGTATCCTGGCCATGCTGGGTGACTCGGTGACTACCGACCATATCTCGCCGGCCGGCGCCATCAAGCCAGACAGTCCCGCCGGTCGCTACTTGCAGGAGCACGGGGTCAAGCCGGTGGACTTCAACTCCTACGGTTCACGGCGCGGCAACCATGAAGTGATGATGCGTGGCACCTTCGCCAACGTCCGCATCCAGAACGAGATGCTCGACGGCGTGGTGGGCGGCGAGACACGCCATGTGCCCTCCGGCGAACAGATGGCGATCTATGACGCCGCCATGAAGTACCAGCAGGAGAACACTCCGCTGGTGGTGGTGGCTGGCAAGGAGTACGGCACCGGCTCCAGTCGTGACTGGGCCGCCAAGGGGACGCGCCTGCTTGGCGTCCGCGCGGTACTGGCCGAGTCCTACGAGCGTATCCACCGCTCCAACCTGATCGGCATGGGCGTGGTGCCGCTGCAGTTCCCCGAGGGCGAGAGTCGCCAGTCGCTGGGGCTCACCGGCGATGAGCAGATCTCCATCGCAGGGCTCTCCGAACTCACCCCGGGCAGCAGCGTCAAGGTGACCATCAAGAGCGACAAGGGCGAGAAGAACATCGAGGCGCTGTGCCGCATCGATACCGCCAACGAGCTGGAGTACTACCGCCATGGCGGCATCCTGCACTATGTGCTGCGCAAGATGATCGGTTCGGCCTGATAGCACTTAGGCGAGAGGCGTCGGGGACAGGCCATAGAGGGGGTCCTATGCCAGGGAGGGCATCGGTGGCGCCCAGGGACGGGTTCACAGCGCCCCCTCGACGGTCCGGCGCCCCGGGGCCTGTCGCCGAATTAGCCTTGAGCTTCCCCCAGTTGAAACAGACTTCAATAAGCCCCACCGGAATATCCGGCGGGGCTTATTGGTTTCGAGCGTCAGATGTCGAACAACCTCCTGGCTCAGAGCGCTTGATTCGGCGCTGCTGGCCTAGAAGGAGCGGCGACGATAGCGCCGATACTCCGGGCTCCAGCTGTTGCGCTCGATGGCCTCGCGCAGCTTGATGCCGTTGGTCTTCAGCGCCATGCCCTCGCCCTGGGCCTGACCGGCCACATCGAAGGCGATCGCCTTGGAGAGCTCGCGAATCGTGCTCAGCGGTGGCAGCAGCGCGCCCTTGCCCTCCTTGACGATAGGCGCCTCGCGCGCCAGCGCTCGAGAGGCGGCCATCAACATGTCGTCGGTCACTCGCCGAGCCTCGGCGGCGATCACCCCAAGGCCGATCCCCGGGAAGATATAGGCATTGTTGCACTGGGCGATGGGAATGGTGCGCCCCTCGTACTCCACCGGGGCGAAGGGACTGCCGGTCGCGACCAGCGCCGCCCCATCGGTCCAGCGAATCACATCCTCGGGCAAGGCTTCAGCCTGGGAGGTGGGGTTGGAGAGTGGCATGATGACCGGCGTCTCGCAGCTGGCGTGCATGGTACGCACCACCTCCTCGGTAAAGATGCCCGGCCGCCCGCATACCCCGATCAGCACCGTCGGCTTGACCTGTCGCACCGTCTCGACCAAGTCCTGGCCATTCCAGCCCTCGGTAAGGGCCGCACCGTGGGCCAGACGGCTCTGGAAATCGCGCAACCAGTCCTGGTCGTCGGTGACCAGCCCCTCCCGGTCGACCATGTAGATACGGTCGCGAGCCTCCCGTTCGGAGAGCCCCTCCGCCTGCATGGCCACCACCACCTGTTCGGCGATGCCGCAGCCGGCGGAGCCCGCTCCCACGAACACCACACGCTGCTGGGTGATCCCCTCACCACGGGCCTTGCAGGCCGCCATCAGGGTGCCTACCACCACCGCGGCGGTCCCCTGGACATCGTCGTTGAAGCAGCACAGCTCATCACGGTAGCGCGTCAGCAGCGGTACGGCATTGGCCTGGGCAAAGTCCTCGAACTGCAACAGCACCCCCGGCCAGCGCCGCTTCACCGCCACGATGAACGCTTCGATGAAGGCGTCATACTCCTCCTGGGAGATCCGCGGGTGGCGCCATCCCATGTACATCGGGTCATCGAGCAGCGCCTGATTGTTGGTCCCCACATCGAGCATGATCGGCAAGGTATAGGCGGGGCTGATGCCTCCACAGGCGGTATACAGCGACAGCTTGCCGATCGGAATCCCCATGCCCCCGATACCCTGATCCCCCAGGCCAAGAATGCGCTCACCATCGGTGACCACGATCACCTTGACCTTCTCCTTGGTGGCGGAGCGCAGGATGTCATCCATCCGGCCACGATCGGGATAGCTGATGAACAGCCCCCGGTGGTTGCGATAGATATTGGAGAACTCCTGACACGCCTTGCCCACCGTGGGCGTATAGATGATGGGCAGCATCTCCTCGAGGTGCTCCGAGACCAGTCGATAATAGAGGGTCTCGTTGTCATCCTGGATGGCGCGCAGGTAGATATGCTTGTCGAGATCGGTCTGGCACTGTTGGTACTGTCGGTAGGCCCGTTCCAGCTGCTCCTCGATGGTCTCCACACACTGCGGCAACAGGCCGATCAGGTTGAACTCGATGCGCTCTTCCTGACTGAAGGCGCTGCCCTTGTTGAGCAGCGGCATCTCCAGCAGCGGCGGACCGGCATAGGGAATATACAAGGGGCGCTTGGATTCGGTGGTCATCTCAGCTCTCGATCGGTTGACGGGAACAGGCCTGGGGCACCCTGTCGGCACCCCTCGAATACTCTACCATGCACGAAACGGCAGCGCCCCGGCCAAGACCGGGGCGCTCGATGCCGGATTGCTAATCCCCGGCGACCAGACTGAGCCTCAGTCGAGGTCGTCGAGGGTTACCACCAGGTCGCGACGCGATACATCGACATCCCAGAAGGTATAGGAGTCGCCGTCCGAGTCGACCAGCTTGATGTCGAAGTAGGGGCTCTTGTACCCGGTCAGCGTGACCCGACGCGAGGCGCCATCGAGCATGACCTCGTCTCCCAGCACATCCTCCTCCCAGGAGGTCGACTTCCCGGGGCTGACATAGAGGTAGTAGATGGTGTAGCCGGTGTCATTGGTGATATCGACATAGTAGTCCCGCGCCTGCGCGGTCACCGCGAACAGGATCAGGAAGAGAGCCAGTAGCCAGCGTTGAATCGACATCGTCGGTTCCTTTCATTGGAGTGGCGCGCTAGCCACGGGAGTCATTATTGTTAATTTAGAATAATCACACTCATGACAGAGTGCCAACTCCATTCGGGCCACCACACGTGATGAGAGAGGCCCACCATGACGCAACCACCGCCCCCTCCCATGGAACCCACCCCGAAAGTGCCTGCGGTGCCGTCAGCTTCCCTTGACCGACGCGATGGATGAGGCCGATGCCTTGAAGAAGAACGGCCGCAGCTTCACCCCGAACATGTTGCCGGCGAAGGCCGCCACCAGCCACACCCAGCCGTGCAGGCTGCCGGAGGCGATACCGCTGAAGTAGGCGCCGATATTGCAGCCGAAGGCCAGACGAGCACCATAGCCGAGCATGATGCCACCGATCACGGCAGCCAGCACCGAGCGCAGGGGAATGCGAAAGCTGGGGGCGAAACGGCCGGCCAGCGAGGCGGCGATCAAGGCACCGAGCGTCAGGCCGATGTTCATGACGCTGGTGATATCACGCCAGATCGTGGCCTCCAGGGCGGCGGCATTCCACGAGGACTGCCAGTAGCCCCACTGGCTGACATCTCCCCCCAGTGCCGTGAAGCCCTTGGCGCCCCACAGGGCGAAGGCGGAGGTGATGCCCCAGGGGCGGCCGGCCAGGGCCAGGGTGGCGAAGTTCAGCAGCGCCAGGGCCACGGCCCCCGCCAGCAGTGGCCAGGGACCGAGAAGCCAGCGTCGATTGCCGACATCGATCTTCGCTGCCCGCTCAAGCTGTCCGTGCCGGCGCTTCTCCATCACCACCGTAAAGGCGGCGATGGCCGCAAACAGCCCCAGGCTGATCGCCATTCCCCCCCCGGTGCCCGCGGTCTTGACCAGCGACACCGGCTGGAGTGCCGGCAGACTCTGCCACCAGTCGAAGTGGGCGGTACCGATCAGCGAGCCGATAATGAAGAACACTAGGGTGATCATCATGCGCGCATTGCCGCCCCCGGCGGTAAACAGGGTGCCGGAGGCACAGCCACCCCCCAGCTGCATGCCCACACCAAAGAGAAAGGCCCCGAACACCACCGATACGCCGATGGGTGCCACGAAGCCATAGACCGGCTGACCCAACAGGCTGCCGGCCCCCAGTGCCGGGAAGAACAGCAACACCGCGATGGCCAGCATCACCATCTGCGCGCGCAGGCCACGGCCTCGCCGCTCGGTGATAAAGACCCGCCAGGCGGCGGTAAAGCCGAAGGCCGCATGGTAGAGCACCATGCCCAGCAGGCCGCCAACCACCATCACCCCCCCAAGGCGCGCGCCGAAGACGGTGCCCACGACCAGGGCCCCCAGCAGCAGGGCCCCGGCCGCCACGGCGGGAAGGGAGAGTCGCGTAGGTCGGGTCAAGGCGAATTCACTCATGGCAGGTTCACTCGGAGGCAGAGGAGCATCACGGGGAGATGGACATCACGGGACAGGGTGCCCGCAAATCCGTCAGGATAACGGGCCCCTTAAATCGCGTAAAAGTATTTAAAAGAAAATATTGATACCAAAAAGTAATTAAAGGCTCGAACGAATGACGGGCGCCATCAGGCGCCCGTCCTATCACCGCAGCCGAGGCCGCGTCAGACGAAGCGACCCAGTCCTGCCGCCTGCCGCAGGCGGTCCATCAGAGGCGCCGCTTCGGCCCGAGCGCGCTCGGCCCCCTTCAGCAGCACCTGCTCGATATGCCCCGGATCCTCCAGCAACGCCTGGTAGCGCTCGCGAGGCTCGCGCAGATGGTCGTTGAGGTATTCGAAGACACGGTTCTTGGCCTCGCCCCAGCCGATGCCACCGGCATACTCCTCGCGCATGGCCGCCGTCTCCTCGGCCGTGGCGAACGCAGAGTAGATCTGGAACAGGGTGCAGGTATCCGGATCCTTGGGCTCGCCGGGCTCCAGCGAGTTGGTCTTGATCTTGCGCACCAGCTTCTGCAGCTTCTTCTCGGAAACGAACAGCGGAATGGTGTTGTTGTAGCTCTTGGACATCTTGCGTCCGTCCAGACCACCCAGCACCTCGACCTTCTGGTCCACCACCGCCTCGGGCAGGGTGAAGTACTGCCCCTTGTAGAGATGGTTGAAGCGACCCGCCATATCACGGGCCATCTCGATATGCTGGATCTGATCACGCCCCACCGGCACCCGGTTGGCGTTGAACATCAGGATATCGGCGGCCATCAGCACCGGATACCCGAACAGGCCCATGGTGATGCCCTTGTCGGGGTCCTGGTTGCCGGCCGCCTCGTTCTCGGCTACCGCCGCCTTGTAGGCATGGGCACGATTCATCAGCCCCTTGGCACAGACACAGGTGAGCATCCAGGTCAGCTCGGGGATCTCGGGAATGTCCGACTGCCGGTAGAAGATGGCGTTATCGGTGTCCAGACCGAGCGCCATCCAGGTGGCGGCGATCTCCAGGCGCGACTCCTGCACCCGACGCGGATCCTGACACTTGATCAATGCATGCAGGTCGGCCAGGAAGTAGTAGGACTGGACACCCGGGTCCTGGCTCGCCTCGATGGCGGGCTTGATGGCACCGACATAGTTACCCAGATGGGGGGTGCCGGTGGTGGTAATGCCGGTAAGGACGCGGATCTTCTCGGAAGCTGCACTCATGGAAAGCGGACTCTGCGGTTCGTAAATGGTCGCTATGGTAACGCGCAGGCCCCCACAAGGCGACCAGGGTCAGACGCCGCCCCTATTCCCTACCCCCTATCCCCGATGACCGATAGCCGGGAGCACGCGGCAGCGTGTGGCAAAGGGTTCGACCAGGCTCTGGGCCCGCCCTCGCACCCTCGCCCTCAGGGGCGCCCTGCTCCACACTTCCAGCAGGCCTCGAAGACCCCCTCCAGGGTCTCGCCGCAGCCCGGGCAGTGCCAGGCCGCGGCATCGCTCCTGCCCGCCAGGGCATCGCCTATCAGGGCGTCGGCACGTTCGCGATTATGCGACTTCACCCACACCTCGGGCTCGCACTCCCCGAGCGGCAGCTCACCGGCGCCGCCACCCAGGGTCATATTGCGCAACTCCGCGGGGATGTCCGCCGCTTCGAGCAGGTTATACACATGGCTGACCAGCAGCGCATTGCTGTGGACAAAGACACGCACCGACTCACCCACCCTGTCAATCACGGAAGACCCGCGCCCCCAGCGCCTTCAGGTAGCTGGTCTCGGGAATCGCCGGATGCACCGGATGATCCGGTCCCTGATGGCCCTGGAAGAGAATCTGGCCATGACGATCCTGATGACGCACCGCTCCACGCACCACGTCGACCAGCCGCTCCGGGGCCAGGTGCATGGAGCACGATGCCGAGAGCAGCAGGCCATCGCGGCCCAGCAGGCGCATCGCCTCACGATTGAGCTTGCCGTAGGCGCGCTCGCCGTTGGGGATATCCTTGCGCTTCTTGATGAAGGCGGGCGGGTCGAGGATCACCACATCGAACTGCTCGCCCTCCGCCTTGAGAGCCGCCAGAACGTCGAAGGCATCCCCCTCTCCCACCGACACCTGCTCGTGCAGGCCATTGAGCGCGGCATTGTCGGCCACCCGCTCCAGCGCCGGGGCCGAGGCATCCACGCAGAGCACCTCCCGGGCACCATGAGCCGCGGCCTGTACGCCCCAGCCGCCAACATAGCTGAACAGGTCCAGCACCCGCTTGCCGGCCACGAACTGATTGAGCCAGGCGCGGTTGACGCGGTGGTCATAGAACCAGCCGGTCTTCTGGCCATCCAGCACCGGTGCCGAGAAGCGCACGCCATTCTCCTCCAGCAGCACGGGGTCACCCACGTCGCCCTTGACCACCTCCACGGAGCGCTCGAGGCCCTCCTGACGGCGTCCCGAGGTGTCGTTGCGCAGCACCACGTTCACGGGTGAGAGCACCTTGTCCAGGGCATCGAGGAGCTCGGGCAGCACCGCCTGCATGCCGGCGGTATTGAGCTGCACCACCAGCGTATCGCCGAAGCGGTCGATCACCAGTCCAGGTAGCAGATCGCCCTCGCCGTGCACGAGGCGGTAGTAGGGGGCGGCAAACAGCTGCTGGCGAAGCGACAGGGCCTGGTTGAGGCGGTGTACCAGCAGCGAGCGGTCGAGACTCTGCTGTGGATCCCGGGAGACCAGACGCGCGCAGATCAGCGAGTTGGGGTTGACGTAGGCCACGCCCATGGCCTTGCCATTGGCCGCCTCCACCACCACCTGCTGCCCCGGCTCCAGGCCCTTGAGCGGTGTCGCCGCGGTATCGATCTCGTTGGAGTAGAGCCACAGGTGGCCGGCCTTCAGGCGGCGGTCGGCGTTCTTCTTCAGGCGAAGTGAGGACAGGGTCATGGTGGGTCTCTCCGGGAAGTCAGGTCTGGCAACGGGGGCAGTAGACACTGGCCCGCTGCCCGAGGATGATAAGGCGCAGCTCGGTGCCACAGCGCCGGCAGGGCTCGCCATGGCGGCCGTAGACATTGAGCCGCTGCTTGAAGTAGCCGGGCTCGCCGGTGCCTCCGACGAAGTCTCGCAGGGTCGTGCCCCCCTGGGTAATGGCGGCGGCCAGCACCTCCTTGGCCGCGGCGGCCAGGCGCGCATAGCGCTCGGCCGAAATCCGCCCGGCGGCGCGACGTGGGTCGATGCCGGCCATGAACAGCGCCTCGGAAGCGTAGATATTACCGACCCCCACCACCACGGCGTTGTCCATCAGGAAGGGCTTGACCGCGACACGCCGCCCTCGCGAGAGGCGGTAGAGCCGCTCACCGTCGAAGGCCTCCGAAAGTGGCTCCGGTCCCAGCCGCCTCAGGCGCGAATCCGCTTCAACGCTGCCGGCCAGCCAATCGACGAAGCCGAAGCGCCGCGGGTCGTGATAGCGCAGGATGGCACCATCATCGAGCACCAGGTCGAGGTGGTCATGCTTTCTGGGCAGCTCGCCGAGACGCACGATGCGCAGACTGCCCGACATGCCCAGATGCCATAGCAGGGTCGCCCCGGCAGAGTCTCCTCCGGCGAGGGGGAACAGCAGGTACTTGGCACGACGGGCCAGCGAGCCGATGCGAGCGCCTACCAGTCGCTCGGCCAGGTCGGCCGGTACCGGCACTCGCAGACGGGACTGGCGCACGACCACTTCACCGATCTCACGCCCCTCGACATGCGGGGCGATGCCACGGCGGGTAGTCTCGACTTCGGGGAGTTCTGGCATCGGCGACAGGCTCTACGGCTTCCTCAGAAACGCCTGAACCCGGCTGAGGGATCAGCCGGGTTCAGATCGACAGGCTTGAACACCTGCGGAAGAGGATCAAGACTTACTTGATCTTGGCTTCCTTGTACATCACGTGCTTGCGAACAACCGGATCGTACTTCTTCATCTCCAGCTTGTCCGGAGTATTCCGCTTGTTCTTGTCGGTGGTGTAGAAGTGGCCGGTACCGGCGCTGGACACCATTCTGATCTTGTCACGCATGACTACTTGCTCCCCTTGTATGGATCGCTAGAAGCGAATCGCTTAGACGGCTTCGCCGCGCTTGCGGATATCGCCCAGAACCGCGTCGATACCCTTCTTGTCGATGATACGCATGCCCTTGGAAGAGACGCGCAGCTTGACGAAACGGTTCTCGGACTCCACCCAGAAACGGTGGGAGTGCAGGTTCGGCAGGAACCGGCGGCGGGTCTTGCGCTGGGAGTGTGAAACGTTGTTACCAGTCACCGGGCGCTTGCCGGTAACCTGACATACTTTGGACATGGGAGCCTCCAACCACTGGCCAGGTGTCAATCACCTGTTGTGTTCAAAACCTGTCGGGCAAACCGGGAGATCCCGTGACATTTGACCCAAGGGAATTCAAAGGCTGCACTTTATACCAGAGACCGCCTCACCGGACAAGCCCGGAGCGCAAGGACAGATCTGTCCCGCGACGGCGAGTACGACGCGAAAGGCGACTGACGGTGGGCAGGTGCTTGGCAGGCAGCCCCCGTACTCTTCGCTCAAGTCTCTCGGGGCCATGCGCAGCCGAGGCGACATTATAGAGCAAGTCGCGCCCCGCGTCATGTCCCACTGACGCAAAGCGAGAGGCGCCGGGGACAGCCCGGAGAGGGGGTCCGAGGACCAGGGACGGCCGAGGTAGCCTACACGGAGGTATTCACAGCGCCCCTTCGAAGGTCTGTCGCCGGATCAGCCGCGAGCGAGTCTGCCAAATACGCGCAAGGCTACAACCACCCTCGCTCGGCGAAGGAGACGACCTCGCCATCCCCGACCACGAAGTGGTCCAGCACGCGGATCTCGAACAGTCCGAGCGCCTCGCGCAGACGGTCGGTGATGCGCCGGTCGGCATCGGAGGGTTCGGCCACCCCCGATGGGTGGTTATGCGCGAGGATAAGCGCCCCGGCGCCCAGCTCCAGGGCGCGCCGCGCCACCTCACGAGGATAGACGGAGGCGCTGTCCAGGGTGCCGCGGAACAGCGATTCGTAGCGGATCACGCGGTGCTGGGTATCGAGGAATAGCGCGGCAAACTCTTCATGCCCCAGGTGGCGCAGCTGGCTGGAGAGGTAGGCGCGCACCAGGGTCGGCGAGGTGAGCGCCTCGCCTCGAGCCAGCTGGCTTGCCAGGTGCCGCCGCGACAGCTCGAGGGTGGCCTGAAGCTGGACATACTTGGCATCCCCCATGCCCCGCGCCACACAGAAGCGCTCGCGCTCGGCCTCCAGCAGCTGGCGCAGGCCGCCGAACTCCAGCAGCAGGTCGCGGGCCAGGTCCACCGCCGAACGGCCCTGCACGCCGACCCGCAGAAAGATCGCCAACAGCTCGGCATCCGAGAGCACCTCGGCACCCAGCGCCAGCAGCTTCTCCCTGGGGCGTTCCCCCTCCGGCCAGTCCTTGATCGACATCGCTCGCCCCTCCCCCCTCAACCTGGCCCTCAGTGTAGTCACTCTTCCCTGCCGGACCGGCTCGGCTTGTCATATCGGCTCCAGAACTATCGCAGCTGACAGCACCGCTCAAGGCTGTTCCGGCGACAGGTCCCGGAGCGCCGGACCGTCGAGAGGGCGCTACGAGTACCTCCTTGTAGGCTACCTCGGCCCTGCGGCGCTCTCGCGTCCCGCTCCGCTTGCAGGTCCGGTGCTGGCCACCCATGGCCAGCCCGTTCGGAGCAGTGCTCCTAACCCCTGGTCCTCGGACCCCCTCTCCGACCTATCCCCGGCGCCTTTCACTACCCTCTGTCGTTACCGCGATAGCCCTGAGATCGGCTCGGCTACGCAAGGTGGGACGCCAGTGGTAAGGTAGGCGGCTGAGATACTCGCCGGGAACCTGTCCATGTCATCGCCATCCGGAACCGGACTCACAGGCCGCCGCATTCTGCTCGGCATCAGTGCCGGTATCGCCGCCTACAAGAGCGCCCTGCTCGCTCGTCTGCTCAAGCAGGCGGGCTGCGAGGTGCGCGTCGTCATGACCGAGGGGGCCCAGGCCTTTATCACGCCGCTGACCCTGCAGGCCCTGACCGGTGAGCCCGTACGCACCTCGCTGCTGGACCCCGAGGCCGAGGCCGGCATGGGGCATATCGAGCTGGCGAAGTGGGCCGACACCATTCTGATCGCTCCGGCCACCGCCGACCTGATGGCACGCCTGGCCGCGGGCATGGCCGACGACCTGCTCACCACCCTGTGCCTGGCCAGTGATGCCGAGAAGGTCATGGCGCCCGCCATGAACCAGGCCATGTGGCGCCAGCCCGCGACCCGGCGCAATGCCGCCCGTCTCGACGAGGATGGCTGGCGCCTGCTGGGGCCGGACAGCGGCGATCAGGCCTGCGGCGATACCGGCCCCGGCCGCATGCTGGAGCCCGAGACGATCCTCGGGTCACTGCTCTCATCGCAGGCCGCCGATCACGCGCCGGCCTCCGGCCTGACCGTCACCATTACCGCCGGCCCGACCCGGGAGCCCCTGGACCCGGTGCGCTACCTCTCCAACCACAGCTCCGGCAAGATGGGCTACGCCCTGGCCACGGCTGCCGCGGCCCTGGGCGCCCGGGTCAAGCTGATCAGCGGCCCGGTGACCCTGCCCTGTCCGGCCGGGGTGGAGAGAATCGCGGTGGAGACGGCGCTCGAGATGCATGAGGCGACGGCGCGACTCGCCCCGCAGAGCGATATCTTTATCGGCTGCGCCGCGGTCGCCGACTACCGCGCCGAAGCGGCCGCCGAGCACAAGATCAAGAAGGTCGAGGGCGAGGATGCCCTGACCCTACGCCTGGTCAAGAACCCCGACATCATCGCCTCGGTGGCCACACTGCCGGTGCCACAGCGTCCGCTGGTGGTCGGCTTCGCCGCCGAGACCCGGGACGTCGCGAGCTATGCCCGCGACAAACTGGCTCGCAAGGGGCTCGACATGATCGTCGCCAACGATGTCTCTCGCGAGGGGCTCGGCTTCGGCAGCGATCACAACGCCGCCCTGCTGCTCTGGCGCGGCGCCGCGGGGGAGGAGCGGGAGAATCTCGCTCCCCAGCCGAAGCGCGAGATGGCCCAGGCGATCATGCGTCGTGCCCTGGCCTGCCTGGCCGAGCGAGCCGACGACTGAGCACACGGCGGCGGCCTGCCCCCGGCTGAGCCACCAACCGATCCACGACCCCGAACCGTATCAGGAACATCCGATGTCCCAACCCGATGCCAAGCCCCGCCTGGCCGTCAAGCTGCTCGACGAACGCCTGCGCGACTACCTGCCCCACTACGCCACCCGGGGCTCTGCCGGCATGGACCTGCGCGCCCTGCTCGACGACCCCCTGACCCTGAGCCCGGGCCAGTGCGAGCTGGTACGCACGGGGCTGGCCATTCATATCGCCGACCCGGCCCTCGCCGGCCTGGTCCTGCCCCGCTCGGGGCTGGGCCACAAGCACGGCATCGTGCTCGGCAATCTGGTGGGGCTGATCGATTCGGACTACCAGGGCGAGCTGATGATCTCGGTCTGGAACCGGGGTCAGGCCGACTTCACCCTGGAGCCCTTCGAGCGCCTGGCCCAGTACGTGCTGGTGCCGGTGGTACAGGCCGAGCTCGAGCTGGTAGACGACTTCGCTACCGGCCAGAGCAGCAGCCCCCAGGACAGTAATGGCCAGCGTGGCACCGGCGGCTTCGGCAGCTCCGGCCGCCACTGACCCAGCCAGCGCCTCCAGTCACCGCTCACAGGAACGCACGCTTCATGACCCAACACAGCCAGACCGTACCCGCCTCCATCTTCCGTGCCTACGATATTCGCGGCATCGTCGACGACACCCTCACCGAGCCCGCCGT
This sequence comes from Halomonas sp. KAO, assembly GCF_015595025.1. Lineage (GTDB taxonomy): Bacteria > Pseudomonadota > Gammaproteobacteria > Pseudomonadales > Halomonadaceae > Halomonas. The sequence goes on from NZ_JADNRL010000012.1 coordinate 16,036, forward strand.
CGAGCTGATCGGCCGCGCCATCGGCAGCGAGGCCGCCGCCCGCGGCGAATCCAGCGTGGTGGTTGCCCGCGACGGCCGGCTCTCCGGCGAGCGCCTCAAGGCCGCCCTGGTGCGGGGCCTGACCGCTACCGGCCGCGACGTCATCGACATCGGCATGGTGCCCACCCCGGTCCTCTACTTCGCCACCCACGTGCTGGACGGCGCCACCTCCGGGGTGATGGTCACCGGCAGCCATAACCCGCCCGACTACAACGGCTTCAAGATCGTGCTGGGCGGCGAGACCCTCTCGGGCGAGGCGATCACCGCCCTGCACGAGCGTATCGCCACGCACGACCTGAGCGAGGGCCAGGGCAGCCTGCGTGAGGTGGACGTGCGTGACGCCTATCTGGCACGCATCCTGGCCGACGTGCGCCTGACCCGTCCGCTCAAGGCGGTGGTCGACTGCGGCAATGGCGTAGCCGGCGAGCTCGGCCCGCAGCTGGTGGAGAGACTCGGCGTCGAGACCCTGCCGCTGTTCGCCGAGATCGATGGCACCTTCCCCAACCATCACCCGGACCCGGGCAAGCCCGAGAATCTTCGCGATCTGGTTCAGGCGGTGCAGGAGAGCGGCGCCGACATCGGCCTGGCCTTCGACGGCGATGGCGACCGCCTGGGGGTGATCACGCCCTCCGGCCGACTGATCTATCCGGACCATCTGATGATGGCCTTCGCCGAGGACATGCTCGAACGCAACCCCGGCGGCAAGGTGATCTACGACGTCAAGTGCACGGGCAACCTGGCCCGGGTGGTCGATGAGGCCGGTGGCGAGCCCGAGATGTGGCGCACCGGCCATTCACTGATCAAGGCACGCATGAAGGAGACGGGCGCCCTGCTCGCCGGCGAGATGAGCGGACACATCTTCTTCAAGGAGCGCTGGTACGGCTTCGATGATGGCCTCTACGCCGCCGCCCGCCTGCTGGAGATCCTCGCTCGCCAGGAACAGGACGCGGACGCCTTCTTCGACCGCTACCCTCAGGACAAGGGCACCCCGGAGATCAATATCACCGTCACCGACGAGACCAAGTTCGATCTGGTGGCACGCCTGGCCCGGGAGGGCGACTTCGGCGAGGAGGGCGTGAAGACCACCCTGGACGGCATCCGTGTCGACTACCCCGACGGCTGGGGACTGTGCCGCGCCTCCAACACCACCCCGGTGCTGGTGCTGCGCTTCGAGGGCAAGAGTGACTCGGCGCTCGAGCGCATCAAGGCGCGCTTCGCCGACGCCCTGGCCCAGGTGGCCCCCGAGCTGGATCTGGCGCTCTAAGCATGAACAAGGAACACGCAATGACCGAACAGACCCGTGACCCGCGCCTGGTGGTGGAGGTCCTCTCCGAGGCACTCCCCTACATCCAGCGCTTCTCCGGCAAGACCGTGGTCGTCAAGTACGGCGGCAACGCCATGACCGAGGACACCCTGATCGACTCCTTCGCCCGCGATATCGTGCTGATGAAGGAGGTGGGCATCAATCCGGTGGTGGTCCACGGCGGCGGCCCGCAGATCGGCGAACTGCTCGGCAAGCTCAATATCGAGTCACGCTTCGTCAATGGCATGCGGGTCACCGACGCCGAGACCATGGATGTGGTGGAGATGGTGCTCGGCGGACTGGTCAACAAGGGCATCGTCAACCTGATCAACCAGTGCGGCGGCAAGGCGATCGGCCTGACCGGCAAGGATGGTGCCCAGATCCGTGCCCGCCAGCTCAAGGTGGAGCATCAGTCCCCCGAGATGACCGCCCCCGAGATCATCGATATCGGTCATGTAGGCGAGGTGGAGCATATCTCTACCGACCTGATCGACATGCTCGCCAACCGCGACTTCATCCCGGTCATCGCCCCCATCGGCGTGGACGAGGCGGGCCACAGCTACAACATCAACGCCGACCTGGTGGCGGGCAAGGTCGCCGAGGCACTCGGCGCCGAGAAACTGATGCTGCTGACCAATGTGGCCGGCCTGATGAACAGCGCCGGCGAGGTACTGACCGGCCTGACCACCACTCAGGTGGATGAACTGATCAGTGACGGCACCATCCATGGCGGCATGCTGCCGAAGATTCGCTGCGCCCTGGAGGCGGTGAAGGGCGGCGTGAAGAGCGCCCATATCATCGACGGCCGGGTCCCCCACGCCACCCTGCTGGAGATCTTCACCAACGCCGGGGTCGGCACCCTGATCACCGACGAAGGCTGATCACACCATGAACCAGGCACCCCCCAGTCGTCGCGATCAGATTCTCCAGGCGCTGGCCATGATGCTGGAGGAGGACAGTGGCAAGCGCATCACCGTGTCTGCCCTGGCGAAGCAGGTCGGCGTCACCGAGGCCGCCCTCTATCGCCACTTCCCCAGCAAGGCCCGCATGTTCGAGAGCCTCATCGAGTTTATCGAGGAGACCCTGTTTGCCCGCATCGGGCGTATCCTGGAAGAGGAGCACGAGGCGCTGCCCCGCTGCGCCGCCCTGCTTGCCCTGCTGCTGGGGTTCGCCGAGAAGAACCCCGGCCTCTCGCGACTGCTCGACGGCGGGGTGCTCACCGGCGAGACCGCCCGCCTGCGAGTCCGTATCCATCAGCTCTTCGAACGGCTCGAGACCCAGCTCAAGCAGATCCTGCGCGAGGCCGAACTGCGCGAGGGGCGTCGCACCACTCTGCCCGCCTCCGCCGCCGCCAACCTGCTGCTGGCCACCGCCGAGGGGCGCATCAGTCAGTACGTGAGAAGTGACTTCAAGCGCCGCCCCACCGAGCACTGGAAGGAGCAGTGGATGCTGCTCTCCAACCAGCTGCTCAGGGAAAGCCCGCAGCCGGCGTAAGCTCAGCCCCCGCCAGAAACGCCAGAGCCCCCGTCGGATACACTCCGGCGGGGGCTCTGTGCGGGACTCGGCGGCAACCTCAGGCGTGTCGCCATGGGGCGTCAGGCCACCAGGGCATCACCGATCTGCTGCTTGATCTTCTTCATGGCATTCTTCTCGAGCTGACGGATACGCTCGGCGGAGACGCCATAGATATCGGCCAGGTCATGCAGGGTGGCCTTGGGCTCGGTGAGCCAGCGACGCCGCAGGATGTCGCGCGAACGCTCGTCCAGCCCCTCCATCGCCTGCTGCAGGCGACGGGTGGAATCCCCCTCCCAGTCGCTCGCCTCGAGCTGAACGGCCGGGTCGGCGGAGGCGTCATCGAGATAGTGCACCGGCGCCTGCCAGCTGCTCTCGTCGTCCTCGCCGGGCGCCGCATCGAAACCGGCATCATGGGAGGCCAGCCGACCCTCCATCTCGCGCACCACCTCGGGCTTGACGTCGAGATCCTTGGCAATTGCCTCGACCTCATCGCTGTTGAGCCAGGCCAGGCGCTTCTTGGCGCTGCGCAGGTTGAAGAACAGCTTGCGCTGGGCCTTGGTGGTGGCGATCTTCACGATACGCCAGTTGCGCAATACGAACTCGTGAATCTCCGCCTTGATCCAGTGCACGGCGAAGGAGACCAGCCGCACCCCCTGATTGGGGTCGAAGCGCTTGACCGCCTTCATCAGGCCGACATTGCCCTCCTGAATCAGGTCCGCCTGAGGCAGGCCATAGCCGGAATAGCTGCGGGCGATGTGCACGACGAAGCGCAGGTGCGACAGCACCAGGCGGCGCGCCGCCTCCAGATCGCCCTCGTCATGCAGCTGGAAGGCCAGCTCCCTCTCTTCATCGGGGGTCAGCATCGGAATGCCGGTTACCGCCCGGATATATCCGTTGAGGTCGTGCCCCGGGGAGAGTTGGCCCACCGGAAGAAGACTGTTGCTCATGTGCAGGATGTCTCCTCAATCAGCCCATTCGTGCGTGTCTACGCATTGTACGTTATGCATGCGGCACCTAAGACACCAGAAACAGTGTAAGGTTCCGCGAAATTTCAAGCCCCGTCTACCCGACGGGTCGATCAACACGGCACCCAGGCATCAGCGCGGCTTCACCTCGGCGAGGTGGCGGCTGACCGCCATCCAGGCACCCAACCAGCCCAGTAGCATACTACACCCCACCAGGGAAGCGGAACCGCCCACCCCCAGCCTCGGCAGGCTGAAACTGGCGCCGTAGCTGGCCGCCAGGGCCGAGACCGGTGTCGCCAGCCACTCCCCTCCCAGGGTCAGCAGCCCCCAGGCCAGCAGGCCACCCCCCAGGCCATACCAGGCCCCGCTGTAGAGGAAAGGGCGGCGCACGAAGCCATGGGTGGCGCCGATCAGGGTGACCACCTCGATCTCCTTGCGACGGCTCTCCACCGCCAGGCGGATGGTATTGCCTACCACCAGCAGCACACCGCCCCCGAACAGCACCGCCAGTGCCAACGTCACGCGCTGGCCGAGCTCGGCCAGGCTGCGCAGCCGTTCGATCCAGGCCAGGTCCAGGCGTACCTCCTCCACCCCGGGGATCGCCGCCAGCGACTCGGCCAGCGCGCGGACGGTCTCCGGTGCCGGGGCCTCGGGTGTGACGACCACGCTGGCCGGCAGAGGATTGTCATCGAGGCGTTCCAGGGCATCCTCCAGCCCCAGCGCCTGCTGAAACTCCGCCATGCCCTCGGCCGCGGTGATCAACCGGGTGCGGGCCACGCCGGGCTGAGCGCCCAGGGCCTCGTCGATGCGTGCCGCCTCTCCATCGCCGCCCCCCGGCGCGAGGTAGGCGGTGAGGGTCGCGCTCTCGGTCAGTTCGGCATCGAGCAGTCGCGCGCTGTCCAGGGTCAGCCACAGCCCCGCGGGCAGGACCATGGCGATAGCGATGGCCAGCATGGTCACCAGGCTGGCGACGGGCGTTCGCAGCAGCCGCCAGGCACTGTCCAGACACATCGCCCGATGGTGGCGCAACCAGCCGCGGAGGCGGCTCGAGGAGCGTGTGTGGTGGGTGCGGGCACCCCGTGGAGAGGGCGCGGGGCGACGACTCATGCGGCCTCCCGGTCGCCCACCAGGCGACCCTCGCGCAGGCGCAGGGTGCGATGCTGCAACCGCGCGATCAGCGCCAGGTCGTGGCTGGCGATCATCACCGTGGTGCCGATGCGATTGAAGTCCTCGAACAGCGCCATGATGTCGGCAGAGAGCTGGGGGTCGAGGTTGCCGGTCGGCTCGTCGGCGAGCAGCAGCGCCGGCTTGTTGACCACCGCCCGGGCGATGCCCACACGCTGCTGCTCACCACCGGAGAGCTCGATCGGCAGTGCCTTCTCACGGTGCAGCAGCCCGACCTTGTCCAGTGCGGCGCGCACCCGGCGCGCCGATTCGCGGGGCTCGACCCCCTGGATCGTCAGGGGGAGCGCCACGTTATGGAAGATCGAGCGGTCATGGAGCAGCTGGTGGTCCTGAAAGACCACGCCGATCTGGCGGCGATAGAACGGCACCTGGCTGGGGTGGAGCCGGTCGATATCGTGGCCGGCGACCAGAATGCGCCCCCGGGTGGGGCGCTCCAGGCGCATGATCAGGCGCAACAGGGAGCTCTTGCCGGCCCCCGAGTGGCCGGTCAGGAACAGCATTTCGCCGCGATGCACGCGGAAGTCGAGGTTGGCGAGGGCCTCGAAGCGCCCACCGTAGCGCTTGCCGACGTGCTCGAAGACGATCATCCCTGGGCGTCGTTCCTCTCGCGGTCGAACAGCGCATCGACGAACTCGCCGGCCACGAAGGGGCGCAGGTCGTCCAGCGACTCGCCGACACCGATAAAGCGAATCGGGGTGCCCAGCTGCTTGGCCAGGGCGAAGATGATGCCCCCCTTGGCGGTGCCATCCAGCTTGGTCAGCGTCACCCCGGTGATCGGCACGGCCTCGTTGAAGGTGCTGGCCTGGGAGAGAGCGTTCTGCCCGGTACCGGCATCGAGCACCAGCATCACCTCATGGGGTGCGCTGGCATCGAGCTTGCCCATCACCCGGTGGACCTTCTTGAGCTCCTCCATCAGGTGCGCCTTGTTGTGCAGACGCCCGGCGGTATCGGCGATCAGCACATCGACGCCGCGCGCCTTGGCGGCCGCCACCGCATCATACACCACCGAGGCGCTGTCGGCACCGGTATGCTGGGCGATCACCGGCACCCGGTTGCGCTCGCCCCACACCTTGAGCTGTTCCACCGCGGCGGCACGGAAGGTATCGCCGGCGGCCAGCATCACGCTGCGCCCCTCGCGCTGGAAGCGCTGGGTCAGCTTGCCGATGGTGGTGGTCTTGCCCACCCCGTTGACCCCGACCACCAGAATCACGAAGGGGCCCTCCCCCTTGGGTGGCAGTTCCAGGGGCGTGCTCACCGACTCGAGCATGAGGGCCAGCTCCTCCTGGAGGGCGCGATAGAGCGCCTCGCTATCCTGGAGCTCCTTGCGCGAGACGCGCTCGGTCAGGCGGTCGATGATCGCGGTGGTGGCCTCGATCCCCACATCCGCCATCAGCAGCTGGGTCTCGAGATCCTCCATCAGATCATCATCGATCTGCTTCTTGCCCAGAAATAGATCGGCCAGACCGTCGGTCAGGTTGGCACGGGTCTTGCCGAGCCCCGAACGAATGCGCGCGAACCAGCCCTTCTTCTCGCCGGCGGCAGGCTTCTCCTGCAACACGGCGGGTTCTGGTGCTGGTTCGGGCTCGGGTTCGGGCTCGGGCTCGGGCTCGGGCTCGGGCTCGGGCTCGGGCTCGGGCTCGGGCTCGGGCTCGGGCTCGGGCTCGGGCTCGGGTGCAGGCTGCTGCCTGATGGGGTCAGGGGCAATGCTCGCCGAGGCGGCGGCCGTGTCCTCGCTCGACGCCTCTGCCACCTCGGCAGGCGACGATTCGACGGGGTGCGACTCGGGCCGTGCCTGCGTCTCGGCGACGCGCTCTCCTTCATTGGGGCGCTCTTCGTCGACGGGGCGCTCACCCTGATCGGAGCTCTCCCCCTGGCCGGAGCCCTCCTCCTCATCGGAGGGCGGAGCGACCTCGTCCTGGAGCTCCTGCTCCTCCCGGATCGCTTCTTGCTCCTGCTTCTTCTTGCGCTTGAAAAAACCGAACATGGACAGCATCAGCCTCGCGGATGAACGAATCGTCACATCCTACCACTGCCCACCATGACTGTGGACAAGCCGCCGGTTACAATCCCGTCATGACTCGACGCTCCCCACGCTCCCGCCGCTCAGGCAAGCCCACGACCGCCGGCCGCCGAAGTGCCGACCGACGCCCTGCGGGCCGCCTGCGCATCATCGGCGGCGACTACCGCCGCCGGCTGCTGCCGGTACTCGACAGCCCCGGCCTGCGTCCCACGCCAGACCGGGTGCGCGAGACGCTGTTCAACTGGCTTGCCGCCACCCTGCCCGGCGCCCGGGTGCTCGACCTCTTCGCCGGCACCGGCTCCCTCGGCCTGGAAGCGCTGTCGCGCGGCGCCCGCGAGACCATCTTCGTGGAGCGCGACGCCCGGGTGGCCGACCAGCTGGGCAGGAACCTCGACACCCTGGGGGCCGCATCGCGGGGGCGCGTCATCAACGCCGATGTCGCCCGCTTCCTGAGCGATGCGCCCTCTCCGGCCACTCTGGTCTTTCTCGACCCCCCCTTCCGCCAGGGGCTGGCCGAGCCGTGCTGTGCCGCGCTGGAATCGGGCTGGCTGACCGACGAGGCCTTCATCTACCTGGAAACCGAAGCCGGGCTCGACCCGCAGGTGCCTCCCAGCTGGCGGCTGCACCGCGAGGTTCACGCCGGCGACAGCCATGGTCGACTCTATCGACGCGACGCGACCGCCCTGTCGCCGGCCGACGACGCTTGCTGAGCCAGGGGCTCGGCGTTACGCTGCGGGACTGGAACGCCCGCTGCGGGCGCCGGCTCGGCCACCAGGACCACCCGGAACGACACCTCAGGAGAACAGGATGAGCATCGAACTCTTCAACCGGCTCGAACAGAAGGTCACCAGCGCCGTGGAGGCCCTGGAACTGCTGAAGATGGAAGCCGAAGAGCTGCGCGAGGAAAACAGCCGCCTGAAGCAGGAGCGCGAGGAGTGGGAGAGCCGTCTGTCCGCCGTGCTCGGCAAGCTGGACGAGCTGGATACCAGCAGCCAGAGCTGAGCCACCACCGCGCCGGTCTCACGCCAGCGCCAGTGACATCAGCAACGCATCTTCCCTGACCGCCCCGGCCTGCCGGGGCGGATAGTATCCGCGGCGAACGCCATCCTCCGCGAAGCCAGCCGCGCGATAGAGCGCGATGGCCGAGGCATTGCCAGCCCGTACCTCCAGCAACAGGCGCTCGCTGCCCCAGGCTCGGGCCTGCTCGACCACCTCCGCCAGGAGCCGACGCGCCACTCCGCGCCCTCGCCAGCGAGCATCCACCAGAATCGCCTGCAGATCGGCCTCGAAGGGCTGCCGCTCCAGCGCGGCATACCCCACCACGACATCATCGACCACCTGGCCAACCACCCATATCGTCGATGAGCGCAGGGTCGCCGCCAGCTGGCTCGCCGAGCCGGCGGTAGCCCACCCATGGGCGGCTTCCAGGGCCGTCAGCGATTCCAGCGCGGCCTCGTCCAGGGACGTCAGCACCGGCCGGTCGCCAGACACCTCACTGCCCACTCGGTGCTCCCCCCTGCGTCTCGCGCCATGCCTCGCCCAGGGCCAGCAACCGGGGCAGCAGGGCGCGCTTGGCGTCGGCGCCATTGGCGAGCCCGGCCAGCGAAGGCCCCTGCCAGGCGGGCAGCCCGAACAGCGGACAGCGCTCTCCCTCGAGCGACAGCACTCGCTCCAGCACCTCGTCCCGGCCGAACACCAGTAACCGCTCAGGCACCCAGCCGCGCCGGCTGGCCCCGGCGACAAAGGCCTTCAGGCCCTCCCGGGCCTCCACCAGGGGCTCCTGTACCGGAAGTCCCTCCTGCAGTGGCCAGCGAAAATCCTGAAACACCGGGGGCGGCGACTCGATACCTGCGGCCCGCAGGATATTGGCGAGCAACATCAGCTGAGGACGCCCCGGTGCCTGGTCGCCCGGCAGCACCAGCAACCAGCGCCCCTCCAGGCAGGCCACCTGAAAGGCGAAGCGCAGGGCTTCCCGGGGCGCCTCCTCGGCCAGCGCGCTCGACGCCTCGGTCTCGGCACTGACCTCCTCGGGAGGCGCCATATCGCCCAGCAGGGCCGCCCGCGCCTTGCCAGGACGCGGCACTCGCTCGCTGCGCTCCTGGGCCGGGCTCTCGGCCGGCGGGGCCGCCGGTTGCTCCCGCGCCTCATCCAGCAGCGCCTGCAGGCGCTGACCATGCCCGACCTCGGGGGGCTGCTCGGGCAGCTCCCACTCACAGGCCGGCGTGGGGTGCGCATTGGGCAGCGCATAGCGCGCCACCCAGGCGGTCAGACCCATCGCCTCCAGATACTGGAGGCGCTGTGGCTCGCTGGTCACCGGCCGCCGCCCCGGCAGTCCGGCGAGTCGGGGCGCGCCTGGCCGCTGGCCTGCCACTCCTGGGGCGTATAGAGGTGCAGAGCCAGGGCATGCACCGGCCCGGCCAGCTCATCGGCCAGCAGGGCGTAGAGCTGCTGATGGCGCTTGACCGGCATCAGACCCTCGAAGCGCTCGCTGACCAGCGTCACCTTGAAGTGGGTTTCGGAGTTGGGCGGCACGGCGTGCCGATGGCTCTCGTTCTCCACCTGCAGAAAGGCGGGCTCGAGGGCCTGGAGCTTCTCTTCGATGCTTGACTGGATGCTCATGGCGGCTTCCCAAAATGGTGAAGTGAAACGCCCATTGTACTCGCTATAGGCAAGGCTAACGATGCACCGCGACCCAGCGGCTCTATCCTCGCCGGGCGGCTGCGGCAAGCGGGATCCGCAGCAGGCTGAACAGCAGGGCGGCCAGGGTCGTCAGGGCACCGAGCCACAGCGTGGCCTGCACCGCCACGCCGGCGGCCAGGAAGGCGCCGACCAGGGCCACCCCCAGCGACTGCCCCACGGTACGCGACGTGCTCATGGCCCCGGACGCATTGGCGCTGCGCGACAGCGGCACGCTGCCGATCAGCTCGCGGTTGTTGGGCGGCTGAAAGAGCCCGAAGCCCATACCGCACAGCGCCATGGGCCACAGCACCTCGACCACCCCGGCCTCGGCATCGAGCCAGGCCAGGGCAGACAGGCCGCCCATCAGCAGCAGCAGGCCCAGCGACGCCAGCAGGGAGGGGTTCACCCGGTCGGCCAGCCGGCCCGCCAGCGGCCCCACCAGCATGATCGCCAGCGGCCAGGGGGTGAAGAGCCAGGCGGTCTCGAGGGGAGAGAACCCCATCTGCTGCTGGAACAGGAAGGAGAGCGCCACGAAGGCGAGCCCCTGCCCGATAAAGGCACTCCCCTGAGCGGCCAGCGCCAGGCTGAAGCGCCGCTCGGCAAAGATCGCCAGCGGCAGCAACGGGTGAGTGGCGCGTCGCTGGCGACGCACGAACAGCAGTGCCGCCACCAGACTGGTGCCCAGCCAGGCCGCCAGGGCCCAGGCCGCCATGCCATGGCCGAGGCCATCCATGGCGACGAAGAGGCCGCCGAGCATGGTGATCGAGAGCAGCGCCCCCTGCCAGTCGAAGCCACCGGGGCGCGCCGCTTCACGCGGCAGTGCCCTCCAGGCCAGCACCACCGCTACCGCACCCAGCGGCAGGTGCAGCGCAAACAGCCATGGCCAGTCGGCCACCGAGAGCAGGGCCCCACCGATCGCCGGGCCGGCAGCATAGCCCCCCGCCACGACCATGGCCGAGAGCCCCAGGGCGCTCCCCAGCAGCCGCGTCGGAAAGACCTGGCGATAGATCGAGGGGCCGATGGAGAGCGTCGCCGCCGCGCCCAGCCCCTGAAGGGCACGAAAGACCAGCAGGCTCTCGAGGGTGGTCGAGAGGGCGCTGCCCAGCGCCGCCAGGGTGAATACCGCCACCCCCGCCACATAGAGCCGGCGCCGGCTCAGCAGCTCGCTCAGGGCGGCGAAGACCAGCAGGAAGGCGGCCGAGCTGACCTGGAAGAGGTTGGTGACCCATACCACCCGCGACGCCGACACCTCGAGGCCGGTGGCGATGGAGGGCAGCGCGATATTGACCATGGTGGTATCCACCACCGCCATCAGGGTACCGAGGATCAGCGCCAGCACCGCCAGGCGTCGCTCGGGCCCCGGCAGGCCATCATCACCGGGGCGCGTCTCGAAGAGTCGGCTCATTCCATGTTCCGCATCAGGGTCCGTTAACGAAGAAACCGGCCGAAGCCGGTTTCTCTCGCGAATCTCCGATCAGGCGTCAGTCCTGGTCGGTCTCCAGCAGCAGGCTATCGTCGATCTCGGAGATCTCCAGCGCCGCCTCATCATCCAGGTCGATGGCGAGGTAGCTGTGCTCGAGCTGCAGGAAGCGCTGAAACAGCGGCCAGTCGAGGACCTCGGGCCACTGCCGCTGATCCTCTTCCCAGGCGCGAAGCTCGGTCTCGAGGATCTCGAGGTAGCGCTCACGCACGAAGCCCTGCAGGGCCTCCGGGGTATCCATCTCCGGGATCAGGTAGATGGTGCTCTCGTGCTCGACGTCGGCCAGCGTCAGATCCTCGTTGCCGAGGGTGGGCTCGAGCCCGTTGATCCAATCCACGAAGTGCTGGGTCGGGCGGACGCTCAGGGCAGAGCGGTTGAGCAGTTTCATGGCGGTCTCCTCGACGTCGAAACGCTGACCATTATGGGCGCTACCCGCGGCGTTTACCAATGCTTCCCGAACCGCTCCTCTACTCGACTTCCGGCCTCATGGCAGGGAACAGCAGCACATCGCGGATCGAGGCGCTATCGGTCAGCAGCATCACCAGCCGGTCGATGCCGATGCCCTCGCCGGCGGTGGGCGGCAGACCATATTCGAGAGCCCGCACATAATCGGCGTCGAAGTACATCGCCTCGTCGTCCCCGGCCTCCTTCTCGGCCACCTGCTCGCGGAAACGCTCGGCCTGATCCTCGGCGTCGTTGAGCTCGGAGAAGCCGTTGGCGATCTCGCGCCCCCCGACGAAGAACTCGAAGCGCTCGGTGACGAAGGGGTTGGCATCCTTGCGCCGCGCCAGGGGACTCACCTCGGTGGGATATTCGGTGATAAAGGTGGGCTGCTGCAGACGATGCTCCACGGTCTTCTCGAAGATCTCGATCTGGATCTTGCCCAGCCCCCAGCCATCCTTGACGTCGATATCCAGGCGTTCGGCGATCTGGCGCGCCGCGGTCTCGTCGGCCAGCGAATCGGCATGGATATCGGGGTTGAACTCGAGAATCGCGTCGAACACGCTCAGGCGACGCAGCGGCTGGCCGAAATCGTACTCGAAGGTTTCCAGCACCTCGCCATCGCGATTGCGCACGGTGTTGACCACGGTGGTGCTGCCCAGCACCTCCTGGGTCAGGGTACGCAACATCTCCTCGGTCAGATCCATCAGGTCATGGTAATCCGCATAGGCCTGATAGAACTCGATCATGGTGAACTCGGGGTTGTGGCGCGTGGAGAGCCCCTCGTTACGGAAGTTGCGGTTGATCTCGAAGACCTTCTCGAAGCCCCCCACCACCAGGCGCTTGAGGTAGAGCTCCGGCGCGATGCGCAGGTACATGTCCTGGTCCAGCGCATTGTGGTGGGTCACGAAGGGGCGTGCCGTGGCACCACCGGGGATCGCCTGCAGCATGGGGGTCTCCACCTCCATGAAGCCGCGCGCCTCGAAGAAGCGACGCATGGCACTGATGACCCCGGCACGGGTCTCGAACACCTGGCGCGAGTCGGGGTTCATGATCAGGTCCACATAGCGCTGACGGTAACGCGCCTCCATATCGGTGAGGCCGTGGAACTTGTCGGGCAGCGGCCGCAGGCTCTTGGTGAGCAGCACCGCCTCCTCCATCATCACATAGAGGTCACCCTTGCCCGACTTGTGCACCGGGCCACGCCCGGCGACGATATCGCCGATGTCCCAGCCCTTGATCTCCTCGAGCAGCTCGGCCGGCAGCCCCTTCTTGTCGACGTAGAGCTGAATCTGGCCGCTGACATCCTGGATAACGATAAAGGGACCACGCTTGCGCATGATACGGCCCGCCACGCTGGCCTGGTGGCCCAGCGCCTCGAGTTCGGCCTTGTCCTTGTCACCCAGTGCCGCCTCGAGTTCGGCGGCCTGGCTGTCGCGACGAAAATGGTTGGGGAAGGCGCTCTCGCCCTGGGCGGCGGCCCGCTCGCGGCGTGCCGCCAGCTTGGCGCGGCGCTCGGCGATCAGGCGGTTCTCTTCGTTCTGCGGGCTTTCCGCTGAGGGACTCTCGTTGGCCATATCGCTACCTGTTGGAAATCTCGAAAATCTCGAATACGAAAGCTGAGACGCATCTAGAGCCGTGCAAGCGACGCCGATACAAGCCGCCCCTCTGCGGAGAGCGGCATCGACTCGGGTCGATGGACATCTCGAGCAGAGGGGCGGGGGCGCGTCGGCGAGCGCAGCAGGCTATAGACCCTGTTTGAGGCTGGCGACGATAAACTGATCCAGATCGCCGTCCAGCACCTTGTCGCAGTTGCTGGTCTGTACACCGGTACGCAGGTCCTTGATGCGCTGATCATCCAGCACGTAGGAGCGGATCTGGCTGCCCCAGCCGATATCGGACTTGGAGTCCTCGGCCTCCTGCTTGGCAGCGTTGCGCTTCTCCATCTCATGCTCCCACAGCCTCGCCTTGAGCTGTTTCATGGCGAAGTCGCGGTTGGCATGCTGGCTACGCTGGCTCTGACAGGCCACCACGATACCGGTGGGCTCATGGGTGATGCGCACCGCCGAGTCGGTGGTGTTGACGTGCTGACCGCCGGCGCCGCTGGAGCGGTAGGTGTCGACGCGCAGGTCCGAGGGATTGATATCGACCTCGAAGCTGTCATCGATCTCCGGGGAGAGGAACACCGACGCGAACGAGGTATGGCGGCGACCGCCGGAGTCGAAGGGACTCTTGCGGACCAGGCGGTGCACGCCGGTCTCGGTGCGCAGCCAGCCGAAGGCATGATCACCCTGAATATGCAGGGTAGCCGACTTGATGCCCGCCACATCGCCGGCGGAGAGCTCGGTGATATCGGCCTTGAAGCCATGATGCTCGGCCCAGCGCAGATACATGCGCAGCAGGATGTTCGCCCAGTCCTGGGCCTCGGTCCCGCCGGAACCGGCCTGGATATCGAGATAGGCGTTGTTCTCGTCCATCTCGCCGGAGAACATCCGCCGGAACTCGAGCTTCTCGAGGCTGGCATGGAAGCCCTGGAGCTCCTTCTCCACCTCGGCGACGGTGGCCTCGTCATCCTCCATCTCGGCCAGCTCCAGCAGGTCGCGACTATCGCCCAGCCCCTGGTCCAGCTCGTCGATGGTGGCCACGATGGTCTCGAGGGAAGCGCGCTCCTTGCCCAGCTTCTGGGCATAGTCCGGATCGTTCCAGACATTGGGGTCTTCCAGCTCGCGGGTAACTTCCTCTAGCCGATCCTTCTTTTCGGCATAGTCAAAGATACCCCCTCAGGACGTCTGTCCGCTCAGACAGGTCCTTGATGAGGTAGTGAATCGGGTTGGTTTCCAGCATGGGGCGTCTCGCCTGAATCTGCAGTGGAAAGATGGCCGCCGCGGCGGCGCGGAAAAGGGGACTATTGTAGCGAACCCCGACCACAGCGACCATCCTACCCGGCCCTCGGGGCTGGACAGTATCGAATTCATGGATGAAGCCATGCGGAATTTCAAATAGACCGCGTCAGCGGGCTTGGATAGGGTCAAGTCATGGCCAAATGGCCGGAACTCCACACAACCACAAGCAACGGAGTGCACCATGATCACGCCCCGCCTTGCCGCCGGCTCGCTGCTGCTGGCCGCCACCTGCCTCGCCCTGCCCGTCAGTGCCGATACCCTGCGCCTCGCCATCATGGGCGAGCCCGCCTCCCTGGACCCCCACAAGGTCAGCGGCACCTGGGAGAACGACGTGGTCGGCGATCTCTTCGAGGGGCTGGTCACCGAGGCCGCCGACGGCTCGCGCATCCCCGGCGTCGCCGAGTCCTGGGAAGTCACCGAGGACGGCACGACCTACACCTTCAGCCTGCGCGAGGACGCCGCCTGGTCGGACGGCACCCCGGTGACCGCCGACGACTTCGTCTTCGCCTTCCGGCGCATCCTCGACCCGGCCACCGCCGCCAGCTACGCCTACCTGCTCTACCCGGTGAAGAACGCCGAGGCGGTCTTCAACGGCGACGCCGAGCCGGGCGCGCTGGGCATCGAGGCCCTGGATGCCCACACCCTCGAGATCACCCTGGAGCGCTCGACCCCCTACTTCCTCGACCAGCTGGCCCACTACACCGCCTACCCGGTGCCCCGGCACGTGGTGGAAGCGCACGGCGACGACTGGCCCAGCCCCGAGCACATGGTCTCCAACGGCGCCTTCGCCCTGCAGGAGTGGCGGTCCCAGACCCGCATCGAGGCCACCCGCAATCCGCACTTCCACGACGCCGAGAATGTCGCCCTGGACGAGGTGATCTACTTCCCCATCGAGGAGCGCAATACCGCCCTGAACCGCTTCCGCGCCGGCGAGATCGACATCGCCCGGGAGTTCCCCACCCAGCAGTACACCTGGCTTCAGGAGAACCTGCCGGAGGCGGTGCAGGTGGCCCCCTACCTGGGCATCTACTATTACGCCTTCAACACCCGGGACGACCGCGCCACCGCCGACCCCCGCGTGCGCGAGGCGCTGAGCCTGGCGGTGCGCCGCGAGGTGATCACCGACCAGATCCTGGGCACCGGTGAAGAGCCCGCCTACGGCTTCGTGCCGCCGAACGTGGCCCACTACGAGGGAGCCGAGCTCGACTTCGCCGACCTGAGCCAGGAGGAGCGCCTCACCCGCGCCCGCACGCTGATGGAAGAGGCCGGTTACGGCCCGGACAACCCTCTCGAACTGTTGCTGCGCTACAACACCAGCGAGGATCACCGCAAGGTCGCCATCGCCCTGGCCGCCATGTGGAAGCCGCTGGGCGTGGAGGTGGAGCTCTACAACGCCGAGGTGGCCGTCCACTATGCCGACATCCGCCAGGGCGACTTCGACGTGGCAAGGGCCGGCTGGATCGGCGACTACAACGACGCCCAGAACTTCCTGAGCCTGCTCGAGGGTGGCGTCGCCAACAACTATGGCGCCTACCAGAACGACGCGTTCGACGCCCTGATGGACCAGGCCGCCGAGACCCAGGACACCGATGCCCGCGCCGAGCTGATGGCCGAGGCCGAGACCCTGGCACTGGCCGACAACGCCACACTGCCGCTCTACTACTACGTCTCGCGCAACCTGGTGAGCCCGGCGCTGAGCGGCTGGCAGACCAATATCGAGGACATCCACCGCTCGCGCTGGATCGACTTCGAGGATTAAGCGCTCACTCCAAGATGTGGGCAGGATGAGCGCCGGGGACAAGGCGGAACGAGGGTCTTTTGACCATGGACGTCAAAAGTAGCGCCCAGGGAGGGGTTTACAGCGCCCTCGTGCAGGCTTGTCGCCGGAAAGCTCATCTCTTCGACCGAATGGCGAAAGCGCCTTCCCCTAATGTTGCGACCTTTCCCGGGGCCCGAGCCCCGGGAAGCGAGGCCCCATCATGCTCCGCTATACCCTGACGCGCCTGCTGCAGGCAATTCCGACGCTCTGGATCGTCATCACCCTGTCGTTCTTCCTGATGCACCTGGCCCCGGGCGGCCCCTTCGACGGCGAGCGCCAGCTGCCGCCGGAGATCGAGGCCAACCTGCTGGCCACCTATCACCTGGACGAGCCGGTGTGGCGGCAGTACCTGATCTACATGGGCAACCTGCTGCAGGGCGATCTCGGTCCCTCCTTCAAGTACAAGGACTTCACCGTCACCGAACTGGTCGCCCAGGGCTTTCCGGTAAGCCTGGAGCTCGGCCTCTGGGCCATCGGCCTGGCACTGCTGATCGGCCTGCCGCTGGGGGTGATCGCCGCGCTCCGGCGCAACTCCACAATCGACTACCTGGTGATGGGCACGGCGCTTGCCGGCGTGGCGGTGCCCAACTTCGTGATCGCCCCGCTGCTGGCGCTGGTGTTCGGCGTGTTCCTCGGCTGGCTGCCGGTGGGCGGCTGGAACGACGGCGCCTGGTCCAACCTGGTGCTGCCGGTGGTGGCGCTGTCGATCCAGCAGATCGCCTACATCGCGCGGATGATGCGCGCCAGCATGATCGAGATCCTCGGCAGCCACTTCATCCGCACCGCCCGCGCCAAGGGGCTGACGGAGACCGAGGTGATCTGGCGCCACGCCCTGCGCCCGGCAATGCTGCCGGTGGTCTCCTACCTGGGCCCCGCCATCGCCGGCATCATCACCGGCTCGGTGGTGATCGAGCAGATCTTCGGCATTCCGGGCATCGGCCGCTACTTCGTGCAGGCCGCCCTCAACCGCGACTACACCCTGGTGATGGGCACGGTGGTGTTCTATGGCGCGCTAATCGTGCTGCTCAACCTGCTCGTCGACCTGCTCTACTCGGCCCTGGACCCGCAGATTCGCTATGACGACTGATACCACCCTCTCGACCCCCGATATCGCCGGCGACAGCCTGGCCCGCGAGGCCTGGCGCCGGCTCAAGCAGAACCGCGCCGCCACCGCCAGCCTGGCGCTGCTGGCCCTGGTCACCCTGGCCTGCATCGCCGGCCCCTGGCTGACCCCCTGGACACTGGACGAGGTGGACTGGAACGCCTTTCTCGCCGCCCCGAGCCTCGAAGGCGGCCACTACGCCGGCACCGACGCCAACGGCCGCGACCTGCTGACCCGGGTGCTCCACGGCGGCCGCGTGTCGCTCTCCGTGGCGCTGGTGGCCACCTTCGTCTCGCTGGTGATCGGCGTGCTCTACGGCGCCGTCGCCGGCTACCTGGGCGGGCGCGTCGACACCCTGATGATGCGCTTCGTCGACATCATGTATTCGCTGCCCTTCATGTTCCTCGTGATCCTGTTGATGGTGGTGTTCGGCCGCAACATCCTGCTGATCTACGCCGCCATCGGCGCCGTGGAGTGGCTCGACATGTCGCGCATCGTGCGCGGCCAGGTGCTGGCGCTGAAGCGCCGCGAGTTCGTCGAGGCCGCCCAGGCACTGGGGGTACGCCGCCATACCATCGTCACCCGCCACCTGATTCCCAATGCCCTGGGCCCGGTGGTCGTCTACGTCACCCTGACCGTGCCCAAGGTGATCCTGCTGGAGAGTTTCCTCTCCTTCCTGGGGCTCGGCGTGCAGGAACCGCTGACCAGCTGGGGCGTACTGATCAGCGAGGGCAAGGACATGATGGAGACGGCCCCCTGGATGCTGCTGGTGCCCTCCGCCTTCCTGGCGACGACCCTTCTGTGTCTCAACTTCCTGGGCGACGGGCTACGCGATGCCCTAGACCCGAAAACACGATAACGACCCGCGAGGAGGCCTCATGTCACAGCCACTGCTCGAGATCGATCGCCTGCGGGTCGAGTTCGACCTGCCGGACGGCAGCGTCGCCGCCGTCAAGGATCTGAGTTTCACCGTTCACGAGGGCGAGACCCTGGCGCTGGTCGGCGAGTCCGGCTCCGGCAAGTCGGTCTCCTCCACCGCCACCCTGGGGCTGCTGCCGACGCTCGCCCGCCCCACCGGGGCCATCCGCTGGCACGGCGGGGCGGGCAGCGAGGACCTGCTGAAAGTGGCGCCGAAGCGCCTTCGCCAGATCCGCGGCAACGAGATATCGATGATCTTCCAGGAGCCCATGACCTCGCTGAACCCGCTGCATCGAGTGGGCCGCCAGATCATCGAGGTGCTCGCCAAGCACACCACGCTGCGCGGCCGTGCCGCCCGGGCCCGTGCCCTCGAGCTCCTCGAGCAGGTGGGCCTCCCCGAGCCCGAGCGGCGGCTGGCGAGCTACCCCCACGAGCTCTCCGGCGGCCAGCGCCAGCGGGTGATGATCGCCATGGCGCTGGCCTGCGAGCCGAAGCTGTTGATCGCCGACGAGCCGACCACGGCGCTGGACGTCACCGTCCAGGCGCAGATCCTCACCCTGCTCAAGGAGCTGCAGCGCCGCTACGGCATGGCGATCCTGTTTATCACCCACGATCTCGGCATCGTGCGCCACTTCGCCGACCGGGTCTGTGTGATGCGTCGCGGCGAGCGGGTGGAGAGCGGCGAGACCGCCGCCCTGTTCAAGGCCCCTCGCCACGCCTATACGCGCATGCTGATCGACGCCGAGCCCCACGGGCGCAAGGCGCCGGTACCGGCCGACTCCCCCATGCTGCTCGAGGCCCACGATCTGCGGGTGCGCTTCCCGCTCAGGAAGCGACTCTTCGGACACGATGACTACTTCGAGGCGGTGCGCGGCATCGATCTCGCCATCCGCCGGGGGCAGACGGTGGGCATCGTCGGCGAGTCCGGCTCCGGCAAGTCGACCCTGGGTCGCGCCCTGCTACGCCTGCTCGAGAGTCGGGGCGAGATCCGCTTCGGCGACACCGCCCTGGAGGGCCTCGACAGTAGTGGCATGCGCCCGCTGCGCTCACGCATGCAGGTGGTCTTCCAGGATCCCTTCGGCTCGCTGTCGCCGCGCATGACGGTAGGCGAGATCGTCGGCGAGGGCCTGCGGGTACACGCCCCGGAGCTCGGCCGGCGCGAGCGAGACGCGCGGGTGCGGGAGGCGCTCGACGATGTCGCCCTCGACCCGGCGATGCGCCACCGCTATCCCCACGAGTTCTCGGGCGGCCAGCGCCAGCGCATCGCCATCGCCCGCGCGCTGGTGCTCAAGCCCGAGTTCCTGCTGCTCGACGAGCCCACCTCGGCCCTGGACCGATCGGTGCAGGCCACGGTGATCGCGCTGCTGCGCGATCTGCAGGCGAAACACGGCCTCACCTACCTGTTTATCAGCCACGACCTGGCGGTGGTGCGGGCCCTGGCCGACAGCGTACTGGTGATGAAAGACGGTACGGTGGTCGAGCAGGGCGACACCGAGGCACTGTTCCAGGCGCCCCGCGAGCCCTACACCCGGGAGCTGATGCGGGCGGCCTTCCTGGAGGAGGCGGCCGCCTGAGCCCACCCCAGACGTCAAGACCCCGGCCAGGGCCGGGGTCTCTGTCATGCGCCTGGCGGATTATCGCTTAGAAGCGGTAGGTCAGCTGAGCGCCGAAGCCATGGGCCTCGTTCTTGTAGTCGGCGGCGTACGTGGCACCTCCAACCGGCACACCACCGGTTGCTGGACTTGCCAGGTGGTCAGCACGGGTCTGCTCAATACGAGTGGTGTGCTCGGTAAGGTAGGAATAGGCGAAGTCGATGGTCAGCGCCTCAGTCGGTGTCCAGCCGGCTCCCAGCGAGAAGATGCGGCGATCATCCGAGGGAATCCGCACGCTGCGGTGCTCATCATTGCTCGGGGTCTCATCCAGCGACAGGCCGGCCCGCAGCACCCACTGGGGATTCAGCTGGTACTCGCCCCCCACCGCGAAGGCCCAGGCATTGCTGTAGTTCTGGGTCTCATTGGTAATCTCTGGAATGGTATCACCGGTAACACGAATCTCCTGGAACTTGCTCCAGCGCGACCAGGAGGCACCGAACATCAGCTTGAGCCTGTCGGTCATCTGCTGGGTCACGGAGAAGTTGACGGTCTCAGGCGTGGTGAGATCGAGATAGGCGTTGTCGGACCTGACAACATTACCCATCGGGTCAGTGGCCTTGAAGTCACCCTCAAGCTCATATTCGACCTCAGAGCGGTAGGTCAGCCCCAGGGTGGTCTCCGGCACCGGCTGGTACATCACGCCGATATTGTATCCCCAGGCCTCGTCGTCGCCGTCGACACGTGCATCGACATCGCCCGCTGGGTCATAGCTTTGAACACTGGGGATCTGACGGCGCAGCTCGCCTTCCACCTGGTTGTAGGTGATGCCGGCGCCGATCGACCACTGCTCATTGAAGCGATAGGAGACCGTCGGTTGCGCGCTGACCACCGTGACCTCGGTGTAGTTGCCAAAGTAGCGACCCTGGAAGTCATCCTCGTAGTCGGTCTTGGAGCCGAAGGGCGCGTAGACCCCGAAGCCGAAAGCCAGCCTGTCATTGACCGGATGGGCATAGAAGGCGAAGGGAATCGCCTTGTTGCCGACCATATCGCCCTCGTTACCGCCCGGTATGGGCCCTGCCGGCACCTGAGTGCCATTCGGCATGCCACCCATGGCAACGCCAGAATCGACGTTGCGTGTGGCGGTGACATTGCTGATATCGTTATTGACGACCAGATAGGTGGCACCGGCAGAGAGCTGGGCACGATCCAGAAATGACATCCCCGCCGGGTTGCCGAAGACGATGGTGGCATCCTGAACGTTGGAGCTACGCCCGGCATGGCCATAGCCCTGGCCGCTGACGCTCTGTTCGTTAAGCTGGAAGCCACCGGCCTGGGCCTGGCTGGTGAAGGCGGCGGCCGTCACGGCGGCGGCGAGGGTCAGGCGATTGAACTTGTTCTTCATGAGATCCATCCCTTGCGGTGCTGTTGTTACGTTGGCGCTGGCATTGCCTCTCCCCGGAGGCGGGCGCGTGCCCTCCCCTTTTCGCGTATGCCAACGCTCGTTTCAACCCCAAACGACCGTTTTAATGCCGAATCCGCTAATACTTTGGTCGCACAGCTGTTTGATATTGTGAACTTTCAGTGGGTTACACAACACCTCGCGACATATGCCGCAACGACGCGTGCCCTGTACTACGACGGCTTGACCCTTGTGTTACCCAAAGGTTTTACACTGCAAGTATGCCACTCTCGAGAGATACCGTCATGAAGGTCAGTGAACTGGCGAAGGGGGCCGGCGTTACCGCCGAGACCGTGCGCCACTATGTGCGCGAGGGGCTTCTGCACCCCGAGCGCCACCCCGACAACGGCTACCAGCTATTCACCCAGGTCGACCTGGAGCGGCTGCGCTTTATTCAGCGCGCCCGCACCCTGGGCTTCGGTGTGGCCGAGATACGCGAGATCCTCGATCACGCCGATCACGGCGACTCGCCCTGCCCCATGGTGCGCGACCTGCTGGCCAGTCGCCTGCCACAGATCCATGCGCGCATCGCCGAGCTGCAGGCGCTGGCCGAGCGCATGGAGCAGGCGCTGGAGACCTGGGCCGGCATGCCCGATGGCACCCCGGACGGCCACAGCCTGTGCCGGCTGATCGAGAGCTTTCCCGAACCGCTGCGGGGCGATGCAAAGCGTCGCGCCGACGAGCACGCCCCAAAGGAGGAGCCATGAACGCTACCCTCGAACGCCAGATCCCCGGCATGAGCTGCCAGGGCTGCGTCAAGCGCATGCGCGAGGCGATTCAAGCCGAGGACCCGAGTGCCGAGGTGGTCGGTGAGCCGGATGAGCAGCGCCTCTCGGTCACCACCCGCCTCGACGATGAGCAGCTCGACCACGCCCTTCAAGCGGCCGGCTACCCTCCGGCGGACCGTCCACTGCAGCACGAGCGCCAGGTGCCCGGCATGAGCTGTCAGGGCTGCGTCAAACGCATGCGTGAGGCGATCCAGGCCGAGGACCCGGACGCCGAGGTGGTCGGTGAGCCGGCGGAGAAGCGCCTTGACGTGGTAACCCGACTGGATGGCCAGACACTGGACCGCGTGTTGAGCGAGGCCGGCTATCCGACGGGCGAGGCGGCAGCGGAGAGTGACGCGGCACCCTCTGCCGAACAGGGTGAGGCACCTGTCGACGAGGCAGCGGCCAAGCCAGAGGCGGCCGATAGTGAGCGCACCGCCACCCAGCGGTTGGCGATCAGCGGCATGACCTGCGCCAGCTGCGTCAAGAGCGTGCAGCAGGCGCTGGAAAAGACGCCGGGCGTGGCCACGGCGTCGGTCAACTTCGGCACCCACACCGCCCAGGTTCACGGCAGCGCCGACGAAGACGCGCTGATCGCCGCGATAGAGGACGTCGGCTACGGCGCCGAGCCCATCGTCGACATGCGCGAGGCCGAGGCCAGCCGCGCCGACAAGGAGCAGCGCCTGTATAGAAAGCGCCTGCACGGCAGCTTCTGGTCGCTGGCGCTGGCGGTGCCGCTGATGGCCAGCATGTTCTTCTATCACCCCGAGGCCGTTGGCGCCGGTCGCCTCTACTGGGGCGTGATCGGCCTGCTGACGCTTTTGATCATGGCCTTTCCCGGCCGGCACTTCTTCATCAACGCCTGGAAAAACGCCCGCCATCACCAGGCCAACATG
Source organism: Halomonas sp. KAO (assembly GCF_015595025.1). Classification (GTDB taxonomy): domain Bacteria; phylum Pseudomonadota; class Gammaproteobacteria; order Pseudomonadales; family Halomonadaceae; genus Halomonas. The sequence continues at coordinate 39,119 of NZ_JADNRL010000012.1, forward strand.
GACACCCTGGTGGCCATAGGCACCGGCACCGCCTGGCTCTACTCCATGGCGGTGGTGTTTCTCGGCGGCTGGCTGCCCGAGGCCGCCCGGGGCATCTATTTCGAGGCCTCGGCCATGGTCATCGGCCTGATCCTGCTGGGCAACGCCGTGGAGCTCAAGGCCCGGGGCCGCACCAGCGATGCGCTCAAGCGCCTGCTCGACCTGCAGAGCAAGACCGCCCGGGTCATTCGCGACGGTGAGGAGCGCGAGGTCGATATCGACGACGTGCGCCAGGGCGACCATATCCGCGTGCGCCCCGGCGAGCGCCTGCCGGTGGATGGCGAGGTGACCGAGGGCCAGAGCCATATCGACGAGTCGATGCTCACCGGCGAGCCGCTGCCGGTGGCCAAGGGCCAGGGCGACGAGGTCAGCGCCGGCACCGTCAACGGTCGCGGCGGCCTGGTCTATCGCGCCACCCGGGTGGGCAGCGATACCCGCCTGGGGCAGATCACCGAGCAGGTGGCCAGCGCCCAGAACTCGCGCCCGCCGATTGGCGATCTGGTCGACAAGGTCTCCAGCGTCTTCGTGCCCGCGGTGATGATCTTCGCCGTGCTCACCGCGCTTGCCTGGTTCAACTTCGGCGCCGAGCCGCGGGTCATTCATATGCTGGTCACCGCCACCACGGTGCTGATCATCGCCTGCCCCTGCGCGATGGGGCTGGCGACGCCGATCTCCACCATGATCGGGGTGGGCAAGGCCGCCGAGCACGGCGTGCTGGTGAGAAACGGCGAGGCGCTGCAGACGGCCAGCAAGCTATCCACCCTGGTGGTGGACAAGACCGGCACCCTCACCGAGGGCAAGCCGCGGGTCACCGAGGCAGAGATTCTCTCCGGCGATGAGCAGGAGGTATTGGGGCTAGTGGCGGCGCTGGAGCGCGGCTCCGAACACCCGCTGGCGACCGCCATGCTTGCCTACGCGGAAGAGCGCGATGCGGCCGACAGCCAGGTCAGCGACTTTGACAGCATCACCGGCCGCGGTGTCACGGCCCGGTCCGTGACAACAACCGGCGACGGCGGGGGCGAGGGAAAAACCCTGCTGCTGGGCAACGCCAAGCTGATGGAAGAAAACGACGTGAACCTGGCGACGGGACGCGACTTCGCCAGCCGGCTCGAGGACGACGCCCGTACCGTGGTGTATCTGGCCGTGGCCGGCGAGCTGGCCGCCATCTTCGGCGTCAGCGACCCGCTGCGCCACGACACCGTGGCGGCGGTGAAGCGCCTGCATGACGACGGTCTGACCATCGTCATGCTGACCGGCGATAACGAGCACACCGCCCGGGCCATTGCCCGCGCCGTGGGCATCGATGAGTTCCGCGCCGGCCTGCTGCCCGAGGACAAGCACGCCGAGATCGAGCGCCTGCAGGGTGAAGGCGAGGTGGTCGGCATGGTCGGCGACGGCATCAACGACGCCCCGGCGCTGGCCCGGGCCAACGTGGGCTTCGCCATCGGCCAGGGCACCGATGTGGCCATCGAGAGCGCCGGCATCACGTTGATTCGCGGCTCGCTGCACGGCATCGCCGATGCCATCGAGATCAGCCGGGCCACGCTCACCAACATCAAGCAGAACCTGGCCGGCGCCTTCGGCTACAACATCGTCTGCATCCCGATTGCCGCCGGCGTGCTGTATCCGTTCACCGGCATGCTGCTGTCGCCGATGATCGCCGGGGCCGCCATGTCGCTGTCGTCGATCACCGTGGTCAGCAACGCCAACCGGCTGCGCCTGTTCACGGCCAGCGGCGCCGACAAGAACGCTTCCGCCGCCGAGGCTTCGCAGCCACAGGTATCAGAACAGCAGGAGGCACGCTCATGAGCACGCTCGTTACGCTGATCGTCAATCTGGCCGGGCTGGGACTGATCGGCCTGATCGTGTGGTGGTTCTGGGGCAAGGGCTGAACCGCTGTCTCAGGCCTGCTCGGCGTGCTCGACCATCAGCTGCAGGTTATCGCGGCCTCGCCAGCGATTGCGGTTGAGCTTGTAGGCACAGCGCAGCCGGTCACCGACCCCGAAGGCCGGCACCTCGCCGGGCGTCAGCGCCCGGAACCAGATCGCCCGATGGGTCACCGCCCCCAGCGATAGCTCCAGCATCAGGTGAGTGCCGTCGGCGCCCACCGGGCGGAGGCGCTCGACGACAAACTCGCCCTGAAACAGCGGCGGATCGAACTCGCGGCCGAAGGGCCCTACCGCCTGCAGCTCCTCGAGGGTCGCGAGGCTCAGCTGCTCGGGGGCCAGGTCACCATCGGTCAGGATCCTGGGATAGAGCTCGGCCTCGCCCAGCTGTTCGGCCACCGCCGTTAGAAAGGCGGCCTTGAAGGCATCGAGCCGCTCGGCGGGCACCCCGACGCCGGCCGCCCCACGATGCCCTCCGAAACGCGGCAACGCCTCGGGGGCCAGCTCGAAGGTGCGCTGCAGGGCATCGCGCAGATGCAGTCCCTCGATGGAGCGTCCCGAACCGGTCAGCATGCCGGGGGCGGCCGCCGGCGTGAGCACCAGCGCCGGGCGCCCGTAGGCCTGCACCAGCCGGGAGGCGACGATGCCCTGCACCCCCGCATGCCCATCCTCCAGAAAGACCACGACGGCCGGCTCGTCGGCGCTCAGCGCCGGCATCGCCAGCGCTCGCGCCTCCTCGTCCATGTCAGCCTCGATCGCCTTGCGCGACTGGTTGTCCTGATCCAGCGTCTCCAGATGCCGCGCCGCCGAGACATCGTCCGCCGCCAGCATGAAGTGCAAGGCGGCATAGGGGTCATCGAGGCGCGAGCGAGCGTTGATCCGCGGCCCCATCTGGAAGCCCAGGGTCTCGGCGTCGAAGGGCACGCTATCGGCGCCCAGCCGTTGCGCCATGGCGCGCCAGCAAGCCGCCTCCATGCGGTTGATCAGCGCCAGACCGTGGGTCACCACCGCGCGGTTGGCGGGGCTGCCGCCCAGGGAGACACAGTCCGCCACGGTGCCCAGCGCCACATAGGAGAGCCAGGGCGAGAGCTTGGGCGTCGCCTGGGCCAGCACACCCCACTCGATCAACACGCTGCGGGTCAGCGACATGACCAGCCAGGCCACCATGCAGCCGGCGATGGTTGGGTCGGGGTAGTCGCAGTCGTCGCGAGTCGGGTTGACCACGGCATGCGCCGAGGGTGGCGGCCCCTCCACCGGCAGCGCGTGGTGGTCGCTGACCACCACCTCGATGCCCTGGGCCGCCAGGCGTGCGATACGCGGCTCGTCGCTGCTGCCACAGTCGGCGGTAATCACCAGGCTGGGCCGCGGCTTGAGGGCCAGGGTTCGCTCCACCAGGGGCAGACTGATGCCGTAGCCGTCATGGATACGATGACCGATCAGGCTGTGCAGCTTCGCCTCCGGCACGCCGAACAGCTCGTGCAGGGTGCGCCGGATCACCACATGGGAGGTGATGCCGTCGACATCGTAGTCGGTCAGGATGCCGATATGCTCGCCGTCGACCACCGCCTGAGCGATGCGCTCGGCGGCACGCCGGCCATCGGCCAGCTTCTCGGGGTGGGCCAGGTGTCGCAGGCTGGGCGAGACCAGCGGATCAAGCTCCCCCCGATAGCCCGGCAGACGCCCGGCCAGCACCCGAGCCTGAAGCTCGCTGAGCCCTTCGCGCTGGGCGCGGGCGTAGAGCGCGGCATCCCGAGGCCGCGGCAGTATGCGCGGCCTCAGGCGCTCGTTCAGATCGTTGGGGTCGCGTATGGCGTTCAAGCCAAGCACCTCTGGTTCAAGTCTGTGACTGTAGGCCGCTGACCCAGCGAGGGGCGCCGGGGATAGGCCGAAGAGGGGGTCCTATGCCAGGGATGGCATCGGTAGCGCCCAGGGAGGGGTTCACAGCGCCCCCTCGCAGGCCTGTCGCCGGATCAGCCCCGAGCGGCATACAGGCTCGAGGCTGATAGCCACTGGTGACCTCAGCGGCGATTCTCGGCGACGAATTTCTGCACCGCAGAAAGCTCCGCCGGCAGCACGCTGAAGCGCTCCTCACGCTCCAGCAGGTCGTCCATATGCGGCGGCAGCGGCACCCCCGGGAAACCGGCCTTGACCACCGCCTCGGCGAACTTGGCCGGGTGGGCGGTGGCCAAGGTGATAATCGGTACGCTCTCGTCACCCCGTTCGCGCTCGGCGGCGCGGTAGCCGGTGGCGGTGTGCGGGTCGAGGATCTCCTGGGTGCGATGGTGCGCCTCGCGGATCACCTCCAGGATGGTGCTGTCATCGACGCTGTGGCTGGCGAAGCGCTCACGCAGGCGCGATAGCGGCGCCTCGGCCAGGGCCGTGGGCTCGGCCTGGAAGCGCTCGAGCAGGGCATCCACGGCCTTGCCGTCGCGATCATACGCCTCGAACAGCAGGCGCTCGAAGTTCGAGGAGACCACGATATCCATGGAGGGCGCGAGCGTGGCCACCAGTTCCTTCTTCGAGAAGTCGTTGGCGGCCAGGGTGCGGTGCAGGATGTCGTTGGCGTTGGTGGCGATCACGAAACGCTCGACCGGCAGGCCCATGCGATAGGCCATGTAGCCGGCGAAGACGTTGCCGAAGTTGGCCGATGGCACACAGAAGCTCACCTTGCGCCGGGGCGCCCCCAGGGCCACGGCGGAGGCCACGTAGTAGACGATCTGGGCCATGATGCGCGCCCAGTTGATGGAGTTTACCGCCACCAGCCGGGTTCCGTTCAGGAAGTTCTGGTCGGCGAAGCTCGCCTTGACCATCGCCTGGGCGTCGTCGAAGTTGCCCTCGATGGCGACGTTGAAGACGTTGTCCGCCAGCACCGTGGTCATCTGACGACGCTGCACCTCCGACACCCGGTTGTACGGATGGAGAATAAAGATATCGAGGTTGTCGCAGTGGCGGCAGCCCTCGATGGCCGCCGAGCCGGTATCGCCGGAGGTCGCCCCCATGATCACCGCCCGCTCGCCACGCTTCTTGAGGAAGTGGTCGAGGATGCGACCCAGCAGCTGCAGGGCGACATCCTTGAAGGCCAGGGTCGGGCCGTGGAACAGCTCGAGCAGAAAGTGGTTGGCGTCGAGCTGATTGAGCGGCACCACGGCATCATGGCTGAAGGTGGCATACGCCTCCTTCACGATCCCGCGGAATGTCTCGTCATCGATCTCGCCATTGACGAAGGGCTTCATCACCCGGAAGGCGATCTCGGCATAGGAGAGACCGGCCATGGCCGCCAGCTCATCCTGGGAGAGCTCGGGCACATGCTCTGGCACGTAGAGGCCACCATCGTTGGCCATGCCGGTAAGCACGACCTCCTCGAAGGAGAGTGCGGGCGCCTGCCCGCGGGTACTGATATAGCGCATGGGTTATTCCTGCTCGTCCAGGGATTCGACACGAATCCGGGTCACCGGTCCGGCGACATCGGACATGGACTCGATCTGGCGAATCGCCTCGTTCATGCTCTTCTCGGGGGTGCGGTGAGTCAGCAGAATGATCGGCACCAGTTCACCCTCGGTGGCCTCCTTCTGGATCAGCGCCTCGATGGAGATGCCCTGCTCGGAGAGAATGGTCGCCACCCGCGCCAGTACGCCGGGGCGATCCACCGCCAGCAGCCGCAGGTAGTAGGCGGTGGTGATCTCCTCCATGGGCATGATCGGCAGCTGACTGACGTCCTCGCTGATGCCACTGAAGGCCAGGTAGGGCACCCGGTAGTGATGGTCGGTGGCGATATCACGGGCCACGTCGAGCAGGTCGGCCACCACCGCGGAGGCGGTGGGCTCGGCCCCGGCACCGGCGCCGTAGTAGAGGGTCGGCCCCACGGCATCGCCCATCACGGCGATGGCATTCTTGACGCCATGCACGTTGGCCAGCAGGCGCTCCTTGGGGATCAGCGTGGGGTGCACACGCAGCTCCAGGCCCTGCTCGGTCCGCTTGGAGATCCCCAGGTGCTTGATCACGTAGCCCAGGTTGTCGGCCTGCTCCACATCCTCGGCGGTGACCCGGGAGATGCCCTCGGTATAGGCCTTCTCGAACTGCAGCGGCACCCCATAGGCGATGGAGGCGAGGATGGTCAGCTTGTGGGCGGCATCGATGCCCTCGACATCGAAGGTCGGATCGGCTTCCGCATAGCCGAGCGCCTGGGCCTCGGCGAGAACATCATCGAAGGCCCGCCCATCATCGCGCATATGGGTCAGGATATAGTTGCCGGTACCGTTGATGATCCCCGCCACCCACTCGATGCGATTGGCGCCAAGCCCCTCGCGCAGCGACTTGATCACCGGGATGCCGCCGGCCACCGCGGCCTCGAAGGCCACGATCACGCCCTTCTCGTGTGCGGCCGCGAAGATCTCGTTGCCATGCACCGCGATCAGCGCCTTGTTGGCGGTCACCACATGCTTGCCATTCTCGATGGCGGCAAGCACCAGCTCACGCGCCACGTCGTAGCCACCGATCAGCTCCACCACCACGTCGACGTTGGGGTTGCTGGCCACCTCGAAGATATCGGCGGTCGTGTCGATGCCGGTGAGATCACACTCGGGGTTGGGGGTGCGATAGGCGACCTGCTCGATGGCAATCGGTCGCCCGGCCCGCCGGGTAATATCGTCGGCGTTGCGTGTCAGCACGTTGAAGGTTCCGCCACCGACGGTCCCCAGCCCACAGATTCCTACTCTCACCGGTTTCAATGTATTACTCCTGCTCGTGTGTCCGAGTTCGTTATATAGCGTGTCGTGTCCAGATGGCTCGGCGGCCCGCCACCAGGGCGGGCCAGGGCGCTCGGCCACCAGCGCCTGGCCTGCAGGCGTGCGGACAGAGCGGGATGCCCTACTCGTCGAGACCCAGCATGGCGGCCAGACGCTCGGCGGGCACATAGCCCGGTACCAGGCGACCGTCGGGCAGCACAATGGCCGGCGTCCCCTGAACGCCAAGCTCGAGTCCCAGATGATACTGTGACTCGACCGGATTGTCGCAGTCCGCGGGGGTCGAAAGCGAATCCCCCCGCTTGGCGGCACTCATCGCCTCGGCGGAATTGTCGGCACACCACACCTGCTGCATGGTACGCGCGCCCTGGCCGCTCATGCCGCTACGCGGGAAGGCCAGGTAGTGCACCTCGATACCCAGCTTGTTGAGCCGCGGCACCTCTTCGTGAAGCTGCTGGCAGTAGGGGCAGGTGGTATCGGTGAATACCATCACCCTGGCGCGGCTCTGGGCTCCGCGGAAGATCACCCGCTCGGATTCCGGTACCTGGCTCAGACGCTCGGCACGCTCGGCGTTGCGACTCTCCTCGCTCAGGTTGACCAGCCCCTGCTCGCCATTGCGGTAGAGGTCGCCCACCAGAAAGTGTTCACCTTCGGCGTCGCTGTAGAAGCGCTCGCCGGTCTCCAGGCGCACCTCGAAGAGCCCCTCCATCGGCGCCTCGCGGACGCTACGCACCGGCATCGCCTGGCCGCTGACCGACAGCCGTTCGGCAAGTCGCTCGGCCTCACCCTGCTGGGCCTGGGCTGGCGCCGAGAGCAGCATGGCCATGGGCGCGGCGGACAGCCCGATAAGAAGGAGCCGGGAAAGGGTCGTCATGATTCATCCTCGTGGGTGGTGATCGGCATGCAGGCGCTCCAGGCGCGCCTGGGCCACATGGGTATAGATCTGGGTAGTGGAAAGGTCACTGTGACCGAGCAGCAACTGTACGACACGCAGATTGGCACCATGATTCAACAAGTGAGTGGCGAATGCATGGCGCAGGGTATGGGGCGACAGCGAACGCTCGATGCCGGCCACCCTGGCATGATGCTTGATCCGGTACCAGAAGGCCTGCCGGGTCAGCGGGCGGTCATCACGCCCCGGGAAGAGCGCCGGCCGCATGACATCATGCATCAAGGCACCACGCGCGGTGCGCAGGTAGCGCGTGACCCAGTGGACGGCCTCCTCTCCCAGAGGCACCAGGCGGTCCTTGTCCCCCTTACCGCGCACCCTGACCACTCCCTGGCGCAGATTCACGGCATCGGTGGTCAGTCCCACTAGCTCCGAGACGCGCAGCCCCGTGCCATAGAGCACTTCCAGCATGGTGCGGTCTCGAAGCCCCAGATCCGTCATCACATCCGGTGCCGCGATCAACCGCTCCACCTCGGCCTCCTCAAGGGTCTCGGGCAGACTGGGTTGCACCCGGGGCAGCCTGACCTCGGCCAGCGGGTCATGCTCGATGCGCCCCGCCTCCAGCGCCCAACGATAGAAGCGACGCAGGCTGGAGAGCAGGCGCGCATTGCTGCGCAGCCGATAGCCGGCCGCACGCCGCGCATCGAGCCAGGCCGGCAGGCTCCCGGCGCCTGGCGAGAGCAACCCCTCGCCAAGCTCGGCAAGGTGCGCCGCCCAGGCGGTCAGGTCGCGGCGGTAGGCAGCCAGCGTATGCTCGCTGCCCCCCTGCTCCAGCCACAGGGCATCGAGAAAGGTATCGATAACGGCTGTCTCGTCGGCCTCACTCATGAGACTCTCCGGCTGGGCATGCCATATAAAAGGAAACCCCGCCCCGCGAGAGCGGTGACGGGGTTTTCGATCGAGCCGGGGCAGCGCCCCGACCCGAGGGCTCGGAGGCCTTGGCCTCAGGCCAGCTTTTCCTTGATGCGTGCAGACTTGCCGCTGCGCTCACGGAGGTAGTAGAGCTTGGCCTTGCGCACGTCACCGCGACGCTTGACGCTGATGGAGTCGACCAGCGGGCTGTAGGTCTGGAAGGTACGCTCGACACCCACACCGTGGGAGATCTTGCGCACGGTGAAGGCGGAGTTCAGGCCGCGGTTACGCTTGCCGATCACCACGCCTTCGAAGGCCTGGAGACGCTCACGGCTGCCTTCCTTGACCTTGACCTGGACGATAACGGTGTCGCCGGGGGCAAAGGTCGGGATCTCCTTGCTCATCTGCTCGGCTTCGAGCGCCTGGATCACCTTGTTCTTGCTGCTCATGACAATGACTCCTTGATAACGTTGACTCATCGATCGCCTGGGTTGCCGATGAGTCGTGATCCCGGCGCTCGAATGCTCTCGAGAGCGCGGGAGATAATGGGTGACGCGGGGCTGTGAGCTCGATCGCTCAGCGCTCCCGCACCTCCGCCTGCCCTATCTGGCGGGCAGTGCGTGCTCCTCGAGGAACTCCTGCAACAGCCTGCGCTGCTCCTTGTTCAACTCCCTACCCTCGAGCAGGTCGGGGCGTCGCTGCCAGGTACGCCCAAGAGACTGCTTCAGCCGCCAGCGCCGAATGGCACCGTGATTGCCGCTGAGCAGGACCTCCGGCACCTGACGCCCGTCGATCACCTCGGGGCGAGTGTAGTGCGGGCAGTCCAGCAGTCCTTCGTTGAAGGAGTCCTCGACCGCGGAATCCTGATGACCCAGCACTCCGGGCACCAGCCTTGCCGCGGCATCGATCAGCACCATGGCCGGCAGCTCGCCGCCGCTCAACACATAATCACCGATCGACCACTCTTCATCGATGTCGCTCTCCACCACGCGCTCATCGATGCCTTCATAACGCCCCGCCACCACGACCAGTGGCGGCCCGGCCGCCAGCTCCCGAGCCCCGGCCTGATCGAGCCGTCGCCCCTGGGGCGACAGGTAGACCACCCTGGGACGCTGCCCGGTGACCTGCTCGGCCCTGGCTCTGGCCGCATGAATCGCCGCACGCAGGGTATCGACCTTCATCAGCATCCCTGGCCCGCCACCATAGGGGCGGTCATCCACGGTGCGATGTCTGTCGGTGGCGAAGTCGCGAGGATTCCAGACCTCCAGCGCAACATGCCCCTTCTCGACTGCTCGACCGGTAACGCCATAGCGGGTGATCGCCTCGAACATCTCCGGAAACAGCGAGACGACCCCGACCCACATATCGGCCACCCGTTCGGATAGCGAAGAGTCAGCCGTCATCACACCGGATTCCTTCAAAATTCGGGATCCCAGTCGACGTGCATCACGCCATCTTCGAGATCCACCTCGAGGATCACCTCGTCGGGCAGGAACGGCAGCAGCCGCTCACGGGCATCGATGGCATCCGTCTCGAGACTTCCCTTAACGACCATGACGTCATTGGCGCCGGTCTCGAAGAGATGGTCGATACGGCCCAGCACGCTGCCATCACGGGTCACGACCCGCAGGCCTTCCAGCTCGTGCCAGTAGAAATCGTCGCCGCTGAGCTCGGGCAGTTCTGCCTTGGGCAGCACGATCTCTGCGCCGGCCAGCGCTTCGGCGGCCTCGCGGGAGTCGCAGCCTTCGAGCCGGGCCACCAGACCCTTGCCGTGGCGACGCCCCTGCACCAGTCGACAACGCTTCAGCGTCTCGCCCTGACGCACCACCCACTCGGGGTAGTCGAGGATGCCCTCCATGGGGCTGGTGTACGAATACACCTTGAGCCAGCCCTTCACGCCATAGGGGCTGGTCAACTTTCCCAGCACCACATGATCGTCGGCGGGCTGAGCCTCTGCAGATTCGCTCATCGACGACCTCGGAACCGAGACAATCATCGCATCAGACCTCAGGCCTGCTTGCGAGCTTCCTTGACCAGCTCGGCAACACGGCCGGAGAGCTGGGCACCCTGGCTCTGCCAGTGGGTGATACGGTCGAGATCGACACGCAGACGCTCTTCCTGACCACGGGCAACCGGGTTGAAGAAGCCGAGACGCTCGATGAAACGGCCGTCACGGGCGTTGCGGGAATCGGTAACGGTCAGGTGGTAGAAGGGACGCTTCTTGGCGCCACCACGAGCCAGACGAATGGTAACCATGGCCTATTAAGTCCTTCGGTTGATTGGGATTCGGTCACGACGATGACCGCGACACTCGCGGTCCTGTCAGTCAAGACGCAGCATTCTACGGAAAACAGTCCCGCTTGGGAACCTTTTTCGGGCTTATCGCAGATGGCAGTCCCGCTCAAGGCTGTTCCGGCGACAGGCCGTTGAGGGGGCGCTACGAGTACTTCCTTGTGGGCTACCTCGGCCATCCCTGGCCAGCCCGTTCGGAGCAGTACTCCTCACCCCTGGTCCTCGGACCCCCTCTCCGGGTTGTCCCCTGCGCCTTTCGCTATCACCCTGTCGGTAACTGCGTAAGCCTCGGGGCTTATCGCCAGGGCTTGCCACCGGGGCCGCCCATTCCCCCCATGCCACCCATGCCGCCGGGGCCACCGCCGCCCATCATGCCGGACATGCCGCGCATCATGTTCTGCATGCCGCCCTTCTTGCCCGCCTTCTTCATCATCTTCTGCATCTGCTTGTGCTGCTTGAGCAGACGATTCAGATCGGGCACCTGCAGGCCGGCACCGGCGGCGATGCGCCGCTTGCGCGAGCCGTTGATGATCTCGGGCTTACGACGCTCCTGGGGCGTCATGGAGTTGATCAGCGCCTCGAGCTTGCCCATCTCCTTCTCGGGGCCGGGCCCCTGGGCCATCTCGGCCATCTGGCCCATACCGGGCAGCTTGCCCAGCAGGCCGCCCATGCCGCCCATCTTCTTGAGCTGCTGGAGCTGGTCGCGGAAGTCCTCGAGATCGAAGCCCTGGCCCTTCTTGACCTTCTTGGCCAGTTTCTCGGCCTTGCCCTTGTCGACGCTGCGCTCGGCCTCCTCGATCAACGACAACACGTCGCCCATACCGAGGATGCGCGACGCCACGCGATCCGGGTGGAAGGGCTCGAGGGCGTCAACCTTCTCGCCAACGCCCATGAACTTGATCGGCTTGCCGGTGATATGACGCACCGAGAGCGCCGCACCGCCACGGGCATCGCCGTCGGCCTTGGTCAGGATCACCCCGGTCAGCGGCAGCGCCTCATGGAAGGCCTTGGCGGTATTGGCGGCGTCCTGGCCGGTCATGGCGTCGACGACGAACAGCGTCTCCTGAGGCGAGACCGCCTTATGCAGCGCCTGGATCTCGGCCATCATCGCCTCGTCGATGGCCAGGCGACCGGCGGTATCCACCAGCACCACATCGTGGAACTGGATCTTGGCATGCTTGATCGCCGCCTCGGCGATAGCGACGGGCTGCTGGTCGGAGCGCGACGGGAAGAAGTCGACCTCGACCTCCTTCGCCAGGGTCTCGAGCTGGTCGATGGCCGCCGGACGGTAAACGTCGGCAGAGACCACCAGCACCTTCCTCTTCTCGCGCTCGCGCAGATAGCGCGCCAGCTTGGCCACCGAGGTGGTCTTGCCCGCCCCCTGCAGGCCGGCCATCAGCACTACCGCCGGCGAGCCCTTGAGGGTCAGCCCCTCGTTGGCCTCGCCCATGGTCGCCTCCAGCTCCTGCTGGACGATCTTGACGAACTGTTGACCGGGCGAGAGGCTCTTGGAGACTTCCTGGCCCACGGCGCGTTCGCGCACGCGGTCGATAAAGTCCTTGACCACCGGCAGGGCGACATCCGCCTCGAGCAGCGCACGGCGCACCTCGCGCAGGGTGTCCTTGACATTGTCCTCGGTCAGGCGAGCCTGACCCTTGATCGACTTGAGCGTCTGCGACAGGCGCTCGCTGAGATTCTGAAACATTGGCCTCTCCACATGTGCGATGGCCTGAAGGTTGGGGGCGATTATACGCGCTGTGGCCGCGAGTCTCCATGCACCCCGTCCTGACCCAGGCTCCAAGGCCTGTGCGCCAGCCGGGTGATTGGGTATAGTAACCGCACAGATGCCACCCTTATGCTGACCACTTCCACAGGCGCACGGATCGCAACCCATGCAGGCGCTCGCCCTGGCCGTAATGGCCTCTCTCTTCTATCTCGCCGCCGCCTCCTGGCAGGGACTTACCCTGGTTCGCCGGGTAGCGCCACAGCCGATGCTGGTACGCGGCCTGTCGCTGCTTGGCCTGCTCTGCCACCTGCCACTGGTCGTCAGCCTGTTCGGTCATGAGGCTCAGGTACTGCCGGGGCTCTACACCAGCATGGTCCTGATCAGCGCCATGGCGGTGGCGGTACTGCTGGGTGTCAGCCTGTTCAAGCCGGTACTGGGTGCCGCCGTCGGCGTCCTGCCGCTGGCGGGCTTCGCGCTGTTGCTGGCTGTCACGGTACCGGCATCCCCCCCGGCCGAGGCACTCTCTCCCGGCATCGCCCTCCACGCCATCAGCTCCCTGCTGGGATTCGCGGTGCTGGCCATCGCCGCCGTGCAGGCCATTCTGCTGGGTCTGCAGAACCGCGCCCTGCGCCACCACCATATCCGCGGGATCGTTCAGGCCCTGCCCCCGCTCACCTCCATGGAGCGGCTGCTGTTCGAGCTGATCTGGGCCGGCATGGCACTGCTGACCCTGGCGATCCTCAGCGGCTTCGTGTTTCTCGACAACATGTTTGCCCAGCACCTGGCCCACAAGACGATCCTCTCGCTGGCCGCCTGGGTAATCTTCGCCATCCTGCTGTTCAGCCACCACCGCCTGGGCTGGCGCGGCATGCGTGCCGTGCGCTGGACCCTTGGCGGCTGCGCCGTCCTGCTGGCAGCCTACTTCGGTAGCCTCTTCGTGCTGGAAGTGCTGCTCAACCGCGGCTGAGCGGCCCTCCTGACACCTTGACACCGCGCGCCCACCTCCCGTCAAATCGAGCCTGACCCGCGACCGAGGACTCTTCGACTTGAGCGACGACTTCCCATTGGGATTGCTGTTCGGCCTGCTGTTCCTGCTTGTCTGCTTGTCTGCCTTCTTCTCGAGCTCAGAGACCGGCATGATGTCGATCAACCGCTACCGCCTCAGCCACCGGGTCAGCAGCGGGGAGGCACGGGCCCAGCGTGTCGCCAGACTACTGGCTCGCCCCGACCGGCTGATCGGCGTCATCCTGATCGGCAACAACTTCGTCAACAACCTGGCGGCCTCCATCGCCACCATCATCGCCATCCATTTTCTCGGCGACGTCACCGGCCCGGCCGTCGCCACCGCCGCGCTGACCATCACCATCCTGATCTTCGCCGAGGTCACGCCCAAGACCTATGCGGCGGTGAAACCGGACCGCATCGCCTTCCCCGCCTCGCTGGTGCTCGAGCCACTGCTCAAGCTGCTCTACCCGCTGGTCTGGCTGGTCAACGTGATCTCCAATGGTCTGCTGCGGCTGATCGGGGTGCGCAGCATCGATGGGGATGGCGACAACCTGACCCGCGACGAGCTGCGCACCGTGGTTCACGAGGCGGGCACCCTCATTCCTCATCGCCACCAGGCGATGCTGCTCTCCATTCTCGATCTCGAGAACGTCACCGTGAACGACATCATGGTGCCGCGCCACGAGGTGATCGGCATCAACCTGGACGATGACCTCGATGATATCCTCACCCAGATCCGCACCAGCCAGCACACCCGGCTGCCGGTCTACAAGGGCGACATCAACAACATCATCGGTCTGCTGCACCTGCGCAATGCGGCACGCTTCCTCTCCCGGGGCGAAGTGACCAAGGCCGCCATCGTCCAGGAGGCTCGGGAGCCCTACTTCATCCCCGAGTCCAATCCGCTGCACACCCAGCTGCTCCACTTTCAGCAGCAGAAGCGGCGTATCGGCATCGTGGTGGACGAGTATGGGGACGTGGAGGGCCTGGTGACCCTGGAGGATATTCTCGAGGAGATCGTCGGCGAGTTCACCACCGGTGTGGCAGGCATGCAGGAGGATATCCGGCACCAGGAGGACGGTAGCGTGGTGATAGAGGGCACCGCCAATATCCGCGACATCAACAAGTCGCTGGGCTGGCAGCTGCCTACCGACGGCCCTAAGACGCTCAATGGCCTGATCCTCGAACACCTGGAGGGGTTTCCGGAGGGCCCCACCTCGCTACAGGTGGGCGACGTGCGCATGGAGATCCAGGCGGTGCGTGACAACCTGATCACCGCGGCACGCTGCTGGCTGGCCCCGCGGTAAGCGCGACGCCAGGCACATGCCCCTAGCGACTCTGGATCTGGTGTTCGACCGCCGGCTGGATCGAGGCATCCCCCACGCACTTGAGCTCCCGAACCCGTGCCTCCAGCTGGCAACGAGTCGCCGCCCCGGGTGAGAGCGGCTCGCCGAGCTGCAGCACCACTCGGGCGCGGAAACGCCGCGGTCGCTGACTCAGCGCACGGCCGTGGCAGTGAGAGGTCCATGAGCCCCAGAGCCCGGAGAGACTCGCCGGGATCACCGGCACCGGGTCACGGGCGAGGATCAGCTCCAGGCCGCGGCGAAACTCCTGCACCTCGCCATTCGCTGTCAGACGCCCCTCCGGAAACAGCATCACTACCTCGCCATCGCACAGCGCTCGACTCACCTCCTCCATCGCCCGGCGTAGACCACCTGGATCGCGGCGCTCCGACTCAACGGGAATCGCCCCCACCAGCCGAAACAGCCAGTTGAGCCAGGGTGAGTCATAGATCGGCTTGTCCATCAGGAAGCGCAGCGGTCGCGGGCTCGCGCCACCTAGCACCAGGGCATCCATGAAACTGACGTGGTTGCACACCACCAGGGCCGCCCCACGCTCGGGAAGGTGCTCGAGCCCCGTCAGGCGCAGCCGATAGATCAGGCGAACCAGCAGATAGACCAGCAGGCGCACCGCCGGGCGCGGCGCCTGCATGACCCACCAGACGATACACAGCGCCACACAGGCGATCAGGAACCAGCTAAACGCCGTCACGTCGACACCTACCTGGCCCTCAGGCCGGCGAGGATGGTGTCGAGCAGCTGGTCGAGCAGCTCCCCCACTTCCAGCTGCTGGCCCTGCCAGTAGCCCAGCCGCTCGTTCAGGCCCAGCTGTACCAGGCCATGCACGCTGCCCCAGAGGGTGCGCCCCAGCCGGCGCGCCTCGAGATCATCCAGGGCCGGCTGGTACTCCTTGAGGGTGGCTTCGACACGCAGGAAGAGTGCCTCGATCATCTCGTTCTGGCGCTGATCCAGCTCTCCCTCCTGGGCCAGCGGGAAGTCGAACAGCAGCTGCCAGCGATACGCTTCGCGCTGGGCAAACTGCCAGTAGGCACGCGCCAGGGCGCGCAGCCGCTCCTCCGGTGCTGACTGGCCGGCCAGCGGCTCGACCACCTCGCGCAGATGCCCAAGGGTCTCGATATTGACGTGCTGCAGGAGGTTATGAAAGCTGCCATAGAGCTTGAGCAGGGTACTGGGCGCGCACCC
Organism: Halomonas sp. KAO; assembly: GCF_015595025.1. Lineage (GTDB taxonomy): Bacteria > Pseudomonadota > Gammaproteobacteria > Pseudomonadales > Halomonadaceae > Halomonas. Next base: position 55,153 of record NZ_JADNRL010000012.1, read on the forward strand.
CACCTCACGGGCCAGCGCACGCAGCGAGAGGCCGTGTACCGAGTTGTTCTGCAACCAGGCATCACAGGCCGCCATTACCTGGGCATGAAGCGCCTCGGGGGCATGTTGTCTGGGACGAGCCATCGAGTTCCTCGCGTGCCGAAGCAGGCAGTTGCGTGAAGGACCCCAAGGATAGCGCACATCGAACACTGTTTTCGATAGTCATGTTACCCTGACATTACATAGACCCGGAGATCCCATGGCCGGCCGACTGCATATCGCCCCGATCGACATCAGCCAGCTCGTGCCCGACCTGGTGATGGAGACGCCCCTCTTGACCGGTGCCAACCTGGCCCCCCGGCGCATGCTCTCGGGCATTCGCCTGGAAGCGGGACGGCCGCGCCTGGGTCAACTGTTCTGGGGGCTGACGCCCCCCTGGCTGGAGGTGCTGGACCACGCGCCCCACTGCGCCCGCGCCGAATCCCTGGCGTCGCGCCGCATGTTCCGCGAGGCCTTCCACGCCAGGCGCTGCCTGATCCCGGCCACCGGCATCTACGTATGGAAGCCCCAGCCACGCTTCAAGCAGCCCTTCCTGGTCACACGAGTGGACCGCGGCCCGCTGCTGCTGGCCGCGCTCTGGTGTCGCTTCCACACCAGCCTGGCCGAACACACCGACTCCATGGCACTGATCACCGTGCCGACCAACGGCCTGCTGGCACCGCTCAGCGATCGCCTCCCGGCGGCAATACCGCCTGCCGAGGCACGGCGCTGGCTCGATCCGCAGACACCGAGTGAGGCGGCCCAGGCCATGCTGGCGCCGGCGCCCAGGGAACTGTTGGGCGCTTTTCCGGTATCAAGACGTGTGAACAATCCGGCGAACCAGGACCCGGCCTGCGCCCACCCGGTCGGCCCCATGCTGCGCCACGAGGCCTGAGCCGACATCCCTGCACAAGGAGTGAGAATGTTGCCTATCCTGTCCGTCGCCCGCTGCGGGCGACTGTTGCCACCGCTGCTTGTCCTGCTGGGCCTGGCCTCACAGGGCCTCGCCTCCCAGGCCCTGGCCACCCAGACGGCAACCACCCCCACCGCGGCCGTCGAGGAAAGCACCACACCCAGGGTCAGCCCTCACGACGAGCGCGACTATCGCGTGCTGAAGCTGGAAAATGGCTTCACCGCCCTGCTGGTCAGCGACCCCGATGCCGACAAGGCCGCGGCCTCCCTCAATGTCTCGGTCGGCAGTGCCCAGGATCCGGCAGACCTGTCGGGGCTCGCCCACTTCCTCGAGCACATGCTGTTTCTGGGCACCGAGCCCTACCCCGAGGCGGACGCCTATCAGGGCTATCTCACCCGCCATGGCGGCAGCCACAACGCCTTTACCGCGCCACAGGACACCAACTACTTCTTCACCATCGAGCCCGACGCTCTCGAGGGCGCCCTGGATCGCTTCAGCCAGTTCTTTATCGCGCCGCTGTTCAACGCCGACCGCCTGGAGAGCGAGCGCAACGTGGTGCACTCCGAATATATGGCGCGCATCCGTGACGAGGGCCGGCGGATCAATGACGTGCTCGACCGCCTGCTGAACCCCGAGCACCCCTTCACCGGCTTTTCGGTCGGCAGCCGCACGACCCTGGCCGACCGTCCAAGCGACGAGCCGAGTCTGCGCGAACGGGTCATCGACTTCTACGCATCGCACTACGGTGCCAATGTCATGCACCTGGCGGTCGTCGCCCCTCAGCCCCTCGACGAACTGGAACGGCTGGTCGCCGAGCGCTTCGCCGCGGTGCCCGACCGAGGCCTGGTGCGACCGGAGATCAGCGACCCGCTGGCCCTGCCGGAGACACTTCCCAGACGAGTCGCCGTGAAGTCCCTGCGTGACAGCCATCAGCTGCGCTTCCTCTTTCCGGTGGACGATCCCATCGCCGAGTACCGCCACAAGCCTGCCGACCTGATTGCCCACCTGCTCGGGCATGAGGGCGAGGGTAGCCTGCTTGCGACCCTGCGCGAGGCGGGCTGGGCCGACGGGCTCTCCGCCGGCATCTCGCGGGGAGACGGCCACCACGCCCTGTTCACCATCGGCATCAGCCTGACCCCCCAGGGGGCAGAGCATCGCGATGCCATCGAGGCCAGCCTGTTCGCTGCCATCGAGACGGTTCGCGAGGCCGGCCCCGAGGCGTGGCGCTATGCCGAGCAGGCGCGCCTGGCCGAACAGAGCTTCCAGTTTCAGCAGCACGGCTCGGCCCAGCAGGACGCCATGCGCCTGGCCATGAACCTGGCACGCTACCCGGTGGAGGATGTGCAATATGCCGACTATCGCATGGATGGCTTCGACCGTGAGCGTACCCGCGACTACCTGGCCGCACTGACGCCCGACAACCTGATTCGGCTCTATAGCGCCCCGGACGTCGAGGGCGAGCGGACCTCGCCCTGGTTCAACGCCCCCTGGGGTGACGACGCCTATACCACCGATGGCACGCCTCGCGACGGGCTGAAGCTACCCGCCCCCAACCCCTATATCGCCGAGGATCTCGCGCTGCTGGACGCCCAGGACGAGCGCCCTCGGCAGCGTATCGATGAACCCACCTTCACCTTCTGGCACATGGCCGACGCCAGCTTCGACACGCCCAAGGTGGAGTGGCGCTTCAGCCTGCAACACCCACGTGCCGCCGAGGCGCCCCGCGAAGCGGCACTGGCCCGGCTGCTCGCCGGCTGGCTGGAGGACAGCCTCAACGAAGTGCTCTATCCCGCGCGGCTGGCCGGCCAGGGAGTCGAGGCCTACGCCCACGCCCGGGGCATTACCCTGGCCTTCTCGGGCTGGCGCGATCGTCAGACGGTGGTGATGGAGCGTGTGGTCGAGCAGCTTCAGCAGGGGGCCATCGAATCCGACGCCTTCGAACGGGTACGCCACCGCCTGCAGCGGGAGTGGCGCAATGCGCCCCAGGACCCGCTCCATCGACAGGCCAATCGCACCCTGGCCGAGGCCCTGGTGCGCCCCCAGTGGCCCACCAGCGCACTGCTTGAGGCCAGCGAAGGCATGACGCCGGGGGGCCTGAGCGAATTCCGCGAGGCCTTCCTCGACGAGCTGCACCTGGAGGCCATGGCGGTGGGCAATATCGACGCCGAGCAAGCCGACGGGATTGCACGGCAGATGGCCGACACCCTGGCGCCGAGCCTGACGGCGGCAGCGATTCCCGACCTGGTCCCGCTGGCTGCCTCCGCGGATCTTCCCGCCCTGACCCCGCAGACAGGTCGCGAGGAGTCGATCCTGCTGCGCTATCTCCAGGGCCCGGACCGCTCTCTGGAGAGCCAGGCACGCCTGGCACTGCTCGGCCAGCTGATCGACACTCCCTTCTACCAGCGTCTGCGCACCGAACAGCAGCTCGGCTATGTGGTTCACGCCGGCTACTCGCCGATGCTGGATGCCCCGGGTCTCGCCCTGCTGGTGCAGTCACCGGAGACCGATAGCGAGTCGATCGCCGACCATATGGATCGTTTTCTGGAGAGTTTCGACGCCACCCTGGAAACGCTGGACGAGGAAGCACTCGCCCCTTACCGCCAGGCGGTGCATGCCGAACTGACCCGGCGCGATACCAGCCTTTCCGGCCGGACCAATCGCCTGTGGCGCGCCCTGGCCTACGGCGATACCGAGTTCGAGCGACGCGAAAAGCTCGCCGAGCGGGTCCTGGCGGTTACCGCCGACGAGCTGCGCGCGGCCTGGACGGCCCTGCTTGCCAGCCCCGAGGTGCGAGTCGCCCATGACCCGGGCGATGCGCCCACCGACGTGCTGGCATTCACGGCTGACCTCGAGCCATTGCCCGAAGGTAAAGAGTGAGGGGCGAGGAGTGAACCCCGGCTGCGCCGGAACGATAAGCCGTAAGCTATAAGCCTGAAGAGGGCCACATCAAGAGTGATGTGGCCCTGACGATGGCAGGCCAGGCAGAAGCTGCTGCGAACGGGAAGGCAGTGCGTCAGTCCGCGTCGAATGCCTGGGGAGGCAGGATGGCCTCGACATGCATCACCAACTCCTCGAGGACCTGGCGATCGCGGTCTGTCAGCTCAACCTGGTTTAGCCGTTCGATCTCCCGGGCGAAGCCCTTGAGGGTCAGGCTGGCCACCTCGGCGTCATTCATGCGTGCCCAGCGATAGGCCTCCCACTGGGCCAGTTCATCGCCTTCAAGCGTCTCGGGGAAGCTGCGCGCGCGATAGCGAAACAGCATCTCCTCCAGGCGCGGGTCCTGGAAGGCGAAGCTGGCCCCCACCAGGTCCCAGGGCGCCATTTCGCGCACCTGCTGCATCTGACGGCGATCCGCCGGCGAGAAGAATCCTCCCGAGTAGAGCATCAGGTCGGGATCACCCGACCCCGCCGGGGGTGGCTCGGCGAACACCTCGGCGGCACGGGCGGCCACCTCCGGATGCCCAGCCAGACGCTTCCAGTGCTCGCGACAGGTCGCCATATCCAGCCCCAGGCGCTCGACGATATCGCCATGCTCCCCGCGCCGCGGACCCGCCACGTCCTTGAGGGCGCTGGCGGGGAACAGCACCGGGCACTTGTTGATATGGATCACCTTGAGCGGGATGCGCTCGGCACCCTCGGCAAGGTCGTCGTTGCTGACGAAGACCCGCTGGCGTATCTGTTCGGCAGAGAGCTCGAAGAGTGGCGTGGGGTCCACCGACAGATCATAGACGACGACCCCGTTGGGGTTGCTGGGATGCTCCGCGAGGGGCACCACCAGGGCGGCACAGCCGCGACTGGCCGGGTAACGCCGCGAGATATGCAGCAGTGGCTTGCGTCCAGGCACATCGAGCAGCTTGCCCACGGCGCGCTTGCCGCGCAGCTTGAGCAGAAAGTCGAAGAGATTGGCATTGGCCTCACGCAGGCGCCTGGCCAGGGCGATGGTCGCCCGCACGTCGGCCAGGGCATCGTGGGCCCCGGCATGCTCGATGCCATTGGCGGCGGTGAGATCCTCGAGCCGGAAGCTGGGCGCCCCGTCCTCGCGACGCGGCCACTCAAGCCCCTCGGGGCGCAGGGCGTGATAGGCCCGCACCACATCGATCAGGTCCCAGCGCGAGTTGCCGTTCTGCCATTCTCGAGCATAGGGGTCGAGCAGATTGCGATAGAAGAGGTGACGACTGACCTCGTCGTCGAAACGCACGCTGTTGTAACCCACCGAGCAGGTGCCCGGGACGCTCATCAGCGCCTCGATCTGCCCGGCAAACTGCGCCTCGGACAGCCCGCGGCGACGCGCCTGCTGGGGCGTGATACCGGTGACCAGACAGGCCTGGGGGTGCGGCAGGAAGTCATCTGCCGGCCGGCAGTACCAGGTGACCGGCTCACCAATCTCGTTGAATTCGGCATCGGTACGGATCGCGGCGAACTGAGACGGGCGGTCGCGACGCGGATCGGCACCGAAGGTCTCGTAGTCGTGCCACAGGAAGGTCTGCGGGGCGTCAGGCGGCGCCATCAAGGTCTCTCCGGCGATTCAGCATGGAGGCAACAGCCTAGCACAGCCCAACGACTCACTCAGCCAGACAGGTTCAGCCAGACAGACTCAGCCCGGCGCCCCCTTGGGCAGGGTCACATTGAGCTCGAGTACCGAACAGTTGTCCTCACTGTCGAGGCTGATGTTGATGGCGTCATCATCCACCTGCACATAGCGGCGAATCACCTCCAGCAGCTCCCGCTCCAGCATCGGCATGTAGTCCGGCTGGCCGCGCTGGCTGCGCTGGCTGCGCTGGTGAGCGACGATGATCTGTAGCCGCTCCTTGGCGACTGGCGCGGACTTCTTGCGCTCCCGTTTCAGGAATTCAAGCAGCTTCACCGACGACCTCCTCCAAACATGCGACTGAGCAGACTCTTCTTCTGATACTCGTGGAAACGCAGCGGCACGTCCTCGCCGATCAGCCGCGACACGGTATCGGTATAGGCCTGGCCGGCATCGCTGGAAGCGTCGTGGGTTACCGGCACCCCCTGGTTGGAGGCGCGCAGCACCGCCTCCGACTCCGGAATCAGGCCGATCAGGTCGATCGCCAGGATCTCGCGGATATCCTCGAGGTTGAGCATGTCGCCGGTATCGACCCGCAGCGGGTTGTAGCGAGTGATCAGCAGGTGTTCCTTGATGGCGTCCTCGCCACGCTCTGCACGTCGTGTCTTGGAGGCCAGCAGACCGAGAATACGGTCGGAGTCGCGCACCGAGGAGATCTCGGGGTTGGTGACCACGATCGCCTCATCGGCGAAGTACATGGCCAGCTGGGCTCCCCCTTCGATGCCGGCGGGCGAGTCGCAGAGAATGTAGTCGAAGTCCTTGCTCAGGGTCTCGAGTACCTTCTCGACCCCTTCCCGCGTCAAGGCCTCCTTGTCACGCGTCTGGGAGGCGGGAAGGATGTGTAGGTTTTCCACACGCTTGTCGCGGATCAGGGCCTGGCTCAGCCCCGCCTCCCCCTGAATGACATTGACCAGGTCGTAGACCACACGCCGCTCGCAGCCCATGATCAGGTCCAGGTTGCGCAGCCCGACATCGAAGTCGATGACCACGGTCTTGTTACCGCGCAGTGCCAGGCCAGTGGCAATGGCTGCCGCGCTGGTTGTCTTGCCGACGCCTCCCTTGCCGGAGGTCACAACGATGATCTTGGCCAAGAGTCACTTCCTGTCGTGTTGTTGAAATGGAGCGGGCCACCGACGGAGAGACCGCTCAGGTGAGCGAGGTGATGCCCAGCTGATCTCCGTCGAGGCGAACCTGTACCGGGGTGCCCAGCAGCCGCCGGTCGATGTCCTCGAGGCGCTTGTAGTTCCCGGCCACCGAGAGCAGCTCGGCGTGGAGCTCTCGGCAGAAGATGCCGGCCAGGGCATCACCATGGATGCCGGCCAGGGCACGACCACGCAGTGCGCCGTAAACGTGCACGCTGCCCGCAGCGAGCACCTCGGCGCCGGCATTGACCGCACCGATCACCACCAGATCACCGCTAGGGGAGGTGACCTGCTGCCCGGAGCGCACCGTGCCACGAAAGATGCGTCCGCCACCGATGTTATCCGGTGGCACCGCCAGCTCGGCCGGCGCCTCTTCGTCGGCGGCAACGCTCTCCAGAGGGCGAGCCCTGCCAACCTCCTGGGGCGGAAACCAGCCCAGCCCCAGGGCCCAGGCCGACTGCTTGATCGGATCGGCTCCCCCGCGCACCGCCACGGGAAGCAGCTTGTGAGCCCGGCAGACGGCGCAGATGCGCTCCAGGGCGAGATGAGGCTCGTCGAGCTTCTCGACACTGAGCACCACCGGCGTATGCTGAAAGAAGGCCGGCGACTGGCTGAGCTTGCCGGCGAGCTGATCGCGGATCAGCTCGGGGTCCGCACTGGCCAGCTCCATGACCGTCATCGGCAGCATGCCTCCCTTGAAGGTGAAGGCCGTGCTTTCCCTGTCCAGTTTGAGGCTCATTGCCGAACTCCAGGTCGCTGTGATGGGAGTAGAGTCAAAGCTAAGCGACTCCTATCTCCCCTGCAACTCTCATCATACGCCCGACACCCCCTGGCTGTCAGTGTCGCGATATGGCCACAGACGCCCGGGGCACGGACTTTTCCCCAGACGCGCCGCATGCTTAGATAGCCCTTGCCCAACCGATCAACAATGATATGAGCGGATGTGCCTCGGCACGCCACCCCTCTCGCCAGGATAGCCAATGTCCGGACTCCTTCGCCGCCTCTTTGCTCCCCGCTGGCAGCACCCCGATCCCGGCGTGCGCCGCCAGGCCATCGAGCGCCTCGACCCCAACCGCCACGACCAGCGCCATGCCCTGGAGCGACTGGCAGTGGACGCCGACCCGGGCGTGCGTACCGCGGCACTGGCCCGGCTCGAGGACCCCGAGGCCCTGATCGCCCTGCTCGACGAGACAACACGCTCGCCGGAGCTCACGCGGCGCCTGACGCGGTTGATCTGCGGCAAGGAGGGACGACTCGAACTCTCCACACGAGTCGTCATGGTGGCCCGCCTGAGTGAAACCGAGCTGCTCGAAACCGTCGCCCTGGAGGGTGACAACCAGCAGCTGCGCCTGGCAGCGATCGAGCGTATCCATGACGAGGGCGCCCTGGTACGCCAGGCCTGCGACAACGGCATTGCCGCCGTGCGCCATGCGGCAGCGGCAAGGGTCGACAGCGACGCCGGCCTGTCACGCCTGGTGCGTGAGGCAAGGCGCGACCGCCAGGTGATGCGTCAGGCTCGCGAGCGGCTCAACCGGCGGCGTGCCGATGCCGCTCAGCTGGCCGCCGCCAGGGAGCACCGCGAGGCACTGGTCAGCGCACTGGAGCGCCATGCGAGCGCCCCCTGGGAGCCACTCTACGCCGGCCGCATGCGCCACCTGATGCGCGAGTGGCAGCAGCTCGAGGACACACCCGACCCAAGCCTTGAGCGACGCTATCACGATGCCTGCCTGCGCTGTCGCAAGGTGATCGAGGATCATGAAGCCCAGCAGCGTGCCAACGCCGCGGTCCATCGACATCGCGAAGATGTCCAGCAGGCCAGCGCAAGCCTGGTGGAAGCGCTGGAGGAGAGTCTCGAGGCACTCGAGCGCAGTGAAACACTGGGCGCTCAGGATATCGCCAGCCTGCGCTCCCAGAAGCGTCTGCTGGCCCATCGCTGGCAGGAGCTGGCCGACCAGCATGTCACCGATGAAGCGCTGCGCCGGCGTTACGACACCGCCCTGGGACGGATCGAGAAGATCGGCAGCGCCTGGGCTCGCCTCGACCAGCGGGCCGGCGATCTGGAGCGGGCCCTCGAAGAGGATGACAGGGAGCGTTTGAAGACGCTGCTCACGGCCATCGACTGGCCCGACAGCCTGCCCCCCACCTCACTGCTCCACACCTGCCGCCAACGCCTCGAGCAGCATGCCACGCCTGCCGGCGTATCGGCTGAGCACATCGAGACCCAGCTCGATGAGCTCGAGCGCCTGCTGGAACGCGGCGCCTTCAAGCCTGCCAGCCGCTTGCATCAGCAACTGCGCCAGCTCACCGAGAGCGCCGACCCCGCCACCCTCCGCCCTCTGGAGGCGCGCGCCAGGCGCCTCGGCGCGAGGCTGGCCGAACTGCGCGACTGGCGCGGGTTCGTGGCCGGCCCCAAGCGCGAGCAACTGGTTGCCAGCATCGAGGCACTGGCCGATGACGAGGCCAGCGTGGAGACCGCCCTGGACCGGCGCCACCGTCAGCTGGTGAGAGAGTGGAAATCGCTGGGCGACGCCGCTGCCAATCGTGAGCAGTCGACACGCTTCCGCACCGCTTCGGACCGCATTCATCAGCGCCTAGCGCCATGGCGGGCACGCCTGGAGTCCGAGCGAGACAACAACCTGGCGACACGTATCACGCTCTGCGAACAGCTCGAGACACTTCTGGACCACCCCGCCCATGAGGCCGACCCAGATGCCCTGCGTGAGATACGCGACCGCGCTCGAGACCAGTGGCGTCGAGCCTCACCGGTCCCACGCGAGAAGGCGGAGGCCATCGGTCGGCGCTTCGGTGCCATTCGCCACCGGCTTCAGGCGCTGATCGACCAGCGCGCCCGGGAGATCGCCGAGGCCAAGCGCGAGCTTGTCGATGAGGCCCGGCAGCTATCGGAGGAGGAGCAGATGCCGGCGGCCAGGCGGGCCGAGCGGGCCAAGGAGCTGCAGCGCCGCTGGCGAGCGCTGGGCCGAGCCCCCAAGGGCGAAGAGCAGGCCCTGTGGCGTGAATTCCGTAGCCTGTGCGATACCATTTTCGCCAGCCGTGAGGCGGCCCGGGACGACCGGCTCCGCCGCGCCGAAGAGCGACTGGATGCCATGCAGGCGCTGATCAACCGCCTGCACGGCTGGCAGCCCGCCCGATCGACCGACGAGGCGGTATTGACCCAGGCCATCGCCGAGGCTGCCGCACTGGAGCCCCTTCCCGGCGGTCGACGCAGCGAGGGGATGCGCCGACGCTGGTCGGGCATCGTTCGGGCACGGCGCCAGCGGCTGGAGAGGCTGGCGGTGAGCGAGCAGGTAACCGGCTGGCGGGAGGTACGCCCGCTGCTCGATGCCCATTTGCAGGCAGATGCCGAGGACCTGGCGGGCAACGACCCCGGCGATGTCCCCCTGCCGGAGGGCCAGATACTTGCCGAGGACCTGCGCAACGCCCACTTCCGCCGCAACGCCGCGCGCCGTGAGGGCACCGCCACCGATACGGTCGAGGAGCGCCTTGCACGCACCAGGGTGCACCTTGCACTGCTGGCCGAGGGCAGCGTCAGCCAGCGTGATGAGCCACTGCGCCTGGCGATTCAGGTCGAGCGCCTCAATGACAACCTGGACCGCGAACCCTCCCGAGCCGAAGAGGTACGCAGCGTACTGGTCGAGCTGCTCGCCATCGGGCCGGTTCCCCCTGCACTCTGGGAGCATAACGTCGGCGAGCTGGACCATATGCTGGAGCGACTGTCGAGCCTGCCCCCTCCCTGAGCACTTTTCCCGCCCCCTGAACGATACAGGAGCGCGAGGCTTCCCCCGCGCTCCTGTGTGATCCTGCCCGTAACGAGACGGGAGGAAGCCGGCATCAGCCCATGAACTGGCCGCCGTTGATATCGATATTGGCGCCGGTGATAAAGCCGGACTCCTCATCGGCCAGGTAGGCCACCAGGCGACCGATCTCCTCGGGCTTGCCATAGCGCTTCACCGGGATCGTCTCACGGATCGATTCGCGCACCTTTTCGGGGATATTCATGATCATGTCGGTCGCGATATAGCCCGGAGACACGGTGTTGACGGTGATGCCCTTGGTAGCGGTCTCCTGGGCCAGAGACATGGTCAGGCCATGCATCCCCGCCTTGGCGGCGGCGTAGTTGACCTGGCCGAACTGCCCCTTGCGGCCATTGATCGAGGAGATGTTGATGATTCGGCCATACTGCCGCTCGAGCATGCTCTCGACCACGCTGCGGCAGGTATTGAAGACACTGTTCAGGTTGGTATCGATGACCTCGTGCCACTGCGCGGGGCTCATCTTCTTCATGGTGCCATCGCGGGTGATGCCGGCACAGTTGACCAGCACGTCAACGGGACCGTGCTTCTCCTCGATCTCCTTGACACCCTTCACGCAAGCATCGTAGTCGACCAGGTCGATTCCGGCGATGTCGATGTTGTCGAAGCCGGCGGCCTTCTGCTCCTCGAGCCAGGCCTTGGCCTTCTCCGGGTTATGGTAACCGGCCACTACCTTGTAGCCCTCGGCGGCCAGTGAGCGGCAAATTGCACTGCCGATGCCGCCGGTACCACCGGTAACCCAAGCGACGCGTGATGAATTGGCCATATATATCTCCCTGATGATAATGACACTGTACACCGGCCACCCCGGCCGGACTGCACATTGTTCTTGGTCAAGCTGTCATCTTGATGACAAGCCGAGGACAGTATGGCCCAAGGAAGGCGAGAGGGACGAGCGTTTGAGGACAGTGCTTGACTAAAGGTGAATCCCGTGTAGAATACGCCTCACGTTGATGCGGGGTGGAGCAGTCTGGTAGCTCGTCGGGCTCATAACCCGAAGGTCATCGGTTCAAATCCGGTCCCCGCTACCAAATACCGAATAAGCCGATTCCATTGGGGGTCGGCTTTTTTGTGCCCATGACCCAAGGTCATCGATTCCCTCTCGTTTCAGCGTCAGCGGTCCCCGCTACCAAGTATCGAGAAAGCCGATTCCACTGCGAGTCGGATTTTTTCGTGCCCACGGCCCAAGGTCATCGGCTCCCTCTCTCCCTTCCCCTTGAATCCAGCCGTCCTCACCCGCATATCCTGAGCAAACACACTCGTTTCCGGGAATCCAACCATGTCCATCGTCGATCCGCGTACCGGTGAGCCGCTCACCGCCGATACCAGTGCCCCGCAGGAAGCCCAGCCACAGCCCTCCCAGCCGGAGGCGGGCGAGGCGCCCGAGGTCATCATCGACGTCGATGCCAGCAATATTCAGCAGGTGCTGGAGCTTTCCATGCAGGTGCCGGTACTGCTCGATTGCTGGGCACCTTGGTGTGGCCCCTGCAAGAACCTGATGCCGGTGCTGGAGAAGCTGGCCCACGAATACCAGGGCGCCTTCCTCCTGGCCAAGCTCAATATCGACGAGAATCAGGAGATCGCCGCCCAGCTGGGGGTGCGCTCGGTGCCCGACGTCAAGCTCGTCAGCCAGGGAGGCCTGGTCGATCACTTCCAGGGCGCACTGCCCGAGAAGGAGATCCGCGAGTGGCTGGGGCGTTACTTCCCGGCGCCGGAAAATGTCCCGGCGAGCCCCGAAGACCTGGCCGCCGAGGCACTGGCCGCCGGTGATGCCGCCGGTGCCCGCGCCATTTACCAGGAGCTGGTCCAGCAGTATCCTGAGCATATCCCCTATCAGATCGAGCTGGCGCGAACCCTGGTGGCCGAGGGGCGCGCCGATGAGGCCCGCAGCGTGCTCGACAATCTGCCGCCGGAAGAGCGCGATGCCGCCCCGGCCCGAGGCGTGCGGGCCAGCATCGAGTTCGGCGAGGAGGCCCCCTCCGCCGAAGAGTTTGCCGCCCTCGGTGAGCGC
>NZ_JADNRL010000023.1:0-416 GCF_015595025.1 Halomonas sp. KAO
GGCGAAGCACTGGCGCAATACCAGGCAATTCGTAAGCCGGTAACCGATGTACTTCAGCACGAATCTCGCCAGGGGTGGAGTGACGGCGAAGTCGATGACGTTTTCCCCAGTCAGAATGAAGGGCAAATTGCTGCAAGGAGTTAACATGCCACTACATCCAACGATTGCCAAATTTATTGCAGAGATGCCGGCGCCTCAGCCTGGCCCTCTCAACCCGCAAGCGATGCGCGCTGATGAGGAGAGCCATGTACCTCTCATCGATAAGCGTGTGCCAGTAGAATCGGTGATCGATAGAGTTTTATTTACTAGCGTCGGTGAAGTACCAGTCAGGGTTTATACCCCGACAACAGCGAACACACATTCTGTTCTGGTGTATTTCCACGGCGGTGCATTCTTTCTGGGCAGTCTGAATACAC
>NZ_JADNRL010000023.1:701-1484 GCF_015595025.1 Halomonas sp. KAO
GCGAGAGATCGCTAACGAAACTGAATTTGTTGTCGTTGCAGTTGACTATCGCCTGGCTCCTGAAAATGTGTTTCCGGCCGGACTTAACGACTGTTATGCGGTTGTTAAATGGATAGCTGAACAGGGGGCTGATTCACGTGACGGTATTGGTTGGAACGAGAAATCACTAGCCTTGGCGGGTGATAGCTCTGGTGCCAACTTCGTCGCTGCAGTTACAGCTAAAGCGCTCGATGAAGGACTCCAGTGCATAACGCACCAAGTGCTTTATTATCCTTCACTGGATCTAGACTTTGATGTCGAGCGCTATGAGTCACTCAAGACCAACGCAGTAGGCAACGGATTGGAGACAGCGGTTTTGAAACCCTTCAATGCCTTCTATGTCGAGAGTGGTGCCGATCCTGCTAATCCAATGGTATCACCCATCAAGCGCAAGGATTTTTCTGGGCTTCCGCCTACTCTCGTTGTCACAGCAGAATACGACCCATTGCGTGATGAGGGTGAGGCTTACGCAAAAAAGCTTGCCGACGCAGGTGTTCCTGTGAAAGTGCATCGTTATGAGTCGGCTGGTCATGGGTTCGTCCAGCATTTCTCCTGGCTTCCAGAGTTTCATGGTGTGTATTCCGAAACGGCAAAGTTTCTGGGAGGTCAATGATGAGCACCGTAGGGATCCATTCTCTGTATTCGCAATGGGGTCGTTTCGGTCTTTACAGTTTCTTTATTGACGGAAGTGAACCTGCCATTGTCGATACTGGGATCGCTAGTTCGCCTTCAGGCGGAATCTCC
>NZ_JADNRL010000024.1:0-43488 GCF_015595025.1 Halomonas sp. KAO
CAGCCCGATGACGACGACCCGGCCCCCTACAGCGTGGTGAACTTCCCGACGCTATCGGCGGCAGGTGCCACCGCGACGAAATCGACACTAATTTTTAACGATCTGTCCGAATCAGGTTGACAGGTTCCGGGGGCGAACCCGCTTCATGAGCATGAGATGGTAGCCACCCGGGGCGAATTCGACCTGCTCCCCCGCCGCCAGCTCCAGTTGGGCGACGGGCTCCATGCGGGTGACGCCATCCTGATTGACACTGCGGTGCATCATGACATTACCGAAAGCGGGGCTATCCGCTCCTGTCAGGGTGACGCCCTTCTCGCTGGTATTGGTGAGGGTGAAATAGCCTGCCGCGGGCAGGTCCCCGGGTAGGAGCCGCAGACGCGCCTCGCTGACCTCCAGTTCGGCAGCCGCCAGCGTGCCGGACGTCGCGATCAGCAGCAGGAAGGTCGAGCACCAGCCCTTCGCTAGTCGCGGCAGACTAGGGTGTGGCGTGAGAGACATCAGCGGCATCCTCCTTGCGGGCATCACGGAACAGAAAGCTGAGAATGATCAGAACCCCGATGGCACTCATCATCGTGGCCGGTACCCAAGTCAACAGGCCACCGAGGAGCTGGTCAGTCAGAGGGTCCAGCGGCCAGGCGCGCCCGCATACCTCATAGACATCGAAAATGACACTCCGGCTGAAGACGATATAGGCCCCCAGCACGATCTGCGGCGGAATCACCACCAGCAGGATGGCGATGCGCTTGCCGTAACCGAGGCCGCCCTGCTGCGGCGTGCGGCGATCCAGGATCAACCACCAGAACAGCAACCCATCCAGCGCCATGCTCCAGTTCATCACTTGATACAGGTCGGTACTCAGCATCGCATCGAAGTGGACCTCGGGAATCAACCAGAAATAGATCAGCCCGACGAACAGTACGGGAGCGATCAGTGGATGCTGAAGCGTCCGGTATACAGGGCGCAGCAGGCGCGCGACCGGCCTCCATCCTGAAAAGTGTCTGATTCGGGTCGGCAAGCCGTCCGTCAGTACCGGCAGGGGGGCGGCCAGGGCAATCAGGAAGGGACCGGCGTGATGCAATACCAGATGCTGAGCCCGATGGGTAAAGAACATGTACTGGGCGAGGTAGTCGTAATGGGTCTGAGTGACGCCATAGATGGTGGCGACACCCAGCAGGTAGGCAAGGACTCGACCTGCGCCGGTGGCCTCGCCTCGCCGTCGGCACTGCCGGAGGCCACGCAGATAGAGCACGATGGCCAGCAGGCAGGCCCCCGACCAGGCCAGCGAGAACTCCCACGGCAGCAGGTAGCCCAGAGCAACGTCGAGGTCGATAGCCCGTCCCTCCCCAGAATCGGCATGCAAACGGTGAGACTAGGAGCCCACCGCGCCATGCGGCAAGGTGGGGCTATAAACGCAACGCCAATGGTCATGTAGAGCGCTATAGATCCTGGATCATCCGCGACCGACGTCAACATCACGAGACTGACAGGACCCGCCATGTTGTCGTCGTCATGGCCTGCGCAGCGCAATTTCTGCGTAGATACCCTGGTAGTCAGGGTCAGGTGTTTTATCCGGCTCCGGCTTCGGATTCAGGGCTACCATGCGACCGCTGGGGTCATCCAACAGGCCGCGAAGCTGTTCATAATCGAAGCTCCAGCCCTCGGCCTTGCGCTGGTTGAGACGGGTGACGGTCTCTACCAACGTGGACATGCTGTGCCCCTCCCCCTCCAGGGGCGGGAATGCCTGAACCAGCGGTTGCCCTTCATGCCAGCCGATCTTGATGGGCTGGTTGACGATTCGGACCTGGGTGCCGGCGGGCACGCGGTCGAAGATCGACTCGATGTCCCCAGGGAACATGCGAATACAGCCACGACTGGCACGCATGCCGATACCATCCGGCTGGTTGGTCCCATGGATCAAGTAGCCATCGAATCCAAGGATAATGGCATGGTCTCCCAGCGGATTGTCCGGGCCTGGGGGCACCACGCTGGGTGCCTCTTCACCACGTGCCCTGGCTTCACGCTGGACCGACTCGGGTGGGTACCAGGCGGGGTTCTTGATGTTCATGGTGGTCTTGGTCACACCGAGGGGCGTATCGAAGCCCTCGCGACCGATGCCGATAGGATAGGTCTCGACACGTGGCGTCTCGTCGTCATCCACCTCGGGATAATAATAAAGGCGCAGCTCGGCGATGTTGATGACGATGCCAGTGCGCTCTGCAGGGGGCAGGATGAAGCGTCCGGGTATGGTCACCTCGGCACCCTCGCCGGGAATCCAGATGCTCACGTCCGGGTTGGCGCGCACGATCTCCCTGTACCCCAGGTTGTGCCGCCTGGCGATATCGAGCAGGGTATCTTCTCGATCCTCCACCGTTATGCGGTAGGTGTCGCCGATCACATTGCCTTGTTCAGGCAGCGGATAGTGGCCGAGGGGCCACTTGTTTTCCTCCTGGGCCTGAGCAACGCCGATGAACGCAAGCCAGCCTGCCAGCGCTCCCACCAGTGTGCGTGTTCGAAGCTGCCACCATGGAGATTTCCTTGCTGTGCCAGAGTGGGATTCGGATAACGCCATCATTCTCTCCCTTTTCGGCTGGACCCTTATCATCCAGACCGACGTGTGTTGAATCGCCATCCAGGCAGCACCAGTAAGGCGGCCAA
Organism: Halomonas sp. KAO; assembly: GCF_015595025.1. Classification (GTDB taxonomy): domain Bacteria; phylum Pseudomonadota; class Gammaproteobacteria; order Pseudomonadales; family Halomonadaceae; genus Halomonas. The sequence continues at coordinate 2,656 of NZ_JADNRL010000024.1, forward strand.
CAGCCAGGTGGGCCAGCTACCGGTTCGGGTGAACGGCGTGTTTCCCACCATGGGCAGCACCTCGCCGCGAAGGCTCGTCGCCTGGAACTGCGGTGCGCGGGCCGTGACACGGCCCTGAGGATCGACGATGGCGGTCACGCCGTTGCTGGTGGCGCGGATCAGGTACCGGCCGTTCTCCAGCGCACGCAGGCGGGCCATCTGCAGATGCTGCAGGGGGCCGATGGAGCGGCCGAACCAGGTGTCGTTGGAGACCGTCAGCAACAGCTCAGCATCGCGCGCCTGCTCGGCGACACGATCGGCATAGATGATCTCGTAGCAGATGGCGTTACCGATGGTGGTTCCGGCGGCGTGGATCGGCCCCTGAGCCTCGGCCCCGGGGGTCATGACCGGCATGGGCAAGTCGAAGAAAGCGATAGTGCCGGCGAGCAGGCGCTTCAGCGGCAGGTACTCGCCGAAAGGCACCAGACGCACCTTACGATACTGGCCCTCGGCGTTACCCAGGCCGATCACGCCGTTGTAGTTAGCGCCGCCGTCGCGCTGCAGGATGCCTGTGAGCAGGGCGGTGTCGGGCGACAGTTTGGACTGCACCCGCTCCAGTATGGGCCGCGCGTTCTCCTCGAACATCGGCAAGGCCGCCTCGGGCCAGACAATCAGGTCGAGGTCGTTGGACTGGGCAAGGGTCAACACCGTGTAGATACTGGCCGCCTCACGCTGGCCCTCGGGCGTCCACTTGATCGACTGGTCCAGGTTGCCCTGCAGCAGGGCGACTCCCAGCGGCTCGCCGGCCGGGAAGGTCCACTGGGCCGGCAGGGCCAGGGGAGTCAGCCAGAGAGCGGCGATGGGCGCCGCGGCCCACCAGCGGCGGCGCAGGAGCTCCACGCCCAGGGTGCCGGTCAGGGCGGTGATCAGCGACAGGAGATAGACGCCGCCTACCGGGGCCCAGGCCGCCAGCGGCGAGTCCACCTGAGAGGTGCCCAGCAGCAGCCAGGGAAACCCGGTAAACAGCCAGGTGCGCAGCCACTCGCTGAGTACCCAGGCGCCGGCGAAGCTGAGGAAGGCCAGGCGTGGGCCCGCGACGCGGCGATAGAGCCAGAAGGGCACGGCATAGAACAGCGCCAGGCCGGCCACGAACAGACCAGTGAGGAAGAGCGCCAGGGGGACCCCGGTATCACCATAGTCGTGGATTGCGACAAAGACCCAGGAGGTCCCCGAGCCGAACAGGCCCACGCCATAGCACCAGCCGCGGAGGGCGGCCTGAGCAGATGTCAGGGCATGGAGGCCGACATAGACCAGAGCCACCGCTATCGGGCCCAGCCACCACAGCGTGAAGGGCGCGGCGCTAAGGGTGGTCAACCCTCCGGCGGTCAGGGCCAACAAACAGCCGAGGACCGGAGAGAGCCGTCCGAAAAGCGTCATGTCCCGGACTGGCGGGTTCTGTGCATCCATGCCGTCACTCGGACAACCTGGGGGAGGGACGTTCATGCAAGGCCGCCATCGCAAAGGTAATGACACCCAGGAACAGGGCGATATCCGCCAGGTTGAAGGCGGGCCAGTGCCACTCTCGCCAGTAGATGTCCAGGTAGTCGACCACATACCCTCGCGCCAGGCGGTCGATGCCATTACCCAGCGCGCCACCCAGCATCAAGCTGTACCCCAGCGCCTCCAGGCGGGGCCTGGGCCTGCACAACAGGAACGTCAGCACGATAGCCGCTATTCCTGTCAGGCAGAGGAAGAGGTAGCGCTGCCAGCCACCTGAATCGGCGAGGAAGCTGAAGGCCGCCCCCGTGTTCCACCAGTGACCCCAGTTGAAGAATGGGGTCAGCGGGATGGTCTGGCCATACGGCATCAGCGCCTGCACCAGTCCCTTGATGACCTGGTCGGCCAGGCCGACCATAACGGCCAGTGCCAACCAGTAGCGGCTCTGCGGCGCCATCGCTATCCGTTTCGTTCTCATGACGTGGCTGCCTGGTAGCGCGGGCTTGCCGAGCCGCTCATGGCGGTCCCTGGTGAGAAGCGATAGCCCAGCAGCCGCATGGCGTTCAGGGTCACCAGCACGGTGGCACCGGTATCCGCCATCACCGCGATCCACATGCCGGTGATGCCCAGCGCCGTGGTCACCAGGAAGATAGCCTTCAGGCCCAGCGCCAGGGCGACGTTGGTCTTGACGTTGCGCAGCGTGGCCCTAGACAGGTCGATCAGCTCGGCGATGCCGGTGACGCGGTTCTTGAGCAGGGCCGCATCCGCCGTTTCCAGTGCCACGTCGGTGCCGCCGCCCATGGCGATGCCGACATCGGCCGCCGCCAGTGCCGGGGCATCGTTGATCCCGTCGCCCACCTTGCCGACCGGCCCGCGTCCGGTGGCCTGCCATTGCTGCACGCGCCGGGCCTTGTCCTCGGGCATCAGCTCGCCATGGGCCTCGATGCCCAGCGAGCCACCGATGGCAGCGGCGGTACGCGCATTGTCACCACTGAGCATGACGGCCTCGACGCCGAGACGTGACAGGGCGGCGAGCCCCTCCCGGGCGTCCTCACGCGGCTCATCGCGAACGGCGATCAGTCCCAGGGGACGCTCGCTCTCGACCAGCAGGGCGAGACTCTTGCCGGCACCCTCCAGCTCGGCGATCCGGACGTTCAGGTCATGATCCAGCGTGACTCGCTCGGCCAGGTGGCGAGGCGTGACCAGGCCCAGCTCGCGCCCCTCGACCCGACCGGCGACGCCCAAGCCCGACAGGGCGCGGCTCTCGCTGGCCAGGGGAAGCGACAGGCCCTGTTGCTGCGCATGGGCGAGGATGGCCGTGGCGATGGGATGGCTAGAATCACGTTCCATCGCGGCTGCCAGCCTCAGGATCTCGTTTTCGCCCTGGCCGGTGGCCCAGTCATCCACGTCGGTGACACGGGGAGTGCCGGCGGTGAGGGTGCCGGTCTTGTCCAACGCCACCGTGCGCAGCTTGCCCAGCTGTTCGAGTACCGCGCCGCCCTTGATCAGCAGGCCCCGCCGGGCGCCCGCCGAGAGGCCGGCAGCGATCGCCGCGGGGGTCGAGATCACCAGGGCACAGGGGCAGGCGATCAACAGCAAGGCCAGGGCGCGATAGACCGATTCCGACCAGGCCATGGTCGAGACCAGCGGCGGCACCACCGCCATCAGCAGGGCGAGCCCCACCACCGCCGGCATGTAGTAGAACGCGAAGCGATCGATGAAGCGCGCCACTGGCGCCTTGGCGGCCTGGGCCTCTTCCACCAGGCGGATCACACGGGCGATGGTGTTGTCCTCGGCGCCGCGGGTTACCTCCACCTCCAGGGCGGCATCGAGGTTGACCGTGCCGGCAAAGACGTCGTCCCCCGGGGCACGCGAGCGGGGCACCGACTCCCCGTTGATCGGTGACTCATCCAGGTCGGATTCGCCGGTCAGAATACGCCCATCGCAGGGCACGCGGTCGCCCGGTCGCACCAGGACTCGCTGCCCAGGCGTGAGCGAGGCGGCCGAGACCTCACGAGTATCCCCATCCTCCATCAGCCTCGCCGTGGACGGCGTCAGGTCCGCCAGGGCCGAGATGCTGCGTCGCGCCCGTGAGGCGGCCACGCCCTCCAGCAGTTCGCCCACGGCGAACAGGAAGACCACCACCGCCGCTTCGGCGGCGGCGTCGATAGCCAGGGCGCCCAGGGCGGCGATGCTCATCAGCATCTCGATGGTGAAGGGGTTGCGCATCTTCAGTGCGCCCCAGGCGCCCTGTGCGATGGGCACCAGTCCCACCAGGGTGGCGGCGACGAAGGGCCAGCCTCCCAGTACCGGCCAGGTCATGCGAAGGACCAAGGCCAGAGCCAGCAGGCCCCCCGTGACGAGCACCAGGCGTCCTTTCGCGGTCTGCCACCAGGGCGCTGGGGGGGTATCTGACCCATCCTTCTCGGTATCGGCGGCAAGCCGGTAGCCAAGCTCGTTAAGGATCCGTTCGATCGTCTGGTGAGACGGGGCCGAGTGTGGTTGGGGGTGTACGGTGACCGACCCGGTCACCGAACTGGCCGATACCGCCTCGATGCCCTCCAGGCGGCCCAGCGCGGCTTCGACCTTGCGCTCGCAGCCACCACAGTCCATGCCTTCGACTCGTAGCGTGAAGCCCACTGACGTTGCCGTGGATGTCGAATTTTCCATGGTGACACTCCTGGCGATGGGTTATCTTCTGAAGGATAAACCTTGTAGCAACTATAGATTCAAGCCATTCAGGAGGGCTTCAGGATGGCGAAGACGAGCGATGCAATCGGCATTGGCGAACTGGCCCGGCGTGCCGGCTGCAAGCCCGAAACGGTTCGCTACTACGAGAGCATCGGGCTGGTGAGCGACGCGACACGTACCGAGGGCGGTCAACGCCGCTACGGAGAGGAAGCGGTCAGGCGGTTGACCTTCATCCGCCATGCCCGGGACTTCGGCTTCTCGGTGGAAGCGGTGCGTGAACTGCTGGCCATGTCAGACCAGCCCGACATGCCGTGTCAGGAGGTCGACGCCATTGCCAAGCACCACCTGGAGGAGGTCGAGTCGCGGTTGCAGCGGCTCTCCGCACTGCGTAACGAGCTCAAACGGATGGTCAGCCAGTGTGCCGGGGGGAAGGTCGAAAGCTGCCGGATCATCGAAGTGTTGAGCGATCATCAGCTTTGTATCAGCGACCAGGCCCACGGAGGCGCTCACGACCTGGGATAGGCATCTGGACGGATCGGTATGCTAGCCCAGCGAGACATCCAGAAACAGCATGAGCACCAATCCCACCGAGAGCCCCAGCGTTGCCTTGTTCTGGTGGCCGCTTCGGTGGGTCTCGGGAATGATCTCATGGCTGATGACATAGAGCATGGCGCCGGCGGCGAAGGCCAGCCCCCAGGGGAGCAGCACTTGTGACATGCTGACGACTCCCGCACCCAGCAGGCCACCTAACGGCTCGACCAGTCCGGTGAGAGAGGCAATGGTCCAGGACCGCCAGCGGGAATAGCCCTCACCGAGCAGTGCCACCGCCACCGCCAGGCCTTCCGGTGCATTCTGCAGGCCGATACCAATGGCGAGAGGAAGGCCACCCTCACGCCCCCCAGCGCCAAAGGCCACGCCAACCGCCAGACCCTCTGGCAGGTTGTGGATCGTGATGGCAATGATGAACAACCAGATTCGGCGCAGCGATGCCGCCTGTGGCCCTTCACGTCCCTGCTCGAAATGCTCGTGGGGGAGTCGCTCATTCAGCAGGGCGACCAGCCCAATCCCCATCAGTATCGACGCGCAGGCAATGGCGGCAGGCAAGACGCTACCGCCATAGCGCAGTCCAGAAGCTTCCAGGGAGGGAATGATCAGTGAAAAGAAGGACGCTGCCAGCATGACACCGGCGGCGAACCCGAGTGCCAGGTCGCGAACGGCACGATCGGGCGCCTTGCTGATCAGGATAGGTAGCGCTCCGATCGCGGTCATCGAACCAGCGGCAAGACTACCCAAAAACCCCAGCGTGACTGGAGAGACACCTTCCATAGACCCTTCCACTTTGGAGGATTGGTACTGCAGGGAATGTTGAGACACACGACGATAGCCATCACATGGCCACCGATGCGTGTCATACAACAAGTCAGCCTGGCGGCCTATCGATTATCCAAGGCGACCAGACCGGACGTACCGATGGCTTTTTGCAGACGCCCACGAGCCTCGAAGAGCACGCTTCGATAATCCTGGGGTGTCGGTGACTCCCCCAGAATGATGCGCTGCCCCTCCTCCAGGGGATCGACAGGACGGTCACCCACTCTCACTTCGTAGTGCAGGTTAGGCCCCGTGGTGAGTCCGGAGGCCCCGACTTCACCCAGCGTGTCGCCGGCATTGATGGCGTCCCCGACCGACAGGCCGGAGGCGAAGCGACTGAGATGCGTATAGCGACTGAGAGTGCCCATCTCGTGCTCTACCTCCACGACACGACCATAACCTCCCCGGCGACCGACGAAGGAGACCCGCCCCGGCGCCGTCGCCATGACTGGGGTGCCGCGAGGGGCGGCAAGGTCGACGCCGTCATGACGACGTACCCCACCGTAAACGGGATGGCGTCGATTGCCGAAGGCGGACGTCAGGCGTGCGCCGAGCACCGGGAACCGCTTCGTCTCCACAAGGCTACCGTCCTTGAAAAGCATCACGGTGGCTCTCTGGTCCGTCGGCCATACCATCTCCAGTCGTGCCGACGGGTCAGCCAATCCCATATAGGTCAGACGGGGAGGCCCGACTCGCGTGCCATCCTCTCGGCGATCCTCTTCCCACAGTAACTGCAGGCGCTCCGCGCCCGAGATATCTCGGGCTGTGTCCATGAGTCCGCCTAGCAGCACCTCGAGGTCCATGGCGAAACGCGTGGGTATCCCCTCTGCCGCCAAGGCGGCATAAAGTGACGTTTCGATGTCCACTTCACGGCCCAGAGTCAGGGTGTCGAGACGAGGCGGGACAATCCGCGTCGACGGCCGCTCCCCCAGCGTAACGACGTATTGAATACCCGAGTCACGCTCGATGGCCACCGACACCGGCTGTCCGGTCGTCAGAGAGGTGACAGTGAGACGGTCTCCAGGCCGCAAGCGTCTTGGGTCGAACCTCTCCGCCAGCGATGTCGACGCTTGGGTGCGCGTCTCGGCATTCACGCCAAGCTGCTGCAGCAGTGCGTTCAGGGTATCCCCAGGCGCCACGGTTAGCTCCTGGGCGACGCTCTCGGGTGGCTGAACGGCCAAGGGCGCTGAGCCCCTCTGTGTGAGAGCCTGTGCCCTGGTCGATGCCGGTTCGCTCGGGGATAGCAAGGTGTTCTCTTGCCAATGGGCCTCGGCCAGCAGAGGGCCCAGACCCACCAATCCTAGCAGCAACCAGCGCCGTGTCATGACGCATCGTCCTCGCCAGCGACCTCGGTCACCTCACGATTGACGGCGTCGACCAGTTCCTGCATGCCGAAGGGGTCCAACAGCTCACCATTGACGAAAAAGGTCGGCGTCTGGCGGATCTGGTTGGCCTTGACGTCTTCCTTGTCCTGGTCAATGACCGCTTGTACCTCGGGGGAGTCAAGTTGTTCCTCTGCTGCAGCCCTGTCCAGACCGGCCTCGCTGGCGATATCCAGAATAGCGGCCTCATCGAAGCTGCCATGAGCCGCCCACTGGCTCTGCCGGGCCAGCAACGCCTCCAGCACCGGCTGGAAGACGTCCTGGCGCCTGGCGACTTCCAGCACGCGAATGGCGGTATCGGACACGTCTCCGTGGAAGGGCGTGTAGCGCACCACCAACCGCACCTGGTCGGGATACTCTTCCTGGATGCGCTTGGTCAGCGGATAGAAGGCACGGCAGGCCTCACAGGCCGGGTCGAAGAACTCCACGATGGTCACCGGCGCTTCTTCCGGCCCCAGAACAGGCGAGTGTGAGCGCACCAGAGAGTTTTCGGCCTGAGCGCCATCCTGGCTGGCCGCCTCGGCGCCCATGCCCAACAACGAGGGTCTCGCTACGATCACGATGAGGGCGGTCAGCATCAACGCGCCAACCAGGATAAACGTCGCTTTTTTGTACATTGACTTCTCCAATTCAAGTGGTTAAACGGAAAGCAAGACCAGAGGACTGCTGAGTGGATCTCAACCGCTGTTGGGTGCCTAAGTCGGCGAATAGTGGCGTGTTATCCATGCCCATAAAGATTGGCTGCCTGATGCGCATGATCAATATGCTCGAATTCCAAGCTGGAGTGGCCAATGTCAAAGCGCGCTTTCAGTTGCGCCTTGATATCCGCCTTGATCGCCTCGAGCTGCTGCCAGCCTGCTTCCGTCGTCACCACGTGGCAATCAAGTGCGGCGGTATTCTCCTGCATTTGCCATAGGTGAACATGATGCACATCCTCAACCCCTTCGACGCTGCGCAGGAGATCAATGACTGATTGACCATCGACATCGGGAGGCGAGCCCAGCATCAGTATCCGGATAGGGGTACCTATTTCCGTAAAGGCAAGATAGAGAATATAGAGTGCAATACCGATCGTGATCGCGGGGTCTACCCAGCGCATATCGTATAGCAGAATCAGCGAGCCCCCAATGATCACAGCGATGGACGCAAACGCATCAGACAGGTTGTGCAGGAAGAGAGCCCGAATGTTGACACTATGTTTTTGCATCGACCAGGTGAGCAAGGCCGTTAGCGCATCGACAAGAAGAGCGACAATCCCGATGATGACGACTATCCAGCCTTGAATCTCTGGCGGGTCGATCATGCGCATCACGCCTTCATAAATTAGATAAAACCCAACAAGAATGAGAGTAGTGTAGTTGATCAGCGCTGCGACAATCTCGATTCGTCCATAGCCAAACGTCATCTGAGAGTCAGGTGGTCGCCTCGCGATCTTGCGGGCAGCAAAGGCAATGACAAGGGCAGCCATGTCGGAAAAATTATGCAGCGCATCCGCGATCAGCGCGAGACTTCCGGCCAGGATGCCCCCAACAATCTGAGCAACGGTCAATATCCCGTTGGCCCAGATGGCGATGCTCACCCGACGGTCACCAGAGGTGGGGTCAAGGTGGGGATGATCGTGATGATGTCCCATGCGTCATCCTTGTGGTGTCACCTGATGACCCGGCAGTATAAAACCTATAGCAACTCAAGCTTCAAGCCCGAATTCTAATGAAGACCGAGCCAAGGCTAAGCGTATGGAACTTTGCATAGTGGGCGCTGTACCAGACATGGTTACCATCTCCCATGCCCCGGAAGGAGCCCATTGTGATACCTAAGCCTCACCCGCACACCTGGCTGATGAGCCTAGCCTTACTCTTGATGCTGGCGACGCCAGCCCTCGCCGAGCCACGGCTGCCAGACTTCACAGAGTTGGTCGACAAGGCCGCGCCAGCCGTCGTCAACATCTCCACCTCACGGGAGATCGAGAGGTCCATGACATCCTCTCGGCAGTTTGGGGGGCAGGAGGTGCCGGAGATCTTTCGAGAGTTCTTCGGCGACCGCATCCCGATGCCACCCGGCGGTGCGCCCAATCGCAATGAGGAGCCACGGCAGTCACTGGGATCGGGCTTTATCTTCGATGAAGACGGCTACATCATGACCAACGCCCACGTGGTCAAGGACGCCGATAAGATCCTGGTGCGCCTGAATGGCCGGCGTGAGCTCGAGGCTGAGCTGGTCGGTGCTGATGAAAAGACCGACGTGGCGGTCCTCAAAGTCGAGGCGGACAATCTGCCGACCCTGGAGCTCGGTGAGTCCACCGATCTCAAGGTCGGCCAGTGGGTCGCCGCCATCGGCTCCCCCTTCGGCTTCGATCACTCGGTGACATCCGGGATCATCAGCGCCATCAACCGCACCCTGCCACAGGACGTCTATGTCCCCTTCATCCAGACCGACGTGGCGATCAATCCGGGTAACTCCGGAGGACCGCTCTTCAACCTGGATGGTGAAGTCGTGGGCATCAACTCCCAGATCTTGACCCGCAGCGGTGGCTACATGGGCCTCTCCTTCGCCATCCCCATCGATGTAGCACTGGATGTCGCCAACCAGCTGCGCGAAGAGGGTTACGTGAGCCGCGGCTGGCTGGGGGTCAGCATCCAGCCGGTGTCCAAGGACCTGGCGGAGTCCTTCGGCATGGAACAGGCCGAGGGTGCCTTGATCGCCCAGCTTGAGCCCGGCAGCCCTGGGGCGGAAGGCGGCCTCAAGGCCGGTGATGTCATCCTTGAGGTGAACGGCCAGGAAGTGGACCACTCCACCACGCTGCCGCGCCTGGTCGGTCAAACGAGTCCGGGGGAAGAGGTCGAGCTCAGGGTGCTGCGCGATGGTCAGCAGGAGACCATCACGGTGGAAGTTGGCGAGTGGCCGGATGCCGGTGCCGATCAGGCCGAGGGCGACCCGGTGCGCCTCGGGATCGTGGTTCAGCCGCTGAGTAGCATGGAGAAGCGCCGGCTTGGCATTGATCACGGGGTGCGCATCGCCAAGGTCGATCCGACCGGCCATGCCGCTGCCGCCGGCATTCGCCCCGGCGATGTGCTGGTCAGCCTGGGCCAGCAACCGATAGAGAGCCCGGAACAGCTGACGGAGTTGCTTACCAACCTGCCGGACGACCAAACGGTGCCGGTTCTGCTCAACCGCGACGGCCGTGCCTATTTCGTGGCCCTGCGAGTGGGCAATGGTGACTGACCGCGACTGAGTAGCGTTCAATACATCAGCACAGCGGCGCCCTGGCGAGTAGGATCGCTGGGGCGCTTCTTCAGAATCTCGTGCATTCTAATGTGCAGCTAGGTGGCCTACTCATTAAAAGAGTACCGCCAACCATCCGGCGGTGTTTCAGTTCAATTTTTTGTGCCCCAATGGCTGATTTCTTGTCAAGCTCCCACGCCACAGGGCACGTTCCCGCAAAGCCATGGTTCAAGCAACATCGAGGCCTTCCCAGGGCCCAATGTAGGCGTGATTTTGCTATGCTGTTGCCGTTGTGATCTCTCCCTTTTGGTAAAGATCAACCCCGACTATGTGCTGGATGAGTGGTTATAAAAAAAACCTTAAACCATGACTGATAAGATGCGTACTCTCGGGGCATTTAGCCGATGATGCCGCGCTTTATTTGAAAAATGAAGCCGATATCTTCAAGGTGCTTTAGGTACTCCCCAGGCGTTTCTCGCTACGGCTTTACTTTTCATATAACCCAGTTCTGGCCGCGACCGGGCAACATGCGATCCCACCAGAAGTTCCTGTATCGGTTGCGGCTGGTGCGGGTGAAGTGGCTGAGATGCCGTCCCAGCGAGCCTACGCCTCGTGGGCAAAACCGGACCAGCTGTTCCAGCTACTGCTCTTACCTGCTGCGCGGATCATGCAGCCGTGCTGAGCCTTCAGCGAAAGTGAAGTGATGATTGAAGAGCCGAGTGCGCTAATCCGAGCGCGATAAACTACAATGCTTATCAGAAGCATCCTTGTTCACCTTAGAGCGATAAGCGATGACAGGACGGCGTTTCGACCGCCGGGGTTTCCTCAAGGCGGGGGGCTGGGGCCTGATGTCAGCGATAGGCCTGTCGTCGGCCCGCGCAGCCACCGTTTCGGCACCAGTGACGACCTCTTCCTCCCCTGCCGGAAGCCACGGGGCTATGACGGGCAACATGATCACCCAAGGCGAGGTCGACCATGCACGCAATGGCTTCGATCCGACCGCCATGCTCACCGACTGGGATACCGGCAGGGTCAGCCGGCTGGCGAACGGGCAACGGCTGCGCGAGTACACGATCACCGCCATCGACAAGGAGATCGAGATCGCACCAGGGCTCTTCTTCCCGGCCTGGACCTACAATGGTCGGGTGCCGGGGCCGTCGCTGAGGGCCACCGAGGGCGACCGGATACGCATTCGCTTCGTCAACGCCGGCAGCCATGCCCACACCCTGCATTTCCATGGCATCCACTCGGCGCGGATGGATGGCGTGCCAGGCGCCGGCGAGGTAGCACCTGGGGAAGCCTTCACCTACGAGTTCGATGCCGAGCCATTCGGCTGCCACCTGTACCACTGCCATTCATTGCCGCTGAAGCGCCATATCCACAAGGGCCTGTACGGTGCCTTTATCGTCGACCCGGATCCGCAGCGGCATCCCGAGAATGAGCAAGCAGCTCGCTCGCGCCTCCTCGGCAGTGAGGAGAACGCGCGCTGGCAGGAGTTCGTGATGGTGATGAATGGCTTCGACACCAATTTCGACGAGGAGAACGAGATCTACGCGGTCAACACGGTGGCGCATGCCTATGTGAATCGTCCGATTCGCCTCGAGCGGGCTCGCCCGGTACGGATATACCTGATTAACGTCACCGAATTCGACCCAGTGAACTCCCTGCACCTGCATGCCAACTTCTTCGATTACTACGATCATGGCACGACCCTGACCCCGACCCTCAGGACAGTGGATACGGTGATGCAGTGCCAGGCGCAGCGGGGCATCCTGGAGTTCTCCTTCGCCGACCACGAGCCGGGGCAGTACATGTTCCATGCCCACCAGAGCGAATTCGTGGAACTCGGCTGGATGAGTCTGTTCGAGGTGGTCTGATGCACCCGCGACTGTGGTTCTCGTTGCTGCTCCCCCCGCTGATGCTCGGCTTGGCGCTCCTGTGGTTCCAGATGACGCAGCCACTCGAATGGCTCGGCGTATCGCCACCGCCGCTCGAGGAACTGACCGTCGAGCGCACCATCATCGACGACGACGGCCTCGCCCTGAAGGTACGCGCGGGGGGATCGGAACCCATGCGCATCGCCCAGGTGCAGGTCGATGGTGCCTACTGGCGCTTCCACCAGGAGCCAGCTGGTGAGCTGTCCAGGGGGCAGGCCGCATGGCTGCAGATCCCCTATCCCTGGGTGGAGGACGAACTGCACGAGGTCACCCTGGTCACCGGCACAGGGGTCACCTTCGGGCACACCATCGAGGTGGCGGAGCCAACCCCACAGCCGAGCATCGAGCAGTTGTCCGGCTATGGCGTGCTCGGCCTCTTTGTGGGGGTCCTGCCGGTGGCGCTGGGCATGTGCCTGTTGCCGGCGCTACAGCATGCCGGCGCGAAGGGGTTCCAGTTCACCTTGGCCCTGACCTTGGGGCTGCTGGCCTTCCTGCTGGTGGACACCCTCGAGGCCGGGCTCGAACTCGCGGCCGAGGCGGCGTCGCTGTTCCAAGGGCCGGCCCTGGTCTGGCTGACGGCGCTGGTCGCCTTCCTGGCGCTGCTGGGGGTGGGGCGGCGCCACGGCCTGCCTCCGGAGGGTCGCATTCTGGCGTGGTATATCGCGCTGGGCATCGGGCTGCACAACCTGGGCGAGGGCCTCGCCATCGGTGGCGCCTTCGCCGCTGGTGCCGGGGCGCTGGGCACCTTCCTGGTGATCGGTTTTACGCTGCATAACCTGACCGAAGGCGTCGCCATCGCTGCTCCCCTGACGCGCCTGTCCATACCTGCCTGGATGTGGGTCGGACTAGTGGCCCTGGCCGGCTTGCCCGCGGTACTCGGCACTTGGCTGGGGGCCTATGCCTTCGCACCGCATTGGTCGGCGCTGTTCCTGGGGCTGGGAGCCGGCGCCATTCTACAGGTCTGCGTCGAAGTCGCAGATTATCTACGGCGAACCGCCGTGGCTGAGGCGATGTCGCCAGTCTCCGGCATTTCAGTGCTGGGTGTCACGGCCGGGGTCGGGATCATGTACGCCACGGCACTGCTCGTGCAGGTGTGACCTCGGGGCCACCTGTCCACTGATCGCCTCATTACACGAGGCTCGATCAACGGGGAGCAGCGACTCCCCAGAAATTGAAGGGTATAAGGAATACCTGGTTGATGTATTTTTTATTGCAAAAAAAAGGGTATCCGGATTAATTGGTTGATAGCTGCTTGGTTTACAAGGTATATCCACAGAGCACCACGGAATAGAGGAGCAAGGGCCTCACCCCGCCGCGAGCCGATGTGCCGTTTCTTTGAGGTGGCTTCCAATCTCATCAATCGCCCTTCTACCTCGCCTGTTATGACGCCCCGACGCCGGCCTCGCTCACCGGGTCATGAACAGCAGCAGAATCAAGTGACCGAGGCGATGGCTTAGCCGATGGACCATGACAAGCAAACCAGCATGACAGCGAAAACCGTGGGAAGCCCCAAAATTCGGAAAAAACGTATTCTAAGCTCCGGTCGATTCTCAGCGTTCTGCGGGCGTAGGTAGTTAGGGTGATCGCTGGGAATGTACTGGTTTTATCAAGCTAAATGCTCATAGAGAACGATCGCACCCACAAAGACTAACACTGTGCCGCCTACAATCTCTGCCCAGCGCCCGACGAGCGTGCCGATAGCCCTTCCAAGCAGCACGCCGACAGTCACCATGGTCATTGTGGCCAAGCCAATGGCCAGCGAAGCGACAAGAATGTTGATCTCAATAAATGCCAAACTCACACCCACTGCTAGAGCATCGATGCTGGTGGCAATGGCGGTGACCATCAGGAGTAACAGGGAATGCTGTTTGGTTTTCTCGGCCTCTTCCTCAGGCACCTTGAAACCGTTGTACATCATGTATAAACCGAGGATTAGCAGCAGCGTGAAGGCAATCCAATGGTCCCAGTTCTCGATAAATTGCGAAGCGGCCTGGCCGACCAGCCAGCCGATGACGGGCGTAGTTGCTTCGACAATTCCGAAGATCATACCCATGCGCAGAGCTTCGGTAATGTGTGGCTTGTCTAGGCTCGATCCTTTACCGACAGCGGCGGCAAAGGCATCTGTAGACATGGCAATAGCGAGCATTACCAGTGAGAACGGATTCATAAACACTTCCAGCCGGGCATAGAGTCCATGGCATCTCCACACGCCCGGCTTTGACGTGGGTATACCGATGGTCTCGCCAACCGAAAGGTGTCCGTACCACGGCAAGTTACCGAGTATGTTGATACGGACGCTTCTGAGCGGTTCAGAAGCAGGCTACTCCCCAAAGGGTGCGAACATTATCAGGTCGAGATAAGGCGAATCAAGCGGCGCCACTGTTAGCAGGGCTGCTCAGCGCAGCCCTGTGAACCGCCTTGGCTTTCTCGGAGACCCGTTGGTTTCAGTCAGGCCGCCTTCTTGGCCTGACCCTGCTGCTCATAATACAGATCTTCTCGCTCGGCCGGTGGCATGTTGCCCGGCTCCAGGAGCCGCCGGTGGTTGAACCAGTCGACGGCATATTCAATCGGCCGTTGCAACATCTCGATATTGGAGGTGTTGCATGGGACGATCACCTGGCTGGGGCGCTGAACAGACGGGGGCACCGATGCGTTCGCCTGGCGGTCCGGACGTCAATCTGCGGGATACCAAGCGCGCGTTCTGGAGACGAATTACCAAGAGGCTATCGAGTGAGGAGGCAGCCGTGTAGTTTATCGCAGCCAACAGTCCCGCTGGACGCGGGGCGGTGCACGGTCAGGTTGAGTCTCGTCTCACGGCCTTTATGCTCGTAGTACCTCAATGGGGTAAACAGCAGCATCCGGTAGATCGGCTCGACCATGTACGACGCCCGGTGACCAACGATGAAGTCGAGCATCTCTTGCCGCGGCGATCGAACTCCACCTAGGCAAAATAGGCAGACGCCT
This sequence comes from Halomonas sp. KAO, assembly GCF_015595025.1. Classification (GTDB taxonomy): domain Bacteria; phylum Pseudomonadota; class Gammaproteobacteria; order Pseudomonadales; family Halomonadaceae; genus Halomonas. The sequence continues at coordinate 17,696 of NZ_JADNRL010000024.1, forward strand.
CGCGAAGTATCCCGTTGGCTTGCCCCAACTCTCGGTTCTCACGCTCCAGCGCCTCGATTCGCTCACGCTCTGACGTCGTGGTGCCTTCACGGCGACCCGAATCACACTCGGTCTGCCGGGCCAGCTACGCAGCGTTTCCGGTGTCCAGCCGATCTTGGGGGCGATAATACCGATGGCCACCCACTGGCAGGGGTAGTCGGCCTCGTGATCGAAGACCATGCGGACCGCGCGCTCACGGACTTCAGGGGAGTATCGCTTTCATGTGCTTATGGTTCCATTCTCTCAAGGTTTGGAGTCTCCGGGAATCCCGGTACGGTTCGCTCAATCTCAGCCCGTTCACCCGGCACAGCATGACAACTGCGTCACGTCTTTGGTAAAAGTCTGGGCACAGAGCTTGATGCCTTCCACCATGGTGAGGTAGGGGAACAGTTCGTCGCCGATGGCCTGCACCGTCATGCGCGCGCGCAGCGCCAGAACCGCCGTCTGGATCAGCTCGCCGGCTTCGCCGGCCACCGCCTGTACCCCCAGCAACCGCCCCGTGTCGCGTTCGGCCACCAGCTTGATGAACCCACCGGTGTCGAAATTGACCAGCGCACGTGGCACGTTCGCCAGCTCGAGCACGCGGGACTCTACGCTGAAGCCCTGCTCCAGTGCTTCGGCTTCCGTCAGGCCGACGGTGGCCACCTGGGGGTCGGTGAAGATCACCGCCGGCATGGCACTGAGGTCCAGGGTGGCCTCGCCGCCGGTCATGTTGATCGCGGCGCGGCTACCCCCGGCGGCGGCGACGTAGACATACTCCGGCTGATCGGTGCAGTCACCGGCGGCATACAGGCCCGGTACGGTGGTCTGCAGATGCTCATCCACCAGAATCGCGCCACGCGCGGTCTCCACGCCGATGCTCGCCAGGTTCAGGGCCTCGGTGTTGGGTGTGCGGCCACTGGCCACCAGCAATTGCTCCGCCTGCAGGGTCCCGGCGTGGGTCTGCAGGGTGAACAGCTGGCCGTCGTGGCTCACTTCGCTGGCCTGTGTCTGCTTGAGGACCTCGATGCCCTCACGGCGAAACGCCGCTTCCACGGCCTCACCCACCGCCGGGTCTTCCTGGGACAGCACTCGGCTGCGGGCCAGCACAGTGACCCGGCTGCCCAGACGGGCGAAAGCCTGGGCCAGTTCCAGGGCCACCACCGAGGCCCCGATCACGATCAGCCGCTCGGGAAGGGTGTCCAGTTCCAGCGCACTGGTGGACGTGAGATAGGGGGTCTCGGCCAGCCCCGGCACCGGCGGTTCTGTCGGACGAGCGCCGGTGCCGATGAAGGCGCGATCGAAGCGGACGGTCTGCGCGCCGCCCTCATTCAGCTCGACCGTCAGGCTGCGGGCATCGACGAACCGGGCCTCGCCATGCAGGACCGTGATGGCCGGGTGGTCGCGCAGAATCCCCGCGTACTTGGCATCACGCAGTTCCTCGACACGCCCCAGCTGTTGCCTGAGCAGCTGTGCCCGGTCCACCACCGGTGCCTGGGCGCTCAAGCCGGCATCGAAGGGGCTCTCCTTTCGCAGATGCGCAATATGCGCCGCGCGGATCATGATCTTCGAGGGCACACAGCCGGTATTGACACAGGTACCGCCGAGAGTGCCGCGTTCGATCAGGGTGATCCGGGCGCCGCGTTCGGCGGCCTTCAGGGCCGCCGCCATGGCAGCGCCGCCACTGCCGATCACCGCGATGTGCGGGGCGTCTTCATCACGGCCCTTGGAAACCGATGCGCCTGTCGGGGAGGGTGTTTCACTGTTGGCCAGTCGGGCCTGATAGCCAAGTCGGGTCACGGCGAACGTCAACGCCGAGGCCGGTGTGCCCGGATCAACGGCTACCGATGCCGTCCCCTGAGGATAGGAGACCTCCACCGACTGTACGCCGGGCAGCTTCTCCAAGGCTTCCCTGACATGATCCGCACAGCGGTCACAGGTCATGCCACTCACGTTGAGTTCAATCATCACGTTTCTCCGAGTCTTTATGAGTAAAGCCGGCATCCTGCTTCCGCTTGTGGTGTCGCGCGTAGAGAGGCAAGCCGATGACGATGGCCAGGGCCAGGGCAGCGAAGAGCACGTAGTCGAGATAGCCTGTCAGCGCGGCCAGGCCCGCCGTGCCGGACAGAATCAGGACTATTGGCACGGCGCAACACAATCCCATCAGCATGCTGCCAAGCACGACGTTTGAAAATTTCCTCGGACCTTTCACACTTATTCCTTCACCGTCGAGGGATAACCTACATTGGCCGTGGCCTGGAGCAGGGCCTCAACCGTGGTCTTGGCATCATCGAAGGTGACCACGGCCTCACGATCCGGATAGCTCACGTCGATTTGCGAGACGCCGTCCACCTTGTTGAGTGCAGCCTTGACGGTGATCGGACAGGCGGCGCAGGTCATGCCCGGTACTGAGAGCGTCACGGTCTGCAGGGCCGCCATGGCGGGAGAGCTGAGCAGGGCGAGTATCGCGATGAGGGCGAAACGAGCTTTCATGGAGAACCTCCTCTCAATAGAACCAGGGCAAGGTGTAGGGAAAGACCAGCGCAGTCAGTACCAGTAGCGACACAATCCAGAACATGACCTTGTAGCCCGTCCTGACGCGTGGCACGGCACAAAGCTCACCTGGCTGGCACTTTTCCACTGGCCGGAAGATCCGGCGCCAGGCGAAGAACAGTGCCACCAGCGCCATACCGACGAAGAGTGGGCGGTAGGGTTCCAGGGCCGTCAGGTTGCCGATCCAGGCGCCGGAAATCCCCAGCATGATCAGCACCAGCGGGCCGAGGCAGCAGACCGAGGCAAGGAGGGCAGCAAGCCCACCGGCAGCCAGAGGCCCTTTCCCCGTTTTCGATGTAGACATTGCGCTTGCACCTTTCATGACCTTGTTTACTGGGATAAGGTTACATCCGTAGTCAGATACGGAGTCAAGCGTCATGAAGAGACAGGGGGATAGAGTAGCGGGCACTATGACCATTGGTGGCCTGGCCAAGGCGGTTGGCGTCAATGTCGAGACCATCCGGTATTATCAGCGCCGTGGGCTACTCTCAGAGCCCGAACGTCCTGCCGGCAGTATTCGCCGCTATGGCACAGCCGACGTCGCGCGGCTGACCTTCGTCAAAACCGGGCAGCGGCTGGGCTTCAGCCTGGACGAGATTGCCGAGCTGTTGCGATTGGAGGATGGCACTCATTGCCAGGAGGCCAGCACCCTCGCCGAGCATAAACTGCGGGATGTCCGTGAGAAGGTCGCCAGCCTCCAGCGTATCGAGCGGACACTGGACGAACTTGTACAGGCGTGTCATGAACAGGAGGGAAGTATCACCTGCCCGCTGATTGCGTCCTTACATGAGGGCTCGATCACAGGGGAACAGCGGCTCCCCAGAAAGGGTATCCGGATTAAGTGGTGTATCAGGCCTAGTACCATTACGTGATCCCACTTTGTTCTCTCCGGATTATCTGGTTGCCATGCTCGAAAGCACAGCACTTTCAATGAAGCTGTCGCTTCATTTCCCGGCGGCTCTCAAAGGGCTAAAGAATGAAATGGTCAACATCGGCATTGCCGGCACGCCACCCAGCGTGGCGACCTGTCGTCTGGCCGTCAGCCTGTGCCAAGAACTTCCGGCTTCCCGAGGGCTGACGCTATCAGGGGTCGCTCAGCGAGGCGTTGGGTACGGAAGGCATTGGTAGCAATGAAGCCCCGCGGTGTCGCCCGGATGCCGGGTCGCTACCGCGGGGAGGGAGTCAGCCCTTCAGCAGGCTCTCGATCTTTTCGCGATTCGGCACGCTGCCACTGTGAACGAGGTTGCCGTCGATGGCCACGGCGGGTGTCGACATGACCTGATAGCCCATGATGGCAGCCGGGTCGGTGACCTTCTCCACCTCGACCTCGATACCCAGCTCGCCGGCCACGGCCTCTATCTGCTCGGCGGTGGTGACGCATTTCTTGCAGCCGGTACCCAGCACTTCGATCTTCTTCATGGTCTTGCTCCTTTGCGCTTAGAGAAGCCCGCTGAACAGCCAGGGGCTCAGCAGGTTGATCAGCCAGCCAACGATCATGAAGTTGACCAGCAGGATGACGAAGATGGTGGCCAGCAGTCGCCACTGCATGACCTGCTTGAGCATGATGAACTCGGGGAAGCTGGCCGCCACGGTGCTCATGCAGAAGGCCAGGGTGGTGCCCACCGGCAGCCCCTTGAGGATCAGGCTCTCCATCACCGGGATGACACCGGTGGCGTTGGAGTAGAGCGGAAGCCCCGCCAGCACGGCGGCGGGCACGTTCCACCACTGGCCGCTGCCCAGGTTGTCGGCGAACCAGCCGTCCGGCACGAAGCCATGCAGGCCGGCACCCAGGCCGACGCCGATGATCACCCACTTCCATATCCGCCCGACAATCTCCTTGAGTTCGTCCCGTGCAAACTCATGGCGGTCCTTCAGTGTGAGGGAGGGCGCCTCGGGAGTGGGCTCTTCGCCATGAGGCGTCGCAGCGGCCTGTTGGTAGGCCTTGGCCGCGAAGTCCTTCAGCCAGCGCTCGCCCTTCAGGGCATCGAGGAGCATCCCGCCGCCGATGCCCACCGCCATGCCGATGGCGATGTAGACCAGGGTGAACTCCCAGCCCAGCAGGCTCCACAGCATGATCACCGCCACCTCGTTGATGATCGGCGAGGTGAACAGGAAGGCCATGGTGATGCCCAGCGGGATCCCGGCGCTGGTGAAGCCCAGGAACAGCGGGATGCTCGAGCAGGAGCAGAAGGGGGTGATAGCACCGAAGCCGGCGCCCAGGCCGTAGCCTGACAAACGATGCTTCTGCTGGATGTAGTGGCGCACCCGCTCCAGATTCAGCGAGGCGCGCATCAAGGCGATGACGTAGATCATCACCACCAGCAGCGCGAAGATCTTGGTGGTGTCTTCAACGAAGAAGTGCAGCGAGTCGCCGAGCTTGCTCTCGGAGTCCAGGCCCGCGACGCCATAGATCAGCCAGTCGGCCAGCCGGGTAAAAGCCTCCAGCATGTTCATCCTCTCCCTGTGGATTTAGTTCGGTGTCACCCAGGAAGACGCAGCAGGAGGCAAAAGGATACCGGCGCGATGCAAAAAATCTCGCTTATCCTTGATGGGCGCGATGGCAGCAGATGCCGCCCTGCTCGTCGAAGACGATGCCGCACTGGGCAATGAGACGCTTGCGCAGTCGCTGCCGGGCCCGACGCAGCCGCGCCTTGGTGGCCGGCAGGCCCAGACCATGGTCGTCGGCATAGTCCGCCTGGCGGCGTCCTTCCAGGTCGCAGCGACGCAGAATGTCCCGGTCCTGCGGCTCGAGATGGGGCAGCGCACGTTCGATGCAGTCGACGAGGCTCTCCATGGGTGAGGCCGTCGGCGATTCTGTAGCGATCTCGGGGGGGGGCCTCGTCCGTCCAGTGTTTCGCACGCCGCTGCTGATCGATCCACTGATGGCGGGCCACACGAAACAGCCAGGCACGCGGAGAATCCAGTTCGCAGAACTGACGTCGGTGGGTCAGCGCCTTGGCATAGACGGTCTGCAGGAGGTCATCGGCGGCATCGCGATCACCGCTGTGCCGGATCAGGAAACCGCGGAGCTCGTCCCGGTGGTTTTGCCAGGCAGACTCGATGCAGGGCTGATGATCGGGATCGACCGTCATACGATTCTCTTTGGGCGGCGCTTGGTGCGGGGAGCAGGATAACGCCGCTGGCACGCCATGGCGTGCCAGCGTCCTGTCATCAGAGGCTTTCCAGCGCCAGGGCGATGCCCTGCCCGCCGCCGATGCACAGGGTGACGATGCCGCGACGCTCCCACGATGTGCTTTAAAATGGTGTTACTCCTTCGAACGGGTGGGAGAGGCACCCTCCACAAAGAGATGACTCAAGCCCAGAAAGCCCTCGACGTCGAGCCTCAGGCCCTGGTCGAGCAACTTCGGATCGATATAGAGCACAAGGCCATCGCGCTCGAGGCGGGTATAGCGCTCTGGGATATCCGGTGCTCTGGTCTCCGCCACGGCGATATCGGCTCCACCACCACAGCAGCCGTGCCGGGGTGAGAGACGCACCGTGGCTACGCCGCCCTTCTTCTTCAACCATTCCCGGGCGCGTTCACTGACCTCGATGGCCATGGGTCAGCCCCTGGCCTCGGCGTGGACCTGCGTCTCGGCGCCGGGGAAGTGGTGGCGGGTCTTGTTGGCAATGCCCACCAGGGCGAGCATCAGCGGGACCTCCACCAGTACGCCCACCACCGTGGCCAGCGCCGCACCGGACTGTAGCCCAAACAACGCGATGGCGGCGGCCACCGCCAGCTCGAAGAAGTTGCTGGCACCGATCATCGCGCCGGGCGCCGCCACGTTGTGGGGCACTTTCCACGCCTTGGCCCAGCCATAGGCGATGAAGAAGATCAGGAAGGTCTGGATGATCAGCGGGATGGCGATCAGCACGATGTGCAGCGGGTTGTTGAGTATGACATCGCCCTGGAAGGCGAATAACAGCACCAGGGTGATAATCAGGCCGATGGGCGTGATCGGTCCTACCTTTTTCATGAAGACGTTGTCGTACCACTCGATGCCGCGACGGGCGATCAGGGTGCGCCGGGTCAGGTAACCGGCGGCCAGCGGGATGACGATGTAGAGCACCACCGACAGCGCCACCGTGTCGTAGGGTACCTGGATGTTCGACACGCCGAGCAGCAGGATCACGATGGGGGCGAAGGCGAACAGCATGATCAGGTCGTTGACCGCCACCTGGACAAGAGTGTAAGCAGCATCGCCGCGGGTCAGGTAACTCCACACGAAGACCATAGCGGTACATGGCGCGGTCCCCAGCAGGATGGCACCGGCAAGGTACTGGCTGGCCAGCTCTTCGGGAATGAAGGGCCTGAACAGCACCATCAGGAAAAACCAGGCGATGGCGAACATGGTGAAGGGCTTGATCAGCCAGTTCACCGTGGTAGTGATGACAAGCCCCTTGGGCTGGCGGCGCACACCGAGCACAGCGGTAAAGTCGATCTGCGCCATCATCGGGAAGATCATCGCCCAGATGAGGATGGCTACTGGGATCGACACCTGGGCGACTTCGAAGCGCGAGAGGGTTTCGGGCACCGCCGGGGCGAACTGGCCCAGCAGTACGCCGGCGACGATGGCCATCGCCACCCATACCGAAAGATAACGCTCGAAACGACCCATGCCCTCGGTGGCGCTTGGGGCTTGGGATTCTTGGAGTGCGGTCATGGTGTGACTCCTATCAGATGGCACATTGATTCACGCGCCGAGAAACGTCTTCCGCGCTTTCCACTCGCTCAGAGTAGCGGTCTGTCAAGTAGTCGCTTCGTCCTCGGATCATCAGGGTGAACTTGGTCAGTTCCTCGCAAACATCCACTATGCGGAGGTACAGAGGAGAGGGCTTCATGCGGCCATCTTCGTCGAATTCATTGAAAGCTTTCGGTACCGAAGACTGATTGGGGATCGTCACCATGCGCATCCAACGACCGAGGATGCGCATTTGGTTAACCGCGTTAAAGCTCTGGCTCCCGCCTGATACCTGTATCACGGCCAGGGTCTTCCCCTGAGTGGGACGAATGCCGCCTAGTGACAACGGAATCCAGTCGATCTGGGCCTTCATGATGGCCGTCATGGCACCATGGCGTTCGGGACTGACCCACAGCATGCCTTCCGACCACTCGGCCAACTCGCGTAACTCCTGAACCTTGGGGTGGTCAGCCCCCGCATCATCCGGCAAGGGCAGGCCGCTAGGGTTGTAAGTCCGCACCTCGCATCCGAACCAACGCAGCAGTCGCCCGGCTTCCTCGGCAACGAAACGTGAGTAGGATCGTTCTCGCAGGGATCCGTAGAGCACCAAAATACGTGGCGCATGCTGGGGGGCCTCGGGGCCTGCCAACAGTGTCGTGTCGATGGAACGCAACTGGGAAGGATCAATATTGGGGAGGTCTGCCGGCATCTTGATGTCTTTCATGGCGCGATTCCTGGGTAATGGATGACTTCACCATCTTCCTTGATGAAGTGCGCTACTGGGTGGTCAAGGAGATCCAGCACCGTCTCCGATGGTCGGCATAGCCTGGCACCCTTCAGTGTCACCACGATCGGTCGATTGATCAGAATCGGTTCCGCCAGCATGGCATCGATCAGCTGATCATCCGTCAACGCCGGGTCGTCCAGCCCCAATGCCTCGTAGGGGGTTCCCTTGCGCCGCAGTAGATCCCGAGGGCAGATACCCATCTTCGCCAGCAGCTCCACGATGCGTTCCCGGCTTGGGGGCGTATTGAGATATTCGATGATCTCGGGAGGTTCACCAGAGGCCCTCATCATCGCCAAGGTATTGCGTGATGTGCCGCAGTTCGGGTTGTGATAGATCTGGGGAAGCATACTGTTTCATTCCTTATCTTGATTCGGAGTGTAACCGATCAGGGACTCCGCTAAGGGGCCACACACCTCCGGATGCCCCGCGCAGCAGTCGCGCACCAGGAAGCGGATGGCTTCCTGCATGTGGTTTAGATTCGCCCGATAGATGATCGAGCGCCCCTGACGACGGGATACCACCAGACCTGCCCGCGACAGCACAGACAGGTGCGCCGACATCGTGGCATGGGGCACCGATAGCTGCCGTGCGAGCTCGCCGGCGGCGAGCCCATCCGGTTCCTGGCGTACCAGCAGGCGAAAGACCGCCAGGCGTGTCTCCTGGGCAAGAGCGGAAAAGCTCTCGATTACGTTTGATGTTTCCATATTTCCAAAATTATGGAATTATTGGGGGCGTGTCAAGTCGTTCACTCAAGGTAGAAGCGTAGAACGTCCTAGCAGCACGCAACATCTTTCTATCCGCACATATGCAAGCCCGCATCAATGAGGGTCAACTGATGAGACTGCGACGTGTTCTGTTCCTGTGCAATGCCAACTCGGCCAGGTCCCTGATGGGCGAAGCCCTGTTACGTCACCTGGCGGGAGACCGCTTTGAGGCGTTCAGCGCTGGTTCCGAGCCGGATCGCCCCCATGAGATCACCTTGGCTACCTTGAGCAAGCTAGGTATCGACACTCAGGGGCTCGCCAGCAAGTCCCTGGGCGATTTCGCCGGTGAGCATTTCGATTCGGTGATCGTGCTTTGTGACAAGGCCCAGCAGGCATGCCGTGACTGGCAGGGCAGCAGTGATGAGTATCTCTACTGGGATATCCGCGATCCTCGCCTTATCGAGCGGTGGGATGCCTACGAGCAGGCGCTGGCCGAAATCCGTCATCGGCTATTGCTCTGGCTGGAGATCCAGGAGCGCGACGACATCGAGCGCTGAACCTCGATCCATCGAGACCCACGACTAAATTCAAAGCGAGGTAACTATGACTCTGCGTATTGGTATCAATGGCTTCGGACGCATTGGCAGATTGACGCTGCGCAGCCTCTGGCGCTCCGTCGAATCGGGCGAGGTCGAGATCGGCTTGATCAACGATCCGGGCGGTGACGCTGCCACCTTCGCCCACCTGCTGGAGTTCGACTCGGTGCATGGCCACTGGGCACCGGGAAAGGGAATCGACGCCACCGAGGCGGACATCCTCATCGACGGTCGGCGCCTAGCTTTTACCTCCAAGGTCGCCACGGCCGACAGCGACTGGTCGGGCTGCGACGTTGTCATCGAGTGTTCGGGCAAGATCAAGACCCGCGAGAAACTGCAGGCCTACCTGGACCAGGGCGTCGGTCGGGTGGTGGTAAGCGCGCCGGTGAAGGAAGAGGGCGTGCTGAACGTGGTGATGGGGGTCAATGACGACCGCTACGATCCTGAGACACACCGCATCGTCACCGCGGCGAGCTGCACCACCAACTGCCTGGCGCCGGTGGTCAAGGTTATCCACGAGACCTATGGCATCCGCCACGGCTCCATGACCACCGTCCACGATATCACCAATACCCAGACCATCCTCGACGCCCCCCACAAGGACTTGCGCCGAGCCCGTGCCTGCGGCATGAGCCTGATTCCCACCACCACCGGCTCGGCCAAGGCGATCACCGCCATCTTTCCCGAGCTCGAGGGCAAGCTGAACGGCCACGCCGTGCGGGTGCCCCTGGCCAACGCCTCGCTCACCGACATGGTCTTCGAACTCGAACGCGAGGTGACGGTGGACGAGGTCAATGCTGCTCTGAAGGCCGCCGCCGAGGGCCCGCTAGCCGGCATCCTGGGCTACGAGGAGCGCCCGCTGGTCTCCATCGACTACCGTACCGATCCGCGCAGCTCGATCATCGACGCGCTTTCGACCATGGTGGTCAACGGCACCCAGCTCAAGCTCTACGCCTGGTATGACAACGAGTGGGGCTACGCCAACCGGACCGCCGAGCTGGCGATGAAGGTGGGGAGTGAGCAGGTGGGCCATGTCTGAGGCAGGGAAGCTCGGGATCCGCTTGAAGGGGCTGCCCTTCGAGGTGCGCCAGTACCTGCTGATCACCGGCAACTACTGGGCCTTCACCCTCACCGACGGTGCCCTGCGCATGTTGGTGGTGCTCTACTTCCATCAGTTGGGCTACTCACCGCTGGAGGTGGCGCTGCTGTTCCTCTTCTACGAGGCCTTCGGCGTAGTCACCAACCTGGTGGGGGGCTGGCTGGGGGCACGCCTGGGCCTCAACCGCACCATGAACGTGGGCCTCGGCCTGCAGATCGTCGCGCTGGTCATGCTGATGGTGCCCGCCGCGGCGCTAACCGTGCCCTGGGTGATGGCCGCCCAAGCGCTCTCGGGCATCGCCAAGGACCTCAACAAGATGAGCGCCAAGAGCGCGGTCAAGGTGCTGGTGCCCAAGGACAGCCCTAGTGCCGGCAGTGCCCTCTACCGCTGGGTAGCGATCCTCACCGGTTCCAAGAACGCGCTGAAGGGGGCCGGTTTCTTCCTCGGCGGCCTGCTGCTGACTCTGATCGGCTTCCGCGGTGCGGTCATCGCCATGGCATTGATGCTCGTCGCGGTGTTGACGCTGTCGCTGATAAGGCTCAAGGCTGACCTGGGTCGCCAGAAGCGCAAGCCCAAGTTCACCGAGGTGTTCTCCAAGTCCCGGGCCATCAACGTGCTCTCGGCGGCGCGGCTATGCCTGTTCGCCTCCCGGGACGTGTGGTTCGTGGTGGCGTTGCCGGTGTTCCTCTACGACCAGCACGGCTGGAGCCATTGGACGGTGGGCGGCCTGCTGGCTATCTGGGTGATCGGCTATGGTGGGGTGCAGACCCAGGCGCCGCGCCTCACCGGCCTGGTCAAGGGCGGGGCGCGGGCCGTCACCGTGTTCTGGGCGTTGGCCCTGGCCGGCTTGCCAGCGCTGCTGGCCCTGCTGCCCCTGGCCGAAGTGGGCTGGTTGGTGACGGGGCTTTTGGCCTTCGGCGTGCTCTTCGCCGTCAACTCCAGCTGGCACAGCTACCTGATCGTGCACTATGCCCGCGCCGATGGCGTCTCCATGGACGTGGGCTTCTATTACATGGCCAACGCCATGGGCCGCCTCGCCGGCACACTACTCTCCGGTTGGGTGTACCAGGTGTATGGCCTGGCCGCCTGTCTGTGGATCTCGGCCGCTCTGGTGGCGGCCAGCGCCCTGATGGCTCTTGCGCTGCCACAGGAGGCGTCTGGGGAATGATGTGGGGCTACCCGACGCTGACCTTGCCCCACGGCTATCGACTGAGCCCCAGGACCCTCTACCCCATGCTGCATTCGATGGAGCGCAAGGGGGCCTGCCCTCCGTGATTAGTACAAGGGAAGCACACGACGCAGGCTCTACCGTCGCTGTTCGCGCTGGGCGCCGCCGTGCTCAACGGTCCCCTCAACCAGGGGATCATCCACGGCCTCAAGGTCAGTGGCGGCATTCTCGTCACCATGTAGCTGGCATCGTCCTCAATGCCAAACAGGCACTATCCCGATAAACATACTTGCCACGAAAACGCCCAAGATATGACGCACTTTTCTGACAACATTCTCCACCTGCCGGAATACCACGTCCTGGGCACCAAGGTGGAAGAGCATGATCTCCACTACCAGATCGAAGCTCCTGAGCCTCTAGCTTGCGAGGAATGCGGCGTTGAGAATGAGTTTGTCAGGTTCGGCAAGCGCGATGTGGCCTATCGTGACCTACCCATCCACGGCAAGCGGGTCACCCTCTGGGTGGTCCGTCGCCGGTACACATGTCGAGCCTGCGGAAAGACATTCCGTCCGACGCTCCCCGAGATGGTGGACACTCATCGCATGACGCGGAGGCTTTACAGCCATGTTGAAAAGGAGGCCTTCAACCACCCCTACGCCTATGTAGCCGATACCACGGGCCTCGATGAGAAGACCATACGCGAAATCTTCAAGAAAAAGGCTGAGTTCCTGGCGATTTGGCACCGCTTCGAGACTCCTCGTTGCCTGGGCATCGACGAGCTGTACCTGAATCGCCGCTACCGCTGCATCCTGACCAACTTGGAGGAGCGTACTCTGTTAGACCTGCTGCCCGGTCGTCAGCAGGACGCGGTGACGAAGCGGCTCATGAGCATGACTGAGCGCGACAAGGTCGAGATCGTCAGCATGGACATGTGGAAGCCCTACCGCCGTGCCGTTCAGGCGGTGCTGCCACAGGCCCGCATTGTGGTCGATAAGTTCCATGTGGTGCGTATGGCCAACGAAGCCCTGGAGAAGGTCCGCAAGGGGCTCAGGAAGGAGTTGACGGCCAACCAGCGACGAACCCTTAAGGGCGACCGGAAGATCCTGCTGAAGCGGGCTCACGACGTCTCAGACCGCGAGCGTCTCATCATGGAAACCTGGACAGGGGCCTTCCCCCAGCTCCTGGCAGCCTATGAGCACAAGGAGCGGTTCTACCACATCTGGGACTGTGCCACCCGGCGGGATGCTGAGAAGTCGTTCGCTGCCTGGATTGACGGCATCCCGCAGGGGCAGAAGGAGGTATGGAAGGATCTCGTCAGCGCTGTCAGTGGCTGGCGTGAGGAGATGCTGACCTACTTCGAGACCGACATCCCGATCACCAATGCCTTCACGGAGTCGATCAACCGGCTGGCCAAGGACAAGAACCGCGATGGCCGGGGTTACTCATTCGAGGTCATGCGGGCCCGGATGCTCTACACCGCCAAGCACAAGAAGAAGGCGCCGCGGACCAAGGAGTCTCCGTTCCTGGGCAAGGCCACCATGACCTACAGCATGGGTCTCCCCGAGGCCGAGAAGAACTACGGCGTCGATCTATCAACCTTCTGGGAGGATTAAGGTTTTGGTGGGTCAAAGGGGATCATCAACCACTTAATCCGGATACCCCCCAGAAATTGAAGCCAGCGAACCGCGGAACTTTCGGTAGATAGCCCGTCTCCATTCGCTGGATACGGAAGCCAGCGTGCTCGATGAGCTCGGGGATGGCACGGTTGAGATGGCAGCCCCCCGCCACCTTGCGCCACAGGGGGTTGACGCGATCCTGCCACTGGCGCACGGCCTCATCAGGTGCCGTGCCGTGTTCGCAGAACAGCAGTTGGCCACCCGGCTTGAGCACGCGACGCATCTGCTCCAGCGCCCGGTGCCAGTCCGGAATCGTGCAAAGGGTGTAGGTGAGCACCACGGTATCGACACTGTTGTCGTCGAGAGGAACCTCCTCGCCCGGCAGGTCCAGCCAGCGCACCTCGAACGGTGCGCCGATGACGTTGTGGCGGGCCTTGCGTCGCATGCCTTCGGAAGGCTCGAGCCCCCAGACCAGCTCGACCCGGTCCGGATCGTAGTGGGGAATATTGAGCCCGGACCCCATACCCACCTCCAGAACACGGCCCCGGGCTTGCGGCACCACGGCCGCCCGCTGACGATCGACCACCGTGTTGCCACACGCCAGGTGGAGGAAATGCGGCAGAACACGATTCTCGTAGAAGGACATCTGTATCGTCATCCCGTGTGGTTGCCAGGTGATCGAAATACGGTGTGATCGAAACCAGACCGGTTCGTTATGCCACCACCTTGAAGTAGCGCATCATACCGGCATCCTCATGCTCCATGTTGTGGCAGTGGTACATGTAGAACCCCTCGAAGTCCTTGAAGGTCAGAGCGATGCGCACCCGTTCCTCTGGGAACACCAGCACCGTGTCATGCAATCCCGCGTCGATGATCCCATCGTGCAGGTCCGTCTTGCCGCCCGCCGATATCCGCTCCTGAACCAGGAATTGCAGTCCATGAACGTGCATGGGGTGCGGCATCATGGTGTTGTTGACGAACTCCCAGATCTCCGTCTGCGCCAGCCGGACGATCTCGTCATCTGCCACCGTCGCGCCCTCCATCTGCCGGCCGTTGATCGTGAACCCCTGCATCATGCGCATGCCCAGCTCGAAGCGGCGTACTGGCGTATCGGCCTGAACCGGGGAGGCCGGCAGGTCTTGAGCCAAGCGTTCCGGCAGGGTTTCCGCATCGTTCGCCCGTGCGACGACGGCGAAGGTAACTAGCGAGAGCCGCTCGCTTCCCATCATGTCGCGCATCATGCCTCGATCCATCATCTCGCCCATTCGATCACCCATCATCCCTCGATCCATCATGCCGCCCATTCGATCGCCCATCATGCCCCGGTCCATCATGTCGCCCATTCGCTCGCCCATCATGCCGAGTTGGTACTCCTCGCTCACCAGCTGTACGGACTCTCCCGGCTCGGTGTCGCCAAAATCGACCCACAGATCGATCCGTTGGGCCGGCGCCAGTGTGACCGAGCGGCGCCGCTCGGGCTTGGCGAGCAGGCCACCGTCGGTGCCGATGACGGTCACCGCCCGGCCATCGCTCCAGGCCAGCTTGTAGATGCGCGAGTTGGAGCCGTTGAGCAGGCGCAATCGATATGGCTGCGTGGACACCTCGCGTCGCGCGTCCGGGTGGCCGTTCACCAGTACCCGCTCCCCGCGAAAGCCCTGCATGCGGGTCATCATCGCCCCCATGCCACCATCGTCGATGTACTGAAGCTCATTGCCATTGCTAAAGGTGCGATCCTGCAGGATGAGGACCAGTTCCCGCTCTCCGTCGGGGAGCTCCAAGGCACGCTCGGCGTCGTCGTTGATGATCAGTGGACCGGCAAGGCCGGCGTAACTCTGAAAGCCGACCCGGCCACCGTTGGGGCCGTGAGGATGGGGGTGGTACCAGTACAGACCGGCGCGATCCACGACATCGAAGGCGAGCGTCGTGCTCGTCGCCGGAGCGATCGGCAGGCGCGGCTGACCGTCCATTTCTGGCGGCACGTGCAGCCCATGCCAGTGCACGGTGGTGTCTTCGGGGAGATCGTTGTCGATGCGTACCCGCAAGCGCTGACCACGACGCAGGCGAATCAATGGCCCCGTATAACTCTCACCCACGGGCGTCAGGGTATCTTCAGGCCCGACGATTCGCTCGGCCGTGTAGCGCCAGACGTCGCTGGGCGCACCGGGCAGGATAGCCACCTTGTCCGGGTGGGCTCGCACACGCAGGTCGACGTCGAAGGGCCCCTCCATGGCCGTCGACGCGGACGCCGCCCGCAGAGCGGGGCGATATCCCCCGAGCCATACCCCGGCCCCCACCAGGGTCGACAACGCCGCCACACCGCCGATGCGGCGCAATACGCTACGTCGCTGCAGGTCGACATAAGCCATGATGCTCCCCCTCTTCTATGGTTGTCGGCGGCCCCGGCTCATAGCTTGGCGGCGCGTAGCCTCAGTGCGTTGGCGATGACCGAGACCGAGCTCAGGCTCATCGCGGCGGCGGCGTAGATGGGACTGAGCAGCCAGCCGGTGAACGGAAACAGCACCCCGGCGGCCAGAGGCACCCCCAGGCTGTTGTAGACGAAGGCGAAAAACAGGTTCTGGCGGATATTGCGCATCACCCGGCGACTGAGATGGCGGGAGCGAACAATGCCGGAGAGATCCCCTCTCACCAGGGTCACCCCCGCGCTCTGGATGGCGACATCGGTCCCCGTGCCCATGGCGATACCGACGTCAGCCTCGGCCAGGGCGGGGGCGTCATTGACGCCGTCGCCGGCCATGGCGACCACGCGCCCGGCCTCGCGATGCTCGCGCACGATACGCCCCTTATCTTCCGGCAGTACGTCCGCTTCAATTTCGTCGATACCAAGTTGGCGCGCCACGGCTTCGGCGGTGGTACGGTTGTCGCCGGTGAGCATAACCAGGCGCAGGCCATCCTCTTTGAGCGTCCGGATCGCCTGTGCGGTGGTTTCCTTGATCGGGTCCGCGACACCGATGAGTCCCATGACCTGATCATCGGCCACCAGGAACATCACGGTTTGCCCTTCGGCTTGCAGCGTCTCGGCACGCTGCGTCCATTCCCGCGCCTCCACACCACGTGTTTCGAGCAGCCGGGCATTGCCAAGCGCAAGCTCGCGTCCTTCGACCCGACCGGTGACCCCCATGCCGGTCACCGCCTCGAAATCGCTGGCATCGCTCAGCTCGACATGATGCTCTTGCGCAGCACTGACAATGGCCTCGGCCAACGGATGTTCGCTGCCTCGCTCGAGGCTGCCGGCAAGTTGCAGCAACTGCGTTTCATCGCTGCCGGAAACGGGCTCGAGGGATACGACCCGGGGTTTACCCTCGGTGAGGGTGCCGGTCTTGTCGACGACCAGGGTGTCGACTTTCTCGAAACGTTCCAGTGCCTCGGCATTCTTGATCAACACGCCCGCCCGGGCCCCGCGACCGACCCCAACCTGGATCGACATCGGCGTCGCCAAGCCGAGCGCACAGGGACACGCGATGATCAGCACCGATACCGCGGCGATCACCGCGTAGGCCATCGCCGGCGGTGGCCCCCAGATCCCCCAGGCAATAAATGCCAGGATCGCCACGGTAACCACCGCGGGGACGAAATAGCCGGCGACCACGTCGGCAAGCCGCTGCACGGGCGGCTGCGAACGCTGCGCTTCGGCCACCATCTCCGCGATCTTCGAAAGCACCGTGTCCTCGCCGACCTTGTCGGCGCGCATGACGAAGCTGCCCTGACCATTCACGGTGCCGCCGATGACCGTGTCGCCCTCGCGCTTCTCGACGGGAAGGGACTCCCCGGTCACCATCGACTCGTCCAGCGTGCTGTGGCCCTCGAGCACCTCGCCATCGACCGGCACCTTGTCACCGGGGCGTACCCGTAGACGGTCACCGGTACACAGCTCGTCGAGCGAGACCTCCTCGTCATTGCCCTCGGCATCGATGCGTCGTGCGGTCGGCGGCGCGAGATCGAGGATCGCGCGCAGCGCACTGCCGGTCTTCTCGCGGGCGCGGGCCTCGATCACTTGACCGAGCAGGATCAGCACGACGATCACCGCCGCCGCCTCGAAATACACGCCGACCGAGCCATCGGCGTCACGGAAAGTGGCCGGGAAGACCGCCGGGGCGAGCGTGGCGACGACACTGTAGCCATAGGCCGCCCCCACACCGAGGGCGATCAGCGTGAACATGTTGAGGTTGCGGGAGACGAGAGACCTCCAGCCACGCAGGAAGAATGGCCATCCGGCCCATAGCACCACGGGCGTAGCAAAGATCAGTTCGATCCAGTGCCCGCCGCCGGCGGGCAGCACCTCGTCCAACCCAGGGCCGATGCCGGGCAGCATACTGCCCATGGCGACGAACAGTACCGGCAGCGTCAGCAGGCCGCCCACCCAGAAACGTCGGAACATGTCGAGGAACTCGGCGCTGCGTTCCTCTCCGGAAACGCGGGTGGGCTCGAGTGCCATGCCACACTTGGGGCAGTCGCCGGGCTCATCCTGCCGCACCTCCGGATGCATGGGGCAGGTATACTGGACCCTCGACGGTGGTTGCGGCTTGACGGGTTCCAGCGCCATGCCGCACTTGGGACACTCCCCCGGCTCGTCGCTCTCCACGCCAGAACACATGGGGCAGAAATAATTGGCCTTGCCACTGGGCTTCGACGCAGCCGCCGAGGTGGCGGCAAGCACGACGCCCGGATCCCCGCGAAAGTGCTCGGCGCACTGCTTGCTACAGAAATGGTAACGCTCACCGCGATGCTCGACGCTCTCCGTCGAGGCGGGATCGACGCTCATGCCACAAACGGGGTCTTTTTCCATGACGAACCCTCCATTGTACAAAAGGTTCCTGTTGCGTGGTCGGTGGCCTTTCTCCTCGCTGATATGAACAGGTTACACCTTGCCACCGCCGCCGACCCGACTACCCCAGTGTCGCCAGCGAGGGAAACCAGTCGACCATGATGCTGGAAAGCCGCGTCATGGTGCCCGAGACGATGGCGATGCCCATCAGGATCACGATCGTGCCGGCAACTGGGCGAGCATAGGCGCTCCACCTACCCAGACTTTGCCGATGCAGGGCGAATCGATTGATCAGCAGGGTGCTGGCGAGAAAAGGCAGCGCCAGGCCCGCCGAGTAGGCGCTGAGATAGAGCATGCCGGCCTGGGCACTGGCGGCGCTGGAGGTGGCCATCAGGATGGCGCCCAGGATGGGGCCGATACAGGGCGTCCAGCCGATGGCGAAGGAGACCCCGAACACCGTCGCCGACAGCGGGGAGCCACCCTGGACCTTCGGTGTGAACTGAAGGGTGCGCTGGAACAGCGGCAACCGGAACACACCGGTCATGAACAGGCCCAGCACGATCACCGCCGAGCCGGCGACCCAGTTGAATTCCTGGCGATACCCCCGCATCAGCTGGCCGATACCACTGGCGCCGAGTCCCAACAGGATGAACACGATGCTGAAGCCGAAGACGAAGAAGGCACTGAGGATCAATGCCTCCAGGCGTCTATCGGCCTTGCCGGCACTCCCGCCCGTGACCACCGACAGGTAGGCCGGCAACAGCGGCAAGGTGCAGGGCGAGAAGAAGGAGACCAACCCGCCGGCGAAGGCACCGATCAGACCGATAGAAGAGAGAGATTCCAAGGCGTTACGCTTCCTGGGGGGCAAGGTGCTGGGCGCGAAGCAGCCTGGGGCCAGCCGCCTGCTTCGCATTTGGTTCGGCGGATGATTCTAAAGGTTGTGTCTACCTCAAGGTCAATCACGAATAAATGACTATCGATATAATCTAAAGAGATAACCCACCTTCCTTCGAAAGCCCTTGACCTTAAAGTTGACTTCAAGGTTATCGTGCGTAGTGCATCATCCGACACTTGCCATAGATAAGGATAGCGAGATGACCCTACAGCTAGGGGAGATAGCTCCCGATTTCACGGTCGAATCCACCGAAGGCACGCTTGGCTTTCATCAGTGGCTGGGCAAGGACTGGGCCGTGCTGTTCTCGCACCCCGCCGATTATACGCCAGTCTGCACCACGGAACTGGGCGCATTTGCCAGGCGCAAGGACGAGTTCGCCGCGCGTGGTGTCAAGCTGGTGGGGGTGTCGGTCGACCCCCTCGCTTCTCACCACGACTGGGCGGAGGATATCGAGCAGACCCAGGGCGCGGCCCTGAACTACCCCCTGCTGGCGGACGCGGACCAGGTGGTGGCTCAGTTGTATGGAATGATCCATCCGAAAGCCGACCCCAAGGTGACGGTGCGTACCGTCTTCATTATCGATTCCGACAAGAAAATCCGCCTGACCTTGACCTACCCGCCCAGCACCGGGCGTAACGTCGACGAGATCCTGCGGGTCATCGACTCGCTCCAGCTAACCGACAAGCACAAGGTGGCCACACCCGTCGACTGGCAAAACGGTGACGATGTCATCATCTTGCCGTCGCTCTCGGATGACGACGCTAAAGAACGTTTCCCCGAGGGTTGGAACGCCAAGACGTCCTACCTGCGAGTCGTGCGTCAACCGGACTAACGGAGCCACGGCTCGTGAATCAGGCCGCCTGTCCCAGACGGCCTGTCGGAAGCTCCGATTCACAGTGTCGTGAGGTGAAGCCATGCAAACACTCAGTATCGGCGAGCTTGCCGAACGCAGCGGGGTCGCCAGCCAGGCGATTCGTTTCTACGAGAAAGAGAAACTCATGCCCGCCCCCCAGCGGACGGACGCCAATTATCGGCGTTATCCCCTGGATGCCGTGGCCAGGCTGCAATTCATCGTCCATGCCAAGCAGTGGGGCTTCACGCTCGAGGAAATCCGTGAGCTGTTGATCCTCCAGGATGCCAACGGCGACCGGGCGCAGGCCAAGCGCATCGCCGGAGAGAAACTGCACAAGATCCGCGAGCAAATTCGACATCTCTCGCGGATCGAGGCCGTGTTGTCGAAAACACTCGACGAATGTGCGGGCGAAGGGCCGATGCAGGAAGGCTGCCCGATCGTCGAGGCCATCGCCGAGAAGGCCGAATGAGCGACATCGTCGCCTCCGGCAGTGTAACGCCGGAGTCCCGAAGCGCGCACGCCGGGCCGGCAGGTAACTAAGCCAGGAGACCACAGTAATGACGGAAAACGTCGATATCGAGATTCGGGGTATGTCCTGTGCGTCCTGCGTCGGACGGGTGGAGCGGGCCCTCGGCCAGCAGCCGGGCGTGATTAACGCTCAGGTGAACCTGGCCACCCAGAAGGCGACGATCCAGATGGAGGGAGGCTCCACGACGGCCAGCCTGCTCGACGCTATCGAAACGGCGGGCTATCAGCCGGTGGTGGAGAGCCTCGAGATTCCCGTCACCGGCATGAGCTGCGGATCCTGCGTCTCGCGGATAGAACGAGCGCTCGGCAAGCTGCCCGGCATGGTGGAGGTGAGTGTCAATCTCGCCACCCAGAAGGCCTTCGTCCGTTTCCTGCCGGGGACCGTATCGCTGGCACGCATTCAGCATGCCATCCGCGAGGCGGGCTATGAACCGCAGGAAACCGAGTCGCAGCAGCAGGCGGACGACGAGGATCGCGAGGGACGACAGCTTCTCCACCGGGTCATGCTCGCGGCAGTGCTCACCATCCCGGTGGTCATCATCGCCATGGGAAAAGTGATTCCCGCCTTTGATGCGCTCTTGGCGAGCATGATGCCGCATCGCGGCTGGATGGGCGTCGAGTGGCTGCTGACCACGCCCGTGCAGTTCTATGCCGGGGCACGCTTCTATCGCGGTGGCTATGCCGAACTCCGGCATCTCAACCCGGGCATGAACAGTCTGGTCATGATCGGCTCGAGCGCCGCCTACTTCTATTCGGTCGCCGCCCTGCTGGTGCCCGGCTTTTTCCCGGCTGGTACCGCCGTGAGCTACTTCGAGGCGGCAGCGGTGATCGTGACGCTGATCCTGTTGGGACGCTACTTCGAGCACATCGCCAAAGGCCGCACCTCCGAGGCGATCAAGAAGCTCCTGCAGTTGCAGGCAAAAACCGCCCGCGTCATTCGCGATGGTGAAGCGGTCGAGGTGCCGATCGAGGCCGTCGTGCCCGGTGATCGCATCCTGGCCCGCCCGGGCGAGCGCATCCCGGTGGATGGCATCGTTGAGGAAGGCCATTCCTTCGTCGACGAGTCGATGATCAGTGGCGAACCGGTACCGGTTGCCAAGCAGCAGGATGCCGAAGTCGTCGGCGGCACCATCAACAAGAACGGCGCGCTTACCTTCCGCGCCACGCGGGTCGGTGCCGACACCGTGCTGTCGCAGATCGTCAAGATGGTGGAAGCGGCCCAGGCCGAGAAGCCCCCGATCCAGCAACTGGCCGACAAGATCGCCGGGGTGTTCGTGCCCGCAGTGATCGTCATCGCCCTGATCACTTTCGGGGTGTGGTTCGCCTTCGGGCCGGCCCCGGCGCTGTCCTTCGCCTTCGTTACCACGGTGAGCGTGCTGCTGATCGCCTGCCCCTGCGCGATGGGCCTGGCCACCCCGACCGCGATCATGGTCAGTACCGGCAAGGGGGCCGAGATAGGAGTGCTGTTTCGCAAGGGCGCGGCGCTTGAGACGTTGGCCAAGATGGATACCGTCGTGCTCGACAAGACCGGCACCCTGACTCAGGGGCGACCCGAGCTGACCGACTTCGAAGTGATCGAGGGGCACGAGAACGAGGTGCTTCGCCTTGTCGCGGCGGTGGAAGCCCAGAGCGAACACCCCATCGCCGAGGCCATCGTGCGTGGTGCCCGAGCACGTGGACTCGAGCTGCCGGCCGTCAGCCATTTCAGCGCCGAGCCGGGCTACGGCATCGAAGCCGACGTCGCCGGTCACCGGCTTCACATAGGGGCCGATCGCTACATGAACCGGCTCGGGATTGGGCTCGGCAAGGCGGAAGAGCGCGCCAAGGCGCTTGCCGAGGATGCCAAGAGCCCCCTCTATGCCGCGGTGGACGGCCGACTCGCCGCGGTCATCGCGGTGGCCGATCCGCTCAAGGAGGGCTCGGTCGAAGCCATTTCAGCACTCAAGGCGCAGGGGCTGGAGGTGGCCATGCTCACCGGCGACAACCGTGGTACGGCCGACGCCATCGCTCGTCAAGTTGGCATTCAGCGCGTACTCGCCGAGGTGTTGCCTGACCAGAAGGCGGACGAGATCAAGCGACTACAGGCCGAGGGCGGCAAGGTCGCCTTCGTGGGCGACGGGATCAACGATGCCCCGGCGTTGGCGCAGGCCGACGTGGGCATCGCCATCGGTACCGGGACGGATATCGCCATCGAGGCCGGCGACGTAGTGCTGATGCGTGGCGACCTGAGGGGAATCGTCAATGCCGTGGCGCTCTCCAAGCGTACCCACCGGACCATCATCGGGAATTTCGTCTGGGCCTATGGCTACAACGTGGCGCTGATCCCCGTGGCGGCGGGCGTGCTCTATCCGTTCATCGGCGTATTGCTCAGCCCCATGCTGGCGGCAGCCGCCATGAGCGTCTCCAGCGTCTTCGTGTTGACCAACTCGTTGCGGCTACGCCGCTTCACGCCGGATATCGATGACGCTTCGCCGGTGACGAGCGGTGAACCCCAGACAGGTCAAGTCCACCAGGCCTAAGCAGCGAAAGTCAACAGGAGACCAGGATGATGGGAAGCGAAGCATGCACGTGGGGGATGGCGGGGATGGGGCTCATTTCCATCCTGCTGATTATTGCGTTGGTGCTTGGCGTCGCCGCGCTCGCCAAGTATCTGTTCTTCGGAAAGAAGCGTGATAGCTGACAACCAATCGCTACGACAGGTTCGATTCCCCGGGTTGATCAGAGAGCGATGAAGAGGCCGTTCATGAAGAAAATCATCTACTCCACTTATTGCCTTGCTGTTGTAGGGCTGTTCGGTCTCATTACGCTCCCCGCTCTGGCGGAGGAAACGGGGGGCGATTCTCTTGAAGGCCACCAGGCCATTAGTACAGCCGATACTGGAACACCCCTGCCCGCATCGATTACGGCATTATTGGATCAAGGACTCAAATTCCACGGAACCTTTAATGCCCCGGGAGATATACAAGGTTATGCCTTGTCCTATGATAATGAGCCCGTGGCGGCTTATATTCCCTCCACTTCCGACCACGCCATCATCGGTACCTTAATTGATCCTCAGGGCAACGCTGTAATGGAAAATCAACTTCAAGCTCTGGTGCTGGAACCGATGCTGGAAGCTACCTGGAGCGCGTTCGAGGACACTCGCTTTATTCCGGAAGGACCTGATAGTGCGTCACATATCGTGTATACGCTGACCGACCCCAATTGTCCCTACTGCAATGCGCTGTGGAAGAGCTCACGGTCTCTAATCGATCAAGGTGAGCTTCAGCTTCGTCATGTGCTGGTCGGCGTTCTGTCAGAGGACAGTCTCCGCAAGGCGGCCGCGATCCTTGAGTCGAATGACCCAACCAAAGCCCTCGAAACCCATGAATTGAACTTCCGCAATGGCGGCATCAGTCCGGTGGTGCCGTCGGAGGAGAGTCGAGCGCTTCTTAGGCGGCATGCCCAGCTCATGCGCGAGGCCGGCGCCACGGGAACGCCGACCAGCTATTACCGCGATGAAGAAGGTAATGTGCAGCGCATCAATGGTGCGGTGTCGACCGACCGGCTTCGCAACATATTGGGTGTCGAATGACACGCCATAACGGCACAGGGGTGACATGAGATGTCATCTCACACAACTGAGATGAGTATGGCAAGCACGCTCGGTGTAAAGCACAGGCTCATATTGGGAGCTTCTGTGCTGATTGGCTTGGTGACCCTCTATTGGATCCTGATGGAGACCGGTGCCTTATCGACGCTCACCAATAAGCAGGCTCTGCGTGAGTGGGTTGGCCAGTTGGGGGGCTGGGGGCCATTGACCATTATCGCCATGATGATAGCGGCCATTGTCATGAGCCCGATACCCAGTGGGCCGATCGCCATGGTGGCCGGTGCGATCTACGGCCCTCTATGGGGGACGGCGTATGTGGTCATCGGTGCCGAGGCCGGCGCGTTGCTCGCCTTCGGCATCGCCCGCCTGCTCGGCTATGAGGTGATCCATCGCTGGTCGCGTACTCGTCCCATCCTCGACTGGCTGGGCAGAGAACGCTCTCAAACCGGGTTGATGCTCGTCGTATTCGCATCGCGATTGGTGCCATTCATTTCGTTCGATGCCGTCAGCTACGCGGCGGGCCTGACACCGCTGGCCTTCTGGCGTTTCTTGATTGCCACGCTGGCCGGGGTGGTTCCGACGGCTTACTTGATCGTCATATTCGGCGAAGTCCTGATTACCGCCGACTCCCGTGGCCTCACGGTCGCGCTGATCCTCGCGAGTGGGGTCACGCTCCTGCCGCTCCTGGCGAGAGTTGTGTGGACTCGGCATCGAAAGCGACGGACTAGCTCCAATTGACGGCTGCCGATGCCGATTGCCTCGCCCGGGTAAGCGGATTAAATGGTTGATCTTACCTTTGCATGAGAGTGAGACAGACCGGCATCTCATCGGATTATCTGGTTGATGCTTCACCTACTGCTGGTGCATGTTTCCTTCGCTAATTCCAGCAAGAACCCCACACGCCTCAACTTCCCGGTCATCGTTGCAACTCGCTCTCAGTGAAACGAGTTGTTTCTCAAGCGCTTGCAGAGCGGTTATCTGCGACCGCACATGAGAGATGTGATCATCGAGCAAGGCGTTGACGGCGGTACAAGGCTGATGAGGGTCGTCCTGATAGCTCTGTAGTTCGTGAATCTCAGCCAGTGACAGGCCCAGGATTCTGCAGCGACGGATGAAGGCCAGCCCCTCACCATGCTTCTCGGTATAGACACGGTAACCGTTGTCCTGCCGATCAGGCGGCGGCAACAAGCCCTGCTGTTCATAGAAGCGGATCGTCTGTGTTTCGACCCCTACCAACTGCGCCAACTGACCAATGCGCATCAGCCTCCTCCCCAACGGATTCTTTACTCTATTGACCTTATAGTAGCTTTATAGTTTTAAATGGTACCACAACATTGTTCAAGTGGAGTCGTATCATGAGCAAATCCTGTGGTGGCGCCTGTGGCGGTGATGCAACGTCCGCAGCGGATACCGATATACAGGCCTCCTCCGAGGCGCCAGGGAGATGGGTCAGTGTTTATGCCGTGCCGAAGATGGACTGTCCATCAGAAGAACGAATGATTCGCCTAGCCCTGAACGGCTTTGAGGAGATTCGGGCGCTGTCCTTCGACTTGTCGAACCGCCGGCTGAAGGTCGTGCATGACGGCGAGGTCGAGCCCGTCACCTCGAAACTGAAGACCTTGGGGCTAGGCGCCTCGCTTCAGGAAACCGTCGCTGCAAATCCGGAGACCATCAAGGCCGCCGAGTTTTCGGCAGCTTCTGCTAAGCAAGAATCCGGGACCCTGCGCTGGTTGCTCGGCATCAATGCACTTCTGTTCGTGGTGGAAATGACTGCCGGTCTGATCGCCCGGTCCACCGGCCTGATTGGAGAATCCCTGGACAATTTTGCCGATGCGGCGGTGTACGGGCTTGCCCTTTATGCGGTTGGACATAGCGTGAAAATGCAGGTACGTGCCGCGCATCTTGCTGGTGTACTGCAA
>NZ_JADNRL010000024.1:43498-341337 GCF_015595025.1 Halomonas sp. KAO
AGTCCACCGGCCTGATTGGAGAATCCCTGGACAATTTTGCCGATGCGGCGGTGTACGGGCTTGCCCTTTATGCGGTTGGACATAGCGTGAAAATGCAGGTACGTGCCGCGCATCTTGCTGGTGTACTGCAACTGATCTTGGCTGTGGGCGTGCTCGTAGAGGTGGTGAGACGCTTTGTATTCGGTAGTGAGCCTGAATCGCTGGTGATGATGGCTATCGCATTCGTCGCATTGATTGCCAATACCAGTTGTCTGCTGCTCATATCCAAACATCGGGAAGGCGGGGCGCACATGAAGGCAAGCTGGATATTCTCGGCCAACGACGTGGTGATCAACCTGGGGGTCATCACCGCCGGCGCCCTGGTCGCGTGGACCGGTTCCAATTATCCGGATCTGATTATCGGCACCATCGCGGGGGGCATTGTACTTAACGGTGCCAGACGCATTTTGGCGTTGAAGGGTTAAATAATGCTCATTATTGGCAAAAAGCTCTCGCCGTATGCCCTATTGTCCATATCGGGCCTGCTGGCAGCGTCTGATCAGGCTGTAAAGTGGCTGGTGCAGCAATCAATGGCCTATGGCGAGTATGTTTCGGTGACCCCGTTCTTTAACTGGGTGCACCTATGGAACACCGGTGCCGCATTCAGTCTTTTTGCGAATGGTGGAGGCTGGCAGCGCTACTTTTTTAGGGTATACGGATTTAATGGTTGATGGGGCACCTTCACCCCATCAATCATTAAATCCGTATACCCGAAATCACGCGACTCAAGACGGAATCACCATGCTCGTCAAAATCATTCCTGAACTCGGTCTCTTCGCGCTGATCATGGCGCTGGGCCTGGCGTTTATACAGGCGCTGGCTCCGTTAGCGGGTGTCACGCTCCGCCGCCCACTCTGGATGGCCTTCGCCGAGCCCATGGCATGGGGGCAGTTCGCCTTCTTGCTGGTGGCCTATGCCAGCCTGACCGCGAGCTTCCTGCTCGATGATTTCAGTGTGTCCTATGTGGCCAACAACTCCAACTCGATGCTGCCGTGGTATTACAAGCTCACGGCGGTGTGGGGGGGACACGAAGGCTCGGTGCTGCTATGGAGCCTGATCCTCAGCGGCTGGGGCTTCGCCGTCAGCCTGTTCTCGCGCAACCTGCCGCGTGACATGCTGGCCCGTGTCTTGGGGGTCATGGGCATGGTCAGCACCGGATTCTTGCTGTTCATCCTGATCACGTCGAGCCCTTTTGAACGTCTGCTGCCGGGAGTGCCTCAGGACGGCGCCGATCTCAACCCGCTGCTACAGGACGTCGGGCTGATCCTCCATCCCCCCATGCTCTATATGGGCTATGTGGGCTTCTCGGTAGCTTTCGCCTTTGCCATCGCTGCCTTGCTGGGAGGGCGGCTCGATGCCGCCTGGACACGCTGGGTGCGGCCCTGGACCAATATTGCTTGGGCCTTCCTCACCATGGGCATCGCGCTGGGTAGTTGGTGGGCCTACTACGAGCTGGGGTGGGGCGGCTGGTGGTTTTGGGACCCGGTGGAGAACGCCTCGTTCCTGCCCTGGCTGACCGGGACGGCGCTCATCCATTCGCTGGCGGTCACGGAAAAGCGTGGCACCTTCAAGAGCTGGACCGCCCTGCTGGCGATCTTTACCTTTTCGCTGTCGCTGCTGGGCACCTTCCTGGTGCGCTCCGGGGTGCTGACGTCGGTGCATGCCTTCGCCAATGACCCGTCACGGGGCATCTTCATTCTGGCACTGCTGGGGTTCACGGTGGGCGCTTCCTTGCTGATCTTTGCCCTGCGTGCGCCGCGGATGAGCGGCAATGTGGGCTTCGGTTGGTTGTCTCGAGATGCGCTGTTGCTGATCAACAATATCCTCTTGGTCGTCATGACCGTGACCGTTTTGCTGGGCACGGTCTACCCGCTGATTCTCGATGCCCTGGGGCTGGGCAAGATCAGCGTCGGCCCACCGTACTTTAATACGCTATTCGTGCCGCTGACCGTGCTGCTGTGCGCCTTCATGGGGCTAGGCCCCGTGGCGCGCTGGAAGCAGATGGCGGGGCGCGAGTTGATGCGCCGACTACTTTGGTCCGGCATCGCCGCGCTGATCACGGCGGCGGCGGTGCCGTTCCTCTACGGCGGAGAATGGAACGCCGCCGTGGCGCTGGGGCTGGTCATGGCCCTGTGGGTCGTGCTGGCGTTGATCCGTGACCTGTTCGACAAGACCCGCCATGCCTCCTCACCCCTGGCCGGCTTGCGCAAGCTGTCGCTGGCGCATTGGGGCATGGTAGTCGGCCATCTGGGCATGGCCATCACCATCGTGGGCGTGGCCATGGTGTCGAACTATGCCATCGAGCGTAACGTACGTCTTGCCGTGGGGGAGCGTGTCGAGATAGGCGGTTACAGCTTCACCATGACCGACCTGAGCGAGCGCCGCGGTCCCAATTTCCTGGCCGATACGGCAACCCTTGAGGTGACACGTGATGGCCAGCATGTCACCACCCTACGGCCCGAGAAGCGATTGTATATTGCCCGCGGTCAGCCCATGACCGACGTCGCCCTGCGCCCTGGGCTGCTGCAGGACATTTACGTGGCGCTGGGCGAAGACTTGGGTGACGGTGCCTGGGCCATGCGAATCCAGATCAAGCCGTTCGTACGCTGGCTCTGGCTGGGGGCGTTGTTGATGGCCACTGGCGGTCTGCTGGCGGTGGCGGACCGTCGCTATCGGCGTCAGCGCTCAGTGCCAGCTGACTCCACTCTCCTCCGTGAGGTCCATACATGAAACGGCGACTGTTACTGCTTTTCCCCTTGCTGGTTTTCCTGGGACTGGGTTTCTTTCTCTACCGAGGCTTGGCCATGGATCCCAGTGCCCGCAATTCGGCACTGCTAGCCCAGCAGTTTCCTGCCTTTTCCCTCTCGACACTGAAGGATCCTGGTGCCCGGGTCGATGAGTCGCTGTTGCACGGGCAGGTCACGCTGGTCAATGTCTGGGCCGAGTGGTGCCCGACCTGCAAGGAGGAAATGCCCCAGCTGCTGACACTCGCTGAGCGCGGCGTGCGCTTGGTCGGCATCAACTACAAGGACACCCGCGTCAAGGGGCGGGAGTTTCTCGACGAGTTCGGCGACCCGTTCGAAGTCAATATCTTCGATCCGGATGGCGATCTGGGGTTCGAGCTCGGCGTCTACGGTGTGCCGGAGACCTTCCTCGTCGATGCCGAGGGCATCATTCGCTATAAGCACACGGGCTATATCACTCCCGAGGATGTCGAACGTGTCGTGCAGGAGGTGGGCAAATGGCGTTGATGACCCGGGCCGGCCTGCTGTTGCTCTTGTTGATAACGTCGGTCCCTGTGCTGGCGGATTCGGCTATCGAGGTGCGTGACTTCGAGAGGCCAGTAATGGCCGAGCGCTATCGTGATCTTACTGCCTCATTGCGCTGCCCCAAATGCGATGCCCAGGCCATCGACAGCTCGGATTCCCCGGTGGCTGCCGACATGCGCGAACGCGTTGCAGATTTGTTACGCGAAGGGCGATCCGATAAAGAAATCCTCGATTACATGGTCGCACGCTTCGGCGAATTCGTGCTTTATAACCCGCGACTCGACGAGCGTACCTGGTTGCTATGGGGATTGCCGTTCGTGCTGGTGATGATCGGGGGGGTTATCGTGGCGGTCTTCGTCCGCAAACGAAAGCATGCCCAGGTTCGAGCGCTCAGCGCCGAGGAGCGCGAGTACCTCAATGCCCTGTTTAACCGCGAGGGGAGCGAATGAATCTGCTCTGGTTGGGCATCGCCCTGTTACTGTTGCCTGCCCTGTGGCTCGTGATCCTGCCGCTGAGACGGACCCGCCCGCTGCACGATGCTCAGCAGGCCTTCGAAACCAAGCAGCGCACCGATGCCCAGAACGTGGCGGTCTATCGTCAGCGCCTGGCCTCGCTGGAAACGGCCCATGCACGCGGCGAGCTCGACACCGCGCGAGTCGAGGAGGGTCGGCTGGAGCTCGAACGCAGCCTGCTCGAGGATACCCAGGTACGCCGACGCACACCGCTCAAATCCCCCCAGGCCGGACGGTTGTTGGTGCCGCTGGTGATGGTGGCGTTGGTGGTGGCCAGTCTGCTCTGGTATCAACGGGAAGGCGCCGAGGGCGATCTGGCACTGTATGCCGTGCATCAGGAGGTGCGCAACTCGCCTGACGGCTCGCTGGCGATGCTGATCGAGCGGCTCGAGGAGCAGGCCAAGCGACAGCCGGACAATCCCAAGGTGTGGATGTCGCTGTTTCCGCTGTACCGGGACAGCAATCGGGGACGTGATGCCATCGCCGCGCTTGAGCGCCTGATTGAGCTGGAGGGTCGACAGCCTTCCCTGCTGGCGCAATTGGCACAGATCCAATTCTTCGTCGCCAATCGCTCGATGACCGAGGAGGTCCAGGCACTGGTCGACGAGACCCTAGACAAGGATCCGCGTCAGCCGACGGTGCTCGGCATGCTGGGCATCCATGCCTTCGATCGCGCCCGCTATGAAGAGGCTATCGATTACTGGCGACGCGCGATCGCCGGCTTCGACGACCCCGGCTCGGCGGAAGCGCTGCGGGAGGGCATTGCCGTGGCACAACAGCGCCTGGACGCCTCGTCCGACCAGGTCGATGCCCATCAGGCCGCGCAGGACGGCGCGTCGCTCGCGGTCAGGGTCGGCCTCGCCGAAGCGCTCCGCGAGTGGGCCGCGCCGGGCGACACGGTGTTCGTCGTCGCCCGCGACGTGGCCGGCGAACTGCCGCCGCTGGCCATCGAGCGGGCCACGGTCGCCGACCTACCGCTCGAGGTGACACTCGACGACGACGATGCCATGGCGCCCCAAGCACGGCTCTCCCAGATTGCCGAGCTGCGCCTGACGGTGCGCGTCTCCGCATCGGACGAGGCCACCCCGCAGCCAGGCGACCTGATCGGCGAGGCGGGGCCGGTGACACTCGGCGAGGCCGACTCGCCGATCGACGTCACCATCGATCGCATCGTTGACTAGCCAGGCTGATCGTAAACGCAGTCTCGGCAACGCGACTTGGCTGTCAGAGCATTAAGGAAGAACCATGCTGCAATATCCGCAGATCGATCCCGTGGCCATCTCCCTGGGGCCCGTGCAGATTCACTGGTATGGCCTGATGTATGTGGTCGGGCTGGCCGCCGCCTGGTGGCTAGGGCGTCGTCGAGCCCATCGCCTGGGTTTGAGTCACGATGATATCGGCGATCTGATTTTTTACGCTGCCGTGGGGATCATCTTGGGTGGCCGCCTGGGCTATGCGCTGTTCTACGGGCTCGAGCAACTTCTTGCCAACCCCTTGTGGCTCTTCAGGGTCTGGGACGGGGGCATGAGCTTCCATGGCGGCCTTGCCGGTGTGCTCATCGCCGCCCTGCTGTTTGCCCGCAAGCATCGCCTGGCTTTTTTCCAGCTGACCGATTTCATCGCCCCGCTGGTGCCGATCGGCCTGGGCGCCGGGCGCCTCGGCAACTTCATCAATCACGAGTTACCGGGACGTATCAGTGACGTTCCCTGGGCCATGGTCTTCCCCCCCATGATGGGGCTGGGGCCGGAGCCGCGGCACCCTTCAGCGCTTTATGAGTTCGCCCTGGAAGGCGTGGTGCTGTTTGTCATGCTGTGGTGGCTGTCGCGCCGACCGCGCCAGCGGGGCCTCATCTCCGGGCTGTTCCTGGTGCTGTATGGCGCCTTCCGCTTCACCGTGGAGTTCGTGCGCCTGCCCGATCCTCACCTAGGGTTCGTCGCCTTCGGCTGGCTGACCATGGGGCAGCTGTTGACCCTGCCGATGCTCATCGCGGGGCTGGCCCTGGTTGTCTGGTCAATGCGTCAGCCAGTGGATAGGGGGAAAACGGCGGCGGCCTCATGAACACGGCCTTCACCTTTCTGCTGGTGCTGCTGTTCGTCGCCACACCGGTAGCGGCCCGTGGAGAGTTTCCCGCGGGCAGTGGCAAGAGCTCCCCCTTCGGTACCTCGGCTCAACGGGAATTCCTGGCGGCTAAAGAAGCCTTCCGGGCCAGCGCCTGGCGAGACGATAGGAGGCTCTACGTCGGTTTCGTCATTGCCGAGGACTATTACCTCCACCGCCATCGGTTTGCGATGGCCACACCCTGCAGGTGGATATCTACCGCCTGGAAGAGGAGGTCGACTGGCTGCTGGAAGTCGTCAATGAGGAGGGCACCTCCCATGTATGGGACGACCGCTTCGCTACTGACCAGGCTGCCCTGGACGCGGTGCATGAGGCGATCGACGAGGAAGGCATCGCTGCTTTTCTGGACTGATGCTGGTACCCGTAAGGGAGCAACAGTAGTCCGCGTCGGGCATGGGCTACCCTGAAAGCCACACCATCCGCTAGGTTAGCCTCCCCATGACACAGCCCTCACACCCTCCCAAAGACCCGCTCGCCCGTATCTTTGCCTACCGGGCCATCGACCTCCGTGACCGCTTCCCACAGCCCTTGGAGAGCTTCCGAGAGGCGCTTGAATGCCTGCAAAGCGACCGTTCCTACATGGCGGCTATGAGCGGGGAGATCATCGCCTACCTGCGCGGCGGTTACGCCCTGACCATTCCGGACGAGTTCTTCATCTGCCGTAGCGGTGAGATCGACGCCACTCTCGTGCCGCCTGAAGAGAATGACGCGGTGTGCGCGAAAGTTGAGGCGTGGCTGCGAGAAATGCTCACCCGACCCGATGTCGACACCACCAAGGCTGTTCCCGCGGAGGAGCGGCCTTACTCCCTCGATCAACTACTGGCACAGTGCGATCTTCAGGCTCCACCCCCTGATGAGTTACAAGCTTGGCAGGACACACCCGATGTTGGACGCGAAATTCTGGAGGCACCTACTGAGAGAGATATCTGGCAAGCCGCCGAGCGATTGTTTGAAAGTCGAGAAGGTGCCGAACGCTGGATGACGAGCCCAGAAATTGCTCTTGGAAGTCGCACTCCGGCAGATGTGATGGTGGAAGATTCTCAGCAAATTTACGACCTTATCATGCGACTGGAGTACGGGGTCTATACATGAATGAAAGACCGCTATCGACCCAAAGCGGACTTTCCGACAAAGTAAGCATCCGCGCTCGGTTGTGTTATGAAGCATGTACTATGATTGGCGTTATAGTACAAAATGATAATTAATTTTAAGGATCTTCAGTAGGTAAGAGAGGAGTTGGCAAACGGCATAATATTGTTGAGTGCGCGTTGAAGTGGAATATCGAGCCCGCGGTCTGATACCTGTAGAAATATTAGCAATAAATTAGCAATAAGGGGTTGGAATGTTACTGCCATTGTTCGATAAAAATTGTGATCTCGTTGCTTGGATAAAACCAAACGAGCATATTTTTGGAGCCAACATGGAGTGGGTGGCCTTTATATCAAATGGTCATGCTTGGTCATCGAGGTCTGGTAATTGGCTTGGCCCTGTCTCAGGGCTTCTGTGTAAGGATACATCCGGCAAGCCCGTCCTTTGGAATCCCAATGAAAGAGTCACCGGTACGGCAAAACCGGCTAAGCCCGCTAAAGCTGCAAAGGCTGCCAAGCCTGCAAAACCAGCTAAACCGGCCAAGCCAGCAAAACCAGCTAGGCCTGCGACTCCGGCGGGCGGTTGGTCCTCCGAAAGCTATTTTGCATGGTCTGGACAATAGCTCTAACAAAAAGCTCAGTTGCGACGCGAAAAGCGGCGCGCTTTAGCTTGGCGTTATATGGCACTGCCTGTTTGTCATTTTCTATCCAAATCGCTCGAGCGGAAGCCTCAGCAGACAATAAAAAGATCTAGTAATGGAAGAAAATCATTCAATGGCTTCGTCAACACATCAGACTTGAAGATCAAGGTGGCTATAGATTTTTCTACAATCTATAGTGAAAATAGGGGTGTTGGGCTTCATATGTGGGGGAACGGATGTTTTTGAGTGCGATCAGGATAAAAAATTACCGCAGACTGTCGGATGTGACAATCGATCTGGATAACGAAATTTCGATTTTTGTGGGTTCGAATAACAGCGGCAAGACATCTGTCGCACATGCGATGCATTTCTTCACCGGTGGTTCAAAAGACCGTTTTCGCTTTCATGATATCAGCGCATGTAGTTGGGGCGATATTAACGCTTTTGAAGCAGGGCAGGAAGGTGCTTCGCTTCCCGTCTTGTCAGTTGACTTTTGGTTTGAGGTCGATCAGTCAGACCTCCATCGTGTTATTGATCTGCTTCCTAACCTTGATTGGCAGGGATCGAAAGTCGGCGTTCGTATCGCGTTCGCACCGCAAAGCGAAGATGAAACTTTGGCTCGCTTCCGCGAACGGCATGCGCAGGCACAAGAAGCTGTTGAGGGTGCGGGGGCACCTGACGACGAAGAAAACTATGTTGCCCCGCCGCGATCGCTGCGCGAGTTTCTCGAAGAAAATATTCAGAAAGAATATGAATTCAAATACTTTGTCCTCGATGAATCTAAGTTCAATAATGATTTTGAGCCTAACGTAGACTACGAACCTCAAGAGCTGCTGCGTGACCAAGGTAGAACAGGGAGGGATATAGTCAACTCTCTGATTA
The DNA here is from genome assembly GCF_015595025.1 of Halomonas sp. KAO. GTDB lineage: Bacteria > Pseudomonadota > Gammaproteobacteria > Pseudomonadales > Halomonadaceae > Halomonas. Next base: position 52,048 of record NZ_JADNRL010000024.1, read on the forward strand.
AGATTGACTTTCTACACGCCCAGCGTCATCTGTCAGACAGCGAGGGAGGCAGCCGCTCGGAGGAACTTTCCCGACATCTTAGTCGCTATTACCAACGAAATCTGGAGCGCCGTGGTGAGGACCACAACGCGATCAGAGCACTCGCAGAATCCGAGGCCTTGCTGAACCAGCATCTTGAACAAGTGTTTACTGGTACTCTTCAGCGTCTCGGCCAACTTGGATATCCAGGGCTGGCCAATCCACGCCTGATTATTAAGTCGGCGCTTAATCCGGCTACAGTTATGAATAGCCAAGATGGCACCCATGTTCACTATGCCCTAAACGATGACGGGCTTACGCTTCCCGATAAATACAACGGCCTTGGCTTCAAGAACCTCATCTACATGGTCGTCGAACTTCTTGATCTCCATGCGCAATGGTTTGCAACGGAAGAAAAGCGTCCACCTCTTCATCTAGTGTTTGTCGAAGAACCAGAAGCCCATTTGCATGCCCAGTTGCAGCAAGTGTTCGTCAACAAGATCTTGGAGATTCTGGCGGAAGAAGGTGACGAGCCTGATGGATTCCACACACAGCTTGTTTTGACGACCCACTCGCCTCACATTCTCTACGAGCGCGGCTTTCAGCCTATTCGTTATTTCCGTCGCGAGGGCACGGGCATTGAGCAATCGTCCAAGGTCCTTAATCTGTCGGCATTCTATCGGGCGACGGGAAACCCTAGCCGAGATTTTCTGGAGCGGTATTTAAAGCTAATGCACTGCGATATATTTTTCGCTGACGCGGCCGTTCTCGTTGAAGGCAACGTCGAGCGGCTGGTCATGCCGCAGATGATAGAGAAAGCGGCACCGGGCCTACGGTCCTGTTACCTTAGCGTACTCGAAATCGGTGGCGCTTACGCACACTTGTTCCGCACGCTCATTGAATTCCTCGGTATCACAACGCTCGTCGTTACTGATTTAGACAGTGTGAGGGGACCGGTTGATGAGGATGATGGCGTCGAGCCGGTGGAAGAGGGCGATGCCGGTGAGGGCGAGGCTACTCCAGGCAGCACTTGCACGCCGGAAACTCTAGACGCGGTGACATCTAACCAAATGCTTGCGCAGTGGCTGCCCGGTAGAAACAGGATCGACGATCTTCTGGACGCTGATGCTGCGTCCAAGACAATAGCAGCAGATGAATTCGGATTGGGCGCTATCCGCGTCACCTATCCCTGCACCGTCAATCTCGAGCGCGACGGCGAACAGATAGAGCGAGCCGGTCGTACACTCGAAGTCGCCTTTGCATTCGATAATCTGGATTGGACGCAGGATGCCGCCAATCGGGAACTGAGACTCCGGGTACAAGCACCGAAAAATCTGGAAGATCTCGCGCAGAAGCTTCACAACAAAGTACATGGCTCAAACTACAAGAAAACCGACTTCGCGCTCGCACTGCTATCCAAGCACCCGGATAGTTGGAAGGTCCCTCGTTATATAGCCGAAGGCTTAACTTGGCTCGAAACCACCTTGGGCGTGACAGCGGAAGAACATGACCAACAAAAAGGTGGCGCCGTATGACAAACCGCATCGGAAAACCCAATACAGCAACCGACATGGCACTTCACGAGCGGCTTGCGGGTGACAGCAATCGGCATTTCGTGATGGTTGCGGGGGCCGGTTCGGGAAAGACAACATCGCTGGTTAAAGCCCTTGCTCAGATCGAGTGTACTCAAGGTCCTTCCCTCCGCCGAAAAGGGCAACAAGTCGCTTGTATAACCTATACCGAAGTGGCCGTAGATGAAATTCGCGGTGACGTCGGGAACGACGAACTATTCCACATCTCCACAATCCACAGCTTTCTCTGGACACTCATCAAGCCGTTTCAAAACAATCTCCAGGAATGGGTCAGTAACCGGTTGCAGGAGAAGATTGCCGAAGAGCAAGAGAAGATCGACAAACCGCGTACGAGAGAAGCCACGAAAATTCGTGCAGCAGAACTCATCGAGCGCTATAGGCGTCAGCTTACAGAGATCAGTTCTGTAAAAAGTTTCCGGTACGGGACTGGTAGCGACTATTCAAATGGTGTTCTAGGTCACAGCGATATCCTGAAGATAGGACCCGAGTTTATTGCAGGTCATGCACTGATGCAGGCCGTTTTGGCACGGCGCTTTCCGGTCATCTTTGTCGATGAAAGTCAGGACACTGATCCGGCTTTTGTGGATTCCCTTGTCCAAGTGGCACGTGCTTTTCCGTTAGGTTTTTGCCTTGGTTTCTTCGGCGATCCCGTGCAAAAGATTTACATGCAAGGTGCTGGTTCCATTCCGGCCGAAGAGGGATGGGAAACGCTGGAGAAGCCCGAGAATTTCAGATGCCCTAAAGCAGTGCTCCGCGTCATCAACCGAATCAGGGCAGAAGATGACCGGCTTGAGCAAACGCGAGGACGCCGCATTTCGGTGGGCGATGGAGATGTTTCCGTCGAAGGATCTGCCAGAGTATTGATACTACCTGCCGATGATCTGCGACACGAGCGGCTGCAGGAAGCACGTCGCTGGCTGTCCGACCAGGATGGTGATGATGGCTGGCTGAAGGAAGATGACGAGGAAGCGCTGCGGCTCCTAGTGTTGGTCCATCGGATGGCGTCAACCCGGCTAGGTTTTCCGAACCTCTATAGTGCCCTCAATGACAAATCTCCGGAAGAGCTCAGCACCGGCTTGATTGACGGAACGGCATGGGTAGTGCGTCCCCTCCTATCTTACATCTTGCCATTGGTCCTTGCGCGGCACGAAGGGCGGGAATTCGAGATCATGCGCCTGCTTCGGAAACATTGCCCTCGCTTACAGCCCGATGCTCTGGCCGCTGTTGACACTGCGGGACTGCTGAATGGTCTGCGAGAACAGCTCGGCGGGCTGGTGGCAATGTTAGAAGCCGATAGCGGCATGCGCATCGGTGATGTCATGCGATTAATTAGAGATAGCAATTTGGCAGCGCTCGATGAGCGTTACATTGAGCTGATCAATATCTACGCTGAATCACCTGAAACGGTTCCCGATCCGGCGACAGACAATGCTGCGCTTCGTTTCATGCAATGTGACGTTTCTGAGCTGTGGGGTTACCGTAAATATATCGAGAAGATGTCTCCCTTTTCAACTCAGCAAGGCATCAAGGGAGCCGAATTCGATAAGGTTATCGTTGTAGTTGACGATCAGGAGGGGCGAACAAATACGTTCTCCTACGGCAAGTATTTCGGCGTAACGGAACTTTCAGATACAGATTACGCGAACATTGCTTCCGGTAAAGACTCTGTCATCGATCGAACCCGGCGCTTATTCTATGTTTGCTGCTCGCGGGCACTGTCCGACCTTGCCGTAGTGGTATTTACCGATGACACAGCACGGATGCGTGACGTATTGCTCAAGAGGGAATTCTTTGATCCCGAATGCGTCCAAGTCTTAGACTAATTTCTATGGCAGAAAGTCAGCTTTCTATCTACCAACAGATCAGCTTTTCGAAAGCCTTCCCGGAGCAAATGATCATAGATTCAAGGGCCGCTTTTGGCCGAAAGCGGCCCTGCCAACCACATCTTTAGATGGGCAGGGCATGATCTTTAATCCTCTGTTCTGACCAGCCATCCTTCAACGGTGTCCGAACCGTATTCGTCTTTCCAGGCTTTTAGTGTTTTCTGGTTGCCGCCGCGTGTCTCTACGACTTCACCAGTATTAGGGTTTTTATAGATCTTCAGCTTGCGTTTGGCGCGACCCGTGCTCGTGGTGCTGGAGGGTCTGGCCGCTGTCTGTTGTGGGTCAAGCAGCTTGATGACATCTGCAGCCGACTTGTCAAATTCTCGCATGAGAGCTTCCAGCTTATCCTTGAACTGGAGCTCAGCCTTGAGGCGGTCGTCGTTCTTGAGCCTATCCAGCTCTTCCTGAAGCTGTTTTAGCTGCTGTTCCTTCTGCATGTAGGAAGCTAGTATGGACATGTGACCTTCTGTTCGGGTGGATAGCTACAACTATGGGGAATAGTCAAGAATAAATCAAGCCATAATGGTGTCCCTGTCAAGATCAGAAATGATTCGCCGAGACGACCCCGCTTCATGCGGCTTCTATGCTCGATGAGCCTGAATCACTGGAGTATGACGCGTTGCGATTAATGCAGGCATTGACTTACTGTCTCACTTTTTAGGTGTGAGAAGAGAGCGTATGGCAGTAAAGCTCAGCTGTAGAGCTCTGTGGCCGCAGGAAGAAGAGTGGCTGGGTCACAGGCCAGCACTGTGGCGATACGGTAAAGCTTCTCTACAGTGATGTTGACCTCCCCTCGTTCAATTCGGCCTACGTAGCTCCTATCTATGCCACTCAGCAGTGCTAAGTCATCCTGAGATAGACCGCGCGCCTTCCTGCGGTGTCGAATCCGCTCCCCTATTGCTTTCGCCAGATGGTCCATGGCCGCCTCAAAATCTCTTGAGGCGGCACTATCATGCGTTTGCGGACCGTCAGGCCACGGATTATAATCCGCATTTTACTCTTTTCCCCCGGACCTCCCATGAAGCCCAACACGTTCACCCTCGACAAACGGCTGTATGAGCTCCTTCAGGAGGAAGGGCTTGATCGGTTCACCACGCAGGACCTCCGGGATGCCTTCGCGTCCAGGCTGGAGGAGGGTTCGTTCCAGCTGAAGGATGTGCGGAGGTATGTGTATGAGCAGATACGCCGCATGCTGCGCGTGGGCTGGCTCGTGCTAGACGATGAGCGCAAGAGCCGCGGGCAGGTCTATCATCGTCTTCCCATGCCAGAAAAATTGCGGTTAAACTTAATTAGTAATGGCTTTGAGGCAAGCTTCACGCCCAGCAAGACCAAGAAGCGGACGTCCGCCGAGGCTACGCCTACCTCAGCCCCAAACCGTCCTGAGTCAGAGGTCTACCAGCGACTAGAAACGACGCTCAAGGAGGTCCGCCTGGATCTTCTCGCCTCAATGGGGGAGGCCGAGCGTTACAAGCAGCTGCTTAGCGACATGCCATACCTGCGAGCCCATGTGGAAAGTGAGTATCAAGAAGCGAAGGACCAAAGTTCTCGCCTGCTGGGCCACCTGCGTGCGGTGGAGAAGACGATTTCTGCATTGTCCTCGCCATGAAGTTGCCGCGACTCAGGCTGTGGCAGCAGCGCTGCATTGACGCGGCGCTGCATCACTTTGCTACCACACCACACTTTTTGTGTCAGGCAACTCCAGGCGCTGGCAAGACACGATTGGCAGCAGAACTTGCACGCTGTCTCTTTGAGAATAATCAGATAGATCTAGTTCTTTGCTTTGCGCCCTCATGCCAGGTTGTAGAAGGTTTTCGCCAAACCTTTTCAGAAGTACTGGATAAGCGGCTTGATGGCTTGGTCGGTGCCGTTGGGGGTGCTTATACCTACCAGGCTATGGATTATAGGGATGAGTCCTTCTGGCAGCTTCTCAATGACTTTCGTGCTTTTGTCGTGTTTGACGAAATACACCACTGTGCTGGACATGATCCTTTGCTAAGTAATGCCTGGGGTCAGAAAATCCTTCAGAGAGTTCAGGACCGCGCCGCCTACACATTGGCACTTTCGGGGACTCCATGGCGTTCTGATGACCTACCCATCGCACTAGCACGCTATTCATCACCAGAAGGTGAGTTGATCTGCGACTTTAGATACGGCCTACGAGAGTCCGTCAATGATAATGTGTGTCGCTCGCCGCGCATTGTGCTTCTTGACCATCAAGAGGTTAAGCTAACCGAAGAGATTAGGGACGAGAGCACTGCCAGGCTCTTTCCAAGCATTGCTGCATTGCTCGGAGATTCCCCAATCACCTACGAGGACCTCCTTCGCCATGATGATGTGGTGCATCAGATACTGGGGCTGGCTTGTGAGAGGTTAGATGAGGTGCGGCAACAAAAGCCGGATGCGGCAGGCTTGGTCGTGGCAACCGATATTGAGCATGCCCATCAGGTAGCTTTATCCTTAGAGGCCAGAGGAGAGGCTTGCCATGTTGTCACTAATAGGACTCCTGGCGCGCAGCAAGTGATCAACTTCTTTCGACACAGTGATTGCCGCTGGATTGTGGCAGTTGGTATGGTTAGCGAGGGAACGGATATTCCTCGACTTCAAGTATGCTGCTACCTCAGTCGAATTCGTACGGAGCTGCATTATCGCCAAGTGTTAGGGAGAGTCTTGAGGAGGAGTGGCGCGGAGGACGAAAATGCATGGTTGTTTATGTTGGCTGAGCCGGTTCTTAGACGCTTTGCCGAGCGTGTTGCACAAGATTTGCCGAACGATAATTTGGTTTTTAAGAAGGAGGAGATGACCTTCGTTAACAATGAAGATGCAAATTGGGTTGGAGGTGAAGGTGGTCACTTGAGTGGCGTGCTTGATGGAGTTGTGGCTGCTTTCGGAGAATGCGGTGAGTTAAGTAAAGATAAAGAGTTTTATTCTTCGGTTGAGCCGGTTTATCATTTGAGTTTCTCGGGGAAGTATCGCGAAGAGTTGTTGAGATTTCTTTAGGTTTTGAGGGCTTGTTTCTTGATTTTCTTTGAATAGCTTGCTTTTCTGGTGAGCAAGCTTTTTGGTTTTAAATTAATTTTTTCGGCTGTGTTTGTTGTTTGTTTGATCATTTTGATTGTGCTCTGCTATCCTTCGGTCAATATGGCGTAAAAGTGCGGGGCTCACATGATTCATCAGCAGGTTCACCAAGCCGCTACACCAAGGTTGCCACATGGCGTGCTTGGTGGTTGGCCTGAGGGGCGAAGGGGCTGGCCTGGAGGGCGAACCGAATCCGAGGAAATCCATGAGTCCCTATTTATCTTCGGCCCGGAGTCCTCGGGCAAGACCACCCTGACGCTCTCGGTGATCGCCCAGGCCCAGAAGCAGGGCAAGACCTGCGCCTTTATCGACGCCGAGCATGCCCTTGACCCCAGCTATGCCGAAAAGCTGGGCGTCAACCTGGATGATCTGCTGGTTTCCCAGCCCGATACCGGCGAGCAGGCCCTTGAAATCTGCGACATGCTGGTGCGCTCCGGTGGTGTCGACGTGATCATCATCGACTCGGTGGCGGCGCTGACCCCCCGCGCCGAGATCGAGGGCGAGATGGGCGACTCCCATGTCGGTCTGCAGGCGCGCCTGATGTCCCAGGCGCTGCGCAAGATCACCGGCAATATCAAGAACGCCAACTGCATGGTGGTGTTCATCAACCAGATCCGCATGAAGATCGGCGTGATGTTCGGTAGCCCCGAGACCACCACCGGCGGCAATGCGCTCAAGTTCTACTCCAGTGTGCGTCTGGATATCCGGCGTACCGGCTCGGTCAAGCAGGGCGACGAGGTGACCGGCAACGAGACCCGGGTCAAGGTGGTCAAGAACAAGGTGGCGCCCCCGTTCCGCCAGGCCGAGTTCCAGATCCTCTATGGCAAGGGGATCTACCATGCCGGAGAGGTGGTCGATCTCGGCGTGCAGTGCAAGCTGGTCGACAAGGCCGGTGCCTGGTACAGCTACCAGGGCAACAAGATTGGCCAGGGCAAGGCCAATGCCGCCCAGTTCCTCGAGGATAACCCGGCGGTGATGGAGGAGATCGAGAGCCAGATTCGTGCTCAGCTGCTTGCCACGGCAGAGCCCGCCAAGGAGGAGGGCGATGAGGTCGCCTTGCCGGCCGATGGCGATCAGGGCAGCGATCGGCTGTAAGCCATGTTCGAGCGCAGCGCTGGTGACTCCACGCCCCGAGACGATGCGCTCCGCCTGCTGGCTCGCCGCGAATACTCTCGCGCCGAGCTGGCAGAGCGGTTGGCGGCCAGGGGGCATGCGCCGGCAGACATCGACGAGTGTCTCGACGAACTTGCCGCGCAGGGGTTGCAGTCGGATACCCGTTTCGCCGAGAGCTTCCTGCGCTCGCGCCTCTTCCGTGGGCAGGGGCCCGTGAAGATCCGTCTGGAGATGGCGCGTCGAGGCCTCGACCCGGAGGAGGTGCGAGAGGCCTTCGCGGCGGGTGAGGTGGACTGGCAGGCCCTGGCCTGTGAGACGCTCTCGCGGCGCTTCCCCGGTCCCGGTGACTCCCCCCGGGAGCGCGCCCGCCGCGAGCGCTTTCTGGCGGGACGCGGCTTCGACTTCGACCAGGTGCGCCACGCCCTGGCACACGCCTGGAGCGCCGACCCTGACGATGCCTAGCTCAGGCTCGCTGTGCACCCGTTCCTTCGCCGCCGACGCGGCTGCCCCTTCAGTCCCTTGACGACTGCGCTATAATGACCCCCTTTGCGAACGCCCCGGGTGGCATCCCGTGGTAGTGCGATGTGCCCCGTTCAGGCTCGTCGCGGTGCCCGTCTCGAGCCAGCGTCGCCCGCCGGGTCCTCCCGTTCATCGCCACGGATACCCCATGAAAAGCGCAGACATCAGACAGGCCTTTCTGAGTTACTTCGAGGCGCACGGCCACAGCGTCGTGCCTTCCAGCTCTCTGGTTCCCGGCAACGACCCGACCCTGCTGTTCACCAATGCGGGCATGGTGCCCTTCAAGGACGTCTTCCTGGGTCGCGATCCGCGCCCCTATGTGCGCGCGACATCCTCCCAGCGCTGTGTGCGTGCCGGGGGCAAGCACAACGATCTCGATAACGTCGGCTATACCGCTCGCCATCACACCTTCTTCGAGATGCTGGGCAACTTCAGCTTCGGCGACTACTTCAAGCGCGATGCCATCCGCTTCGCCTGGGAGTTCCTGACCGAGACTCTGGGGCTGCCGAAGGAGAAGCTGTGGGTCACGGTGCACGTCAGCGATGACGAGGCCGAGCGCATCTGGAAGGAGGAGGTCGGCATCGACCCCGAGCGCTTCTCCAGGCTCGATGAGGACAACTTCTGGCAGATGGGCGACACCGGCCCCTGTGGGCCGAGCTCCGAGATCTTCTTCGATCACGGTCCCGAGGTGTGGGGTGGCCCTCCCGGTAGCCCCGAGGAGGATGGCGATCGCTATATCGAGATCTGGAACCTGGTGTTCATGCAGTTCGACCGCGATGCCGAGGGCAACATGCACCCGCTGCCCAAGCCCTCCATCGATACCGGCATGGGGCTGGAGCGCATCGCCGCGGTGATGCAGGGAGTGCACTCCAACTACGAGATCGACCTGTTCCAGAACCTGCTGGCGGCGGCGGCGCGACATACCGGGCATGCGGATACCCGCAACCCCTCGCTGCGGGTGATCGCCGATCATATCCGCTCCTGCGCCTTCCTGATCGCCGACGGCGTGCTGCCCTCCAACGAGGGGCGGGGCTATGTGCTGCGCCGTATCATTCGGCGCGCCATCCGCCACGGCCACAAACTGGGCGCCCAGGGCAACTTCTTCCACCGGCTGGTGGGGGCGCTGGATGCCGAGATGGGCGAGGCCTATCCCGAGCTGCGCGAGGCGCGCCCCCAGATCGAGCGGGTGCTGCTCAAGGAGGAGGAGCAGTTCGCCCGCACACTGGAGCATGGCATGGGCCTGCTCGAGGAGGCGCTGGCCGGCCTCGACGGCGAGGTGCTGCCCGGCGAGACGGTATTCAAGCTGTATGACACCTATGGCTTCCCCTTCGATCTAACCGCCGATGTCTGCCGCGAGCGTGGCGTGACCCTCGATGAGGTCGGTTTCGAACGTGCGCTTGCGGCCCAGCGCGAGCGTGCCCGAGCGGCCAGTCAGTTCGGCGCCGACTATGGCGGCACCCTGGAACTGGAGGGCGAGACCGCCTTTACCGGTTACGAGCGTCTCGAGGATCACGCCACCGTCAGCGCGCTGGCCGACCGCGAGGGCAATGCCCTGGAGCGGCTCACCCCGGAGCACAAGGCGGTGGTGGTGCTGGATCGTACCCCCTTCTATGGCGAGTCCGGTGGCCAGGTGGGCGATACCGGCTATCTGCATCTCGACGGCGGTGGTCGCTTCCTGGTGGAGGATACCCAGAAGCAGGGTGATCACCATCTGCACCACGGCGTGCTGCTCGAGGGCGTGCTGGCCCTAGGGGACAGGGTGCGCCCGGTGGTGGATGCCGGCCTGCGCACCGCCACGGTGCGTAACCACTCCGCCACCCACCTGATGCACAAGGCGCTGCGCATGGTGCTGGGCGATCATGTGGCCCAGAAGGGGTCGCTGGTCACCCCGGAGCGCCTGCGCTTCGATTTCAGCCATTTCGAGCCGATGACCGCCGACCAGCTTGCCGAGGTGGAGCGCCTGGTCAACGAGCAGGTCCTGGCCAATGCCCCGACCCGCGTCGAACAGATGACCCTTGACGAGGCCAAGGCCAGGGGAGCGGCGGCACTCTTCGAGGCCAAGTACGCCGACAGCGTACGGGTGCTGACCATCGGTGCCGACGACTTCTCCATCGAGCTGTGCGGCGGCACCCATGTGGCGCGCAGCGGCGATATCGGCTGCTTCCATATCGTCAGTGAGCAGGGCATCGCCTCCGGCGTGCGCCGCATCGAGGCGATCACCGGCGAAGGGGCACTGGCCTGGTTCCATGAGCAGGAGGCCCGGCTCAACCGCATCGGCGAACGGCTCAAGGCCAAGCCCGAGCAGGTCGAGGAGCGCGTGGCGTCACTGGTGGAGCGCAATCGCGGCCTGGAGAAGGAGCTCGAGCGGCTCAAGGCCAAGCTGGCCAGCGCCGCCGGCAGCGACCTGATTGCCGAGGCGAGCGAGGTGGCCGGGGTCAAGGTCCTGGCCAGGTCCCTCGAGGGCGTCTCCGGCAAGGAGCTGCGTGGAATGCTCGACCAGCTCAAGAACAAGCTCGGTTCCGGCATCATCGTGCTGGGAGTGGGCGATGAGGCCGCCGGCAAGGTGAGCCTGATCGCCGGGGTCACCGACGACCTCACCGGTCGCATCAAGGCCGGGGAGCTGGTCAATCACGTGGCCGGCCAGGTGGGCGGCAAGGGCGGTGGGCGAGCCGATATGGCCCAGGCGGGCGGCAGCGACGTCGCTGCCCTGCCGGGGGCCCTGGAGGATGTTCCCGCCTGGGTCGAAGAGCGCCTGAAATAGGATATGACAGGGCCGGTTGCCGTGAGGCGCCGGCCCTGTTTGCAAGGAGTCACCTTTCACTCACCCGGGCGCCCGCGCCCGACGCACGAGGGAAAATTGCAGATGGCACTATACGTACAGAAATTCGGCGGTACCTCGGTGGGCTCCGTGGAGCGCATCAAGGCCGTGGCCGAGAAGGTCAAAGGCTTCCGTGACAACGGCCACCAGGTCGTGGTGGTGGTGTCGGCGATGAGTGGCGAGACCAATCGCCTGATCGGCATGGCCAACGAGATCAATGACGAGCCCACTCCGCGAGAGATGGACATGCTGGTCTCCACCGGTGAGCAGGTCACCATCTCGCTGCTGGCCATGGCCCTGCACAAGCTGGGGGTGCCGGCGACCTCCTATACCGGTTCTCAGGTGGGCATCCAGACCGATAGCGCCCACACCAAGGCGCGGATCCAGCGCATCGAGACCGATGAGCTGCAGGCCGATCTGGATGATGGTCAGGTGGTCGTGGTAGCGGGCTTCCAGGGCGTCGACGAGGAGGGCAATATCACCACCCTCGGTCGCGGCGGCTCCGACACCACCGGTGTGGCCCTGGCCGCGGCGCTGAAGGCCGATGAGTGCCAGATCTATACCGATGTCGACGGTGTCTACACCACCGACCCCCGCGTCTGCAGCAAGGCCCAGCGCCTCGAGCGCATCACCGTCGAGGAGATGCTGGAGCTGGCCAGCCTCGGCTCCAAGGTGCTGCAGATTCGCGCCGTCGAATTCGCCGGCAAGTACAATGTTCCGCTGCGCGTGCTGTCCAGTTTCCAGGACGGCCCCGGCACCCTGATCGTTGCAGACTCCGACCAAGAAGAGGACTCCATGGAAGAACCGCTGATCTCCGGTATCGCCTTCACTGCCAGCGAGGCCAAGCTGACGCTGCTCAACACCCCGGACGTGCCGGGCGTGGCATCGCGCATCCTCGGGCCCATCGCCGGCGCCAATATCGAAGTCGACATGATCGTGCAGAACGTGGCCCCGGCCGGCGACTACACCGACTTCACCTTTACCGTGGCCAAGGGGGACTACAAGCAGACCCTCAAGATCCTCAACGAGCAGGTGCTGCCCGACCTGGGCGAGGGCGAGGTCAAGAGTGACGACAATATCGCCAAGGTCTCGCTGGTGGGCGTTGGCATGCGCTCCCATGCCGGTGTGGCCTCCAAGATGTTCCGCGTGCTTGCCGAGGAGAGCATCAATATCCGCATGGTCTCGACCTCCGAGATCAAGATCTCCGTGGTGATCGACGAGAAGCAGATGGAGCTCGCCGTCCGCGCCCTGCACAAGGCCTTCGGCCTCGACAAGGCCGATATCGAGAACGAGGAATAAGCCGACCCCCTCGGGGGGTAGATTACCTTCTACGCTGGTAGGGAGCCCCGCTGCATCTCGCGGTGGGGTTCCCTTCAACGGGGGCTTGGTGTTTCATGGGCCGCCGTGTTGGTCATGGAAGGCGTTCTGCCACATACTGAGACGGTGTGATGCCGTCGGCCAGCACCCCGTTGCCAGCCAGAGAACAAGTCTGAGAAGGAGATCAGCCATGCTCATCCTGACCCGCCGTGTCGGCGAGACCCTGATGATCGGTGATGACATCACCGTGACGGTGCTGGGCGTGAAGGGTAACCAGGTCCGTATCGGTGTGAATGCACCCAAGGATGTGGCAGTCCATCGCGAGGAGATCTACCAGCGCATTCAGCGTGAGAGGAGCGACGAGGAAGGCTCTGACCACGAGGTGTAGTGCGCAGGGGGCGGTTAATAAAAAAACCGCCGGGGTGCTGGACAAACTCCTTCGGAAACGGTAAGATATGCGCCGTGTCGTTAGGGAGAGGTGGCCGAGTGGCTGAAGGCGCTCCCCTGCTAAGGGAGTAAGGGGTTTATAGCCTCTTCGAGGGTTCGAATCCCTCCCTCTCCGCCATAACGATACCGTGAAGCATCAGCGCCCGTAGCTCAGCTGGATAGAGTACCTGACTACGAATCAGGTGGTCGGAGGTTCGAATCCTCCCGGGCGCGCCAGCTTTACACGCAGCAGGTGATGGCGGTCACCGTGACAACACCGCACTAAGCGCCCGTAGCTCAGCTGGATAGAGTACCTGACTACGAATCAGGTGGTCGGAGGTTCGAATCCTCCCGGGCGCGCCAGATACCGACCCGTCCTCTCGCAGGGCGGGTCTTCTGTTTTGTTTATGATGTTTTCTCGCTAGCCGGACCGGCCGTACCCACGATGGGCGCCGGCTCCGCGATCGTTTGAGGCGCCGTCGCCATTGCGACGTGCGCCTCTTTTTTTGCCTTCCTCAGCGTCTTTCTTTCCTGCAATAGTGCCTTTGTTTCCTCGGTTAATGCCTTTCTTTCCTGAGATAGTGTCTGTCTATCCTGCAGTGGCGTCAGCTTGCCCCGCCGCCGCGCCTGCCAGGCTTGGAGCAGGGTTGGCTGGCTCCGCACTGTCTGTCCGCAGTCCCTCGAGCAGTTCGTCGAGCAGGGTGAGTCGCTTGACTCGCTGAAAACGGCGAGCCGCCTCGGCGTCTGCCCGGCGCATATGATTGAGCCACTGCTTGATCAGCGAGGCCACGATGCGTTCGGGAAGGGTCTTGCGCTTGAGGGTCGCGAACTCGTGCAGGATCTCTGCGCGTGCCGCCCAGGGCGTGACTGCCAGCCGCTCACCGGTGAGGTGCCAGTGGCGAATGCGGGCCGCCAGCCAGGGATCGGCCAGGGCACCACGGCCTAGCATGACATGTCGACAGCCGGAGAGTGTGCGAGCCTTCCAGTAGTCCTCGAGAGCCCAGATATCACCGTTGGCGATCACCGGAATGGTGAGGTCGCGTCGTATGCGGCCGATCCACTCCCAGTGGGCCGGTGGGCGATAGCCCTCTTCGCGGGTGCGGCCGTGCACCACCAGGTGCCGGGCGCCACCGGCCTGGGCGGCGCGGCCACAGGCCAGCGCCAGACGGCGGTCGGCGAACCCCAGGCGAATCTTGGCGGTCACCGGGATGCGGTGGCCCACCGCCTCGTGGACGGCGGCAACCGCGGCATGCACTCGCCGCGGGTCGCGCAGCAGCGAGGCGCCGCCATCATGACGATTGACGAGCTTGGCCGGGCAGCCGAAGTTGAGATCGATGCCGATGGCGCCGAGGCGCAATGCCTGGGCGGCGTTGGCGGCCAGGGCCGCGGGGTCGGAGCCGAGCAGCTGCAGCTGGACCGGTACGCCCGAGGGGGTCGTCCTGGGGGAGTACTGCAGTTCGGGGCAGTGCTTGTAGAAGACCCGCGGGGGCAGGCGGGCATCGACCACGCGGACAAACTCGGTGACCACCCAGTCGAAGCCCGGCTGCCGGGTCAGCAGGGCTCGGGTATCGGCGTCGATGACGCCCTCCATGGGGGCCAGGCCGAGGCGCCCGGGAGTATCTTGTAGTAAATTAACAACGCTGACTTCCACCATGACCCCATTGCAATTTGTCGACAACCTGGCAGGTTATACCATTGCAGATTCTACGCAAGCCACCCAGCATGGCGTGACAGCGCCGGTGGTGGCGGACCATTCACAAGGGAGGCGCCCAATGCAGGATATGCAGCTTCTGGAGGAGGGACTGTCCCTCATGGCCCTGGGCATGGGCTTTGTTTTTGTTTTTCTTACCTTGCTAGTCATTGTGACCACCCTGATGTCGAAGTTTATCGGTCGCTTCTTCCCCGAGCCCGTGACGCCGGCGGTGCCGTCGACACGCGGCCGCGCAGCCTCACAGGCGAGTCAGGACGAGGATGTCATGGTGGCGATTTCCGCCGCGGTGCATCGCTATCGCCGCCGCCGTCGTCGCTGACCCCTCCATCTCCGGTTTCTTTCCTACCACCATCCACAACGCCAAGGTCACCCCATGACTGACAACGCTCGCCCGCTGGGCATTACCGATGTCGTCCTGCGCGACGCCCACCAGTCGCTGTTTGCTACCCGCATGCGCCTGGATGACATGCTTCCCATCGCCGAGAAGCTCGACCGTGTCGGCTTCTGGTCGCTGGAATCCTGGGGCGGTGCCACCTTCGACGCCTGTATCCGCTACCTCGGCGAGGATCCGTGGGAGCGGATACGGGCGTTGAAGGCCGCCATGCCCAATACTCCCCAGCAGATGCTGCTGCGTGGCCAGAACCTGCTTGGCTATCGCCATTACGCCGACGATGTGGTCGATCGCTTCGTCGAGCGCGCCAGGACCAACGGCGTCGATGTCTTCCGGGTCTTCGATGCCATGAACGACCCGCGCAACCTGGAGCGTGCCATTCAGGCGGTGCGCAAGGTCGAGGGTCACGCCCAGGGCACGCTCTCCTATACAGTGAGCCCGGTACACACCCTGGATGGCTGGGTGGAGCTCGGCAGGACCATCGCCGACATGGGTGCCGACTCACTCTGCATCAAGGACATGGCGGGACTGCTCAAGCCCTACGATGCCTATGAGCTGGTCTCCAGGCTCAAGAAGGCCGTGGACCTCCCCATCCACATGCAGTGTCATGCCACCACGGGCATGTCCACCGCGACCGCCATCAAGGCCGCCGAGGCGGGCATCGACAACGTCGATACCGCCATCTCCTCGATGTCCATGACCTACGGTCACAGCCCCACCGAATCCGTGGTGGCCATTCTCCAGGGCAGCGAGCGCGACACCGGCCTGGACCTCGAGCTGCTCGAGGAGATCGCCGCCTATTTCCGCGAGGTGCGCAAGAAGTACGCCGCCTTCGAGGGCTCGCTGAAGGGCATCGATTCACGCATCCTGATCGCCCAGGTGCCGGGCGGCATGCTCACCAACATGGAGGGCCAGCTCAAGGAGCAGGGGGCCGGCGACAAGCTCGACGACGTCCTCCAGGAGATACCGCGCGTGCGCGAGGACCTGGGCTTTATCCCGCTGGTGACGCCCACCTCCCAGATCGTCGGCACCCAGGCGGTGATGAACGTGATGATGGGGGGGCGCTACAAGTCGATCTCCAAGGAGGTCCAGGCGCTGCTCAAGGGCGAGTATGGTGCCGCCCCGGCGCCGTTCGACAAGGAGCTGCAGGCACGCGTGCTGGAAGGGGGCGAGCCGATCACCTGCCGTCCGGCCGACAACCTGAGTCCCGAGATGGACAGGCTGACCGCCGAGCTCAAGGAGAAGGCCAGGGCCGACGGCATCCGCCTGGCCGAAGGCGAGCGCGAGATCGACGACGTGCTGACCTATGCGCTCTTTCCCCAGATCGGCCTGAAGTTCCTCGCCAACCGCGATAACCCCGACGCCTTCGAGCCGGCCCCCCAGGCGCCAGGCAGTGAGAGCCCCGATGCCGGCGCCAAGCTGCCGGCCGCTTCACGGAAGGGCGGGGCAGAGCCCAAGGCGCCGGCCGCCGGTCCCGAGACCTACACCGTCAAGGTCAACGGCAAGGCCTACGTGGTCGAGGTCGCCGAAGGCGGCGAGGTCGGGGCCATTCAGGAGCAGGCCGCACCGGCTGCCGCCGCCCCTGCCGCGAGCGGCGAAGCGTCGCCCGGCGAAGCGTCGCCCGGCGAGACGATCAGTGCCCCCCTGGCCGGCAATATCTTCAAGGTCAACGTGCGTGAGGGTGACAGCGTCGCCGAAGGGGATGTGGTGATCATCCTCGAGGCGATGAAGATGGAGACCGAGGTGCGTGCCTCAAGCGCCGGCACCGTTTCCGCCGTCAAGGTCGGCGAGGGCGACAGCGTCGCCGTCGGTGACGTGCTGATCGAGCTCTAAGGGTCCTGTCATGGAGAAACTACTGACACTCTGGTACGGCTCGGGGGTCTATAACCTGACCCCGGGCCAGGCCGTGATGATTCTGGTCGGCATGTTGCTGCTCTATCTGGCCATCGCCAAGAAATTCGAGCCGCTGCTGCTGGTACCGATCGGCTTCGGTGGCATTCTGGCCAATATTCCCGAGGCGGGCCTGGCGCTGTCGGCGCTGGACCAGGCCATCGAGGTGGCCAAGCCGGCGGTGCTGGAGCGGATCGCCGGGGCCCTCGGGGTGGCCCTCGACCCTCAGGCCAGCGCCGAGGCGTGGCGCGAACTCCTCAAGGGGGTGGTCGAGGAGGAGGCCACGGCGGATGCGCTGCGCGCGGGACGCGATGTGGCGGCCAGTGTCGGCTACGGTGACGGCATGCTCTACAGCTTCTACAGGGTCGCCATCGCCTCCGGTATCGCTCCGCTGATCATCTTCATGGGCGTGGGGGCGATGACCGACTTCGGGCCGCTGCTGGCCAATCCGCGTACCCTGTTCCTGGGGGCGGCCGCGCAGTTCGGCATCTTCGCCACCCTGTTCGGGGCGGTGGGGCTCTCATCGCTGGGGGTGATGGACTTCTCGCTCAACCAGGCCGCCGCCATCGGCATCATCGGTGGCGCCGACGGCCCCACCTCGATCTATGTGTCGAGCGTGCTGGCCCCGGAGCTGCTGGGGGCGATCGCCGTGGCGGCCTACGCCTACATGGCACTGGTGCCGCTGATCCAGCCACCGATCATGCGGCTGCTGACCAGCCAGAAGGAGCGCGAGATCACCATGACCCAGCTGCGGCCGGTGTCGAAGCGCGAGAAGATCGCCTTCCCCATCGCCATCCTGCTGCTGGTCGCCTTCTTCCTGCCCGATGCGGCGCCGCTGCTGGGGATGTTCTGCTTCGGTAACCTGATGCGCGAGTGCGGGGTGGTGGAGCGCCTCTCCGATACGGCACAGAATGCCCTGATCAATATCGTCACCATCATCCTGGGCCTCTCGGTGGGCTCCAAGCTGATGGCCGACAGCTTCCTGGCCGTGGAGACCCTCGGGATCCTGGCCCTGGGCATCGTGGCCTTCGGAATCGGCACCTGCGCCGGCGTGCTGATGGCCAAGCTGCTAAACGCGGTCAGTCGTGTTCCGATCAACCCGCTGATCGGCTCGGCGGGTGTCTCGGCGGTGCCGATGGCGGCCCGGGTCTCCAACAAGGTGGGGCTCGAGGCGAACCCGCACAACTTCCTGCTGATGCATGCCATGGGGCCCAATGTGGCCGGTGTCATCGGCTCGGCGGTGGCCGCGGGGGTGATGATCAAGTACCTCGGCTGATGATGGCATCGGCCATGCGAGTGAAAGGCGCCTGCGGGCGCCTTTCTTTTTTCTCGAATGCCTTCCCGAACACCTGCCCGACTGTTTTTTCGAGCTCGGGTCAATCGTCGGCGAGAATCTCGAGGTTACCTCGCAGCCGCGAGGACAGCGGGCTCAAGTCGACGTCGACATCACTCGGCCAGCCGACGGTCAGCCAGACACCGTCGGCGGCGTAATCGGCCTCTTCCACCGGAATATTGCGCTCGGCTAGCCAGCCACGCGCCTCGGCTTCGCCCGAGAAGTCGACCCGGAGCCTCAGGGGTGTACGCTCGACCACTTCGCGACGGGGCAGTGCCTCCAGTGCCTGGGAGACCGCCTGGGCGTAGGCTCGGGCCAGTCCGCCGGTGCCTAGCTTGGTGCCGCCGAAGTAGCGGATGACCACGCAGCCCACCTGGCCCAGCCCGGAGCCCTCGAGTACCTGAAACATGGGGCGCCCGGCGGTTCCGCCGGGTTCGCCATCATCGGAGAAGCCAATGGCCGCCTGCTCTCCGGGAGGTCCGGCGATAAAGGCGGTGCAGTGGTGGCTGGCGCCGGG
This sequence comes from Halomonas sp. KAO, assembly GCF_015595025.1. Classification (GTDB taxonomy): domain Bacteria; phylum Pseudomonadota; class Gammaproteobacteria; order Pseudomonadales; family Halomonadaceae; genus Halomonas. The sequence goes on from NZ_JADNRL010000024.1 coordinate 70,651, forward strand.
GTGGCGCTCGCGCGCCAGTGCAAGCAGCGCCTCGAAGTCGGCGATGGTCGGGGCATGGCTGAGCCAGGTGATAAAGCGGCTCCTCTCCACCTCCAGTTCGCTCTCCTGCCATTCGCCGCGGGGCAGATCGGGTGCCGGGTAACGCATCAGGCGGCCAGCTCGCCCTGACGTACCACGCCCATCACCATCCCCAGCACCTGGATATCGCTGTTCTTCAGGAAGATGGGGGCCATCTGCCGGTTGGCGGGTTGCAGGCGCACGCCGGACTTTTCGATATAGAGCTTCTTCAGGGTGACCTCCTGATCATTGATCATTACCACCGCGGTCTCGCCATTCTCGGCACTCTCGCACTGTTCGATAATGATGACATCCCCGTCGAAGATATTGCACTCCACCATGGAGTCTCCGCGTACGCGCAGGGCGTAGGTATTGCGACGTACCATGCGACGAGGAACGCGAATATGGCTGACGCTGGGGCAGGCCTCGATGGGCATCCCCGCCGCGACGCTACCCAGCAGGGGGATGTCGACCATTGCCTGGCTCTCGTCCTGGGAGTCACCGGGAAGGGGGCAAGGCGACCACGCCTCGGCGAGGCGCCGGTTGGGGCGACGTATCATGTACCGCGTGCTGGCCTCGAACATGGTATATCTCCTGTTGAAACATACAGTGCCTAGGGAGCATAGCAGGGACGCTGAATCTGGCAAGGTGGGGGTTCGACGATGCGCTTGATGCACGTCAACTGCGACCGGCTGCCGCGGTGCCCCTCTCTGGCAGGAAATGGGCTTTACGTGTAGAGTCTCGGGCCAAACTACCCATCCACCGGAGTGTGTCTTGACCCTGCGCCTGCAAGCTAGTGACCTGGCCTGTGAACGGGATGACCGGTGGCTGTTCGAGGGTCTCGACCTCGATATTCGAGGGGGCGAGATCGTGCGCGTGGAGGGCCCCAACGGCAGCGGCAAGACCACCCTGCTCAAGATCCTCTCCGGGCAGCTCGCCGACTACCAGGGAGAGCTATTCTGGAACGAGCGTCCGATGCGCCAGGCGCGACAGGCCTTTCTCGAGAACCTGCTCTACCTGGGGCATGCCCCGGGCGTGAAGGCGGCCCTGACGCCGCTCGAGAACCTCGCCTGGTACCAGGCGCTGGCCGGTGAGCCGGTTCAGGAGGCGGCACGACTGGCGGCCCTGGAAGCGGTGGGGCTGGCCGGCTTCGAGGATCTACCCGCCGGCCAGCTCTCCGCCGGGCAACAGCGCCGGGTGGCGCTGGCCCGGCTGGAGCTGACGCCGCGGCCGCTCTGGGTACTCGATGAACCCTTTACCGCCATCGACCGAGAAGGCGTTGCGGCGCTCGAGGCTCGTCTCGTGGCACATACCCGCTCGGGCGGGTGTGTGCTGGTGACCACCCATCATGAGCTCAAGGCGTCGCAGCAGCTGCGGCATATTCGTCTCGGCCGGGGAGGACAGGATGCCGAGCATTGACACGCGTATGAGCGAGGGTCGGCAGGGCAGCGACGGGGAACCTCGCGGCGGTCTGCTGGTCGCAGTCTGGGCGACACTCAAGCGCGACCTGACCCTGCTGATGCGCCGGCGCAGCGAGGTGCTCAACCCACTGGTGTTCTTCGCCCTGGTGATCACCCTGTTCCCGATCGGCATCTCGCCGGACCCGGAGCTGCTGTCGACCATCGCCCCCGGGCTGCTGTGGGTGGCGGCGCTGCTGGCGGCACTGCTGTCTCTGGATAGCCTGTTTCGCAGCGACTATGAAGATGGCTCCCTCGAGCAGCTGCTGCTGACCCCGCAACCGCTGGCCATGCTGGGGCTCGCCAAGGTGGCGGTACACTGGCTGCTGACCGGCCTGCCCCTGGCACTGATGGCGCCGCTGCTGGGCATCATGCTGGCACTGCCGTCGGGGAGCTACCTGACCCTGGCATTTTCCCTGGCCCTGGGCACCGCCAGCCTGAGCCTGATCGGAGCCATCGGCGCGGCACTCACTGTCGGGCTGTCACGCGGTGGGGTGCTGCTGTCGTTGCTGGTGCTGCCACTCTATATCCCGGTGCTGATCTTCGGCGCCGGGGCCGTGCAGGCGGCGATCATGGGGGATGGCGCCGCGGCGCACCTGGCGATCCTCGGGGCCCTGCTGGCCCTGTCACTGATGCTGGCCCCTTGGGCGATCGCGGCCTCGCTGCGCATCAGCATCAACGGTTGAATGTTCAAGCGAGAGGCGCAATGGGCAAGATCTGGTCCTTTATTCACAAGCTTGGTTCGCCCAAATGGTTCTACGGTATCAGCGCACGCCTGATGCCGTGGTTCTGGACCGCCGCCGTGGTGCTGATCCTGGCGGGCAGCGTCTGGGGACTGGCCTTCGCTCCGCAGGACTATCAGCAGGGCAACAGCTTCCGCATCATCTACGTACACGTGCCGGCGGCCTTCCTGGCCCAGTCGATCTTCGTCAGCATGGCGGTGGCGGGGCTGATCTTCATGGTCTGGAAGATCAAGGTCGCCGACATGGCGGCGGCGATGATGGCGCCGCTGGGCGCCGCCATGACCTTTATCGCGCTGTTCTCCGGGGCGGTGTGGGGCGTGCCCACCTGGGGGACCTGGTGGATGTGGGATGCACGCCTGACCTCGATGCTGATCCTGCTGTTCCTCTACCTGGGCGTCATCGCCCTGCGTGGCGCCTTCTCCAGTCGTGACAGCGGCTCGCGGGCGGCCTCGGTGCTGGCCATGGTCGGGGTGATCAATATCCCGATCATCAAGTACTCGGTGGACTGGTGGTACACCCTGCACCAGCCGGCCACCTTCAGCGTGACCTCGCGCCCGGCGATGCCGATGGAGATGTGGGCGCCGCTGTTGATCATGGTGCTGGGTTTCTACTGTTTCTTTATCGCCGTCACCCTGATGCGCACGCGCAGCGAGATCCTGCGCCGTGAATCGAACAAGCGCTGGGTGCGCGACATCGCCGGAGAGCAGGGCTGATGGCTTTCGACTCCTTCCAGGACTTTCTCGCCATGGGGGGGCATGCCCCCTATGTATGGGCCAGCTGGGGCGTGACCGGCGCCCTGCTGATCGGCATCGTGTTGCATGCCAGGGCGGAGCGCCGTCGATTGCTGCGTATGCTCCAGCGTCGCCATCGCCGCCAGGCCGCTACAAACCAGACTTCACATCGTACGGGGGGAGAACGCCATGAGGCCTAAACGCAGGCAGAAGCTCTATCTGTCGCTGGGGTTGATCGCACTGGCGGCAATCGCCGTGGGGCTGACCCTCTATGCCCTGCGCAGCAATATCAACCTGTTCTTCAGCCCGGTCCAGATCGCCGCCGGAGACGCGCCTCTCGAGCGCCAGATCCGGGCCGGCGGGATGGTCAAGGAGGGCACCGTGGCCCGGGACCCGGAGAGTCTCGACGTCGAGTTCATGGTGACCGACTACGTCGATGATCTCGAGGTCCGTTACAGCGGCATTCTTCCCGACCTGTTCCGCGAGGGACAGGGGGTGGTGGTGGTCGGTGAACTGCAACCCGAAGGATGGTTACGCGCCGACCAGGTGCTGGCGCGCCACGACGAGAACTATATGCCCCCCGAGGTGGCCCAGGCCCTGGAAGAAGCCGGCTACGCGCCGGAGGACTACCAGGCCAAGGCCGCCGAAATGGGCGCACGAATCGACGCCAAGCAGCAAGGCGCCAGCCAGTAACGAGCGGAGACCCCATGCAGATCCTGATGATCCCCGAGATCGGCCACTATGCCCTGGTGATCGCCATGCTGATGGCCACCGTGCAGGGTGTGCTGCCATTGGCCGGAGCGGCCACCCGCCGCCCGATGTGGATGGCCTACGCTCGCCCCATGGCGGCCGGGCAGCTGTTGTTCGTGGCCATCGCCTACGCCTGCCTGACGGCCAGCTACATGCTGGACGACTTCAGCGTGGCCAACGTGGCCAACAACTCCAACTCCATGCTGCCCTGGTACTACAAGCTCAGTGCCGTATGGGGCAACCACGAGGGCTCGGTGCTACTGTGGAGCCTGCTGCTGGCGGCCTGGGGCTATTTCGCCGCACGCTTCTCCCGCGAGCTGCCTCGCGACATGGTGGCGCGGGTGCTGGGAGTGCTGGGCCTGGTCGGCATGGGCTTCCTGGCCTTCGTGCTGATCACCTCGAACCCCTTCGAGCGTCTGCTGCCCAACGTGCCGGGCGATGGTGCCGACCTCAACCCGCTGCTCCAGGATATCGGTCTGATCATGCACCCGCCGATGCTCTACATGGGCTATGTGGGTTTCTCGGTGGTCTTCGCCTTCGCCATTGCCGCCCTGCTGGGGGGGCGCCTGGATGCCGCCTGGGCACGCTGGGCCCGACCCTGGACCAACCTCGCCTGGGCCTTTCTGACCGTGGGCATCGCCCTGGGCAGCTGGTGGGCCTACTACGAGCTGGGCTGGGGGGGCTGGTGGTTCTGGGACCCGGTGGAGAACGCCTCGCTGCTGCCCTGGCTGACCGGCACGGCGCTGATGCACTCCCTGGCGGTGACCGAGAAGCGTGGCGCCTTCAAGAGCTGGACGCTGCTGCTGGCGATCTTCACCTTCTCGCTGTCGCTGCTGGGCACCTTCCTGGTGCGCTCCGGGGTGCTCACCTCGGTGCACGCCTTCGCCAATGACCCCACCCGCGGCCAGTTCATCCTGATGCTGCTGGGCATCACCGTGGGCCTGTCACTGCTGGTGTTCGCGCTGCGCGCGCCGCGAGTCGGCCACAAGGTGGGCTTCACCTGGCTCTCCCGGGATGCCCTGCTGCTGATCAACAACATCCTGCTGGTGATCATGACGATCACCGTGCTGATGGGCACCGTCTATCCGCTGCTGCTCGACGCCCTGGATCTGGGCAAGATCAGCGTCGGCCCTCCCTACTTCAACGCACTCTTCGTGCCGCTGACGCTGGTGCTGGCGCTGTTTATGGGGCTGGGGCCGGTGGCGCGCTGGAAGCAGACGCCGGTTCGCCTGCTGGTCAGTCGGCTATGGCTCGCCGCCGTGGGGGCCGTGGTGCTGGGAGGCACGCTGCCGCTGCTGTTTGCCGAGCGGTGGAGCCCGGCGGTCGCCCTGGGCCTGGTGGCGGCGCTGTGGATCGTGCTGCCGATGCTGCGTGATCTGTTCGAGAAGACCCGCAATGCAAGCTCCCTGGGGGCCGGGCTGAAGAAGCTCTCACTGGCCTATTGGGGCATGCAGTTTGGCCATCTGGGGGTCGCGGTGACTATCGTCGGTGTGGCAGTGGTCTCCAACTACAGCACCGAGCAGAACGTGCGCATGGCCCCGGGCGACAGCGTCGAAGTGGCGGGCTACACCTTCACCATGAACGAGCTCTCCCATCGTGAGGGAGCCAACTTCGTGGCCGACCGGGCGAATATCTCGGTACAGCGGGAGGGTAGCCGGCGCAGCTTCATGATGAATCCCGAGAAGCGCCTCTATCTGGCGACGCGCATGCCGATGTCCCAGGTGGCGCTGCGCCCCGGTTTCCTGCGTGACCTCTACGTGGCCATGGGCGAGGACCTGGGAGACGGCAGCTGGGCGCTGAGGGTGCAGTACAAGCCCTTTGTTCGCTGGCTGTGGCTGGGAGGGCTGCTGATGGCCTTCGGGGGTGTGCTGGCGGTGGCCGACAAGCGCTATCGCCGACTGGCCACCGCGCCCGACCCCGAGTCCCGGGCGCTCGACACGATCAGACGGGAGGCCAAGGCATGAATCGTCGACTGCTTCTGCTGCTGCCGCTCGCCGGCTTCCTGGCCCTGGCGGTGTTTCTCTATCAGGGGCTCTCCCTGAACCCCTTCCATCGCGAGTCGGCATTGATGGCGCGTGACTTTCCCGAGTTCGATCTGGCGACCCTCAAGGCGCCCGAACGCCGGGTCGACCGCGACCTGCTGACCACCGGCGAACTGACCCTGGTCAATGTCTGGGGCGAGTGGTGTCCCGAGTGCAAGCGTGAGATGCCGCAACTGCTCGACCTCGCCGAGCGCCATGGCATACGCCTGGTCGGCGTCAACTGGAAGGATACCCGAGAGAAGGCGCTGGGCTTTCTCGAGGAGTTCGGGGATCCCTTCGAGGTCAATATCTTCGATCCCGATAACGAGCTGGCCTTCGAGCTTGGAGTCTACGGTGCCCCCGAGACCTTCCTGGTGGATGGCGACGGGGTGATTCGCTATCACCACACCGGCTACATCGCGCCCAACGATGTTGCCGAGGCGGTCCTTCCGGAGGTGGAACAATGGCGTTGATGCGAGGTTCGTTGATCCTGGCGACAACCCTGGCCCTGCTGCTGGTGGCCGGGCTGGTACAGGCCGCCGCCATCGAGGTGCGCGAGTTTAATGACCCGGTGCTCGAGGAGCGCTATCGCGATATCACCGCCTCTCTGCGCTGCCCGACCTGCCAGAACCAGGCGATCAATGACTCCGATGCCCCCGTTGCCGGGGATATGCGCGACCGCGTCTATCAGCTGCTGATGGATGGGCGGGCCGATTTCGAGATTCGGAGCTATATGGTGGAGCGCTTCGGTGACTATGTGCTCTATAACCCGCGCCTCGAGGGGCGCACCTTCCTGTTATGGGGCCTGCCCGCGGTCCTGGGCCTGCTTGGCCTGGTACTGGTGGGCCTGCTGGTGCGCGCCCGTCGCAACGCCTCCAACAGGGCCCTCTCCGCCGAGGAGCGCGCCCGTCTGGATGCCCTGATCAACCGCGAGAGAATCGAATGACCCTGCTGTGGATCGCCTTCGCCCTACTGTTGCTGCCGGCCCTGTGGCTGCTGGTGGCGCCGCTCAAGCGAGCTCGCGCGCTGCACGATGCCCAGCGCGATCATGAGGTCAACGACCGCTCGGCCGAGCAGAACGTGGCCATCTACCAGCGCCGCCTCGCCTCCCTGGAGGCGGCCCTCGAACGTGGCGATATCGACGAGGCGAGCTACGAGGAGGATCGCCTGGCACTCGAGCGTGGCCTGCTCGAGGATACCGAGCGCCTCAAGCGCGCCCCGCTCAAGCCGTCGGCCGCCGGTCGCCTGGTGGTACCGCTGGTGATGCTTGGGGTCGTGGTGGCCAGTGTGCTGTGGTATCAGCAGGAGGGGGCCGAGGGCGACCTGGCGCTGCTTGCGGTGCAGAGGGAGGTCATGACCCATCCCGAGGGCTCGGCGCAGATGCTGGTCGAGCGTCTCGAGGAGCAGGCCGCCCGTCAGCCGAACAACCCCAATGTCTGGGGCATGCTGTTCCCCCTCTATCGCGACGGCGGCCAGAGCCGGCAGGCCATCGAGGCCCTGGAACGGCTGATCGAGATCGAGGGCCGGCAGCCCGCGTTGCTGGCACAGCTGGCCCAGATCGAGTTCTTCGTCGCCGGCCGCCGGCTGACCGACCGGGTCCAGTCGCTGGTCGACGAGACCCTGGAGAAGAACTCGAGCGAACCCACGGTGCTCGGCATGCTGGGCATCGAGGCCTTCGATCGCGGTGCCTACCAGGAAGCCATCGACAACTGGCGGCGCGCCATCGCCGGCATGAACGATCCCGCTACCGGCGAGGCCCTGCGCCAGGGTATTCAGATCGCCCAGCAGCGCCTCGGTCAGACGCCCGAGGGTGCCCCGCTGGCCGACGCCGAGCCCCAGGGTCCGGGCATCCTCGCCCGAGTGCGCCTGGATGATGAACTCGTCGGCCGTCTCGACGACACGACCGCGGTGTTCGTGGTGGCCCGGGACATGGCCGGCGAACTGCCGCCACTGGCCGTGGCACGCCTGACGCTGGGTGATCTGCCGGCCGAGCTGGTGCTCGATCGTCGCCATGCCATGTCGCCCCAGGCCAGTCTTGCACAGGTGGATGAAGCGCGGCTGGTGGTTCGTGTCTCGTCGAGCGGGCAGGCCACGCCTCAGGCCGGGGACATGTTCGGCGAGCGTACCGGCGTGGCCGTGGAGGAGATCGACGGCGAGCCGGTCGAGGTCGTGATCGATCGCGTCGTCGAATGAGTCGGTGGGGCAGCCGCCGATGCGTCTGACATCGATACGCCTGGTGGGCTTCAAGTCCTTCGTCGATCCGGTCACGGTCCCCTTCGACAGCAACATGACCGCCATCGTCGGGCCCAATGGCTGCGGCAAGTCCAATATCATTGACGCCGTGCGCTGGGTGATGGGCGAGTCGTCGGCCAAGACCCTGCGTGGCGAGTCCATGGCCGATGTCATCTTCAATGGCTCCACCGGCCGCAAGCCGGTGGGACAGGCCGCCATCGAGCTGCACTTCGACAACCGTGACGGGGCCATGGGAGGCCCCTATGCCCAGTATGCCGAGATCGCGGTTAGGCGCCAGGTGACCCGCGAAGGGCAGTCGAGCTACTTCTTCAACGGCCAGAAGTGCCGGCGCCGGGATATTGCCGACCTCTTCCTGGGGACCGGGCTCGGCCCACGCTCCTACGCGATCATCGGCCAGGGCATGATTTCACGGCTGATCGAGGCGCGCCCCGAGGAGCTGCGCGCCACCCTCGAGGAAGCGGCGGGCATCTCCAAGTACAAGGAGCGGCGCCGCGAGACCGAGAACCGCATGCGGCGCACCCAGGAGAACCTCGAGCGTCTCGAGGATATCCGGGAGGAGCTCGACAAGCAGCTCGAGCGCCTGAAGCGTCAGGCCGAGGCGGCGCGCCGCTACCAGCAGCTCAAGAATGACGAGCATCGCGTCAAGGGCGAGCTGGCCCTGCTGCGCGCACGGGCCCTGCGGGCCAGCCAGGGCGAGGAGGAGAGCCGCGTCGCCGAGCTCGAGACCGCCGTGGAGCGCGAGGTGCTGGGGCTGCGCCAGTGCGAGACCCGCCTGGAAGAGGCACGGGCCGACCACGATCGCCTCGCTTCCGAACTCGACGCCGAACAGTCGCGATTCTTCGAGACCACCACCGCCATTGCCCGCCTGGAGCAGGATCTGGAGCATGGCCGTACCCGTGATGCTCAGCTGGCCCGTGACCTCGAGGCGGCGCGCCGTGAGCTCGCCGACCTCGACCGCCTCGGCGAGAACGATGGCGAGCGCCTGGTCAGCCTGGATGAGCGCCTGGCGAGCCTTGCTCCCGAGCGGGAAGAGCTCGCCGAGCGTCTCGAGGAGCTCGAAGCCGCCCTGGAGGAGGCCGAGCCCGAGGCCCAGGAGGCCGACGCTGCCTGGGAGGCGTTCGGCGATCGCTGGCGCGAACAGAGTCGGGACGCCGAGCGCTGCCAGGATCGACTGCGCGAGCTGGAGTCGCGTCTGGAGGGGCTCGATGCCGACCTGGCGCGACGCCGCCAGCAGCAGCAGGAGCTGCCCGATCTCCAGGCGTTGACCGCCCAGCGCGATGAGCTCGCCGAACAGCTGGCCGAAATCGAGCTCGAGCGCGAGGCTCTCGAGGGGCGTCGCGAGGTCCTCGCCGATGCCCGAGAGGTGGCCCGTGAGGCATCGCGCGCCGCAGAAGCCGGTCGCGAGGAGGAGCGCCAGGCGCGCAGCGAGCTGACCGGTGAGCTGGCCTCGCTGGAGGCGCTGATCGAGGCGGGGCTCGCCGACCATGATGATGCCCTGGAGGCGCATCTCGCCGAACATGGCCTTGGAGAGGCGCCGCGCCTCGGCGAGTGCCTCACGGTGGCCCCCGGCTGGGAGGCGGTCGCCTCCTGGGTATTGGCCCCCTGGCTGCGCGCCCGGGTCGCCTCCCTCGAGGGGCGCCTCGAGGCCCTGGTGGCCACACCGGGGGAGCTGGGGTTGATCGACGCGAACGAGCCCCAGGTCGCACCAGAGAGCCTGGCCGCCAAGGTGGAGGGTGCTGGGGCCGCCGCCCAGTGGTTGGCGGCGGTGCGCTGTGTCGAAAGTCGCGATGAGGCCTGGAGGCGGTGTGATGAGCTGGGGCCAGGGGAGAGCCTGATCACCGCCGATGGCCTGTGGCTGGGTCGTGGCTGGGCGCGTCAGCGTGTCAGCGGCGATGGCCCGGATGCCCTGCTGGTGAGCCGGCGTCGACAGGGAGAGGTCCGCGAGGCGCTCGACCGGGTCGAGGCACGTCTGGCCGATCATGAGGCAAGCCTGACATCGGCCAATGAGCGCGCCGAGCGAACCGAGGCCGATCTCGAGGCGTGTCGCCAGGCGGAGCGCGACCTCGAACGACGCTATCAGCAGCTCGCCGTCCAGGATAGTGGCCTGAGCAGTCGGCTGGAGCATCTGCAGGGGCGCTCCGCAGAGCTGGCGGAGGAGCTCGCCGGCCTGGAGGAGTCACGCGAAGAGGCCCGCCTGGCCATCGACGAGGTGCGCGAGCAGTGGCAGGCCGCCATGGAGCGCCTGGAGGCTGGCGCCGATCACCGTGAGCGGCTGGAGAGAGAGCGCCAGGCGGCACGCGAGCGGTTGGCTAGCCTGCGCGCGCAGCAGCGCCCCCTGGCCGAACAGTTGCAGCGCCTGGCACTGGAGCAGGAACGCCTGGTGGCCGAGCGAGCCGGCCTGGCCGAGCAACGGGAGCGTGCCGGCGAGAGCCGTCAACGACTCCAGGAGCGCCTCGCGGAGCTGGAAGAGGAGCGCGAGATGCTCAGCGAGCCGGAGGAGGAGCGTCGTGAGCGCCTGGAGGAGCTGCTCGACCGCCGCGAGCGTGAGGAGCGTAGTCTCAATGCGGTGCGCGCGCGTGCCGCCGAGCTGGTCGAGAGGCTGCGCGAGGACGAGCAGGCGCGCCAGTCCCACGAGCGGGCCCTGGAGGGTATCCGCGAGCGCTTGCAGGAGTCGCGTATGCAGGTTCAGGCGCTGCATCTCAAGGCCGAGGGGCAGGATGAGCAGCTGCGGGAGCTGGGGCATGACGAGCGCCAGCTGGCCGAGACGCTGGATCCCGCCGCCACCGAGTCTGCCTGGCAGGCACGCCTGGAGCAGCTCGCCGAGCGCATTCGTCGCCTGGGTGCCATCAACCTGGCGGCCATCGAGGAGTATGACCAGCAGGCCGAGCGCCGCGACTACCTGGAGGCGCAGCACGCCGAGCTGAACGAGGCGCTGGAGACCCTCGATCGCGCCATTCGCCGCATCGATCAGGAAACCCGCAGCCGATTCCGCGACACCTTTGAGCGAGTCAATACCGGGCTGCAGTCGCTTTTTCCCAGAGTCTTCGGTGGCGGGACCGCGTGGTTGACGCTGACCGGTGAGGATTTGCTGGAGACGGGGGTGGCGATCATGGCGCGGCCCCCGGGCAAGAAGAACAGCACCATTCATCTGCTGTCGGGGGGGGAAAAGGCGTTGACGGCCCTGTCGCTGGTATTCGCCATCTTCCAGCTCAATCCGGCCCCCTTCTGCATGCTCGATGAGGTGGATGCCCCCCTGGACGATGCCAATGTGGGGCGCTATGCCCGGTTGGTGAAGGAGATGTCCGAGAGCGTGCAGTTCATCTACATCACCCACAACAAGATTGCCATGGAGGCCGGCGAGAGATTGATGGGAGTGACGATGCAGGAGCCGGGGGTTTCACGACTGGTAGCGGTGGATGTCGAGGAGGCCGCGGCGCTGGCCGAAGCTTGAGCGCTTGAAGGAAGCGCCGAAAAGGGGTAACAAGGAAGCATCACATGTTGCAGTGCATGGAAGCAGGGAAATCATCGAAAGGCGATTGCGTGGGGCCAGTCAAGCTTGTCTTGATATATCACCGATGCTTGACAAATAAAAAAAGTAGCCCCTTTTTCGGCAATCGCGCTATGCTGGTGACGAACAAACACTTGGCATGGCGCCCTAGCGAAAGGCTGACGATCCATGGAACTTAGAGAGTGGCTGATCATCCTGGGGTTGGCGCTGGTAACCCTTATCGTGGTGGATGGAGCGCGACGCCTGCAGCGTCAGCGACGAACCCCACGCCTCGATGAGGTGGCGGAGGACGCCCTCAGCACCGACCCCGACGAAGCGGCCCGCAAGGCCGAAATCAACTGGGAACTGCCCAATGGAGGGGCGCGAGTCGTCAGGCCCGCGGACTACGGTCATGTGCAGCCCAAACCCAAGCTGGTGCGCCAGGAGCATCCTGGCCCGTCGCGTGTGCTTTCCAGCTGGAAGGCTGGTGCCTCTCATGAGAGAGAGTCCGAGGCGGAGATTGCCGAGCCGAGGGCGACGGCAGCCGGCAGTATCGGCACACAGGGAGACTATCAGACGGAGGAGCGTCTTGAGCCGACGCTTTCCGCGCTGGATGAGACCTCCCAGGGTGCTTCCGCTACCGAAGAGGGGCGGGCGGATGCCGGCCCCGCTGCCCCCGCCCCGCGTTCCAGAGAGCCTCTGGCTGCCGACCCACAGGATCATGCCGGTGCCGATGATGACGAGCACTATCGCCTGGTGGATTTCGACGGCATGGGGGACTCCCTGAAGAGCGGCTCGAAGCGCATGGGGGTCTCGGTGCAGCGCTTCGGTGCCTCGCTGCAGAAGAACCTGGCCGAGCGCCGCGAGCAGAAGCGTGCGGAGAGGGCGCGACGCGAGGAGGAGCGCAAGGAAGAGCAGGCTCGCAAGGAAGAGAAGGCACGCAAGCTGGCCGATGATGCCGAGCACAGGCGTCAGGCCCAGGCAGAAGTGGAGTCTGCCCGTGATGCCGAGCGCCGTCGCCTTGAGGCCGAAGCGAACGATGCGGCGGTGGTATCCGCCGAGGAGGAGGCGTTCGAGGCATCCCGTCACAGCGACAAGGTGCGTGTCCATCCGGTGCTGGAGAAGGCGCTGCGCCACGATGTGAGTGCGGAGCATGCCCGACTGACGCTCAGCCAGGCCGAGGAGATCATCGTCATCTCGGTCATGGCCCGAGAGGAGGAGGGGTTCTCCGGTACCGCCCTGCTCGACCTGATGCTTGCCTGTGGCTTGCGCTACGATCGCGAGATGGGCATCTTCCATCGCTTCGAGACCGAGGACCCCGAGAGCCGTCTGCAGTTCTCCATGGTCAATGTGGTCAAGCCCGGAACCTTCCCCATCGAGGCGATCGATGACTTCCGCACGCCGGGCATCACGCTGCTGATGCCGCTGCCGGGAGCCGAGGACAGCGGTGCCGCCTTCGAGGCGATGGTCGAGACCGCCATGGTCATCGTGCGCCACCTGGGCGGCGAGCTGAAGGACGAGCACCAGAGCGTGATGACCGCCCAGACGGTGGAGTTCGCCCGACAGCGCGTTCAGGACTTCGTGCGTCGCAACCGCCTGCACCGTTATCAGGTGAATTAACGCCGAGAGGCGCTCGCCGCATGACCGACAACCCTCGTGAGGTAGGCCCCACGAGGGTTGTTGCTTTGGTAAGCTAGGCGATCATCTCCGCCTCGCGCGCCGAGGCCCCCGCGATAGACCCAGACACGGAATTCCATGACCCAGCTTGACTCGAAGCTACGCGAAGAGGTCGAGCGGCTGCGCGCCGAACTCGACGATGCCAACTATCGCTACTATGTCCTCGATGACCCTCGCCTGACCGATGCCGATTACGACCGTCGCCTGCGTCGCTTGCAGCAGATCGAGAGCGAGCATCCCGAGCTGGTGACGGCGGACTCGCCGACCCAGCGGGTGGGCGCCCCCCCGGAAGCAGGGTTTCCCGAGGTCGAGCATGCGGTGCCCATGCTGTCGCTGGACAACGCCTTCGACGAGCAGGAGCTGGAGGCCTTCGTCAGGCGAGTGGCCGAGCGCCTGGAGCGCGATGCCGCCTCGATCGCCTTCTGCTGTGAGCCCAAGCTGGACGGTGCGGCGGTATCCCTGGTCTATACCTCGGGGGAGCTGGTCAGCGGGGCCACCCGCGGCGACGGCCGTACCGGCGAGGGGATCACCTCCAATCTGCGCACCCTGCGCTCGGTACCGTTGCGGCTGCGGGGTGACACACCGCCAGCCCTGCTCGAGGTGCGCGGCGAGGTGATCATCTCCCATGCCGACTTCGAGGCGATGAATGAGCGCGCCCGGGTGGATGACGCCAAGGTCTTCGCCAACCCACGCAATGCCGCCGCCGGCAGCCTGCGCCAGCTCGACCCCAAGGTGACCGCCACCCGCCCGCTGACCTTCAGCGCCTATCAGGTGGCCCGCGTCGAGCCCGACCCGGGTGACGCCACCCATAGCGGCTTGATGGCCCATCTGGGCGACTTCGGCTTCCGCACCAGCAGCGAGCTCGAGGTGGTCCAGGGCGCCGCGGGGGTGGTCGACTACTGTCGCCGGCTCGGCGAGAAGCGTGACTCGCTCGGTTACGACATCGACGGCGTAGTGATCAAGGTCGATGCGTTGCGTCTGCAGCGTGAGCTGGGATTCGTGGCCCGGGCGCCACGCTGGGCGATCGCCTTCAAGTTTCCGGCCCAGGAGCAGACCACGCGGCTCAACGATGTCGAGTTTCAGGTCGGGCGCACCGGGGCCATCACCCCGGTGGCCCGCCTGGAGCCGGTCTCGGTGGCGGGAGTTACCGTCTCCAACGCCACCCTGCACAACGCCGACGAGATCGCCAGGCTCGGGGTGATGATCGGCGATACCGTCGTTATTCGGCGTGCCGGTGATGTCATCCCGCAGGTGGCACGGGTGATCGAGGAGAAGCGACCGGCGGATGCCAGGACAATTGTCTTCCCCGAGCGCTGCCCGGTGTGCGATGCGCAGATCGAGCGCCTGGAGAACGAGGCGGTAGCGCGCTGCTCCGGCGGGCTCTACTGCCCCGCCCAGCGCAAGGAGGCCCTCAAGCATTTTGCCTCACGCCGGGCGCTGGATATCGACGGTCTCGGCGAGAAGCTGATCGATGGCCTGGTCGAGCGGGACTGGGTCGCCACCCCGGCGGACCTCTTTCGCCTGCGGGCCGAGACGCTGGCCACGCTTCCGCGCATGGGCAAGAAGTCCTCCGAGAACTTGGTCGAGGCCCTGGAGAGGGCCAAGGCGACGACCCTGGCTCGCTTTATCTACGCCCTGGGCATCCGCGAGGTGGGGGAAGCCACCGCGGCCAGCCTCGCGCGGCATTTCGGCACCCTGGAGGCACTGATGGCGGCTGAACGCGAGGCCCTGGAGGGAGTCGAGGATGTCGGGCCCATCGTTGCCGCCCATGTTCATACCTTCTTTCGCCAGCCGCATAACCGCGCGACCATCGATGACCTGATCGCCTGTGACCTGCACTGGCAGGAGGAGACCGTCGTCGAACGTCCTCGGCCCCTGGTCGGGCAGACCTGGGTGCTGACCGGCACCCTGGAGAGCATGACCCGCGATCAGGGCAAGGAGCGCCTGCAGGCGCTGGGGGCCAAGGTGGCGGGCAGCGTCTCGAGGAAGACCGCCGGCCTGGTGGCCGGCGAGGCCGCCGGCAGCAAACTCGACAAGGCGCTGCAGCTCGGGGTGCCGGTACTGGATGAGGCGGCCTTCCTGGCGCAGCTGGCTGCCTGGGAAGCCGGCGATGTCGCCACGGATAAGAACGAGGAGGGCGAGGCATGAGCGGCGACCGCTTTATCGAGGTGCCCTACCGGATGCTGCCGGCGGAGACCCTGGATGCCCTGCTGGAGGCCTTCGTTACTCGCCAGGGCTACGACACCACCGACACCGGCGAGGGCATGCGTGGCTGGGTGGCCGAACTCAAGCGCCAGCTGGAGCGCAGCGAGCTGATCATCGCCCATGACCTCAGGACGGAGAGCACCGAGGTGATGACCCTGGCCCAGTGGCGGGCCTTCGGGCGTGATCTCGCCGACGATGAGGAGGGGTAGTCTCCGACATCTGGGCGATGTGTTGCCTTCCACCGGCGAGAGTCCTGTGACGCCCCGGCGTTCAAGAGGATGGGCGATCACTTTCCACGAATCAGGTCGCGTATCAGGCGCCGGCCGGGATGTAGATGGTCCGCCAGGGGCTGCTCCAGGGGCAGCGGCTCGTCGCAGATCCGCGAGGCCAGTAGCTCGGCACATAGCGGAGCGCTGGCCAGGCCGCGGGAGCCGTGGGCGGTGCTGACCCAGAGCCCCGCATGGTGCCGCCCGAGTGCCTCGGGAATGCGGGTGGCGTCCTTGGCCAGCACGGCATACTCCTCCCGCCAGGCAGCGGCGTCGGGCATGGGCCCGCAGTAGGGGGTCTTGTCGGGGCTCGCCGCACGCACCCCCACCAGGGCACGGAACCGCTCCGGGGAGAGGTCGGTGCCGGCGTCGCGCAGGGCGGCGACGAAGTGGGGCAGGCCACGCTCCAGCTCCTCCAGGTTGGCGCGATGGTCGCCCTCGCGAGGGGTCGTGTCGGTATCGCCGGGGGTGAAGGTGGCGCCGATGTTGAGCACACCCTCCGCCGCCGGTGGCACATAGCCTCCGGCGCAGACCACGCGCCCCAGCCGGGGTGCCCCTGGGGGCAGCTGGAGCTGGCTGAGTTGCCCGCGAACCGGCTGCAGGGGAAGAGAAGCGGTCTGCTCGAAGGCGGCGGTTTCCGCGGCGCCGGCGACGATGACCTGGTCGGCCTCGATGGGCTCGCCGTCGCGCATCTCCAGTCTCCAGCCGGTTTCCCGTCGTCGCAGCGCCGCGACCTCGCCGCGGCGGAAAGTAATGCCTGGCGTTTCCGCCAGGCGTATGCAGAGCTCCATGGGCCTGACCCAGGCGGCACCGGGGTAGTCCAGGGCCGGGGCATCGACCCTGATGCCGGCGGCGGCGCTGGCTCCCGCGGCGTCCACTCCTCTCACCACGCTCTCGGGGAGAGGATGGTTGGCCAGGAAGCGCGTCTGGCGCGCCTGCTCCTTGTCGTTCAGGGCCAGCTGCAGCACGCCGCTCGCCCGCCATAGCGACTGCTGCGGGTCGAGCCAGGCCAGCCAGCGGCGGCTATTCAGCAGCCCGGCCAGATAGGTACGGCTCTGTCGATTGGTGTCGGCGGCCAGCTTGACGTAGAGCGCGCCCTGCAGATGCGTGGCTTTCAGTTCGGCACGCTCGAGGCGGTCGATCAGGGTCACGGCGATGCCGCGCCTGGCCAGGGCGGCGGCGGCACTGGCGCCGGCGATGCCGGCACCGATGACCGCGACTCGGCGAGGTGGCCGGGGCGCCGGCGGGGTGAACCAGGGAGTCTGTCGCCGGCGTTCATCGCGGGGGGGCTCGGCGATCTCGCCGCACAGCATCTCTCGCTTGCGCCCGAAGCCCGGTGCCTTGTGCCAGGTGAAGCCGGCCGCCGCCAGGCCGCGCTTGACCACGCCGGCGCAGCTAAAGGTGGCGAAGGTGGCCCCCGGTCGGGAGCGAGCCGCCATCGCCTGGAACAGTGCCGGCTGCCACATCTCGGGGTTCTTCGCCGGGGCGAAGCCATCCAGGAACCAGGCGTCGACCCGGCCGTCGAGCAGTGACAGCCGCTCGGCGGCATCGCCCAGATGCAGGTCGAGGGTGACGCGCTCATCGAGCCATAGCCGGTGCACGCCGGCCACCGGCTCGGGCCACTGCGCCACCAGCCTCTCGCTGCGCTTCGCCAGATCGGGCCAGGCGGCCAGCGCCCGGGCCAGGTCGGCGCGGTCGAGCGGGAACTTCTCGGTGGACACCAGATGCAGTCGAGCCGCCGGCGCCGCGTGGGCCTCGAAGCAGGCCCAGGCACACAGCATGTTGAGCCCGGTCCCGAAGCCGGTTTCGCCAATCACGAAGGGGCGCGGCTCCAGCCACTCCCTGAAGCGCTCCGGCAAGCGGTTGCCGGCGACGAAGACATGTTCGGTCTCGGCGCGACCATCATGGCGAGAGAAGTAGACATCGTCGAAGGCGGGAGAGTGGGGGGCTGCCTCGCCGCTTGCATCGTTGCGCCAGTCGAGACGGGCGTTATCGAGGGCGGCGAGAGGCGGCAGGCCATCGGGGGCGGCAGTCACGGGAAGCTCCGGAGACGTGTTCAATATTTGATCGATTGCGCCGCGGAGCCGGTATCAGGGGGCTGGCGACAGGCATCCGCGGCGTTTCAACAGGGTTGTCCACAGTGGCTGTGCAAAAAACGGCTGTTGATAAGTTGGCTGGTTGAGTGAACCTTCTTCAGGGGAGAACCTTCTTGAAGGGCTTCACCGCCACCCGGGCGTAGACGCCGGCGATCACATACGGGTCGGCATCGGCCCAGGCCTGGGCCGCCTTGAGGCTGTCGAACTCGGCGACCACCAGGCTGCCGGAGAAGCCGGCATCGCCCGGGTCTTCGCTGTCGATCGCCGGGTGGGGACCCGCCATGACCAGGCGACCCTCGTCGCGTAGCGCCTCCAGGCGCGCCAGGTGGTCGGGGCGGGCGGCGAGACGGCGCTCCAGGCTGTTGTCCACATCTTCACTGATGATCGCGTAGAGCATTGGCTGGCTTCCTTCTATGGGGCGGCAGGATCGGGGGGAGTGGCGCCATTGACCGGCATTGGCCGGAGGCGCACCATGATAGACCATTCTGACAAAGTCGCCGATCGGCGTCATGCCAATGCCTCCACTTCCCCCGCGCTTCGAGGGCGACCCCGAGCCGCTCCGCATCGACCTGCATATGCACTCCACCGCCTCGGATGGAGCCCTGTCCCCCATGGACCTGGTGGCGCTCTGTGCCGCCCAGGGCCTGACGCATATGGCGCTGACCGACCATGACACCCTGGATGGCGTGGCCGAGGCGGCCGAGGCGGCCAGGCGCGAGGGCCTCGTGCTGGTTCCCGGTACCGAGCTCTCCACCCAGTGGCGGGGCATCGGCATCCATGTGGTGGGGCTGCTGCCCGAGGGCGTGAAGGGGGCGCTGGTCGAGGGGCTCGAGGCCCAGGCCGTGGCTCGCGTGAAGCGCGCCAGGACCATCGCCTCGCGCCTGGAAAGGATTGGCCTCGATGATGCCCTGGCCCGGGCACGGGAGCAGGCCGGCAGCGAGCGCCCCCTGGGCCGCCCCGACTTCGCCCGCGCACTGGTCGCGGCGGGAGTGGTGCCCGACGTCGCGACCGCCTTCAAGAAGTACCTGGGGGCCGGCAAGCCGGGTGACGTCAAGGCGCTGTGGCCGGATATGGCCGAGGCGGTGGGCTGGGTGCTTTCGGCGGGGGGCGTGGCGGTGCTGGCGCATCCGCTTCGCTACTCCCTGACGCGACGCAAGCGTGGCCTGCTGCTCGACGACTTCAGTGCCGCCGGCGGCCAGGCCGCCGAGCTGGTCAGTGGCTTCCAGAACCCCGATGTGACCCGCGACCTGTCGCGTCAGCTCCAGGAGCGCGGGCTCTATGCCTCGCTGGGCAGCGACTTTCACTTCACCGGCGGCCACCTGGCGCCGGGCAGCATGAGCCCGGTGCCGCGCACCGCCACGCTGCCGGTATGGACCCATCCGCGGCTGGCGCCGCGGTTCAATTCAGGAGCGTGACCATGAGCCAGTTCTTCCAGATTCACCCCGAGAACCCCCAGAAGCGTCTGATCGAACAGGCGATCGGCATCATTCGCTCCGGTGGGGTGGTGGCCTATCCCACCGACTCGGGCTACGCCTTGGGCTGCCACCTGGGCGAGAAGAAGGCCATCGACAGGATCAAGCGGCTGCGTGCCCTGGATGACAAGCACAACTTTACCCTGGTGTGTTCCGACCTCTCCGAGATCGGCACCTATGCGAAGGTGGACAACGCCGTCTTTCGACTGCTCAAGGCTCACACTCCCGGTGCCTACACCTTTATCCTCAATGCGACCACCGAGGTGCCGCGACTGCTGCTGCACCCCAAGCGTCGCTCCATCGGGGTTCGCGTACCGAACCATGCCATTACCTACGCCCTGCTCGAGGCGCTCGGCGAGCCGCTGATGAGCGTGACCCTGATCCCGGTGGGCGAGGAGCTGCCGATGACCGATGCCGAAGAGATCCGCGAGCGCTTCAGCGCCGACCTCGACCTGATCATCGACGGCGGCGCCTGCCATCTGGAGCCCACCAGCGTGGTGGATCTGCGCGAGCTTCCGCCGGTGGTCCTGCGCGAGGGCCGCGGCGACGTCGCTCCCTTCCGCGAGTAATCCCCACGCCCGTGGCGGCTAGGCGTCGTTGCCCTTGCCGCCATGCTCCTCCCACCAGGCCTCCTGCTTCTCCTCGGAGAGCTGTGGGTCGGGGGTGTCCTCGTCGAGCCAGGTACCGCACAGCAGGCAGTACTTGGCGCGCTGCTCGTGGCGGTCATGGCCGCACCCCGGACAGGCCTCGTCGGAGTAGCGATCGGCGCGGATCGAGCGGATCACCTCGGCGGAGAAGACCCCGGTGGGTACGGCGATGATCGAGTAGCCGATCAGCATCACCATCACCGAGATCGCCTGACCCAGCGGGGTCACCGGCACGATATCGCCGTAGCCCACCGTGGTCAGGGTGACGATGGCCCAGTAGATCGACGTGGGAATGCTGGTGAAGCCGGCCTCGGCGGGCTCGATCAGGTAGACGATCGAGGCGAAGATCGAAACCAGCATGAAGACGGTGAACAGGAACAGGAAGATCTGATGGCTGCTGCGCTTCAGGGCACCGATCAGCAGGCGTCCCTCGCCGACGAACTCCATCAGCCGCAGCACCCGGAAGATGCGCAGGGTGCGCAGCAGGCGCACCATCACCAGGGTCTGGACCCCGGGCACGATCAGCGCCAGCCAGGTGGGCAGGATGGCGATCAGGTCGACCACCCCGTAGAAGCTCCTCAGATACTGCAGGGGGCGCTCCAGGCAGTAGAGACGTACCGCCAGCTCGAGCGTAAAGGCGATGGTGAACCCCCACTCCAGCCACAGGAACAGGGTGCCGTAGTCGCTGCGCAGACTCTCGATGCTCTCCAGCATCACCACCAGCACGCTGGTGAGTATCGCCACGATCAGGACGATATCGAAGGCCTTGGCAGGGCGCGTGTCGGACTCGAAGATGATCTGGAAGACGCGTTTGCGCAGGCCTTCGTCGGCGGGGCTGGGTAGATGGTTCACGGGCGATTTCCTTGTGGTGAGTTCAGGCCAGGGGGAGCTGCCCCGACAGGCGGTGTGCCAGCCACAACAGCTGACGGCCGTTATGGGGCGTCAGCCAGGCATCGCTCGCCAGGGCCTTCCCGAGGGAGTCCGCCGCCGCCGCCTCTCTCGTCGTCGTGTCGCCCAGGGCCGCGAGTCGACGCAGGGCGTCGGCCGCCGCTTCCCGCCAGTCGCCATGGCCGCTGTCGGCGTGGGCATCCAGTGCCACCACGGCGCGGTGTAGCCAGCAGGCCGGCGAGCCGCCCGGGGGAAGTCGCCACTCGCCCGAGAGCAGGGCCCCGCCCCGGGCCGCCTTGCTGGTATCCGAGGGGCGTAGGGCCACATGCTCGGCCAGGGCGTCGGCCAGTGACCATAGCGCCGCCGGCTCGCCCTCCACGAGCTCCAGCTCCAGTTCGCGAATCTCGACATGACGACCCGCCGCGGAAATGTCGCCCTCATCCAGGGCCAGCTCGATACGAGCCCCGCGATGCTCGAGGTGCCAGGTTTCGCGGCGGAAGTCCGTGGTAAAGCGTGCCTCCAGTCGCCTCAGCACGTCCTCGCCCAGCTCGGCCGGTGGCAGCCCCTCGAGGCCAGCCAGGTCGAGCCCCGGCCCCGGGACCCGCCACTCCCACTCGCCGCGTCGCGACAGGCCGCCGCCGCCCTCGCCGCGGGTCTTTACCGTCTGCAGCAAACGACCGTCGACCCGGCGCAGGCGAAGCGCCATGCGCGCCGCTTCCAGCTCCCCCCCGGCGGTGTCGAAGTAGGTATTGCCGAGGCGGGTGGCGCTCGGGGAGGACTCGTTCAGCAGGGGGTGGCGACGCAGGGCGTCGGGGCCCTCGGGGCCCAGGGCGAGCTTCAGTTCGATCTCTTGACTCATGCGTCGACAGCCTCGATCAGGTGGGGATTCTCAAATCGGATGAATAGTTCATGACGATGGCGACAGGGGTCACTATACTGTCGCCGCCATTTTCAAGGTTTCGAGATGCCCCATGGTGACATCCAATCCCTTCTCCGCGATGTTCGGTCGTTCGCCATTCGAGCCGTTGCTGACCCATATCGTCAAGACGAGCGAATGTGCCGACCAGCTGCTGCCCTTCTTCGAGGCGACCCTCATGGGTGACTGGGAGTCGGCCGCGGCCCACCGCGAAACGGTGACTCGCCTCGAGCACGAGGCCGATGAGCTCAAGACCGAGCTGCGCCTCAACCTTCCCAACACGATGTTCCTGCCGGTATCGCGCTCGGATCTGCTCGACCTGATCAGCGTACAGGACAAGATCGCCAACAAGGTGCGCGATATCACCGGCATCATGCTCGGCAGGCGCATGCAGGTGCCCGAGGAGCTGGCCCAGCCGATGCGTGACTACATGCAGACGGCCGTGGCCTGTGTGGCCCAGGCGCGCCACGCCCTGGAAGAGCTCAGGGACCTGCTCGACTCCGGCTTCGGGCGCAATGTCAGCGACGTGATGCAGAAGCTGATCCGGGAGCTGGATCGCCTGGAGCATCAGGCCGATGCCCAGCAGGTCGCCATCCGCCGCCAGCTGTTCGGCCTCGAGGATCGTCTGCCGCCGGTCGATGTCATGTTCCTCTACACGATCATCGACTGGGTAGGGCAGCTCTCCGACCGCGCCGAGCGGGTGGGAAGCCGTCTGCAGATCATGACTGCCAATTGAGTGCCACGGCCCCGACAATCTCGGGGCCGTTGTAAGCACACCATCAAACGACCGCAACGAGGGGACGTATCCTCATGTCGATCATTGCGCAGCACGGCGAGATCTTCATCATCCTGGCCTGCCTGTTCGGCTTCTTCATGGCCTGGGGAGTGGGGGCCAACGATGTCGCCAACGCCATGGGCACGTCGGTGGGCTCCCGCGCCATCACCATCAAGCAGGCGATCCTGATCGCCGTCATCTTCGAGTTTCTCGGCGCCTGGCTGGCCGGCGGCGAAGTGACCAACACCATTCGCAAGGGGATCATCGACCCCGAGCTTCTCCAGGAAGACCCGCAGCTGCTGGTCTACGGCATGCTGGCCGCGCTGCTGGCGGCCGCTACCTGGCTGTTGATTGCCTCCATGAAGGGCTGGCCGGTCTCCACGACACACTCCATCGTCGGTGCCATCGTCGGCTTCTCCGTGGCTGGCCTCGGAGCCGCGGCGGTGGACTGGGCCAGTGTCGGCAAGATCGCCGCCAGCTGGATCGTCTCGCCGCTGCTCGCCGGTACCATCGCCTTTACCCTGTTCAAGTCGGTACAGCACCTGATCTTCGAGGCCCGTGACCCCTTCGCCGCCGCCAAGCGCTACGTGCCGATGTATGTCTTCCTGGTGGGCTTTGCGGTCACCATGGTGACCCTGACCAAGGGGCTCAAGCACGTTGGGCTGGACCTCGATTTCGGCACCAGCCTGCTGCTGGCGATGCTCGCCGGCCTGTTGTTCGCCGCAATGGGCGTTCTCATGGAGCGGCGTGTGCAGGCCAGTAGTCGCAAGACCGACCACTTCGGCTTCAGCGGGGTCGAGCGGGTGTTTGGCGTGTTGATGATCTTCACCGCCTGCGCCATGGCCTTCGCCCACGGCTCCAATGATGTGGCCAACGCGGTGGGGCCCCTGGCGGCGGTGATCGGCGTGGTGAATAGTGGAGGCGAGATCGATGGGGCCGCCCTGGTGCCCTGGTGGGTGCTGGTGCTCGGTGGTGGCGGTATCGTTGTCGGCCTGGTCACCTATGGCCACAGGGTGATTGCCACCGTGGGTACCGGCATCACCGAGCTTACGCCCAGTCGTGGCTTCGCGGCCACCCTGGCCGCCGCGGTCACCGTGGTGCTGGCGTCGGGCACCGGCCTGCCGATCTCCACGACCCATACCCTGGTGGGGGCCGTGCTGGGCGTGGGCCTGGCCCGCGGCATGGCGGCCCTCAACCTGCGCGTGATCGGCACCATCGCCATGTCGTGGCTGATCACTCTGCCTGCCGGTGCGGGGCTGGCCATCCTGTTCTTCTTCATGTTCAAGGGCATGTTCGGCTAACGCATACGAGGGGCCGGGGGCCACGAGCCCCAGGCCATCGCCTGCACGGAGCCCCGGGCGGCGGTACCACGTTAGTGGTGCCGCCGTTTCCGTTGCTCTGCTATAGTCGTGGACCCCCCTTTCGATCACCCGCAGCCGGAGAGCGGCTCTTGGATAAACGCTTCCCCTTCGTCGACTGGTTTCGCAACTCCTCGCCCTATATCAATGCTCATCGCGGACGAACCTTCGTCATTCTGATCGAAGGCGAGGCGATGGCGCGGGGGCGTGGCGAGCAGTTGATCCAGGATCTGGCGCTACTGCATACCCTGGGGGTACGGCTGGTGGTGGTGTTCGGCATTCGGCCTCAGGTACGCCAGGCCCTGGATGCGGCAGGGATCACGCCAGGGCAGCATCAGGGGCGCTGGGTTGCCGATGGAGAGGTGATGGCCTGCATCGAGCGAGTGGCCGCCGAGCAGCTGCTGTGGCTGGAGGCGCGCTTCTCGCTGGGCCTGCCCAATACGCCGATGCATGGTGTGGAACTCTCCGCGATCTCGGGCAACCTGGTGATGGCCAAGCCGCTCGGGGTGCGGGAGGGAGTCGACTTCGATCATAGCGGGGAGGTGCGCCGGGTGCGTACCCAGGCCATCGAGGGGCTGCTGGAGCAGGGCGCTCTGGTGGTGCTGCCACCACTGGGCTTCTCCAGCACCGGAGAGGTCTTCGACCTCGACGCCTCGGATGTGGCCCAGCATGCCGCCATGGCGCTGTCGGCCGACAAGCTGATCCTGCTCGGCGAGGCCAGCGGCCTCTGCGATGCCAGTGGCCAGCTGCAGCGTCAGCTGACGCCCGCCGAGGCCGGGCCGCTGCTGAGTCAGGCAACCCCCGGCAGCGAGCTCGCCCGTCATCTGGAGGCCGCCTGTCAGGCCGCCCGCCACGGGGTGGCGCGTACCCACCTGCTCTCTTGGCATGACCATGACGCCCTGCTTGGCGAGCTCTTCACCCGCGACGGGGTCGGCACCATGATCACCCGGCATCGTTACGAGCAGCTGCGTTCGGCGGAGCTGGCGGATATCGGTGGCCTGCTGGAGCTGCTCGAACCGCTGGAGCAGCGCCGCATGCTGGTGCCCCGCTCCCGGGAGCGGCTGGAGCACGAGATCGACGATTATCTGGTGATCGAGCGCGACGGCATGATCATCGGTTGTGCCGCCCTGCATCGGTTCGATGATGCCGAGATGGGCGAGCTGGCCTGCGTGGCGGTTCACGATGACTATCGTGGCGGTGCTCGCGGCGAGCTGCTGCTGGCCGAGCTCGAGCGGCGTGCCAGGCGGCAGGGCCTGTCGGCGCTGTTTGCCCTCAGCACCCACACCACCCACTGGTTCTTCGAGCACGGCTTTCGTCTGGCCGATCTCGAGGCGCTGCCACCGCTGCGCCGGGACACCTATAACCACGCCCGCAAGTCCAAGGTGCTGGTCAAGTCTCTCGGCTGAGCATGCCGACGTGTTATCGCAACGATCTCGCCTGCCATTCGACATGGTGTGGCAAGCCGTGCCCTGTCGCCGGGAGCTGTCATCGCCTGTGCAGCTGTCGCGACTTGGCGACTCTCTAAGCTATTGATAAGAATGGTTGTTTAGAGATCTTCTCCGCCTGTGTCTTTTTCTTGCGACATAACTCCGGTCGCAAGCCACCCCGTCACCCGGATTGGAGCACATCTTGAGCATAGGGTGATTTGTAAGTAGTTGAGTTAATGGTGTTTATTTGTTTCTGGCACGCTGTTCGCAACATGTGAAGTGAGCGACGGGAGTGGTTCATTACGGCTCGAACCATTTCGATCGTGACGGAGGCGGAACGACACTGCCCTGTGCCTCGCCTCCAAAGCGATCAGCGTCTGCTCCTAGCGATGTGTGACTTAGGTTGCGATGAGACGGGTACCGACATGCTCAGGGATGCGTACCCAAGGGCAAGGATGCCCCGGCATGGATGCCTCTCTCCCCCCTTGCGGGGGATGGAATTGCGCGGTGGCGCCATGGCACGAATGGTTTCGACCAGGCCGGGCGACACTGCCAGAAACGAGGCGGGATGGTTGGTCTTCGACGACCTGCCGTCCACATGAGGAGGGCCAGCCCCTGGTGGCAGATGGCTCGCTCATGGCTTCGAGGGCCTTCCCCGGCCCGTTTGGAAGGGTGGGCGTTGGCTGGACCAGGCTGCCATCGGTGATCCTTCCAGACCCTTCAGTTCCCTGCGTATTGGGCCGGCTCTGCCGGCCTTTTTTTTATCACTGCATGTCGCGATCGTGAGGGCACGGCGCCCAGGCAAACTCTGGTATCCTGAAGGTTCGACATGATGGCAACCCCATCCGCCACCCCGCCCCCTGGTTATCTGCGAAGAACGCTGGACATGGTCACCCGAGTCGCCCGTCGCTGGCGCCCCCGCTCCCTGCTGCAGCTCGTGCTGATCGCCTTCGTGGTGGTGATGCTGCCGTTGGGCGTGCTGATGTTCCAGGCGGGCCAGGCCCTCTCCGAGCTTACCCGGCTGGCCGACGTCAGCGCCCGCCAGGCGGTAGAGGAGACGCGGCGCGCCCGGACCCTGGGGGTGTTGGCCCTGGAGATGGAGCGTAGTGCACGGCAGTATGCCGTCCTGGAGCAGGAGAGCCTGCTGGAGATCTATGCCGCCCGGCTCGAGGAGTATCGCCAACTGCTGGGTCGGCAGCGAGAGCTGCTGCCGGAGGCTCCTGCCGTGGAGGCGCTGGAGGCGCTTCTCGAACGCCTGAGTGATCTGCCCGGCCTGGAGCTGGCGGCGTTCAAGGAGCGGCTCGACGCCTTCCCGGCACTCGCCGAGCATACCGAAGCGCTGCGCCAGGCCACCAATCAGCGCATCGATACGCGCATCGATGCCATCCGTGAGGGGGCACGAGGGGTGCAGAGGCAGTTGTGGTGGCAGACCGGGGCCCTGGTGTCGGCCAGCCTGGTGCTGATGTTGTTGTTCTCATGGCTGATCATTCGTCCGGTGCGTCAGCTGGAACGCCGTATCCTGGGTATTGGCAGTGGCTCCCGCGAGGCACCACCCCGCCCGGTACAGGGGCCCGCCGAGTTGATTCAGCTGGATGAGCGCCTCGACTGGCTCGCCTCGCGTCTCGATGAGGTGGAGGTCGAGAAGCAGCGCTTCCTGCGCCATATGTCCCACGAGCTCAAGACCCCGCTGGCCAGCGTGCGTGAAGGGTCGGCGCTGCTGGGCGACGGGGTGGCCGGCGAGCTGACCCCGCAGCAGCAGGAGATTCTCGAGCTGATCGATGGTAGCGGCCGCGAGCTGCAGCGGTTGATCGAGCAGCTGCTCGACTACAACCTGCTGCAGCAGAACCGCCGGGTGAAGGTCGAGCGGATCGACGTTGCCACCCTGCTGCACGAGGTGCTGGCCAAACACCGTCTGGCGTTGTCCAACAAGGGAATGCGGGTCGAGGGCTTCGATGGCCCGGTGGTGTGGCCACTGGATCGTGCCGCGACCGGGCATATCCTCGATAACCTGGTCTCCAATGCCATCGCCTATGGTGAGGAGGGAGGGGTGCTGGAGATCCGTGCTCGGCAGCGCCGAGATCGCCTTGAGCTGGAGGTGGCCAACAGCGGCGAACCCATTGCCGAGGCGGATCGCCCGCGGTTGTTCGAGGCCTTCTATCAGGGCAGCACGCGTCGCAAGGGGCCGCTCAAGGGTTCCGGCATCGGGCTCTCGGTAGCGGCGGACTGCGCCCGCCTGCAGCAGGGCGAGCTGGCCCTGGTGACAGATCCCCGCCTGGCGGTCTGCTTCCGCCTGACGCTGCCGCACACGGCCCCCTCGAGGGTTGAAACTACTGACATGCCTGCCGAGTTGGCAGACCCGCAAGCAAGGAGCTGATGTGATGACGCTGCGTCCCCTGTTGGCCAGTCTACTGGCCATCTGGCTGGTCGGTTGCGAGATTCTGCCGCGGGGGCTGATGGAGCACTCCACCGAGCCGGCCAGCGTCGTGGAGTCTGTTGCCCACTGCGGGGCCGAACTGCCGAGCTTCACCGATGAGGCGTGCCTGCTGCGGGAGTGGGTCGACTTCGGGCTGGCGTCGCAGCGCGGTGATCGCGCCTGGCGTGATGCCATGCTCAAGCGCCTGGAAGGGGAGGAGGCAGAGCGACGCCTGGCTCGCGCCGTGGCACTCTCATGGGGGAACCACCGGCAGTGGGGGCTCGCCTCGGAGCTTTACAAGGCCGACCTGAGTGCCGCGCCTGTGACCCTGCAGCCGCTGCTGCGCTACTGGCTCAACGAGCTGGAGCGTCGCCGCGCCATGCTCGGGCGACTGAATGCCGCGCGCTCCTCCCAGGTGGATAGCGAGGCCCGTATCACCGCCCTGGAGGGGGAGAAGGCCGCCCTGACGGAGAAGCTCGAGGCGCTGACCGCCATCGAGCGAAGTATCAACCTGCGACAGCAGAACGAAGAGTGATGGAGGCCTCGATGTGAAGACCCTGCCCCCCCTGCAAACGCGTGCTGAATCGACCCGGATGGCGGCCGCCGGGAGTGCCGGGCGTCGGCAGCCTGCCCATATCCTGCTGGTGGATGACGACGTCAGCCTGCTCAGGCTGCTGGGCATGCGACTGGAGAGTCGCGGCTACCGGCTGACCACCGCGGAGAGCGGCCGCGAGGCGCTCAGGTCGCTGGAGGTCAATCGTCCCGACCTGGTGATTACCGACCTGCGCATGGATGAGATGGACGGCCTGATGTTGTTCCGCGAGGTGCAGCGGGCGGCGCCGGGGCTGCCGGTCATCCTGCTTACCGCCCACGGCTCGATACCCGATGCGGTCGCGGCGACTCGCGAGGGCGTATTCAGTTTCCTGACCAAGCCGGTGGATCGTGACGAGCTGTTCGCTGCCATCGAGGATGCCCTGGCCCAGGCTCCGGGCGGGGTGACGGATGGCGATGAGGCCTGGCGGGCCGAGATCATCACCCATAGCCCCGAGATGGAGCGCCTGCTGGAGCAGGCGCGCATGGTCGCCGCCTCCGATGTTAGCGTGCTGGTCAGTGGCCCATCCGGCTCGGGCAAGGAGCTGATGGCCAGAGCCATTCATCGTGCAAGCCCCCGAGCCGAGAAGCCCTTCGTGGCGATCAACTGTGGTGCCCTGCCCGAACAGCTGCTGGAGAGTGAGCTGTTCGGGCACGCCAAGGGAGCCTTTACCGGGGCGATCAGCGAACATCGTGGCCTGTTTCAGGCCGCCGACGGCGGCACCCTGTTTCTCGACGAGATCGGCGACATGCCGCTGCCGCTTCAGGTCAAGCTGCTGCGTGCCCTCCAGGAGCGTCACGTTCGCCCGCTGGGTTCCACTGCTCAGGTGCCGGTGGACGTGCGAATCATCTCGGCGACCCATCGCGACCTCGATCGCGCCATGGGCGAGGGGGAGTTTCGCGAGGATCTCTACTACCGCCTCAATGTGGTCAACCTGCGTCTGCCATCGCTCAAGGAGCGCCCCGAGGATGTGCCGTTGCTGGCCAAGCATCTGGTGGTCCAGGCCGCCGAGCGTCACAAGCCCTTCGTCAAGGGCTTCTCGCCGGAGGCCCTGAAGCTGCTGGCGGCCAGTGCCTGGCCGGGTAACGTGCGTCAGCTGGTCAATGTGGTCGAGCAGTGTGTGGCCTTGACCGGGACCGCGATCATTCCCGAGGCGCTGGTGGCCCAGGCGCTGGCGGCCGAAGAGAGTGTGTTGCCGACGTTCAACGATGCCCGGGCGGCCTTCGAGCGTCGTTACCTGATCAAGGTGCTGAAGCTCACCGCCGGCAACGTGACCCAGGCGGCGCGTATCGCCGGGCGCAACCGCACCGACTTCTACAAGCTGCTGGGGCGTCACGATCTGGAGCCGGCCACCTTCAAGCCTGAGCGCTGAGGCCTCCCGAAACGACTGGCCCCCGCCATGGGGCGGGGGCCAGGGTTCGCATCGTGCTCCGCTTACTGCTGGGGAAGCTTGGTGCGACGCAGGTAGGGGAAGACGGTCTCGAACTCGCCGAACTTGGCCTTGGCATCCTCGTCGGAGACCGTCGGGGGAATGATCACGTCTTCGCCCACGGTCCAGTCCGCCGGGGTGGCCACACCCTTGCCGTTGGCGGTCTGCAGGGCATCCAGGGCACGCAGTACCTCGGCGAAGTTGCGACCGACGTTCATCGGGTAGGTCATGGAGAGCTTGAGTTGCTTGTCCGGACCGATGATGAACACCGAGCGGACCGTGGCGCTGTCGGCGGGAGTCCGGCCATCGGGCAGGTAGGCCTCGGCGGGCAGCATGTCGAACAGCTTGGCGACCTTGAGGTCCTCGTCGGCGATGATCGGGAAGCCGACATCGCTGCTGGCCAAGCTCTCGATGTCCTTGATCCAGCCCTTGTGGTCCTCCACGCCATCCACCGAGATGCCGATCACCTTGGTATCGCGCTTCTTCCACTCATCGCTGAGCTTGGCCACGGCGCTGAACTCGGTGGTGCAGACCGGGGTGAAGTCCTTGGGGTGGGAGAACAGGATGGCCCACTTGCCGTCCAGCCACTCGTGGAAGCGGATGGCACCCTGGCTGGTGTCGGCCTCGAAGTCCGGTACGAGGTCATTGATGCGCAGAGACATGTGTGACTCCTTGATACATGGTGATGGAATCCCGCCCATGGCGGGAGTGTCGCAAGAACAGTCGACGAAACGGCATCTGGCCCGGAACGTCAAGACGACTTGCGACTAAGCTTAGATAGCACAGGGGGTTGTGAGCTCCCTGCGCTATTGGTTCGACCGCTTGGCGGCCGGAATATCGGCGTCATCAGGAAGTACCTCGAGCGTCAGGCGTCCCTCCCCCAGGCGGGCGGTCAGGCGGTCGCCGGGGGCGGCGTCGTCGGCTCGTCGTACCACGCGCGCCTGCTTATCCTCGAGTATCGCATAGCCACGGCCCAGCACCGCCAGGGGGCTGACGGCATGCAGCTCCCTGGCGACCGCTGTCAGACGCTCGCGATGACGCACCAGCGCCCGCGGCGCCGCTATGCTCAGACGCTGGCTTGCCGCCTCGAGGCGACGTTCGGCCAGCGCCAGTTGGCGGCCGGGCGGGTGTGCCGTCAGGCGGCGCTTCAGCTGGGCCTGGTGTCGGCTGGCCTCGGTCAGGCGCGCCTGGAGGGCTCGTGTCAGTCGTCCGGCCAGCTGCGCCAGCGCCTGACGGCGGTGCTCCAGCTTCTCGCCGGGATGGCGCAGTCGCGCCCGCTGGTGATCCAGGCGCTGACCCTCGGCATCGAGCCGAGACTGGATCGCGCGCACCAGGCGTGCCTGGAGCACCTCCAGACGGTGGGTGAGATCATGGCGATCCGGCACCAGTCGCGCCGCTCCCGCAGAGGGGGTGGGGGCGCGTGCATCGGCGGCGAAGTCGGCAAGGGTCGCATCCACCTCGTGGCCCACCGCCGACATGATCGGCAGTCGCGAATGGAAGATCGCCCGGGCCAGATGCTCGTCGTTGAAGGCCCACAGGTCCTCCAGGCTGCCGCCGCCCCGGGTGAGGAGGATGGCGTCGCGGTCCGGGTCGAGGTTCGCCTGGCGATTGAGCAAACCCAGCGCCGAGATCATTGCCGGCACCGCCTCGCGTCCCTGGACCGCCACCGGAATCAGCGTCACGTTCACCATGGGCCAGCGGGCGGCGAGTACCGCCAGTACGTCGCGAATCGCCGCGCCGGTGGGCGAGGTGATGATAAGCAGGTGGCGTGGTGGGCAGGCCAGGGGGCGGGCATTGGCGAACACGCCTTCGCTGTCGAGGCGTGACTTGAGCCGTTCGTAGGCCGCCAGCAGTTCGCCCAGACCCGCGGCCTGCACCGCTTCCGCGATCAGCTGATAGTCGCCTCTGGGCTCGAAGACCGACAGCCGCCCGCGTACCTTGACCCGGTCCCCGTCGCGCATCGGCGCCCCCACGAAGCGTGCACGGCTCCGAAACAGGGCGCCGCGCAGCTGGGCATGCTCATCCTTGAGGGTAAAGTAGACATGGCCGGAACTGGGACGCGACACCCCGGAGAGCTCGCCCTCGACCCAGATATCGCCGAAGCGCCCCTCCAGCAGCTGTCGGGCGCTGCGGTTGAGCTCGCTGACGGAGAGGGGCATGTCGGTGGGTAAGGGCATGGCCGGTGCGCAAGTTGAAGCGATGGCGCCACTCTAGCATGGGTGGGCACCTACAGTATGGCTCGACACATGATGCGGGACAGTGGACTTTGTCCATGCTGGCATCATGCGTGCGCCGGGAGAATCCGGCACACGCATGATGGGGGGTGGTGCAATCGGGAGTGGCGATATCACTTTTCCTCGGCAGCGTTATCCTTGCTCATGCTGCCACCCGCGACACCGCCGGCATGCCAGGCGCTCCTTCCCTCACGGTTCGTGCGGCGCGCCTCGGACTCCTGATCGAACCACTCCTTCTCGTACTCGGGGAACTCTTCGAGATCTTCCGATTGGGCATCGATGGTGACGCGGTGGGTGACATAGCCATCGCCCCATGTGCCGCCATCGTCGCGCTTGCTCTCTACGCTGATCTTCTTGATGTCCGCCACTATCTCACGGCCACCCATGCCGAGAACCTCGCCGGTCTCGATCACCAGGGCGCTGATCTTCTGGTCATCGTCGAGCAGGATATCCTCGACTTCGCCGACGTTTTCCTCAGGGTCGTCGCGCAGGTAGACATCGGCATCCATCAGGTCGTCGGCCGAGTAGAGGCCCTGTGCCTGCATGGAGGCATGGCTCTGCTGCTGGCCTTCCTCCTTGTTTTCGTGTTTGTCGGCAGATGCCTGGCCACCGAGGGCCAGACTACCGGCAACGGCGGTTACGGCGATGGTGAGTAGACGCTTGTGCATGATCGTTCTCCTTTCCTGCGGTTGCTGATCGTGCTCGCTCATCTCCAGCACTCGTTACAACCCGCGAGCCCAGTCGTCGGCCTGGCGTTCTGCCTCTTCGCGCTCCAGGCCATAGCGCTGCTGCAGCTTGCCTACCAGTTGGTCACGCTTGCCGGCCACCTGATCGAGTTCATCGTCACTCAACTCTCCCCAGCTGGCACGCGCCTTGCCTTTGTACTCTTTCCACTTGCCTTCGATCTGGTCCCAGTTCATGGCATGGTTCCTTATCCGTGGGTTACGCGATCTTCAATCTAGATCAGCGTCTCGATGCCGTGAGGAGATATTTGTTTCTTGTTGTGTTAATTCGTAATGCGGTGTCGAGCGCAGGGCCCGCATTGCTCGTGCCTCGGGCCGGGCGCTATAATAGGCGATTAACCTTACTCCCTCCCCACCAGTCCATGGGTGTCGCCGCATATGCTACGTATGGCCCAAGAAGCTCTGACCTTCGATGATGTTCTCCTCGTGCCCGGCTACTCAGACGTTCTGCCCAAGGACGTCAGCCTGCGGACCCGACTGACCCGGGATCTCTACCTGAACATTCCGCTCCTCTCCGCCGCCATGGATACCGTGACCGAGGCGCGCCTGGCCATCGCCATGGCCCAGGAGGGTGGCATCGGCATCATCCACAAGAACATGACCATCGCGCAGCAGGCCGCCGAAGTGCGCAAGGTCAAGAAGCACGAGAGCGTGATCGTCAACGACCCGGTTACCGTGGGGCCCAAGGCCAAGCTGGCGGATCTGCTGGCCATGGCCGAGGAGCATGGCTTCTCGGGCTTTCCGGTGGTGGAGGGCGAGTCTCTGGTCGGCCTGGTCACCGAGCGTGACATGCGCTTCCAGCCCAACCATGGCGATAGCGTGGCGGACATCATGACGCCTCGCGAGCGCCTGGTCACCGTGCCGGAGGGCACCTCCCTGGACGTGATCAAGGGCAAGATGCAGGAGTACCGCATCGAGAAGATGCTGGTCGTGGATGATGCCTTCCGCCTGCGGGGTCTGGTCACCTTCCAGGATATCGAGAAGGCGCGCACCTTCCCCAACGCCGCCAAGGATGCGGATGGCCGTCTGCTGGTCGGTGCCGCCGTGGGGACGGGGCCCGAGACCGCCGATCGCGTGGCGGCACTCGCCGAGGCCGGTGTCGACGTGATCATCATCGATACCGCCCATGGCCACTCCAAGGGCGTGATCGATCGGGTGCGCTGGGCCAAGGAAAACTTCCCCCAGATCCAGGTCGTAGGCGGCAATATCGCCACGGCCGAAGCGGCGAAGGACCTGGCCGAGGCCGGTGCCGATGGCGTCAAGGTGGGCATCGGCCCCGGCTCCATCTGCACCACCCGCGTGGTGGCCGGCGTGGGGGTGCCCCAGATTACCGCCGTCTCCAGCGTGGCCGAGGCGCTCGAGCCCTATGACATCCCGCTGATCGCCGACGGCGGTGTACGCTTCTCCGGCGATCTGGCCAAGGCGGTCGCCGCCGGAGCCAGCGCGGTGATGGTGGGTGGCCTGCTGGCCGGCACCGAGGAGGCGCCCGGCGAGATCGAACTCTACCAGGGCCGCACCTACAAGGCCTATCGTGGCATGGGGTCGATGGGTGCCATGGCCCAGAGTCAGGGCAGCGCCGACCGCTATTTCCAGGACAAGGATGCCGGTGCCGAGAAGCTGGTGCCCGAAGGCATCGAAGGTCGCGTGCCCTACAAGGGCATGATGGGGGCCATCGTCCATCAGTTGATGGGCGGGCTGCGCGCCTCCATGGGTTACACCGGCTGCCGCGACATCCAGGAGATGCGCACCAAGCCGCAGTTCGTGAAGATCACCGGGGCCGGCTTCAACGAGTCCCATGTGCACGATGTGCAAATTACCAAGGAAGCCCCCAACTACCGGGCTGGTTAAAAAGCGCCGCTGGAATGGCGCCATGCGTTGTTTAAAACGGCCTCGGCATGCTCATTGACAGACTCGTCAACTCCGCTGCCTCGGCCGTTTTCGCCTAGCCTGACGCTCATCCAGCAACGCTCGCAGGACTTTCTACGTATTTTCAGCCTTGGCCTAGATGCCCTAGCGGATGCTTTCATGACCGATATTCACGCCCACAAGATCCTGATCCTCGACTTCGGCTCCCAGTACACCCAGCTGATCGCCCGCCGCGTGCGCGAGATCGGCGTCTACTCCGAGGTTCGCGCCTTCGATATCAGCGAGGCCGAGATTCGTGAGTACGCCCCCAACGGCATCATCCTCGCCGGCGGACCCGAGTCGGTCACCGAGCTGGATTCGCCCCGTGCCCCGCAGTGCGTGTTCGAGATGGGGCTGCCGGTGCTCGGCATCTGCTACGGCATGCAGACCATGGCCGAGCAGCTCGGTGGTGCCGTCGAGGGCTCCCATGTGCATGAGTTCGGCTATGCGCAGATTCGTCTCGACGCCGAGACGGCGCTGTTTCGCGATATCTCCGACCATATCGATGCCGAGACGGGCAAGAACCTGCTCGATGTCTGGATGAGCCACGGTGACAAGGTCTCTCGGGTGCCCGACGAGTTCACCGTGACCGCCTCGACCCCGAGCTGCCCGATCGCCGCCATGGCCTGGGAGGAGAAGCGCTTCTTCGGGGTGCAGTTCCACCCCGAGGTGACCCACACCCTGCAGGGGCAGCGCATCCTCGAGCACTTCGTGGTCGATATCTGCCAGAGCGCGCGCAACTGGACCCCGGCCCAGATCATCGAAGACCAGATCGCCCGGGTGCGCGACCAGGTGGGCGACCGCCACGTGCTGCTCGGCCTCTCCGGAGGCGTCGACTCCTCGGTGGTCGCGGCCCTGCTGCACAAGGCCATCGGCGACCAGCTGACCTGCGTGTTCGTCGACAATGGCCTGCTGCGCAAGGCCGAGGGTGACCAGGTGATGAAGACCTTCGCCCGCCATATGGGGGTCAAGGTGATTCGCGTGGACGCCGAGGATCAGTTCCTCGACAAGCTGAAGGGCGAGGCCGACCCCGAGGCCAAGCGCAAGATCATCGGCAACACCTTCATCGATGTCTTCGACGCCGAGGCCGCCAAGATCGAGGGAGTCGACTTCCTGGCCCAAGGCACCATCTACCCGGATGTGATCGAGTCCGCCGCCGCCAAGACCGGCAAGGCGCACGTGATCAAGTCGCACCACAACGTGGGTGGCCTGCCCGAGACCATGAAGCTCAAGCTGGTCGAGCCGCTGCGCGAGCTGTTCAAGGATGAGGTGCGCAAGCTCGGTGTCGAGCTCGGCCTGCCCTACGACATGGTCTACCGCCACCCCTTCCCGGGGCCGGGCCTGGGCGTGCGCATCCTCGGCGAGGTGAAGAAGGAGTACGCCGATATCCTGCGCGAGGCCGATGCCATCTTTATCGAGGAGCTGCACAAGGCCGACTGGTATCACAAGACCAGCCAGGCCTTCGCGGTCTTCCTGCCGGTGAAGTCGGTCGGCGTGGTCGGCGATGCCCGTCGCTACGAGTGGGTCATCGCCCTGCGCGCCGTGGAGACCATCGACTTCATGACCGCCCGCTGGGCGCACCTGCCTTACGAGTTGCTGGAGACCGTCTCCAATCGCATCATCAACGAGATCACCGGCGTCTCTCGCGTCACCTACGACGTGAGCAGCAAGCCGCCGGCGACGATCGAGTGGGAGTGATCCCAGCTATCTGAGCTTTTCGTAAAACTCTCTCAAGGATCCCGTCTTGTTGGCGGGATTTTTTTTGAGCTCAGAGCCTAAGTTAGCTGTCTCTACAGTAGTGGTAGCCACCCGACATGAGGCGCCAAGGGATAGGCCTTTATTGTTGCCTTCTTGTAGCATTTCGCCACGGATAAGCCTTTCCGGCCATCTGGCCACCGCACAACGTCTTGATGGAGTGGCTACACTGAGAGCTACAGTGATAGCCGGGAGGACGCCATGAGCAATCGCCTGTTACGTGGGTTGATGGCCGGATTCACGGCCACCCTCGTCATCTCGCTGATCCTGGTGCTGCGCCTGGCGGCGGGCATCATTCCTTGGTACAACCCGATCGAGGTCATGAACCTGGCCGCCCAGGACCTGCTCGGCACGCCGGACAGCCGCCTGCTGGCATGGGGCATCCACTTCGCCGTGGGCACGCTGATCTGGGGGCTGTTGTTCGCGCTGCTGGTGCCTTATCTCCCAGGCCGCACGCCTACCCGGCGCGGCCTGGAGTTTGGCGTGGCGAGCTGGCTGGTGGTGATGCTCACGGTCTTTCCCCTGGCGGGCTCCGGCCTCTTCGGTCTCGGCCTCGGGCTGGTGGCGCCGCTCTCGATGCTGATCGCCCATCTGGTCTTCGGGGCGGTGATCGGCGCCGTCTACGGCTGGGGGAGGGACGTGGTTCAGCGGTGATCCCTCGGCAGGTCGTTCATTCGGCGCCTGCCCGGGCATCGGCGCTGCGCCATTCCCGCGGCGAGCAGCCGGTATGCCGGCGGAACACCTTGGCCAGCGCCGAGGGGCTGCTGTAGCCCACCCGGCCGGCGATGGCGTCCAGCGGCGCGCCGGCCCGCAGCAGACTCTTGGCCAGGCTTAGCCGGTACTGGGCCAGATACTCGGCGGGGGGCTGGCCGAGGGTGTCGCGAAACAGGCCGGCGAAGCGGGCCCGGGACATGCCCGCCTCGCGGGCCAGCCCGTTCAGTGTCCAGTCGGCCGCCGGCCGGTCGTGCAGGGCGATCAGCGCCTTGACCAGCTGGGGATGGGCCATCCCCGCCAGCAGTCCCGATTCCACTTCGCCGGCATCCATCAGATAGCGCAGCAGCTGGATCACCAGCAGTTCACACAGCCGATCCAGGGCGGCCTGTCGGCCGCAGCGCTCCTCCCGCATCTCCGCCAGCATCAGCTCCAGCAGGCCGGCCATGCCGCTCAGCCGATCCAGCGGCGTCACCAGCATGGAGGGCAGGGCGCGATAGATCGGGCAGATATTGCCGGCGCCAAAGCGGAACGAGCCGCACAGTGTGTCCGCGCCCTCCGGCCCCGGCCCGAGGTGGTGCGCGTCGCCGGCGGCCAGCAGGATCAGCACCGGGGCCTCGAAGCGGCGTGGCTGGCCGTCCGCCAGCGTCAGGTACAGTGTGCCGCGGGTCAGGATATGGATGAAGCCGGTGCCTTCCTGGGGCGGGTAGCGGGCGCTGTAGCACAGCGGGCCGGCATTGAGCACGCTGGCGGCGAGATGAAAATGGTCGAGCAGGGTGGCGAGTCGATCCATCTTGAGACTCCTGGACGTATATCGAAGACCCTTGGAATCCAATCGTCCAGCGTGCTGCCTACACTGTCAATTGCCGGCAACCGTTCCGGCAACCGAACAGGAGGAGCGGACCATGACAACAACCAATGCCCTTGGCCTGGCGGCGCTGCTGGCGCTGACCGGCCTTCCCGCCTTCGCCGCCGATCTGGCAACGACGACCTACAGTGAACACGTGGACGGCGAGGGCAACATCTCGCTGCCGGCAGAGGTCCGCGAACACTGGGTCCACCTCGGCTCCTGGGTGGTCAATGACGACGAGGCCCCGGGGGCCGGCTTCCACGACGTCTATACCCAGCCCGAGGCCGCGCGGGCCTATCGGGAGAGCGGCGAGTTCGCCGATGGCACCGTCCTGGTCAAGGAGATCCGCGGCGTCGAGGCCGGTGAAAAGACCACTGGTCCCGCGCTGTGGGCCGGCGAGCCGCAGATCTGGTTCGTGCTGGTCAAGGACACTCAAGAGCGCTTTGATGGTCCCCACTGGGGCGAAGGCTGGGGCTGGGCGCTGTTCAAGGCCGATGCGCCGGAGCAGAACGTGTCCGAGAGCTTCGAGGGCACCTGCAAGGGCTGTCATGTGCCGGCGCAGCAGACCGACTGGGTGTTCGTCGAGGGCTACCCGACGCTGCGCTGAGCTGTCGGGGCGAAGGTGGTCGCGCAGGGAGGCACCAGCGTCCACCTGCCGGACCAGACTGGAAGCGGGGGCCGCGAGCAGCGCAGATCACCCACCCGACCCTCACGCCGGCCCGAAAGGACGGCGAGGCCGTGCCCGGGCTCCCGGAGGCTCGGCGGGACGCTGCGCCACCGTGCCGAGCCCATTGCCGATCTGTTGGCGATGACGCCGCATCTGCACCGCGATAGTCTCTAGGGGTGCAGACAAGGCGAAGAACGTTATAAGCTATTAACTTTCAAGTCTTTGCACGCCGGGGGCTGTGTGTCTATGGTCCGCGGCGTTCTTCCTTATATTGACGAGGTCCTCATGTCGACGCTCCTGACATCCCTCTGGCACGGCTATCGCGATGCCTCGCTGATCCTGCGCGTGAGCATCGCCCTGGTGCTGGGCGTGGTGGTCGGCCTGGTCGGCGGGCCTGTCGTTGCCGAATGGCTGGCCCCGCTGGGCGAGCTGCTGATGCGGCTGCTGAAGTTCATCATCCTGCCCATCGTCCTGTTCACCCTGATGTCGGGAGTCAATCAGGGCGCCGCCGGTAGCCTCGGGCGGATCGGCCGCAAGGTGTTTCTCTACTATCTGGCCACCTCGGCCCTGGCCATCGTCGTGGGGTTAACCGTGGCGACCCTGCTGTCGCCGGGAGAGGGCATGTCGCTGCAGGGGGCCGGCACCGTCTCGGTGCCTGACAATCCCGGCATCCTCTCGGTGGTGCTCGGCATCGTGCCGAACAATATCGTTGCCGCCTTCGCCGAACAGGATCTGCTGGGCATCATCTTCACCGCGCTGGTCTTTGGCCTGGCCGTGTCGAAGATGCGTCAGTCCGAATCCCAGGCGGAGCTGGGGGAGCGGCTCTATGGCCTGATCGAGGCGCTTAACACCGCCACGCTCAGGGTGATGGATGGCATTCTTCACGTCGTCCCGGTCGGGGTCTTCGCCATCGTGACCAATACCGTCGCCGATCAGGGGCTCGCGACCCTGCTGTCGCTGGGCGATATGGTGGTGGTGCTCTATCTGGCGCTGGGGGCGCAGCTTCTGGTCTACCTCGGCCTGCTCAAGGGCTTCGGTGTGTCGGCTCGCGGCTTCTTCCGCGAGGCGCGAACGCCCATGGCCACCGCCTTCGCCACCCAGAGCAGCGCCGGCACACTGCCGCTGACGCTGGGTGCCGCGAGTCGCCTGGGCCTGCCGCGTAGCCTCTACGGCTTCAGCCTGCCGCTCGGGGCGACGCTGAACATGGACGGAGCAGCGATTCGCATCGCCATCTCGGCGGTCTTCGCCGCCAACGTGATGGGCGTGCCACTTGACTGGGCAAGCATGCTGCAGATCGTGGTGGTAGGCACGCTGATCTCGGTGGGGACCGCCGGGGTGCCCGGTGCCGGTATCGTGATGATCGCGACGGTGTTCTCTCAGGTGGGCTTGCCTATCGAGGCGGTGGCGCTGCTGACGGCCATCGATGCCCTGGTGGGCATGGGCGCTACCGCGCTCAATGTGACCGGCGATCTCGTTGGCACGGCGGTCATCGACCGCAGTGAGCGTAGACGGAGCGCCTCGCAGACGTCCGGCACAGCCGAGCCCGCCCGGTATCGCTAGCTTCTGTCCGAGCCAGGGGCGGCGGTAACCGCGGCGGTGTCACGGTCTCGTTAGTGAGTTGGACAGCTTGAGGCTGGGTTGTTATACCTCCTACAGGCGCTGGAAGCTGGTGGCGCCACTCGCGTCACCATGGGCGCGCATCCAAGAGGAGGGTTGACCGTGACGACTGATAACCGCAAGCCGACGACGACCGATGCCGGAATCCCGGTCGCCAGCGACGAGCACTCGCTGTCCGTCGGCCCCGACGGCCCCATCGTGCTCCACGATCACTACCTGATCGAGCAGATGGCCAACTTCAATCGCGAGCGGATCCCCGAGCGTCAGCCCCACGCCAAGGGCAGTGGGGCATTCGGGCGTTTCGAGGTGACAGAAGACGTCAGCGCCTATACACGGGCCGCGGTATTTCAGCCGGGAACACGCACGGAGGTGCTGATTCGCTTCTCCACCGTGGCCGGCGAGCGGGGTAGCCCGGATACCTGGCGCGACCCGCGCGGGTTTTCCATCAAGTTCTATACCAGCGAAGGCAACTACGACATGGTGGGGAACAACACGCCGGTGTTCTTCCTCCGCGACCCGCTGAAGTTCCAGCATTTCATTCGTTCCCAGAAGCGCCGTGCGGATACCAATCTGCGTGACCACGATATGCAGTGGGACTTCTGGACGCTATCACCGGAAAGTGCCCACCAGGTCACCTGGCTGATGGGCGACAGGGGAATTCCCAGGACCTGGCGGCACATGAATGGCTATTCCAGCCACACCTACATGTGGGTGAACGCCCAGGGCGAGAAGTTCTGGGTCAAGTATCACTTCAAGACCGACCAGGGGGTCGAGTGCCTGACGCAGGAGGAGGCCGACCGGCTGGCGGGCGCGGATGGCGATTATCATACCCGCGATCTCTATCAGGCGATCGAGGCCGGCGAGTATCCGAGCTGGACGCTCTACATGCAGATCATGCCGTTCAAGGAGGCCGAAACCTATCGTTTCAACCCCTTCGACCTGACCAAGATATGGCCCCATGCGGACTATCCGCTGGTCAAGGTCGGCAAGCTGACGCTCGACCGCAACCCCACGGATCATCACACCGAGATCGAGCAGGCGGCCTTCGAGCCCAATAACCTGGTGCCCGGCATCGGCATCAGCCCCGACAAGATGTTGCTGGGGCGGGTGTTTGCCTACGCGGATGCGCATCGCCACCGGTTGGGCGTCAACTACAAGCAGATTCCGGTCAATGCCCCCAGGTCACCGGTCCACAGCTACAGCAAGGATGGCGCCATGCGGGTGCAGAATGTGGCGGACCCGGTCTATGCCCCCAACTCCAAGGGGGGGCCGGCGGCCGATGGCGAGCGTTATCCCGAGGACTCCAGCTGGGAGACCGGAGGGGAGATGGTGCGTGCCGCCTATACACTGCGCCAGGACGATGATGACTTCGGGCAGGCCAATACCCTGGTCAATCAGGTCATGGACGATGCCGCCCGTGAACGCCTGGTGGCCAATGTGGTGGGCCACCTCTCCGATGGTGTTTCCGCTCCGGTGCTCGAGCGGGCCTTCGACTACTGGCGAAAGGTCGACCCGGAGATCGGTGAGCGGATCGCCAAGGGGGTCCAGGCCAATACTGGCTGAGGGCTTGTCCTGAGTGCTTCGGAAGCCCGTCGGTGTGATGCCGGCGGGCTTTCTGGCACCCGGGGGCGGGTCGAGAACGGGCAGCAGGAGGTCATCAGTCTGGAAGGGGCTATATCAGCCTGGAAATACTTTGAAGCAGGCAACTGAAGCAGGCAACAACGAAACAGGGCCCGCCGAAGCGAGCCCTGTTTCACGAACCCTGAGGTTCGTGCGCGTTCATGATCCGGGGATCAGAGCGGCTTGATGTTAGAGGCCTGGAGGCCCTTCTTGCCCTGGGTCACGTCGAAGGAGACGCTCTGACCTTCCTGCAGGGACTTGAAGCCTTCAGCCTGAATCTCGGAGAAGTGGGCGAAGACGTCATCACCGCCGTCAGACGGAGAGATGAAGCCAAAACCCTTGGAGTCGTTGAACCACTTTACGGTACCAGTTGTCATAATAAATCCTTTCGCGCTTAGCGCCTTGCAAAGTTCCTGGTGTCACCCAGATGTATAGCGGGTAAAACAAGAATGATCTTACAGGCGGTCGAAAGAATTCGAATGCTGCTGAAACCATGCTGCTTGCCAACCAACTGGCGCTACGGTCTCATTGTTGTGGCTCCGGGTCAAAGACTTTCGTGATTTATTTTTGGTGGGCTCGTCGAGGGTGCCCGCCCAGCCGGCTCCGCGGCCGTTGAGGGCGCGGCGCGGATGGCGACATCACCGCGCGGGCCGTGGGCAGCGTCAAGGCGCTGTTTCCATGGGTACGCTCTTGCTAGACTGCGCCGTTGATCCTGCGTCCCCGGAGAGGCACGACGCGTGAGTGCTACCCCCGATACCCCCAGCCTCGAACAGACCGCCGCCGGCCAGGCCGAGGTGCTCGGCAGGCTGTTCGATGAGCCGATTACCGAGCTGCCGGAGGACCTCTATATCCCGCCGGAGGCGCTACGGGTCTTTCTCGAGGCCTTCGAGGGGCCGCTCGACCTGTTGCTCTACCTGATTCGCCGACAGAACCTGGATATTCTGGCCATCGATGTGGCCGCCATCACCCGCCAGTACATCGAGTACGTCGAGCTGATGAAGGCCATGGAGATCGAGCTGGCGGGCGAATACCTGCTGATGGCGGCGATGCTTGCCGAGATCAAGTCGCGCACCCTGCTGCCACGTCCACCCAGGGAGGGGGGTGACGACGAGGAGGAGGATCCGCGCGCCGAGCTGATTCGCCGCCTGCAGGAGTATGAGCGGTTAAA
This sequence comes from Halomonas sp. KAO, assembly GCF_015595025.1. Lineage (GTDB taxonomy): Bacteria > Pseudomonadota > Gammaproteobacteria > Pseudomonadales > Halomonadaceae > Halomonas. Next base: position 113,581 of record NZ_JADNRL010000024.1, read on the forward strand.
GAGTGCCGCCGAGTCGCTGGCCGAACTGCCTCGGCTGGGGCGCGACTGGTTTCCGGCTCGGGCGGCACTGCCGCCGCTGGAGAGTCGGGTGATCCACCCGGATGTCGGACTGGACCAGTTGCTGGGTGCCCTGGCGGGTATCCTGCGGCGTGCCGAGCTCAACCAGACCCACCAGATCAGCCGCGAGGTGCTGTCGACCCGCGAGCGCATGCTGGCGATCATGGAACGGCTCGAGGGCGGTCGCTTCGTGCCCTTCGAGGCGCTGTTCGCGCTGGAGGAGGGGCGTGCCGGTGTCGTGGTGACCTTCATGGCGATTCTCGAGTTGGCCAAGGAGTCGATGATCGAGGTCGTGCAGAACGCACCGCTGTCACCCCTTCATGTCCGCGCCCGAGTCGCCCCGGCCGAGGGTGTCGAGCAGGATGATCCCGAAGATGGGGGAGAGAGTCCCTTCGAGGAGGAAGACGGGGAGGTTGGGCCATGATGGCCGAGGAAGTGCCCGGTGTGCTGGATGAGATCCTCGAGGCGGCGCTGCTGGCCGCGGGAGAGCCATTGGCGGTGGAGCGTCTGGAGGCCCTGTTTGACGACCATGAGCGGCCACCGCGGCGCGCCCTGCGCGAGGCGCTGGAGCGCCTGCGTGGCCGCCATGAACGGGGTGCCATGGAGCTGATCGAGACGGCCTCGGGCTATCAATTGCGCATCCGCCCACGGCTCTCCCCCTGGGTGTCGCGACTCTGGGATGAGCGTCCCCAGCGCTATTCGAGGGCGCTGCTCGAGACCCTGGCGCTGATTGCCTACCGTCAGCCGGTTACCCGTGGCGATATCGAGGAGGTGCGCGGGGTCTCGGTGAGCGGCTCGATCATGCGCACCCTGCTCGAGCGTGGCTGGGTTCGCGTGGTGGGCCATCGTGACGTGCCGGGGCGACCCGCGGTCTATGCGACCACTCGCAGCTTTCTCGACGACTTCGGTCTCAAGACGCTCGATGAGCTACCCCCCATGCATGAGCTCAAGGCATTCGAGGGGGCGGAGCAGATGGACGCCTTCGATGAAGAGGGGTCGCCGCCCGACCAGACCGATATTCTCGCCCAGGCGGATATGGTGCAAGATGAGGGTGCCGGTGAGGCATCCGAGGGCGCTACACTATCCGAATCCGAGGCGTCGGCGGCGGCCGATGCCTCCAACGAGCCCGCCGAAGAGGGTGGTCTTGATCACGCCGAGAAGGCGTCCGAGCGGGCAGACCTGAGCTTCGCCGATCTCGAGGCGCGTCTGTCCGAACGTGCCCGAAGCCGCGTCGATGATGACGCTGCTCCGGGGGCGGAATACACATCCAGTGAGAACGAAGATTCATGAGCAATACCAGCGAAAAACTGCAGAAGGTCCTGGCGCGAGCCGGGCTTGGCTCGCGCCGCGAGATGGAGGCTGCCATCGCCGCCGGTCGAGTCCAGGTCAATGGTCAGGTGGCGACCCTGGGCGATCGTATCGAGACCCGCGACAGGGTGCTCTTCGATAATCGGCCGGTAACTCTGCGTGCCGCCGAGGAGGTGCCGCGGCGAGTGATCATGTACAACAAGCCCGAGGGTGAGTTGTGTACGCGCAAGGATCCCGAGGGGCGTCGCACCGTGTTCGACCGGCTGCCGCGCCTCAAGGGCGAGCGCTGGATCGCCATCGGTCGCCTGGATATCAACACCAGCGGCCTGCTGCTGTTTACCACCGATGGTGAGCTCGCCAACCGCCTGATGCACCCCTCCACTCAGGTGGAGCGGGAGTATGCGGTGCGGGTGATGGGGGAGGTGACCCAGGAGCATGTGGTGGCCATGGTCGAAGGCGTGATGCTCGATGATGGCCCGGCGCGCTTTACCGACGTTCAGGAGTTCGGCGGCGAGGGCATCAACACCTGGTTTCACGTGGTGATCATGGAGGGGCGCAATCGCGAGGTGCGTCGGCTCTGGGAGTCGCAAGGCCTGACCGTCAGTCGGCTCAAGCGGGTGCGCTACGGCAATATCTTTCTCGACAAGCGCGCCAAGGCCGGTGAGTGGGTGGAGCTCTCTCAGGAGGAGGTCGATGACCTGGCCGAGCTGGCAAGCCTGCCGGTACGCAAGGTGCCGGAGCTGACGCCGGACGAGAAGAATCGCTGGAGCCGCGACAAGCACAAGCGCAAGCCGGTACAGGCGATGCGCAAGCCGAGAGCGCGTCGCTGACCGCGGACTCAGCTAACGGAAATCAAAAAAAGGCTTGCCAGGCCCCAGGTGTATCAGTATTATCTGCCCCCGTTCGGAAGGGTCGTTAGCTCAGTTGGTAGAGCAGTTGGCTTTTAACCAATTGGTCGTAGGTTCGAATCCTACACGACCCACCACACCGGACACTGGCTTGCTTGCAAGCTCGGGTCGTTAGCTCAGTTGGTAGAGCAGTTGGCTTTTAACCAATTGGTCGTAGGTTCGAATCCTACACGACCCACCAATTCAGACGCCCCGGTCTCCTCGAGATCGGGGCGTCTTCGTATTGGTGCCGAGGGGTATTGATGCCGAGGGGCTGGCCAGAGGTTTTCGGCCGGCGCTGGTCAATACACCGGCGATATGGTCTAGAATAGAGGGCGAGCCGGCAGGCGACAGACGCAGCCGAGCTCATTGGCGCATCTCGCCACGCGGAGCGCGTGGAAGAGATGCTCCCATCCTCTGCAGGGGGAGCCCCTGCCGGTCACAGTGGTAGACACGATGACGATCATGACTTCCCGTGCCGAGGTGCGTGAGCACCTGGCCCGCACCTATTGCCCCACCCGTATCCCCGCCCAGGATCAGGCGCGCATCGAGGAGATCAAGCGGCTTCTCGAGGCCAATAACGCCGTTCTGGTGGCCCATTACTACACCGATGATGCCATTCAGCAGCTGGCCGAGGAGACCGGGGGCTGCGTGGCCGACTCCCTGGAGATGGCTCGCTTCGGCGCCCGGCATCCGGCCGATACCCTGGTGGTGGCCGGTGTACGCTTCATGGGAGAGACCGCCAAGATCCTCTCCCCGGAGAAGCGAGTGCTGATGCCGACCCTGGAGGCGACCTGCTCGCTCGATCTGGGCTGTCCGGCCGATGAGTTCAGCGCCTTCTGCGACCAGCACCCCGACCGCACCGTGGTGGTCTACGCCAACACCTCGGCGGCGGTAAAGGCGCGTGCCGACTGGGTGGTGACCTCCTCCATCGCCGTGGAGGTGATCGAGCACCTCCAGGCCCGCGGCGAAAAGATCCTGTGGGCGCCGGACAAGCACCTGGGGGGCTATATCCAGAAGCAGACCGGTGCCGACATGCTGCTGTGGGACGGTGCCTGCATCGTCCACGAAGAGTTCAAGTCCAAGGGGGTCGAGGACCTCAAGGCGCTCTATCCGGAGGCCGCGGTGCTGGTGCACCCGGAGTCGCCGGCGGCGGTGGTGGAGCTGGCCGATGTGGCGGGCTCGACGTCCCGGCTGATCCAGGCGGCCAAGGAGCTGCCCAACGACAAGCTGATCGTGGCCACCGATCGTGGCATCTTCTTCAAGATGCAGCAGGCGGTGCCGGAAAAGACGCTGTTCGAGGCGCCTACGGCTGGCGATGGTGCCACTTGCAAGAGCTGTGCTCACTGCCCCTGGATGGCGATGAACGAGCTGGATAACCTGGCCGATGCCCTGCGTCATGGGCATGGTGAGATCCAGGTCGATACAGAGCTTCGCCATGCGGCGCTGAAGCCGCTGGAGCGGATGCTCAACTTCAAGCGCTAGGCTACCGAAACTTCTCGAGCGTTTCTCGGTAGCCGAGGAACGCCTCGTAACGCTGCTCGATACGCGCGGCCGCGGTAGCGTTGCCTTCCTGCTCGGCCACTCGGCGAGCCACGCCCAGCTGGCGGATGGCGTCGGTGATGCGTCCGGTAAGCTGCTGGTATTCGGCGCGGGCCAGGTGCCCCAGGGCCTCGCGGCCGCTGCGTCCCGCCGCCTCGGCGAGCAGTGCAAACACGCGATGGTCCTCGGGGTGCCGGTCTGCCAGGTCGCGCAGAAGGCGCCATGCCGCCTCGGGATCACGCTGGAGCTGGGCTTCGGCGAGGGTGAGGCTGGTCGGGACATGTCCCGGAACCAGGCGCAGCAGGCGCCGGCTGCGCTCGATGGCGTCATCGGTGCGTCCGGCGGCGAAGGCCGTTTCGGCCGCCGTGGCGGGGATCAGGGTGAGATCGGGCTGCTCGCGCGCCAGGGCGTCGAGCCGGCGCAGCGCCTCATTCGTATCGCCCCGTTCGGCGCTGATCAAGGCCGCCAGATAACGCTCCGCCTGCCGGGGGGCATCGCCCTGAATCAGCCGGGTCCTCGCCCGGTCGGGGTCTGTCCGGTGAATCGCCAGCAGTGCACGGGCGCGCACCAGGTGGTACTGCAGGCCATCTCGTTGCCCCTGCATCGAGAGCTTGGCGGCGCGTGATGCGGTATCACTGATGCGCGACTCGGTAAGCGGGTGGGTGAGCAGGAACTCGGGAGGGGTGCCGCCCTGCAGGCTGGTCAGCCGCTGCATGGCGCGAAACATCGAGACCATGGACTCGGGGTCGTAGCCCGCCTCCGCCATGACCTGCAACCCCAGGCGATCGGCCTCCTGCTCATAGCGGCGCGAGTAGCTCAGCTGATCCTGGATAAAGGCGGCCTGGGAGCCCATGGCGACGCCGATGCCTGCATCGCCCCCTCCGGCGGCGGCGATCAGCATGCCAGCCAGCATGGCGGCCATGGCGGGGACCTGGGTCTGCTCGGCGCGAGCCTGGCCGCGCGAGTAGTGGCGTTGGGCCAGGTGGCCGAGCTCATGGGCGAGCACCGAGACCAGCTCCGCCTCCTGGTCGGCGAAGGCGAACAGCCCGGCGTTGATGCCAACCACGCCGCCGGGTACCGCGAAGGCGTTGAGGCGATGGCTGTCGACCAGGGTCACGAGCAGCTCACTGGCGTCGACCCCGGCATGGGAGGCGAGTCGAGCGAGCAGCGCCTCGACATAGGCCTGGGCGATGGGGTCCTGCCATTCGGGGGCCCGAGCGCGAAACTGGCGCAGCCAGGCACGCCCCAGACGATACTCTTCGCTGCTGGCGGCCCGATGACCCGTGGCCGACAGGCTGGGCAGGTCGGCGCTGCTCTCCCAGGCGGGTTCGGTCCACTGGCCGACGGCAGGCAGTGCCAGGCACAGCCCCAGCAGCAGGGCAGCAGCACGAGGGAGGGGGCGTGACGGCATGGACGAGCTCTCCTTGGGGCGAGGCGGGCCCACACTCTGACATTGATTCGCCTCGCAAAGTGCCTTTAAATCCTAGGGCTTCCCGCCGCTGGCCAAGCCAGGTGGCGATATTCCGCATTCTTCAGGGAGTCTACATGTCTCTGCAACCCGACCAAGTACTCGATGTCTGCGGACTGCCTTGCCCGCTTCCCCTGCTCAAGGCCAAACAGGCGCTCTCCCGGCTCGAGGTTGGTCAGCTTCTCGAGGTGAAGGCCACCGATGCCGGCTCCTGGGGGGACTTTGCCACCTATATCGAACAGAGCCCTCACGAAATGCCGGCCAGGGAGGAGCGCGACAGCATCTATCACTACTGGATCCGCAAGGGCGAGGGGCGCGCTTCATGACCTTGCGTGCCGTGCTCAGGGGGTGGGTCGATCGCTACCTGTCCGACGAGGAGGCGGTGATCCTGCTGTTGGTCCTGGTGCTCGGCATCGCGGTGGTGGTCTTTCTGGGGCGCATGCTGGCCCCCTTTCTGACGGCGCTGGTGATCGCCTTCCTGCTTCAGGGAGCGGTGAGCTGGCTCGAGCGGCGACATGTCCCCCATCTGCTGGCCGTGATCCTGGTGTTCCTCTTCTTCCTGGGGCTGTTGCTGGCGCTGGCTCTTATCCTGATGCCGCTGATCTGGAACCAGCTGGTGGCGCTGGTGCAGGAGACCCCGCGGATGTTCGCCAGTGGCCAGCAGCTGCTCGATGATCTGCAGGAACGCTATCCACAGCTGGTCACTCCGGACCAGATCCAGAACTGGATCGCCGTGGCGGGCCGTGAGATGACCCAGTTCGGACAGCGGGCGCTTACCCTCTCCCTGGCTTCGCTGGGCAATGTTCTGGCGCTGATCATCTATCTGGTGCTGGTGCCGATCCTGGTGTTCTTCCTGCTCAAGGATCGTGAGCGTCTGGTGGACTTCATCCTGTCGCTGCTCCCTCGCAAGCGCACCCTGATGACCCGTATCTGGCATGAGATGGACAGCCAGATCGCCAACTATGTGCGTGGCAAGTTTATCGAGATCATGATCGTGGGGACGGCGGCATTCCTGACCTTTGCCTTCTTCGGGCTGCCGTATACCGCGCTGCTGGCGGTGCTGGTGGGGTTCTCGGTGCTGGTACCGTATATCGGCGCCGCGGTGGCGACGCTACCGGTGGCCGCCGTGGCGGGCTTCCACTTCGGCATGAGCGATCAGTTCCTCTATGTGCTGGTCGCCTATGGGGTGATTCAGGCGCTGGATGGCAATGTGCTGGTGCCGGTGCTGTTCTCCGAAGCGGTTAACCTGCATCCGGTATCGATCATCGTGGCGGTGCTGTTCTTCGGCGGCATCTGGGGATTCTGGGGCATCTTCTTCGCCATCCCGCTGGCGACCCTGATCAAGGCGCTGGTCTACGCCTGGCCCCGAGGGGTCAAGCGCCATCGCCAGAGCGAGGGCGGCGAGATGGTGGCGGGGGAGTGAGGCCGCCTCCGGCGGCCCCGCCGGCTGTTACTCGGGGTCGCCGGAGCCCTCGTTCAGGGACTGAGCCCTCTCCAGGACTTCCTGGGCGTGGCCCTTGACCTTGACCCCGCGCCACTCGTGGGCCAGCTTGCCCTCGCTGTCGATCAGGAAGGTGCTGCGCTCGATGCCAAGGTGCTCCTTGCCGTACATCTTCTTGAGCTTGATCACGTCGAACAGCCGGCAGAGTGCCTCCTCCTTGTCGGAGATAAGGGCGAAGTTGAACGCCTGCTTTGCCTTGAAGTTCTCCTGGGCCCGAATGCCGTCCCGGGAGGCGCCAAGCACCACGGTGTTGGCAGCCTCGAACTCCGCCTTGCGATCGCGGAAGTCGCCGCCTTCGGTGGTACAGCCAGGGGTGCTGGCCCTGGGGTAGAAAAAGATCACGACCTGGCGCCCCTTGAACTCGGACAGGGTAACGCTGGTGTCGCCGGTGGCGAGGGCTGTGAAGTCGGGTACCGGCTGGCCGATGCTGACACTCATGGGAGTCTCCTGGGTGAGTGGGTCACGAGGCGTCGATTACACGCAACCCCCGCCCGGCTGTCAAAGAGGGGGGGGGAATCTGGTCGCGTCGCTGTACAGGCCTGGGCCGCCTGAGTACCATTTGAGCCTTGGGGGCAGCGACCTGCCCCGTCTGGGCGCCGCTAGGGCCGGGGCGCCGAGCGGCAATCGAGCCGGCAGCAGTCGAACCGAGAGGATAGAGAGGATGGTCACGGGAAGCATCGTCGCCCTGGCGACGCCGATGAAGGTCAATGGCGATATCGATTGGGAGGCGCTGCGTCGCCTGGTGAACTTCCATCTCGACCATGGCACCGATGGCATCGTCGCCGCCGGTACCACCGGCGAGCCCACCACCATGTCATTTGCCGAGCACTTCGATGTGATTCGGACGGTGGTGGAGGAGGTTGACGGACGGATTCCGGTGATTGCCGGTACCGGCGCCAACGCCACCTCCGAGGCCGTGGAGTTGGCTCGCTATGCCAGCGAGGTAGGCGCCGACTACTGCCTGTCGGTCTGCCCCTACTACAACAAGCCGACCCAGGAGGGGCTCTATCGCCACTTCAAGGCGGTCGCCGAGGGTAGCGAGCTGCCGGTGATCCTCTACAATGTGCCCGGCCGCACCTGCTCCGACCTCTACAACGAGACCGTGCTGCGCCTCGCCGAGGTGGACAATATCATCGGGCTCAAGGACGCCACCGGTAACCTGGAGCGTGCCGAGGACCTGATCGGTCGCCTCGCGGGCAGTGGCTTCATGCTCTACTCGGGGGATGATGGCACCGCCTGTGACTTCATGCTGATGGGCGGTCATGGGGATATCTCGGTAACGGCCAACGTGGCGCCTCAGGCCATGCACGAGCTGTGTGCCGCCGCGGTCGCCGGTGATGCCGAGCGTGCGCATCAGCTCAATACGCGCCTGATGCCGCTGCATACCAATCTCGGCATCGAGGCCAACCCGATCCCGGTCAAGTGGTCACTCAATCGCATGGGGCTGATCGAGCCGGGCATCCGCCTGCCGCTCACCTGGCTGTCGGAGAAGTACCACTCCACCATCAGCGAAGCCCTGCAACTGGCCGGCCTGATCGACGACTGATCGCCGCCGCGCCGGCCCCTGGATAACTGGAAGCAAGGTAGACCCATGAACTCAGCGCTGAAATGGCTGCCACTGGCGATGCTCGTCGCCCTGGCCGGCTGTGCCCGTGATGATGGCTATTATCACGATCGTAATATCGACTATGCCGATGCCCGCCAGGCGGCGCCCCTGGTGCTGCCCGAGGGACGTGCCGCCGAGCGCTATCGTGACGCCATGCCGGTGCCCGAGACGGCCGCCGACTTTCGCGGCTCCGCGGGTGACTTCGAGGCACCGGCACCGCAACCGCTGGGTGCCGGTCGACTTCAGCGTGAGTTCGTCGAGTCCCGCCGAGTGGGCGACGACGCCTGGCTGGTGGTGGGAGCCGCCCCGGACAGCGTCTGGCCACAGCTGGAGAGCTTCGCGCGCAGCCGCGGCCTGGAGGTGGTCGCCAGCGATTCGAGTCGCGGGGTGGTCGAGACACGCCAGGGGCGCCTGAGCGTCCGCCAGGGGCTGCGTGCCGGTGACAGCGAGGTGCGTTGCGATCAAGCCGGGCGCCCGGAGAGTGCCTGCCTCGGTGCCCTGGAGCAGTATCTCGCTGCGCGCAGCGCCACGGCGTCGAAAACCGCCTCGCTGCAGGCCCAGCGCCTGGCCGGTGGGGAGCGTCTGCACCTCGTTCAACGGGGCGATGAGTGGGCGGTCGAGGTGCCGCTGGATATTGACCGCACCTGGGCCGAGCTCGACTACCAGCTCAAGCAGGAGTTCACCGTGGAGGAGCGTCGCGAGCTGCTGGAGGGCACTCCGACGGACTACTCCCATCGCATTCGCTACCTGCCGCTTTCCGAGCGCAGTGTCGGGTTCTGGAAAGGACTGGTGACCTCCGAGTCGCCGCGAGATATTCGCCTGGAGCTGGAGCGCGAGGGCCCCGACCGCACCCTGTTGCGGGCGGTGAATCTCAGCGAGCGCGGCTTCAGTGCCGAGGACCGGCGCGAGCTGCTGGAGCGAGTGGCGAGCCTGCTGCGCTGATGACGGAGGCCGGCAACACCATCGCGCGGCAAGGCGGGCGTCTGCACTTTGCATCGCTGGGCAGCGGCAGCAAGGGTAACGCGACCCTGGTAAGCGACGGCGAGACTCATCTGCTGGTGGACTGCGGTTTCACGCTGCGCGAAGCCGAGCGTCGCCTGGCCCGTCTGGGGCTGCACCCGCGGCAGCTCGATGCCCTGCTGGTGACCCATGAGCACGGTGACCATATTCGTGGGGTAGGCCCCCTGGCTCGTCGCTACGGGGTGCCGGTGTGGCTGACTCCGGGTACCTGGGGGAGTGGTCGGCTGGGTGAGCTGCCCGAACGCCACTGGATCACCCCCCAGGCGCGCTTCGCCGTGAAGGGACTCCATATCGACCCGGTGACCGTGCCGCATGATGCCCGCGAGCCGGTGCAGTTCCGTATTCAGGGCGGTGAGCGACACCTGGGGCTGCTCACCGATCTCGGACACCCCACCGAGCACGTCGCCCAGGCCTTTGCCGGCTGCGATGCCCTGGTGCTTGAGTGCAACCATGATGTCCGGATGCTTGCCGAGGGCCCCTATCCACCACGCCTCAAGCGGCGAGTGGGAGGTGACTGGGGGCATCTGGCCAATACCCAGGCGGCGACACTGCTGACCCGGCTCGGCCTCGACCGCCTGCAGCGAATCGCCTGTTCGCATCTATCTGAACACAACAATCGCCCCGAGCTGGCGCTGGAGGCTTTGACGCCACTGCTCGACGGTGACACATCGCGGTTGATGGTAGCCTGCCAGGACGATGGTCTGGCATGGCAAGCCATCGCCTGAGCTGCAACCTTCCAACTGACCAAGCCCTCCGGAGGCTTCCATGGAAAAGCGTCAAGAACTCTACGCCGGCAAGGCCAAGTCGGTCTTCACCACCGATGACCCGGATCGCGTAATACTGCAATTCCGCGATGACACCAGCGCCTTCGACGGCGAGCGCATGGAGTCGCTGGACCGCAAGGGGATGGTCAACAACCGCTTCAACGCCTTCATCATGGAGACGTTGTCCGCAGCGGGGGTGCCCACCCACTTCGAGAAGCGCCTCTCCGACACCGAAAGCCTGGTCAAGACGCTGGAGATGATTCCGGTCGAGTGCGTGGTGCGCAATATCGCCGCGGGCAGCCTGGTCAAGCGGCTGGGCGTGACCGAGGGGGAGGCGCTCTCGCCGCCCACCTTCGAGCTGTTTCTCAAGAATGATGCCCTGCACGACCCCATGATCAACGAGTCGTTGGCCGAAACCTTCGGCTGGGCGACCGCCGACCAGCTGGCCGAGATGAAGGCGCTGACCTTCAAGGTCAATGCGGTGCTCAAGCAGCTGTTTGCCGATGGCGGCCTGCTGCTGGTGGACTACAAGCTGGAGTTCGGCCTGTTCAAGGGGCAGCTTGTCCTGGGCGACGAGTTCTCCCCGGACGGTTGCCGTCTGTGGGACGCCGAGACGCGCGAGAAGCTCGACAAGGATCGCTTCCGCCAGGGTCTCGGTGGCGTGATCGAGGCCTACGAGGAGGTCGGGCGTCGAATCGGGGTCAGCTTCGACTGAGGCCGAGGCCTCAGGTTGGCATCACCAGGGGCCCTGCGGGGCCCCTGGTCGTTTATGCAGGCACGATCTCCAGCACTTCCAGGAGGCGAGTGCCGCGGGATGCCGCCACGACACGAAAGCGTATATCCAGCTCGCGCAGGCGAACGCCATAACGACGAGTCTCATCGTCGTCACGATAGGCCGGCCTAGGGTCCTGGCTCAGCACCTCCTCGATCAGTGAGCGCAGCGAGGCGGCATCATCACGTCCGGCAAGCGTCGCTTCGGCGGCCTGGGTGAAGCATACCGGGAGTCGGGGAGGGGCCTCGGGAGCGAAGCCGGCGCTGGCCTCGGGCCTGGCTTCTGCCCAGGGCAGGTAGGGCTTGATATCGAGCACAGGGGTGCCGTTCACCAGGTCGGCACCGGCGAGCCGTAGCCTGACGCCGGCCCGAGTGTCGACCTCGATCAGCTCGACCAGCGACAGGCCCAGGCGATTGGGTCGATGGGTGCTGCGGCTGGCGAAGACCCCGACCCGGCGATTGCCGCCGAGGCGTGGCGGTCGCACCAGTGGCGTCCAGCGTTCGGGACTCTGGTGAAAGAGAAAGGTGAGCCACAGGTGGCTGAAGGACTCCAGTCCCCTGACCGTCAGCGGGTCATCGTAGGGGGGGAGTAGCCGGAGGAGGGCACGAGCCGAGGGGGCCAGGCCGGGCTGGCGGGGCACGCCGAACTTGTCGGGGAAGTCGCTCTCGATCAGGCCGATGGGCGACAGGGTGATGGCCGGGGGGGAGGAGTGAACGCTCATGGGGGCATTATGCCTGGCCCCGCTCAGGCCGGCGACCGCGGTTGGCCTGTCGGCGTGGGGTTGTGTAGTCTCTCGGCATTCATCAATGTTGCGAGACATCCCATGGATGAGAGTGCTGCAATGCCGAAGAGGGAGGCCCCGCGCTGCCCCGCACCGCGAATACGCTACCGCGAGGCCCTGGCGCGAGACGCCGGCGACCAGGCCGAGGTCTTTCATCATGCGGTGATGCAGGGGGCCTCTGCACACTACACCAGGCCCCAGCGTGACGCCTGGGTCTCGGCGCTGCCGCGAGATGCGAGTGCCTGGGCGGCGCGACAGGCTCTCTATACCACTCTAGTGGCGGAGTGTGATGGCCGCTGCGTCGGTTTTCTCGAGCTGGAGCCCCACGCCGGACGCATCGTGACGCTCTATGTATGGCCTTCGCTGGCGCGTCGCGGCATCGGTTCGACGCTCTTGATTCACGCCGAGCGACTGCTGATCGAGCGCGGGGTGTCCCGTGCCAGCATCGAGGCGAGCCTGATGCTGGCCATGGGGCTGGAGCGGCGCGGCTGGCGCGACCTTGGCCATGAGTATGTGGAGCGCAACGGCGAGCGGCTGTCTCGCCATCGGCTGGAGAAGTCGCTGGTCGCGCTGCAGACCTAGTCTTCCAGGCGCATGGAGAGGTCGATCGCCTTGACATCCTTGGTCAGGGCGCCGCTGGAGATGCAGTCGACCCCGGTGTCGGCGATGGCGCGCAGCGTGCTCCTGTCGACGTTGCCGGAGGCCTCCAGGGTCGCCTTGCCGGCGTTGCGGCGTACGGCCTCCCGCAGCTCGTCGAGGCCGAAATTGTCGAGCATGATGATGTCGGCATCGGCCGCCAGGGCCTGGTCAAGCTCGTCGAGGCTCTCCACCTCCACCTCTACCGGCAGGTCGCTCGCGATGCGGCGGGCCTCGCTCACCGCCGCCTCGATACCACCACAGGCGGCGATATGGTTCTCCTTGATCAGGAAGGCATCCCATAGCCCGATGCGATGGTTGTGCCCTCCACCGCAGGCCACCGCATACTTCTGCGCCAGACGCAGGCCCGGTAGGGTCTTGCGGGTGTCGAGCAGGCGCACGCCGGTGTCGGCGATCAGGTCGACATAGTGGCGGGTGTGAGTGGCGGTAGCCGATAGCGTCTGCAACAGGTTGAGCGCCGCGCGCTCGCCGGTCAGCAGGCTGCGCGTCGCCCCCTCCAGCTCGAGGAAGCACTGGCCGGCCGTCAGGGTGTCTCCGTCGGCGGCCAGCCAGCGCAGGGTCACCGTGGCATCTAGGCGGCGGAACAGCTCATCGACCCAGGCCACCCCGCACAGCACGCAGTCATCGCGGGTGATGACGCGAGCCCTGGCGAACTGCTCGGCAGGAATCAGTCGGGCGGTGATATCGCCCGGGCCAACGTCCTCGGCCAGCAGGCGGGCGGCGGCATCGCGAATCTCTTCGACGAGCTTGTTGTGGTAGGGCTGGGTGTCCTGAAAGTCCATGCGGGTCACTCGTGGGGTTGGTGCCGGCGTGGGGTGGCCGGAGTGGTCAAGGAGGTCCATTATAGGGAATCCCTACCGGTGACGTCAGGGGAGAGACGCATGGCGATTGAACAGGGCTGGCTTGCCGGGGCGCGGCGAGTACCGTCCCCCAACTGTGACGAGCGACCGCACGGTGAGGTGTCGCTGCTGCTGCTGCACTCCATCAGCCTGCCACCGGGTGAATATGGTGGAGCGCATATCGAGAATCTGTTCACCAACCGGCTGGACCCCGAGGCCCACCCCTTCTTCGCCTCCCTTCAGGGCCTGCGTGTCTCGGCTCACCTGCTGATCCGCCGCAATGGCGAGTGTGTGCAGTTCGTGCCTTTCCAGCGCCGGGCCTGGCACGCCGGGCGCTCCCGCTGGCGCGATGGCGAGCGTTGGCGTACCGCCCTCAACGACTTTGCCATCGGCATCGAGCTGGAGGGCAACGAGGTCTCCGCCTATACCGGCGCCCAATATGAGCGACTGGTGGAGGTGACTCTCGACCTTGTCGCCGCCTACCCCGAGCTTGAGGCATCGCGCGTGGCCGGCCATGCGCAGGTGGCTCCGGTGCGCAAGAGTGACCCCGGACCCGCCTTCGACTGGGCCTACTTTCGTCAGCGACTGGATGAGTGCACGCAGCCGGGTGAGTCATCTACCGGGTGTGATGGTCAGGGCGCTCGCTTGCTTCATACGGTAGTTTAATTACATCTCCTTGACTTTCGTCGAATTTCTGCCCTGTTGGAGTGATAACTCTTTGTGTTGCGGTGCAGTATCAAATGTTTGGAAATCAATTCCATGCAAGGTTGCTTTGGCAGGTGGCGAGGTTTACTGTATCTTTCGCGAAGAAACGGCGGTTTTTTTGCGTCGTGACGTAATAAAATTACACAAAATCCCGGGGTGTAATGCCTCTCTGGCAGCAGAACGCCCTGCTTTCCGCGCAGCAGCGGGCATGCAACATCCATCGTCATTCGGAGAGACGTCTATGAGTCTGGAGGCAAGAGAGGATCTCGACCCGGTCGAGACCGCAGAGTGGTTGGAAGCCCTCGAATCAGTCCTGGAGTACGAGGGCGAGGAGCGTGCCCGGCATCTGCTGACCCGCCTGGCCGACCGCCTGCGCCGTGACGGTACCCAGCCCCCTTTCTCGGCAACTACGCCCCATCGCAACACGATTCCCGTGCATCGCGAGGCACCGATGCCGGGGGATCTCTTCATGGAGCGCAAGATCCGCTCGATGATCCGCTGGAACATGGCGGCGATGGTTACCCGGGCGAACCGCAAGCACAAGGGCATCGGTGGCCACCTGGCCAGCTACATGTCCAGCGCGACTCTCTATGAAGTGGGGTTCAACCACTTCTTCCGCGCTGCCAACGGCGATTTCAAGGGTGACCTGGTCTTCATTCAGGGCCACAGCTCCCCGGGTATCTATGCCCGTGCCTTCCTCGAAGGCCGCCTCACCGAGGAGCAGATGGATCGCTATCGCCAGGAGGTTGACGGCAATGGCCTCTCCTCCTACCCGCACCCCTGGCTGATGCCCGACTTCTGGCAGCTGCCCACCGTTTCCATGGGCCTGGGCCCGATCATGGCCATCTATCAGGCCCACGTGATGAAATACCTGGATCAGCGTGGCCTGCAACCGATGCAGGATCGCAAGATCTGGTGCTTCCTGGGTGATGGCGAGTGCGACGAGCCGGAGTCCCTGGGGGCGATCCACCTGGCCAGCCGTGAAAAGCTCGATAACCTGATCTTCGTGGTCAACTGCAACCTGCAGCGTCTCGATGGTCCGGTACGGGGTAACTCGCGGATCATGGATGAGCTCGAGGGCGTGTTCCGGGGGGCTGGATGGAACGTGCTCAAGGTGGTCTGGGGGCGCCTGTGGGATCCGCTCTTCGAGAAGGACAAGAAGGGTGTGTTGCAGAAGGTCATGGATGAGACCGTCGACGGCGAATACCAGAACTGCAAGGCCATGGGGGGCGGCTATACCCGGGAGCACTTCTTCGGCAAGTACCCCGAGACCGCCGAGATGGTCGAGGGGATGTCCGATGACGACATCTGGAAGCTCAACCGTGGTGGCCATGACCCGTTCAAGGTCTATGCGGCCTACCATGAAGCGGTGAACAACGCCAAGGGGCGCCCCACCGTGGTGCTGGCGCATACCGTCAAGGGGTACGGCCTGGGGGCCGATGGCGGCGAGGCGGACAACGAGGCGCACCAGGTCAAGTCCATCGACGACCCCGAGGTGCTCAAGCGCTTCCGCGATCGCTTCGGCATTCCCGTCTCCGACGAAGCGATCGAGCACGAGATCCCCTATTACAAGCCGGCCGACGACACCCCGGAGATGAAGTACATGCATCTCCAGCGTGAGCGCCTCGGCGGCTACCTGCCGGCGCGCCAGTACGACTTCGAGCCACTCGATATCCCCGGCCTGGACGACAAGATCTTCGCCAGCCAGCTGGGCGGCTCGAAGGGGCGCGAGGTCTCTACCACCATGACCTTCGTGCGGATTCTCAATGGTCTGGTGAAGCACAAGTCGTTCGGCAAGCAGGTGGTGCCGATCGTGCCCGACGAGGCCCGCACCTTCGGCATGGAGGGCATGTTCCGTCAGCTGGGTATCTACAGCCCCGGCGGTCAGAAGTATGAGCCCATGGACAAGGGCCAGCTGATGTTCTATCGCGAGGACAAGGCCGGTCAGGTCCTCGAGGAGGGCATCAACGAGGCGGGCGCCATGTCCTCGTGGATCGCCGCGGCAACTTCCTACGCCAACAATGGCCTGCCGCTGTTGCCGTTCTATATCTACTACTCGATGTTCGGTTTCCAGCGTATCGGGGACCTGGCCTGGGCCGCCGGCGACATGCAGGCACGCGGCTTCATGGTGGGGGGAACCGCCGGGCGCACCACGCTCAATGGCGAGGGGCTGCAGCACCAGGATGGCCACAGCCACCTGCAGGCGGCGATGATCCCCAACTGCCGCAGCTACGACCCGACCTATGCCCATGAGCTGGCGGTCATCGTGCAGGATGGCCTGAAGCGCATGTTCGTCGACAAGGAGAACTGCTTCTACTACCTGACGGTGATGAACGAGAACTACGAGCACCCCGAAATGGAGGAGGTGCCCGCCGAGGACATCATCAAGGGCATGTACCTGCTGCGCGAGACCCAGGGGGACAAGGCCAGGGTCCAGCTGATGGGCTCCGGCACCATCATGCGCGAGGTGGAGGCCGCCGCCGAGCTGCTGCGCGACGACTGGGGCGTGGGTGCCGATATCTGGAGTGTGCCCAGCTTCAACGAACTGCGCCGCGAGGCGCTGGCACTGGACCGCCAGGCCTTCCTCGACCCCGAAGCGGAGCCGGCCAAGCCCCATGTGACGCGCTGTCTCGAGGGTCGTCAGGGGCCGGCCATCGCCTCTACCGACTACATGCGCCTGTTCGCCGATCAGGTGCGTGCCTGGGTGCCCACCGACTTCCATGTGCTGGGTACCGATGGCTTCGGGCGTTCGGACACTCGGGAGAAGCTCCGCGAGTTCTTCGAGGTTGACCGTCACTTCGTGGTGGTGGCGGCGCTCAAGGCGCTGGCCGAGCGCGGCGAGCTCGATCGCAAGGTGATCGGCGAGGCGCTGAGCAAGTACAACATCGATCCGGCCAAGCCGAATCCGCTGACCGACTGATCCGGTGGGGCGGGCGGATGCCCGCCCCTTCCAGGCACGATTTGGAAGGAGCGCGACCTTGAGTAGCGAAATCATCAAAGTACCGGACATCGGCGGCGATACCGATGTGGAGATCATCGAGATCGCGGTGTCGGAAGGCGACGTCATCGAGGCCGAAGACACCCTGATCACCCTGGAGTCCGACAAGGCCAGCATGGATGTGCCGTCGCCCAAGGGCGGCAAGGTGGCCAAGGTGCTGGTCAAGGAGGGCGATACCGTCTCCGAGGGGGACGCTATTGTCGAGCTGGAGCTCGAGGGTGGCGGCGAGACGGAGTCGGCCGCCGAGAGCGAGAAGCAGAGCGACCAAGCGCCCGACGAGAGCGACCAGGCGCCCGAGAAGGAGGCTGCCGCCGAGAAGCCGTCGGCCAGCGGCGGTGGCAAGCGCACCGTGGACATCACCGTGCCCGATCTGGGAGGTGACAGCGACGTCGAGGTGATCGATGTCGCCGTGGCCGAGGGCGACGAGATCGACCTGGAGGCACCGCTGATCACCCTGGAGTCCGATAAGGCCTCCATGGATGTGCCCAGCCCGCACCAGGGCAAGGTGGTGACCCTGACCGTCAAGGAGGGGGATACCGTCTCGGAAGGCGATGTCATCGGCACCATGGAGATCGCCGGCGAGGAGGGCGATGAGGCAGCGGACGCCCCGGGGGATGCCACCTCGACGGCCGCGGCTAGCGAGACTGACGATGAGCCGGAGGAGTCGGAAGAGCCGGAAGAGCCGGCCTCCTCGGGAGAGCCCGAACGTCAGGAGGTCCGCGTTCCGGATCTGGGCGGCGCCAGCGACGTGCCAATCATCGAGGTGGCCGTGGCCGCCGGTGATGAGGTGGAGGAAGAGACGCCACTGATCACCCTGGAGTCCGACAAGGCCTCCATGGATGTGCCGAGCCCGTTCAAGGGCAAGCTGGTGGAGCTCGTGGTCAAGGAGGGCGACAGTGTCTCCGAGGGCGACCTGATCGGCTATATCGAGACGGCTGCCGCCAAGCCCGCGGCCAGCCAGGCGTCCAAGAAGCGCCCCGAGCCCTCTCGGAGCGAGTCGCCCAAGGCCGAGAAGCCCGCGACGACGGCGCCAGGCACGCCGAGCCCGGAAGCCGAGATGGCGGCTCACCAGCCCCGCGATGGCAAGCTGGTACACGCCGGTCCCGCGGTGCGCATGCTGGCCCGCGAGCTGGGCGTCGACCTCGCCTTGGTCAAGCCCAGTGGGCCCAAGAGCCGGGTTCTCAAGGAGGATGTCCACGCCTACGTCAAGCAGGTGATGGCCAACCAGGGCAAGGCCGAGGCAGGCAGCGCCGCCCAGGCGGCTGGCTCGGGCATTCCGCCGATTCCCGATCAGGACTTCAGCCAGTTCGGCGAGGTGGAAGAGAAGCCCATGGGGCGCCTGATGAAGATGGGTGCCACCAACCTCCACCGCAGCTGGGTCAATCTGCCCCACGTCACCCAGTTCGACGAGGCGGATATCACCGAGCTGGAGGCCTTCCGCAAGTCGATGAAGGCCGAGGCGGAGGCCCAGGGGGCCAAGCTCACGCCGCTGCCCTTCCTGATCAAGGCGTGCGCCTTCGCGCTGCGCCAGTACCCCCAGTTCAACGTCAGCCTGAAGAGCGACGGCGAGACCCTGGTGCACAAGAAGTACGTGCATATCGGCATCGCCGTGGACACGCCCGATGGCCTGATGGTGCCGGTGATTCGCGATGCCGACCAGAAGTCGCTGATCGACCTGGCCAAGGAGTCGGTGGAGCTGGCGGGAAAGGCGCAGTCGAAGAAGCTCAAGCGCGAGGAGATGACCGGTGGCTGCTTCACCATCTCCAGCCTGGGTTCCATCGGCGGCACCGCCTTTACCCCCATCGTCAACGCGCCGGAGGTGGCTATCCTTGGAGTCTCCAAGGCGTCGATGAAGCCGGTATGGGATGGCGCAAGCTTCCAGCCGCGACTGATGATGCCGCTGAGCCTCTCCTATGACCACCGGGCCGTCAACGGTGCCGATGCGGCGCGCTTTACCGCACTGCTGGGGCAGCTGCTGACCGATATCCGTCGGCTACTGCTGTAGGGCGGGGCTCCCACCCGCCACACGACGGCGCCTGCGGGCGCCGTCGTCATTTCCGGCCTCTGCAGGAATGCCAAGACCAAAGTGCAATTCGAGCCGATACCCTTGAAACAAAAGGCGCTTTCCAGTCGCGGAGGGAGTTCGGCAATGTCCGACGCTTGTGCTGACCGTGGGCCGCGGTTATCGTTCCTCCCCCCACTATTTCTTCAAATCTGACAACCACTTGAACACGAGGACACTAACATGCGTTTGATCCTGTTGGGCGCCCCCGGTGCCGGCAAGGGCACCCAGGCCCAGTTCATCTGCGAACGCTTCAAGATTCCGCAGATCTCGACCGGTGACATGCTGCGTACCGCCGTCAAGGAGGGCAGCGAGCTGGGCATCAAGGTCAAGGAGATCATGAACAGCGGCGGTCTGGTATCCGACGATATCATCATCGCCCTGGTCAAGGAGCGCATCGCTCAGCCGGACTGCGCCAACGGCTTTTTGTTCGACGGCTTCCCGCGCACCATCCCCCAGGCCGACGCCATGAAGGAGGCCCGGGTGAAGCTCGATCACGTGCTCGAGATCGCCGTGGATGACGAGGAGATCGTCAGCCGCATGGCCGGTCGTCGTGTGCACCCGGGCTCGGGGCGCGTCTACCATGTCGACCATAACCCGCCCAGGGAAGAGGGCAAGGATGACGTGACCGGCGAGGCGCTCATCCAGCGTGAGGATGACCGCGAGTCTACTGTACGCAACCGTCTGGCGGTCTACCATGAGCAGACCGCGCCGCTGGTCGACTACTACCAGGCCTGGGCCGAGCAGGATCCCGAGAGCGCGCCGACCTACCATCGGGTGGAGGGCGTCGGCAGCGTCGACGAGATCAAGGCGCAGGTGATCAAGGCACTCGAGGGCTGAACCTCGAGGGGGAAAACAGAAAGCCCTTCGGTGGTAGCGGGGCGTCGGGGAAAGGTCTGGAGGGGGTCCTACGCCAGGGAAGGCGTCGGTAGCGCCCAGGGAGGGGTTCACAGCGCCCCCGAACAGACCTTTCGCCGGAACAGCCCCGCGCCCGCGTTTTCTGGCCGGACCTGGCAGCCAAGATGGCCCGCGTAAAGCGGGCCATCGTCGTCTGGGGCCCGGCCGCGTATAATGGCGGCCCGTTTACCCGAGATGGTGGTGCCATGTCGATCCTGCTGGCCCTGGATGCTTCCTCGAGCGCCTGCTCCGCTGCGCTGTTGCGGCGGCGCTCCGGTGCCGATGACGAGCTGATTTCCCGTTTCGCCCTGACCCCCCGAGAGCACACCCGGCGTCTGTTGCCCATGGTCGACGAGGTGCTGGCCGAGGCGGGGGTGCGTCCCGCCGAGCTCGACGCCGTGGCCTATGGCCACGGTCCCGGCTCCTTTACCGGCCTGCGCATTGCCGCAGGCGCCGCCCAGGGGCTCGCCTACGGCCTCGACCGCCCGCTGATCGGGGTCTCGACCCTGGCGGCCCTGGCGCTGGGCGCTCATCGTCGCTACCAGTTTCGCCGAATGGTGACCGCCCTGGATGCGCGCATGGGCGAGATCTACGTGGCCGCCTGGCAGTGCGTCGAGGGGCTGCCGGAGCCGCTTCTCGACGAGGCAGTGATGGCCCCCGAGCGGCTCTGCCTGCCGGTGATGGAAGATGACCATGGCTGGGTCGGCGTGGGATCCGGTTGGAGCCTGAGCGAACGGATGCCTGCCCGGGTGCAGGCAGGCGTCAGTCGGCAGCTGCCCGAGATGGAGGCGGACGCCGCCGATATGGCGCTGTTGGCCCTGCGGGAGCTGGAGGCGGGGAGGGGGCAGCCGGCCCACCTCGCCCAGCCGGTCTACCTGCGCAACGAGGTGGCCTGGAAGAAGATGGATGCAGGCGCGGCGAAATGAGTGAGCGCTTGCCGGTGGCGGTAAGTGACCCGGCGCTGGCAACGCTGGCCGAGCGTCTGGGCCTTCCCTTCGCCCAGGATGCCGAACTCCTGCTGGCGCGGCGAGAGGCGCGCCTGGTCCTGGAGGGCGATCCCGGGCGCTTCGGTCAGCCGCTGGCGGTCGACTTTACCGCCGGGCGCGCCGCCCATCGGCGACGCTTCGGCGGTGGGCGCGGACAGCTGATCGCCCGCGCCTGCGGGTTCACCCAGGGCGTGACGCCGGCGGTGGTGGATGCCACCGCCGGCCTGGGCCGTGATGCCTTCGTGCTGGCAAGCCTGGGCGCCCGGGTGCTGATGATGGAGCGAGTCGCGGCGATCTTCGCCCTGCTCGAGGATGGCCTGGCCAGGGCCCTGGCCGATGCTGAAACCGCCGAGATCGCCATGCGGATGCAGCTGGTGCATGGCGATGCCGGCCGTGATCTCGAGGCCCGGGTAGCCGAATCGGGCTTCGCGCCTCAGGTCATCCATCTGGATCCGATGTTTCCCCATCGCGAGAAGTCGGCGCTGGTCAAGAAGGAGATGCGCCTGTTCCGCACCCTGGCGGGCGACGATGCGGATGCGCCGCGTCTGCTGGAGGCGGCGCTGGATGTCGCTACCCACCGGGTGGTGGTCAAGCGGCCCAGGAAGGCACCGGCGATCGAGGGGCCCGCCCCGCGCCATGTGATCGAGGGCAAGACCAGTCGCTATGACCTCTATGTGCATCGCAGCCTGAAGACAGGATGATCACTCTCCACGGCGGGTGATCAGCTGCAGGCGGCGGCGCAGGGCCGGGTCGAACAGCTTGCTTGAGCGCCTGGCAGCGTCGCGCAGTCGATCATCGAAGATGAGTCGGTCTTCGGCGTCGCGCCACAGCCAGCCCTCCAGCTCCAGGCTCTCCACCAGGCTGACGAACAGCCGGGTGTCGAAGAACTCCGGTGCGTCGAGCCCCGAGAGCACCGCCAGTCGTTCGGCAAGCAGCCGGCCGTGCTCGGCCAGCGACTCGGCCGTCAGATGGCCCGAGCCCGCGTGGATCAGCACCGCCAGCAGCAGGTAGCCACGCTCCAGTGATGGCTGCATCAGTTGACCCAGCAGGTCGAGGCTTTCGCCCGCCTCCAGGCGGTCCTCGAAGCGCCGCCAGCCCCCCTCGCCATCCGGCTCCAGCAGTTCCTGTTCGACCAGCACCTCGAGCATCGCCGCCAGCGCCTCGCGCAGGTCGAGGGGCGGGGTCACCATCAGCTCGCGAGCGAGAATCGGCCAGCCGGGGGCCAGCAGGGCCGAGAGCTCATCGAGGGAGTGTCTCGGCTGGTGGCGAAAGGCGAAGGCGGTGAGCCCGGCTAGGGCGAAGAGGTGCAGCACGTTGTTGCGATACCAGCCCAGCTGGCTGGCCTGGTGGGTGTCGGCAAGCAGGATGTCGCCGAGGGACTGATCACGGCGCTGGATCATGCCCAGCGCCAGTGCCTGGGCGATCCAGGCCTCGGGGTCGCCCTCCGGCAGGCTGGCCCGTGTGGGAGCCGGCATGCGCCGCTGCAGCGCCGCCAGCAGTGAAAGCTGGCGCACCAGCAGGCGCTCCTCGATGGCATGGTGAGGAGTGGCCAGTAGCACCAGGGCCACCATATTGACCGGATTGAGGGCGGCGGCGGCATTGATGCGTCGATTGAGGGTTTCCCCCAGCCGGGGTACCAGGTCGTTGAGCCACGCCGGCTGGGAGCCGGGCTCATTCCGCCACTGCCTGCCCAGCTCATGATCCAGGTAGTCGGCCAGTCGCAGTGGCTCGCCGATGTTGAGGCTCACGCGACCGAAGGGTTGACGTAGCTTGCCAAGGACCCGAAGCAGGGAGAGCGGGGTCTCCTTGCGCTTCCTGCCGCCGCGCAGCTCGCGCTGGTAGCTGGCACTTTCGATCACCCGCTCGTAGCCGATATAGACCGGAATGAAGGCCAGCGGCTGGGCCTGGCCGGCGGCGTGGCTGCGCAGGAAGGAGCGCAGCGTCATGGCCAGCATGCCGGGACGCGCGGGCAGCATGCGACCGCTGCGGGAGCGACCGCCTTCCATGAAATACTCCAGCGGATGCCCGCGGGCGATCAGGCGATGCAGGTATTCCTTGAATACCGCGCCATAGAGCCGATTGTCGCGGAAACTGCGGCGCAGGAAGAAGGCGCCGCCACGCCGCAGCAGTGGTCCGACCAAGGGCATGTCCAGGTTGCGTCCGGCGGCGATATGCGGCGGCATCAGGCCCTCCTGATAGAGCACGTAGGAGAGCAGGAGGTAGTCGATATGGCTGCGGTGGCACGGTACATAGACGAGGGTATGGTCCTCGGCCAGCGGCTTGATCGCCTCCAGGCCGCGCACGTCGACACCGTCATAGAGGTGGTTCCACAGCCGGCGCAGCAAGCCATCCATGAACCGCAGCACCGGATAGGTCATGTTGGAGGCGATCTCGCGCCCGTAGCGGCGGGCGCGACGCTCCAGGCGAGGCCGTGACTGGCGCCCTTCGCCGGCGAGCTCATCGATCACCCGGCCCACGTGGGAGCTCGATGCCACGCCTTCGATCAGGGTGCGGCGGTGGGAGAGGTCCGGGCCCAGCACCCGGCTACGCACCCGGCGGAAGTGCACACGCAACAGCCTTGCCGCCTTGCGATTGGTGAGGGCCGGGTCGCGGCCGTCACAGAGGTCGCGCAGCATCAGCGGGGCGCCGAAGTGGATCTCCACGCTGCGGCGATTGACCAGCACCGCCAGCAGCCGGCGCAGGCGCCCGGTCAGCTGCCAGCTGTCGGCGGCGACCATGCGCCAGAATCCGAATCGCTTGCCGGGAGCACGCCCCCAGAAGATGCTGACCGGCACCAGCTGCACCGCCAGCGCCGGATCGGCCTCGAGGCGTTCGATCAGCGCCTCGAAGGGGGGCGCGTGGCCCGCGGTATGACGCTGGCGTCGGCGTGGCAGCGCCAGGCAGCCAGGGAGGCTCAGGCCCGCGAAGCGGCGGCGGCTGTCGGCGGCGGGCAGGCCATGACGGGAGGTGAGGGAGCCGAGCAGCCAGGTATCGCTCCAGGCGGTGCGAGGCAGCACATAGAGGACCGGCAGTTCGGCGGCGATCCCCAGTTCGGCGGGAGATGGCTCGATCAGGCGCGGCCGGACCCAGGCGGCGATCATGCGGGTCATCACCACGCGCAGGGGAGTGGTCAAGGTGTGCAGCAAGGCCATCCGTTTGCCTCGGACGCAGGAAAGAAGAAGGAAAGGCCAGTATAGTCGTCGCGAGGCCTCGGGTCAGTGGCGACTCGGTGCCACGGCACCCGTATCAGGGGGATGTAGTGACGCGGACAGGGATATGGTCATGCACGGGAACTGGCGAGACGGCAATCACTTCGAACTGCTGCCGGAGGCGAGCCGCTTCCTTCCGGCCATGTTCGAGGCCATCGAGCAGGCGCATGCCTCGATACTGATCGAGCTCTACTTGATGGAGTCGGGACGGCTGGCCACGGCCCTGATCGATGCGCTGGTCAGTAGCGCCCAGCGCGGTGTGACGGTACTTCTACTGCTCGACGGCTATGGCGCCATGGGCCTTTCCCGTCATGATCGCGAGCGCCTGCAGGAGGGCGGGGTTGCGCTGCGCTTCTTCAATCCGCTGGGGTTGCACTCCCTGACCCGAAACCTGACCCGCGACCACCGCAAGCTGGTGGTCGTCGATGGTCGGGTCGCCTTTACCGGCGGTTTCGGGGCCGTGGACGAGTTTCTCGACGCCTGGTACGAGGTGGCGGTGCGTATCCAGGGGCCCGTGGTGGCCGACTGGGTACGTCTGTTCTGCCGCCTGTGGGACTCCCCCCTCACACGAGGCCGGGGGCCCGCGTCGCTGGTGCGCGGACTCTCCACCGCGGCTCAGGCGGAGAGCGGTTATCGCGGCATGCGCGGTCGGGCGATCTGGGGCCAGGGCTACCGCTACCAGGCGATTCGCCACTCGTTGCATGAGCGCGTGGCATCCGCTCGTCAGCGCATCTGGATCTGCACTCCCTACTTCGCGCCCACCTTCAGCCTGCGCCTGCGTCTGGCACGGGCGGCGCGTCGGGGCGTCGAGGTGCGCCTGCTGTTGCCCGGCAAGCGCCATGACCACCCTGGGGTACGCTATGCAGGGCAGCGTTTCTACGGTCGTCTGCTCAAGGCCGGGGTGCATATCCATGAATTCCAGCCGACCTTTATCCACGCCAAGTTCTCGCTGGTCGATGACTGGGTCAGCCTGGGGTCCTGCAACTTCGACCACTGGAGCCTGCACTGGAACCTGGAGGCCAACCAGGAGGTGAGTGATCGGCGTTTCGCCGGCGAGGTGGCGCTGCTGTTCGAGCAGCACTTCGCCGATAGTCACGAGATCGAGCCCCGGATGTGGTCACGGCGCCCCCTGCTGCAGCGCCTCAAGGAGTGGCTGTTCGGCACCCTCGACGGCATGCTGACCCGGCTTAGATAACTTGGATAAGCTGCAGGAGCCTGAGTGCGTCTTCAGGGGACAGGCCCCGGCCAAGTCGCCCAGCTCGCCTTGGTGCACCTTGCTTACGGTGTCCCTTCCGCCGGGGCCTGCCCCCAGGGGCTTCCCGTTACCGCTTGCCGCCTTTTCTGCGCCCGGCGGGCTTCTTCTTGCGCGGCATCGGCTTGGGGGTTTCCGGGGGGACGCGATAGTGAAGGTAGAGGTCCAGCACCAGCTCCGGCAGCTGGCGGACGAGCCCCTCTAGCCGGGCGGTATCGGTCGTGAACTCGGCCATGTCCGGCTCATCATCGAACAGCCCTGAGAGCGCCATAAAGGGCAGCAACAGGGTGGCGGCGGCCTCCTCGTCCTCCTCGAACCAGCCAGGCTCATCGAGGAATACCCCCTCCATGAAGCCGGCACACCAGTCGCCGATGGGAGTCTCCTCCGGCGGGATATCGTCCAGAGTCAGCTCGAAGGGCAGCTCCGGCAGCAGACCCTGCTCCAGGGCGGCGATGGCGTTATGACGCAATTGCTCCAGTAGCCCGAGGATCGTCTCGCGCTCGCCGTCGTCGGTGAAGGATGGCTCCCCCTGAAACAGCTCCGCCACCCAGGTCGCCGGCGGCACTTCTCGAGGGCTGACGGCCAGGGCGACCAGAAAGCCATGGGTACCGATCAGGTCCAGGGCATCCTCGGAAACACGCTCCGAGGCCAGGAAGTCGTCGAGACGGTCGAGCTGATCATCGTCGAGCAGGGGTTCGGGCAGTGGGGTGTCGGACATCGTGGCTCTCTCACGCTGATTCACGGGCTTAGGCAGGTGCCAGGGGCTTTACGCTCCGGGGACAAGGCGCCATTCTATCACTCATGAAGCATGCCGCCTTGCCCCACCCCGACCCCGAAACCCTGGCTTCCCTGGCTGGGCCTGATCTCGCGTGCGCCCTGAGGGAGCGGGTCGAGGAGGCCTATTCGCTGTGCCGCGAGGTCCACCCCGATTTGCCCAGGCCCCGGGTGTGGCTCGATCTGCGCGGCAGGAGTGCGGGCCAGGCGCACTTCGGTCGCGGTGGGCTTCGCTTCAACCCGGTGCTGTATGCCGAGAATCGTGTCGAGTTTCTGGTCGAGGTGGTACCCCACGAGATGGCCCACTGGCTGGTTCATCACCTGAAGGATGGTCGACGGGCACGGCCTCACGGCCGGGAGTGGCAGATGGTGATGCGTCGCCTCTTCGGTCTCGAACCGCGCACCACCCATCGCTTCGATACCGGACGGTCGAGCCCCGCCCCCTATCGCTATGCCTGTGCTTGTCGCGAGCATCGCTTCACGCCTCGGCGTCACGCCCTGGTACGTGGCGGACGGGTATATCGCTGCTGCCACTGTGCTCAGACGTTGGTCTATCTTTCGAGTGATTCGCCCGAATTGTTTGCTTAAGTTAGTGTAATTAAAGGAGTTTTTATTTCTACCAAGGTCTAAATGGAAGGCCGTGCCGAGACCTATATGCTGAAAGTGGTTTTCATGGAGCCGGCACGCCCAACTCGCATTCGATTGGAAACGGTTTGCCCGACTCTCTCCCTGATCAAGAGGTCTTTTGTATGACGGAGCTGCACAAGAACACCTACCCGGTTCCCGAGGCGCTGGCGAAGAAAGCCTGGATCGACAAGGCGAAATATGAGGCGCTCTATCGCCAGTCGATCGAGGATCCCGAGGGCTACTGGGCGGAGCAGGCCAAGCGCCTCGACTGGATCAAGGCGCCGACCAAGATCAAGCACTCCTCTCTGGATCCCAAGAACGTCGATATTCGCTGGTTCGAGGACGGGACCCTCAATGCCAGCGCCAACTGTCTCGATCGCCATCTGGAAACCCGAGGGGATCAGACCGCCATCATCTGGGAGGGTGACGATCCCAACGAATCCCAGCACATCACCTATCGTGAACTGCATGCCAGAACCTGCCAGCTGGCCAATGCCCTCAAGGCGCTCGGCATCGGCAAGGGGGATGTGGTCACGCTCTACATGCCGATGATCCCCGAGGCAGCCGTGGCCATGCTGGCCTGTGCCCGCATCGGGGCGGTGCACTCGGTGGTGTTCGGCGGCTTCTCTCCGGATGCCGTGGCCCAGCGTGTGATCGGGGCGCAGTCCAAGCTGATCATCACCGCCGATGAGTCCGTGCGAGGCGGCAAGCAGGTGCCGCTCAAGGACAATGTCGATGCGGCCCTGACCCGTCAGGGCGCCGAGGTTTGCGAGAAGGTGCTGGTGGTCAAGCGCACCGGGGGCGACATCGACTGGCACGAGGGGCGCGATCTCTGGTATCACGAGCAGGTCGACGGCCAGCCCACCGAGTGTGCCGCCGAGGAGATGGGAGCCGAGGATCCGCTGTTCATCCTCTATACCTCCGGCTCCACCGGTGCCCCCAAGGGCATGAAGCACACCACCGGCGGCTACCTGACCTTTGTTTCCCTGACCCACCAGTATGTCTTCGACTATCACGACGGCGATATCTACTGGTGCACCGCCGATGTGGGCTGGGTCACCGGGCACAGTTATATCGTCTACGGGCCGCTTGCCAATGGTGGCACCACCCTGATGTTCGAGGGGGTGCCCAACTATCCGACACCCGGCCGGATGGGGGAGATCGTCGACAAGCACCAGGTCAATATCCTCTATACCGCCCCCACCGCGATTCGTGCCCTGCGCGCCCATGGCGATGATGTCATGGCCTCGAGCACTCGGGAGAGCCTGCGTCTGCTCGGCTCGGTGGGTGAGCCCATCAACCCCGAGGCATGGGAGTGGTACTACCGCGTGATCGGGAACTCCAGGTGTCCGGTCGTCGATACCTGGTGGCAGACCGAAAATGGCGGCATCCTGATCGCGCCGCTGCCCGGAGCCACCGCCCTCAAGCCCGGCTCCGCCACGCTTCCGCTATTCGGTGTACGGCCGGGGATCGTCGATAACGATGGCAACCTGATGGAGGGCGCGGCCGAGGGCAACCTGGTGATTCTCGACTCCTGGCCGGGCATCGCGCGCTCCATCTGGGGGGATCACGAGCGCTTTACCCAGACCTACTTCTCCACCTACCCGGGAATGTACTTCACCGGGGATGGCTGCCGTCGCGACGAGGATGGCTACTACTGGATCACCGGTCGTGTCGATGATGTGCTCAACGTCTCCGGTCACCGCATGGGGACCGCCGAGATCGAATCGGCGCTGGTGGCCCATGATGCCGTCGCCGAAGCGGCGGTGGTCGGCTTCCCCCACGATATCAAGGGGCAGGGGATCTATATCTACGTGACCCTCACCGAGGGGCACGAGCCCAGCGAAGCGCTGCAGAAGGAGCTCGTCAAGTGGATCCGCACCGAGATCGGCCCCATCGCGTCTCCCGACGTCATTCAGTGGGCCGCCGACCTGCCCAAGACCCGCTCAGGCAAGATCATGCGGCGTATCCTGCGCAAGATCGCGGCCAACGAGACCGATGGCCTGGGTGACACCAGCACCCTGGCGGATCCGAGTGTTGTCGATGAGCTGATCGAGCATCGCGCCAACCGCTGAGGCGGTGCGACCCGGCTGATGCCGTATGATCCACCGAGCCGGCCCCGAGGGGCCGGCTTCTTTTCGTGCCGGGGAAGAGTTGTCGACAATAATCGTATGGTGCTTGGGGAACCCCGCTACCATGGGGTAACATGCGTTGAAACGCAGATGAGCCCGAGTGGCGGTCCTTGACCCGCTGCCAGAGGAACCGGAGGAGAATCCATGGCCTTTGCCCAGAAATTCATCGTTGCCGATGACCATCCGCTGTTCCGTGCAGCCCTGACCCAGGCACTGCGGCAGCTGGCGCCCCAGGCCGAGATCGTCGAGTCCGATACCATGGAGGCAACGGCCGAGGTGGTGACCCGCCACCCCGACGCCGACCTGATCCTGCTCGACCTGCATATGCCGGGGGCCCACGGCTTCTCGGGGCTTATCCAGCTGCGTGGCCAGACCCCGGATATCCCGGTGGCGGTGGTCTCGGGCAGTGATGAGCCTCATGTGGTTCGTCGCGCTATCGACTACGGCGCCTCGGGATTCATCCCCAAGTCCTCCTCGCTTCAGCTGATTGCCGAGGCGGTAGGCGAGATTCTCGACGGAGAAGTGTGGCTGCCGGCGGAGCTGGCCGATGTCATCGGCGATGCCGACGAGGAGGAGACCCGCTTCGCCGAGGCCATCGCCTCGCTGACGCCCCAGCAGTTCCGGGTGCTCAACATGCTGACCGAGGGGCTGCTCAACAAGCAGATCGCCTATGAGCTCAACGTCTCGGAGGCGACCATCAAGGCGCACGTCACCGCCATTCTGCGCAAGCTCGGTGTGCACTCCCGCACCCAGGCGGTGATCGCCGCCCAGAAGCTCGAGGTCGAGCCGCCCAAGGTCCACTCCTGAGCCGGCTCAGGAGCTGTAAGCCTTAAGCTGTAAGCTATAAGAATAGAGCCCCACGGATCATACGATCGTGGGGCTTTGCTATTCATGTCATGACCTCATGCTGTGTTGCTTACGGCTTACGGCTTACGGCTTACGGCTTACGGCTTACGGCTTACGGCTTACGGCTTACGGCTAACCACCAGGCGCGCGGCTGGCCTGCAGGGTGCGGGTGAGCAGGGCGCGCAGGGCCGCGGGACGCACCGGCTTGAGCAGCAGCTGGTAGCCGGTGCGCCTGACCTCCTCGGCCACCTCCTCGGTGCGATCGGCGGTGATCACGATGCCGGGCACCGCCCCCTCGAGCCGCTCGCCGAGGGCCTCCAGGGCCATCAGTCCGGTGACCTCGTTGTCCAGGTGATAGTCGGCGAGAATCGCGTCCGGGTCGCCGTCGAGATGGCGGAGCACCGACTTGGCACCGCCGATGCTGGTGGCCGTGAATACCTCACAGCCCCAGCCGGTGAGCATCGCCTTCATGCCTTCGAGAATCAGGGTCTCATTGTCGATGCAGAGTATTCGCGTGCCGGCCAGCTTGTTGCCGGCACGGCGCGGTGGCGTCGGCTCCTCGCCCTGCTGGGCCGATGTCTGGGCGGCGACCAGCGGTACGCTGACCGCGAACATGGTGCCGTACCCCTCCCGGGAGCGCACCGCGATGGGGTGGTCGAGCACTCGGCTCATGCGGTCGGCGATGGATAGCCCCAGGCCGAGGCCCTTTTCGCTCTCCTTGTGACGCGAGGCCTGGTCGAGGCGGCGGAACTCCTGGAAGATCTCCGCCTGCTTGGAGGCGGGAATGCCGGGGCCGGAGTCCCACACCTGGAGGGAGAGTCGGCCGGCATGCCGTCGACAGCCCAGCAGCACCCGCCCCTCCTGGGTGTAACGAATGGCGTTGGAGAGGAAGTTCTGCACGATACGGCGCAGCATCTGAGGGTCGCTGTCGACCCAGGCGGCGGTCGGCACCACCATCAGGTCGAGGCCACGATTCTCGGCCATCACCTCGAACTCGGCACGCAGCGGCCGGATGATATCGGCCAGGGCGAAGTGGCTGCGTCTTGGGGTGAGGGCGCCGGCATCCAGCTTGGAGATATCGAGCAGGGTACCGAGCAGCTCTTCGGCGGCCTGCAGCGAGCCATCGATATGGCCGATGGTGCGCTTCATGTCCGTGGCGTCCATCTCCTGGGCGAGGGCCGAGGTGAACAGGCGAGCGGCGTTGAGTGGCTGCAGCAGGTCGTGGCTGGCGGCGGCCAGGAAGCGTGTCTTGGAGGCGTTGGCATCCTCTGCCACCTGCTTGGCCTGGCGCAGGGCCTGCTCCGCCTCGGCGCGTACCCGGTTCTCCTGGCGCAGTGCCGCGTTGGCCTCGGAGAGGGCCTGGGTGCGCTCGCGAACGCGCTCCTCCAGGGTCTCGTTGGTCTCCTTCAGGGCGACCTCCGCCAGGCGCCGCTCGGTGATGTCCTGATAGAGGGCGAAGAACCCGAGGATCGCACTGCTGTCGCCGAAGTGGGGGGTGTAGGTCACCAGCATGTAGCGCCGCCCCTCGGGTAGCCTGAACGAGACCTCGAAGCTGACCCGCTCGCCGGCCAGGGCGAGCTCGATCCACTGTTTCCGCTCCTGACTCATCTCGGGCGAGATGACCTCGTGGATTCGCTTGCCGATCACCGCGTTGCGATCGATACCGAAGGCCTGTTCGTAGGCGCGGTTGGTGAAGAGGTAGCGGCACTCCTTGTCGAAGTAGGCGATCAGCGCGGGCACGTTATCCGTATAGATGCGGATATTGTTCTCCGAGCGAATCAGCGCCTCCTCGATGCGCTTCTGCTGGGTGATGTCCTGATAGGTGTAGACGAAGCCGCCGCCCGGCATGGGGTTGCCCTGCACCTCCAGGACGCTGCCATCCTGGCGATAGCGGACGTAGCGGTGGGGTTGTCCCTGGCGGATATTGTCGAGCAGCAGCTGGACATGCTCTTCGGGATCGCCGGGGCCGTACTCACCGTTATGGGCGTTGTAGCGGAAGATCTTGTCGATCGGCGCGCCTACCCGGATCAGGTGGTCGGGGAAGCGGAACAGCTCAAGATAGCGCTGATTCCATACCACCAGGCGCAGGTTCTGGTCGACCACGCTGATGCCCTGGTTGATGTTCTCGATGGTGGCCTGGAGCAGGGCGCGGTTGAACTCCAGCACCTGGGAGGCCTCGTCGACGATGGAGATGACATCGGAGATACCGATGCCGCGCCCCTGCAGCGCCGAGTTGACCACGATGCGTGCCGAGGAGGCGCCGAGCACCGAGGCCAGGAAGCGCTCGGTGAACTGGATGACGTCGATGGAGGCGCGGGTGCCGTCCTCCAGCGGCTTGCCGCTGCGCCGGGCATAGTCGTCGAAGGCTCGGCTGACCTGGCTGGCGCCCAGGAAGCGTTCGCACAGCACCTTGAGATCGCCCACGGTGGTGGCGCCGGTCCAGGGCCGGTTCACCGAGGTCTGGCGGGTCTCGACGCTGTCGACGAACAGCGAGGCCTGGATGCGCTCCACCACCCGCTGGGAGGTGACCTGGGAGACGAAGATGTAGCAGAACAGGTTGACCCCCAGCGAGAGCATCACGCCGTGGGTGAAGCCGTCGCCGACATTGAGGCCGAACAGCGAGGTGGGGGAGAGCCAGGCGACGCCGAAGGGGCCGCCGGTCAGCCAGTCGGCGGGCAGTACGTTGGCACCGATCATGGCCGGCATCAGCAGGCTGTAGGCCCAGATGGCAAAGCCCGCGTTCATGCCGACGATCACGCCGAGACGGTTGCCCCGTTTCCAGTAGAGCCCGCCGATCAGCGCCGGGGCGAACTGGGCCGCGGCGGCGAAGGAGAGCATGCCGATGGAGGCTAGCGAGGCGAATTCGCCAATCAGATGATAGAACCCGTAGGCCATGGCCAGTACGGCAGCGATGGTGATGCGACGCGCGCGCAGCACCAGGCGACCGTAGTCGCGGGCCTTGGTATCGAACCAGCGTAGCCGGAACAGCGCCGGAATCACGATCTCGTTGGAGATCATGATCGAGACCGCCACGGCGGCCACGATCACCATGCCGGTCGCCGCCGAGAAGCCACCGATAAAGGTCAGCAGCGTCAGCCAGGCGCTGTCGGCTGCCATGGGGAGCGCCAGCACGAAGTTGTCGGGCGCCACCTGGCTGTCGGCGAACAGAGTCAGGCTGGCGGCCGCCAGTGGCACCACGAAGAAGGCGAAGGCCAGCAGGTAGAGCGGAAAAAGCCAGCGTGCCGTGCGGGCGTCATCGCGATGGGTGTTCTCCACCACCGCCACGTGGAACTGGCGTGGCAGGCAGAGGATCGCCAGCATCGCCAGCAGGGTCTGGGCCCAGAAGCTCTGGCCGAAGTCCTGCTGAGCCAGCTGCTGCTGGAGCTCCAGCTGGCTCTCGGCGCGTACCAGCAGATCCCCCAGCCCGTCGAACATCCCCCAGGTGACGTAGGCCCCCAGCACGAGGAAGGCGACCAGCTTGATCAGTGACTCGAAGGCCACGGCATGGATCATCCCCTCGTGGTGCTCGGTGGCATCGGTATGGCGGGTGCCGAAGAGGATGGCGAAGGCCGCCATCACCAGCGCCACATAGAAGGCGGTGTCGGCGAAGAGGGGCGCCCGCGTGATGTCGCTGTCGACGGTCAGCAGGCTGAAGGAGGTGGACACGGCCTTCAGCTGCAGGGCGATATAGGGCAGGGTACCGATCAGGGCCACCAGGCTGGCGAAGGCCGCCAGCGACTGGGTCTTGCCGTAGCGTGAGGCGATGAAGTCGGCGATGGAGGTGACGTTCTGGTGCTTGGCGACGCGGATCATCTTGGCCAGCACCGGCCAGAACAGCAGGAAGGTCAGGATCGGCCCGACGAAGATGCTGGCGAAGGACCAGCCGCCATTGGCGGCCTGGCCCACCGCGCCATGGAAGGTCCAGGAGGTGCAGTAGATGGCCAGCGCCAGGGAGTAGATGATCGGCCGTCGCTGGCTGGCGCCGTGGCGTCGGGCATGACGATCACCACGCCAGGCGATGCCGAACAGTATGGCGATGTAGAGCAGCGATGCGGCGACCAGCAGCCAGCCTGAGAACATGGACTTCCTCCCTCGGTGTCGCCGCCCATTCTAGGGCAATGGCGCGCCCGAGGGCAGGCTCATGGCCTGTCAGGTCTCGGTGCAGACCGCGCGGTAGAGCGGCGCCTCCGACGTCAGCCGACGCATGGCGTCCAGTCTCGGCCGGCGCTCCTCCCCCTCCAGTGGCAGGGTCTCGCGAGTGGCGCAGTTCATCAGCCAGGTCTGGTGGCTGACGCTTTCCTGAAGCTGCTTCTCGAAGCGGTAGAGCAGGAACTCGACCTGCTTCTCGCCCGCCTGCTCCCGGGTCGTCATGCCCTGCTCATCGACCACGCTGAAGGCGGTCGTCATCGGGAAGAGATAGGTCCAGGGGCGCCAGAACATGGGCTCCTCCTCTACCTGGACGATACGGGCGGTCTCCGGCAGCAGCGAGCGCTTGTGCTCGTACCAGCTGTACTCGACGTTGATCTGGTAGCCGAGCATCCCCAGGCCGCCCAGGACCGGGATGATCCAGCGCGGCAGTCGCTTGCCACTGAGCGTGCGCAGCAGAAGTCCGATGCCCGCCGCACCGAGGCCGGCAAAGATCGCCGCAATCAAGTGCCAAATCATGATTCACCCCTGTAAGACATCTTGTAAATAAATCGGTGGCAAAGCGATCGGGCTTCCCTGAGGAAGCCCGATCGGTAGGAAGTTGCCTGGCCCGGCGAACCGGGCCAGGGGGCCATTATGACCCAGAATGGCCCGGGGATCAGTGGCCGGTCGCCACGCCAGCGCCCTTGGGATAGCGGACGCTCTCCACCAGGTCCTGGATCTCCTGCGGGGGCTCCTCGGTGGCACTGGAAACCAGGTAGGCCACCGTGAAGTTGCAGATCGCCCCCAGCGCGCCGAAGGAGAGCGGCGAGATGCCCAGGATCCAGTTATCCGGCGTGTTGGGCAGCATGTTGGTGCCGGGAATGAAGAACCAGCCCAGGTAGGTGAAGATATAGAGCAGGGTAGCGACCAGACCGGTCAGCATGCCGGCGACCGCGCCCTTGTTGTTCACCCGCTTGGAGAAGATCCCCATCATCAGCGCCGGGAACAGCGAGGCACCGGCGATGCCGAAGGCCAGGGCCACCGTCTGGGCAGCGAAGCCCGGCGGATTGAGGCCCAGGTAGGTCGCCAGCAGGATGGCGCCGGCCATGGAGATCCGCGCCGCCAGCATCTCGCCCTTCTCGGTGATGTTGGGGTTGATCATGTTGCGGATCAGGTCATGGCTGATCGCCGAGGAGATGGCCAGCAACAGACCGGCGGCGGTGGAGAGTGCCGCGGCGATACCGCCGGCCGCGATCAGGCCGATGACCCAGGGTGGCAGGTTGGCGATCTCGGGATTGGCGAGTACCAGGATATCGTTGTTGACGGTCAGCTCGCTGCCTTCCCAGCCATGGGATTCGGCGACCTCGGTGTACTCGGGATTGTTGTCGTTATAGAGCTGGATGCGACCATCATCGTTCTTGTCCTCGAAGGTGATCAGACCGGTCTCTTCCCAGGTGCGGATCCAGCCCGGGCGCTCCTCGTAGAGGATCGGGTTGTTCAGCTCGTCGGTATAGTCTTCCACCTCACCGGCCATCTCGGGGTAGACGGTGGTCATCAGATTGAGCCGCGCCATGGAGCCAACGGCCGGTGCGGTGAGATAGAGCAGGGCGATGAAGACCAGGGCCCAGCCGGCAGACCAGCGGGCGTCGGCCACCTTGGGCACGGTGAAGAAGCGAATGATGACGTGGGGCAGGCCCGCGGTACCCACCATCAGCGACAGGGTGAACAGCACCATGTTGAGCTTGTTGTCCACATCGGCGGTGTAATCGCGGAAGCCCAGGGCGTTGACCACACTGTCCAGCTTGGCCAGCAGCGGCACACCGGACTCGGTGTGGGTGCTGAACATGCCGAACATGGGGATCGGGTTGCCGGTCAGCTGCAGGGCGATGAATACCGCGGGGATGGTGTAGGCGACAATCAGCACGATGTACTGGGCCACCTGGGTATAGGTAATTCCCTTCATGCCGCCGAATACCGCGTAGAGGAACACGATAAAGGCCGCGATCCAGATGCCCCAGGTGTTGGAGACCTCGAGGAAGCGCGAGAAGGCCACGCCGGCGCCGGTCATCTGGCCGATGACGTAGGTCACCGAGGCGACGATCAGGCAGACGACGGCAACCAGGCGAGCGGTATTGCTGTAGAAACGCTCACCGATGAAGTCGGGCACCGTGAACTTGCCGAACTTGCGCAAGTAAGGAGCCAGCAGCATGGCCAGGATGACATAGCCGCCGGTCCAGCCCATCAGGAAGGTCGAGTTGGCGTAGCCCCCGGAGGCCAGCAGGCCGGCCATGGAGATGAACGACGCGGCGGACATCCAGTCGGCGGCGGTGGCCATGCCGTTGGTGACCGGGTGGACGCCCCCGCCCGCCACATAGAAGTCCTTGGTCGAGCCGGCACGGGCCCAGATCGCTATGCCGATGTAGAGGGCGAATGACGCCCCTACAAATAGCAGGTTGATGGCAAATTGGCTCATTCTTGGTTACTCCCCGAGGCCGAATTTCTTGTCGAGCTTGTTCATGCGCCAGGCGTAGAAGAAGATCAGGCAAATGAAGGTCAGGATCGACCCTTGTTGGGCGAACCAGAAGCCAAGATCGGTCCCGCCGACCGGGATGCCGGCGAGCAGAGGCCGGAACAGGATGGCGCAGCCGTAGGAGACAAAGGCCCAGACGGCCAGGCAGCCCACGATCAGGCGTACGTTGGCCTTCCAGTACTCGGTAGTGTCGACTCTCTCTTCTGCCATGTCGTGTTCTCCACTTGTTGTTGAGATAGGGAACTTGTGCAGTCGTTGATGGTGAAATCACCAGGACAATCGCATGTCTCCGGGCGGGAAGACGCCATGGTGGCGTGCGATTGCCCTGCATGATGCAGATAAATAGTGGTCAATGAGTGCAAGAAATGAATCCCAGACTTTCGTATCATGAGAATAAAGCGATTCAGTGTTGATAGTAAAAAATATTTAAAATCAATGCTTTGTTATATATGGTTCTGTGGGATGCCAGGAACAAAGGCGGCTGGTTAACACCATGGTATATCTCGTTCATCTTGGACCTTTGTCTAGTGATAAGGCGTCGGATAGGACCATGGTCTAAGCGGCCCTGGATCGATACGTTCGTCTAGCTTATCGGCGAGGCATGGTCGTTGTTATGCTCCACAGGAGTACCGATGTGTCGTCGGCTTCGTCGCCTGCCGATCACGCCTGCGGAAATCAATAACAATGCCTTCGCCGAAGGCGTCCCCCTGAGACCGACGAGCCACATCGGTGCCGGGGCGCTCCTTCAGGCGGGGGGGGATCCGTGAGGTCCAGCCATGATCGATCTCGATCTTTCTCAGCCACCGTTCACGCTGCTCGACGAGCCCGGTCGCGAACGGGTGCGCCAGGGCGTCGATCTGGCCTACTTCGATCATGACGAGATCATCCTCGAGGCTGGTCAGCCCGGCGAGTATGTCTTTCTGATTCACAAGGGCGAGGTGGCGGAGATCGATGCCACCCAGCCGGCGGCCAGGGAGCGCATCGGGCATTACACCCAGGGGGACCTGTTCGGGGCGATCAGCATTCTCAACGGCAAGAGTCGCTATCGCTTTCGTGCCGAGCAGGAGAGCCTCTGCTACCTGATGCCCAGGGCACTTTTCCTGGAGCTGTGCGACGCCTATCTCCCCTTTGCCGAGTTCTTCCGCCAGAGCCTGGCCCACAAGGCCCGCCTGCTGACCGAGCAGCGCGCCGAGGGCGGAGTGACCATGGCCGGTTTCATGCTGGCGATGGTGAAGGAGTGCATGCGTGAGCCCCTGGTGGTGCCGGCTGCCACCACCATCGCCGAGGCGGTGGTCACCATCAACGAGCGGCGTGCCGACTCGCTGCTGGTGAAGCGCAGTGGTTGTCACGGCATGATCACCAAGACCGACCTGCTCAATGCCCTGGTGGTAGACGAACGTGGCCGAGACACTCCGCTCGAGGAGCTGGGGCATGCCGAGCTGATCACCGTGACACCGGAAAAGTACCTCTTCGAGGCGCTGGTGATCATGACCCGTCACAAGGTGGAGCGGGTCGTGGTGATGGACCAGCACCAACCGGTGGGGGTGGTGGAGCTGACCGATGTGCTCAGTTACTTCTCCAGTCGCAGCTACGTGGTCAGCCTGCAGGTCGAACAGGCCGACAGCCTCGAAGCCCTCGCCGCCGCCAGCCGCCGCACTCCCGAGCTGGTCAGTGCGCTGATGGCCCAGGGGGTCAAGCTGCGCTTCTCCATGGGCCTGCTGGCGGCCCTCAACGGCCGGATCATCAACAAGGCCTGGGGGTTTCTGATCGACGAGCGTTACCATGCCGATAGCTGCCTGATGGTGATGGGCAGCGAAGGGCGTGGTGAGCAGATCCTCAAGACCGATCAGGACAACGGCCTGATCCTGGCCGATGATCTCGAGTGGCCCGACTGCGCCGAGCGGATGCAGTGCCTGACCGAGACCCTGGTGGAGCTGGGTTATCCACTCTGCCCGGGCAATATCATGGTCTCCAACCCGGAGTGGGTGGGCACGGTCACCCAGTGGAAGCGGCGCATGGCGCGCTGGGTCGAGGCCCGGGATGGCGACAGCCTGATGAAGCTGGCGATCATGCTCGACTCCCACGCGGTGGCGGGCAACCCGGCGCTGCTCGACCGGGTGCGTGACGACCTCTTTGCCCAGTGCAGCGGAAACGATCTGCTGCTCTCCTACTTCGCCCGCACCATCCTGCGTTTCTCCACACCGCTGACCCTGTTTGGCTCACTCAAGCGACCTCAGCACGGCATCGATATCAAGAAGGGGGGGATCTTTCCCATCGTGCATGGCGTGCGGGTGATGGCACTGGAGCGGGGCATACGGCCTACCTCGACTCTGGAGCGTCTGGAGGCCCTGGCTGCCGATGGCCGGCTGGAGCCACGCTTCGCCGAGGACCTGGCCGAGGCGCTGGCGCTGTTCACCGAGCTGCGCCTCAAGCAGCAGCTGGAGAGGCGTGAGGACGAGGAGGGGGGCGAGCAGCACAGCCCAGATCGTGTGGTGGTACAGGAGCTCTCGTCGCTGGAGCGCGACCTGCTGCGCGAGGCGCTGCATATCGTCAAGGACTTCAAGCAGCGCCTTTCCCACCGCTTTCATCTGGAATACTCATGAATCGACGGAACGACAACGACACAAGGAGCCCGTCATGCTCAAGATGCTGAGACGCGTCGCGGATCAGCGGCGCCATGCCAACGGCGAGTACGCCTGGCTGTTTCGCCCCTATACCGGTGACGAGATGGTGGTGATCGACACCGAGACCACCGGCCTGGATACCCGCAGCGCCGAGCTGGTGTCGATCGCCGCGGTGCGGGTGCGTGGTGATCATATCCTCACCAGTGACTCTTTGGATCTGCGCCTTCGCCGCCCCGACTCGCTGACCGGTGATTCCATCCGCATCCATGGCCTGCGTGGCATGGACCTCGACAATGGCGAGAGCATCGACAGCGCCCTGGCGCGGCTGCTCGACTTCGTCGGCAATCGCCCTCTCGTGGGCTGGCATCTGGGCTTTGACCTGGCGATTCTCAACCGTGAGCTGCGTCCGCGTTTCGGCTTCGAGCTACCCAACGCCACCGTGGATGTGGCCCAGCTGTGGCGGCGCCGACTGCGGCGTCGGCACCCGGAAATCGATAACCTGCCACGCTTCGAGAGTGCCGCCGAGCGCCTGGGGGTGCCGGTCATGGGGCGCAATACCGCCCTGGGGGATGCGGTGACCACCGCGCTGATGTTCCTGCGCCTGGAGCGTACTGTCGCCGCCGGGAGTTAGCCGGCGCGAGTGGCGTCTGGCGTCGCCTGGCGCGGTCGCCGGTGGTAGGATGGGCGCCATTCCATTTTTGCCCGCACTGGCAGCGCCAAGACCTATGCAAGACGCCGTGACCTTCGACCCCCGCGAACGCGATAGCGCGCCCCTCACCCGCTCTCGGCCAGCCACGCCCCAGCCCGGTACTCAGGAGAAGCGTGAATTCAACAAGCTGCAGAAGCGGCTGCGGCGCCAGGTAGGCAATGCCATCATCGACTACGGCATGATTCATGAGGGAGACCGGGTGATGGTGTGCCTGTCCGGCGGCAAGGACAGCTACACCCTGCTCGAGATCCTGCGCAATCTGCAGCGCAACGCCCCGGTCGACTTCTCGCTGGTGGCGGTGAATCTCGACCAGAAGCAGCCCGGCTTTCCCGAGCATGTGCTGCCCGAGTACCTGCAGGGTATCGGGGTCGACTATCATATCCTCGAGCGCGACACCTACTCGGTGGTCAAGGAGAAGACCCCGGAAGGCAAGACCACCTGTGCGCTCTGCTCGCGACTGCGCCGCGGCTCCCTGTATGGATTCGCCGAGGAGATCGGTGCCAACAAGATCGCCCTGGGCCACCACCGCGAGGATATCCTCGAGACCCTGTTCCTCAACATGTTCTTCGGCGGCAGCCTCAAGTCGATGCCGCCGAAGCTGCTGTCCGACGATGGCCGAAACATGGTGATTCGACCGCTGGCCTATTGCCGGGAGGCGGACATTGCCGAGTTTGCTCGGCAGATGGCGTTTCCGATCATCCCCTGCAATCTGTGTGGCTCTCAGCCCAACCTGCAGCGTCAGGTGGTCAAGGAGATGCTGGCGGAGTGGGAGGCGAAGCACCCCGGGCGGCTGGAGAGCATGTTCAAGGCGGTGACCAACGTGGCGCCTTCACAGCTGGCCGATCGTGAGCTGTTTGACTTCGCCGGGCTGGAGGAGAAGCAGGCCAGGATGCAGGCCAGCCGGATCGATATCCAGCAAGAGCTCTAAGTTTGAAGAGCGGCGCTTCACGCCTGGAAGCTGGAAGAAAAACCTTGACCCCAGAATTATCGGGACCATGCCAGCTTCCAGCTTTAGTGCGCGCCCTCTTCCTCGGCCAGGTGGGTGAGCGCCGGCAGATCGAGGATATTCACCTCGCGCCCCGAGACGGCGACCAGGCCCTGGGTCTGGAAGCGGCCGAGGATACGGCTTACCGTCTCCACCGCCAGGCCCAGATAGTTGCCGATATCGGCCCGCGCCATGGAGAGGCGGAAGCTGTAGGGCGAATAGCCGCGGCGGCGGAAACGCTCGGAGAGGCTGGTGAAGAAGCTGGCCAGGCGCTGGTCGGCGGTCTTGCGCGAGAGCAGGCGCATCATGCGGCGGTCATCGCGCAGCTCCTTGCTCATGCTGCGGTAGAGTTGTCCGCGCAGCTCCGGCATCGACTCCGCGAGGTGGTCCAGGCGGTCGAAGGGAATCTCGCAGACGGTGGTGGTCTCCAGGGCCACCACGGTCCCCGGGTAGCATTGTTCGTCGATGCCGTCGAGGCCCACCAGCTCGCTGGGCAGGTAGAAGTTGGTCAGCTGGTCTTCGCCACTGCCCTCGGTGGTGACCTGCTTGAGGCTGCCGGAGCGAACCGCGAAGACGCTGGAGAAGGGAGTGTCCTGGCGAAATAGCGCCTCGCCCTTCTTGAGTGGTGCGCGACGCCGGATGATGGCGTCGAACTGGTCCATGTCGTCCACCTCGAGTGCCAGAGGCAGGCAGAGCGAGCTGAGACTGCATGTCTGACAGCGCGTCTCCTGTAGTACGGATCGCCGCCGACCGGTGAGAGTACCCGCCATGGCCCTTCCCTTCTTGATCGTGTTCATGGCCCCATTATGGAGCAAAGTGCAGGCGGGGCAAACTATGCGGGGCTCGGCGGTTAGGGGAGGGCGAGGGCCTCGAGGATGTAGGG
Source organism: Halomonas sp. KAO (assembly GCF_015595025.1). Classification (GTDB taxonomy): domain Bacteria; phylum Pseudomonadota; class Gammaproteobacteria; order Pseudomonadales; family Halomonadaceae; genus Halomonas. The sequence continues at coordinate 155,130 of NZ_JADNRL010000024.1, forward strand.
CAGCCGCCAGTGTCCCTCGGCGGTCAGCGATACCCCCACAGTCGTCATCTTGATCACTCCCTCCGCGTGAAGCCTCTCGAGGTGTGGGCTCGGCGGCAGGCCTGCAGGGTCGATGCCACGGCCACACAGCAGGGTCTCGCGGTGGCGTCGTTCATCGGCCGTCAGCCGGGTGCCGCGTGCGGTTGGCAGGTGGCTGTTATCGAGTGCCGATTCGTATGCCGCCAGCGTATCGGCGTTGCGAACCCAGAGGTCGCCGATACGGCTGATGGCATTCACGCCGAGTCCCAACAGGTCACCCGCTTGCCCCCGGGTAAAGCCAAGCGGGCCATGGCCCAGGGCGCCGCTGGCCCGGGCCTGTGCCAGGAGGTCGTTGCGACGCGTGTATAGGCCCAGACCGATATGGACATAGCCGGCGGCGTCGAGCCGGGCGCGAGCCTCGGCCAGCAGTTGTTGGCGGGTCGCCGCGTCGGGTAGCCAGTCACGGTGGATGGCACGCTGGGCAGGGTGGTGCTCCGGGCGATGCCGATAGCGGTAGAGGCGGATGCGTGCCGGGACCATGCCGATGACCTGCTCGAGGGTGTCGACGAGGCCTTGGGGTGTCTGGAAGGGGAGCCCCAGCATCAGCGACATCGTCAACTCCCGAAAACCCAGGCGGTCGGCTTCGTCGACCAGCGACTCGGTCAGGGCCCTCGGCTGTACGCGGTTGATGGCCTGCTGGACGCGTGGATCCAGCTCCTGCACACCCAGGTTCAGGCGGTTGAAGCCCAGCGCCTGCAGATGACGCAGGGTCAGCATATCGGCCTCTCGTGGGTCGAGGTCGATGCTGAAGTCCCGCTCTCGGTCGCCGGAGAGGCCGAGGCGTGCGTCCAGGCGATCGAAGAGGTCGCTCATCTGCTCCAGCGTGAGAAAGGCCGGGGGGGCGCCGCCCCAGTGCAGTCGAGATACCGGCGGCAGGCCGTCGAGCCGGCGCCGGACCAGTACCATTTCGCGGTCGAGACGTGTCAGATAGGAATCGGCCTGGCGACTGCTGCGAACGGAAACGCACTGGCTGGCGCAGAAGCGGCAGGCATGACGGCAGAAGGGCAGGCGTACCTGAATCGCCAGGGGGGCCTCGGCCGGGCGCGCGGCGAGGGCCTCTTCCAGGGCCTGGACGCCGATGTCGTCGCGATAGTGGTGCGGGGCGGGGTAGGCGACCTCCGCGGCCGTTACCAGGTCGCCCGCGCCGGGCAGCGGCTCTCGAGCAGGACTCGAGGCTCCGGCGGGGATGGTGTACTTGGCGGGAACGGGCATGGGGCGACTCCGCTGATGGCTCTATCCCCATGCTAGGGGGTGGGGCCGAGAGCGGCGTTGAGCTGCGTCAACCCCGCGTGGAATAGTGCTCAGCCGGTATGGGGGGTTCCTCCCCCGGGAACCAGCAGCCATAGCTGCCAGAGCGCGAAGGCGATGATGGAGAGTGCGGCAAGGGTGCGGGTGGCCCGGTGGCGGATCAATCGGCTCAGCTGACGCGCGGCGAAGCCGGTGGCCAGCAGGGCCGGGAGTGTGCCTAGCCCGAAGGCGCCCATCAGCAAGGCGCCGCGCAGCGGGTCAGCCATGGCCAGGCTCCAGGTCAGCATGGAGTAGACCAGCCCACAGGGCAGCCAGCCCCATACCGCCCCCAGGGCCACGGCCTGGGGGAGCTTGACCACCGGCATCAGCCGGCGCCCCAGTGGCTCGAGATATCGCCACAGGCGCCTGCCCAGGGCCTCGATCCCGAGCAGCCCCTTCCACCAGTCGGCGATATAGAGCGCCATCAGGATCAGCATCAGGGCGGCGAGCCCCTGCAGGATGAAGCGCGCGGGGGCGGTCAGCGAGAGCAGGGTGCCGAGAGATGCCGCCAGGAGGCCGGCGATCATGTAGCTGGTGATGCGGCCCAGGTTGTAGCCCAGCAGCAGGCCCGAGAGGCGCGTCGGGGAACGCATGCTGGGTGGCACCGCGAAGGAGAGTGCGCTCATGATGCCGCCGCACATGCCGATGCAGTGGGCACCGCCGAGCAGGCCGAAGACGAAGGCGGCGGCGAAAGGCGGCAGGTCCAGCCCGGTCGGGTCCATCAGCGCGTCTCGTCCGATGGGTCGGAGGTCGACGATGGGGTGTCGTCATCCTTGTCGCCGCTCCTGCGCTCCTCCGGGGGACGGTCATTGTCGTCCTCATCGAAGAGAATGCGGTAGGCGGGTCCTTCCAGATCCTCGAACTGGTCGTGCTTCACCGCCCAGAAGAAGGCCCACAAGGCCAGGCCCAGGAGGATCAGGGTCAGTGGTATCAGCAGGTAGAGAATAGTCATACGGTGCGGGGTTCCGAAGGTGTAGCCACCTCCTGTGGCAGCGGGGTGTGGCGAGTCAGACGCAGAGCGTTGCCGACCACCACCAGCGAGCTTGCCGACATGCCGATGGCCGCAATCCAGGGCGTGACGAAGCCCATCATGGCCAGCGGCAGGGCGCCGATATTATAAACCAGCGCCCATCCGAGGTTCTGCTTGATGATGCGGCGCGTGGCGCGGCTGACGGCGACGGCCTCGACGATACGCATCAGGCGCGGGCCCAGCAACACGGCATCGGCGCGGGTGCGAGCCAGGTCCGTGGCGCCGTTCATGGCGATGGCCACATCGGCACCCGCCAGCACCGGTACATCGTTGATGCCGTCGCCGACCATGGCGACGCGCTCACCCGCGGCCTGCAGCTGGCGCAGGCGCGCAAGCTTGCCTTCCGGGCTGACGCCGCCGTGCCACTGCGCGATACCCAGCCGGTCGGCCATGCGGGCGGTGGCGTCGGCGGTATCGCCCGAGAGCAGCTCCACCTTCAATCCCAGCGACCTCAGTGCGGCGATGGTGTCGACGGCATCCTCTCGCAGGCGGTCGCTCAGGCTGAACCAGGCCCGGGGCCGCCCGGCTTCGCTCAGCAACAGCCACTGGCCCTCGCCCGGGGGCGTCAGGGGCTGGTCGGGGGCGGCGAACTCCGGCTTGCCGAGCCGCCACCGACGGTCGTGAAGGGTGCCCTCCAGTCCCAGTCCCGGGCGGTTGACGATCGCCTCGGCGCCCAGGCGGTGATCACGATAGGGGCCGAAGGCCCGCGCGATGGGGTGCTCGGACTGGGTTTCCAGGGCCGCGGCGATGCGGGTCAGCGCCTCCTCGTCATGCTGGCTGCCGTCGAGGCCTTCGCTTTCCCCGGCTAGCCGGACCTCCACAAGGGTCATTTCACCGGCGGTGAGGGTGCCGGTCTTGTCGAAAACCACCCGGTCGAGATTCGACAGCGTCTCCAGGGCGTCGGCGCGGGTGATCAGTACGCCGCGTCGACGCAGCTGGCCATGGGCCGCCGTCAGTGCGGTGGGGGTAGCCAGGGCCAGTGCGCAGGGACAGGTGATCACCAGCACCGAGAGCGTCACCCAGAAGGCGCGCTGAGGATCGACAAACCACCACACGGTGCCGACCACCACGGAGAGAATCAGCACCTGAAGCACGAAGTGGTGGGCGAGGCGGGCGGTGTGCTCCGCGATTTTGGGGCGATGGGCGAAGGCGCGGTCGGTCAGGTCGACGATGCTGGCGGCCCTGGCGTCCTTGCCCGCGCGGGTCACACGGATGGTCAGCGGGCTGGTGATGTTCTGGCTGCCACCGGTCACGCTGTCGCCGAGCGTGCGGCTGACCGGCAGGGTCTCGCCGGTCAGCATGGACTCATCGAGACTGGACTCGCCATCCTCGATGATGCCGTCGGCAGGCACCCCGTGGCCGGGCTTGACCAGTACGCGGTCGCCCTCTTGCAGGTCGCTGGCGGGCACGATGCGCGCCTGGCCGTCATCCTCCAGCCGCGTCGCCGAAAGCGGCAGCACCTGAGCCAGGGCATTGCCGATGCGGCCGCTGTGCCGGCGTGCGCGCATCTCCACATAGCGGCCAAACAGCAGGAAGAAGGTGAACATCACCACCGAGTCGAAGTAGATATCGCCGCCGAAGAGTACTCCCCAGGCGCTGGCGATATAGGCCGAGCCGATGGCCAGCGACACCGGAACATCCATGCCCAGCTGGCGACTGCGTATATCGCGCAGCGCGCCAGTGAAAAAGGGCTGCGCCGAAAACAGCACCACCGGTGTGGTCAGGGCGAAGGCCAGCCACAGGAAGAGGGCGTTGAAGTCGGCGCTGATCTCCCCCTCGCCGGCGAAGTAGTGGGGGATCGAGAACATCATCACCTGCATCATGCCGGCAGCGGCGACGATCAGGCGTCGGATGCTCATGCGCTCCTCGCGCTGAAGGCGAAGCTGGGCGGCATCCGGCTCATAGGGCTGGGAGGGGTAACCGATGGCCGCCAGTTCGGCCAGGATGCGAGACAGGAGAAGCCGTTCGGGGTCCCAGGTCACGCGCAGCCGGTGATGGCTGAGGTTGACCGCGGTGGCGGTGATGCCCGCCAGGGCGTTGAGGCGGTGCTCGATCAGCCAGGCGCAGGCGGCGCAGGTGATGCCATCCACCGCCAGGGTGACATGCACCTGGCCGCTGCCGTCCTGTTCGGGGTGGACGAACTGCTGCTGCAGCCCGGGGTCATCGAAGACCGTCCAGGTATCGGCATCGGCCCCGCCGCGCTCATCGGGTCGCTCCGGCAGCTCGGTGCGGAAGCGGTAGTAGCTGGCCAGCCCGCCGTCGACGATGGCGTGGGCCACCGCCTCGCAGCCGGGGCAGCAGAGCGGGTGGCGGGTGTCATCCAGGGTGATCGACCAGCTGGCGCCGGCGGGTACCGGGTTGCCGCAGTGATAGCAGGTGGTGTCCAGGGTCTCGGCGGTGTTGGTCATGTCGGGGCGCCGGGCTAGAGGCCCGGCTTCAGGGTGACGGGGGCATCGTTCGGGAAGCTGATCTCGCCGGTGAGTCGCCACTCGGCCTGCTCGCCTGCCTCGGGCTGCAGCTGCAGGTACCAGCGGTAGCGCAATGGCTCCTCCAGGGTGGTGAGATAGCGACCCTCATGTACATGCTCCAGGGTCAGCTCGCGGTCGAAGTCGCTGTCGGTGGGGAAGATCAGTGCCAGGGCAAGGCTCTCCGGGCGACTCTCTCCCACCAGGTCCACCACGACGTCACCGGTGCGGTTATCGAACAGCACCTGGGCCTCGAGCCCCAGCGCCCGGGCATGCTCCTGTTTGGCCAGCTGCTCGTTGATGGCCAGGCCGCGCTTGTAGTAGTCGCCGCCAACCGAGCCATCGTAGTAGCGAATCGAGACGGCCAGGTAGATGAGGCTGAAGGTGATCGATGACATCAGGAGCCCGATCAGAAACCAGGGCCAGAACTGCTTGTACCAGGGCTTGAGGTCTTCGCGCATGTTATCTCCGCAGTTCGCCGAGGAAGCGTGCCTCGCGCTCCAGGCTGATATCGGGGGACCGCTCGGCGGTCAGTCGCAGGGTAATGGCATGGCTGGGCCGTTCGATCACCTCTCCCGGCACGGTGATGTTGACCACCCGCTGGCGTGAGTCACTGGCCGGGACTCGGATGCTCTCGGTATCCAGTGTCAGCCCGGGCAGGCCCGATGCCTCCAGGCGATAGACGTGGGCCTCGCCATCCATGTTGCGTACCGTGATGGTGTAGCTGTTGCTGATGTTGCCCTGGGCGGTGGTCTGGAACAGCCGGTTGCGGTCGCGCTCCACGTCGAAGGAGAGCGGCGTGCGATCGCTGACGGTCCAGGCGAACAGCCCGATCATCGCCAGCAGGGCGGCGAGATAGCCTATCAGGCGTGGCCGCAGGATATGGGTGGGCTTGCCCTCAAGCGCGTTCTCGGTGGTGTAACGGATCAGACCACGGGGGTAGCCCATCTTGTCCATCACGCTGTCGCAGGCATCGATGCAGGCCGCACAGGAGATGCACTCCACCTGCAGGCCGTCGCGGATGTCGATGCCGGTGGGACAGACCTGCACGCACAGGTCGCAGTCGATGCAGTCGCCATGACCGGCCTCGCGGGCCTGCTCATGGGAGAGGCTCTTCTTGCGATGACCGCGGGGTTCGCCGCGGGCGGCGTCGTAGGAGACGATCAGGGTGTCGCGGTCGAACATCACCGACTGGAAGCGGGCGTAGGGGCACATGTAGATGCACACCTGTTCACGCAGCCAGCCGGCATTGAGGTAGGTAAAGACCAGGAAGAAGCCGACCCAGAAGTAGGACCAGCCGTGGGCCTCCAGGGTCGGCAGTTCGACCACCAGGTCACGGATGGGGGTGAAGTAGCCCACGAAGGTGACGCCGGTGGCCAGGGCAATGATCAGCCAGATGGCGTGCTTGGCCCCCTTGCGCCACAGCTTGTCGGCGTTCATGGGCTGCTTGTCGAGCTTGATGCGACGGTTGCGCGAACCCTCCAGGCGGTGCTCGACCCAGATGAACAGGAAGGTCCAGACGCTCTGGGGGCAGGTGTAGCCACACCAGACGCGGCCGGCAAACACGGTAATGAAGAACAGTCCGAAGGCGCAGATGATCAGCAGCCAGGAGAGCAGCATGAACTCCTGGGGGTAGAAGGTGGCCGAGAAGATATGGAACTCGCGACCGGGCAGATTGAACCAGATGGCGGGGCGGTCGCCCCAGGGCACCCAGGGCAGCAGGAAGAAGGCCAGCATCAGCAACCAGTTGGAGGTGCGGCGCAGGCGCTGGAAGACGCCCTTTATCTCACGCACATAGATATGGCGCCGACTGGCATACATCTCCTGGGTGACCGCTTCCGTGGGCGTATGGTGCTGCACGGATGGCGGTGTGACATCGCGAGTAGGAATCTTGTCGCTCATGGCTGGCTCACGGCAGGAGGGAGGACCCGGGTCGCTTCGGGGCGGGATGGTGCTATTGTATCGATGCGCCGCATAAACGAGAAAGGGTGCGACCTGAGGTCGCACCCTTTCAGCCTTGCCGGGATCGGCTGTCTCAGTCCTGGTCGCGCAGGCTGTAGACGTAGGCGGCCACCAGGTGGACACGCTCTTCGCCGATATAGGCGGCCTGGGCCGGCATATGGCCGTTGCGGCCGTTACGCAGGGTCTGGCGCACGGCGTCGGCCACACTCTGGCCGGGCTGCTGATAGAGCCAGATGTCGTTGGTCAGGTTGGGCGAGCCTAGTGCCTGGTTGCCGGTGCCGTCGGGCATGTGGCAGGCGGCACATACCGAGGCGAAGGTCGCCGCACCGCTCTCGGCGCGCTCGGCATCATGCTCGTTGCCGGAGAGCGCGAGGACATGCTGGGTAACGTTCTCGATGTTCTCCTCGCCCAGCTGCTGCCAGGAGGGCATCAGGCCGTTGCGGCCGTTGTTGAGGGTCGCCAGGATATTCTCCGGCTCGCCGCCATACAGCCAGTCGTCGTCGGTCAGGTTGGGGAAGCCGTAGCCGCCCTGAGCGCCCGAACCGTGACACACCGCACAGTTGTTGAGGAAGATGCGTTCGGCGACCTGCATGGCCTCCGCGTCCTGGGCCAGCTCGGGAATCGGCACCTCCTCGTACTGGGCGAAGATCGGAGTGAAGCGCTCCTCGGCTCGCGCCACTTCCTGCTCCCATTGACCCTCCTGGCTCCAGCCCAGCAGGCCGGCAAAGTTGCCCAGGCCCGGGTAGAGCACCAGGTAGCCCAGCGCGAAGATCACGGTGCCGACGTAGAGCTGGAACCACCAGCGCGGCAGCGGGTTGTCGTACTCCTCGATGCCGTCGGCAGCATGGCCGGTGGTATCGACATTGCCCTCGGCATCGGGGGTCTTGTCGGTCTTGCGGTTGGCATAGAGAAGCCAGAAGGCAAGACCGATGGAGCCCAGCGTGATGACGATGATCCAGGCGCTCCAGAACCCGGAAAGGGAGTCACCCCAGAGATTATTCATGTGTTCCTGTCTCCCTTGCTCTTGCAAGAATCGCTCTTGCGGGAATCGACCCCGTTCGGCGAGGCGCTCGTGTCATGGTTCGGTGTCTCGTCATCGTCGCTGAAGGGCAGATTGGCCGCTTCATCGAAGTCCGGCTTGCGCCGCTTCGAGTAGGCCCACACCGTGATGCCGATGAAGGTCACGATCAGGATGCCGGTAACGATGCCGCTTACGGTGCCGCTGTCCATGATCAGTTATCCTTGAGAACGGTGCCTAGCTGCTGCAGATAGGCGATCAGAGCGGTGATCTCCTGCTCGCCACGTACCTCGCTGGTGGCGTTTTCGATCTGCTCGTCGGTATAGGGCACGCCGAGGGCACGCAGGGCGCGCATCTTCTTGGGCGTGGCCTCGCCGTCGACGGTGTTCTCGAACAGCCATGGGTAGGCGGGCATCACCGACTCGGGCACCACGTCACGCGGGTTGTACATGTGCGCGCGGTGCCAGTCGTCGCTGTAGCGGCCGCCTACGCGGGCGAGGTCGGGCCCGGTACGCTTGGAGCCCCACAGGAAGTTGTGGTCGTAGACCGTTTCACCGGCCACGGTGTAGGGGCCATAGCGCTCGGTTTCCGCGCGGAAGGGGCGCACCATCTGCGAGTGGCAGCCGACGCAACCCTCGCGGCGATAGATGTCGCGTCCTTCGAGCTCCAGGGCCGACAGTGGCTTGAGCCCCTCTACCGGCTGCGTGGTCTGCTTCTGGAAGAACAGTGGCACCACCTCGGCCAGGCCGCCGAAGCTGATTACCACCAGAATCAGCACGGCGAGCAGGCCGACGTTCTTTTCGACGATCTCGTGTCTCATTGGAAGTCTCGTTCCCTGTAGGCTCAGGCGGTCTGCGGAAGCGGCTGATGGGCCTCTTCGCCGCGCTTGATGGTCCGGCTGACGTTATAGGCCATGATCAGCATGCCGGTGACCCAGCACAGGCCGCCGATCAGGCGCACGATGTAACCGGGGCCACTGGCCTCGACGGCCTCGACGAAGGTGTACATCAGGGTGCCGTCCGGGTTGATCGCACGCCACATCAGGCCCTGCAGGATGCCGTTGACCCACATGGAGGCGATGTAGAGCACGGTGCCGATGGTCGCCAGCCAGAAGTGCACGGCGATCAGGTTGACCGAGTACATCTCGGTGCGGCCGAACAGGCGCGGAATCAGGTGATACATGGAGCCGATGGTGATCATCGCCACCCAGCCCAGGGCGCCGGCATGGACGTGACCGATGGTCCAGTCGGTATAGTGGGAGAGGGCGTTGACGGTCTTCACCGCCATCATCGGACCCTCGAAGGTGGACATGCCGTAGAACGAGAGGGCGACCACCAGGAAGCGCAGGGTGGGGTCGGTACGCAGCTTATGCCAGGCGCCGGAGAGCGTCATCATGCCGTTGATCATGCCGCCCCAGGAGGGTGCGAGCAGGATGATCGACAGCACCATGCCCAGCGACTGGGTCCAGTTGGGCAGGGCGGTATAGTGAAGATGGTGCGGGCCGGCCCACATGTAGACCATGATCAGCGCCCAGAAGTGGACGATGGAGAGGCGATAGGAGTAGACCGGACGCTCGGCCTGCTTGGGCACGAAGTAGTACATCATGCCCAGGAAGCCGGCGGTCAGGAAGAAGCCTACCGCGTTGTGGCCGTACCACCACTGCACCATGGCGTCGATGGCGCCGGCGTAGATGGAGGTGGAGTACCAGGCGGTGACAGGGATCGCCGCGTTGTTGACGATATGAAGCACGGCGATGGTGAGGATAAACGCAGCATAGAACCAGTTGGCCACATAGATGTGCGACACCTTGCGGCGCTTGATGGTCATCAGGAAGACGATCGCGTAGGCGATCCAGACCACTGCCAGCAGGATGTTGATCGGCCACTCCAGCTCGGCGTACTCCTTGGTGGTGGTGTAGCCCAGCGGCAGGGTCACCACGGCGAGCAGGATCACCGCCTGGTAGCCCCAGAAGGTGAAGGCGGCGAGCCGGTCGGAGAACAGCCTCACCTGACAGGTCCGCTGTACCACGTAGTAGGAGGTGGCAATCAGTGCCGAGCCGCCGAAGGCGAAGATCACGGCGTTGGTGTGCAGCGGGCGCAGGCGTCCGAAGCTGGTCCAGGGTAGATCGAGGTTCAGTTGCGGCCAGACCAGCTGGGCGGCGAGGGTGACACCGAGTGTCATGCCCACGATGCCCCAGACCACGGTCATGATCGCGAACTGCCGAACTACCTTGTAGTTGTAGGTCGGGTGTTCAAATGCTGTGCTCATGTCGGGTTCCCATCGAACGCGGTAGGAGATAAAGCTGCGTCAGTGTGTCACGGACGCGGCCTCCCTGAGGATGATGCAGGTCAATTCGCGGGGGATTCTACCCCAGCCGGGCAATATCCTGAACACGCCCAAGTGTGTATTTGGAGAACTTGTAGAGGAGATCTCGTGTCAGACTTCATCCACCAGCAGGCCGGGGCGATGGCTTCGTCCGAGTGTCGCGAGCGTCTGCTGAGAGGCGAGTGCGGCCTGTGGCAGCTGCCGGAGGGGCCGCTGGAGGTGCGGGGTGAGGCGCGCATCGGTCGTCTGCTGATGGCCCATGGGGCCGGTGCGGGCCAGGATTCCACGTTCCTACAACGGCTGCGCGACGGTCTCTCCGTGGCCGGTGTCCAGACCCTGGCCATCGAGTTCGGCTACCTTCAGCGAATGCGTCGCGAAGGGCGTCGTCGTCCGCCACCGGGGGTGAACACCCTGGTGGAGGAGATGGCGGCCTGGTGCGACCTTCTGTCACACCCCGAGCTGCCACCGCTGTGGTTGGGTGGCAAGTCCATGGGGGGGCGGGTAGCCAGCCTGCTCGCCGCCCGCGATGGCGCCCCGGGGCTGGTACTCTGCGGTTACCCCTTCCACCCGCCCGGCAGACCCGAGCGGCTGCGCCTCGATCACTGGCCGCAACTCGCCTGCCCTACCCTGGTGGTGCAGGGCAGTCGTGACCCCTTCGGCACCCGTGAAGAGGTGGCAGGCTATGTACTGCCCGAGGCGGCACGCCTGCACTGGCTGGAGGATGGCGACCACGACTGGAAGCCACGGCGCGCCAGCGGCACGACCCAGGTGAGGTTGATCGAGGCGGGCGCCGTCGCCATCGCCGGCTTTATGGGTGAGCATGGTGGAGTCGACGCCGTTCGATAAAAGGCGTTGACATTCGGGCCGGCCCCTGTAGAATGCAGCGCCACGTACCGGGGGTGGTTAGCTCAGTTGGGAGAGCACCAGCCTTACAAGCTGGGGGTCACTGGTTCGAACCCAGTACCACCCACCACTGCCTAGGCAGTCCCGATTACGTAGGCAACACGCAGCGGACCGGTAGTTCAGTTGGTTAGAATGCCGGCCTGTCACGCCGGAGGTCGCGGGTTCGAGTCCCGTCCGGTCCGCCAACGTGTTTCCAGTCAGTCAGCCCTGTTGCGGACCGGTAGTTCAGTTGGTTAGAATGCCGGCCTGTCACGCCGGAGGTCGCGGGTTCGAGTCCCGTCCGGTCCGCCATCAAGGCTCGACAGTCTCAAGCAAGTGCAGTATCCAGTGCGATTTACGTGGGTGATTAGCTCAGTTGGTTAGAGCACCAGCCTCACATGCTGGGGGTCACTGGTTCGAATCCGGTATCACCCACCACGCGGACCGGTAGTTCAGTTGGTTAGAATGCCGGCCTGTCACGCCGGAGGTCGCGGGTTCGAGTCCCGTCCGGTCCGCCATTATCGCCACGAATTCAGAAGCCCCGAGCCCAGTGCTCGGGGCTTCGTCGTTTCAGCCCACTATAGCTTCACTTCAGAACTTCACTTCGGCAACTTCGCTTCAGCCGCCATCTGCAGTTCCCCTGTCCGCGCCTTCCTCTCGAGCCTCAACTGTCATACAGTTGTTTGAATTCGCCCGCTGCGCTCGGGCCCCGCTTGTCGCGGGTGCTCCCGATGCAGTGTCACGCCAACAACAAGGCGTTATGCCAACAATAAGGTGTATGTCAACAACAGAGGAGTGCCGCCGTGGCCGCTTATCCCCACCTCTTTCGGTCCCTGCGGCTGGGTCACCTGACCCTGCCGAACCGGGTACTGATGGGTTCCATGCACACCAATCTGGAAGAGAGGCCGAACGGCTTCGAGCGCCTGGCGACCTTCTATGCCGAGCGCGCCCGAGAGGGTGTCGGACTGATCGTGACCGGAGGCATCGCCCCGAATCCCGAGGGCGCCGTCTTTCAGGGGGCGGCGACCCTCGAGCATGAGGCGCAGCTGGGCGATCACCGTCGGGTGATCGATGCGGTGCACGGCGAGGGAGGGCGGATCTGCATGCAGATCCTGCATGCCGGGCGCTATGCCTATACGCCGGAGCTGGTGGCGCCTTCGGCGATCCAGGCGCCCATCAACCCCTTTGCCCCCCGGGCGCTGGGTAGCGATGAGGTGGAGCGCCAGATCGACGACTATGTCCGCTGTGCCACCCTCGCCAGGCAGGCGGGTTACGATGGCGTGGAGGTGATGGGCTCGGAGGGCTACCTGATCAATCAGTTTATCTGCCGGCGAACCAATCATCGCGACGATGAGTGGGGGGGCGCCTTCGAGAACCGAATTCGCTTCCCGCTGGAGATCATGCGGCGCATTCGCGCGGCGGTGGGGGCGGATTTCGCGGTCATCTTCCGGCTCTCCATGATCGACCTGGTCGAGGAGGGCAGCACCCATGACGAGGTGGTGGCCCTGGCCAGGGCGCTCGAGGCCGCCGGCGCCGACGCCCTCAATACCGGCATCGGCTGGCATGAGGCAAGGGTGCCGACCATCGTCACCAGCGTGCCCCGGGCGGCGTTCACCGAGGTGACCCGGCGGCTGAGGGGGGCGGTCTCCCTGCCCTTGATCACCACCAACCGCATCAATATGCCGGAGGTCGCCGAACGGGTGCTGGCCGAAGACCATGCCGACATGGTCAGCATGGCGCGACCCTTTCTCGCCGATCCGGCCTGGGTCAGCAAGGCGGCGGCGGGGCGCAGCGACGAGATCAACACCTGCATTGCCTGCAACCAGGCCTGCCTGGATCATACCTTCGAGGGCAAGCCGACCTCCTGCCTGGTCAATCCGCGGGCCGGCCATGAGACCGAGCTGGTCATCGAGCCGGCGACCACGCCGCGGCGCATCGGCGTGGTCGGCGGCGGGCCGGCGGGTCTGGCCGCGGCGCTGACCGCGGCCCAGCGAGGCCACCGGGTGACGCTCTTCGAGCGAAGCCCCGAGCTGGGCGGTCAGTTTCACTATGCCCGCCAGATTCCCGGCAAGGAGGAGTTCGACGAGACCCTGCGCTACTTTCGAGTGATGCTGGACAAGCACGGCGTGCAGCTGCGGCTCAACTGCGAGGCGGATGTGGCAGCGCTGCGCGACTTCGATGCGGTGGTGGTGGCCAGTGGTGTGCGCCCGCGCCGCCTCGAGCTGCCGGGCAGCGAGCACCCCAGGGTGATGAGTTATCCCGAGGCGATCCTGCACCCCGAGCGGGTCGGGCCGCGAGTCGCGATCATTGGCGCGGGGGGGATCGGCTTCGACGTGGCGGAGCTGTTGACCCATGTTGGACAGCCCTCCCTGGATCGTGACGCCTGGTGCAGGGAGTGGGGCGTGGATCTCTCCGTCTCGTCGCCGGGCGGACTCAGGGCCCCGGAGCGTCCCGAGGTGCCGCGCCAGGTCTTCCTGCTCCAGCGCAAGCGCTCCAAGCCGGGCAAGGGGCTCGGCAAGACCACCGGCTGGGTGCATCGGGCATCGCTGCGACAGCGAGGCATGGAGAGCCTGGCTGGCTGCGAGTATCTGCACATCGATGATGCCGGACTGCATATCCGGCATGAGGACCAGTCGCGCCTGCTGGCGGTCGATACGGTGGTGGTCTGCGCCGGCCAGGAGCCGGTGCGTGATCTCTATGCGCCGCTGCGCGATGCCGGGGTGGTGGTGCATCTGGTCGGTGGCGCCTTCGAGCCCGGCGAGCTCGATGCCAAGCGCGCCATCGACCAGGGCACGCGGGTGGCCGCCGAACTCTGAGAGCCGCCTGGCTGCCCCTTCTCGGGCCTGTCGTCACCGGGGCGACAGGCCCGCTGCGTTGAATGACATGACGCCACGCCATCGAACCCTCCGCACCCCCTAGCGTTCATAAGAGTAAGCGGAACGTTGACTCACTATCCGTTGTGTCGAAACCCGCCTGTCTACGCTGTGAGTGACCCAGTTCTCGAGCGCCAAAGAGTCGGCGCCGAGCCATCGGGCTTAAGGAGGCATCGATGAGCATCTTTGACCATGTGCAGAATCGTTTCGCCCGCGTCCAGCAGGAAGAGATGAACCTGCAGGAGTATCTGGAGCTATGCCGCGATGATCCGCTGGCCTATGCCTCGTCCGCCGAGCGCATGCTCCAGGCGATCGGCGAGCCGGAGGTCATCGACACGGCGAAGGATCCGCGGTTGTCACGCATCTTCTCCAACAAGGTGATTCGCCGCTATCCGGCCTTCGCCGAGTTCTACGGCATGGAGGAGGCCATCGAGCAGATCGTCGCCTACTTTCGTCATGCCGCCCAGGGGCTGGAGGAGCGCAAGCAGATCCTCTATCTGCTGGGCCCGGTGGGCGGGGGCAAGTCATCGCTGGCCGAGCGGCTCAAGCTGCTGATGGAGAAGGTGCCCTTCTATGCCATCAAGGGTTCGCCGGTCTACGAGTCGCCACTGGGGCTGTTCTCGCCGGAGGAGGATGGCGAGCTGCTGGAGAAGGAGTATGGCGTTCCCCGTCGCTATCTGAAGAGCGTGATGTCGCCCTGGGCGGCCAAGCGGCTCAGGGAGTATGGCGGTGATATCAGCCAGTTCAGGGTGGTGCGGCTCTACCCGTCGCGGCTCAACCAGATCGCCATCTCCAAGACCGAGCCCGGTGACGAGAACAACCAGGACATCTCCTCGCTGGTGGGCAAGGTGGATATCCGCCAGCTCGAGCTTTACTCCCAGGATGACCCGGATGCCTACAGCTTCTCCGGGGGGCTGTGTCGAGCCAACCAGGGGCTGATGGAGTTCGTCGAGATGTTCAAGGCGCCGATCAAGGTGCTGCATCCGCTACTGACCGCCACCCAGGAGAGCAACTACAACCCGACCGAAGGCATGGGGGCGATCCCCTTCGAGGGGGTGGTGCTGGCCCACTCCAACGAGAGCGAGTGGCAGACCTTCCGCAACAACCGCAACAACGAGGCCTTCCTGGATCGGGTCTATATCGTCAAGGTCCCTTACTGCCTGCGGGTCTCCGAGGAGATCAGCATCTACAGGAAACTGCTGGAGCACTCGTCACTGGCCGAGGCGCCCTGTGCGCCGGACACCCTGCGCATGCTGGCGCAGTTCTCGGTGCTGTCACGGCTCAAGGAGCCGGAGAACTCCAGCATCTACTCCAAGATGCGGGTCTACGATGGCGAGAACCTCAAGGACACCGACCCCAAGGCCAAGTCGATCCAGGAGTATCGCGACAGCGCCGGCGTCGACGAGGGGATGGATGGACTCTCGACCCGTTTCGCCTTCAAGATCCTCTCCAAGGTGTTCAACTTCGATACCCTGGAGGTGGCGGCCAACCCGGTGCACCTGCTCTACGTGCTGGAGCAGCGCCTGGAGCAGGAGCAGCTGCCGAGCGAGACCTTCCAGCGCTACCTGCGCTTCATCAAGGAGTTCCTGGCGCCTCGCTACGTGGACTTCATCGGCAAGGAGATCCAGACCGCCTACCTCGAGTCCTACTCCGAGTATGGTCAGAACATCTTCGACCGCTATGTGACCTATGCCGACTTCTGGATCCAGGATCAGGAGTACCGCGACCCCGAGACCGGTGAGTTCCTCGATCGCCAGGCCCTCAACGAGGAGCTGGAGAAGATCGAGAAGCCGGCGGGGATCTCCAATCCCAAGGACTTCCGTCACGAGGTGGTCAACTTCGTGCTGCGGGCGCGTGCCCAGAACAATGGCATGAACCCCAGCTGGCAGTCCTACGAGAAGCTGCGCGGGGTGATCGAGCACAAGATGTTCGCCAATACCGAAGAGCTGCTGCCGGTGATCTCCTTCAACGCCAAGGCCTCCAGCGCCGACCAGAAGAAGCATGAGGACTTCGTGGCGCGCATGGTGGAGCGTGGCTATACCGAAAAGCAGGTGCGCCTGCTGTCAGAGTGGTATCTGCGGGTGCGCAAGTCCCAGTAGCCCGACGCCGCGTCGTGGGGCGGGCCCCCGCGGCGCGCAGGAGAGTTGCCATGAGCTACTTCATCGACCGGCGGGCGAATGCCAAGCACAAGAGTGCGGTCAATCGGCAGCGCTTCCTCGACCGTTATCGCACGCATATCAAGCGCTCGGTGGAGGAGGCGGTCAATCGGCGTTCGATCACCGACATGGAGCGCGGCGAGAAGGTCTCGATTCCCGCGCGTGATATCTCGGAGCCGGTATTCCAGCACGGCTCCGGTGGCAAGCGGCGCATCATCGCCCCCGGCAACAAGGAGTTTGTGGAGGGGGATCGCCTGCAACGCCCGGGAGGCGGCGGTGGCGGTGATGGAGCCGGTGAGGGCGGTGCCTCGAACCAGGGCGAGGGCGTGGACGAGTTCGCCTTTACCCTCTCCCGGGATGAGTTCCTCGACTTCGTCTTCGACGGCCTGGAGCTGCCCCACCTGGAGCGCAAGGCGCTGGTGGACCTCGACGAGGTGCGCCCGGTGCGCGCGGGAGTCTCCAGGGAGGGGGTGCCCGCACGGATCAATATCGTGCGCTCCATGCGCGAGGCCCACGCCCGGCGCATCGCCATGCGCGCACCGATTCGTCGTGCCCTGCGTGAAGCCCGTGAGGCGCTGGAGATCGAGGAACGAAAGGATCCGGTAATGCGCAATCCGGTGCGCATCGCCGAGCTGAAGGCTGAGGTGGAGCGCCTCGAGAAACGCCTCGAGGCGGTACCCTTCATCGACACCTATGACCTTCGCTACAACCACCTGGTCAACCAGCCCCAGCCCTCCAGCAAGGCCGTCATGTTCTGCGTCATGGATGTCTCCGGCTCCATGACCCAGTCCCACAAGGATATTGCCAAGCGCTTCTTCCTGTTGCTCTATCTGTTTCTCGAGCGCAACTACGAGAAGGTCGAGCTGGTCTTCGTGCGCCACCACACCGCCGCCAGGGAGGTCGACGAGGAGGAGTTCTTCTACTCGCGGGAGACCGGCGGCACCATCGTTTCCAGTGCATTGACGCTGGTGGACGAGGTCATCGCCGAGCGTTACCCGCCGGGGCAGTGGAATCTCTACGTGGCCCAGGCCTCGGATGGGGATAACTGGGACGATGACTCGGTGGCCTGCCGTGACCTGCTGGTCAAGAAGCTGATGCCGCGCCTGCAGTACTTCACCTATGTGGAGATCACCCCCCACGCGCACCAGGCGCTGTGGGAGGAGTACGAGAGCGTGGCGGCCGAATTCCCGGCGCGTTTCGCCATGCGCCAGATCGTCGAGGCCGGAGATATTTACCCGGTGTTCCGCGAGCTGTTCAAGCGCCGCGTCGCCGGCGGCTGAGGAGGCAAGATGACCCGACGCAAGCCCATCGCCACGGGGTCCGACTGGAACTTCGAGATACTCGCCGAATTCGAGCGGGAGATCGCACGGCTGGCGGACGAGTATCGTCTCGACACCTATCCCAACCAGATCGAGGTCATCACCTCCGAGCAGATGATGGATGCCTACGCCAGCGTGGGCATGCCGGTGGGCTATCACCACTGGTCCTTCGGCAAGCAGTTTCTGGCCGTGGAGCAGGCCTACCGCCGTGGTCAGATGGGCCTTGCCTACGAGCTGGTGATCAATTCCGACCCCTGCATCGCCTATCTGATGGAGGAGAACACCCTGATGATGCAGGTGCTGGTGATGGCCCACGCCTGCTATGGCCACAACTCCTTCTTCAAGGGCAACTACCTGTTTCGTACCTGGACCGACGCCGCCTCGATCATCGACTACCTGGTGTTCGCCCGCAAGTATGTCGCCGAGTGCGAGGAGCGCCACGGCGTGGCGGCGGTGGAGCAGCTGCTGGATGCCTGCCACGCCCTGCAGAACTACGGGGTCGATCGCTACAAGCGGCCCTCGCCGATCTCCGCCGAGGAGGAGGTGCGTCGTCAGAAGGAGCGCGAGGAGCTTCTGCAGGCCCAGGTCAACACCCTGTGGCGCACCATCCCCGGGCGCGCCGAGGAGGATCGCCTGCCGGGGATGATGGATGACCAGGAGGACCCGCTCGGCCTGCATGCCGGCGGTCGCTACCCATCCGAGCCTCAGGAGAATCTGCTCTACTTCATCGAGAAGAACGCGCCGCTGCTGGCGCCGTGGCAGCGGGAGGTGGTGCGTATCGTGCGCAAGCTGGCGCAGTACTTCTATCCCCAGCGCCAGACCCAGGTGATGAACGAGGGCTGGGCCACCTTCTGGCACTACACCCTGATGAACCGACTCTTTGACGAAGGCGCGGTGGATGAGGGGCTGATGCTCGAGTTTCTGCAGTCGCATACGGCGGTGGTTCAGCAGCCCCCCTTCGATGCCCCCTGGTACAACGGCATCAATCCCTATGCCCTGGGCTTTGCCATGTTCAGCGACCTTCGGCGCCTCTGCGAGGCACCCACCGAGGAGGACCGTCGCTGGTTCCCCGATATCGCCGGCAGCGACTGGCGGGAAACCCTGGAGTTCGCCATGCAGAACTTCAAGGACGAATCCTTTATCCAGCAGTTCCTGTCGCCCAAGGTGATTCGCGACCTCAAGCTGTTCATGGTGATCGACGACGATCAGGAGGAGATGCTGGAGGTGGCGGCGATCCACGACGAGCGTGGCTATCAGCGCATCCGCGACGCGCTGGCGGCCCACTATGCACTGGCGGTACGCGAGCCCAATATCCAGGTCTACTCCGCGGATATTCGTGGCGACCGCTCGCTGACCCTGCATCATGTCCAGGATGATCGCCGGCCGCTGGCGCGCAGCGTCTATCCGGTGATCCGTCATCTGCATCAGCTGTGGGGCTTCCCGGTGCGCCTCGAGTCGGTTCAGGACGAGCGAGTGGTGCGGCGTTATCAATGGCCACTGGCGGATGAGGAGGGCGGCAACGGGGAGGGCTGATGGCCGGTCATGGTGCTGGCATGTGGCACGCTGATGGGCGGCAGGTAGCCCGGCATAGGCAAGCTATATGCAGCTTAGATATAACAGGACCCGCGCCGTGGCGCGGGTCCTCGTTCTATTGCCAGGTGACGGCGTTTGCCGCCCCGGACATCAGCTCTGGGCGGTCCAGGACTGGCACCAGCCCGCCGGCTCGACGCTGTTCTGGGGAAACAGCTGACAGCCCTGGCTGTCGGCCTGGAAGAACATGCAGTTACTGCACTTTTCGCCTTCCTCATAGGCCGGATGGTCGGCAGCCTCGCTAGCGTCCTTGACGTAGTTGAGCGCCTGTGCCTGCTCGCTGGAGGGGTCCAGCGGCGGCAGGTCCTGGGCAAAGGCGCGGCTGGAGAGGATGCCGGCTCCCAAGGGGAGGGCGGCCATGCCCATCAGGCTATGGCGCATGAAGTCACGACGGCTGTGGTTAGCCATGGAATCTCCTTATATCACGTTGCCAGACACGGACGGGCCTGAGCCCGCTATTCTCGGGTGGTGTTCCACCTCTAGTCGTCCGACAGTCGACTGTCGGCAGGGTTCGCTTCGTTATCATAGTCAAGGCGCCCCCGGTATGCGAACGGTGCGCTGCGACGACTTGTCGCGTCGCCAGGAGCGCCAATCAGAGGGTGATGCTTCACGCTCTCCGGAGCTGGTATACTCGATCCGAGAACCCGGGCAGTCTCGACGGCTGCCCGCCGCCCATCTCCGCCCGCGGGGCGACATCCGGAGAGAGCCCGATGCAGAATGCCGTGATCCTGATCAACACCGAGAAGGGGCAGGTCAAGTCGGTGGCCGAGCGCCTGGCCGACGTCGAAGGGGTCAGTGAGGTCTACTCCACCTGTGGCCGCTATGATCTGGTGGCCATCGCGCGCACGCGTGACTTCGAGAGCCTGGCCGAGCTGGTGACCGGGCGCCTCAATGCCGTGGAGGGGATCCGTGAGACGGAGACGCTCAACGCCATGCAGGTACACTCCCGTCACGACCTGGAGACCATGTTCTCGCTGGGCTGGTAGTCACCGGGGGCAGTGGTGGATCTGGCGACAAGCCCCGGAACGCCGGACCGACGAGGGTGTGCTATGAACCCCTCCCAGGGCGCTACCGACGCCTTCCCTGGCGTAGGATCCCCTCTTTGGCTTATCCCCGGCGCCCCTTGGTTCGGTAATTGCGATAGCCCTGCGTCACTCACTTCATCAACGGGGAAGCCTTTCACGGATGAGTCGTTTCGGTCCGTTGCGCCGTGGCCGCCCGCTGCGGCGTTTTGCCGTCAGTCTGCTGTTTGTAGTCGTGGGGGGCGGTCTGTGGCACTTCCAGGAGCGTGAGTTACGCGACTCGCTGGTGTGGATGGGGGTGCCCGAGTGGCAGGAGCCGTCACTCACCGGCTTTCATCGCGTGCTGCGCAACGATGGCTTCCTGGTCGGCTGGTCCGACCTGCGGGTCAATCCGCTGTGGGTCAGCTATCGGCTTCAGGCGGTCGAGAGCCCCGAGTCGGGGCCGCGTCCGGCATTTCGCCGGGACTGGCGTACCCTGTGGCCGATCGGCACCGACCACTACGCCGGCAGCGGCTTCGATCGTGGGCACCTGGCACCCAACTACGCGATTGCCGTGGTGCATGGTCGCGATGCCCAGCACGACACCTTCTACATGAGCAACATGACGCCCCAGCGGCCCGATCTCAACCGCCGGCTCTGGCAGCGACTGGAAGAGGTGGTGATGGATCATTTCGTGCCGCGATTCGGTGCGGTGCAGGTCATTACCGGGCCGATCTTCCCCGAACGCTTCCTCGATAACGTGCTCAATCGGGTCGGCTTCGTGGAGGTCCCCGCGGCCTTCTACAAGATTGTCGTGGTACCCGGCGAAAGGCCCCGGGCCCTGGCCTTCGTCATGCCCCAGGGGGTTCGTGGCGACGAGTCATTGAGCGACTATCTGGTAAGCATCGACGCCATCGAGGCGCGAACCGGGCTCGACTTCTTTCCCAGGCTCCCCGAGTCGTCAGCGGAAGTGCTGGAGGGGCGGGTCGATGCCCGTGGCTGGGGGCTGGAGGAGGTGGCAAACCGCCCCGGGCGCTTCGAATAGCGTGTTGTATAGATACAAAAAAACCGCGATCCAGTGTCGCGGTTTCTCGATGATCTTGCCTGCTCTAACCTGCATGACGCGAAGTGAATGGTGCCCAGGAGAGGACTTGAACCTCCACATCCGTAAGGATACTAGCACCTGAAGCTAGCGCGTCTACCAATTCCGCCACCTGGGCGCATCATGCATCTCGTCGTGTTCGGGCTTCCCGAAGGATGGTGCCCAGGAGAGGACTTGAACCTCCACGTCCGTAAGGACACTAGCACCTGAAGCTAGCGCGTCTACCAATTCCGCCACCTGGGCGAACACGAGCGAGTCGAACTGTATAAAGAGCAATGGTGCCCAGAAGAGGACTTGAACCTCCACGTCCGTAAGGACACTAGCACCTGAAGCTAGCGCGTCTACCAATTCCGCCATCTGGGCAAGCGACGCGTATGTTACCCGAATTGTGTCGGTTTGCAAGAGGAACGAGGGGGCTGCGGCAATTTTTTCCCACACAGCCCGGTTCATCAAGGTTGGGTGACCGCGCCTGCGGCGCTATACTGCGGCCATGATCAATGAACCCCTAAGTAATACCCCGCTCCCGCGGCGCCCGAGCGCCAGCTTACTCATGTCGTCCCCGACCCTGCCAAGGATGCACCGCGCATGACTCACTGGACGCTCAGCGACGATCCGCATGCGGAACGTGAAGCCCACAAGTATGACAAGCCAGCCCCCAGCCGCGAGTATCTGCTCGCCCGCCTGGAGGAGGCCGGCAAGCCGCTTACTCACGAGAAGATGAGCCAGCTGCTCGGCCTCGAGGATGAGGAGCTGCAGGAGGCGGTGCGCCGCCGGCTGGCGGCCATGGAGCGCGATGGCCAGGTGCTGCGCAACCGGGCGCGAGCCTACGCGCTGATCGACAAGCTCGACCTGATCAAGGGCAAGGTGCTGGGTCACCGCGACGGCTTCGGTTTCGTGCTGCGTGACGACGGCAAGAAGCCCGACCTGATGCTGCCGCCGCGGCAGATGCGCCGAGTCTTCCATGGCGATCAGGTGCTGGTGCGCATCAGCGGCCGCGATCGGCGCGGTCGCGACGAGGCCACCATCGCCGAGGTGCTGGCCCGCAATACCCAGTCCATCGTCGGTGTCTACCGCGAGAACACCCCCGAGTTCGGCGTGTTGATCCCCGAGAATCCGCGTATCACCCAGGAGGTGATCATCCCGCACAGCGCCTGCGGTGGGGCGAAGGATGGTCAGGTGGTGTCGGCGCATATCGTCAAGCAGCCCGAGACGCGGGTGCAGCCGGTCGGTGAGGTGGTCGAGGTGCTGGGTGAGCGCATGGATCCCGGCATGGAGATCGATATCGCCATTCGCAGCTACGAGATTCCCGCCGAATTTCCGCCGGAGGTCCACGACCAGATCGCCAGCATGTCCGCCGAGGTTGCCGAGGAGGACAAGCAGAGCCGTATCGATCTGCGTGACGTGCCGCTGGTGACCATCGATGACGAGACCGCCAAGGACTTCGATGACGCCGTCTGCGCCTGGAAGACCAAGTCCGGCAGCTGGAAGCTGCTGGTGGCCATCGCCGACGTCTCCCACTATGTGCGCCCAGGCAGTGCCCTGGACCAGGAGGCGATCCGCCGCGGCAACTCGGTCTACTTCCCGGGGCAGGTCGTGCCGATGCTGCCGGAGCTGCTCTCCAACGGTCTCTGTTCGCTCAATCCCGCGGTCGACCGCCTCGCCCTGGTCTGCGAGATGAATATCTCCCAGAGTGGCGCCATCAGTCGTTACCGCTTCTACGAGGCGGTGTTCCAGTCCCATGCGCGCCTGACCTACAACAAGGTGGCGGCGATCCTCGATGATGAGGGGCAGGAGGGTGAGGCCCTGCGCGAGGAGTACCGCGAGCTGGTGCCGTCGCTGAAGAACCTGCATGCCCTCTACCGGCTGCTGCGCGAGGCGCGGGTGGAGCGAGGGGCCATCGACTTCGAGACCACCGAGACGGCCATCGTCTTCAATGACGAGCGCAAGATCGAGAAGATCGTGCCGCGCTCGCGCAACGATGCCCACAAGATCATCGAGGAGTGCATGCTGGCGGCCAATGTGGCCACGGCGCGCTTCCTCGACAAGCATGATCTGCCGGCCCTCTATCGTATCCACGAGCAGCCCTCGCCGGAGCGTCTCGACAAGCTGCGCCTGTTTCTCAGCGAGCTTGGCCTGACCCTGGGCGGCGGCGATGACCCGAGCCCGCAGGACTACCGCGACCTGGCCGAGGCCATCAAGGGGCGCCCCGACGCCGATGTCATCCAGACGGTGATGCTGCGCTCCATGAGCCGGGCGATCTACTCACCCCAGAACGATGGGCACTTCGGCCTGGCCTATCCGGCCTATGCTCACTTCACCTCGCCGATCCGTCGCTACCCGGACCTGATCGTGCACCGTGCCATTCGCTCGGTGATCCGCGGGCCGCGCCAGACCAACACCGTGCTGCGGGCCGAGGGGGCCCCGGTGGAACCGCCCAGCAAGTGGGCGCCCTATACCTTCGAGCAGATGCTCGAGCTCGGCGAGCACTGCTCGATGACCGAGCGTCGCGCCGATGACGCCACACGCGACGTCGAGGACTGGCTCAAGTGCGAGTTCATGTCCGACAAGCTCGGCGAGATCTTCGATGGCACCATCGCGTCGGTGACCCAGTTCGGCATCTTCGTGCGGCTCGATGAGGTCTATGTCGAGGGGCTGGTGCATGTCACCTCGCTGCCTTCGGACTACTACCGCTACGAGCCTGAGAAGCACCGTCTCAAGGGTGAGCGCAGTGGCATGAGCTACCGTCTCGGCGACGGTGTCACCGTGCAGGTGGCTCGCGTCGACCTGGATGATCGCAAGATCGATTTCGCCCTGGCCGATGAGCAGCCGCGTCCCAAGCGGGCGCCGCGCCGTCGCCGTGCGGTAGACGATGCCCCCGCCAAGGGTCGCGCCAGCGCCGGCGGCAAGCCACCGAAGGCCGAGGCCTCGCCTGGCGAGACCACCGGCAAGGGTGGCGAATCCGCCAGAAGCGACAGGTCCGACAAGGGCGATGGCCGCAAGCGCAGCGGCAACCGTCGGCGCCGTTCGCGGCGCTGAATCCCGTGGCGGACCTTCGGGTCCGCCGTGTGACCCGCAATGAAGCGAGAGACATGAAGCAGAAGCGATCCCAGCGGCCCGCCGCTGGCAAGCCGGCGACGCCCGGTGGCCTGGAGGCGGTATTCGGCGTGCATGCCGTGCGTGCGCTGATCGAGCGTGGTGAAATACCCCGCGAGCTATGGGTGCAGCAGGGCGGCGCGGAGGCGCGTCTCGCCGAGCTGGTAGAGACCGCTCGGCGTGGCGGTGCCCGCATCCAGTCACGTCCGCGTGACGAGCTGGACCGCCTGGCCCAGGGGGCCGCCCACCAGGGCATCGTGGCCTTCACCACGCCGCTGGCGTTCGAGGCCGAGAATGCGCTGTGGTTCCGTCTGGAGGCGTGGCCCCATGCGACGCCCCCGCTGCTGCTGGTGCTCGATGGCATCACCGACGTGCACAACTTCGGCGCCTGCCTGCGCAGCGCCGATGCCGCCGGGGTGCATGGGGTGATCGTGCCCAAGGACAAGGCCGCACCGCTCAATGCCACGGTGCGCAAGGTAGCCTGTGGGGCCGCCGAGAGCGTGCCGGTCTACCAGGTCACCAATCTCGCCCGCGCCCTGGCCAGGCTCAAGTCGCTGGGCGTCTGGGTGACCGGTACCGCCGGTGAGGCGGAGTCGCTGGTATTCGAGGTCGACCTGACCGGGGCCACGGCACTGGTCATGGGGGCCGAGGGCAAGGGCATGCGCCGCCTGACGCGCGAGGCCTGCGATCAGCTGGTCAAGCTGCCCATGGCCGGTACGGTATCCAGTCTCAATGTCTCGGTTGCCACCGGGATCAGCCTCTTCGAGGTGGTCCGTCAGCGCCGCCAGGCTTCGCCTGGAGCCGTAAGCCTTAAGCCATAAGTGCTAAGCCCCGGGTGCCGACTCGAGTGCCGGAAGCGACAAGCCGATTCCCCGCTTGCGCGCGAGGCGCGTACTCTTTAGAATGCTTGCGCCCGTTCGTCCATCGAGCGGGCATTCGTGTTTTTTCTATCACCTCCTTGCTTCCCCGGAGCCAAGACCTCCCGAGGAAGCTGCCAAACCGCAAGGAGATCCCATGCGTCATTATGAAATCGTGTTCATGGTCCATCCGGACCAGAGCGAGCAGGTTCCGGCCATGGTCGAGCGCTACACCGGCCTCGTTACCGAGAACGGCGGCACCGTGCATCGCCTGGAGGATTGGGGCCGTCGTCACCTGGCCTACCCGATCAACAAGATCCACAAGGCTCACTACGTGCTGATGAACGTCGAGTGCAGCGGCGAGACCCTCGACGAGATCGAGAACATCTTCCGCTTCAACGATGCCATCATCCGTAGCCTGGTGGTGCGCTGCAACGAAGCCATCACCGAGGCCTCGCCGATGATGAAGCCGGTGGAAGAGAAGCGCGCACGTCGCGACGAGAAGCCTCGCGACGAGAAGCCTCGCGCCGAGTCCGCCTGATACCCCCCATCGCACGTCTGAAGGAGTCTTTACATGGCACGCTTTTTCCGTCGCCGCAAGTTCTGCCGTTTCACCGCCGAGGGCGTGAAGCAGATCGACTACAAGGATCTGGACACCCTCAAGGCCTACATCACCGAGACCGGCAAGATCGTTCCCAGCCGCATCACCGGTACCAAGGCCCGCTACCAGCGTCAGCTGGCGACCGCCGTCAAGCGCTCGCGCTACCTGGCACTGCTGCCCTACTCCGATAGCCACCAGTAAGCCAGCGGCAAGATGCTGACGATCGCCCGCTGGGTGATGCGCGGCACGCCCCACGCCATCGGCGGGGCCGTCGTGGCCACCCTGATTCCCTGGCTGTTCTGGCTGGGGGCCGCCATCGCGGCCCTGGTCACCCTGCGTCGAGGCCTCTCCCCGGCGCTACCGGTGATCGTGGCTGCCGCCGTGCCTTCGGGCTGGTGGTGGGTGCAGGGGGATGTCATCCCCCTGGCCAGCGTGCTGCTGGTGACCCTGATGGCGGTGGTGCTGCGCTCTCGCCTGCGCTGGAGCGAGGCGCTGATCGCCGGTGCCCTGGCTGGCGCGGTGATGATCCAGCTGGGGATCTTCCTGCCGCCCGGTGGCACCGGGGAGCTGCTCGACCAGCTGCGTCAGGCCTCTCCCGAGGTGGGACGCCTGCTCAACGAGCTGGGCAGTCAGGGGCTCGATACCGAGCAGCTGGCGGGATTGCTGATCGGTGGCGTCACCGGGCTTATCGTGCTGATCGCCGCCGTGGGCTGCCTGGCCCTGGCGCGTAGCTGGCAGGCGGGGCTCTACAACCCCGGTGGATTCCGCGAGGAGTTCCACGCCCTGCGCCTGAGGCCCGCCGAACTGGCTATGCTGGTGGCGCTCGGCGTGATCGGTGCCGTGCTGGGGCTGCCCGGCCTGGGCATGCTGCTGTGGGTACCGCTGCTGGTCGCCGGCATCGCCCTGGTGCATGGATTTATCGGATTTAAAGGGATGAACGGGCTGTGGCTGGTCGTCTTCTACCTGCTGCTGATCACTACATGGCCCATGATTCTGATCGTGCTGCTGCTGGCCGCTATCGACGTCTTCGCGGACATTCGCGGGCGCCTGGCCAGCCGTAACTGACAAGAGGTTTACGAGATGGAAGTCATTCTGCTCGACAACATTGGCAAGCTGGGCGGCCTGGGTGACCAGGTGACCGTCAAGCCCGGCTACGGCCGCAACTACCTGGTGCCCTACGGTCTCGCCGTGCCGGCCACCAAGGACAACATCGAGGCCTTCGAGGCCCAGCGTGCCGAGCTCGAGGCCCAGGCCACCGAGCGCAAGGCCGAGGCCGAAGAGCGCGCCGCTCAGCTCAACGAGATCGAACTCTCCCTGGTCGCCAAGTCCGGCGATGAAGGCAAGCTGTTCGGCTCCATCGGCCCCCGCGACCTGGCCGACGCCATCGCGTCTGCCGGCATCGATGTGGCCAAGAGCGAAGTGCGCATGCCGGAAGGTCCGATCCGTGCCGTCGGCGAGTACGACATTCAGCTGCGCCTGCATGCCGAAGTCGAAGCCACCGTGCGTGTGGTGGTAGTGGCCGAGTAAGTTCAGACGGCCGCCACCGACGAGGGGCGCGAGGAGAGATCCTCGCGCCCCTCGTCGCGTTGGGGGGAAGAGTCATGGGGCGCGCTGCCTGTCTGGGGTAGAATGGCGTCCCCGCAATGCCCAGGGTGAAGACCGCCATGTCAGAGATGCTCGAGCACGACCAGGAAACCGCCGCCCTCAAGGTGCCGCCCCACTCGCTGGAGGCGGAGCAGTCGGTGCTGGGCGGGCTGATGCTCGATAACCAGGCCTGGGACAATGTCGCCGACCGCCTGGTGGCCGACGACTTCTACCGTTACGAACATCGTCTGATCTTCAATGTCATGGCCGAGCTGGCCGAGTCGGCGCGGCCGCTGGACGTGGTGACGCTCTCCGAGGCGCTAGAGGGGCGCGACCAGCTCGATACCGTGGGCGGCCTGGCGACGCTGGCGGAGCTGGCCCGCAACACGCCATCGGCCAGCAATATCCGCGCCTATGCCGATATCGTTCGCGAGCGGGCCACCCTGCGCAAGTTGATCCGTGCCGCCAGCCAGATCGCCGATGGCGCCTTCAGCCCTCAGGGGAGACCGGCGAATGAGCTGGTCGACGAGGCCGAGCGCCTGGTCTTCCAGATCAGCGAGGAGCGGCCCAAGTCGGGTGGCCCCATCGGCATGAGCGAGCTGCTCGCCAAGGCGGTGGACCGCATCGACGAGCTGTTCAACATGCAGGGCGAGATGACCGGACTCTCCACCGGCTTTCGTGACCTCGACGAGATGACCTCGGGCCTGCAGCCCTCGGACCTGGTGATCATTGCCGGGCGCCCCTCCATGGGCAAGACGACCTTCGCCATGAATCTGGTGGAGCATGCGGTCATCTCCAGCGAGAAGCCGGTGATGGTGTTCTCCATGGAGATGCCCGCCGATGCCCTGATGCTGCGCATGCTCTCCTCGCTGGGGCGCATCGACCAGACTCGGGTGCGGACGGGCCAGCTGGAGGACGAGGACTGGCCGCGCCTGACCTCGGCGGTCAACCTGCTCAAGGACAAGCAGCTGTTCATCGATGATACCGCGGCGCTGTCACCCAACGAGATGCGTTCGCGTATTCGGCGTGTGGTCCGGGAGCATGGCAATGTCGGGCTGGTGATGATCGACTACCTGCAGCTGATGCAGATCCCCGGCTTCTCCGAGAACCGCACCGGCGAGATCTCCGAGATCTCCCGCTCGCTCAAGGGGCTGGCCAAGGAGTTCGGCTGTCCGGTGGTGGCCCTCTCCCAGCTCAACCGCTCCCTCGAGCAGCGACCCAACAAGCGCCCGGTGATGTCGGACCTTCGCGAGAGTGGCGCCATCGAGCAGGATGCCGACGTGATCGCCTTCGTCTATCGCGACGAGGTCTATAATCCTGACAACCCCGACAATCAGGGTCTCGCCGAGTTGATCATCGGCAAGCAGCGTAACGGTCCCATCGGCACGGTACATATGGCATTTATCGGCCGCTACACCCGCTTCGAAGACCTGGCGCCGGACAGCTATGGCGATGGCTTCGGCGAGTAGGCCTCGCCTCTCGACTTGAGCCGGGACGAGGGGCCCGTATAATGCCCACCCTTTCAGTTAGCATAGCCAGGAGGCAGCATGGCAGGCGGATTTCGGCGCGGTAATCGACAGCGTGCACCCAAGCTGGAGGCGCGCGGCGAGCTTCAGTCCGTGGAGCGCGAAGGCCCGTTCAAGGAGTGGCTGGGCATGCCCGACCTCTACCGCTACCAGCTGGTAGTGGAGGGCGAGACCTACAGCTACCAGACCGAGGATGCCGAGCTTCCGGTGGTCGTCGGTGATAGAGTGGTATTTCGCTACAAGGAGACCAAGGCCGGCAAGTGGGTCGACCGAAACTCCCTGGGCAAGGCGATTGATCCCTCAGATTATCAATAGCTTGCGGAACTCGCCAGGGATGCCGGTGTCATATCTTTGACATGCGGTCGTCACCCCGGTGTCATCCGTGGGTGTCAGGCTGCCAGGAACTTCAACGATAAAATACCTGGAGGGATCCATGGAATTTCACGAGTTAAAGGCCTTCGCGGCCCATCACGACAACTACGAGATTCGCGTCATCGGCCATGCCGGCAGCCGCTTCTACCAAGTGGAGCTGGAGGATATCGAGGGGCAGCGTCATATGCTGACCCGTAAGGGCAAGCCGGTGCTCTTCCGCTCGCTGGAAGATGTCTACGTGGAGCTCAAGCGTGCCGGTATCCACCGCGCCCACCTGGTGCAGCAGGTGCCCCACGATGAGGTGATCGGTCGCGAGACTCACTATCAGGAGCCGCTGACCTCACGCATGCCGCTGGTGTTCTGAGCCGCCCTCGCAAGCAGGGCCACGCGTCACTCCTTCTCCCGCCGTTCCAGCCAGCGCCCCAGATGCAGGCGGCGGCGGGCAAACCAGTGGTACCCCGCATCCGTCAGCCTGCCGATCCCTGGCAGGGTGCTTATCCAGACCCGCCGTCGATAGCCCAGCACCGCGTAGAGGGCACGGCTGGCGTCCATTCCCACGAACCAGCGACCGTTAGCGTCGCGCAGGTGCAGTCGGCCCATCATCGCGGCAACACTGCGGCCGAGCGGCGCGGCATCGAAATTCGCGGCCTGGATATCCACCAGCCTGACGCGCTCGCGGCGCGGGTGACGCGCCAGCCAGGCGACCTCCCGCTGGCACAGCGGGCAGTGGCCATCATGGAAGAGGGTCACCGGGGCGCGGGCAGCGAGGGTGGCGTGTCGGGTCATCTCGGAGTCTCCTCGGCGCCAGCATAGCCCGCCCGGTGTTCGCCCTGACCATGGTCGTGTGAATTGGCGGGCGCGGCATCGAGCTGCTCGAGGAAGGCGCCGGCTTGATCGCGCATGGCGTTGCGCTTCTCCTCACTCATGCGCGACAGGCTGCCGTAGATCAGCTTCATGCGCGGATTGGTGCTCAGGGTCTCGGCGTGGCGCTCCAGAAAGTCCCAGTAGAGGCTGTTGAACGGGCAGGCGTCGGGACCCGTCGCCCGCTTGGGGTCGAAACGGCAGTGCCGGCAGTGATCCGACATGCGATCGATATACTTGCCCGAGGCGCAGTAGGGCTTCGAGCCCATCAGCCCGCCATCGGCGTGCAGCACCATGCCCAGGGTGTTGGGCAGCTCCACCCACTCGCAGGCGTCGGCGTAGACCGCCAGATACCAGTCGCAGAGCGCCTCGGGTGCCACATCGCAGAGCAGGGCGAAGTTGCCCGTCACCATCAACCGCTGGATATGGTGGGCATAGGCGTTATCGCGGGTCATCTCGATGGCGCGGCGCAGGCAGCGCATCTCGGTCTCGCCGTCCCAGAAGAAGCTC
Source organism: Halomonas sp. KAO (assembly GCF_015595025.1). Lineage (GTDB taxonomy): Bacteria > Pseudomonadota > Gammaproteobacteria > Pseudomonadales > Halomonadaceae > Halomonas. Next base: position 185,622 of record NZ_JADNRL010000024.1, read on the forward strand.
GGCAGGCCACGCCGGGCGCCCAGGGCGTTGCCGCGCTTGTAGTCGGGCATGCGGGTCCAGTAGAGCCCGCGGACATATTCGCGCCAGCCCAGCACCTGGCGGATGAAGCCCTCCACCGAATTGAGTGGCGCTCGCCCCTCGTGGTATTCGCGCTCGGCGGCTTCGCACACCTCCCGGGGGGAGAGCAGCCCCAGGTTGAGCGCCGCCGAGAGTCGCGAATGGAACAGGAAGGGCTCACTGTCGCTGATGGCATCCTGGTAGCGACCGAAGGCGGGCAGCAGGTGCTCGATGAAATGGCGCAGGTCGACCAGCGCCTGGCGCCGCGTCACCGGCCAGTGGAAGCCCTCGAGGCTGCCGAAGTGGTCGCCGAAGTGTTCCGCCACCAGGGCGATCACCGCGCGAGTGGTGGCGTCATGGCGATGACGGGGCGGCGCGGGCACCGAGAGCCCAGCCGGCAGCGGCTCGCGGTTGTCGTGGTCGAGGTTCCAGCGGCCGCCGGCGGGCCCGTCGCCCTCCATCAGCAGGCCGCTGCGGCGCCGTTGCTCCCGGTAGAAGTACTCCATGCGCAGCGACTCGCGGCCGCCTGCCCAGGCCGCGAAGTCATCCGGGGTGGTATAGAAGCGGTCGTCCTCGAGGAGTCGCCAGGGCAGGGCGGCGCGCTCACGCTCGCGCATCGCCTGCCACAGCCGCCACTCCCCGGGGCGCACGGCCCGGATCTCGTCGCAGGCGTGGAGTGCGGCCAGGCGCTGTGCCTCCGTCATCAGCTCCTGGGTATTGTCGGGGTCATCCAGGGCGCTGTAGTGCACCCGGTAGCCGCGCTTGCGTAGTGCCGCGGCGAAGTGGCGCATGGCGGCGAGGATCAGCGCGATCTTCTGGGGGTGGTGTGGCACATAGCGCCCCTCGGCGGAGACCTCGCAGAGCGCCACCACCGCGTTGGCGGGCAAGTCGCGGAGACTGGGAAGCGCCAGGCTGAGCTGGTCGCCGAGCACGAGCACCAGGGGACGGGACATGGCTTGATCTCAGGTTGTACAAATCAGGCTGATAGTACAACCTGATCGCCGCCGCCGCGAGGGGCCTGATACACTAGCCCCGTCTTCATCCACCGTGCGTATCGACCAAGGAGTCACCCCATGACCACCACGATCCAGGATTCGGCCAATCCCGGCATGGACCATCCCGGCTGCGGGCGCCTGGCCCATGCACCGGAGGATCATCCGCCGATTCCTCAGGCCCGGGTCGGGGTGGTGCTGGTCAACCTGGGCACTCCGGATGCCACCGACTACCGGTCCATGCGTCGCTACCTCAACGAATTCCTCTCCGACAAGCGAGTGGTGGACTACCCCAGCTGGAAGTGGCAGCCACTGCTGCAGCTGATCATCCTCTCGCGCCGCCCCTTCAAGTCCGGCGAGGCCTATCGCGGTATCTGGAACACCGAGAAGGATGAGAGCCCGCTGCTGACCATTACCCGGGAGCAGACCCGCAAGGTGGCCGAGGGGCTCGAGGCGCGCCATGGCGACCGGGTGATGGTCGACTTCGCCATGCGCTACGGCAACCCCTCCACCGACAGCGTACTCAGGCGTCTGCAGGCGGCGGGCTGCGAGCGGATTCTGTTTTTCCCGCTCTATCCGCAGTACGCCTCGCCGACCACCGCCACCGCCAATGATCATGCCTTCCGCACCCTGATGAAGCTCAAGTGGCAACCGGCGATTCGCACCGTGCCGGCCTACTTCGAGCACCCGCAGTATATCGAAGCCCTGGCCAACAGCGTGCGCGAGGCCTATGATGCCGCCGAGACGGCACCCGAGGTGCTGGTGGCCTCCTATCATGGCGTGCCCAAGCGTTTCCTGATGGAGGGGGATCCCTACCACTGCCAGTGTCAGAAGACCACGCGGCTGCTGCGCGAGGCGCTAGGCTGGGAGGAGGGGGCCATCCAGACCGCCTTCCAGTCGCAGTTCGGTCCCGAGGAGTGGGTGGGGCCGGCCACCGTGGAGCATGTCGCCGAGCTGGCGCGCCAAGGCAGGAAGCATATTGCCGTGGTGTCGCCGGCCTTCTCCGCCGACTGTGTCGAGACCCTGGAGGAGATCGAGGAGGAGATTCGCGATGCCTTCCTCGAGGCCGGTGGCGAGACCTTCACCTATGTGCCCTGCCTCAACGAACGTGACGACCATATCGGGGCCCTGCTGTCGATCATCGACAACGAGCTGGGAGGCTGGGTCTAGGCCCGCCACCGGCGGGCCGGGGGGAGGCGTCAGTCGTAGCCGCGGTCCGGGTGGGGGACCGGCTTCTCGCCCACCTCCTCGCGGCGCAGCTCGGCCGGCCGGCCGGCGGTCTTGTCCACGTGCTTGAGCTTCTGATGAAGCCCGGTCTTGGCCAGCAGGTGGGCGCTGACCGGCGCGGTGATAAACAGGAAGATGGTGATCAGCACCTCCTGAATCTCCGGTTTCCCCTCGCTTGCCCAGAAGTAGATCATCGAGGCGCCCAGCATGCAGCCGATGCCCAGGGTGGTGGCCTTGGTGGGGCCGTGCAGTCGCATGTAGAAGTCGCGCAGATGGGTCATGCCCAACGAGCCGATAAAGATGAAGGCGCCGCCGGCCACCAGCAGAAAGGAAGCGACTCCCTCGATAAGTAAGTGCAGCGTCATGATGTCTCCCTATTCGATGATGTCGCCGCGCAGCAGGTACTTGCACACCGCCACGGTACTGATGAAGCCAAGCATGGCGATCAGCAGCGCCGCCTCGAAGTAGGTCTTGGTATCCAGCCAGAGTCCCAGCAGCACGATCAGGGCGATGGAGTTGATATACATGGTGTCCAGCGCCAGCAGGCGGTCGGGCATGTCCGGGCCGATGGTCAGTCGGTAGACATTCAGCGCCATGGCAGCCACGACCAGGGCCAGGCTGGTCCAGAGTGCAACCTCAATCATTCGTAGATCTCCTTCAGCGGCCGCTCGTAGCGCTCGCGAATGGTCTCGATCAATGCATCATCGTCCTCCACGTCGAGGGCATGAATCAGCAGCGACTTGCCATCCAGGCGCAGATTGGCCGAGACCGTGCCCGGTGTCAGGCTGATGGTGTTGGCGAGCAGGGTGATGGTGAAGCGGTTCTCCAGCATCAACGGGTACTCGATGAAGTGAGGCCGCATGCGCCGCCACGGGTTGAGAATCAACCAGGCGACCTGAAGGTTGGCGGTCACGATATCACCGAGTACACGCAGCGCGAAGCGCAGCAGCAGGGCCGGCTTCTTGATACTGGGCTGCGTGTCCCAGAAGCGGTGGGTTGCCAGGGGGATCGCCACCGCCAGGGCACCGCCCAGCAGGATATGGCCGAAGGCGACGCTGCGTACCATCAGCAACCAGACGATCAGCAACAGAATCGACAGCAGCGGTGTCGGCAGCCAGGAGCGAGGCTGGATCATGGAGCATCTCCCTCGTTGTTCAGCAGGGCGCCTGTCAGAGTCTCGGGGTGGGCCAGCTGCTCGGCGGTGGCGTCGGTGTAGTCGACCAGCGGGCCGGCCAGGGCCACCATCAGCGGGGCAGCACCGATCAGCCAGGCGACGCCGAACCACTGACGGCGGGGCAGGCGCTGGCCATCGGCCGAGCCGGTGCTGCGCCAGAACAGCGTGGAGCCCGCCCGCGACAGCGCAATGATGGCGGCGAGGCCACTGAGCAGCAGGATCGGCCATAGCCAGGCACGCTGAGCCCCCTCGGCGGTAGCCATCAGCAGGGTCTTGCCGATCGCGCCCGAGAGTGGCGGCATGCCGGCCACGGCGACGGCGCCAGCGAAGAACAGCACGGCGAGTCGTCCACTCTGGCGTAGCGGCTGACCCTTGACCAGGCGAGTGCCCGCCTTGCCGCGCTGGGTACCGATCATTTCGGCGAGCAGGAAGAGGCCGCCGGTGACCAGGGTGGTGTGGATCAGGTAGTAGAGCAGGGCGGAGACAGCCGCGGGAGTGCCGATGCCGATCCCCGCCAGCAGGGTACCCACCGAGACCAGCACCAGATAGGCCACCAGCAGGCGCAGGTCCCGGGCGGCCAGGGCGCCGATGGTGGCCACCGCCAGGGTGCCCAGCGAGAGCCACCATACCCAGCCCTGCTCAAGGTCGGCCAGGGGGCCGGCGGCCTCACCGAAGACCAGCGAGTAGACCCGCAGAATGGCGTAGATCCCCACCTTGGTCATGATGGCGAATAGTGCCGCAACCGGTGCGGGGGCCGCGGCATAGGCCTTGGGCAGCCAGAAGTAGAGCGGCAGGATGGCCGCCTTGAGGCCAAACACGACCAGCAGCATCAGGGCGCCCGCTACCACCAGTCCCTCATGCTCGGCAGGCAGTTCGCTCAGGCGAACGGCCATGTCGGCCATGTTGAGGGTGCCGGTGGCCCCGTAGAGCATGCCGACACTGATCAGGAACAGCGAGGACCCGGCCAGGTTGAGCACCACATAGTGCACCCCGGACATGATCCTCTCCTTGCCGCCACCGTGGAGCAGCAGCGCATAGGAGGCGAGCAGCAGGACCTCGAAGAACACGAACAGGTTGAACAGGTCGCCGGTCAGGAAGGCACCATTGATCCCCATCAACTGCCACTGGAAGAGACCGTGGAAGTTGCTGCCGCGCTCGTCGTCGCCGGCACAGGCGAACACTACGGCACCCAGTGCGAGGATGGAGGTGAGCAGCACCATCATGGCCGATAGACGGTCGAGTACCAGCACGATGCCGAACGGAGGCTGCCAGTCGCCCAGGGCGTAGTAGGTCACCTCGCCGCCGGCGGCTCGGGCCACCAGGGCGATGCTTATCAGCAGCAGGGCCAGGGTGGCGGCGACCCCGACCAGGCGCTTCAGCCGCACGCTGCCCTGGCGCTGGAAGAGCAGCAGGATGCCCACCACCAGTGGTACTACCACCGGCAGCACGATCAGATGAGTGCTCATCGGCGCCCCTCCCCGACTTCATGCTTGCGGCCATCCACATGGTCGTTGCCCGCCTCGCTGCGCGCGCGCATCGCCAGGATCACCACGAAGGCGGTCATGGCGAAGCCGATCACGATGGCGGTCAATACCAGCGCCTGGGGCAGCGGGTCGGCGTACTCCTTGACCCCGTTGATCAGTGCGGCGCCATCGGTGGTCAGGCCGCCCATGGAGAACAGAAACAGGTTCACCGCGTAGGAGAGCAGGGTCAGTCCCACCACGACGGGGAAGGTGCGTGAACGCAGGACCAGGTAGAGTCCGCAGGCGGTAAGTACGCCGGTGGTGATGGCGTAGAGGCTTTCCATCAGGGGGTCTCCTTGCGGGGGCGCTGGGGTGATGCATCGTTCTCGGGCCTGGGCTCCTTGGCCGGGCGGTGGACCGTGGTCACCTTGCCCAGGTTGGCCAGGATCATCAGGGTGGCGCCGACCACGGCGAGATAGACCCCGAGGTCGAACAGCATCGCAGTGGCCAGCTCGAACTTGCCGATCAGCGGCAGGTGGAAGTAACCGAATGACGAGGTCAGGAAGGGGTAACCGAACAGCCAGCTGCCCAGGCCCGTGAGAGTGGCGATGCCGACCCCGGCCACGGCTACCGGCTGGTAGGGGAAGTCGAGGCGCTCCTGGCTCCACTCCACCCCGCGCGCCATATAAAGCAGAATCAGCGCCACGGCGGTGACCAGGCCGGCGATAAAGCCGCCCCCCGGTTCGTTGTGTCCGCGCAGGAAGATGAAGGCCGAGACGAGCAGTGCCAGCGGCAGCAGTGCCATGGAGATGGAGGTAAGAACCGCCGGGTAGCGGTCCGGCGACCAGAGGCGTCCCTCGCTGTCGCTGTGGGGCATGAACAGCCGCAGGCGATTGAGCAGCTTGAAGATCGCAAGCCCGGCCAGCGCCAGCACGGTGATTTCACCCAGGGTATCGAAGCCGCGGAAGTCCACCAGGATGACGTTGACCACGTTGTGGCCGCCACCGCCGGGTATGCTGTTCTCCAGAAAGAAGCCGGAGATGGGCGAGTTGCCACGCGTCAGCACCGCATAGTTGAGGCTGGCGACCACCAGCCCCAGGCTGCTGGCCAGCACCACATCGCGCAGGTTGCGGCGGTTGGAGGACTCCGTAGGCGTCTTCTGAGGCAGGAAGAAGAGCGCCAGCATCAGCAGAATCATGGTGACCACCTCGACCGACAGCTGGGTCAGGGCGAGGTCCGGCGCCGAGAAGCGGGCGAAGGTCAGCGCGACGACCAGCCCCACCACCGAGAGCATGATCAGCGAGATCAGGCGGAAGCGGTGGGTCACCGCGGTGGCGATCCCGCCGAATACCAGCAGGGCGGCGCCGAGCAGCACCACGCCGTCGATGGGCTGGTTACCCTGGGGGCCGGTCAGACCGCTGATGCGTGCCAGGCCCAGGCTGCCCATCAGCAGCGAGGCGAACAGCAGCCAGCTCATGTAGCGCTGCAGGGAGCCTCCCTCGAAGCGTCTCAGGCTGTGTTCGGACCAGCGACCGAGGCACTGCAGCGCGGCCTCGAACACCAGGCGCGCATCCACCGGGCCGAAGCCGCGGTGGAAGTGGCGCAGGTCGGCGTGACGCCAGTAGGCCGTGATCCCGGCCACCAGGGCCAGGGCACTCATCGCCAGCGGCAGGTTCAGGCCATGCCAGATCGCCAGGTGGAAGTCGAGGGGGGCGCCCAGCACCGCCTCCACGGCCAGGCCCAGCAGCCCCTCGGCCAGTACCGGCGCCAGGCCGACGATCACGCATACTACCACCAGCAGTTCCACCGGCGCGCGCATCAGCCAGGGCGGCTCGTGGGGCGTATGGGGCGGGGCCTCCTTGGCGGGCTTGAAGAAGACCGCGTGCACCAGTCGCAGCGAATAGGCGACCGATAGGATGCCGCCCAGGGCGGCGAGTACCGGCAGCACCCAGCTCAGTCCGGCCAGCACCGGCGTCTCCAGGGTCTCGGTGAAGAACATCTCCTTGGAGATAAAGCCGTTGAGCAGTGGCACCCCGGCCATGGCCGCCCCCGCCACGCTGGTCAGCAGGGCGGTGACCGGCATCGCCTTGCGCAGGCCGCCGAGGCGGCCGAGTTCGCGGGTGCCGGCCTCGTGATCGATGATCCCGGCGCTCATGAACAGCGCCGCCTTGAAGCTGGCGTGGTTGAGGATATGGAACAGCGCGGCCAGCACCGCCATGGGGCTGCCGATGCCCAGCAGGACCGTGATCAGCCCCAGATGGCTGACCGTGGAGAAGGCCAGGATGCCCTTGAGGTCGGTCTTGAGCAGCGCAAACCAGGCCCCGTAGAGCATGGTCGCCATGCCGATCAGGGAGACGACCACCGACCACAGTTCACTGCCGGCGATGGCGGGATGCAGCCGCGCCATCAGGAAGATGCCCGCCTTGACCATGGTGGCCGAGTGCAGGTAGGCCGAGACCGGGGTGGGCGCCGCCATGGCGTGAGGCAGCCAGAACTGGAAGGGGAACTGGGCCGACTTGGTGAAGGCGCCCAGCAGTACCAGTACCAGCATGATCGGGTAGCGTGGGTCGGCGAGTACCGCCTCGCCACCGGCCAGCACATCGTCCATGGCGTAGCTGCCGACCATGTCGCCCAGCAGCAGCAGGCCGGCGAGCAGTGCCAGGCCGCCTGCGCCGGTCACGGTAAGTGCCATGCGTGCGCCCTTGCGGGCATCGCTGCGGTGCGACCAGAAGCCGATCAGCAGGAAGGAGGAGAGGCTGGTCAGTTCCCAGTAGAGCCAGAGCAGGATCAGGTTGTCGGCCATCACGATGCCGACCATCGAGGCCATGAACAGGATCAGATAGGCGTAGAAGCGCCCGAAGGGCTCCTCCGCCGCGAGGTAGAAGTGGGCATAGAGCAGGATCAGCAGGCCGATGCCCAGGATCAGCAGATTGAAGAGCACCGACAGCCCATCCAGGCGGAAGGCCAGCTCGAGCCCCAGGCTGGGTATCCAGGCCACGGAGGCGCGCAGTGCCTCGCCGCTGGAGAGGGCCGGCAACTGTGCCAGCATCAGCAGCAGGGCCAGGGCCGGGAGGACGGCAGTGGCGAGGGAACAGGTACGCCGTCCGTGGCTGGCGGTGACCATCGGCACCAGCATGCCCACCAGCGGCAGCAGGGCTATCCACATCAATGTCATCGATCGCTCATCCTGCGAATTATGAAGTGAGGGGGAGGGGCGCAGGATGCCTGCTGGGACGGAGGATGCAAGCGACACCGGGTCGCATCCCGTCCCTGGCGCGCTGGCCCGTCCACGGCGTTATGCCGTTTATCCTAACGCAAAGCACTATGTTGCGCGCGAGCCTTGTGTTTCAACACCTTGTGGGAATAAGGTGATTCGGTCGACCAACGGGAGGGCACTGGATGCAACTCGCCGTGCTGGGAGGGTTCTGGGTGGCAGCCATGGCGCCGCTGCTCCATCGCTGGTTCGGTTCGCGAGCGGCAGGCGTGATGGCGCTGCTGCCGGCGGCCATTGCCGCCTGGCTGATGGCCCAGTGGCCCACCATCGCCGGCGGCGAGACGCTATGGCTGGAGTGGGCCTGGGCGCCGGGCCTCGATATCACCCTCACCTTCATGATCGATGGGCTGGCGTGGCTGTTCGCCATGCTGATCACGGTGATCGGTACCCTGGTGCTGATCTACTCCGGAGAGTACCTTCACGGTCACCGTGATCTGCCGCGTTTCCTGGTGGTGATCACCGCCTTCATGATGTCGATGCTCGGCCTGGTGCTGGCCGATAACCTGGTTGCCCTGTTCGTGTTCTGGGAGCTCACCAGCATCACCTCCTACCTGCTGATCGGCTTCAACCATACCGATCTCGCCGCACGCAAGTCGGCCCAGCAGGGGTTGTTCGTCACCGTGGGTGGCGGGCTGGCGCTGCTCGCCGGTTTCGTCATGCTGGCCCTGGCCGGCGACAGCTGGTCGCTGGCCGAGCTCAACGCTCGGGGTGATCAGCTCAAGACGCATGCACTCTATCTGCCGCTGCTGGTCTGCGTGCTGCTGGGCGCCTTCACCAAGTCGGCCCAGTTTCCCTTCCATTTCTGGCTGCCCAACGCCATGGCGGCGCCCACGCCGGTCTCGGCCTACCTGCACTCGGCCACCATGGTCAAGGCGGGGGTCTACCTGCTGGCGCGGTTGCACCCGGCGCTGGGTGGCACCGAGTCCTGGGTGGTCACTCTGTCGCTGGTGGGGGCGCTGACCATGGCCAGCGGCGCCTTTCTGGCGGTCCAGCACACCAATGTCAAGAAGCTGCTGGCCTACTCCACGGTGATGGCGCTGGGTACCCTGACGATGCTGCTGGGTATCGGCACCGAGACGGCACTCACCGCCTTCGTGGTCTTTCTGCTCGCCCACTCTCTCTACAAGGGGGCGCTGTTCATGGTCGCCGGCATCCTCGACCACGAGACCGGCACCAAGGATGTCACCGCCATGGGCGGGCTGCGCCATGTGATGCCGCGTACCGCCCTGGTGACGGCGGTGGCGGCGCTGTCGCTGGCGGGCTTGCCGCCGCTGCTGGGCTTTCTCGGCAAGGAGCTGATGCTGGAGTCGGTGCTGGAGGCCGAGGCCTGGCGCGGAGTGATCCTGCCGCTGGCCTTCCTCGCGGCCTTCCTGACCCTGGCGGTGGCGGCGGTCGTCGCCATTCGTCCCTTCTTCGGCCCGCGACGGGAGACGCCAAGAGCACCCCACGAGGCCCCCTTCGGCATGCTCGCAGGTCCCGCCCTGCTCGCCACGCTGTCGCTGCTGTTCGGCTTGGTCCCGGGGCTGCTCGATCCGCTGGTGAGGGCCGTGATCGGTGGGATCGGGGCGGGGCAGGCCGAGGTACACCTGGCGCTCTGGCACGGCCTCAACCTGCCGCTTGTTCTGTCGCTGGCCAGTCTAATGCTCGGTGCACTGGTGTTCCGCCGCTGGGATCGCCTGCGCTCGAGGCTGGCGCGTCTCGAGCCGCTGATGGCCCGTGGCCCCGAGGCGGGCTATGAGGCACTGCTCAGGGGGCTTGTGCATGTGGCCGAGTGGCAGACCCGCTTCCTGCAGAGCGGCTATCTTCGCAACTATCTGGTGATGACCCTGCTGGTGCTGCTGGGGCTTGTGGGGCATGCGCTGCTGGTGCGGCATACGCCCAGCCTCGCCTTTGCGCCGGATGTCTACCTCCATGAGGCGGTGGTGGCGGGGCTGATGATCGCCGGGGCGGTGGCGGCCTGCGTGATGCGCTCGCGCCTGGCGGCAGTGGCCGCCGTGGGGGTGATGGGCTACTCCATCGCCCTGACCTTCGTGTTGTTCAGTGCGCCGGACCTGGCCATCACCCAGCTGCTGGTGGAGACCCTGACCGTCATCCTGCTGGTGCTGGTGCTGTTTCGTCTGCCACGCTTCTCCACTCTCTCCACCCCGGTCGAGCGGCTGCGTGACCTGGTCGTGGCGGGGCTTGTCGGTGGCATGATCACCCTGTTGATGCTGACCGTGCTCTCCGGCGAGCGCCTGCCGCGCATCTCCGACTATATGGTGGCCAACAGCCAACCGCTGGGCCACGGTCACAATATCGTCAACGTCATCCTGGTGGACTTCCGCGCCCTGGACACCCTCGGGGAGATATTCGTGCTGGCGCTGGCGGCCATCGGTGTCTATGCCATGCTGCGCTTCCACGCCGAGGCGTACGAGGCCAGAAATGCCCGGCGGACACGGAGGGGAGACGATGGTTAGGTCGGGCACGCTGATCCTCAGGGTGGCAGCGCGGCTGCTGTTGCCGCTACAGCTGATGTTCTCGCTGTTCCTGCTGCTGCGTGGCCACGATGAGCCCGGTGGGGGCTTTATCGCGGGGCTGGTGGCGGCAGGGGGCTTTGCGCTCTATCTGTTTGCCTGCGGGCAGGGCGCCCTGTACGCGATGCTCAGGGTCTCGCCCCGGGACCTGGTGGGGCTGGGGCTCCTGCTGGGGGTGGCCTCGACACTGCCCGCCTGGTGGAGCGGGCAGCCCCTCTTTACCGCCCAGTGGTGGACCCTCCCGATCATCGACTTCAAGGCCTCGACGCCGCTGATCTTCGATATCGGCGTCTACCTGGTGGTGCTCGGCTCGGTGCTGACCGCCATCACCGCCCTGATCCAGACCGACGAGAACGCCTGACGCGAGGAGCCCCCATGGAACCCTTGATGGCCATCACCATCGGAACCCTGTTCGCCGCCGCCCTCTACATGATGCTGCGTCGCTCCATCGTCAAGCTGGTGATCGGACTGATGCTGCTCTCCAATGCCGCCAACCTGCTGATCTTCGCCACCGCCGGCATGACGCGTGGCGCGCCGCCACTGGTGCCGGAGGGGCTCTCCGCCCCCGAAGGTGTGGTGGCCGACCCGCTGCCCCAGGCGCTGGTGCTGACCGCCATCGTCATCGCCTTCGGCGTGCTGTCGTTTGCCGTGGTGCTGGTGCGGCGCGCCTGGGAGGTCGTGCGTGCCGATGACATGGACCGGATGAAGGATACCGACAGGTGACCCCCGAGGTTGCGCTGCCGATCCTGATCCCGCTGATGGCGGGTGCCGTGTCGCTGGTCTTCTGGCGCTCGCGCCTGATGCAGCGGCTGATCGCCGTGGGGGGCACCGCCGGGCTGCTGGTCTCCGGCCTGTGGCTGCTCGCTTCGGTAAGCCATGAGGGGATCGTGGTGGTTCAGGTGGGTGGCTGGGCCGCGCCCTTCGGCATCAGCCTGGTGGCCGACCTGCTGGGGGCCATCATGGTGGTACTCACCGGCATCATCGGATTCGCCGTGGCGATCTACTCCCTGGCCACCGCCGGCCGGGGGCACGAGGCCCATGGCTACTTCCCGCTGATGCACCTGCTGCTGGCCGGGGTTGCCGGTGCCTTCCTCACCGGTGACATCTTCAATCTCTATGTCTGGTTCGAGGTGATGCTGGTGGCCTCCTTCGCGCTGCTGATCCTAGGAGGCGAGAAGGCGCAGATGGAGGGGGCGATCAAGTATGTGGCGCTCAACCTGCTCTCCTCGGTGATCTTCCTGGTCGCCGTGGGGCTGCTCTACGGTATGGTGGGGACCCTCAACATGGCCGATATCGCCAGGCGGCTGGTCATGGTCGAGGAGCAGGCCATGGTCGATGCCCTGGCGATGATGTTCATGGTGGCGTTCGGCATCAAGGCGGCGGCCTTCCCGCTGTTCTTCTGGCTACCGGCCTCCTACCACACCCCTCCGGTCGCGGTGTCGGCACTGTTTGCGGGGCTGCTGACCAAGGTCGGGGTCTATGCGCTGTTCCGCGTCTTTACCCTGATCTTTCATCACAGTCCGGGTTACACCCACGAGATCCTGCTATGGGGGGCGGGGCTGACCATGCTCTCCGGGGTGCTGGGGGCGGCGGCCCAGTTCGAGTTCCGGCGCATCCTGTCGTTTCATATCGTCAGCCAGATCGGCTACATGATCCTCGGCCTGGCGCTCTTCACGCCACTGGCGGTCGTCGGCGGGGTCTTCTATATCATCCACCATATCATCGTGAAGACGAACCTGTTCCTGGTCAGCGGCATCGTCCATCGGCTGCGTGGCAGCTACCGGCTCGAGCGACTGGGTGGTTTCTACCGCAGCCATCCCTGGCTGGCGGTGCTGTTCCTGATTCCCGCCCTGTCGCTTGCCGGCATTCCGCCGCTGTCAGGGTTCTTCGCCAAGTTCATCGTGATCCGCGCCGGCATCGAGGCCGAGGCCTATGGGGTCACCGCCATCGCCCTGCTGGTGGGGCTGCTCACGCTCTACTCGATGATCAAGATCTGGGCCGAGGTGTTCTGGAAGTCGGTGCCGCCGGAGGGCGACGTCGACCCCTTCCCGGAGGTGCGCCAGCGGGAGCTGGGGCTGATGGCCGCCCCGGTGGCGGGGCTGGCGCTCTGTACCCTGCTGATCGGTCTCTACCCGGGGCCTCTTCATGCCCTGGCCGAAGCCTCAGCCGACCAGCTGCTGGATCCCCAGGGTTATATCCGCGCGGTGCTGGGCGAGCAGGGGGAGGTGATGCCATGATCGGTGCGGCCTGGAACCTGCTGCTGGGCGGCGCCTGGGTGGTGCTCACCGGCGACTTCAACGGCCGCAATCTGGCCGCCGGTCTGGCCTTCGGCTATCTGGTGCTGGCGCTGATCCAGCCCCAGGTGCCGGCGCTTTCCGGCTATGCCCAGCGCCTGCCGCGGCTGGTGCGTTTCATCGCCTTCTTCATCAAGGAGCTGGCCATGGCCAACCTCAAGGTGGCCTACGATATCGTCACCCCGCCCTGGTACATGAAGCCCGGTGTGATCGCCATGCCGCTTCAGGCACGCAGCGAGTTCGAGATCGCCTTCGTCGCCAACCTGATCTCGTTGACGCCGGGCACCCTGAGCCTGGATGTCTCCGATGACCGCCGGGTGCTCTATATCCATGCCATGTTCCTGGACGACGAGGAGGCGCTGCGTGCCAATCTGGCAGAGCTTGAGCGCCGTGCCCTGACGCTGTTTCGCTGACAGCCATTAGCCATTAGCCATTAGCCATTAGCCATTAGCCATTAGCCATGCCGAGCCGTGAAGGAGATTGCCGATGTCGCCCATCATCCTGTTGAGCCTGGCGCTGATGTCGCTGGCGCTGTGTCTCGCCTTCGTGCGTCTGTTTCGGGGGCCGAGCCTGCCCGACCGGGTGGTGGCGCTGGAGCTCTTCTCGTCGATCCTGGTCGGCATGATCGGGGTGGTGGCCATCGCCACCGATGTGGCCAGCCTGCTCGATGTCGCCATCGTCATGGCGCTGATGGCCTTTATGGCCGCCATCGGCTTCGCGAGATTCCTGGAACGAGGAGGGCCGCGGGATGACTGATATCGTCGGCGAAGGACTGGTACTGGTCGGGGCACTGTTCATGCTGCTGGCGGCACTGGGCGTGGTGCGCCTGCCCGACCTGCTGACCCGCATGCATGCCACCACCAAGGCGGCTACTCTGGGAGTTTCTCTGGTCATGCTGGCGGTGGCGCTGCACTTCGCCCAGGTGGCGGTGGTGGCACGGGCCTTCGCCGTGATCCTGTTTATCATGATGACGGCCCCCGTCGCCGCCCATGTGATCGGGCGGGCCGGCTACTTCGTGGGCACCAAGTTATGGGAGGGCACGCTCAAGGACGAGCTCAAGCCCCACTATGACCCCCTGACCCACGAGTTGAGGAGTGGTCTGGAGACCGAGCGCAATGCCCGGTGCGACAGCGGGGAGAGCGATGACCGCTGATGGCGAAAAGCGTGCCAGGCCGCTACCCGAGGCTGTTCGTCGGTGGGGCTCTCAACGGCTCCCTTGCGGCTTGGCACTGGCTGAGACATGCAAACTGCGCGATGATTCTCGCCTTCTGTCCACGCCAAGGAGAGCTTCATGCGACGGATAACAGTGACCGGCTGCCTGGCCCTTGCCCTGCTGGCCGGTTGCCAGAGTGGCCCGGTCCACGAGGCGCGAGCCGCCAATGATGCCGCCGAATCATCCACCGGTGAGACCCGCGAGGTGTCCACTCCCCGGGGTGAGGCGTCGGCGGACGCCGAGAGCTTCGAGGCCTGGCTGGCTCGCTTCCGTCGCGAGGCACGCGCCGAGGGCATCTCCGAGGCAACCCTGGAACGGGCCCTCGCCTCATTGCGCTATCGCCCCCGGGTAATCGAGCTCGACCGTTCCCAGCCGGAGTTCGTACGCCCCATCTGGCAATACCTGGATACCGCGGTCTCCGCTCAGCGAGTCACCACCGGGCGGGCCCGCCTGGCCGAGCACCGCGACACGGCACGCCGCATGGAGCAGCGTTACGGGGTGCCGGCCGAGGTGATCGTGGCGATCTGGGGCATCGAGAGCAACTATGGCGGGAACTTCGGTGACTTCTCGACCCTGGAGGCGCTGGCAACCCTGGCCTATGACGGGCGCCGCCGAGACTTTGCGCGTGGCGAGCTGCTCGCCGCCCTGCGCATCATCGACGCCGGGGATATCGCCCCCGGGCGCATGCTGGGCTCCTGGGCCGGGGCCATGGGGCATACCCAGTTCATTCCCTCGAGCTTCGAGGCCTACGCCCGGGACGGAGACGGCGACGGGCGTCGCGATATCTGGGGCAGCATCCCCGACGTCATGGCCTCTACCGCCAACTACCTGGAGCGTGCCGGCTGGCGTGAAGGGGAGCCCTGGGGAGTCGAGGTGATCCTGCCGGAGGGGTTCGACTATGCCCAGGCCGAGCCGGCCAATCGACGCTCCTCCGCGGCCTGGTCCGCCCAGGGCGTGCGCCCCGTGGGGGGTGGCGCCTTGCCGGCCTTCGAGGAGGCCGCGGTGATCGTGCCCGCGGGGGCGAGGGGCCCCGCCTTCCTGGTGGGCCCCAACTTCCGTGTCATCCTGCGCTACAACAACGCCACCAGTTATGCGTTGGCCGTCGGCAATCTCGCCGACGAGATCGCGGGGCGTGACGGGGTCATCGGCGGTTGGCCACGCGACGAGCAGCCGCTGGCGCGCGCCGAGATCCGCGAGATGCAGGAGGCCCTCAATGCGCGCGGGTTCGCCGTGGGGGCGCCCGATGGCATTCTGGGGCCCAATACCCGGCGTGGCCTGCGTGAGTACCAGGCGTCCATCGGTGAGATACCGGATGGCTTCGCGACCCGGCTGCTGCTGGAGCGCCTGGTCCGCTGACTCGGCCATGAACCCTACCCACCAGAGGAGAAAGAGGATGCGCATCAAACCAATGCTGACGGCTGCCCTGGGGGCGGCCTTGCTGGCCTCTTCGGTTCAGGCCGACGACAAGGTCTTCGGTTGGGTCGAGAAGGCCACCGTCGAGCCGTGGGGAGTGGAGGTAAAGGCCAAGCTCGACAGCGGCGCCCTGACCTCATCACTGGATGCTCGCGAGATCGAGAGCTTCGAGAAGGACGGCGAGACGTGGGTGCGCTTTCGTCTCAAGCTGGAGGATGAGGAGAGTGGCGAGCTGTTCAGCGAGCGCATGGAGCTGCCCCTCTATCGAGACCTCAAGGTGCGCGGCGCCGGGGGGCGTGACGAGCGACCGGTGGTGCTGATGAAGGTCTGTCTGGGCGATACGGTCTACGAGGAGCAGTTCGGCCTGCGCGATCGCGGGGAAATGCACTATCCGCTGCTGCTGGGGCGGCGCACCATCAGCCACCTGGGCCTGCTCGACGTGCGCGATACCTTCCTTACCGAGCCGCGCTGCGACGATGACTCCCGGGTCGTGGAGCATGACCCGGCAGAGGACGACGACTAACTAGAAGAGCCGTGCCAGCAGGGCCGTTACCGCGGTCTCCACACGCAGGATGCGCTGACCCAGATGGATGCCCTCGCAGCCCGTCTCGAGTAGCCTCTCCACCTCCCAGGGGATGAAGCCGCCCTCCGGGCCCACCAGCAGCAGGGTGGGAGCCTCGACCCCCCGCGGGCAGGCGCTGGGCATGCCGGGGTGGGCCAGCAGGCCGCGCCGGCCCTCCAGCAGGGCCGGCAGTTGATCCTCCACGAAGGGGCGAAAGCCCCGCTCCAGGGAGACCTCGGGCAGCAGGGTGTCCCGGGCCTGCTCCAGGCCAAGCACTAGGTGATGGTGAATCTTCTCCGGGCTGAGTTCGGGTGACATCCAGTAGCTCTTCTCCACGCGGCGGGTATGCAGCAGGGTGATCTGCTTGACCCCGAGCGCGGTGACATGCTCCAGGGTGCGCGCCAGCATGCGGGGGCGCGGCAGTGCCAGCACCAGATGGACCGGCAGCGGGGGGGGCGGCGTCTGGTCGAGAGGCGACAGGGCAAAGGTCGCCTCCTGCTCGCCGAGGGTGAGCAGTTCGCCCTGGCCGATATGACCACCGGCCACGCCCAGGGTGAGGCGATCCCCCGGGGTGGCGCGATGCACCTCGCGCAGGTGTCGCAGCCGTCGCGGGTCACGCACCCGAGCCAGGCGGTCGTTCTCGATATCGTCGTGGGTCAGCAGGATCAGGTTCATGGGGCCTCGCGTTGGCGGCTTTGTCTTGCATGGTGGGTGTCGCGGTGCACAATGGTCCTGCAGGGGCAGCCGCCCCACCCATGCCGAATGAGGAGTAGCGCCGTGCGCGTGATTCGCAAGTATGCCAACCGCAGGCTCTATGATACCGAACAGAGCCGCTATGTGACCCTCGAGGATCTGCGAGGGCTGATCCTCGATGAAGTGCCGTTCCGCGTCGAGGATGCCAAGAGCGGTGAGGACCTGACCCGCACCATCCTGCTCTCGATCATCATCGAGCAGGAGCAGGCCGATGGCGATGCCCAGGTGTTCTCCAATGACCTGCTGGCCCAGTTCATTCGCGTCTACGACATGGCCCAGCCGCTGCCGCTGTCACGCTACCTGGAGCAGGGGACCAAGCTGATGCTGGAGCAGCAGCAGCGCATGCAGGATCAGTGGCAGCAGGCCATGCGCCACTCCCCCATGGATCTGATGCGCGACATGGCCGAGGAGAACATGCGCTTCTGGCAGAAGACCATCGGCCAGGCCACGGGCAATGGCAACAAGGGTGGCAAGGGTGACGATGGCGAGCCGTAGGCGCGTATCGTCACGCAGGCGCC
This sequence comes from Halomonas sp. KAO, assembly GCF_015595025.1. Classification (GTDB taxonomy): domain Bacteria; phylum Pseudomonadota; class Gammaproteobacteria; order Pseudomonadales; family Halomonadaceae; genus Halomonas. Next base: position 203,075 of record NZ_JADNRL010000024.1, read on the forward strand.
CCGACTTTCTGACATAATGCCGCCTCGATTTCCAATGCCGCACAGTCGGCCAGCAGCATGAAGGTGGATAGGATGAAGGTGCTGATCATCGGCGGCGGTGGCCGCGAACACGCCCTGGCCTGGAAGGTCGCTCAGTCACCCAAGGTGTCAATGACCTATGTGGCACCGGGCAATGCCGGCAGCGCCCGGGAGCCCGGGCTGACCAACGTGGCCATCGCGGCGGATGACCTGGAGGGGCTGCTGCTCTTCGCCCGGGATACCGACATCGACCTGACCATCGTCGGCCCCGAGGCGCCGCTGGTGGCCGGTGTGGTGGACCGCTTCCGCGAGGCGGGCCTGGCGATCTTCGGCCCCACCGCCGGTGCCGCCCAGCTCGAGGGCTCCAAGGCCTTCACCAAGGACTTCCTGGCGCGCCACGCGATTCCCACCGCCGAGTACCGCACCTTCACCGCGGTGGCGCCGGCGCTGGACTATCTGCGTGAACAGGGCGCCCCCATCGTGATCAAGGCCGACGGGCTGGCCGCGGGCAAGGGCGTTATCGTCGCCATGAGCCTCGAGGAGGCCGAGGCGGCGGTGCGTGACATGCTCGAGGACAATGCCTTCGGTGATGCCGGCGCCCGCGTGGTGATCGAGGAGTTCCTCGACGGCGAAGAGGCCAGCTTTATCGTCATGGTCGATGGCGAGACCGTACTGCCCATGGCCACCAGCCAGGACCACAAGCGGGTCGGCGAAGGCGACAGCGGGCCCAACACCGGCGGCATGGGGGCCTATTCGCCGGCCCCGGTGGTCACCGCCGAGGTGCACGAGCGCATCATGGAGCGGGTGGTGCTGCCGACGGTGCATGGCATGGCCGAAGAGGGTCACTCCTACACCGGCTTCCTCTACGCCGGCCTGATGATCGATGCCGCGGGCAACCCCAAGGTGATCGAGTACAACTGCCGCTTCGGCGACCCCGAGACCCAGCCGATCATGCTGCGCCTGCGCTCCGACCTCGCCGAGCTCTGCCTGGCGGGCGCGCGGGGCGAGCTCTCCGGCATGGCCTGCGAGTGGGACGAGCGCGCCTCGGTAGGCGTGGTGCTCGCCGCCGGCGGCTATCCGGGCAGCTATCGCAAGGGGGGTGTCATCGAGGGGCTAGAGGATGCCGAGGCCGCCGGCTGCAAGGTTTTTCATGCCGGCACCGCCGAGCGGGATGGCCACCTGGTGACCTCCGGTGGGCGTGTGCTCTGTGTCACCGCCCTGGGTGAGGGCGTGGCGGCCGCCGCCGAGAATGCCTATCGAGGGGTCGATGCCATCCGCTGGGAGGGGGCCTTCTGTCGCCGTGATATCGCCCATCGGGCCATTGCCCGGGAGCGTGGCGAGCGCTGAGTCGTCGATCGTTTCATAACAAGATCAACAGTAGGAGGCGAGCATGGAGCGCGTCAGGCTTGAGTTTCCCGAGGCCGCCATCATCCATCGTCAGCCGCTGACGGTGCGAGTGACCGACATGAACTATGGCCGCCACCTGGGGCATGATGCCCTGGTGTCGCTGCTCCACGAGGCACGCATCCAGGCGCTGGCCGCACGAGGGTTGACCGAGTGGGATTTGGGCGGCTACCCGAGTGTGGTGGCCGACCTCGCCGTGCAGTACCAGTCCGAGGCGCGCTGGCCCGATGCCCTGGTGGTGGAGACGGCGATCCCCTCCCCGCGCGGCAAGGCGCTCACCGTCTTTCAGCGGGTGTGCCATGCCGAGGGGGGAAGGCCGGTGGCCACGGCGCGCCTCAACCTGCTGCTGGTGGACCCCGAGACCGGCCGCCCGGTGACGGTGCCCGAGGCGGTGAAGGCGGCTTTCGCCGGGACAGGAGGGTCCTGATGTCCCGTGAATACCCGATCATCGCCGTGACCGGCTCCTCGGGGGCCGGCACCACCACCGTCAGGCGCACCTTCGAGCGCATGTTCGGCCGGGAGGATGTGCATGCCGCCTTCGTCGATGGCGACGCCTTCCACCGCTATACCCGTGAAGAGCTGGCGCGGACCTTCCGCGAGGCGCCCGACAAGGGGGAGCTTTCCCACTTCGCGGTGGAGGCCAATCTGCTCGAGGAGCTCGAGACGCTGTTCCAGGAGTATGGCGACAGCGGGAGCGGTACCTATCGTCAGTACATCCACGCCGAAGACAAGCAGATGATCGAGGCGGGGTACCAGATCGGCACCTTCACCGAGTGGCAGCCCCTGCCCTATGGTACCGATCTGCTGTTTTACGAGGGGCTGCATGGCGGCCTGGTCACGCCCGAGCACGATATCGCTCGCCACGTCGACCTGCTGGTGGGCGTGGCGCCGACCATGAACCTGGAGTGGATCCAGAAGATCGATCGCGACACCAAGCTGCGCGGCTACTCACAGGAGGCGGTGATCGACACCATCCTGGGGCGCATGGACGACTATGTGCGCTATATCCAGCCGCAGTTCTCGCGTACCCATATCAACTTCCAGCGGGTGCCGACGGTGGATACCTCCAACCCCTTCGAGGTGCAGGATATCCCCTCGGATGCCGAGTCCTTCGCGGTGATTCGTTTCCGTGAGCCGTCCACGGTGGATTTCCCCTATCTGCTGGCGATGATCCCGGATGCCTTCATGAGCCGCCCGCATACCCTGGTGGTGCCCGGTGCACGGGTCTCCCTGGCCATGGAGCTGATTCTGGGACCGCTGGTGCGTCACCTGCTGGCCCAGCGCCGTTCGCGCTGAGGCCGAACACCCTGTCGAGGAGGAGGCCTGCAAGATGTCGTGCCTGTTCTGCAAGATCATCAATCGCGAGATTCCCGCCGAGATCGTCTTCGAGGATGATCAGGTCGTGGCCTTCGAGGATATCAACCCCCAGGCACCGACCCATCTGCTGATCATTCCCAGGAAGCATATCGCGACCCTCAACGATATCGAGGAGGGCGATCTGGCGTTGGTGGGGCGACTGCAGTTCACCGCCGCCCGTCTGGCGCAGGCGCGTGGCTTCGCCGAGGAGGGCTATCGAGTGGTGATGAACTGCAATGACCAGGGCGGCCAGACGGTCTATCATATTCACATGCACCTGATGGGCGGCCGACGCTTTACCTGGCCGGCTGGGTAGTCGGCGCTCCTGCGGGCAACCGCGCGATCCAGGGTGTTCGGCGCATCAGGTGCATTCCGGGTGTCTCAGCCCTCGACACCATCTTCGGTTACGCCGTCTTCGATGATGGTATAGGAGTGGGACATCTCGACCCCGCCCTTGGCCAGCATGATCGAGGCGCTGCAGTACTTCTCGGCGGAGAGCTCCACGGCTCGTGCCACCTGCTTCTCCTTCAGCCCCTTGCCGGTCACGGTAAAGTGGACGTGAATCGACGTGAACACGCTGGGCGTGGCGTCGGCGCGTTCGGCTTCGATGCCGGCCACGCAGTCACTGACATCGGCACGGGCCTTCTCGAGGATATTGAGAACATCGAAGGAGGCGCAGGCCCCCATGCCCATCAGCAGCATCTCCATGGGGCGTGGGCCGGTGTTGCGACCGCCATGGTCGGGCGGGCCGTCGATGACCACGCTATGGCCGCTTCCCGATTCGGCGACGAACTGGCGACCGTCGGTCCATTTCACTGTGGCTTTCATGTCTCGAGTTTCCTTGTGAGTCGCTTGCAGAGTCGTCGGGGCTACTCCGGCGCCCCTGGCTGTGAGGTTGTTGAAGCTGTGGTGGAAAAGGCGATCAGCATACCAGCAGTATCGAATGAGCTCAGCTTTTCCTTCTCCTGATCCATAGATAGCGAGCTCGCCTGCGGCGACCTCAGGAGGTAAATCACCCGGTTGTCGTGGTCGAGCGGCTCTATTGTTTCCTATCCGGGGGTGGGGCCTCTGGCTTGGTTCTTATTGCCTTTTTGTCTATGTTAATAAGTGGATGTCGCTGATAGGGCCCTCAAATCTCTTCAGGAGCGCGCATGAACTTCACCATCGGCACTCTACTGGCTTTCAGTTTCGCTGCCTCCCTGATCGCCGTCGCGGCGCTGATCTGGGCCATATCGACCCAGCAGTTCAAGATCACCGAAAGTGACGCCCGGGCAGTATTCGACGAGGGCGAAGGCGGCAAACTGGATGACCCCACCTCTTCTCATAGTGACAGGTCGCCAAGCGCCCAGCAGCCGGGAATGAGCGGAGAGTGGCGCCGTTTATTGATCGTCATGTTCGTGACGAGCACCGCCTGGCTGGTATTCGGCTCAGTATTCGGCGTCATCGCCTCATTGAAGCTGCATATCCCGGACTGGTTGACCGGCAGCGCACCGCTGACCTTTGGCCGCATGCGCACCTTGCACTTGAACTCGGTCATCTATGGTTTTCTTTCTCTGGGGGGAGTGGGCACTGCGTTCTGGTTGGTGCCCACCCTGTTCAAGGTCTCTTTGCAGAAAGTCCGCTTCGCTATGTCCGGCGCGGTGGTATGGAATCTGGCATTGCTTGCCGGGGTCGTCGTCATCGCCATGGGCTGGAACGACGGCCAGGAGTGGCTCGAAATTCCCTGGCAAATCGATATTTTCCTGGCCGTTGGCGGTGCTTGCTTCGCCATCCCTCTGCTCTACACCACCGCGGCCCGCAGGGTAAATCATATCTACGTGACCGGCTGGTATTACATGGCGGCACTCTTCTGGTTTCCGGCGCTGTTCATTCTCGCCAACCTGCCCGGGGTTCATAGTGGCGCCCAGCAGGCCACCGCCAATTGGTGGTTTGCTCACAATGTGCTGGGCCTGTGGTTGACGCCGCTGGGTCTGGGCGCCGCCTACTATTTCATTCCCAAGATCATCGGCAAGCCGATCTACTCCTATCGGCTGTCGCTGCTGGGGTTCTGGGCGCTGGCACTGTTTTACAGCCAGGTGGGCATGCACCACCTGATCGGCGGCCCGGTACCTACCTGGGTGGTGTCGCTCTCCGTGGTGCAGTCGGTAATGATGGTGATTTCAGTCATTGCCGTGGCCATCAATCAGCATACGCTGAGCCTGGGAAATCTATGGGCCTGGAAGGAGAGTCTGCCGCTTCGTTTCGTTGCCCTCGGCGCGATCATGTACACCCTTGCTTCGCTGCAGGGCTCGCTTGAAGCGGTGCGCGCCTTCAATACCGTCACTCACTTCACCCACTACACCGTGGCTCATGCCCATCTGGGCGTTTACGGCTTTGTGGCCATGGTCTTGTTCGGTGGTATCTATTACATGCTGCCACGCATCACCGGCCGTGCCTGGCCCATGCCCTGGGCGATCAGTCTGCACTTCTGGCTGGTGGTCGCGGGATTTGCCATCTACTTCATCGCGTTAACCATAGGCGGCTGGCTGCAGGGCATGGCAATGCTCGACGCCAGCAGGGACTGGCTGGAGAGCATGGAAGTGACCATTCCCTACTTGGCCGGTCGCTCCCTGGGCGGCACCTTGATGACCATCGGGCACCTGGTATTCGCCGCTAACCTGGCCGTGCTGTTTCTTGGCCGTACCCGCCGATTCGTAGAAGACGCGGGCGATACTGATGCCTCGGTTGCCACCCCGAGGTCGGGAGCCTGATGCTATGAATCGTGCCTTACCCTTGATTGTCGTTACCCTGGCGCTCCTGGCCCTTGCCACCCTGTTCCTGGTGGCGGGGCCGGCGATGCAGATTCGTACCATCGACGCTCCGGAGGGGCTCGAGCCCTACACCCAGGCCCAGCTAAATGGACGCGCAGAATATATAAGCCAAGGCTGTGTCTATTGCCACTCCCAGCAGCCGCGCTCTCCCGAGCAGGCTCCGGATGGGCTGCGCGGCTGGGGGCGCCCCTCGACGCCGGCGGACTATGTCTATGATCAGCCGCATCTACTGGGCACCATGCGCACCGGGCCGGACCTGCTTAACGTGGGGGCGCGCCTGCCCTCCCAGGCCTGGCATTTGACCCACCTGTATCAGCCACGGGCCATCGTGCCGCAAAGCATCATGCCGGCCTACCCCTATCTGTTCGAAGCCAAGGTGCAGGCGGCGGAAGATGATGTGGTCGTTCCAGTGCCGGCGCGCTATCGCCCCGAGGGAAAGTTCATCGTCGCCAGGCAGGCGGCCCTCGACCTGGTTGACTATCTGCTCAGCCTCGACCGTACCTACCCCGCAGAGCGAGTTGATCTTCGAGATAATGGCTTCGCGGCCAAGGAGGAGTCATGACCTGGAGGCATGATCCAAAGCCCAGCCGGAAGCCTAAAAAACAGAGTCGAATAAAGAACGTAGCCGGTATCAGCGATACCGGATTCGACCCCCACGAGCCGCCAAACCCCATTCCTTGGCAAGTGTTCGCCATCGCTTTCGCCCTGGCGATTTGGGGCATCGTCACTCTGATCACGACAAGCGAGATGGCGGAAACGAAGCCGGAGGCTATCCAGGGCCCCATCGGAGCAGATGAACCCCAGGCCTCCGCCGTCGCGCCTTCCACGCAGAATGGGCGCCAGCTATTTATCGCCAATTGCTCCACCTGCCATCAGAACAATGGTGCAGGCATCGCCAAGGCGGTGCCACCGCTGGTGGGATCCCGTTACGTGATGGCAGCGCCGGAGGTGCCGGTAAACATTCTGCTGTTCGGCATCCAGGGAGAAATCTCCGTGGCTGGCGATACCTACAATGGCCGCATGCCTACCTTTGGTCATGACCTGGACAACGAGCAGATCGCCGCCGTGGTGAACCATGTGCGCAACAGCTGGGGCAACCAGGCCTCAAGCATCGATGCGAGTTTTGTCGATGAGCAGCGTCAGCGCTCTATCGGTCGTCGTACCCCCTGGGCGGGCGGCAGGGAACTCGCCGAGACCTTCGGTATTCCTGCATCGCTATCGAGGAGTCATACCCAGGCGGCTGCGACCACAGCTTCGCGGGAGGAGGCCAAATGATGAGCTCATTCAAGACGACTGGCAGGCTGGTGACCTGCGCGGCGTTACTCATCCTGGGCAGCGGATTGGCAGCGACTTCCTGGAGCCAGGGTCAAGACGATGATGCTGGAGAACGTACCGACTCAGAACCACTGACCACAAGCGCGGATCCTCTCGAAGAGCCATTGGCGGCACTGCACTACGGGCGTATTGCCGCCAACGCCGATGCCGCAGGCATCGAAACGCTGATCGGCAAGGGCACCGACAAGGTCTGGGCCTGCGCTTCCTGCCATGGTGATCAGGGGCAAGGAGCGGAAACCGTGCCACGGCTGGCCGGATTGCCGGCGGGCTACCTCACCAAACAGCTACACGACTATGCCAATCAGCGTCGCCTGAACGCCAACATGCAGTATGTGGTGGAAGGCCTGACCGGTGAGCAGATGGCGGCGCTTGGCAAGTATTACGCCCAGCTGGAAAGCCCCAGCAGTGCCAAGCCAAGTCTCAGCGGCGACCTGGATCGCGGTCGTGAACTCGTGCTGCGGGGCGACTGGAGCATCGATGTGCCGGCTTGCTACAGCTGCCACGGCTCCTCCGGTTGGGGCGTAGGGCAGGCGTTTCCTGCCCTCGCCGCTCAACACCCAAGCTATACTTATATCCAGCTCGCCAGCTGGAAGAATGGTCGGCGAGCCAACTCGCCGGTCAATCTGATGCACAACGTCGCCACGGCGCTTTCTGAGAATGATATGCGCTCCGTAGCGGACTATCTGGCCTCGTTGCCTGCACCGCCGGCGCAGAAAATCGGGCTCGATACGCCGCCCCCGGAAGCATTATCGACATCGACAGACACCGCCGATCGTTCACAGGACCGTCAACAGGGGAGCGACGAGCATGACTGATCACAGGAATTCGCGGATGGGGCGCTCGAGCAGGCGCCGCTTCGCCTATGCCGGCGTGGGTGCGGTCGTACTGCTCGCTGCAGGCGTGCTCATCGCCAACTATAACCTGTTTCCCTATGTCACCGGCCCTAAGGAACAGCCAAGCCAGGCAGAAGAGAACGCCCAGATTGCTCGCAAGGCGCGCCAGGATCTCGCAGAGCAACGCAAGGCCTGGCAGGAAGATCCCAGGGCGGACGCCCCCAGGCCACCCAAGGATGCCGCAGGCTACTTTCAGCCATCGCTTGATCACGAAATTCCCGATAATGAGTTCGGCGAGTCGGTACGGCGTGGCCGTGAAATCTTCTTGAACACCGGCACCAACGCCCGGCAGTTCGCCGGCAATGAACTTGCCTGTGCCAACTGTCACCTGGATGGTGGGCGCAAGGCGCACTCGGCGCCAATGTGGGCGGCGATCAACAACTACCCGGCCTATCGCGGCAAGAACAAGATGATCAACACCATGGAAGACCGCATCAACGGCTGCTTCACCTACTCCATGAATGCCCAGGACTCCCCCAGCGGGGGGCCGCCGCCCTCGGGACACCAGGTCTACAAGGACTTGCAGAGCTATTTCTACTGGCTGGGCGATGGCGCACCCATTAACGAGGACATGCCGGGTCGCGGCTACCCAAGCCTGGAAAAAACCGATCTCGGCTATGACCGGCAGCGTGGAGAGGAGGTTTTCGTCAACAACTGCGCGGTATGTCACGGGCTGGATGGCCAGGGGCAGAAGGATCTCAATGGTCGTTATATCTTTCCGCCGCTATGGGGGCCACACGCCTACAACTGGGGGGCGGGCATGCATCGCGTCAACACCGCTGCGGGCTTCATCAAGGCCAATATGCCCCTGGGCAAGCCCTATAGCCTGAGCGATCAGCAAGCTTGGGACGTGGCGGCCTATATCAACAGTTTCCCGCGCCCGGCGGACCCTCGCCAGCTGGAGGAAGGCATCAGCCTCGAAAGGGCCCAGGAGAAGTACCACCAGCACATGGGCTACTACAACCAGCAGGCCCATGGGGTTAGCTTGGGTGAAGGCGCCACACCGGAACGCTGGGAGCGCTTCGTGAAGTCTCGGCGAACCGCCGGCATGTCCACCATGAACCAACAGCTGCAGTAACTCGGTGGGCAGGCGACGAAAGGGTAGCGAATGCCCTGAACTCGAGGCGCTACAGGGTAGCGGCCACGCGCTGCTGTCGATCGACGGGCTCTGGTGCCCGAGCTGCGCCGCCGCCACGGAGCAGGTGATCCAGCGTACCCCCGGAGTCAGCGAAGTCGGTGTCAGCTTCGCCACTTCCACTGCCCTGATACGCTGGGACCCAACGCGGCTGCAGCTGCGAGACCTGGCTCGCCGAGTCCGCCGGCTGGGCTACCGCCTGGGCCCGCCCATGAGCGCGGAGGAAACCCTCTCGCGCATCGACCGTCAGGTCGAGGGGCTCGGCATTCGTCTGGCGGTCGCGGCCTTCTTCGGCATGTGGACCATGCTGCCGTCGCTGCTGCTTTATCTCGACAGCGGCGGCATCGCCACTTCTCCCGCCGGTTGGTGGATCGCCTTCGCCGCGGGTATCGCGTCGCTCCCGGTGCTGGCCCTTACCGGCGGCCCGATCCTGCTGGCGGGCTGGCGCACCCTGCGCACCGGAGTGCCGGGCATGGATACCCTGGTCGGCATCGGCGCCACTGCTGCCCTGGCCCTGTCGCTCTGGCAGCTCTACCGAGGCCAGGCCCACGTCTATTTCGATACCGCGGTGATGCTGGTCACCCTGCTGACCCTGGGCCGCTTCATCGAGACCCGTACCCTGCGCCATGCGGCCCAGGCCATCGACGCCCTGCAGGATACCCTGCCGGAAACCGCGGACTGGCTGCAGGACGACGGCAAGTTCCAGCGAGTCGATGCGACGGGGGTTCCGCCGGGCGCCTTGATCCAGGTGCCCGCCGGCCAGCGAGTGCCGCTGGATGGCCGCCTGGTGGAAGGCCGGACCCAGCTGGACCGGGCGGTGCTGACCGGGGAATCCCTGCCGGTGGCCGCCGCCCCCGGAGACGCTATCGAGGCGGGCTGCGTCAACCTGGTCAGCCCTATCCTGGTGAGAGTCGAGGCCGGAGTGGGGCAGCGGCATATCGACCGTATCGGTGCGCGTATCGCCGAGGCGGCGGGAGCCAAGGGCGACACCCAGCGCCTGGCAGACGGCGTGGCCCGCTGGGTGGTGCCGGTGGCGCTGACCCTTGCCTTCTTGACCGGCCTGGTAAGCGCGCTGCTCGGCCTGCCCGCGCAGGAAGCGGTGCTGCGGGCGGTCTCGGTGCTGGTGGTGGCCTGCCCCTGCGCGGTGGGTATCGCCGTGCCGGTGGCCTACGTGACCGCCGCCAGCCAGGCGGCTCGCCAGGGCATCCTGTTTCGCCACCCCGCGGCCCTCGAGACCATGGCCCGGATCGACCGGATACTCTTCGATAAGACCGGCACCCTCACCGAGGGACGGCTTGGCTTGCTGCGTGTCGAACGGCGCAGCGACAGCGCCCTCGACGACGCCGCCCTGATTGCCCTGGCCGCCTACGCTGAACAGGGCGTCGATCATCCCATCGCTCAGGCACTGCAAGACGCTACCGGTGAAAACCCTTCGATGGTGTCAGCGGCGCCCGTTCGGCGCCACCAGCGCGGGGTCAGCCGCGAGGACTCCCATTGGGGCCGTATTCTGGTGGGCAGCCGCGCCTTCCTGAGCCAGCAGGGTATTGCCTGTAACGACGCGGATGACCACGATGTGACAAGCCCCGATATTCAGCTACGGGTCGAGCTGGCGGTAGCCGGACGATGGCTGGCGACCCTGGTGCTGGAGGATCGTTTGCGGGAGGATGCCCCGGCGGCGATACGACGCCTGCATGATCAAGGGATCGAATGCGCCATCGTTACCGGCGACGCCCGAGCTCCAGCCGATCGGATAGCCGAGCGTCTTGGTATCTCGAAGCAGCGGGTCCATGCGGATTGCACCCCGGAAGCCAAGGCTCTGATCGTCAAGCATACTCGAGGCAGTGTTGCCTTCGCCGGTGACGGCATCAATGATGGCCCAGCCCTGGCCCAGGCAGCGATCGGCCTGTCCGTGGCGGACGCCAGCAGCACCGCCACCGCGGCGGCCGGTGTGGCCATTGCCGAGGGCGGTGTCGGTCGAGTCGCCGATGCCCGGGCGTTCGCCCGGCATGCCTATGGCGTCATGCGCCAGAACCTGGCGTTCGCGCTGATCTATAATGCCCTGGGCTTGAGCCTTGCTGCCTTCGGCGCTATTCCGCCGGTGGTCGCCGTTATTGCCATGGCGATGAGTTCGCTGACCGTGGTGGCTAATGCCACGCGACTGGCGGCACAGTAGCCGGCGAAGGCGACATCAGATGCCAGGATGACACGGTAACCCTCGCCCTCGAGCCCGCTGGTGGCGACACTCGGGAGACCAATCATCCGGTTGCCGTGGCCGAACGGTTCTATTAGTTCGGCAACCCAAGAGGCCATCCTGACCGCCTTGATTATCGCCACCGCAACACAGGCGACGATGCAGGAATCTGCTCCCGCTTAGTGTCGGGGGCGCCTTGGCACCAGCACCTCGCCCAGCATTCGGAGTCTCTCCGGCGTGCCCACATCGACCCATTGACCGCGGTGGTGGTGGCCGGCCACGCGCTCCTCGGCCATGGCGCGGCGCAGCAGTGGCGCCAGGGCGAAGGCGCCGGGAGGCTCGTCGGCCACCAGCGCCGGGTCGAGCAGGCTGATGCCCGAGAAGGTGAGCCGCGGCTCACCCTGGGGGTGCACCCGGCCATCGGCGTCGAGGTGGAAATCGCCATCCGGGTGATGCGCGGGATTGTCCACCAGCACCAGCCGCGCCAGGTCGCCGTCGCCGAGCGCGGGCAGTGTGGTCGGGTCGAGGTCGCACCAGATATCCCCGTTGACCAGCAGGAAGGGCGTGTTACCAAGCAGCGGCAGCGCCCGCTGGATGCCGCCGCCGGTTTCCAGGGGCGTCTCCTCCCGGCTCCAGGCGATGGAAACGCCGCAAGAGCTGCCATCCCCGAGCGCCTCGATGATCTGTTCGGCGCGATAGCTGACGTTGATCACGACCTCACGGATGCCCGCCGCGCGCAGCCGTTCGAGGTGGTGAACGATCAGTGGCTTGCTGCCCACCCGCAGCAGTGGCTTGGGGCAGTGGTCGGTGAGCGGTCGCATGCGGGTGCCGAGGCCGGCGGCCAGGATCATCGCCTTCATGTGCTCGCCTCCAGCCGGGTGACCAGGGCCGGCCGGAAGGTGTCGGACAGCCAGGTCTTGAAGGCGTCGTGTCCCTCCAGGCCCGCCAGGCTGTCCTCGAGATGATCGAGGAAGTGGGGCAGGCGCTCGAGATAACCCGATTTCTGGTCGCGCAGGGTCAGGCGGCAGAAGATGCCCAGGACCTTGAGCGAGCGCTGGGCGGCCATGGCGTTGGCCTGGGCCAGGAAGTCGGCCTCCGTGGTGCGGGAGGGGAGGCGACCGTCGGCGATCGCGCGGTGTCGGAAGGCCTCGACCCAGGCGGCGAAGCGCGGCGCGTCGAAGCGGCAGTAGCGGCCGCGCAGCAGCGAGACCAGATCGTAGTTGAGTGGGCCGGCGACGGCGTCCTGGAAATCGATCAACACCAGGGCGTCATCGCGAACCATCAGGTTCATGGCATCGAAGTCGCGATGCACGGTGACCATCGGCTGGGCCAGCGCCGGCTCCACCAGGGCCTGGCGTAGCGCCGTCCAGCTCGCGGGGGGCTCCAGGCCAAGCCATTCGCCCAGGCACCACTCGGGGAAGAGCTCCAGCTCACGCTCGAGCAGGGCGGCATCGAAGCGTGGCAGGGTTTCGGGTCCGGCGCGATTCTGGAGATCATGGAGCAGCGCCATGGCGCGCTCGTGCCAGGTCGTCGTCGCGGCGTCATCGTTGAAGCAGTGCTGCAGTGGCGTATCCCCGAGATCCTCCAGTTCGATGAATCCCGCCTCCAGGTCGACCGAGTAGAGGTGCGGCACCGGGAGCCCGGCGGCCTCCCAGCGACGGGCGATGGCCACGAAGGGGCCGCTATCCTCCTGGTCGGGTGGGGCATCCATCAGGATACGGGTGGTGTCATCGGGCAGGGCAAGTCGGTAGTAGCGGCGGAAGCTGGCGTCACCGGCGGCCAGGCGCAGCTCGAAGGCATCGGGCGCCAGGGCATGGCGCTCGGCGGCCCAGCGGGTGAGCCGTTCGTGGCGCGAGGCGTCGGAGGCGGCGTCGGTCATGGATGAGGCTCCAGTCGGTATGTCCGGTTGACGGTCGTGGGCAGGCACCGCATGCTGGGCGCTGCGCCGTCACCGCCGGCAGGACAGGCCGACGGCGGCCTGTATAATAGCGTTTCACCCCGCCAAGGACATCGACCAACATGGGCAAACGACTCTCATGGACAGCCCTCGCGGGCCTGGCGACCGCGGCGTTTGCCGGAGGTCCGCTGCAGGCGGCTCCCCCGGAGTCGTTGCCTGCCGAACAGCTGGACTTTCAGGCCTGGGGCGACGAGCGCCCCGCGGATGCCCGATGTCGTGGGCGATATGTGATGCCCGGCTATCGCCTGCCGCCGCCGGAGCCCGGCAAGGTGGCCAGCGAATCGACGAGCGCCCACTACGGCGAGGATGGCGAGACCCTGCTGCGGGGCGAGGTCGTGCTGCGCCGCGATACCGCCCAGCTCGAGACCCCCGAGGTGCGCGTGCCCCCCAGTCGGGAACGCGCCTACGCCGAGGGCCCCATGGCATTGCGCGACCAGGGGCTGCTGGTGCGGGGCAGTGCCGCCGAGCTCTCGCTGGTCAACGATGCGGCGAGCATCGACGAGGCCCACTATGTGGTTCACGACCAGCGCCTGCGTGGGGATGCCGAGCGCCTGGCACGCCTCGAGGATGGCCGCTATCGGCTCTCCTCGGCGAGCTTCACCACCTGCGACCCGGGCGACAATCTTTGGCGCCTGGTGGGCGGTGATGTCGTGCTCGACCGGGAAAGCGGCTTCGGTACCGCCCGCCATGCCCGGCTGGAGGTGAAGGATGTTCCGGTCTTCTACTGGCCCTGGGTGCGCTTTCCCATCGATGATCGCCGGCATACCGGCTTCCTGTGGCCGACGGTGGGCTTCTCCAGCGACTCGCTGGACTATGCCCAGCCCTTCTACTGGAATATCGCCCCGGACCAGGACGCCACCATCACGCCGCGCTGGATCAGCGACAGCGGGCTGCTGCTGGGTGGCCAGTACCGCTATCTGTTCCCTTCCGCGGCCGGTCAGGTCGAGGGCGCCTGGTTGGGCAGCGATGATGCCGGCAGCAGCGACAACCCCAATGACCCACCGCGGCGCTTCGAGGGCGAGGAGCGCTGGTACCTCGACTATCGCCATGCCGGCACCCTGGACCCCCGCACCCGCTATCGGCTGCGCTACGGGGCGGCCAGCGACGGTCGCTACTTCGATGATTTCGGCAGCGACTTCGCCGAGCAGAACACCTCGGCGATGCCGCGGCTGGCCCAGATCGATTACCGCGGTGACACCTGGCGCCTCGATGCTCGCGCCCAGGGGTTCCAGAAGCTCGACGACCCGCTGCTGGAGCAGGACAAGCCCTTCTACCGCCTGCCCAGTCTCAGCGCCTCTGCCCGCTGGCGTCAGGAGAGCGGCTTCTATCAGCAGTGGCGAAGCAACTACAGTTACTTCTGGCGCGACGTCGAGGAAAGCGAGATTCCTCAGGTGCGGGAGGCGGCCATCGGCTCCCGGCTGCATCTGTCGCCGGCCCTGGGCTGGCGCTTCGACACGAGCTGGGGCCACCTCGAGCCGCGCCTCGAGTGGCTGGGTACCGCCTATGAGCTGGACTACGGTAACCGTGACGTCGGCGACCGCGATACCAGCCTGACCCGCAGCGTGCCGGTCACCTCCGTGGATGCCGGCCTGGTCTTCGAGCGTGAGCTCGACCTGGGCGGCCGTGGCTATCGCCAGACCCTGGAGCCGAGAGCCAACTACGCCTATGTGCCGGCCCGTGACCAGAGCGACTTCCCCGACTTCGACACCAGCGAGCGCGCCTTCTCCTGGGGCCAGCTGTGGTCGCCCCACCGCTTCTCGGGCAGCGATCGGGTCGGTGATCTCAACCGCCTCTCCCTGGGCGTGGCGTCGCGCCTGCTGGAAGATGACAGCGGCCGCCAGCGCCTCTCCCTGGGGCTGGGGCAGGCGCTCTACTTCGAGGATCGCACGATCGACATGGCGGGCAACCCCGACGAGCTGCCGGCCAATGGTGCCGATCGCTATCGCGCCACCCGGGATCGCTCGCCGCTGGTGGCGAATGCCGACTGGCAGGTCACCGAACGCTGGCGTACCCGCTGGCAGTGGCTCTATGACGACGACCGGGAGCGTACCGAGCGTACCGGGGTCGACCTGCAGTATCGCTCGCCCCAGGGGCATGCATTGAACCTCGGCTATCACTGGGAGCTCGAAGGCTTCGACCCCTCGCTGGACCGGGGTGACGATGACTTCCGTGACTACGATCGCGAGGAGTATGACGTCTCGTTTGCGTGGCAGGCCGGCCGGAGCCTCGACCTGATCGGTCGTCTGCTCTACGACAATACCAACGACCGCTCCCTGGAGCAGCTGGCCGGGGTGCAGTGGAACGACTGCTGCTACGGCGTGCAGCTGGTGTGGCGCGAGTGGATCGATGACAACGACACCGGCGCCGTGACCGATGACTTCACCGACCGCGGGATCTTCCTGCGCTTCGTGTTCAAGGGGCTCGGCGGCGTGGGCCGCGAGGCCGACAGCTACTTCGAGGAGGCCATTCCCGGCTACCGCAGCACCGCCTTCTAGGCCGGGATGGCCCGTTAGAGAGGAAAGATGAAAGGACAGCACACCATGCGTAGTCGCCGTACCCCCCTCCTGGCCGCCGGCCTGGCGATGGCGCTGGGCCTCGCCGTGGTGCCGTTCGGCACCCAGGCCCAGGAGTTCACCTCCAGCCAGCGCCAGGCCCTGGACCATATCGTGGCGGTGGTCAACGAGGGGGCGATCATGCATAGCCAGCTCGAGGAGCGTATCGCCCAGGTACGCAGCCAGATGAGCGCCCAGCAGCAGGAGCTTCCCCCGGAAAGGGTGCTGCGCCAGCAGATCCTGGAGCAGATGATCCTCGAGGAGATCCAGTGGCAGATGGCCGAGGAGTCCGGCCTCACGGTGGACGACACCGAGCTCAATCGTCAGGTGCGTGGCATCGCCGAGCGCAATGGCATGAGCCTGGAGCAGTTTGCCGACGCCCTGGAGGCCGATGGCCTGACGCTGGCCAGCGTGCGGGAGGAGATACGTCGCGAAATTACGCTGCGCCAGCTTCAGCAGCGTCGTGTCGGCAGCCGAGTCAGTCTCTCCGAGCGGGAGGTGGAGCGTTTCATGGCGCAGCAGGACGTCACCCGCGAGCAGGCCCAGCAGGCCCTCTTCCAGCGCAAGGCCAACGCCGAGCTCGAGGCCTGGCTACAGGAGATCCGCTCCCAGGCCTTCGTCGACAATCGCCTCGACGCGCGCTGATGACGACGCCAGGCATGCCGCTGTTGGCGCTGACGACCGGCGAGCCGGCCGGGATCGGCCCGGATCTCGTCCTGAGACTGGCCGCGGAGGGGGTGGAAGATGCGCGGCTGGTGGCCGTGGGGGATCCGGCGCTGCTTGCCGAGCGCGCCTCCCGGCTGGGGCTCGACATCGAGCTGCTCCAGACAGCACCCGGCGAGGAGGTGCCATCGGCGGTTCCCGGTCGGCTTCCGGTATGGCCCGTGACGCTGCGTGAGCCGGCCCGACCGGGAGTGCTGGCGCCAGACAACGCCGCCTATGTGCTCGAGACCCTGGATGTGGCCATCGATGCCTGTCGGGCGGGGCACGCTCAGGGCATGGTCACCGCGCCGCTGCACAAGGGGGTGATCCTCGATGCGGGGCATGCGGGGTTTACCGGCCATACCGAGTATCTGCGCGATGCCTGCGGCGTCGAGGAGGTGGTGATGATGCTTGCCACCGACGCCGCCCTGCATGCCGAGCGGCCCGACTGGGTGGAGGGGCCGTCACTGCGAGTGGCGCTGGCCACCACCCACCTGCCGTTGCGCGACGTGGCCGAAGCCATCACTGCGGAGCGTCTGACACGGGTGCTGCGCATTCTCGACGCCGATCTGAAGCGCTGGTTCGGGGTGACCACTCCGCGCATCGCGGTGTGCGGGCTCAACCCCCACGCCGGGGAGGGGGGCCATCTGGGGCGCGAGGAGATCGAGGTGATCGAACCGGCGCTTGCGGCACTGCGCGACGAGGGGCTGACCCTCGATGGCCCGCTGCCCGCCGATACCCTGTTTACCCCGCGCCACCTGGCGGGCGTCGATGCGGTGCTGGCCATGTATCATGACCAGGGCCTGCCGGTACTCAAGTATGCAGGGTTCGGCCGGGCCGCCAATATCACCCTGGGGCTGCCGCTGGTGCGTACCTCGGTGGATCACGGCACCGCCCTGGATCTGGCCGGCACGGGCCGTGCCGACCCGGGTAGCCTGCGGGTCGCCGTGGCCCTGGCCGCGGAGATGGCCGGCCGCGGTGCGTGAAGCTTAACGAAAACGCGAGTGGCGCTCGAGGGGCGACGGGGACAGGTCGAAGCGGAGGTCCGATTCCAGGGAAGGAATCGGTAGCGTACAGGGAGGTATTCACAGCGCCTCCGCGAAGGGCCTGTCGCCGGGTCAGCCCCGAGAAAGCGGCACTGCGATACTTGGACTATTTAGTGATAGAAGGACACTCCTGAATGGCATCTCGCCCCCCGGTTCATCAGGCCCGCAAGCGCTTCGGACAGAACTTTCTGCGCGACCGAGGCATCATCTCGCGCATCGTGCGGGCCATCGGGCCACGCCCCGGCCAGCGCATCGTGGAGATCGGCCCCGGCCAGGGGGCGCTCACCGAGCCGTTGCTGGAGGCCGCCGACGGACGCCTGGAGGTGATCGAGCTCGACCGCGACCTGATTCCCGGCTTGCGCGTTCAGTTCTTCAACTATCCCGACTTCGTGATCCATGAGGGCGACGCCCTCAAGGTCGATTTTCGCGCCCTGCGCGGTGAGGGCGAGCCGCTGCGGGTGGTCGGCAATCTGCCCTACAATATCTCGACCCCGCTGATTGCCCACCTGCTCCAGGCCGGCGATGCCGTCGCCGACATGCACTTCATGCTGCAGAAGGAAGTGGTGGAGCGCCTCGCCGCCGAGCCAGGCGGTGCCGACTGGGGGCGGCTCTCGGTGATGGCCCAGTATCGCTGTCGGGTGGAGTCACTGTTCGTGGTCCCGCCGGAAGCCTTCGTGCCGCGGCCCAAGGTGGATTCCGCCATCGTGCGGTTGACGCCCCATGCCGAGTTGCCCCACCCGGCCCGCGATGAAGCGCTGCTGGCCACGATCGTCAAGGAGGCCTTCGGCCAGCGTCGCAAGACCCTGCGCAACAACCTCAAGGGCCGCATCACCGCCGACGAACTCGAGGCGCTGGGGATCGATCCCGGGAGGCGCCCCCAGACCCTGAGCGTGGAGGAGTTCGTGTCGATTGCCGATTACCTGACCCAGGCCACCGGGGAGGCGCGCCCATGAGCGATCGAGCCTCAGGCGATGAGCCCGTGATGACCGAGGGGGTGGCCGTCAGCGTCGAGGTCCAGCCGGAGTTTCGCCCCGAGGAGTCCGCTCCCGAGGAGGGGCGCTATGTGTTCAGCTACACCGTGACGGTGCACAACGCCTCGCGTCATAGCATCCAGCTGATGGCACGACACTGGACGATCACCCAGGGCAGCGGCAAGGTCCAGGACGTGCGAGGCAAGGGGGTGGTGGGGCAACAGCCGATGATCGCCCCCGGCCAGCACTTTCGCTATACCAGTCGCGCCATCCTCGATGGACCGGTGGGGGTGATGCAGGGCGAGTACACCTGCGTCGATACCGCCACCCAGCGCCCCTTCGAGGTGCCCATCGCCGCCTTCCGGCTGGCCGGTCCCAACCAGGTCCACTGAGTTCGCGGCAGCCGAGCCACAAGCTGCATCCGAATCATCAACAGGGAGCGTCCATGACGACCTATGCCATCGGCGACCTTCAGGGATGTCACGCAGAGTTCGTCGAGCTGCTCGAGACCCTCGACTTCGATCCGCGTCGCGACCGGCTGTGGCTGGCCGGCGATCTGGTCAACCGGGGCCCGGGGTCACTGGCCTGCCTGCGCGAGGTCGATGCCCTGGGGGACGCCGCCCTGACGGTGCTCGGCAATCATGACCTCCATCTGCTGGCGGTGGCTCGGGGGGGCGCCACGCTCAATCGCAAGGACACCCTCGACGCCATCCTCGCCGCCCCGGATCGCGAGCGACTGCTCGACTGGCTTCAGTCTCGCCCGCTGCTGGTGCGCGAGACGCTGGGCGGTGAGGATACCCTGATGACCCATGCTGGCCTGCTGCCCCGGTGGTCGCCGGACCAGGCCGAGAGGCTCGCCGCCGAGGTGGAGGCGATGCTCACCGGTGAACGGGCCGGGGGCTTTCTCGAGCGCATGTATGGCAATGCGCCGGATCGCTGGCGCGATGATCTCGAGGGCATCGATCGCCTGCGTGCCATCGTCAACGTGCTCACCCGCATGCGCTTCATCGATGCCGAGGGTCGGCTGGACTTCGCCGCCAAGGAGGGGCTCGACAGTGCCCCGGCGGGCTTCGCTCCCTGGTTCCGCTATCCGCGTGGCGACGACACTCGCCTCGTCTTCGGTCACTGGGCGGCGCTCCAGGGCGAGACACCGGGCAGCCGTGTCAATGCCTGCGCGCTGGACACCGGCTGCGTATGGGGTGGCTCCCTGACGGCCCTGGACCTCGAACGCGGCGAGCGCATCAGCGTGCCCAGCCGGCGGCGATAAGCGCGGCGGCACCGTTTCTATCCTGACCCCCTCACAAGCCGTTTATCCTGAACCGCTCACAACCCCGACATGAGGCGCGCCATGAGCTTCCAGCATCTCGATACCCCCACTCTCAAGGCCTGGCTCGATGAGGGCCGGGAGACGGCGCTGGTGGATATCCGCGACGCCCTGAGCTTCGCCCAGGGCCATATTCCCGGCAGTCGCCGGCTCGACAACGAGTCGGTAGGCGAGTTCGTCGAGGCGACGCCCACGGAGCGGCCGGTGGTGGTGGTCTGTTACCACGGCCACTCCAGCCAGCAGGCGGCGGCCTGGCTGGCCGGCCAGGGCTTTGCCGAGGTCTACAGTCTCGATGGCGGCTTTACCGACTGGCAGCTGCGTCATCCCGATCGAGTGGAGGCCTGAGCGTGGCGCGGTCGTGTGATCCGGCCGTGGCAGGGCTAAGGGTCTATCGGGTGGGTGGGGCGGTGCGCGATGCCCGCCTCGGCTGGCCGGTCACCGATACCGACTGGGTGGTGGTCGGGGCCACCCCGGAGGCCCTGCGTCGGCGCGGTTTCAGGCCCGTGGGACGTGACTTTCCGGTCTTTCTCCATCCCCGAACCCACGAGGAGTACGCCCTGGCGCGCACCGAGCGCAAGGCCGGCCATGGCTATACCGGCTTCGAGGTGCACGCCAGCCCCGAGGTGACCCTGGAGGAGGACCTGGCGCGCCGCGACCTGACCATCAACGCCATGGCCGAGACCCTGGAGGGGGAGCTGGTGGACCCCTATGCCGGCCTCGCCGACCTGGAGGCGCGGGTGTTGCGCCATGTCTCGCCGGCCTTCGTGGAGGATCCGCTGCGGGTGTTGCGTACCGCGCGCTTCCTGGCCCGCTATGCGGGCCTCGGCTTCACCATCGCCGAGGAGACTCGGGAGCTGATGCGCCAACTGGTGCAGAGCGGAGAGCTCGGCCATCTGGTGGCCGAGCGGGTGTGGGTCGAGACCGAGAAGGCGCTGGCCGAGCCCTGGCCCGAGGTCTACTTCCAGGCACTCGATGAGTGCGGTGCCCTGGCGGAGCTGATGCCGGCGCTGGTGACCGACCGCGAAGCGCTGGACGCGGCACTGGGCCGACTGCATCGCCTACCCGAGGAGGGGGAGGGTGAGGCGCTGGCCCGTTGGCGCTGGGCGCGCCTGGTGGAGCATCTGGGCGAGGCGGAGCGAGCCGAGTTGGCCGAACGCCTGCGACAGCCCAGGGCCTTTGCCGACCTGGCTCGCCAGGTGGCGCAGACTCGGGCGCTGGTCGCGGCGTCGCGTCAGGAGCCTGCGACGGGTGACGAGATCCTCGCCTGGCTGGATCGCATCGATGCCTGGCGACGTGGCGAACGGGTGATGCCGTTGATCAGCCTGGTAAGCCTGGAGGCGCCGGTGCTGGCCGAGGAGCTGGCCCTGGGCTGGCGGCTGGCCGCCCAGGTGCTGCCGAAGGCGCTGGTGGAGGAGGGCTTCAAGGGCCGCGAGCTGGGCCTGGAGCTAGCCCGTCGACGCCGTGAGGTGATCGATGCCGCCCTGGGCAGTGGGTGAGCTCGCCGCCGGCCGGCGGGCTAGACTCTGTCCGAAAACTGGCTGCGCTCGGCTATACAACGTTAAAAATCGACTCAAAGTACTCATTTACACTCCGTAAACTCCGTCTTTTCGCCGATTTTTGCCTTGTCTAACCTTCGCTCGCCGACTTTTCAGAGTGCGCCAGGAGAAGCCTGGTCGCCCAGGACACCAGCCAAAGGAGGTGAAAAGGGCGTAGTGAAACCCAGTGGGTGAAAGTCCCATCCGGCCAAGGTTAGCCACCAGCCGGTAGCGAGTCTTGCGCAGCTTCGAGCAATCGCTGCTGTGAAGCGTAGATAGCGAGTGGGCAGGCCGTGTGATTGAGCCCCGAAATAGTCATGGTCGCGATCGCCGACACTCTTCTGAAAGTGGAAGGCAACACGAACCCGTTGTATGGCTTGGCGGGGAGGGTCGCCGGGGTCGGAGAGCAGGGCATGTCCACATAGGGGTTTCCCAGGAACCTGGGAGGCCCGCCTTTCTCCCCTGAAGGGTAATGGCACAGGTGAGGGGCTGCCTGCTGCGAAAGCTCCTGGTTCAGTGCTGTCGTGCCTGACGGTACTGGAAGCGAATTACAGGCACTCAGGGGGTACGGCCACGCGACGACAAGGAGCCGGCCGAAAGGAGAGGCGGGAGTCGGAGTCGCTCATAGTACCTAAGAAAGCGGGGAACCGGCTCGACGGGACCCGCTGGAGGGAAGGGGCGGCCAATCATCAGAACCGCGAGAGGGAAACATGACAGGTGCACAGGAACCTGGTGTCATGTACACGAAACAATTGCGGATAGCTGCGCTGGCAGGGCGCTTCCCGCAGCGTGCCTTCACGTCACTGGCGCACAACATCGATGCCCAGTGGCTGAGGACGGCCTACCTGATGACGCGCCGAGACGGCGCCGTCGGGATCGATGGCCAGACGGCGGACGACTTCGTGCGCGACTTCGAGGCCAATATCCAACGTCTGCTGGAGGAGGCCAAGAGCGGTCGCTACCGGGCGCCGCCGGTGAGGCGAGTCCATATTCCCAAGGGAGATGGGCGCACCACACGGCCGATCGGCATCCCCACCTTCGAAGACAAGGTCCTGCAACGTGCCGTGGTGGCCCTGCTGGAGCCCCTCTACGAGCACGACTTTCTGGACGGCTCGTATGGCTTCCGGCCAGGGCGCTCGGCGCACCAGGCGATCAAGACGGTATGGGATGGCTTGTCTTCGATGGGGGGTGGCTGGGTCATTGACCTGGACATCCAAGCCTTCTTCGACACGATCGACCATCAGCACCTGCGTGAGTTTCTGCAGCAACGAGTGAAGGACGGTGTCATCCTCCGCCTGATCGGCAAGTGGCTCAAGGCCGGGGTGTTGGACGCCGGGCAGTGGCAGAAAGGTGAGGTAGGAAGCCCTCAAGGCGGGGTCATTTCCCCGTTGTTGGCGAACGTTTACCTTCACCATGTGCTGGATGAGTGGTTTGAGAAAGACGTCAAGCCACGCCTGCGTGGACGAGCATTCTCGGTGCGCTTCGCTGACGATGCCGTGCTCGCATTCAGCAACGAGGCCGATGCTCGCAAGGTGCTGGAGGTGTTGCCCAAGCGCTTCGCGCGCTTCGGGCTCACCCTGCACCCGACCAAGACCCGACTGGTGCGATTTCGACCACACCGCGAGCTACGTGCCGAGACCTTCGACTTCTTGGGCTTTACCCACTACTGGGGAAAATCCCGGCGTGGTCGCTGGATCATCAAACAGAAAACGGCTAAGGACCGCTTCAAAAGGTCACTGAGGAAAATTTCGCTCTGGTGCCGAGCGAATCGGCACCTGCCGCTTCAAGTCCAGCATCGCCATCTATGTCGGAAGGTCCAAGGGCACTTTGCTTATTACGGCATCTGCAACAATGGCAGAGCGCTTCAGGTATTCCGGTTCCGGGTAATCTGGTATTGGATAAAGTGGTTGAGTCGACGCTCCCAGAAAGGGCGGATTACTTGGGAGAAGGCAGGTCAACTGCTGGCTCGCCTTCCTTTGCCGCGTGCAAGGGTAGTGCACCGATGGTCCTTTTAGCGAATCTGATGATTGAGGAGCCGGATGCGTTAATTGCGCACGTCCGGATCTGTGGGGGGCCGGGACGAGCAATCGCCCGGTCTACCCGACCAAAGCCTAGTCGGTCGCACGGTCCGGGCTCGATACCCTGCGCCCGGCCCAGGTGAAGGATACCGGCCAGAGCCGCTGGTCACCCGCGTCGAAGCGGTGCCAGAGGGAGGCGTAGGTCTCCTGGCTCACGGGATGCCGCTCCTCGGGAAGCAGCTCGGCCAGGGGCTGCAGGACGAAGGCGTGGTGGGTGATCTCGCCTCGTGGCAGGCTGACCCCGCCGTGTTCGCCGCTTAGCTCGCCCACGGTGAGCAGATCCACATCCAGCGTGCGGGGGCTGAACTTGGGGCTCTCCTCGCGCCGGCCATTGGCGAACTCCAGGCGCTTGCACCAGGCCTGCAGCTCTGCAACCGAGGCGTCGCTTTCGAAGGCCGCCACCAGGTTGTAGAAGTTTCGCCCATCCTCGAAGCCTACCGGTTCACTCTCGAACACCCGCGAGACACGCAGGTTCTCGAAGGAGGCCGCCAGGGCGTCCAGGCAGACGCGCACATGGTGGTCGCGCTCGATATTGCTGCCGATGCTGACCGTGACCAGCGCCATCACGACACTCCCGGGCGCACGCCGCGCTCGATGCTGACGCCCACCGCGGCGGCGGCCGCCACGGCGCCGGGCTTGCGCACGACCAGGCGCAGCCAGGCGATGCCGAACTCCTCGCGCAGTGTCGCCGCCAGCCGCTCGGCGAAGGTCTCCACCAGGGCGAAGTCGTGGGCGGCAGCGAAGGCCTGGATGCGCTCGCTGATGGCGGCGTAGTCGAGGGTCTGGGCGATATCGTCGTCCGCCGCGGCGGGACGAATATCGGTGGCCAGCTCGAGGTCGAGTACCAGGCGCTGGGTGATGTTGCGTTCCCAGTCGTAGACGCCGATCACGGTGTCGACGGCGAGGGACTCTATCAGCACTAGATCCATGGTGGCTTCCGGGCGGGTGCAGGGGGAGTGGGGTGAGATTGTACGCGAGCCGCGCCGTGTGGAATACCTCGGTCGCTGGGCAGTCCGGGGCGGGACTGTCAGAATGGCCGAGTTCCCGTTGCAGGAGGGGCGGCCGTGGAGGCGCCACTGATCTCGCTATTGCCGCTGGTGGTGCTGGGCTACCTCAGCGGCAGCTGGCTCGGCGCGCTTACCGTCTGCCGGCTGGCGGGCGTGGGCGACCCGCGCCTGGCGGGCTCCTTCAATCCGGGCTTCTCCAATGTGCTGCGCCTGTATGGGCGCTGGCTGGCACTGGCGACCCTGCTGGTGGATGCCGTCAAGGGCATGCCGGTACTGGTGGGGGCGATCCTGCTGGGGTTGCCGCCCTGGGCCCAGGGGGTGGTGGGCCTCGCCGTGCTGCTGGGCCACAGCTACCCGGCCTGGCATCGCCTGCGCGGCGGCAAGGCGGTGGCCAGCGCCTTTGGTGTGATGCTGGTGCTGACCCCGGGAGTGGCGCTGGTGTGTGCCACGTTATGGGGGCTGCTCGCCTGGCGGGTGCGTACCGCCGCGGTAGCGTCGCTGGCCAGTGCCGCCGCCGCCCCTCTGGCCAGCCTGTGGCTGGCGCCGGACTATGTGGGCGTGGTGATCGCCTTCACCCTGCTGGTGCTGGGCCGCCATCTTCTCAATATCCAGCGCCTCGGCCGCGGCGATGAGCCGCCTCTCTAATCGGCTTACGGCTTGTTCAGGGAATCCATCGGCCAGCGCGGCACGGCCTGCATCGCGCCAGGTTCGTCGTGTTCGCCCGCCAGCAGGCGCTGGGCGCCCACATACGCGATCATCGCCCCGTTGTCGGTGCAGAAGCGTCCGCGGGGATAGAAGGCGCGAGCGTCGCGTTTTTCACACTCGCGCTCCAGGCGTTCACGCAGCCGCGTATTGGCGCTGACGCCGCCGGCCACCACCAGCCGCTTGAGGCCGGTCTGGTCCAGGGCGCGGCGACACTTGATGACCAGGGTGTCGACCACCGCCTCCTCGAAGGCGCGCGCCACATCGGCGCGGGCCTGCTCGTCGAGCTCGCCGGCCGCCTCGAGCCTGCGAATGGCGGTGAGCGTATGGGTCTTGAGGCCCGAGAAGCTGAAGTCGAGCCCCGGACGGTCGGTCATCGGCCGTGGGAAGCGCAGGCGGCCGGGGTCGCCCCGCTCGGCCAGGCGTGCCACCTGAGGGCCACCGGGGTAGGCCAGGCCCAGCATCTTGGCGGCCTTGTCGAAGGCCTCGCCGGCGGCATCGTCCACGGACTCGCCGAGCAGGCTGTAGTCGCCCAGTCCGCGCACCTCGACCAGCTGGGTATGGCCGCCCGAGACCAACAGGGCCGCGAAGGGGAACGCGGGGCGGTCCTCCTCCAGCATGGGGGCCAGCAGGTGCCCCTCCATATGGTGGACGCCGAGCACCGGAATGTTCAGCGCCCTGGCCATGCCGTGGGCGGTGGCGGCCCCCACCATCAGCGCCCCCACCAGGCCGGGGCCCGCGGTATAGGCGATGGCGTCGAGGTCCTGACGGGCCAGGCCCGCCTCGTCGAGCACCTGCTGGATCAGCGGCAGCAGGCGGCGCGTGTGGTCTCGAGAGGCGAGCTCGGGTACCACGCCGCCATATTCGGCGTGCATGGCGATCTGGCTGTAGAGGGCGTCGGCCAGCAGGCCGCGCTCGGTGTCGAAGAGGGCGACGCCGGTTTCGTCGCAGGAGGTCTCGATGCCCAGTACGCGCATGGTGTCGGCTCGTTTACTCGGAAAAGGCCGCCATTCTACGCGTTATGGGCACGGAAAGCATTTGCAAGAACCCGGTGTGGGGTCTAGAATGTCGTGCGCTGCAAGACTGGGTCGTGCACCCAGGTGGCGAAAACCGCGATCGAACCCCTCGTTTTCCGGCGCGCTCAGGCGTTCCGGGCGTTTGTTCTTCGCGAAACGTGCCACCCACAGGGGTGTGCGTACTAACCGAACTCTAGTTACCTAAGGTAGGTGAGTGCTTAATGCCTTCTGTTAAAGTACGTGATAACGAGCCGTTTGACGTCGCGCTGCGTCGCTTCAAGCGTTCCTGCGAAAAAGCCGGTGTTCTCTCCGAGGTGCGTCGTCGCGAGCACTACGAGAAGCCGACCGCGGAGCGCAAGCGCAAGGCGGCGGCTGCCGTCAAGCGTCACGCCAAGAAGCTCCAGCGTGAGCGCAAGCGCTTCGAACGGCTCTATTGATCCGTACTGGAGACGTCGGGCCCTAGGGTCGGGCGGTCTCAGGAGGACGCCAAGCGGCCGCCATCCGGTGGCCGCTTGTTTTTTCCGGGTCGATGGTGACTGCCGTCGACCCAGGGTGATCACACCGCAGTCGTCGAGGTGATTCGACTTCATGGCCGGACAGATTCCCCAGCGCTTCATCGATGACCTGCTGGCTCGCGTCGACGTGGTCGAGGTGGTGGGCGAGCGGGTCAAGCTCAAGAAGGCCGGACGCAACTACTCGGGCCTGTGCCCCTTCCATCAGGAAAAGACGCCGTCATTCACCGTGAGTGCCGACAAGCAGTTCTATCACTGCTTCGGCTGTGGCGCCCACGGCAATGCCCTGCGCTTCCTGATGGAGTACGACAAGCTGCGCTTCCCCGAGGCGGTGGAGCAGCTGGCCGGGCGGCTGGGCATGGACGTGCCCCGCGAGGGCGCCGATGACCCCCGTGCCCAGGCACGAGAGCGCAAGCGCAAGGAGGGGGTCAACCTGCTGGAGCTCTCGGCCGCCTATTTTCGCGAGCGCCTGAAGATGCCCGAGGGGCAGGGCGCCCGGGACTACCTGGAGCGTCGCGGCCTGGCGCCGGAGGTGCTCGAGACCTTCGGTGTCGGCTATGCGCCGGATGGCTGGGAAGGCCTCAAGCGGCACCTGGGTGAGCGCGGCATCGGCGAGCCGGTGCAGGTGGAGTATGGCCTGCTGGTGCATCGCGAGGAGAGTGGTCGCACCTACGATCGTTTCCGCGACCGGGTCATGTTTCCGATCCGGGATATCAAGGGGCGCACCATCGGCTTCGGAGGCCGGGTGCTGGGCGATGCCAAGCCCAAGTACCTCAACTCGCCGGAGACGCCGGTGTTCCACAAGGGGCGCGAGCTGTATGGCCTCTACGAGGCGCGCCAGGCCGATCACCGCCTGGAGCGGGTGGTGATCGTCGAGGGCTACATGGACGTGGTGGCCCTGGCGCAGTTCGGCATCCGCAATGCGGTCGCCACCCTGGGCACCTCCACCAGCGAGGAGCATCTCGGCCGCCTGTTCCGGATGGTCAACGAGGTGGTGTTCTGCTTCGACGGCGACCGAGCCGGGCGCCAGGCGGCCACGCGCGCGCTGGAGACGGCGCTGCCGCTGATGATCGACGGGCGCCAGGCGCGCTTTCTGTTCCTGCCCGAGGAGGAGGATCCGGACACCCTGGTGCGCCGGGAGGGCGCCGAGGCCTTCCAGGACCGCATCACCTGCGCCAGCCCATTGTCGGAGTTCCTCTTCGATCAGGCGGCGGCGGGGCGCGACCTGGCGCATATCGAGGAGCGCGAGCGGTACGCCAGCCAGGTGTTGAAGGCGATCGGACGGCTGCCGGAGGGCGTGCTCAAGTCGCTGATGCTGACCGAGCTGTCGCGTCGCACCGGGGTCGAGGCGGCGAACTTCTCGGCCCTGCTGGCAAGGGATGAGGCCATCGCGGGCCGTGAGGCGCGTGGCGGTGAGTCGCCGCCGGCCATGGAGGCAGGCGGCACCCCGGCGTCACCGCCTCCTCGGGAGCAGGGAGGGGGCCCCTTCCCGCAGCGCTCCGGCGGCGCCTTGAGCCTTGTCGCGCGGGCCCTGCAGCTGCTGCTGCACGAGCCGGAGCTGGTCGTGCAGCTGCCCGCCGAGGATGACTGGTGCCCCGATGAGGAGCCGGACGGCCTGCTGTGCCGCGAGGTGATTCGCCTGCTGAGGGCGGGTGGCTACCGCAGTCCCCAGGTGCTGCTGGCGCACTTTCATGGCAGCCCCGAGGGGGAGCGTCTGGCGGCGCTGGCGCGGCGCGAGCTGCTGATTCCGAAGGCGGCGCGAGGTGCCGAGCTGGAGGGCCTGGTGGGGCACTTTCGAAGGCATCGGCGCAGGCGTTCGCCTCAGGAGGAGTTCGACGCACTGCTGGCCAGGGAGAAGGCGGGGGAGCGGCTGTCACGGGAGGAGAGGCAGCGCCTGATGGCGTTGATCACCGAACTGCACCGCTGACCGGAAGGTCAAAAAGACATTCTGTAGACACTCCGGACTGGCCGTACGGTTGATTTCTCTCCTAACATCCCCACATAGGAGAGAGCGCTCGGCACCGGCGTAACCTGACAACCTAACACACCTGAGTAACCGCGCAAATAGATTGAACTGGCAGAAAGGTGCTTTCTGCCGCTATACTGTTCGGCTTTGTGAGTTTTCTCCACCCAGCGCTTCAGGTGTTTCATTCTTCTTCGTCGAGATAGGGTTTCTATGGCTGGAAATGCGCAGCAACAGTCGCGTCTGAAGGAGTTGATCGCGCGCGGCAAGGAACAGGGCTACCTGACCTATGCCGAGGTCAACGACCACCTTCCCGAGGATATCGCCGACCCGGATCAGGTGGAAGATATCATCGGCATGATCAACGACATGGGCATCAGCGTCGTCGAGGTAGCCCCCGATGAAGATACCCTGATGATGTCGGACCACTCCACCGACGAGTCGGCGGCCGAAGAAGCCGTGGCGGCCCTGGCGGCGGTGGAGAGCGACGTGGGTCGCACCACCGATCCCGTGCGCATGTACATGCGCGAGATGGGGACGGTGGAGCTGCTGACCCGCGAGGGTGAGATCGAGATCGCCAAGCGCATCGAGGAGGGCACCCGCGAGGTCATGTCGGCGCTGGCCTACCTGCCTGGCGCGGTGGACTCCATTCTCGAGGCCTACGACGCCACCCAGGACGAGGAAGCGCCGGGTCGCCTCTCCGACCTCTTTTCCGGCTTCATCGATCCCGACGAGGGCATCCCCGGGGTAGCCGAGGCGGAGGTGCCCGAAGAGGAGCCTCGTGTCGGCGGCGAAGATGACGAGGACGAGGAGGCCGAGGAGGAGAGTGTCGGCGGCCCCGACCCCGAAGAGTCACGCGCCCGCTTCGAGCAGATCCGCGAGAAGAACGCCGCCGTCAAGGCCGCCATCGAGGCCGAGGGGCGCAACTCCAAGGCGGCCCAGGATGCCCTGGCGCGTCTGGCCGAGCTGTTCTCGCCGATCAAGCTGGTGCCCAAGCATTTCGAGCGTCTGGTCAACCAGGTGCGGATCAGTGTCGAGCAGGTGCGCGCCCAGGAAAAGGCGATCATGCAGCTGTGTGTCAAGAAGGCACGCATTCCGCGCAAGACCTTTATCAAGGCCTTTCCGGGCAACGAGTCCGACCCCGAGTGGCTGGAGGCCTTCTCCGCCGAGCACCCCAAGTATGCCGAACGCCTGAAGCCGCTGAGCGGGGATATTCAGCGCGCCCAGCGCAAGATCGCCTTCGAGGAGGCGATGGTCTGCCTGCAGGTGCAGGAGATCAAGGAGGTCAACCGTCGTCTCTCCATCGGTGAGGCCAAGGCGCGCCGCGCCAAGAAGGAGATGGTCGAGGCCAACCTGCGCCTGGTGATCTCCATTGCCAAGAAGTACACCAATCGCGGCCTGCAGTTCCTGGACCTGATCCAGGAGGGCAATATCGGCCTGATGAAGGCGGTGGACAAGTTCGAGTATCGTCGCGGTTACAAGTTCTCCACCTACGCCACCTGGTGGATCCGCCAGGCGATCACCCGCTCCATCGCCGACCAGGCACGCACCATCCGTATCCCGGTGCATATGATCGAGACCATCAACAAGCTCAACCGGGTCTCCCGGCAGATGCTTCAGGAGATGGGGCGTGAGCCGACCCCCGAGGAGCTGGGCGAGCGTCTCGAGATGCCTGAGGACAAGGTGCGCAAGGTGCTCAAGATCGCCAAGGAGCCGATCTCCATGGAGACGCCGATCGGTGACGATGACGACTCGCACCTGGGCGACTTCATCGAGGACAGCTCCATGGTGCTGCCCATCGACTCCGCCACCGGTGAGGGGCTGATCGAGGCGACACGCAACGTGCTCGGCGGGCTTACCGCGCGCGAGGCCAAGGTGCTGCGCATGCGTTTCGGCATCGACATGAACACCGACCATACCCTCGAGGAGGTCGGCAAGCAGTTCGATGTCACCCGCGAGCGGATTCGCCAGATCGAGGCCAAGGCGCTGCGCAAGCTGCGTCACCCCAGCCGCTCGGAG
This sequence comes from Halomonas sp. KAO, assembly GCF_015595025.1. Classification (GTDB taxonomy): domain Bacteria; phylum Pseudomonadota; class Gammaproteobacteria; order Pseudomonadales; family Halomonadaceae; genus Halomonas. The sequence continues at coordinate 233,601 of NZ_JADNRL010000024.1, forward strand.
CCGCTGCGCTCCTTCCTGGACGAGTAACGCCGGGCGCCGAGTGCGCCGTCCATGCATGCAGAAGGCCCCACCGCTCAACGAGCGGTGGGGCCTTCTTGTTGGGGCTTGTTGTTGGGGGCTTGCTTGCCCCTGCCTGGCTGTCAGGGCCCTCTTGTGGGCGTGCCCGGCGAGCCGAGCTCAGCCGTGCTGTCGTGCCAGGGCCCAGCGACGGGCGAGCAGGACCAGCTCGATGACTGCGATCAGCAGCACGGCATAGCCAAACAGCTCCACGACCTCCTCGGCGGCGCTCTTGAAGTCGCGAACATAGCTCTCCTGCAGGATCGCCTGCCAGAAGTCGCCACGTCCGTAGAGCCGCGAGAAGACATAGGTGGTCAGGAAGCCCGCCGCGAAGAGTCCGAAGGAGAAGCTGTTGGCATAGGCGGCGAACTCGGCCAGGAAGCGCTGTCGCTTGCGGATGACTACGAACAGGATCGGCAGCACGGTGAGGCCGACCAGCAGCTGCCAGGCACCATCGAAGAGGTAGGTGTCGAGCAGGGCGTCCTGCTCGCGGATCAGCGAGGCAAACAGAAACCCGAACATCAGCAGGCTGATGTAGGGCAGGGTGCGGATCACCAGGTGGCTATAGAGCAGCAGGCCGGCAGCGGCGGCCAGCAGGGCGGACTGGGCCAGCTCGGTGAAGCCACGTTCGGAGAAGCGTGCATCGGGAAGATAGAGGGACTCATAGAAGACCCCCTGGGCGATACCCGCCACCAGCAGGATATAGAGTGTCGCACGCAGGCAGGTGGCGCGGAAGCTGATGGGCCAGGAGGGGGGAGGCAGAGACTTATGTGGCATGGCGGAATTCGTGTCTGAGGGTAACGTTGAAGGACATCTTACCCGGTCCGCCGAGGGGGAGCTAACTTCGCCGGCGACTTGTTTGCAAACTATTGAATTTCAGGGGCCTACACCATTAGTCGCGTTTTTATGCCGAGCCTATTGCCGAGCGGTAACACATCCTCTAGCTTACGTTAACGTAAAGCCTGGCAACAACGATAACAGTACCACGGCGGGTCGCGTCGCGACCCCAAGAGGAAGGCACATGACCCAGGAGTTCATACTGGAAACTCGCGGGTTGACCAAGGAGTTTCGCGGCTTCACCGCCGTGGACGACGTCAACCTCAAGGTCCAGGAAGGGCACATCCACGCCCTGATCGGCCCCAACGGGGCCGGCAAGACCACCGTCTTCAATCTGCTCACCAAGTTTCTGCCGCCGACCCGCGGCGAGATTCTCTATCGCGGCAAGCCCATCACGCGGATGAAGGCCAACGAGATCGCCCGTCTCGGGCTGGTGCGCTCCTTCCAGATCTCCGCGGTGTTCGGCCATATGACCGCCCTGGAGAACGTGCGGGTGGCCCTTCAGCGCAAGCTGGGCACCTCCTTTCACTTCTGGAAATCCGAGCGCAGCCTCGATCATCTCAACGACCGTGCCATGGAGCTGCTCGATGAGGTCGGCCTGGCCGAGTATGCCGATGTGCTGACCGTAGAGATGCCCTATGGCCGCAAGCGCGCCCTGGAGGTCGCCACCACCCTGGCCCTCGAGCCGACGATGATGCTGCTCGACGAGCCGACCCAAGGCATGGGGGCCGAGGACGTCGACCGCATCGTCGAGCTGATTCGGCGGGTCTCGGCGGGGCGCACCGTGCTGATGGTGGAGCATAACCTTAGCGTGGTCAGCCGCCTGTGCGACCGCATCACCGTGCTGGCCCGTGGCGCCGTGCTGGCCGAGGGCGACTATCAGGAGGTGTCGCGCAATCCCCAGGTGCGCGAGGCCTACATGGGCAGCGAGGCGGCGGCAGAGGAGGCCAGCGCATGAGCCAGTCAGCCGAAGCGGTACAGGATCCGGTGCACCAGTACCAGGACCTGGAGGGCGCCGAGATGCTGCGGGTCAGTGATCTGCACGCCTTCTACGGCGAGTCGCACATCCTCCACGGCGTCGACTTCGATGTGAAGCGCGGTGAGCTGGTGACCCTGCTGGGGCGCAATGGCGCCGGTCGCAGCACCACCCTCAAGGCGATCATGAACATGGTGGGTCGACGCACCGGCTCGATCATGATCAATGGCAACGAGGCGCTGGGCATGAAGTCCCATCATATCCCGCGGCTGGGGATCGGTTACTGCCCCGAGGAGCGCGGGATCTTCGCAAGCCTCGACGTCGAGGAGAACCTGCTGCTGCCACCGACGGTGCGTTCGGGAGGCATGTCCATCGACGAGATCTACACGATGTTCCCCAACCTCTATGAGCGTCGGCGTAGCCAGGGCACCCGGCTCTCCGGGGGTGAGCAGCAGATGCTGGCCATGGCGCGAATCCTGCGCACCGGGGCGCGACTGCTGCTGCTCGACGAGATCACCGAGGGCCTGGCACCGGTCATCGTCCAGGCGCTCGGCGAGGTGCTGATCAAGCTCAAGGAGCGCGGCATGACCATCGTGCTGGTGGAGCAGAACTTCCGCTTCGCCGCGCCCCTGGCCGACCGTCACTTCGTGATGGAGCACGGCCGTATCATCGAGGAGATCACCGCCGCCGAGCTGCCCTCGCGTCGCGATCACCTCAACAGCCTGCTGGGCGTGTGACGGCGTGTTGGCCGTCCGGCAGTTTTCCTAGCGTCAACCGTATCGACAACAACAAACCGCCCCGCGTGGGCCACGGAGTCAACCATGACCTTCAATCGCAAGATTCTCGCCTCCAGCGTAGCCCTAGCCGCCGCGACCCTGATGGCGACCGGTGCCCAGGCCAGCATGAGCGACGATGCCGTGCGCATCGGCTATCTCGCCGACATGTCCGGCACCTATCGTGATCTCGCCGGCCCGGGTGGCCTCGAGGCCCTGAAGATGGCCGTCGAGGACTTCGGCGGCGAGGTCAATGGCGTGCCCATCGAGGTGTTCAGTGCCGACGACCGCAACAGCGCCGATGTCGGCGCCAACACGGTGCGCGAGTGGTTCGACACGAAGAATGTCGACCTGGTGGCGGGGCTGGTGGCCTCCTCGGTTTCCATTGCCGCCACCAAGGTGATCGAGGAGAACGACGGCCTGGGTATCGTCTCCGGTTCCGCCGCGTCCAGCATTACCAACGAGCACTGCACCCCCAACCATATTCACTGGGTCTATGACACCTACCCGCTCGCCAACGGGACCGCCAAGGCGGTGGTGGAGCAGGGTGGCGACAGTTGGTTCATGCTCACCGCCGACTACGCCTTCGGTCATGCCCTGGAGGACGACGTGACCAGGGTGGTGGAGGAGAATGGCGGTGAGATCGTCGGCGGGGTGCGCCATCCCTTCCCCACCAGCGACTTCTCCTCCTATATCCTCCAGGCCCAGGGCTCCGGTGCCAAGATCGTCGGTCTGGCCAATGCCGGCGCCGACACCGTCAATGCCATCACCACCGCCAGCCAGTTCGGCCTGACCCAGTCCGGCCAGCAGCTCGCCGGTCTGCTGATCTTCCTCAACGACGTCCACTCCATGGGCCTCGAGGCGACCCAGAACCTGCTGCTCACCACCGGCTGGTACTGGGACATGGATGAACAGGCGCGCGAGTGGGCCGATCGCTACTTCGAGCGGACCGGCAAGCGCCCGACCATGGTCCAGGCCGGCATCTACTCCAGCACCGCGCACTACCTGGAGACCGTGGCCGAGGCGGGTACCGACAATCCCGAGCAGATCCGGGCGGCCATGGCCGAGCGCCCCGTGGAGGACTTCTTCTCTCGCAACGGTTACATCCGTGAGGATGGGCGCATGGTCCACGACATGTACCTGGCGCAGGTGAAGACCCCCGCGGAGTCCGAGAACGAGTGGGATGTCTACGAGGTCCTCTCCACGATTCCCGCCGAAGAGGCCTTCCGTCCGCTTTCCGAAAGCCAGTGTGATCTGGTCAACAACTGAGCGGATGCAGAACCGGCGGCGGCGTCTGCCGCCGCCATCTGAGGGGAGGTTCATCGCATGACAATGATTTTCGGTGTGCCGTTGATGGTATTCATGGGCCAGCTGATGCTGGGCCTGATCAACGGCGCCTTCTATGCCCTGCTCAGCCTCGGGCTGGCGGTGATCTTCGGCCTGCTGAAGATCGTCAACTTCGCCCACGGTGCCATGTACATGCTCGGCGCCTTCACGGCGCTGCTGGGGCTGCAGTATCTGGGGCTCAACTACTGGGCGGCCCTGCTGGTGGTGCCACTGGTGGTGGGCGGACTGGGCATGTTGATCGAGCGCTTCATCCTGCGCCGCATCGCTCACCTCGACCACCTCTACGGGCTGCTGCTGACCTTCGGCCTGGCGCTGATCTTCGAGGGGTCACTGATCAACTTCTTCGGGGTCTCGGGGTCCAGCTATCCCACCCCCGCCGCCCTGGAGGGCGGTGTCAATCTGGGCTTCATGTTCCTGCCCATCTATCGTGGCTGGGTGCTGGTTGCCGCTCTTGCGGTCTGCCTGGCGACCTGGTTCATCATCGAGCGGACTCGCCTGGGGGCCTATCTGCGCGCCGGTACCGAGAATCCGGCCCTGATGCAGGCCTTCGGCGTCAACGTCCCCCAGCTGATCACCCTGACCTACGGCTTCGGCGTGGCACTCGCCGCCTTTGCCGGGGTGCTGGCCGCACCGCTCTATCCGGTCTCGCCCACCATGGGCTCGAGCCTGCTGATCGTGGTGTTTGCCGTGGTGGTGATCGGTGGCATGGGCTCGATCATCGGTGCCGTCATCACCGGCCTGGCCATGGGGCTGATCGAGGGCCTGACCAAGGTCTACTATCCCGAGGCCGCCAACACCGTGATCTTCGTGGTGATGGTGGTGGTCCTTATGCTGCGTCCCGCGGGACTCTTCGGCAAGGAGGCTTGACACCATGTCGGCAACCCAGACCCTGACGCCTGCCATGAAACTTCGCCGCAAGGCCAAGGTGCGTCGCAACTTCCTGTACCTGGCGCTGGTCGCCATCGCCCTGGTGGCCCCCTTCGTGGCCTACCCGGTCTTCCTGATGAAGGTGCTCTGTTTCGCGCTGTTCGCCTGCGCCTTCAACCTGCTGCTCGGCTATGCCGGCCTGCTCTCCTTCGGGCACGCCGCCTTCCTGGCCACCGGTGGCTACTTTACCGGCATCATGCTGGCCAGCTACCCGGGGCTGACGCCGGAGCTTGGCATCCTGATCGGTACCTTCGCCGCCGTGGTGCTGGGCACGCTGTTCGGCGCCCTGGCGATCCGCCGGCAGGGCATCTACTTCGCCATGGTGACGCTGGCGCTGGCGCAGATGATGTTCTTCTTCTTCGTCCAGGCGCCCTTCACCGGCGGCGAGGATGGCCTGCACGGAGTGCCGCGTGGCGAGCTGTTCGGGGTGATCAGCCTCGAGAGCAACCTCAACATGTACTACTTCGTGCTGGCGGTGTTCCTGATCGGCTTCGCGATCATCCAGCGTGCCGTGCACTCGCCTTATGGTCAGGTGCTCCGGGCGATCCGCGAGAACGAGCCCCGTGCCGTGTCACTCGGTTACAACGTCGATGCCTACAAGCTGGTGGCCTTCGTGCTCTCCGCCGGTCTGGCGGGCCTGGCGGGATCGACCAAGACCGTGGTCTTCCAGCTCGCCTCGCTGACCGATGCCCACTGGCACATGTCCGGCGAGGTGATCCTGATGACCCTGCTGGGCGGTGTGGGCACGCTGTTTGGCCCCCTGGTGGGTGCCGGCGTGGTGGTCAGCCTGCAGACCCAGCTGGCGCAGTCGCCGCTCGGCAACTGGGTCAGCGTGATCCTCGGCGCCATCTTCGTGATCTGTGTGCTGAGCTTCCGCAGCGGCATCGTCGGCGAGATCCAGAAGATGGTGCGCAAGAACTTCAAGTGAACCCCGGTTCCTGCGATGACCTATTACGATGACTTACGGCGCCTCGCGGGGCGCCTTTTCAATGCGCGCTGGACAGGCGTTGCGGCAGGTAGGCCACCAGGTGGTCGAGAAAGCGCTGCAGCTTGGGCGAGCGCTGGCGGTGGCGGGGGAAGACCGCCCAGACCGCCGTGTCGTCGTGGCGGTAGGCGTCGAGCACCGAGATCAGGGCGCCGCTCGCCAGATGCTCCTCCACGTAGTAGTCGGGCAGCTGGGCCAGCCCCAGTCCCTTAAGGGCGGCATCGAGCAGCGCAGGCCCCGAGTTGGCTCGCCACGAGCCACTGACGCGTACCTCGCGACGCACGCCATCCACCACGAAGCGCCACTGGTCACGACTGCCGACCAGGCAGCGGTGGCGGGAGAGCTCGGCCAGGGCATGGGGCTGGGAGATATGCTCGAAGTAGGTCGGGGCGCCGACCACATACTCGCGGCGTTCGCACAGTCGCCTGGCCACCAGGCTCGAGTCCTCCAGGCGGCCCATGCGGATCGCCACATCGAACCCCTCGTCGATGATATCCACCTGGCGGTTGGTGAAGTGCATGCGCACCTCCAGCTGGGGGTGTTCGAGCAGGAAGTCGTTGACCAGCGGGGCGAGAAAGCGCTCGCCGAAGGTGGTGGCGGAGGTCAGGGAGAGGCGCCCCTGGGGGCGGTCCTGGAGGTCATCGATCGCCGCCTCGGCCTCGCGAAAGCCGTCGAACAGATGGCGGCAGTGGCGGTAGTAGAGCGCCCCGGCGTCGGTCAGGTTGATCTGGCGCGTGGTGCGATAGAGCAGGGCGGTGCCCAGTTGTTGCTCGAGCTGGCTGACCAGCCGACTGACGTGGGAGTTGGAGACCGACAGCTCCCGCGCGGCCGCCGCAAAGGTGCCCAGCCGCACCACCTCGACGAAGGCTTCGATACGATCCCAGCGCTGCATGGACTCTCCTGAAGAATGCAAGATTGTTGCTGTGTGGCAATAATGTAATGCCTTTGGTGCGGTTTATACCGGTTCGGTTTATAGCCTAGACTGTATCTGAACTTTCCCAAGCGAGGAGAACGAATATGAAATCACGCGCCGCCGTTGCCCTGGAAGTGGGCAAGCCCCTGGAGCTGGTCGAGATCGATGTCGAGGGCCCCAAGGCCGGTGAGGTGCTGGTGCGCATGGCCGCCACCAGCGTCTGTCACACCGATGCCTTTACCCTCTCGGGTGCCGACCCCGAGGGTCTGTTCCCCTCGGTGCTGGGCCATGAGGGCGCCGGTATCGTCGAGGAGGTGGGCGAGGGCGTCACCAGCGTGCGCCCCGGGGACCATGTCATCCCGCTGTATACCGCCGAGTGCGGCAAGTGCAAGTTCTGTCTCTCCGGCAAGACCAACCTGTGCAGCTCGGTACGCGCCACCCAGGGCCAGGGCCTGATGCCCGATGGCACGTCACGCTTCTCGCTGGACGGCAAGTCGCTGCACCATTATATGGGCTGCTCCACCTTCAGTGAGTATACCGTGGTTCCCGAGGTGTCCCTGGCGGTGGTCTCCAAGGAGGCGCCGCTGGACAAGATCTGCCTGCTGGGCTGTGGCGTGACCACCGGTATCGGCGCGGTGATGAATACCGCCAAGGTCGAGCCGGGCTCCACCGTTGCCGTATTCGGCATGGGCGCCATCGGCCTGGCGGTGATCCAGGGCGCAGTAATGGCCAAGGCCAGCCGCATCATCGCCATCGACGTCAACCCCGAGAAGTTCAAGCTAGCCGAGCAGTTCGGCGCCACGGACTTCGTCAATCCCAAGGATCACTCTTCCAGTATCCAGGAGGTGATCGTCGACATGACCGATGGCGGCGTCGACTACTCCTTCGAGTGCATCGGCAACGTGAACGTCATGCGCTCGGCGCTGGAGTGCTGTCACAAGGGCTGGGGCGAGTCGGTGATCATCGGCGTGGCCGGTGCCGGCGAGGAGATCAGCACCCGTCCGTTCCAGCTGGTGACCGGCCGGGTCTGGAAGGGCTCCGCCTTCGGCGGCGTGAAGGGCCGCTCGGAGCTGCCGGGCTACGTGGAGCAGTACATGAACGGCGAGATCAATATCGACGACTTCATCACCCACGACATGCCGTTCGAAAAGATCAACGAGGCCTTCGATCTGCTGCACAAGGGCGAGAGCATTCGCACCGTGCTGCACTATTGATTGGTACGCGCCCGTTGCCGCGCGTGGTTGATTGGTACGCGCCCGTAGCCCGCGTGTAGCTGATTGGTACGCGCCCGTAGCCCGCGCGTAGTTAATTGATACGCGCCAGATACCGCGCGTGGTGATTGATAGGCGTCCGGTGCTGAGGCATCGGGCGCCACCCTGTCGATCGGCGGCCGGAAGTTCCCGGCCGACAAGGAGAGTGAATTCATGACCATGACCGAAAACCTCGAGCTGGTATCGGCCAACAAGAGTTTCGGCGGCTGGCACAAGCGCTACCGCCATCGCTCCCGGGCGCTGGATTGCGAGATGATCTTCGCCATCTACCTGCCGCCCCAGGCCGAGACCGAGCGGGTGCCGCTGCTGTGGTGGCTCTCCGGACTGACCTGCAACGACGAGAACTTCATGCAGAAGGCCGGCGCGCACCGGGCTGCCGCCGAGCTCGGCATCGCGATCATCTGTCCGGACACCAGCCCGCGTGGCACCGACCTGCCCGGTGAGCATGACAGCTATGACTTCGGCTCCGGCGCCGGCTTCTATGTCAACGCCACCCAGGAGCCCTGGAAGCGTCACTACCGCATGTATGACTATGTGACCGAAGAGCTGCCCTCCGTGGTGCGCCAGCACTTCCCGGTCAACGGTCGCGAATCGATCAGCGGCCACTCCATGGGCGGTCACGGCGCACTGGTGGCGGCGCTGCGTCGGCCGGGACACTATCGCTCGGTGTCGGCCTTCGCGCCGGTCGTCAACCCCTCCGAGTGCCCCTGGGGGCAGAAGGCCTTCTCGAGCTATCTCGGCGATGACCGCGGCAAGTGGACCCAGTACGACGCCTGTGAGCTGGTAGCCCGTGGCGCCTCCAGCCAGCCGCTGTTCATCGACCAGGGCGAGGCGGATGACTTCCTCGAGGAGCAGCTCAAGCCCGAGCGTCTCGAGGCGGTGTGTGCCGAGCACGACCATCCGCTGACCCTGCGCCGACAGCCGGGATACGATCACAGCTACTACTTCATCGCCTCCTTTATCGAGGATCACCTGCGCTACCACGCCGAGCATCTGCACAAGAAGTGATGTGTCGCCCAGGGGCCTAGATCTCCCGTGTGCATGACGTGCCGGGCCCGTATACTGCCTGCTACTACTGGCAAGCGGGCCTGGCACGAGGGGCATAAGTGGAGAGAGACGCGATGCGACGAGGGCAGCCATGATCAGGGCGCTGCTTCGTAGGGTAACGGGGTGGCTATGGCGTGCCGCGTTGGGCTTTGTGGTGCTGTCGGTGCTGCTGGTACTGTTGTTCCGCCAGGCGCCGGTATTCGGCTCCATGGTGATGGTGGAGCGCAAGGTACACTCCTGGCTGGTCCGTGAACCCATCGATCTCCAGCATCGCTGGCGGCCCTGGGAGTCCCTCTCCGATCACGCCAAGCTGGCGGTCATCGCCGCCGAGGATCAGCGTTTTCTCGACCACCACGGCTTCGACCTGGTGGAGATTCGGCGTGCCTGGCAGGCGAGTCGCAACGGGGGCCGGCTGCGCGGTGCCAGCACCCTGAGTCAGCAGACCGCCAAGAACCTCTTTCTGTGGAGCGGGCGCAGCTGGGTACGCAAGGGCCTAGAGGCCTGGTTTACCCTGCTGATCGAACTGGTCTGGCCCAAGCAGCGCATCCTCGAGGTCTACCTGAATATCGCCGAATGGGACAGCGGCGTCTTCGGCCTGGAAGCCGCGGCCCAGCACTACTTCGGCGTCTCTGCCGAGCGGCTCGGGCCGCATCAGGCCAGCCGCCTGGCGGCGATCCTGCCCGACCCGCGCGGCCGCGATGCCGCACGCCCCTCGGCCGATGTGGTCCAACGCAGCGCCTGGATTCGCCGGCAGATGCGCAATCTCGGCGGGACGGCCTACCTCGATCGACTGTGACGGCTTGCCTGCTCCCCGAGGTGCTCCATCAGATGCTGCCGCATCGCCGCCGCCGCCGGTGACAGGCTGACATCGACCCGGCAGATCAGCCCGATCTGACGCTCCACGTAAGGTTCCGACAGCGGCACGAAGCGCAGCCGTGCGTACTCCTCGGGAAATGCCAGTCGCGGCAGGGTGGTGATGCCGATGCCCGCCTCCAGCATGGCATTCAGCGAGATCATGTTGGAGATATCGAAAGCGCTCTGCGCCAGCAGAGGCTCGGCATCGGTTCCCGAGAGCAGCCGCGAGGTGCCGTTGCGGATCAACACCTCCCCCTGCAGCTCCTGCCAGTTCAGCGCCAGGCGGTCGGCGAAGCGGTGGTCCTCGCGGCATACCACCCCGATGGCATCGCGCATCAAGGGGTGGAAATCCAGCTCGGCGTCCGCCTGCCACAGGCTGGAGATGCCGAGATCCACCTCACCACTGGCCACCATCCGGCCCACGAAGTCGGCGTTGCCGTCGTGCAGGCTGACCCTGAGATCCGGGTAGCGCTGGATGAAGTCACTGAGCAGGCGTGGCATCAGCCGGCTGGCCACCGAGGGCACGGCCGCCATGTCGATATGCCCGGCGCGCTTCTCCACCCGGGCGACCAGATCCCGGCTGACGCGATCGTGCTGAGTCACGAGCTCGCGGAAGCGCGGCAGGCAGTAGGCACCGAAGGGGGTGAGAGTCGCCTTGCCCCCCTTCTCGAACAGTGGCTCGCCCAGCCGCTGCTCGAGCTCACGTACCGCCATGGAGAGCGCCGGCTGGGTGCGGTGCAGATGACGGGCGGCGGCATGAAAGCCGCCCTCGTCGACGATGGCCAGCACATAACGGAGGGGCTGTATCTTGAGCTCGGGATGCATGGCGACCTCGGCGGGGCAGGGTAATAAGAAGACCTTATCATTTTATCTTTATTTTTGATTACCTCTTATCTTCTGGCATCGCCTAGGATGGCCTTGATCATATTCAGGAGGTTTCCATGTCCCACGTTCACTCTCTCTACATCAATGGCACCTGGGTCGAGGGTCAGGGCAGCATCGCCAACGTCAACCCCTCGGACACCAGTGATATCGTCGGCGACTATGCCCAGGCCAGCGTCGCTCAGGTGGGGGAGGCCATCAGCGCTGCCAGGCAGGGCCAGAAGCAGTGGGCCAGGACCGGCCTCGAGCATCGCTATGGAGTGCTGATGGCCATCGGCGATGAACTGATCGCGCGCAAGGCCGAGCTGGGTGAACTGCTCGCCCGTGAAGAGGGCAAGACGCTGGCCGAGGGCATGGGCGAAGTCCACCGCTCGGGGCAGTTCTTCCACTACTACGGTGCCGAGGTGCTGCGCCAGATCGACGAGCGCGCCGAGTCGGTGCGGCCGGGCGTGGAGGTCGATATTCGTCGCGAGCCGGTAGGGGTGGTCGGCATCATCAGCCCCTGGAACTTCCCCATGGCCACGGCGGTGTGGAAGATCGCCCCGGCACTGGCCTTCGGCAACGCGGTGGTGTTCAAGCCCGCCAACCTGGTACCGGCCAGCGCCTGGGCCCTGACCGAGATCATCAGCCGCCAGGAGCTGCCCGCCGGTACCTTCAACCTGATCATGGGCTCCGGCGGCTCGGTGGGCGATGCGCTGATCTCGAGCCCCGAGATCCATGCCGTGAGCTTCACCGGCTCGCTGGAGGTCGGGCGCCGCGTGGCCACCGCCACCGCCGCCAACCTGGTCAAGTGCCAGCTGGAGATGGGGTCCAAGAACGCCCTGATCGTGGCCGACGACGCCGACCTGGACCTGGCCGTGGAGGCCGCCTTCAACGGGGCCTACTCCGGCACCGGCCAGAAGTGCACCGCGTCCTCGCGACTGATCGTCACCGAGAAGGTCCATGACGCCTTCGTCGAGAAGCTGATCAAGCGGCTCGAGCAGGTCAAGGTCGGTCATGCCCTGGAGGAGGGCGTGAGCTTCGGCCCGGCCGCCGATGCCCGGCAGCTGGAGTCGAACCTGGCCTGGGTCGAGCGTGCCCAGCGTGAAGGCGCCAGGCTGGCCTTCGGCGGCGAGCGCCTCGAGCGCGACACCGATGGCTACTTCATGGCGCCGACACTGTTCGTCGACACCACCAATGAGATGCCGATCAACCGCGAAGAGGTCTTCGGGCCCATCGCCTGCGTGATCAAGGTGGCGGATGCCGATGAGGCCATCGAGGTGCTCAACGACACCCACTTCGGCCTGACCGCCGGCATCATCACCGACTCCCTGGCGCTTGCCAGCGAGTTCAAGGCCCGCGCCGAAACCGGCTGCGTCATGGTCAATCTGGCCACCGCCGGCACTGACTACCATGTGCCCTTCGGCGGTCGCAAGAACTCGAGCTTCGGCCCGCGTGAGCAAGGCCGCTACGCTCGCGAGTTCTACACCGTGGTCAAGACCTGCTACGTCAAGGCCAACTGAGCCAGGGCCCGAGAGAGGAGTCGAGCTGATGTCCAAGCAGATGCTGACGGTCGATGGTCTGCAGTACTCCAACTGGTCGAGGGATATCTTCGAGCAGATGCGCGAGGGCGGCGTCGATGCCGTCCACGCTACCCTGGTCTACCATGAAACCACCCGCGAGACGCTCTCGCGGATGGGTGAGTGGAACCGGCGCTTCGAGGAGCATGCCGACCTGATCATGCCGGTGCGCCAGGCGAGCGATATCGAACGCGCGCGTCAGGCCGGCAAGGTGGGAATCTTCCTGGGTGCCCAGAACTGCTCGCCCATCGAAGACGACGTCGACATGGTGGAGGTGATGCGCGATCTGGGGCTGCTGATCATGCAGCTCACCTACAACAACCAGAGCCTGCTGGCCTGTGGTTGCTACGAGGCCGAGGACAGCGGGATCACCCGCTTCGGACGCCAGGTGATTCGCGAGATGAACCGGGTCGGCATGGTCATCGACATGTCACACAGCGGCGAGCGTTCTACCCTGGACGCCATCGAGCTCTCCAGCCGTCCGGTCATCATCTCTCACGCCAATCCGGCGAGCTTCCATCCGGCCAAACGCAACAAGTCCGACAGGGTACTCAAGGCCATCGCCGAGTGTGATGGATTGCTGGGGTTCTCCGCCTACCCGTTCCACCTCAGGAACGGCTCGGACTGCACCCTGACCGAGTACTGCGAAATGATCGCCCGCACTGCCGACCTGATGGGGGTGGAGCATCTGGGGATCGGTACCGATCTGTGCCAGAACCAGCCCACCTCGATCCTCGACTGGATGCGCAATGGTCGCTGGTCGAAGGAGATGGACTACGGCGAAGGCAGCGCCACCAATGCCGGCTGGCCCAAGCCGCTGGCCTGGCTGCGTGACAGCCGCGACTTCCCCAACCTGATCGAGGGTCTGCGTGGGGTTGGCTTCGCGGAGCAGGAGGTCGCCGGGATCATGGGTCGGAACTGGGTGGCACTGCTGGAGCGTGCCGCCACGCCCGAGCAGGGCCTGAACCGGGTCGCCTGAAGGGAAGAACTCAACGGTCACAAACATAAAAATCACAACAGCGGCCCCGCTCCTCGAGGGGCCCTGCGCCAGAGGCCACTCTGATGTCGTCAACCAAGACCAACACCAATACCTACATCGATAACAGCATCGATAACAACAGCGACACTCCCGAAGCCTCGCTGCCTGCCGGTCAGCATCGACTGGGCGATCCCGTCGTGCTGACCCTGAGCATCGGCTTCATCGTGTTGTTCGTGGGCCTGTCACTCTATGATATCAACGGCGTCGCCGATGCCATTGGCGCAGGCTTCGCCTGGACGGCCAAGGCCCTCGGCGCCTACTTCCAGCTGCTGCTGCTGTTGACCTTTCTGGTCGCCATCGGTCTGACCTGTACGCCCATGGCCGGCGCACGCATCGGCAATACTTTTACCCCGGAGCTCTCCACCTTCAAGTGGGTGTCGATCATCATGTGCACCCTGCTGGCCGGTGGCGGGGTCTTCTTCGCCGCTGGCGAGCCGATCTACCACTTCGTGACGACGCCGCCGTCATTCGACACCGAGGCGGGCACTGTCGACGCCATCGCGCCGGCACTGGCCCAGTCGTTCATGCACTGGGGCTTTCTGGCCTGGGCGGTACTGGGCAGCCTGACCTCCATCGTGCTGGCCCACGCCCACTACGACAAGGGCCAGCCACTGCAGCCGCGGACCCTGCTCTACCCGCTGTTCGGCGAGCGCATCATGAGCGGCATGTTCGGCGGTGTGGTCGATGCGCTCTGCGTTATCGCCGTGGTCGCCGGTACCGTGGGTCCCATCGGCTTTCTCGCCACCCAGGTGAGCTTCGGCCTGCATGAGCTGCTCGGTGTGGTCAACAACTACACCACCCAGCTGATCATCCTGGTCTGCCTCGGTGCCATCTATGTCACCTCGGCGATCACCGGCATCGACAAGGGCATCCAGCTGCTGAGCCGCTTGAATGTCTTCCTGGCGCTGGGCATCGCGGCGGTGATCTTCCTGTTCGGCCCCACGCTGTTTCTGGTCAACGCCTTTACCCAGGGCTTCGGCGAATACCTGACCAACTTCTTCACCATGTCGACCATGACCGCCCAGAGCGCACCGGACTGGTGGATGCAGTGGTGGACGGTGTTCTTCTTCGCCTGGTTCATTGGCTATGGTCCGCTGATGGCGATCTTCGTCGCGCGCATCTCCAGGGGGCGCACGATCCGCCAGATGATCCTGACCGTCGCCGTGCTGGCGCCCATCGCCACCACGATCTGGTTCACCCTGCTGGGCGGCTCGGGCATCTTCTTTCAGTTCACCGGGGTGATCGACCTGAGCGAGGCGCTGACCAACTTCCAGTTCGACGTGGCCACCCTCACCGTGGCTCAGGCACTGCCCGGTGGCACCTTCATGGCGCTGGCGATCCTGGTGCTCACCACCATCTTCGTTGCCACCACCGGCGACTCGATGAGCTATGCCATCGCCGTGGTCGGCGCCGGCCACGACAGGCCCAGCTCGCTGATCCGTGCCTTCTGGGGCATTACCATGTCACTGATGGCGGCAATCCTGCTGTACATGGGGGCCGGACAGATCAGCGCCCTGCAGCAGTTCATCGTGCTCACCGCCATTCCGGTGTCGCTGGTGCTGCTGCCGTCACTGTGGACCGGCCCCCAGGCCGCCATCGCCATGGCCCGCAATCAGGGGCTGGTCTCCCGGGACCTGCGGCCGATCGCGGTCCAGCCAGCCTCGTCAACACCGCCGGCACAGCCAGGCTCGACGCCCTCTCAGGAGCAGTAACATGATCGATCGCGTTTCTCCGCTCGAGGAGAGCCTGCGCCTGCGTGCCCCGGAGCGGGTCATGGACCTGGAGCGTCTGGGCAGCCTGCACCCCAGCCGTCTGAGCTTCGTGCGCAGCCTGATACGCCAGATGGCGCGTCAGCGCTGGCAGATCAGCACGACGCGTTTCGATCTCGACGACGACGGTCACGGCACGGCCATCTATCGTCTGCAGACGCCGCGGGGGCGCTATCACGGGGTGATCTTCTCCCAGCCGCTGCCCGATGATGCCCGTTCGGATCGCGTTATCGCCGAGGCCTGGGACGTGACCTTCGGTGTGGTCGAAGGGGATGTGGACGACGCCCTGCTCGAGCAGATGGCGGCCAACGTGCCGCTTCAGGAAGCCGGCCGCCAGCACCCGCGCCTGCTGGTGCTCTCCCGGGCCAATCGCAGCCTGCGCAACTTCGCCGCCTTTACCGAGGCGCTCAGCGCCGGCCAGCAGCCCGACCCCAGGTGGATCACCCGGGTCGGCTACCTGTATCGCACCACGGCCGTCTACGGCAACGGCAAGTTCGGCATCGCCGACTTCGACCGCCTGCGCGACAACCCGGACTTCCAGCGGCCCTTCTCGGCCCAGATGCTGGGGGTCTATCTGCTGCGCCACTTCTCCATCGAGCAGATCGAGCACATCGCCAGACGCCAGGCGCCGGCGACTGCCGTCGGGCTTGCCACCCCGCTGCGGCGCTATCTGGGGATCGGCAACTCGACCGGGCTCGGCATGGCGCCGTTTCTGATCAACCACCCGCAGCTGATCGAGCAGTGGGTCGAGAGCCGGGAACAGGCGCTGGCCCGGATCAGTGCCCAGCAGCCCGACGAGGAGCAGCGTGCCGCGCTGATCGCACTGGTCAGCCGTGCCCAGCGTCATCTGGAGCAGACCGTCACCGAGGATGTCGAACAGAGCGCGCGCAATGTCGAGACCGCGGCGGCCCTGCCCGAGGTGCGTGCCTGGCTCGAGCAGGTGCCGCTGACCGACGATCTCTGGCAGGAGCTGATCGAGTGGGGGCACCGGACCCTGTCGCTGGAGACCCAGGAGCTGATCAACACCCTGCTGCTGGAGATCTACCCGGACATCGTCGAGCCCTTCGAGGACCGCATGGGCGTCGATGAGCGCATGGAACTGACGCCGGAAATGCCGCTGGTGCGCCTGAAGCAGCTGATCGAGACCCACTATGACTGGGCGCTCTCCTATGACTTCGACGATCCCGACAATCGCTACTGGTTCTGGTATCGCTCCGTCGAGAAGGAGGAGCCACGGCTTGGGGTGCGCGACAGCGAACCCGGTGCCGACCGCGAGCTCAAGCTGGCCATCGCGCCGCGGGTAGCGGATACCCATCGCGTCATCAGCGACTATCTGGGCGACCACCCCCGCGCCTCGGTGGTCGACTTTCTGATCCAGCACTCGCGTCACAAGGACATCGTGCGCCGCATTCAGACCATGGTCGAAACGCCTTTCGGCGAGATTCGGGCCAACCTCTGGGCTCGCGACATGAAGCCCATGCATCTGCTGCGCACCAAGCTATCGTTCTTCGGCGCCAGCCGCTTCGACCCCAAGTCGGATCGCTGGGTACGCATCACCCTGTTCCAGGGGGCACCGCTGGTCGAGGAGCTCAACGCCGAGCCCGACGACCTGCGTGCCTTCGACGACTGGAGCTTTCCGCTCGAACCATCGACAAGCCACGCCGAGGATACCCCCACCCCCCTTACCACCGGAGTCACAACATGAAGGTCTCCTACAACGAGCTCCAAGGACTCTGCCGCAAGGCCTTTCTGGGCCTGGGCTTCGAAGATGGCGACGCCAGCGACGCCGCCGACATGGTCGCCTGGATGCAGCTCCATGAGCTCGATGGACTGGAGGCCCTGAATCGTGGCCTCGATTATCTGCTGGCCGAGCAGCATGCCCAGGAGCATGCGCCGGTGCAGCTCTATTCCGATGGTGATCTCGCGGTACTCGATGGCCAGGGTCATAGCGTTCTCAGAAGCTCGAGCCTGGCGCTGGAGCTCGGTTTCGCCAAGGCGCGCGCCCGGGGCCTCTCGGTGATCAAGATCCGGCGCTGTCACAATCGCCAGCTGATCATGGGCTATCTGGCCCGCATCGCCGGGCGGGGCATGAACGTCACCGCCTTCTGGCGTAACGCTCAGGCCCCGGAGGGCAGCGACCAGCCACCGCTGACCGAGCAGGTGGTCGGCTTTCGTGCCAACAGCTCGGTGCCCGAGATCCGCGTCTATGCGGTGAAGCAGGTCCCCGAGGAGAACGAGCCGAACGACGGCATCACGCTGGTGTTTGCCAACCACGTCGACCTGCTGCCGTCGATGCGCTCCGAGTTCGACTACGAACTGCTGGCCCGCCATGAAGAGTCGACGCTGCTGGCCTGCCGCGAGCGGGCCATGCTCGATGGTATTCCCATCAATGATGGCGTGTGGAACAGGCTCAAGGACCTGGCAGCACGCATTCTGGTCGAGTCCACCGATGCCTCCCGCGGTGGCGCCGGAGCCGGCGTCTCCGACAACGATTGAGTCATCGATTCATTGGGTGACGACCAGGCCCGGCGCTTACCCTCGAGGAGCGCCGGGGCCTCGTTATCCACCCATATATCTGTCCGCCCACCCCCTATCCACCTATCCAGAGCACCCCAGAGAAGGACACCCGCATGGTTCAGCCCGTTACCACCGATCTGTTCGCTTCCCGCGCCCCGCTGTCATGGGCAACCGTGGGCAATGGCATCCTCTTCACCGCCCAGATTCCGATCGACGATCAGGGCGAGGTCGTCAGCGGCGGCATTGAGGCCCAGACCCGCCAGACGCTGGATAATCTGGTACACACCCTGGAGTGCGCCGGCGGTGGCGTCGAGAACCTGACCCAGGTGCTGATCTATGTGACCCGGCGCGAAGACCTCGCCACGGTCAACAGGCTCTACGCCGAGGTGGTGAAGGCCCCCTATCCCAATCGTGCCGCCATCATCGTCTCGGGCTTCGCCCGCGAGGAGATGCTGGTCGAGATGGTGGCCTACGCCGCCATCGATGAGGCAAGCTGACGGAGGCGCTGGTGGCTGCCTGGAGATTGTCCTGGCGCGGGGCAAGTGCCACCATAGGGATGATTCATATCAACGCACGCGAATATAGAACCCGCTGACTGTCGCGCCTCTTAACAATTATGACAACGAGCTCGTTATGACTGTGGAGATCACTCAACCGAAGCGTCGCCGCGGCAGGGCCCGTGGCCGCGAACTGGCCCCGCTGGCGCTCGCCGGGCTGCGTCGCCTGCTGGGCGATGAACGCAGCGACCCCAGCCTGCAGCGCCGTGACCGGCTGATCGAGCATCTGCATGGTATTCAGGATGCCCATGGCCATCTGGCCATGGTCGAGCTGCGGGCGCTGGCCGCCTACATGAACCTGCCCATGGCGGCCATCTACGAGACCGCCACCTTCTACGCCCACTTCGACGTGGTCCACGACGACGAGGCACCGCCGCCGGCGGTGACGGTGCGGGTCTGTGACTCTCTCTCCTGCCAGCTGGCCGGCGCGGAAGCCCTCAAGGCGGAGCTCGAGGCCGGTGCCGCCCCGGAAGCGGTTCGCGTGGTGCGCGCGCCCTGCATGGGGCGCTGCGATAGCGCGCCGGTGGTGGAGGTGGGGCACCACCATGTCCGCTACGCCAGCGTGGAAGGGGTCGAGGCGGTGATCGATACCGGTCACTTCCACCCCGAGACGATCCTCTGGGAGCGCCTGGCCGACTACCGCAAGGCCGGTGGGTACCGGCTGCTGAACGCCTGCCGCGACGGTGAGGTGAGCGTCGAGAGGCTGATCAAGGCCTTCGAGCATGCCGGACTGCGTGGCCTGGGTGGCGCCGGCTTTCCGCTCTATCGGAAGTGGCAGGCGGTTCGCGCCGAGGCGGGCCCTCGCTATGCGGTGATCAATGCCGACGAGGGCGAGCCAGGCACCTTCAAGGATCGCTTCTATCTGGAGCGCGAGACCCACCGCTTCCTGGAGGGTGCCCTGGTCGGCGCCTGGGTGGTGGAGGCCGAGGCGCTCTATATCTACCTGCGCGACGAGTATCCCGGCCTGCACCGGGTGCTGCACAGCGCCATCGGCGAGCTGGAGGAGGCCGGCCTGGTGGCGCCGGGCTATATCGTGCTGCGTCGCGGTGCCGGCGCCTATATCTGTGGCGAGGAGTCGGCGCTGATCGAGTCCCTGGAGGGCAAGCCCGGCAAGCCCCGGCATCGCCCCCCCTTTGTTGCCCAGAGGGGGCTCTTCGACCGTCCGACCCTGGTCAACAATGTCGAGACCGTCTACTGGATCCCGCGGATCTGGGAGCAGGGGGCCGAGTGGTTCGCCGCCCAGGGGCGTCATGGCCGGCGTGGCCTGCGCAGCTTCTCGGTCTCCGGCCGGGTCAGGCGCCCCGGCGTCCACCTGGCCCCGGCGGGCATCACCCTGCACGAGCTGCTGGAGGAGTACTGTGGCGGCATGGCCGAGGGCCATCGGCTGCTGGGCTACCTGCCCGGCGGCGCCTCCGGGGGGATCCTGCCGGCCGACAAGGCGGATATCCCGCTCGATTTCGATACCCTTCAGGAGCATGGCTGCTTCATCGGCTCGGCGGCGATCGTCGTGCTTTCGGACCAGGATGATCTGCGTGCCGTGGCCAGCAACCTGCTGGCCTTCTTCGCCGACGAGTCCTGCGGTCAGTGCACGCCCTGCCGCGTGGGGAGCGAGAAGATGCTCACCCTGCTCGAACGCGACGAGTGGGATGTCCCGCAGCTCGAGCGGCTCGCCCGGGTGATGATGGACGCCTCCATCTGCGGCCTGGGCCAGGCCGCGCCCAATCCGGTGATCAGCCTGCTACGCGACTTCCGCGGCGAGCTTGCCGACCGCAACCTGATCGCCAAGGGGTGAGGAGGGAGAGATGAGTGACCAGAGCGTAATGGAAAGCTTTACCCTGAAGCTGGATGGCGCCGAGGTCAGCGCCTGGCCCGGCGAGACCCTCTGGCAGGTGGCCAAGCGTGCCGGCGAGACCATTCCTCACCTGTGCTTCAAGGACGCCCCGGGCTACCGTTCCGATGGCAACTGCCGCGCCTGCATGGTGGAGATCGAGGGGGAGCGCGTGCTCGCCGCCAGCTGCATCCGCGAGGCGACCCCCGGCATGGTGGTGAAGAGCGCCGGCTCCGAGCGGGCCCGCGAGGCGCGGGAGGAGGTGCTGGCACTGCTGCTGGCCGACCAGCCCAAACGCGAGGCGAGCCCCGATCGCTCGAGCCACCTGTGGGCCATGGCCGACCGGCTGGCCGTCGACGCCACGGCGGTGGGCGAGCGTCTGCCCGCCCGGGCGGAGCGGACGTCGCCCACGGTGCATCATGTGGCCGAGAGGGCGGACTCGCTGCCCCATGCCGGGGGGCATGACGCCACCCACTCGGCGATGAACGTCAATCTGGATGCCTGCATCACCTGCGGGCTCTGTGTGCGCGCCTGTCGCGAGGTGCAGGGCAACGACGTGATCGGCCTGGCCCATCGCGGGGCGGCGTCCAAGATCGTGTTCGACTTCGATGACCCCATGGGCGAGAGCACCTGCGTGGCCTGTGGCGAGTGCGTCCAGGCCTGTCCCACCGGGGCGCTGATGCCGGCGACCCTGATCGATGACGCGGGCCGTGGCGACTCCGCCGTGGCCGACCGCACCGTCGACTCGATCTGCCCCTACTGCGGGGTCGGTTGTCAGCTGACCTACCACGTCAAGGATGACGCGCCACACGTCGAGGAGCGCCGGGGGCAGGGCGAAGGGGAGGTCCGAGGACCAGGGATGGCCGAGGTAGCTTCCAGGGAGGGACTCGTAGCGCCTCCCCGCAGCCCTGCCGCCGGATCAGCTCCGTCCAATGCAGGAGCTGGGCGCATACTCTTTGTAACCGGTAGAAACGGTCCCTCCAACCAGGGCCGGCTCTGCGTCAAGGGGCGCTTCGGCTTCGACTACCCCAACCACCCGGCGCGGCTGACCCGGCCGCTGATCCGCCGCGAGGGCGTGCCCAAGGGGGTCGATCCCGATTTCGATCCGGCCGACCCGCTGACCCACTTCCGCGAGGCAAGCTGGGAGGAGGCGCTGGATCTGGCGGCGGAGGGGCTCACCAGCCTCAAGGCCAGCAACGGTCCCGAGGCACTCGCCGGCTTCGGCAGCGCCAAGTGCTCCAACGAGGAGGCCTGGCTGTTTCAGAAGCTGGTGCGTACCGGCTTCGGCTCCAACCATGTCGACCACTGTACCCGCCTGTGCCACGCCAGCTCCGTGGCGGCCCTGATGGAGTGCCTGGGTTCCGGCGCGGTCACCGCGTCGTTCATGCAGGCGCTCGAGGCCGATGTGGTGGTCCTCACCGGCTGCAACCCGGCGGTGAACCACCCGGTGGCGGCCACCTACTTCAAGCAGGCGGCCAGGAACGGCACCCGGCTGATCATCCTCGACCCCCGCGGCCAGGCCCTGGACGCCTACGCCTGGCGCAGCGTGCGCTTCACGCCGGGCGGCGATGTGGCGCTGCTGAACGCCATGCTCAATGTGATCATCGCCGAGGGGCTCTACGACCAGGCCTATATCGACGCCCATACCGAAGGCTTCGCGGCGCTGGCGGCGAGCGTGGTCGACATGACCCCCGAGGCCATGTCACCGCTGTGCGGCGTGGCGCCCGATACCCTTCGCGAGATCGCGCGGGCCTATGCCACCGCCGACAAGGCGATGGTCTTCTGGGGCATGGGCATCTCCCAGCACACCCATGGCACCGACAACGCACGCTGTCTGATCTCGCTGGCGCTCGCCTGCGGTCAGACCGGGCGCCCGGGAACCGGCCTGCATCCGCTGCGCGGTCAGAACAACGTCCAGGGCGCCTCGGACGCGGGCCTGATTCCCATGGTGCTGCCCGACTATCAGCCGGTGGGCGATGCCCAGCTGCGCGCCGCCTTCGAGGAGCTGTGGAACACCGAGCTCGACCCCGAGCCCGGGCTGACCGTGGTGGAGATCATGGATGCCATCGTGGCCGGCATCATCAAGGGCATGTATATCCTCGGCGAGAACCCGGCGATGTCCGACCCGGATCTCCACCATGCACGCCAGGCGCTGGCCACCCTCGAACACCTGGTGGTGCAGGACCTGTTCGTGACCGAGACGGCCCAGTTCGCCGATGTCATCCTGCCGGCCACCGCCTGGGCGGAGAAGGATGGCACCGTCACCAACACCAACCGCCAGGTGCAGATGGGGCGCGCCGCGGTGGCCCCGCCGGGGGAGGCGAAGCCCGACTGGTGGATCATCCAGGAGATGGCCAGGCGCTTCGGGCTGGGCTGGGACTATGCCCACCCGCGGGAGGTGTTCGCCGAGATGAAGCATGGCATGTCCTCGCTGGACCATATCAGCTGGGAGCGCCTCGAGGCGGAGGACTCGGTGATCTATCCCTGCCTCGCCCCCGACGCCCCCGGCGAGGACGTGGTGTTCAGCGACGCCTTCCCGCGGGCCGGCGGCAGGGCGAAGTTCTCGCCCACCCGACCGCTGCCGCCGGATGAGCCGGTGGATGCCGACTATCCGACGGTACTGACCACCGGGCGGCTGCTGGAGCACTGGCACACCGGCGCCATGACGCGTCGCAGCCGGGTGCTCGATGATCTGGAACCGGAGGCCGCGGCCAGCCTGGCTCCCGCGGAGCTGGGACGCCTGGGGGTGGCGCCGGGAGAGCCGATCACCATCGCCACCCGGCGCGGCACGATCACCCTGACGGCACGCTCAGATCCGCGCATGCCCGAAGGCATGGTGTTCGTGCCCTTCGCTTTCGTGGAGGCGGCGGCCAACCTGCTGACCAATCCGGCGCTGGACCCCTACGGCAAGATCCCGGAGTTCAAGTACGCGGCCTGTCGGCTCTCGCCGGCTGCCCCTTGACCACCAGCACCACGCCGGCGATGGCGATGGCCATGCCGGCAAGCGAGGCGGGAGGCAGGGCCTCGTCGAACAGCCACCAGGCCTGCAGGGCGGTGACCGGTGGCACCAGATAGAACAGGCTTGCCACCCGCGAGGCCTCGCCGCGCTTGATCAGCGCCATCAGCAGCAGGATGGCGCTGATCGAGAGCACCAGCACCAGCCACCCCAGGGTCAGGGTGAAGACGGGAGTCCACTCCACGTGGCGCTCCTCGAAGAGCAGGGCGCCCAGGCCGAACAGCGTGGCGGTGGCCAGATACTGCACCACGGTGCCGGAGAGCAGCGGCATGCCGGTGCAGTGGCGCTTCTGATAGAGGGTGCCGCCGGTAATGCCGAGCAGCGCGACCAGAACGGCCCCCAGCGCCCCCAGGCCGAAGCCCTGGAAGAGGCTCTCGCCCGGGTCCAGCTTGCCGCCCAGCACCAGGGCGACCCCCACCAGCCCTAGCAGCAGTCCTAGCCACTGGCGTGTCGTCAGCCGCTCGCCCAGCAGTGGGCCGGCGAGCCCCGCCGTCAGCAGCGGCTGCAGCCCCACCAGCAGCGAGGCGAGCCCCGCCGGCATGCCCAGGTAGATGCCGTAGAAGACACCCCCCAGATAGGCGCCATGCACCAGCAGGCCCGAGACCGCGATATGCCCCCATAGCCGGGAGCCGCGGGGCCACTCGCCGGAGAGCCAGTGGGCGAGAGGAGCCAGCAGCACCAGGGTCAGGGCGGAGCGAATGAAGAGGAAGGTGAAGGGCTCGGCGTAGGGCAGGCCGAACTTGGCGCCGATGAAGCCGGTGCTCCACAGCACCACGAACAGCAGCGGCATGGCGGCGAGCCACAGGCGATGAGAGAAGATGGCGGGCATGGGGGCATCCTTGCAGGGGAGGCAACCATCTTCGCCGCCTCGCGGCAGGCTGCCAAGGGGGCGTGGCGCCTTCGAGGGTTTGTGCTTTGGTCGTAGAGCGTAGGACCAGTGGCTAACTGGTCAGACCAGTTTTTCCCCATTGCTTACAACATATTGTCGTCGGTGGAGGGGCAGTGGTTCGCGGATGGCGGGCAGGGCAACGTTGAATCGCGGCATTGGCCGGGCACGGGGCTTTCGCTAGCTTCTTGAGGGGAGCGTCTGTGCGCTTACCGACCATGCACGATGGAGTCGAGCGTGGGGCGTCGGGGTCGCCTGGGCGGCCATGAACGGCGAATCGGTCCAGGGAAGATAACAACAAGATCCGGCCATGCCCCCGGCGGGGCCGGCCACCGCCATCTGGAGTTTATTCCATGCAAGATGACAAGCAGCCATCACGCATCCTGACGTCACCCGGCGAGGCGATCTCCGATCGTCGCGAGCCCGACCGTCGCCGTTTCCTCAAGGCCGCCGCCGTCGGTTCCGCCGCCGCCGTGGCGGCGCCCTGGATCGGCAATGTCCAGGCCCAGGAGGGCATCCGCATCCGCATGCAGTCCTCGTGGCAGCCTGGCACCGTCGGCTATCGCACCTTCGAGGCCTGGGCCAAGGGCGTGGTCGAGTCCACCAGCGGTGAGGTCAATATCGAGCCCTTTCCCGCCGGTGCCGTTGCCGGGGCCTTCGAGGTCGCCGACGCCGTGCGCAATGGCGTGCTCGATGGCCAGAACTGGTTCACCGTCTACTGGCCGGGCAAGATGCCGGCGGGTGTCTTCCTTACCGCCTACCCCATGGGGCTCTCTCTGCCCCACCAGTGGGACATGATGTTCGGCGCCTATGGCGGCCTGGATATTGCCAAGGATCTCTATCGCAAGCAGGGCCAGGAGCTGCTGGGCTATGTCCACCACGACCTCAACCTGATCCACTCCAAGGTGCCGCTGCGCAGCTTCGATGACTTCGACGGCATCAAGATCCGCATGCCCGGCGGGATCGTCGCCGAGACCTTTGCCGCCATGGGCGCGCGTACCACCCTGCTGCCGGGCTCGGAGGTCTACCCGGCACTCGAGAAGGGCACCATCGATGCCGCCGACTTCACTGGTGCCGCGGTCAACTACGAGCTGGGGTTCTGGCAGGTGGCCGACTACATCATCATGGGGCCGCCCTCCACCCCCTGCCTGCACCAGTCCGTCGACCTCATGGATATCGCCGTCAATCGCCGCGTCTTCGAGCGCATGTCCTCCCAGACTCAGGACCTGATGCATGACCTGGTCGCCGCCTACTCCCGCGAGCACTATGCGGCCATTCAGAAGGCCAATGCCGAGGCCTGGCCCAAGTACCGCGAGAAGGGCGTGGAGATCATCCACCTGACCGAAGAGGACGCCACCCGCTTCCGCGAGGTGGCGATCCCGCTGTGGTTCAAGTGGGCCAACAAGGACCCGGATGCCGCCCGCCTGTTCAAGGCGCACCTCGACACCATGATGGATCCCGCGGTGGCGCTGATCACGCCCGAGGACATCAAGGACTACGAGCTCAACGTCTGACCCACCGGCTCGGCCAGGCCGGGGGCTGCGTCTCAGCAGTCGCAGCCCCCGGCCCCGGGCATATCGCTCAACCCCGCATCTGCCGGGTCCATGATCCGTCGCTCTCGCCGGGAGGTGATGGCATCGCGGAGGAGTCTCAATGAATCTAGAGATCAACTTTATCCTGCCCCACTGGCTCTACTGGTCGGTGCTGATCTTCCTGCCGCTGGTGGTCATGTTCTTCGTCGATCGCAGCTTCCGCCGCGGTGGCCGCATCGATGGTGGCGAGGTCGCCGAGGTGCCGGCCGGTGAGGAGGTGGCGGTCGGCTATCAGCCTCCCGGCAACCTCCTTACCCTCGCCATCGATCGCGGGTCCGGCTTCTTCGGCCGCTACGTGGCCTACTGGTCGCTGATCGCGCCCTTCGTGTTCGCCTATGAAGTGCTGATGCGCTACGCCTTCAACTCGCCGACCAACTGGGCCCACGAGTCGATGACCCTGATGTTCGGCATGCAGTACCTGATGGCCGGCGCCTTCGCCCTGCGCGAGGGGGGCCATGTGCGCGTGGATATCCTCTACCAGCGCGCGCGGCCGTTGACCAAGGCGTCCCTGGACCTGCTGACCTCGGTATTCTTCTTTATCTTCACCGTGGCCCTGCTGGTCACCGGCTGGAAGTTCTTCTCCCAGTCGGTGAGCGACCGCCTCTTCTTCGGCGCGAGCTATGCCAACGAGGTCTCCTTTACCGAGTGGGCGGTGCAGTACTATCCGGTGAAGTTCATGCTCTTCTTCGGGGCGCTGCTGCTGCTGCTGCAGGGCATCGCTCAGCTGATCCGTGACGTCCAGGCGTTTCGGTATCATCGCGCAAGGGAGCGCCAGGGGCGCGGCTTCGCCCAGCTGCTGGTGGTGCTTGGCGTGCTGCTGGCCGCCTGGGTCCTGTTCGAGATGGTCAATATCGCCGTCACCGACTACGAGAGCCTGGCCGGTAGTCTCGAGAACAGCCTGAGTCGGCTGGGCATCGGCGGCCTGACCCTGCTGATGTTCGGCACCCTGATGGTGGTGCTGGTGGCGGGCCTGCCGCTGGCCTTTGTCACCGGTGGCCTGGGGGTGGCCTTCCTCTATCTGGTCGGCGACCAGGCCATGCTCAACCTGATGCCCTCGCGCATCTTCCCGATGATGACCAACTATCAGCTCTCCGCCATTCCGCTGTTCATCTTCATGGCATCGGTGCTGGAGAAGGCGGGCATCATCGAGGAGCTGTTCGATGTCGTCTACAAGTGGATGGGCGGGCTCAAGGCGGGCCTGGCCATCGCCACGGTCATCGCCTCGACGCTGCTGGCCGCCATGGTCGGCGTGATCGGCGCGGCGGTGGTGACCATGGGGCTGATCGCCCTGCCGGCGATGCTCAAGCGCCACTACGACCCCGAGATCGCCATCGGCTCGATCATGGCCGGTGGCACCCTGGGCATCCTGATTCCCCCCTCGATCCTGGCCATCATCTACGGTGTCATCGCCCAGCAGTCGGTGGGGGAGCTCTACCTCGGCTCGCTTCTCCCCGGCCTGCTGCTCGCCTTCATGTATGGCTTCTACTGCTGGATGCGCGGCACCCTGAACGTCAAGATGGCGCCGCCGATGCCGGTCGAGGACCGGGTCGACATGGGCGAGAAGCTGCGCCTGCTGCGCAATATGCTGGCGCCCATCGTGCTGGTGGTGCTGGTGCTGGGCATCATCTTCACCGGCATCGCGACGCCGGTGGAGGCGGCGGGCATCGGTACCTTCGGCGCCCTGGTGGTGGCCGCGATGCACAAGCGTCTGACATGGCCCAACCTGCATGCCGCCTGCATGACCACGCTGGTGGCGTCGGCCATGGTGATGTGGATCATCTTCGGTGCCAGCATCTTCGTCGGGTTCTATATCCTGCAGGGGGGGCAGACCTTCGTGCAGGAGCTGATCTCCGGTGCCGGCCTCGGCCCCTATGCGGTGCTGGCGCTGATGATGGTGCTGCTGGTCGCGCTGGGGATGTTCCTCGACTGGGTGGGCATCCTGCTGCTGGCGGTGCCGATCTTCGTGCCGCTGATCAAGGGGCTCACCTTCGACGGGGTATTCGGGTTACCGGGTGTGGACCCCGCCGATGTCTCGCTATGGTTCGGCGTCATCTACCTGGTCAATATGCAGATGTCCTTTCTCAGCCCGCCCTTCGGCTATGCGCTCTTCTATATCAAGGGGGTCTGCCCGCCACATATCACCATGGCGCAGATCTTCCGCTCCTCCTTCCCGTTCCTGGCACTGCAGGCACTGGGCCTGCTGCTGGTGATCCTGTTTCCGGCGTTGGTCACCTGGCTGCCCAACCTGGCATACGGCTGAAGAGGAGATGTTCACGAGCAGGGCGCCTGCGGGCGCCTTGTTACATTCCCACACAAAACGATCTGAACTCCTCCGGACACGGGGGCGTCACAGGGGGGCACACACATTTTGACGTATCCTTGTGACGTCCCCCTGGAGGTATCTATGAAACGCATGACTGCCCTGTTCTCCGCCGCCCTGCTCAGTGCCGGCCTGATGTCGGCCACGGCGCATGCCCAAGAGGACACTGCAGCCAATGCCTCAACGTCGGCCGAGGCCTCGGTTCAGGCCCAGGACTTCTCCGATGCCCAGCTCCAGCAGTTCGCCGATGCCTCGCAGGAGATCGCCGTGCTGTCTCAGGAGTACACCGAGCGTCTGCAGGCCGCCGAGGGTGAAGAGGCGCAGCAGCAGGTTCGTGTCGAGGCCAACGAGGAGATGGTCAGCGTGGTGGAAGAGAGCGGCCTCGAGGTCGACACCTTCAACGCCATCGGCCAGGCCATCCAGCAGGATCCCGAGCTGATGCAGCGTGTTCAGGAGATGGCGCAGTCGTAAGGCTTGCCCGACTCCCCGCCGGCTCCCATCGGCATTGACGGCCACCCTCCGGGGTGGCCGTTTTCATGATACGCCAGGCATGGCGCACCTGGCCGCGCTCGAAAGGGCCGTTGTCGAGGCCGATGGTATGCGAGTCGATTCTGGGCCGCATGGTCATCTTGCCCGCCGGCGCTGCAGCGCGATGGCCAGCAAATGTGAGGGCAGATACAGCACGATCGGCCAGCCGATCATCAGGCCTAGCAGATAAACGAGCGGATCGAGCAGGGCCTGAGGCTGGCCGAAGAGTCCATGCACCCAATTGATATTGCGCGCCGGCTCGGTGAGCAACAGGGTCAAGGGCAGTACCAGCCAGGTCAGGGCCGTCTGCAGCCAGAGGCCGCGTCGATCATAGCCCAGCCTGATCAGCGCATAGCTGGTCACCACCGGCAGCACCACATGGAAGAGCGAAAGCAGGCGAAAGGAGAGCGCCACCTGGGCATCGAACATGTATTCGGTGCCGCCGATGGGGTGAACGCCGAACAGCAAGGCCCCGCCCACATCCAGGCTCCACAGGATGCCCACCACCAGCACCGCGAGCCACTGGGCCGACATCAACAGACGACTCTCGGCCCACAGCGCGACGAGAATCAGCAGGCTGGCCAGATCGCACAGCCACAGGAAATTCTGCCAGCCCACCTTGGCGAAATAGGTCGGTGCCCAGATGGCGATCCACAGGGTGAAGGCGAGCTTGAGCCAGAGGGGAAGGCGGTGTGATGACATGGCGACCTCATCGTGAATCGAAGACGCTTGATCGGCTACGCAAGCCCCACCCGGCGCAATCCGTCGAGCCAGTGTGCGCCTTCGGTGCTCAGGCGCAAGAGCAATGCCCGATAGGCCAGGCCAAGCAACTAGATGCGATCACTCGGTTGGGGAATACCTTGCTACCGATAGTGTAGTTATCACGGCGCGATCGAGGTTGCAGCCTGATCAGAAGCAGAGGCTTGCTTTACAGCCTGTCGGCACTCTTACAGACTTGCCGGAAACCGCCTGACGAAGGGGAGAGACCCATGGAAGTGGAATGGCTGGAGATACGCCAGCATATGGGGCAGTTTCCGCCCTTCGACGCCCTGTCCGACGAGCTGCTCGACGAGATCTCCAGCCAGGTCGAGGTTGCCTACTTCCAGGCCGGCAGCGATATCCTGGTGCTCGACGAGGAGATCAGGGAGCTCGGCTATGTGCGCAGTGGCGCGGTGGAGGTCTATCGCCGCAACGGCAGTCTCCATAATCGCCTCGGCGAGGGCGATATCTTTGGGCACTTCAGCCTGCTGCGCAACTATCGGGTGCGCTTCCCCGCCCGGGCCCTGGAAGATAGCCTGATCTACTTCATCCCGGATGCCGTCTTCCAGCGCCTGTGCGAGCAGGATGACGACTTCGCCGACTTCGTCGAGGTGGAGCGTCCACGCCTCGAGACGGCGGTGGAGCAGCACAAGCAGCAGAACGACATGCTGATTACCCGGGTGCGCAAGCTGCTCAGCCGCTACCCGCTGATGCTGGAGGCCAGCACCACATTGCAGGAGGCGGCCAGCCAGATCACCGACTACGGCGCCTCGGCGGTGCTGGTGCTCGATGCTCCGGAGGAGAATTCGCGCTATGTGCTGCGTGACAGCGAAGAGCGCGACTGGCAGGTGAAGGGCATCCTGACCGACAGCGACTTTCGCCGCACGGTGGCCGAGGGGCGCCCGCCAAGCACACCGATCGGCGATGTGGCGGGCAACAGGCTGGTAGCGGTTCAGTCCGGCGAGTCGGTGCATGAGGCGATGCTCACCATGCTGCGCAACAATATTCACCATCTGCCGGTGATGCATCGCCGCAGCCCGGTGGGGATCGTGCACCTCTCCGATATCATCCGTTACGAGACCCACTCCAGCCTCTATCTGGTCAGCAATATCTACAGCCAGTCCACGGTGGAGGGGCTGGCCCGGCTGGCGCCGGATGTGAAAGGCACCTTCGTGCGCATGGTCGAGGATGGTGCCGACTCGCGAATGATCGGCAGCGCGCTCTCCACCATCGCCCGCAGCTTCACGCGCCGCCTGCTGGAGCTGGCCGAGGAGGAGCTGGGGCCGCCGCCGGTGCCCTACTGCTATATGGCCATGGGCTCCATGGCACGCAATGAGCAGACCATGGTTACCGACCAGGACAACGCCCTGGTGCTGGCCGATGACTTCGATCCCGAGCGCCACGATGGCTACTTCATGGCGCTGGCCACGCGGGTCAGTGATGGACTCGCCGCCTGCGGCTATGCCTACTGCACCGGCGATATCATGGCCACCAACCCACGCTGGCGGCAGCCGCTGTCGGTATGGAAGGGTTACTTCCAGGACTGGATTCGTGACCCCACGCCCGAGCGGCTGCTGCACAGCTCGATCTTCTTCGATCTGGACGGGGTCTATGGCGAGCACCGGTTCGTGGAGCAGCTCCAGGATCTGGTCGCCACCCAGGCGCCCCACAGCAAGCTGTTCCTGGCGGCCATGGCCCGTAACGCCCTCAACCGCACCCCGCCCCTGGGGTTCTTCCGCACCTTCGTGATGGAGAAGGATGGCAAGCACAACAACAGCATCAACCTGAAGCGACGCGGAACCGCACCGTTGACCGACCTGATCCGCGTTCACGCCCTGGCCTGCGGCTCCCACGCCCAGAACAGCTTCGAGCGCCTGGACGATATCAGCCATACCCAGCTGCTGCCGGATGGGGTAGGCGAGAAGCTGCGCCATGCGCTGGAGTTTCTGAGCATGACGCGGGTCCACCATCAGGTGATCGATGTTCAGGCCGAGCGTGAGCCGGACAACAATATCGAGCCGGAGAATATCAGCGACAGCGATCGGCACACCCTGAAGGATGCCTTCCAGGTGTTGAGCAATGCCCAGAAGTTTCTCAAGTTCCGCTACCCCCTGCCGCCTGCCTCCCAGCGGCGGAGGCGGTAGCCGTGATCTTCAGGGGGGTACGCCAACCCGCTCCGGGTTGGGCGGAGTATGTCGCCGACCGTGCCGGCCGCGTGCGCCATCCCTTGCTGGCCGACTACTATGCCGCCGGCTGCCCGGCGCCCGGTACCCCTATCGGCGAGGCGCCGCTGGTGGCGTTGGATATCGAGACCACCGGCCTCGACCCGCGGCGTCACGCCATCGTCAGCATCGGCGTGGTGCCCTTCAACCTGGCGCGTATTCCACTACGCGAGGCGCGATACTGGGTGCTGAAGCCGTATCGCGAGCTTACTCGGAGCTCGGTGACCCTGCACCGCATCACCCATAGCGAGGTGGTCGATGCACCCGACCTGCAGGAGGTGCTGCCCGAGATGCTGGATGCCCTGAGAGGGCGCCTGGCGGTGGTGCACTACCGCCATATCGAGCGCGGTTTCATCGATACGGCCGTGCGCCATCGGTGGGGGGAGGGGCTGCTCTATCCGGTGATCGACACCATGTCGCTGGAGGCACGGCTGCACCGTCAGTCGCTGTGGGCACGTTTCCGGCGCTGGCTGGGGCGGCCGCCGGTCTCCATTCGCCTCAATGCCAGTCGTGAGCGCTATGGCCTGCCAGCCTACCAGGGGCATCATGCACTGGTGGATGCGCTGGCCACGGCCGAGCTGTTTCAGGCCCAGGTGGCCAGCCGCTTCTCGGCCGAGACGCCGGTGGGCGAGCTGTGGAGTTGAGGAGTTAGACGCAGAAGCAGCAGAAGTCGGTGAGCCAGGCGCTGTGAGACCGGAGTCGAGACTGAGACGTTGGCCACAAATGCAGAGAGGCGGCCCGTAGGCCGCCTCTCTGCGTCTTGGCGAGTCGTGTCGCTTACCGACTCACTGGTTTGTCGACCTACTTGGCCTTGGGCTCGCTCATCAGCCCCTTGACGATGGCGTAACAGCCCACCAGCAGCACCAGGGTGAAGGGCAGCCCGGTGGTCAGCGCCGCGGTCTGCAGGGCACCGAGGCCGCCGCCCAGCAGCAGGGCGATGGCGATGCCGCCTTCGATCAGCGCCCAGAACACGCGCTGGGGCTTGGGAGCATCGACCTTGCCGCCGGCCGTGATCGAGTCGATCACCAGCGAACCGGAGTCGGAGGAGGTGATGAAGAACACGATCACCAGCACGATACCGACGAAGGAGGTGATGGCGGTCAGCGGCAGGTACTCCAGCATGGTGAACAGCTGAAGCTCCAGCGCCGCGTTCTGCACCTCGGTGATGCCCTGGTTGATCACCTGATTGATGGCGGTGGTGCCGAAGGCGGTCATCCATACCACCGAGGCCAGGGTCGGGACCACCAGCACGGCGATCAGGAACTCACGCACGGTACGGCCACGGCTGACCCGGGCGATGAACATGCCGACGAAGGGCGACCACGCGATCCACCAGGCCCAGTAGAAGGCGGTCCAGCCCTGGGTGAAGTTGGCATCCTCACGTCCGAACGGCATGGCGAGGGCCGGCAGGTTCTTCACATAGCCCAGCAGGTTCTCGACCACCCCGGTGGCGATCATCAGCGTCGGGCCCACGGCGATCACGAACAGCAGCAGCAGCAGGGCGAGCGCCATGTTGAGCTGCGACAGGCGCTGCACGCCCTTGTCGACACCCAGCATGATCGAGCCCAGGGCGACGAGGGTGATGCCCAGGATCAGCAGCACCAGGGTGAGGTTGGTATCGGGGATACCGAACAGATAGTTGAGGCCGGCCGATGCCTGGGTGGCACCGAGCCCCAGCGAGGTGGCCAGGCCGAACAGCGTGGCGAAGACCGCCATGATATCGATCAGGTGACCCGGCCAGCCCCAGATACGCTCACCCAGAACCGGGTAGAAGATCGAGCGCATGGTCAGCGGCAGGCCCTTGTTGTAGGCGAAGATCGCCAGGGACAGGCCGACGATGGCATAGGCGCCCCAGGGGTGCAGGCCCCAGTGGAAGATGGTGGCGGCCATGCTCAGCGACACGGCGCCGGCCTGGTCACCCTCGGCGCCGCCCAGCGGTGCCCAGTCGGTGCGCAGGCCATCCTCGCCCAGGCCGATGCCTCCCAGGGCGGTGCCAAAGTGGCCCAGCGGCTCCGACACGCCATAGAACATCAGGCCGATGCCCATGCCGGCGGCGAACAGCATGGCGAACCAGCCGGCGTAGCCGAAGTTCGGCTTGGCGTTGGCCCCGCCGATACGCACCTTGCCCAGAGGGGTGAAGATCAACACCAGCGCGAGTATCACGAAGACGTTGGCACCGAGCAGGAACACCCAGGTCAGCTTGGTGGTGAGGAAGCTGAACATGGCATCGAAGATCGGCTCCATCTGAGCCTGCATGGCCAGCGTCAGGATCACGAACAGCAGGATCACGACCGAAGAGACCATGAAGACCGTGCTGTGCAGATCCACGTCGACCCCTAGCGGGGACGCCTTGATATTGTCTTGACCGATCACGTAATCCGTGTCGATCAGGTTTGCCGGCCCTTCCGGGGCCGGAATCCCCTCGGAACCCTGCTGAGGCTCCCGGGGCTTGTCATCGTTGGTCGGATTGGCCACGAGACATCTCCCTTGAGGTTAATGGTAAGCGCAGGTTCGAGTTATTGGTGTGCGCGAGTGGTAGTGACGTCGTTATTCGTTAGCGTCGGGGCGCACCAGGAAGACCGATGCACTGGTGCGGCTGGCGACCTGGCTGCCATTGGCCGGCATGACGATATCCAGGTGACGGTGGGCGTGGGTCGGCATCACCACGAGGTCGGCCTCGACTTCGTCGATGGCCTTGACCAGCGTCTCGACCAGGTCGGCAACGGGGTCGACCCGACTGATCATCTTGCTGCTGACCGGCTGACCATGCACCTGCCCGCGCTGCTGAGCGAAGGCCTCCAGCTTCTGGGCATACTCCTCGGGTGTGCGGGCCACGCTGCCCGGCGTGGTGGCGGTGACCCCGACATAGCAGACCTCGGCCTGGTAGTGGCGTGCCATGTCCGCGGATACCTTCAGCGATGGCTCGATCACTTCGATATGTGCCAGATCGACCGGCACCATGATCTTGTTGAACATGCCTGCTTCTCCTTGTTTGCCACGCGCCCTGTTGCCACGGGGCTTCTTGCGACGCTCTTCTTGCTACGAGCTTGTTGCGATGCTCTTCTCGCAACGGCGTGCTTGCCGGCGACGGGCCTGGAACGGTGGCTCTCCTTCCGAATGCCAACCGTGCTGAGCCGACCTTGTTGAGGTTAGTGTAGTCGCATCTCGGCATGCAAAAGGGGAGGCACTGTGGTGCCTCCCCTTTGCCTGGTCAAGCATCAGCCAGGGAGGAGTGAGCCGTTGTCCGCCCTCAGGAGGCGGCGTCGAGCCACTCCTGAACCACGTCCTGGTTCTCCTCGACCCACTTCTTGGCCTCCGCGTAGGCGTCGTCACCCTCTTCCTGCATGAGCATGACCTCGCCCATCATCTCGGTGTCCCACTCGAAGGCGTCCAGGATGGCGAAGGCCTCGGGCATCTCCTCCTCGAGGCCCTGGCGGACGATGGTGTGGATCTTCTCCTCACCGCCGTAGGTGCCCTTGGGGTCCTCGAGGAACTTGAGATCCCAGCGGGCCAGCTTCCAGTGGGGCGCCCAGCCGGTCACCGCCACATCCTGCTCGTTGTCGATGGCATTCTTGAGGGCGGCGGTCATGGTGGCGCCGCTGCCGCTGACCAGGTCATAGTCGAGGTCGTAATCCTCGATGACCTGCTCGGTCAGGCGCATGACGCCGGCGCCCGGATCGATGCCGGTGATCTTGCCGTCGAAGCTGTCGACGTGATCGTTCAGGTCGGCGATGGAGTCGGCTTCACTGTAGGCGGGGACCACCATGCCCAGCTTGGCGCCTTCGAGGCTGGGACCGGCATCAACCAGGTCATCCTTGAGCTTGGCGTAGTAGTCCTCGTGGGTGATCGGCAGCCAGCCGGCCAGGTGTGCGTCGACGTCACCGGTGGCGACCGACTGCCACATGGCGGCGGCGGACAGCGAGGAGGTCTCGACATCGTAGCCGGCCTGCTCCAGCACCACCTGCATCACGTTGGTGGAGGCGACGGTGGAGGCCCACTCGACATAGGCCAGGTGCACAGTGCCCTTCTCTTCGGCTTGCGCGGCGCCCGCGGAAAGAGCGGCGCCGGTGGCCAGGGCCAGGCCGGCGAGGCGGATGCGATGGTTAAGTAGATGCTTCATCGTGATTCCTTCCTTCGAGTATTTACAGGCAATACTCTGGCGGCTTCTCTGCGGGCTTTCAACCGAGGCCCTCAACGCAGGCCTCGGTCGTCCGGCTCAGGACTTGCGCTGTTTGCGCAGGGACTGGGTCAGTCGGTCGAGCAGCATGGCCAGGATCACCACGGCGATGCCCGCCTCGAAGCCATCCCCCGGACGCAGGCGCTGGATGGCACGCCACACCTCGCTGCCCAGGCCATCGGCGCCGATCATGGCGGCGATCACCACCATGGAGAGGGCCAGCATGATGGTCTGGTTGATGCCCGCCATTACCGTGGGCAGCGACAGTGGCAGCTGCACCTTGAACAGCTTCTGGCCACGGGTGGCACCGTAGGCGTCGGCGGCCTCGATCAGCTCACCGGGCACCTGGCGGATGCCCAGGGTGGTGAAGCGGATCGCCGGCGGCATGGAGAAGATCACAGTGGCGAAGATCGCCGACACCGAGCCGATGCCGAAGAAGGGGATCGCCGGAATCAGATAGACGAAGGCCGGCATGGTCTGCATGAAGTCGAGTACCGGCATGATCACCCGGTAGAGCCGCTCGGAGAGCGCCGCGGCGATGCCTACCGGCAGGGCGATCACCACCGCCACCAGGGTGGCGATGACCACCAGGGTGAGGGTCTCGATCATCGGGTCCCACAGGCCCATGTTCCAGATCAGGGCCATGCCGACGGCGGCGCCGATCGCCAGGCGCGCGTTGGCCAGCCACCAGCACAGGCCGACGATGATCAGCAGCAGCCCCCAGGGGGGCAGCCACATCAGGGCGTCGTTGAGGCCGTCGATGCCGGTCTGGGTCACCCGGGAGATGCCACGGGTGACCATGGAGTACTCGCTGGTCAGCCACTCGAGGCTACCTTCGATCCAGTTGCCCAGGGGAATACGGGGAATGTCGATCGCCATCACTGGTCTCCTGCCGCTGCCGTGAGATTGTCTTCATTTACCGTCGAGGGCTCGGCGGCCTGGGCCAGCTGGTCGAGCACCGCCCCCTTGACCACCACACCGAGCAGCCGGTTGTCGGCATCCACCACCGCGATGGGGTAGCTCTTCTCGCTGAACATGGCGAACAGGTTATGCATCGGCTCGTCGAGCCTCACGCTACGGAACTCCTGGGTCATGCAGTCGGCGATGGTGTCCTTGCCGTCGTTGGCCGCCTGTTCGAGGGCATCGACCTCGGCCAGCCCAACCAGGGTGCGATCCCGGCGGGTGACATAGATGGAGTCGATGTTGTTCTCGTGCATCTTGCGCAGCGTGGTGCGAGGGCCGTCGGTATCCCGGGCAATGGCGCGTACCTTGCGCATGGCATGCTCGGCGGTAAGGATCTTGGACATGTCCACGCCTTCCACGAAGCGCCTTACGTACTCGTCGGCAGGCTGGGTCAGGATCTCTTCCGGCGTGCCGATCTGCACGATCTCGCCATCCTTGAGCAGGATGATGCGGTCGGCGATATTGAGCGCCTCGTCGAGATCGTGGGTAATGAACACCGTGGTCTTCTGCATGCGGCTCTGCAGTTCCTGCAGCTCCTGCTGCATATCGCCGCGGATCAGCGGGTCCAGTGCCGAGAAGGCTTCGTCCATCAGCAGCACGGTGGAGTCGTTGGCCAGGGCACGGGCCAGGCCCACGCGCTGCTGCATGCCGCCGGAGAGCTGGTTGGGGTAGGCGTCTTCCCAGCTCTCGAGGCCCACCTGCTTGAGCGCCTTGCTGGCGATCTCGCTGCGCTCTGCCTTGTCGACCCCACGGATTTCCAGACCGAACTCGGCGTTCTGCTGCACCGTGCGGTGCGGGAACAGAGCAAAGTTCTGGAAAACCATGGAGAAGTGGCGGCGGCGGCACTCCAGCAGTGCCTTGTCATCGAGCTCGGGGATATTCTCGTCGTCGATGATGATCTCGCCCTCGGTGGGCTCGATCAGCCGGTTGAGGCAGCGGATCAGGGTCGACTTGCCGGAGCCGGAAAGGCCCATGATCACCAGCAGCTCGCCCTCGTAGACATCGAAGTCGATATTGGAGAGGCCCAGGGTCTGGCCGGTCTTTTCGTGGATTTCGGCGCGCTTGAGGCCCTGGTCACGCAGTTCGAGCCCCTTCTTCGGATTACTGCCGAAGACCTTGCTCAGGTTGCGAACCCGAATCTTGACGTTTCGGTTCTCATTCATTGATTTGCCTTCTTGTCAGTCCCTGGCGTAATGCAAACGGCGCAGCATATGCCGGGCCGATGCCACCTATTTTGGCATGCGGGAGCGTTGACGGTTGCGAAAGGTGCTACACCCTACTTTTTTTTGAATGATCATTCAACTTAACGGCCCGATGCGATGGGGCAGCCTAGTAATGGCGTCATGAGGATACGCGATCTGTTATATGACGCCAGCCGCCGTTACCTGGCGGTATCCGCCGGGGACCCCGTCGCATCGTCGCGAACCGCGTCTCTGGCCGCATCTTGATCTCCCTGGCGAGCCATGTAGGAGGCGTGGGCGCGCTGGGCCTGACGCTGCAGGGCAAGGTCGAGGCGCTCCACCAGTCCGGCGAGCAGGCTCTGGTGGCGCTCGCTCAACGAGGGCTGGTGATGTGCGGCCTCGATCAGTGCCGCGCCCGCCTCGCGCACCCCGTGAAGCGTTCGCCCCCGGGCGCTGTCGGCGTAGGCTTCGGCCAGCGCCAGGATGAAGCGCCGCTTGGCCTGCTTCAGCTCGCTACCCGGCAGGTCGTCGAGGCGGCGGCGGATCTGCAGGCAGGCGTAGCCGGTGTCCAGGCCGGCGAGGCCGAGGCTGAGGAGGTGGCGCTGGTCATCCGGCAGCACATCGTCATGCTTGGCCAGGTGCAGCATGCGGTCGGCCATGGCACCGATGAAGTGCGCCTCCGCCTCCTGCACCGGTGGGCCCGCCAGGCGCTTCAGGTCGCCGACGATGGCGGCGATCAGGCGGCGCTTGCGCAGGGTGGCGCCCAGGCCGGGCAGCAGGCGGAAGCCCATCACCACAGTGGCCAGCCCGATCATCACGGCGACGGCCCGGTTGATGAAGGAGGCGAAGGAGAGGTCCATGCCGTTGCCCGGCATGGTCAGCAGGATATTGCCGATGGTGAAGGCCAGGCAGTAGCCCATCAGTCGCGGATTGGCCGCGCCCAGCAACCCGAGGAACAGCGGAGTGAGCATGAGCATCGCCAGCATCGGGAAGCCGCTGGCCTGGGCCAGCAGCACATGGCCGAACAGGAAGGCGCTGGGGATCGCCGCCAGCATGCCCTTGGCGAACATCAAGGCGACCATGACCGGATTGTCACGACTGGCGAAGAATGCCGACAGCAGGGTGCCGAGCAGCATGGCCACCTGGCCACTGCTCCAGCCGGTGGCCATCCAGAAGGCGGCGAGCACGCAGAAGATGCCCCCGGCGCGCAGCGCGTTGACGCCGGCGACCAGGTGGTCGCGATGCCAGGCGAGGGCGACCCCGCGCAGTCGCTTCCCTTGCGGCCGGGTAATGGCATCGCGGGCATCGAGCATCACCAGGGCGTGGCCCAGGGTCTCGCGCATGCCCAGCAGGCAGCGCTGCTCGATGGGGGAGAGGGCCTCATCGGGACACGCCAGCACCCGGCGGCGCAGTGCATGCAGCCGTCGATGGGCCGCGGTGATGCCGCTCTCCCTGGCGGAATCGCGAAAGGCGTCGGCCAGGTCACCGGCCAGGGCGTGGATCGTCGGCGAGAGGCGCTGCGCCTCGTGGTGCAGCAGCTGCTGCAGGGCGTGTAGGGTGGCCAGCATGCGCAGGGTATGGCGGGTCAGCACGTGGCTGGCGCGAATTCGCCCCGGACCCTCGGGGCCCTCATAACGCGCCGCCTGGCTATCCCCCTCGAGCAGGGTGAGAGGCTCCAGGCTGCCGGTCAGGGTGGTCTGAAGCTCGCCGAGATCCTGCGAGTCGGTCATCCGCTGGGCGGCATGCAGGAAGGCCTGGTTAACGACCTCATCGGCCTGGCGGCCCAGATGGTCGCCGACCCTGATTGGCCACAGCAGCGAACTGACCAGGGTGGCGCATACCGCGCCCAGGGCCAGCTCCGACAGGCGGGCCACGGCGATGCTGAAGATGGCGTCGGGCCGGCTGGCGCCGATCACCACGATCAGCATGGCCGTGACGGCCCCCATGATGCAGCCATAGGAGGCGTTGTTGCGCAGCAGCGAGCTGCCGTAGGTGCACAGCATGATCCACAGGGTCAGGAACAGCAGGGCCGGCACGGGGGCCTGACCGAACACGGCCATGATGGCGATGCCGGCACCGCAGCCCACCAGGGTGCCGGTGATCTGGCTCAGCCCCTTCTCGACCACCATGCCACTCATCGGGCGGATCTGCAGGAACGCCGCCGAGATCAGCGCCCAGTAGGGGCGTTCCAGGTCACACCAGAGCGCCACATAGAGGGCCAGCAGCATGGCCAGGGTCGCCTTGATGGCGAACCGCACGGCCTCGCCGCTGGGAGTCAGGTATGCCTGCAGCCAGGGCGACATGCGGGTTACTCCCGGGGCTCGATATGCACCGAGGCGGTCATGCCGGCGCTCAGCGAGAGCTCCGCGGGGAGCTCATCGAGGGCGATGCGTACCGGGATGCGCTGGGCCAGGCGGACCCAGTTGAAGGTGGGGGCCACCCGGGGCAGCAGCTGGGCATCGGGGGTGGTGTGGGGGTCGGCGATGGCGCGGCCGATGCTCTCGACATGGCCGCGCAGCTCGGTATCGCCGCTCATCAGGATGACCCGGGCGGGGTCACCGACCCGGATGCGCGGCATCTTGGTCTCCTCGAAATAGCCGGTGACATGGAAGGAGTCCGCCTTGACCAGCGCCATCACCGGCGCGCCGGCATTCACGTAGTTCCCTTGGGCCAGCTGCAGGTTGAGCACATGGCCGCTCGCCGGTGCCACGACCGTGGTGCGCTCGAGGTCGAGGCGGGCGCTGGCGAGCTGGCTGCGGGCCTGATCGAGTCGGGCCTGGGCCACCTGGCTCTCGAGGCGTGCCGTCTCCTGGCTTTCGGCGCTGATCGCCTGGCGGCTAAGATGACTACGGCGCGAGGCCTCGTGCTGGCGTCGCTCCAGTTCAACCTGGCGCTGGTCGACCAGGGCCTGGGCACTCTCCAGGGCCGAGCGATAGCGCTGGGGGTCGACCCGGAACAGGGGCTCGCCCGCCGCGACGCGCTGGTTGTCATCGACCGACAGCGAGACGACCCGGCCCGAGAGGTCCGAGGCCACGGTGATGATCTCGGCGCCGACCCGGCCATCGCGTGTCCAGGGGGTATAGAGGTAGTAGTGCCAAAGCCACAGGCCGGCGAGGATGGCCAGGGCGACGATAACGAGGGTGACGAGGCTGCGAAGCAGTGTGCGCATGGTATGAGGGTTCCGGGTGACTACGCCGAGAGATAGGCCGCGGCAGCGGTGCAGATCACGAACAGGGAGACATCGAACCAGGCCTCGTACCACAGGCGGTTAGCGCCCAGCAGCCGAAAGAGCAGGCTACGAATCAGCAGGGTGGCGCCGAGCCCGATCAGGGCATACAGCAGCAGGGGGGAAAGATAGAGCCCGCCGATGGCGACTTCACGAAGTGGCATGCTCGCTCCTGGCGCGCTGGGTCTGGAGTTAACGCCATGGTAGCAAAGTTCATGGAACGCAAAATCCACGCAGGATAACGTAGCTGGCTCTCCCGCCCCTGGTCTATATCAACCAGGCTTACATCAGCCAGGCCAGCAGCAGCGGCAGATAGAGCAGCGAGAGCAGGGTCGAGCAGAACACCAGGCTGGCGACATACTCCGGCTCGCGGCGTGCCTTCTGGGCGAACAGGTAGTTGAATACCGCCACCGGCATGCTCATCTGCAGCACCACGATGCCATGGGCCAGCGGTGGCAGGCCGAGCAGGGCGCCGATGCCCCAGGCCAGCGCCGCGGCCACCGGGATGCGCAGCAGGCTGAAGCCGATGCCGGAGCGTAGGCTCCTGACCTGAATGCTGGCCAGCGATACCCCCAGGGTGATCAGCATCAGCGGCACGGTAAAGCCCGAGATCAGGTCGACGCTATTGGCGAGCCACAGGGGCAGGTCGGTATCGGTCAGCAGCAGGACCAGCGACAGCAGAATGGCGTAGACGGTGGGCGTGCGCACCAGGGTGCGCAGCGGGTTGCCGCTGTTGCTGGCCATCACCGACCCCAGGGTGAACTGGAACAGCGAGACGGTGACCATGACCGTGATGCCGTAGGCGAAGCCGGCGTTGCCGAAGGCGTAGAGCACTACCGGCAGGCCCATGTTGCCGGTGTTGGGGTACATGGCCG
Source organism: Halomonas sp. KAO (assembly GCF_015595025.1). Lineage (GTDB taxonomy): Bacteria > Pseudomonadota > Gammaproteobacteria > Pseudomonadales > Halomonadaceae > Halomonas. The sequence continues at coordinate 275,485 of NZ_JADNRL010000024.1, forward strand.
GTGCCAGCAGCACCCGCCAGTCCTTGCGCAGCAGGCGGGCCAGCGGCCAGGTCATCGCCGCCATGGTGCAGATCACCAGCGCCGTGGCGAGCATGGTGCGGCCGAAGTTGCCGGCCTCGATCTCGGCGCTGGAGAGCGAGGCGATGACCAGCGCCGGCGTCCCGATATTGAAGACCAGGCGGGTAACGAACTCGACCGGATAGGGCTGCCCCAGTCGCACCCAGGAAAAACCCAGACCCGCCCCGGCCAGTACCGGGGCCATCACCGCGAAGAGTTCGGCAAGCATGCAGGCGCCTCAGAAGAGTGGAGGACCCGCCATTGTCCTGAATCGCCGCACGGCTTGCCAAGGCAGAAGGGGAGAAGTGAATGCGTGACCATCTCGAACGCCACCAGGTCTGGCTCTACCTGGCGGCGATAGTGACCGGGCTGGGCCTGGGTCTGATGCGGCCCGAGATCAGGGCCACCCTCGAGGGCGGACTCTGGCCACTGCTCGGCGTGCTGCTCTACGCGACCTTCACCCAGGTGCCGCTGGGGCGGCTCGCCCTGGCCCTGCAGGACTGGCGCTTCGCCATGGCACTGGTGGCAGGCAACTTCCTGCTGCTGCCGCTGTTGGTGGGCACGCTGGTGGCGCTGTTGCCGCTGGCGCCGGCCGTTCAGCTTGGCGTGCTGCTGGTGCTGCTGGTGCCCTGCACCGACTGGTTTATCACCTTCACCCATCTGGGCAAGGGCGACGCCGGACGCGCCATCGCCGCCACGCCGCTGCTGCTGGTGTTGCAGCTGCTGACGCTGCCGCTCTATCTCTGGCTGTTTCTGGACATGCAGTGGGTGCGGGTCGCCATCGGCGCGCCGCTGCTCGGTGCCTTCGTCGGGTTGATTCTGGTGCCACTGGTGGCGGCCGGGTTGACCCAGCGGCTGGCGCGACGCCGCGCCACGGCACGCCGCCTGGTGCAGGGGCTGGGCTGGCTGCCCGTGCCGCTTCTGGCCATGGTGCTGCTGGTGGTGGCGGCGACCCAGATCGCCGGCATGCGGGGGCTGAGTGGCGTGGTATTGCAGGTGCTGCCGCTCTTTATCGGCTACCTGGCACTGGCCGCACTACTGGGCCGGGGATTGGGGCGTGGCTTCGGGCTGACGCCACCAGCGGCACGCACGCTCACCTTCAGCTTCGGTACCCGCAACTCCTTCGTGATGCTGCCCATCGCCCTGGCGCTGCCCGAGGGCTGGCAGGCCACGGTGGTGGTTGTCGTCTGCCAGTCGCTGGTCGAGCTGTTCGGCATGCTGGCCTATCTGCGCTGGGTGCCCGGCCGGTTGATCCCCGATCGATAGATCATCGTCAGCACACACCGTCGGGGCATCCAGCCAGGCCATCCAGCCAGGCCATCCAGTCAGCCCGTCTAGTCAGACCATCCAGCCAGACACCGAGCCAGGCCATTTAGCCAGAGCGGGCCAGGAGAAGCGGCGGACTACTCCTCGGTCTTCTTGAGGCTCTTGGTCCAGCGCTGGCGGGCGTACTTGCGCAGGTTGGCGACATTGTCGGTCTCGTCGACGATATCCTGGCCGAGGATGGTCTCGATAACGTCCTCCAGGGTGATCAGGCCCACCCAGGTGCCCAGGTCGTCATACACCACGCAGAGGTGCTGACGGTCCTGCACCATCATGGTGAAGATCTGCTCGATGCTCTCCTCGGCGAGTACCGACTTGACCGGATGCATCAGCGACTTGAGGTCGGCGCTCTCATCGGCGCTGTAGGTGTCGGCCTTGTGCACATAGCCCAACGCCTGCTCCCCTCCATCCATCACCGGGAAGCGGGTAAAGGGCGAGGGACTGAGCTCTGAGCTGAACTCGCTCACCGTCATGGCGGGCGTCCCCGTGACCGAGACGGTACGCGGGGTCATCACGTCCTTCACCTGGATATCATGCAGGTTGAGGATATTGATGATGACGCGGGTCTCCTCCGGGTCCAGCGCCTTCTCCTCCTGGCCGATTTGCGCCAGCGCCTTGATCTCGCCACGCATGTCGGTGTCCATGGCATCCTTGCCGATGCGCCTGGTGATCTGCTCCGACATCCAGATAAACGGCTTGAGGGTCAGCACCATGACATCGAGAGTGGGGGCCAGCATGCCCGACAGCTGACGCCAGTAGGTGGCCCCGATGGTCTTGGGGATGATCTCGGAGAGAAACAGGATCAGCAGCGTCATCAGTGCCGAGGCGATGCCCAGCCAGGCCTCGCCGAACACCACCGTGACCTGGGCGCCGACGCCGGTGGCACCCACCGTATGGGCAATGGTGTTGAGCGTAAGAATCGCCGCCAGCGGCTGATCGATATTGCGCTTCAGATCGTTGAGCCTGGCGTGTAGCTTGGGGTTGGTCTCGCGCACCTGGGCCACATAGCTGGGGGTCATCGAGAGCAGCGCCGCCTCGAGCAGTGAGCACAGGAAGGAAACGCCAATGGAGAGAACAGCGAAGGCTATCAGCAGGAACATGAGGTCTCGGATGGTGGCCAGAAAAGGGCCGCGTGTTGCGGCCTAGGCATAATCGCTGATGGCATCGCTTCACTGCAAGGCATCTCGCTCTGGTCTCGGCCATCGGCATTCGCTATCATACGCCGGCGCCTTTCGCGCACCCTCCGTATAAAGGGCCTATAGCTCAGTTGGTTAGAGCAGGGGACTCATAATCCCTTGGTCGCTGGTTCGAGTCCAGCTGGGCCCACCAATGAAATCAGCGAATTACGAATTTTATCTGGTGAGTCCCATAGTCCAAGGGTACAGTTTCGGTACAGTGCCGATCCTTCAGCCCCCTGGAGACTTTCATGGCCACCATCGTCAAGACCCCTGCCGGTAGCTGGAAAGCCGTCATCCGCAAGACCGGCTGGCCCACCACCGCCAAGACCTTCCGCACCAAACGAGACGCCCAGGACTGGGCACGCCGCACCGAAGACGAAATGGTGCGTGGTGTCTATATCCAGCGCAGCGCTTCGGAGCGCATGACGCTTGAAGCAGCCCTCAAGCGCTACCTGGCCGACGTCACACCCACCAAGAAGCCCAGCACCCAAAAGAGCGAGCGCCACAAGGCCAGCACGCTGACTGAACACCTGGGCAAGTACTCCCTCGCGGCACTAACGCCGGAGCTGATTGCCAACTTCCGTGACACCCGCCTGAACAGCATTGGCCATCGTGGCCAGCCTATCAGCGCCAATACCGTGCGCCTGGAGCTCGCCCTGCTCGGCCATCTCTACACCGTGGCCATCCAGGAATGGGGGCTGGGCCTGACCTACAACCCCGTCCAAAACATCCGCAAGCCCAGCCCGGGGGAGGGGCGTGACCGGCGCCTGAGCGCTGACGAGGAGAAGCGCCTGTTCGCCGTGCTACGGCAGCACAGCAACCCCATGCTGGCCTGGATCGCCAGAATCGCCCTGGAGACGGGCATGCGCTCCTCGGAGATCCTGACCCTCACGCGCTCCCAGGTTGACGTGAAACGCCGTGTGGTGCGCCTCACGGACACCAAAAACAACGAAGCTCGCCTGGTGCCGCTGACCCAGGCGGCCACCGAGGTGTTCAAGCAAGCGCTGAACAACCCGGTGCGTCCGTTGGACTGTAATTTGGTGTTCTTTGGTGAGCCTGGCAGGGACGGCAAGCGCGGTCCTTACGCCTATACCAAGCTCTGGAACCAGGCGAAGAAGCAGGCCGGACTCGATGACTTCCGCTTTCATGACCTGCGCCATGAGGCCGTCAGTCGTCTAGTTGAGGCGGGTCTATCCGATCAGGAGGTCGCCGCGATCAGTGGTCACAAGTCCATGCAGATGCTGAGGCGGTATACGCATCTGAGAGCAGAGGATCTGGTCGAAAAGCTTGACGGAATAAGATACGGTCGATCATTCTAATACCCCTTGTATAATATTATTATTCATTTTTAATCGATACAGAGGGTGTGATGTCTGGTCAGGGTGGTTGTGAGTTTCCAGAGACGTCGAAAAAACGCCCGGTGGTAGCAACCATCGCAGTTCTGTTAAAAGATGGTAAAGTACTTTTAGTACGTCGCTCTAACCCACCAGATGCGGGTCGATGGGGTTTCCCTGGTGGAAAAATTGAGCGAGGAGAAACAATTGAAGAGGCTGCTCTGAGAGAGCTTTACGAGGAAACAAGTGTTACCGCCAACGTGCATAGGGTGTTCAATGCTGTCGACGTATTAGACTTTGATAAAAGTGGTGAGCTTGAATATCATTTTGTGCTTGTGGCTGTACTCTGTGTATGGGTCTCAGGTGAGCCTTTCGCGGGTGATGATGCACTAGATGCTTGCTTTTTTGAAATTGATGATGTGAACCAAAAAAGTCTGGCTATTAGCTTAGATGTTGAGAAAGTGGCAAGGCAAGCTATGGTAATTTACGAAAATGAGCTGGTTTAGGAAGGATGGTTTTAATTTCTAATTCTTCTAAAGAAGCTGTTTTGGAATCACCGTATGGTGTATTCATACCTCAGGAGTAGGGTGGCTGTATGGATAATGAGTATGGGTCACTAGCCTCTTGGGTTTATCATGTGGATAAACCCATTGGTCGAACTTTTGGAGATGTTGAGTTTTATCTGTCATGCCTCAAGGATACTAGTGGTCCAGTTTTAGAGCCTGCAGTTGGTAATGGAAGGTTTCTTATACCATTGCTTGAGGCTGGTCATATAGTTCATGGCTTTGATGCCTCTCCTCATATGTTGGATATCTGCAAGAAAGAAATTTCTAGCAGAAACCTAATAGATAACGTCAGCAAGCAAAGCTTTGAAGGCTTTGTCTACAGCGAGAAGTTTTCTGCTGTAGTGATGCCAGCCGGTTCCATTCAGTTAATTAAGTCTCCTGTTGCTTGCCTAGAGTTCCTTAAGCGGTTGAAAAATTGCTTGTCAGAGGGTGGCAAGATTATTGTGGATATAGACTCATTGGCTTGTATGGTTGACTCTGGGTCTGAGGCGCGCATGTGGAATATAGGCGTCGACATGCTGACCTTAACCGAATCAAGGGTGAAGACAAGCTATTTACATCAGACCACGGTTTCTCAATTGAAATATGAGCACTGGAACTCAGGAAGCTTGGTTTCTTCTGAGCTGGAGGTTTTTTCTCTTCGCTTTTGGGGTGTTTTTGAATTCAGAAGCTTGTTGCATGAAGCTGGTTTTAAGGATGTGTCTATTACGCTTGACTATGAACGCCCGTTCTCAGTGATTGATAGTGATGCAGCTTTAGGAGAAGTGATTACATTTGAAGCTTCGTCGTAAGTGGATCAATGAGCCCTGGAGTTACCAGGGCTCTAGCAAAGAAAAAGTCTTTATTTCTATATTCTTGGTCTGATGTCTATGTATAGCCTTAACATGTCTTTATGCTGTATGCCGTTTTCGAAGATCGGTTCTGCGTAGTTATTTATAAAATAGTTTTTTATAACAGACTCCACTCGAAAGCCAATGCGATGATAATAAGTTAGCTGGTAGCCAAATGCACCTGTTCCTAGCTCTACTCGATGGATGCTTTTTTCAAGTAGGTTTTTTAAGGTAAAAGTTAACAGGTTAGTGCCAATGCCTTTTTTTTGGTGATTAGGATGTACGGAAATGTTGAATATTTCAGCTGTGTTGTCTCTAATAAGTTTTGCGACACAAGCGCCGATGATTTTGCCGTTGTCTTGAGCTGCGTAACACCATGAGTTTTTTAAATATGAGCTAATCATTTTTTCTGAAGGGTCGGCCTCAAGCAAAATCTGGATAGGTGCTTCTTTAGTATTTATCTCTAAGTATTTCATTTTTAACCTAGGTGTCGTCCCGTGTGATTAACCACCCGCTTGGTAAATAACTCAGGACGTTTGACCTGCCATTCCTTTATCGCTGCGATCGGTGACTGATGGTGCAGCGCCTTCTGCGGTATATGGTGATTGTACAGCCAAGCGTAGCGCTTGAGCGTCTGTTCCAAATTCACACCTGCTATGACTCGGGCATCAATCAGCGCCAGATCAGCAGGGCTGGGCATCAATAACTTCACGATCAGCCGTGAACTGCGCCGCAACGCCACCGCTAGCGGCTTCGACCCCGAATAGGCACAGGCCCGTAGTGATCACCGGCGGTGCACCACCTAGAAGTGGGCGAGGCGCTTACCCAGTATGTTCGACGACGTCTTCGACCGGCTGCCTGAGGAGTGGAGCCCGGGGCAGATCGGCGGACTCATGTTACCTTAACCGGTGTAGGCGTCAGTCACCAGTGGATCTACTCTTTGATCTGGGGTGACAAGGCCTGCGGTGGCGATCTCTGGCAGCACTTCCGCCAATCCAAACGGCGAAGCAAGCACCTTGCCCAGGCCAAGAGCGCAGTGTTTCGCAAGATCCTCAACCGCGTAGGCATCGAGAATCGCACGGCCGAGCTTGATGACAGGCTCTCCATCAGTCAATGGAAGGGTGACACCGTGACCCTGAGGCACAAGCAATCGGGCCCGGTCAGGTTGGAAGAGCGGCGTAGTGGCTACCTGCTGGCAGCACGGCTGCCCAAATTCAGCGGAGCTGACGCAAGCGGCTGTGGTCTGATTGTTGAATCCACGTCTGGCAGCTGGTTAGACCATCGCTATGGCTCGGAATTCTCCGGCTACGAAGCCGTGGCTATGGTGGTGACGGCGACTATGTACCTCTGTGATCCCTACTGCCCCGGGCAACGTGGGACTAACGAGAACACCAATGGCCTGATACGGAAGTACTTCCCCAAGTGAAAGAACTTCCGCCAGGTCACTGATGCCAAGCTGCGCCAAGTGGTCAAGAAGCTGAATGACTGTCCTGAAAAGGGCTCGGCTATCGGACACCGGCACAGGTATTCCTGGGGAATGCTCTGGAGCCCTGGATACCGCAGATGCTGCGCTTATTGCTTAAAATTCAGGGAATACTCCGACGACACAATGTACTGCTAGGTGGACTCACCAGACCCCATAGCCTGGGAGTGATGCAATGTATGTGGGAATGGCACGTTTCGGAAAGCGTGCAGCTCACCAACGTGATCTGCTCGACCACTGTAGGCAGGACTCACTTTGGCGCGGCATCGGAACCGATGAGGCGTTTAGTAGGCTTGGTAGGCCGCTAAGCTGGTATCGTATCCCTTGGTGGATTTTATAGTATGGCAAAGTGTTTCCGTGACACGATATACGGCCTAGATGGTTGTCGATAGACTGAATCGAGCGCATGCGGCGCGCCATAAGCATAATGGCCCGATTTTCAGTAGAGAGATGGCAATGACGATAGGTCGTGGCAGCGCCATGTTGGGTCGGTTGGTTGCTACGCTTGGGCGTTGTGGCAGCCATCTTCGTGGCATGGTTGGAATTTTTTTGTATAAAGATACTAATGAGTTAATATGTGTCAATGTTGCCTTTATATATTGGATGTGTGAAATGAATGCGAGAATTAAGCAGTTTTGCTTCGGTAAGCCCGAAGAGTCACTGACGTTAGAGCGTGTTCCATTGAGGGATCTTGAGAGAGATAAAGTCCGAGTCAGGGTCGAGGCGGCAAATATTAACCCAAGCGATCTTTTGTCTATTTATGGTGTTGGGCAATATAGGCACTTTCATAAGCCCCCTAGAGTTCCTGGTTTTGAAGCCGCTGGTAAGGTTGTAGAATCCAACCATCCAGGTTACTCAGCGGGCCAAAGAGTGATATTGGCTGCGAGTGGTGCATGGCAGGAGTATATAGACGCATTACCGGATAATATTTTTCATATCCCTCAAGATCTGGAAAGTGGTTATGCATGTCAGTTGTATATTAACTCTTTAACAGCCTGGGCTATGACAACCGAGGTTGCGAATCTTTCGGAAAGAGATGTTGTGATTATTAATGCTGGTCGCTCAGCAATAGGCAAGATATTTTCTCAATTATCATCTTCGCTGGGATACACAGTTATTGTCATCACATCAAGTCCTGAAAACTATCCATATCAATCGAACTATGTGTTGAGTTCAAGTGATGACTTTTGTCGTGAGATTGTGAGTATGGGTTTGCCTAGACCCAACATCGCATTTGACGCTATTGGTGGTGAAGAAGGAGAAAAGCTACTTTACACCCTGTGTAATAAAGGTAGGTTTATAAACTATGGTACTCTTTCTTTAAGTTTTTATGGTTCTAGGTTTTTTGAATGTTTGAGAGATCGGCAGATAGATTTTAGTACCTTCTTCTTACGTCATTGGGAGAGCTCGATTGGAAAAGATTCTCGGCGTGAAAATTTCAAAAAAATGCTGGAGCACTTTATGGTTCATAAGATGAGCCTTGATGTTGATAGGTATGTCCCGTTTGAAGAGTTTAAATTGGCCATGAATGTTTACGAGCTAAGATCAAGGTCTTTGCTCGGAAAGCTGGTTTTTACACCTGATTAGATTTCAGCACGCAATTTTTATTTCATGGTTGCTGTGAATGGGCATCCGGATTATCTGGTTGATACGCGCGTTAGCGTTCAAAAGTAGAACTCAGGTGAGCAACGGAAAATATGGTTTATCGTGACACACGATATTTCCGTCAAAGTGGCTCCAAAATCCAGCCTTGTTCAGTAGCAAGCAAGCGTTCTGTTAGCCCGAGGTTTTCCAGAAATGAGTCATCATGCGACACCACGATCAACGTGCCTTGGTAACTACTCAACATGATTTCCAATGCCTGTACTGAGGGCAAATCAAGGTGGTTGTTCGGCTCATCAAGTAACAACAGTTGCGGTGGTGAATCGGCGTAGAGTATGCAAGCGAGAGCTCCCTTTAGGCGCTCACCGCCGCTCAGCGACCCGCTAGGTGTCGCTATCTTTTGCGCGTCAAGTCCTAGTTGAGCCAAGCGCATGCGCAGGTCCCCTTCGGTAGCGGTGCGATTGGCTAATTGTAACTGTTCTAGTACCGTCTTCTCTGGATCCTGATTTTCTAATCGCTGATCGAGATATGCGTTCTCGGGCGTCACCTTGGATACCCCAGCCAAAGGCGCAACTTGGCCTGCAAACACTCGAAGCAACGTGGATTTACCACAACCGTTCGGGCCGACCACACCTATACGCTGCTGCCCACCCAGGAGCAAGCTTATGGTTCGGGTTGCTCCCGATACGTATGGTAGCTCTACGTCATTCAGTTCTGCCACGCGACGCTTTGCGACCTGCGTGATTGGTATTTCGTGCAGTGTTATTTGCGACTCATCTTCAACTTGCTGTGCGGCTTCACGCACGCGTTGGTTGAGTTGTGCCCGGCTGGAGGCCTGTTTCTGGCGCAGCGCGCCTGACGATGTTTCGCTGCGCGCTTTTTGGCGATCCAGCAAGATCTTGGCTTGATTGGCCTCTTTGCCTCGCCGATTACCGCGCGCTTGCCGTTGTTCCTGCCGTACACGCTGCTTCCGCATCGCCTGTTCCTGCCGTTGGCGTTCAAGCTTGCGCTCACTCAGGCTTTGTTGGGCGTTCTGTCGTTCATGTGCCTTAGCCTCGGCATAAAATGAGTAGTTGCCTCCGTAGCTTTGCAGCCCCAGGGAAGACAATTCCACGATGCGCTCCATGGACTCCAGCAACTGCCTGTCATGGCTGACCACGATCAGCCCACGCGGCCAGCGTTGTAGTTGTTCGATCAGCGCCTGTCGGTTCGGTCGATCGAGATGGTTGCTCGGCTCATCGAGAATCAAGAAGTCTGCATCCGAGAGCATGGCACCAATCAAGGAAATTCGCATCGCCTCACCGCCGCTCAGGATGCCGGCAGGCGTATCTGCTTCAAGGTGGCTCAAGTTATTGCGCTCAAGTTCATAGCGGAGTTGCTGATGTATGTCCCAGTGATCTCCTACGGCATCGAAATCCTCCGGTGCTGTACTGCCTGACTCAATACGAGCTAGCGCATCCAGCGTGTGCTTTACCCCCGCCAAGTCGGCCACTGTAGAACCATCAGGGTGCACCACTTGCTGGGCGAGGTAATGCACGCTACCGGAGCACTGGCAGTGACCGGTGGTTGGTTGTAACAACCCAGCCAAGATGCGTGCTAGCAAAGTTTTACCGACACCATTGCGTCCGACCAATCCTGTTGAGCGCATATCGAACTGCTCGCGAAGGTCGGAGAAAAGAGTTCTGCCGTCTGGCAGAACGTGGGACACGTTTTTCAGTACGAGATGGGTATTCGTCATGCTCTATTCCAAAGATGCCAAGAACTCCCTCTGCTACTGGGGGCTGGTGGAGACTGGCCGTCATAACAACGGCGGCATCAATGACGCATTGGACAAACACCTCATATTGGAAGGAATAGTCTAATTATTGTACAAGAACTTGCAGAAATGGACAATGCAGTAATTTCAGCTGATTGAACCAACAAACTCATGACCGAGATGCTCGACAACATCCTGCACCTGCCTGAGTACCAGGTACTGGGCTTCAAATCCACCGACGACGAAATGCACTTCCAGGTGGATGCGCCCAATCCCATCGCCTGCTGGGAACGCGGCGTGCAGGGTGAACTCGTGCGGTTCGGCAAGCGTGATGTTCCCTATCGTGATCTGCCCATCCACGGCAAGCGTGGGTGGTCCGCCGACGGTACACCTGCCGGGCCTGCAAGGCTACCTTCAGCCCCAGCTGCCGGAGATGGTAGACGGCTATCGCATGACACTGCGGCTGCATGAGTACGTGGAGAAGGAAGCCTTCAACCATCCCTATACCTTCGTGGCAACACAGACCGGCCTGGACGAGAAGACGGTACGCGACATCTTCAGCACCCGTGCCGAGTTTTTGGGGCGCTGGCACCGCTTCGAGACGCCCCGCATTCTGGGCATCGACGAGCTGTACCTGAACAAGCGCTACCGCTGCATCCTGACCAACATCGAGGAGCGAGCCCTACTCGACCTGCTGCCCACTCGCCGACAGGACGTGGTGACCAACTACCTGATGAAGCTGCAAGACAGGCAGAAGGTCGAGATCGTCAGCATGGACATGTGGAACCCCTACCGGGCAGCGGTCAAGGCCGTGCTGCCACAGGCCCGCATCGTGGTCGATAAGTTCCATGTGGTGCGCATGGCCAACGATGCGCTGGAAAAGGTGCGCAAGGGGTCTCAGGAAGGAGCTGAAACCCTCCCAGAGCCGAACCCTCAAGGGAGACCGGAAAATCCTGCTGAAACGCGCTCACGAAGTTTCAGACCTAGAACAACTCATCATGGAGACCTGGACGGGCGCATTCCCGCAACTGCTGGCTGCCTACGAGCACAAGGAATGCTTCTACGGCATCTGGGACTCCACCACACGGCCTCAAGCAGAAGCCGCTCTGGACGACTGGATAGCCACCACCCCGAAGGGCCAGAAGGAAGTCTGGAACGATCTGGTCAAAGCTGTGGGCAACTGGCGCGAAGAGATCATGACCTACTTCGAGACGGACATGCCGGTAACCAACGCTTACACGGAGTCCATCAACCGACTGGCTAAGGACAAGAACCGTGAAGGGCGTGGTTACTCCTTCGAGGTAATGCGGGCACGAATGCTCTACACCACGAAGCACAAGAAGAAGGCCCCGACTGCGAAAGTCTCTCCGTTCTACAAGAAAACCATCGGTTACGGACTGCCGGACTTCGCAGAGGAACTCAACTACGGAGTCGATCTATCAACCATCTGAGGGTGGCATCAGGTTGGTGGGGTGAAGGTGCCCGATCAACCATTAAATCCGTATACCCCTGTGAATAAAGGAATCTTTTTGGCTATAGGACGCAGAGTACTCAGGCCGCGTGGTTCCGAGGAGCTTGATCGTTTCGGTCCTCCTGGAAGCATGGCAACAACTCGCCATTGCGACAGACGGAACGAGCGAAGCGGAGGCTGGTCATCGCTGGCCGTCACCTCGACGAACTACAAGCGGCGGCGCAAGATCGCTGTGGCGCACATATGGGTGGTGCCGCCGACGAAGCAAATCAGTGTGAAGGCGCCGGTGGTCCCATGCGCCATCTCCCAGATAAAGCCGATCAGGGCGACGCCAACTACTGCATGGTAGGCGATCGCCACGGCACGCTGCTGGATCAGCGCATGGCGTTCATCTAGTGGTGGATCCTGACTGAGCACCTGGACGGTCTCGAAGCGTTGGCCATGGCGCATTACTGTCGCGTAGGCAAGCATGATCGCGAGCATCGCCACACCCTGGTCGGGAGCATCCGCCACCAGCCACGAGACCAAGAACATGGCCGCTCCCAGGGCCACGCCAACCAGCGGCACGGCTATCGGCCGTCGTTGGACAGGGGAAGGGGTGGAAGAGTCAGGTCTCGGATCGGTCATCGAATACCTCCTCAACAGGTTTGCCGAAGAACCTTGCCAACTTCAGTGCAAGGGGTAACGAGGGCACGTAGCGGCCGACTTCGATGGAGTTGATGGTGTTGCGTGACACGCCCAGCGTATCGGCCAGGTCAGCCTGGGTCAGGCCTTGTGCCTCGCGCAGCACGCGAATCAGATTTTCCATATGACAAGCATACTTGTCATATGGAGTGATGTTAACTTACCTGAGGTTGCTGGTAGGGCATGACTCCATGGGGCACTATGCCCGGTCGACAGGCTTACGACATTGCAAGCCACATCATCGGCTCGATCCCTCTCGCCGGGCCTTCCAACACGCCTAGGCCACGCTTCGGATCCACCGCCACGGCCGGCCGTCGATGGACACTAGCCCGAGACCGATCAGCTCCATGCCGGCCAGGTGGCGCCACTCCAGCCGCTCGCCCAGCAGAATGGCGCTGGCCGGGTGCCTTGCCATTCCCTGCTTCTGGTGGGGCGCTCGCTGTTTCAGGACGCTTTCTGGCTACCGCTGGGGCATTGAGAGAGTGTCCCCTGCTACATCCTTGGCGGAGTCGAGTGAAGCTGATATGGTATAAGCACACTCATAAGCCAAGATGTACATGAGCATGTCTAAAAAAGCCGTCAAGTAAGCCGCAACAACATTTTTTCAGTTGTTGCGGCGTTCTCATACATCTCTTCTTACTCTGCGAGAGCGCCGCCAAATCCTTGCTATAAGGAGAAGGTTTAGTGCGCTCAAAAAATCAATCTTGGCGGTATTCTCTTGCCGCGACAGTTCTGCTGTTATCACCATTCGATTTGCTGGCATCACTTGGTATGGACATGTATTTGCCTGTGGTGCCATTCATGCCCGATGCGCTTGGCACCACTGAAGAGACGGTCCAGCTTACGTTAACAGCTTATCTGGTACTGATAGGCGCTGGGCAGCTTCTGTTTGGGCCCCTGTCGGATCGGCTGGGACGTCGCCCCGTCTTGCTTGCTGGTGGTGTTGCCTTCAGTGTGGCTTCTATTGGCCTCGCCATAGCTTCGTCAGCCGAACTGTTCCTTGGTTTACGAATTGTTCAAGCTTGCGGTGCCTCGGCGTGTCTCGTTGCCATGTTTGCAACAGTGCGAGACATCTACGCAGGTCGCGATGAAATTAATGTCATCTATGGGTTGCTAGGTTCTATGCTGGCTATCGTACCTGCGGTAGGGCCATTATTGGGAACGCTAGTCGATAGTTGGTTGGGATGGCGGGCAATTTTCGCTTTGCTAGGAATTGGGATGATAGCCACTTGTTTGGTTGCGTGGCGATTCTGGGCTGAAACACGTACGCAACGTGCCCAGGGCTTACAATACTCGAAGCTATTGATTCCAATGAAGCGATTGAATTTCTGGCTGTATACCTTGTGTTACAGCGCGGGAATGGGGAGCTTCTTTGTCTTTTTCTCGACTGCTCCTCAATTAATGATGGCGAGGCAAGGGGTGTCGAAGCTCAGTTTTAGTTTGCTATTTTCAACAGTGGCCATAGCGATGATGGGCACAGCGCGAATCATGGGGCGACTGATTCCGCGGTGGGGTAGCCTGAACACTTTGCGGATGGGGATGGGGTGCTTAATGGCAGGGTCTAGTTTCCTCGCTATGGGAGAGTTATGGGCACCGTCATCGGTTCTTGGCTTCATCGCCCCTATGTGGCTTGTGGGGGTAGGTGTTGCAACTGCAGTTTCTGTGGCACCCAATGGTGCCCTTCGGGGATTTGATCATATTGCCGGTGCCGTTACAGCAGTCTACTTCTGTTTGGGGGGGCTGCTGTTAGGCAGTATAGGGACAATCATCATTTTTCTATTGCCAAGTGGTACTGCTTGGCCGGTCGTTGCTTATTGCATGACTCTCGCAATAGTCGTACTTGGTCTATCCTTCATAAAGTCTGCGAGGCACCATCGTGGATAAGAATCATGAGTTACCGTCGCTCTGGGAGGCGCCAATTGCGCGTAAGAGGACCCTGGCCATGAATGGCGTGAGCATTGCGAGTTTCCTGTAACCTCTTCGTGTTGGCGCCCCGTGAGCTTCTAGACGAACAGGCCCGACACAGAAACGATGAGATGCAATTGCTGGTATGAGGGCGATAGGTGAGGCTATGATTGTTGTCATACAACGTCAATTTTTATCTTGTTACTAAGGCATCGATAAAGTGTCGGGTTCTGTATGATTAGGCTATCGTGATCCTGGAGCGCTTAATTATCTCGGCGCTTCGGGAAGCGTATTGGCAACTCACCTTCGCCACAGAAGGGGCGAGCGGAGCCGAGGCTGGACATCGCTGGCGGTTTCCTGCCGCTCTGGCAAGGCGCCTGCCTACGAGTCTGCACGCCGCATTATCGGCTTGGTCCCTCTCGCCGGGCCTTCCAACATGCGTAGGCCACGCTTCGGAGCCACCGCCACGGCCGGCCGTCGATGGATACCAGCCCGAGGCCGATCAGCCCCATGCCGGCCAGGTGGCGCCACTCCAGCCGCTCGCCCAGCACGAATATCCCCAGCAGAATGGCGCTAGCCGGGATCAGGAACGTGACCAGCAACAGGTTCGTCGCCCCCGCGCTCGCCAGCAGGCGGAAGTAAATCAGGTATGCCAGGGCGGTCGAGAACAGTGCCAGGCCAACCACCGCCGACCAGGTAGCCAGTCCCGGCCAGGGCGATTGCCAGAAGCGCTCCACCCCCAGGGCTAAGGGCATCAGCACCAGTGCCGAGGCCGTGACCTGGCCACAGGCGGCTACCAGGGGCGAGCAGCCCAGCCGGCGAAAGCGGCGCCCGAAGACCCCGGCAAAGGCATAAGAGAGGGCGCCGGCCAGCACCGCCAGCTGTGCCCAGGAGTGGCTGGCGGTACCCGCGTGAACCTCGCTGCCCAGCATGTACACCACACCGGCGAAGCCGATGGCCACGCCCAGGAGGCGGCCTGGGGTGAGAGGCTCGTCGCGGGTGAGGAAATGCGCCACGATGAGGGTGAAAAATGGCGTGGTGGCGTTGAGAATCGATGCTAGGCCACTGGCGATATGCCCCTGCCCCCAGGCGATCAGGCTGAAGGGAATCATGTTGTTGAGCAGGCCCATGCCGAAGAAGGCGGCCCATAGCCCCGGGTCGAGTGGCATGCGCTGGCCCCGCAGGAGAATCCAGGCGTTCAACGCCACGGCGGCCAGGCCCACTCGCAGGGCCACGATGGTGAGTGGCCCGAGATCCTCGACGACCACTCCCACGAAAAAGAACGAGCCGCCCCACAGCATCGACAAGCTCAGCAATAACGCCCACTCCATGGGCCCCATGGTTCGGTCGATCGTCTTCATCGCTACTACTCCGGTCGGGGAAACCCTAGCAGCCTAGGTCAGTGAAGCGATGAGGGAACTTCGATTCTTGCTTCGGAACTCGAAGGGGAGGTCGTGCGACTCACTATCTTGTTGAGGCCCTCCACTGGTGGTCGCTATCGGCGTGGTAGAGTAGTAGAGGGTCGAGGCCGTCACGCGAGCAGAGCGGGCATGCCTCGCCATCCAGCGCGCGTGAGATTGCTTTGAAAGCAAGAGGCGGAGTGTGCCAGTCGCCGCCGGGGCGCATCCTGCACTCATGGAGATTGCCGCAGCCTCTGCAGGAGCCCGCCATGAACGAGACATCCGACGATTCCCTCCTACGCTTCGATTCCGATGAGGCCAAATGGGCCGCGGTACTGGCCCGCGACGCCGCCGCGGACGATGCCTTCGTCTATGCCGTGCGCACCACCGGGATCTATTGTCGCCCCACCTGCCCATCGCGCCGGCCGCGCCGTGAAAACGCCGAGTTCCATGCCGATGCGGCCGCCGCCGAGGAGGCGGGGTACCGGCCCTGCCAGCGCTGTCGTCCCCAGGAGGCCACCTCCTTGCCCCAGCAGCACGCCCAGCTCGTCGCCAGGGCCTGCCGCCTTATCGAACACGGCGAAGCACTGCCATCGCTCGACGAACTGGCCCGGGTGGCGGGGTTGAGTCGGTTCCATTTCCATCGTGTCTTCAAGTCGGTCACCGGTCTCACGCCCAGGGCCTACGCGACCGCTTGCCGGGCGGATCGTGTGCGCCAGGCACTGACGCAGCAAGAGACGGTCACTGATGCGATCTATGAGGCGGGCTTCAATTCCAGCGGACGCTTCTATGCCGGTGCCGAACGCATGCTGGGCATGACCCCCAAGCGGTACCGCGAGGGAGGCAAGGGCATGGAGATTCAGTTCGCCCTGGGAGAATGCTCGCTGGGCACGATACTGGTGGCGTCCAGCGAAAAGGGCATCTGTGCCATCTCCCTGGGCAGCGATCCGGAGCGGCTGTTGCAGGCGTTCCAGGACCAGTTCGCCAACGCCCACCTGATCCCCGGGGGCAAGCGCTTCGACGCCTGGGTGGCCAAGGTGGTGGCGTTCGTCGAGGCGCCGGGGGTCGGACTGTCACTGCCGCTGGATATTCGTGGGACCGCTTTTCAGCAGCGCGTCTGGCAGGCGCTGACCGAGATACCCGTCGGCAGCACGATCAGCTATGCGGCGTTGGCGGAGCGGATCGGCTCTCCCAAGGCGGTGCGTGCCGTGGCGAGGGCCTGCGCCTCCAACCCCCTCGCGCTTGCCATTCCCTGCCACCGGGTTGTGCGCAGCGACGGGGCGCTCTCCGGCTACCGTTGGGGCGTGGAGAGAAAGCGTACCTTGCTAAGGCGAGAAGCAGCACGTGGAGAAGCCACCAAGTTAACGGGGAAAGAGGTGGGGAGAAGCGATGAGTCAATATAAGGAATATGTGTTTAGTGAAAATTTATTAGGGTAATCCGCATACCGGATTATAGGGTTGAAACAGGGCTATAAACGCCCGGCCTGGATCTCCTGAACCAGTGTTGGTAGGTCTACGCCATAGTTGGTTGCTGACCCAGGCTCTGCAACGCCATAGAATGGAATCCTGCCTATAGCACCTTCGGCTATCCGTTGACGCTGATAACGGGGCTTCTTGATCTTCTGAAAGCCCTCCGTGAACAGGATTTTGGCTCGTAGTGCCTCAAAGCTGTAGCCTCGGCCCACACGATTCACAACACGGATCAGGTTGTTCAGTGACTCGGTGTATGCGTTGGTAATTGGGTGGTCAAAATACGCAAATATGTCGTCATGCCAGTTGCCCATGGCTTTGATCAGTGGATCGAAGTGCACTTTCATTTCCGGGGTAATTTGACGCAGCCAGGCGTAATAGGCTTCCTGCGCCCGGTGTCGAGTCTGGCAGTCCCATATCTCGAAAAACGATTCTTTCAGCTCGTAGGCTTGGCCTATCTCCGGATATTTCAGCGTCCAGCCGGAAAATCGCATGTATTGGGCATCTGACAGCTCGTGACGCCGTTTCAGCAAGACGAACCTATCTCGCATCAACCCACGGCGCTGTTGTGGCGTCAGGGCGATTCTGATGGCCTTTCTGGCGCGTTCCAGTGATTCGTTCGCCATCCGGATAACATGGAACTTGTCGATGATTACCGTGGCGTCAGGCAGAACGGTTTCCACCGCCTGACGGTAGGGTCGCCACATATCCATTGCCACATAGCGCACCTGGTCGCGGTCAGTGCGTTTGCTCAGGTAGCGTGTAACCGTAGTTTTGTTCCGGTTGTCCAGCATATCCACGATGGTCTGCTGCTCAATGTTGGTGATTACGCAGGGGGGTTTGATGATGTGGATTTCGTCAATACCGAAACCATTGCGGCATTTCAAATTTGAGCGTTTTTTCCAATCGCTCGCAGTAGTCGTTAAATATGTTGCGAATGGTCTTTTCATCAACTCCAACATCCTCAGCCACACCAGAAAACGTGCGCCGCAGGCTCTCACGCTCGATGTACTGGATCAGTCGGTGGGTCATCTGCCGCTTGTTGTCTTTGTGCGGCACAAGCTCCAGAAACGTCTTTCGGCAGGACTGGCAGCGATAGCGACGGCGGTTAAGCATGATGCCTGTTCGTTTGCCGTGGACTGGGGTATCCATGATCACTTCATCACGTCGGCCAAAGCCAACGATTTCAGAGTGATTGCAGTTGGGGCAACGAGTAGGCGGTTCGGTAACTTCGGCGTGTACCTGGTAATCGTGCTCCAGCTCCACTACCTGGAGCACTTTGTAATCATGCCAGTTGAGAATGTTTGTCATAGGCAAAAGAGAGGGGCCGAAGCCCCTCCCGATACTCCAGTAATGCTCGTTTACTCTTTCGCGCCTTGTTCCAGTTCGGGTCCATGTAGGAATGTCCCGCTGCCGCGATTCTGTATAGCTATTCCAGCCTCGATTCGGCTTTTTCGATGCGCTTTTTATGCCGCTTCGTGCTTTTCAGGAATTCAAGGTGGTCGTAGCTCAATTGGATCTCATCGGCGGCAGTCATCCCATAAAGCCCTCGACCAGCACCAAGGCGGTACAGGGTGACATGAGAGGTGATTCTCTCTCCTTCTTGCCAGTCCTTTTCGACTAGCATGGTGCCCGCCTCGAAGTGATGCCCTGCCGGCGTGTCGATGAACACACGCCAAGTGTCCTGAGTCTCCAGCCGGAAATACAGTTCCCGGCCTTCGCTATCGATGTGGACAGTATCAGACATAGCCCGCTCCATTTGCCGAGAGACGAACCCCGTGGCCTTCGTGGTCACGGGGTTCTCGCGTCGGCGGTCATAGCGCCATCAGATACTCGATCATGCAGTACTCTTGCAGGCCGCCACCTGAGCGGAGTCGAGAGACCTGCACGTCGTGATCCAGCCGGTGAGCGCCAACGCGAGCACGGCGGGGATGAGCGCCCAGGCGGCGAGATCGGCTGCTCCGATTCCGGCGGTGAGAAGTGCGCCGCCGAGCGCTGCGCCGACGGCGGAGCCGAGGTATATCGCGGCCATCTGGAACGCGATGATCGGCATCGCCTGCGCGGGCCGGTCCGCCGTCAGGGCCTGCTGCAGCGTGGGGACGCTCGCCCAGCCGGCTGCGCCCCAGACCGCTGCTGCGGCCAGCCACATGATCGGTGAAGCGGTTAGCCAGGCCACGGCGAAGCTCAGCGCCAGCAGGACAGGCAGCACGATGAGCAGGGGCTTGGGGCCGAACCGATCGAGGGGCCTGCCGATCAGCGCAGACCCGGTGACGCCGCCGATGCCCCACGCCCAGACCAAGGCGAAGCCCAATCCTCCGAGCCCCCGGTCCTCGGCCATGGGCAGCAGATAGGTGTAGAGGCCCAGGCTGGCGACGCCCAGCAGGAAGGCGGCCATGACGCCGACGCTAGTCCGACTCGATCGCAGAACCGTGAACGCGGATCCTCCTGCCGCCGCGTCGAGCCGCGGGAGCGTCTTCGCGCGGAAGGCCAGCGCCGCCATGCTGACCACGCCGATGAGCACGACCAGGGCCATGGTCCAGCGCCACCCAGCGCTCTGGCCGATGAGCATCCCGACCGGGACGCCCGCGACGGTCCCCATGGAGAGGCCGAAGGTCACGAGCGACATGGCGCGACCACGCTCATGGTCGGCGACCATCGCCGCAGCCGTGGCGGTCGCAACGGCCGTGAGGATACCCGCACCCATTCCGGCCACCACGCGCGAGGCGAGGAAGACCTCGATCCCGGGCGAGAGGGCGGTGATGAGGTTGCCGAGGTTGAACACCCCGAGCGCGATGAGCAGCGCGCTGGCCGTGCTGCCGCGGGTGAGCCGCCCAGATAGGAGCGGACCGGCGAGGGCGTACGCACTGGTGAATGCGGTGACGCCCAGGCCAATCATCGCCACGGTGGTCGTCAGCGAATCCGCTATCTGGGGAAGGACGCCGGCGAGCACGTAAGCGTCGATCCCGAGCGAGATGGCGGCGACAATCAAGGGCCATAGCTTGCGGATCATACATTGGCCTCCCCGCGGTCGCCATCGTCGCTCTCGTAGCCGGTGAGCACCGTGCCGAGCAAGCCGGGGAAGCGCGCGTCGAGGTCCTCGCCGCGCAGCTTGATCATGCACTTACGGCCCTCGGCGCGCACGAAGACCACCCCGGACTCGCGCAGCAGGCTCGTGTGGTGGGTCAGGGTCGAGCGCGGCAGATCGGGGCCGAGGTCTATGCTGTCGACCTCCCCTTGCTCGGCGAGCATCTTCACCATGTTCAGCCGCAGCGGCTCGCTGAGGGCGAAGAGCACTCGCGCGATCGCTATCTCCTCGACATCTGGATGGTGGTAGGTCCGTGGGGGCATGGAGCGTCTCCTGTCGTGCGAAATTTATCGCACGATTATAGTTCGAGAATTGTCGCACGGTCAAATCGGCAGTTCCTCTCACTAAGATCCGAGCCCTCGTAGGGTTATGCGCATGTCACTTGACGACCTTCAGCACCTTGCCGTGGGCGACCTCCTGCGGTGGGAGGTGTCGCTGCGGGCTACTCTTATGACTTTCAGAGAATGACGGTTGACCTGAAAGCGATGGAGGCCATGAAACAGGTGCCCAACCCACTGTCGCCAGACAGTACATCGCTCGATGGGCTCAAAAACGCCGTTGGGGAAGGCAAGAAAGCTGCCATTCAGACGCTGGTCGGAAAGCTATGATTGTCATACATCAGGCAGTTACCAATGCTGTCTGATGGTAAGAGGGATATGGCAGAGAATCGTAAGCGATCCATAAACCCCACCTAGAACCGCTATGTCTGCCGCGCCATGCTGGCCTCCCTGATTCCTTCCGGAGGTCTACCCCATGATGCGGCCTGGCGCCAAGGTAAAGAAAGTCTATCTGTACTCCAAGCCGGTGGATTTCAGAAAATCCATCGACGGTCTGTCAGCTCTGGTCGAGCTGGATATCAAGGCAGCGGTGTTTGACCCTGTTCTTTTTGTGTTTCTGAACCGCGCCCGCAATCGGGTGAAAATCCTCTACTGGGAGCGTAATGGGTTCTGCCTGTGGTTGAAGCGATTGGAAGCCGAGCGCTTCAAAGTACCACCGGAACCTGGCGATGATGCCATTGAGCTGACCGCTGAAGAATTGAACTGGATGCTGGACGGTTTTGATCTCTGGAGAAACAAGCCACACAAGGTGTTGAGGCCCCGTTACGTGGCCTGATTTTGGTATAATCCACGGCATGATTTCCATGCCCGATACCCTGCCGGATGACCCGGATGTGCTCAAACAACTGCTGTTGCAAATGCAGTCTCGGGTGTCGTTGTTGCAGGAAGAAAATACCCTGCTTCGTCAGCGCTTGTTCGGGCGTAAATCCAAGCAGAGTGGTGATCCACAATCGCCGCAACTGGCGATGTTCAACGAAGCAGAAAGTCTTGCCGCCGAAGTACCTGCTGAAGAAGACGAAGAAACCGTCGCGCCTGAGGCCGTCAAAAAGCGCGGCAAGCGCAAGCCACTGCCAACTGAATTACCCCGTGTCGAAATCGTTCATGAGCTGCCCGAGCACGAGCGGATTTGTGATTGCGGCTGCCGCAAACAGTCCATCGGTGAGGAAACCAGCGAACAGTTGGAAATCATCCCGATGCAAATCCGCGTCATTCGCCACATCCGCAAGGTTTACGCCTGCAAGGGCTGCGAAAGTGCGCCGGTGACCGCTGACAAGCCCGCCCAGTTGATCGAAAAAAGCATGGCTAGCCCCAGCGTGCTGGCCATGCTGCTGACCACCAAGTATGCCGACGGCTTGCCATTGCATCGGTTCGAGAAAGTCCTCAAGCGTCGCGGTGTAGAGATACCCCGGCAAACCCTGGCCCGATGGGTCATGCAATGCGGCGATTATTTACAACCGCTGGTGAATCTACTGCGCGACCGACTGCTGGAGAGTCCCGTCATCCACTGTGACGAAACCCGTTTACAGGTGCTGAAAGAACCGGGCCGCGATCCCGCAAGCCAGTCCTGGATGTGGGGACAAACCGGTGGCCCTCCGGCGCATCCGATGGTCCTGTTTGATTACACAGCCAATCGTGCCCAGGAGGTGCCGCAGCGCCTGCTTGAAGGCTATCGCGGTTATCTGATGACGGACGACTATGCGGGCTACAACGCTGTTGCTGCGCAGGAAGGTGTAGAGCGCCTGGGCTGCTGGGCGCACGCCCGGCGCAAGTTCATCGATGCGCAGAAAGCGCAGCCCAAAGGCAAAACAGGTCGCGCCGATATGGCGCTGAATCTGATCAACAAACTGTACGGCGTAGAGCGTGACAGCAAGGGGCTCGACGAGGCCAGCCGCCTGCAAGCACGCAGACTTAAAAGCGAGCCTCTGTTGCATCAACTGAAAACCTGGCTGGATAAAACCCACAGCCAGGTCGCGCCGCAAAGCGCCTTGGGTAAGGCGGTGAGTTATCTGGCCAGCAACTGGCCGAAACTGATCCGCTACACCGAGGCCTGTCAACACCGATTAGAACTGTCCGCTTTCTACCGATCTAAGATGTCCGGTTGTTACCGATGGATGGCCAGTCCGATCAGCTCTCGGCCTCGGCTGTCTCCTCTTGGTCAGCGGTAGGTTGTGGCTCTATCTGGGGGTGTTGGTTAAGCAGACCGGCCTTGCGCTTCTCCTTCAGCCGGTAGCTCTCCCCCTTGATGTTGATGGTGGTCGAGTGGTGCAGCAGTCGGTCGAGAATCGCCGTCGCCAGCACCGGATCACCAAACACGTCGCCCCAGTCGGTGAACGACTTGTTGGAGGTCAGGATCAGGCTGGCCTTCTCGTAGCGCCGTGAGACCAGACGGAAGAACAGGTTGGCCTCATCCCGGGAGAGCGGCAGGTAGCCGATTTCGTCCAGAATCAACACCCTGGGATAACTGAGCTGGGCCAGGATGCGCTCCAGCCGGTTTTCCTCGCGCGCCTTGCGCAGCCGGGTCATCAGCTGGTCCACGGTCATGAACAGCACCCGGTGGCCGCTCTCGATGGCCTTCATGCCCAGTGCCACGGCCAGGTGCGTTTTCCCGACGCCCGGCGGGCCCAGCAGCACGACGTTCTCGGCGCGCTCGACGAAGGCCAGCCCGCTGAGCTGGCGGACCACCTTACGGTCGATGGAGGGTTGGAAGTCGAACTGCTCCAGCGTCTTCAGCCACGGCAGGCGGGCCTGCTTGACCCGCGAGTCGATGCCGCGCCAGTGCCGCCCGGCCCACTCGCACTGCAGGGCCTCGGCGAGGAACTCGCGGTAGTCGAGATCCCGGCTCGCCGCCTGCTCGCAGACCGTCTCCAGCTGGTCGGCCAAATGGTCGAACTTGAGCTGTTGCAGCAGCTGCTCCAGGGTCATGACGTCACCTCCTCGTAGATCTCCAGGCCGTGCTGCTCGACCTGCAGCGCCTCGCGCCACAGGCGACGGTGGTGGTCGGCCTGCCGCTGCCAGCCGGCATCCGGCAGGGCCAGCAGATGCTCGGCGACGACCCGCTCCTGGGCGTCGATGACCTGCAATTCGTTGTTCAAGGTGACGCGGATCCGCACGGTCTGCCCACACAGGGCGTCGGGCACGCTGTAGCGGTTGCCCCGCACCCCGACGTAGCCGTCCCACGCCACTTGCCGGTGGTCGAGATAGGCGGTATCGAAACGATGTCGCGGCAAGTCGCAGAGCGCCGGCTGCTCGTCCCGCTGGAAGCGCTCGTCAACGATCTCGCCATGGGTGCGATGCCGGCGTTGATGGGCCGACTCGGCCAGCCACTGCCTCAACTGGCGATTGATGTCGGCGAAGGACGCAAACACCCGGTGGCCGACAAAGAAGTGCTGCTTGACGTAGCCGACCATGCGTTCGGTCTTGCCCTTGGTTCGGGCGCGATACGGCCGGCAGGCGCGCGGCTGGAAGCCGTAGTGCCCCGCCAGGTCGAGGAAGCGCGGATTGAAGACCACACGGCCGTTCTCGTGCTTCAGGACCGCCGCTCTTTGGTTATCGACCAGCACCTCGGCGGGAACCCCGCCGAACGCCTCGAAGGCCCTGGCCAGGCTCTCGTAGGTGTGCTCGGCATCCTGTGCCGGCGCGGCGTAGACATGCATCTGCCGCGAATAGCCCAGCACGTTGACGGCGATGTTGACCCGGGTGGGCTGGCCATCGACCTCGATCATCAGTTCGCCCCAGTCATGCTGCAGCTGGTGGCCGGGCCGTGTCTCGAAGCGCACCGTGGCCTTCGACGGCTGCAGCGAGCGCTTGGGGCGGATGTAATCGCAGAGGATCGAATAGCCGCCCTCATAGCCGCTGCGGCGCAGCTCGGTGACGGTCACCTGGGCGTTCCAGACGCCCTGGGCGAGCAGCGCATCGATCTGCGGCTTGAATGGATCCAGCTTGCTGCGCCGGGCGCCCGGCCGGCGCCGGGACGGCGCGCCGCCCCGTTGGAGAGCACGACGCACGGTACGGGGATGGACGTCGAGCTCGGCGGCGATGTCCTTGAGGTATGCCCCCTGTGGGCCTTGTGCCTTATCATGAGGAAGTCCTCCTGCTTGAGCATCGGGTACCTCCTGATCGTTCTGTTTCCCAATCAGAGGGTACCCCGCTTGAGTGGGGGGACACCTTATTTCGGTACTCAGGGGACTTTTAGCATCGGTACTGACAGTGCCACTAGAACAGGGATATTTACACATGGTCTACGGGGTCTTGATATCCTCCTTTTTGCCGCCTCCAGAGGCAGTCCGGGTTGTGCGAATTGATGTCGAATCGATCATACAGGTATCTAGGAGAATCAGACCGTCCTCTCACAAGCAGAGTTGAAGGCGCGCCAGTATGGCCTTGAAGGATCCATCCCGCGCCACTTGTCGCCTGAACAGAGGAGACGGAAGATACAGCGGCTATCGCGATCAGTGGTCGCGAGTCGATGAAGATGTTGAGGCGGTATACGCATCTGAGGGCGGAAGATTTGGTGAAGAGGCTGGATGGTCTGCGTGACAGTTTTATTTAACTGTTTGATCTGTTCTAGCCAGTTGGAGAGGAAGACATGGAGGCCTTGAGTAAAACCTGAATAAACATGCGAGCTCGAGATGGTGATGATCACTCTAGCACTCATGTTGTAACATAGGACGATATTAAACAAGGTGGTGGTTATGGATAAAGAAAGGCTGGAAAGGTATTTATATGGAAATGTCGCTAGTGTGTTTTGGTCAGCTGTTCTTCTTATAGGTGGTGTGATTTTTGTAATTTATTACGCTCTTATAGGATACATGCCGGATTTTGATTTAAAGTCTTCGGTAACTATAACGGCGGCAGCTTCGGTCACTTCAATTGTGATCATCATAATGATGCTGATTATGATGGTTTTTGCTGGGTCGTTCTGGAGAGGGGTGTGGGAGTTCTTGGGGGATAATTCAGAACTTAAAAGGTACTGGCTAGAGGATAGTGCTAGTTCTGGTTTCCGTAACCTGTTGATCTGGTTTTCTATTCCCCTTTTTACTGTTTATGCCAGTTTAGGGTTAAGTCTTTTTTTAGGGAGTTGGTGTTGGATGTTAACCCTGGGACTTGTTGCGTTGATATATTTATTATATCTATGCCTTTATAGCGGCTTTGGTTTGGTCAAGGGTGGTAAAGAGTTTGTTTTCTTAGTGGCTGCGACACTCTGCTCTGCTGTTTTTATCTTTTTTCCACTGTATCTGGTTTTTAGGCTGTCAGTCGTTGAGTTTGAAAGCATTAGTGATGTGTCATGGTTTTTGGGTTTTTTGTCAGCGATGTTTATTATTTTTATAAATACTGCATCCGCTTCACCTCAGGGGGCTTCCTCTCCATACGCAAAAGAGTTTGTTCTAGGTCTTATGGCTGTTGTTATGATATTCATATCCTTTGGGAGATTCGATAGGATTCCGTATAGTGTGATGGAAATATATAAATTTGGAAATATAGAAGCTTCTGAGTTGGTTCTTGAGAGGGAGGGGTGCGAGCTATTTAAGTCGCTTGAAATCAATGTGTTAGATAAAGATGGTGGTCTTTGTGTAGTTAAAGATGTGCTCATTCTCTCTAGGTTAGGGCGAGAAGCTTACTTGGAAGTCGACAAAGATGATTTGGAGTCATTAAAGCTGACACTATCGTCGTCATCTATTGCATCTTGGACTCTTCGGGAAAGTCAAGGCGATGAAAGCTGATGCTTGTATTTATAATTTTCAATGGCTTGTAAGCAAAGGCGGTTGGCTTCCTTGGGTTTGTATGTAGTATGTTGTAGTAGTATACAACATACTACATCGATTGGAGGGTGATCATCCCTCAGTGACGCATAGGAAAAATTTAGCGGCTAAAGTTTCTTCTGCCTTTCTGGTGTGACCTCAGTGGTGCGCTACTCAATGCCATCCTCTCCTGCCTAGCATTCCTCATGCTGGACATATTTTTCCATATGCATATGTGCCTGAAGGATTGTGGTTATAAAAAGTGCCCCTCAAGTGTCAATGAAATAAAGTGCATTGACCAAGTCTCGTGCATAAGGTGATCGACTCAAGCTGTTTGTTGACACTTGAGGGGCAGGGTCTCTTTTGTTGTTGTTCGACCTTTATATGCGGGATTGGTGGTTCTTTTGTTTTAACTGAGGTGCTAGTGGAAAAGTATAGATAAACTTTTAAGTTGGCGTATAGCTATACTTTTTTAACAACAAAATCAAAGTGTTGAAAGTTTTTTAAAGATGGCGTAAATATTGAGAGTGAAGTCTTGCTTTGCGTTATCTTGAGGTGTTTATGACAACCGAAGAACAGTTGCTTGAACGTTATGGACCACTACTCTCCCTGACCGATTTATCGGAATTATTGAAGCGAAGTCCCGATGGTCTCCGAATATCTTTGCAGAGCCAGTCAGAGTTTGCTGTGAAATGGAATGCCGCCAAGAGGAAGGTTGGAAGGCGTGTCTATTTCCGTGCAACCGACGTTGCAGGGCTGATTGATGAAGCCTGAGCGGTTAGAGCGGCAAAGTGAAGCGGATACGAAGGGGTAAGGCGTGAGTATTGTCGCCATGAACTGGGCATGGGATGTCCAACTGAGCTACCTGAACGAGCGTGACAACAAGGCTGGGCGTCGCTTGCTGTTGGTAGCGTTGGGCGACAACGCCAACGAAGAAGGGGTGTGTTGGCCAGCCATCTCCACTCTGGCACGTCGCTGTGAGTCCAGTACCAAGAGCGTTCGCCGTTGGTTACGTGAGTTCGAAGAGTATCAGTTACTCAGCATTCAGCCTCGTCGGAATGCGGCGGGGCAGACCAGCAACCTGTATCAACTGAAACTGGCAAATCGAGTCGCGGAAAGGACTTACACCCCCCTGGACACCGAGTCCGCCCCCCAGGGACGTGGAGTCCGGGGCCCCCGGACACCTGGTGACCAAGGCCCCTGGACATCTGGTGTCCCCCTAACCACCAATGAACCATCAATGAACCTCTCTCACTCTCAGGCGGGAGAGTCGATGCTTGGTCGAGCGGATCAGAACAGTGACGCAGTTCCTCTTCAGGAATCTTCGTCAACCATCCCAATATGTTCTGATCGCTTTCCCATGACCCTCGAATGGACGCCGGACCCGACTGAGCTGTCGATGGCCTGTTTACGAGCAGGTCTCTCAGCTGATCTGGCTCCCGAGCGATATCAGCTCGCCAAGTTCACGGCCCACCATGCCGATACTGGTCGCACGGCCAGTACGGCTGCCTGGCATACCAAGCTTGCCGACTGGCTGCGCAAAGATGTGCTCGCAGCTCAGTCCAGTACCGGAGGACTCGCTAATGGACATCGCCGCCAACGCACTCCATCGCGCCGTGTTACCGCCGCAGAAGCACGCGCACGCGCCAAAGCTCAACAGAGTGGGGGAATCATCGACCAAGACTGGCCCGCTGATCGGAGAAGCTGACGTGGATCAGTTGTTTGATGCCCTGGGTGTGTTGTTCGGCTGGAAGTTCACGAGCCAGTGGGGGGCCTTCGATGAATCAGGCGTTTGGATGGCTGAGCTGGCTTTCCTGACACGTCTACACCTCGAACTGGGTATCAAACGCTGTCGTGAGGCGGTGCAGGAAGCAACGCGGACGGGCAACGAATCCTGGCCACCACAACCTGCTGCATTCGCGGTTCTCTGTGAGCCGCGCCCAGAGGACTTTGGTATGCCTAGTCTGGAGGAGGCGTGGCGTGAGGTATGCGCCCATGCTCATGAACCGACCCAATGGCACTGGAGCCATGAAGCCGTGAGGGTGGCGGGTAGCGCCGTCGGTTGGTGGGATCTGACGCATAGCACGGCGCTTTCGGCTTGGTCACGTCTCGAACGTCACTTCACCCAGGAGTATGGAGCCTTGGTCAATCGGTTGATGAATGGCGAACAACTGGCGGCTTATGCGCTGCTGGAGAGTGACAGCAATCGTAGACCCGCCGACCTTGCAGAGCGAGCTGGGCACGAGGTTGCGAACCAAGCGGTCAAGGCCGCGGGTCTTCCTCATCGAATGAGTTCCGCGCATGGGCTTACAGCTCTACGCAACGCGGTAGGCAAGACTTGAGTGCTTTCGTTGACACTTGAGGGGCAGCGCTTCTGGTTCATTGACATTTGATGGGCAGTGCGGAAACCGCGTGGAAAGCTGTGTATTTCAATGTGGAAAGCGCAAGGACACCGCTATAGGTAAATCGCTGTTAGATCGCTGATTTACCGCTTCTGGAGCGCAGCATTATCGCCGTAAGTGTCGACTTCATCAGGGGGCGAGACCGTTTGTCACGGATGCACAGGAAAAAACAGATCCGTGCAACGAAATGCAGAGAAATAGCGATGCTTTGCACATGGCGTACCTACAAAAATCAACGCTGAAGTGCGGGCAGGATGTGTGAAGTAGTCCCACCCCGCAAGCGTGGTGTTCCTCTTCACTGGTCCTTATTCGCACCTGCGGTGCTCAACGGAAATCCTGCTCTGCAAGGCATGGCATCTGAGATAGGAGCTGGCATGAGTGAGAAGCAAAGGGTGACACGGAAGAACAGCACTCCGCTCAAGGTGTACTGCCTTCCGGAAGAGAAAGAACTGATTGAATCCAACGCCAAAAAGGCAGGGCTAAGCGTTGCTTGTTATCTGCGGGAAGTGGGGCAGGGCTATCAGGTCAATGGCGTTATGGACTACGAGTATGTCCGCGAGTTGGTTCGTGTAAATGGAGACTTGGGTCGTTTGGGAGGATTACTGAAGCTCTGGCTGACAGATGACGTGAGAACGGCTCACTTCGGGGCGGCTACCATCCTAAGCCTGCTCGGAAGGATCGAAGCCACTCAGGAGGAAATGAGTCTGGTGTTGAAATCCGTGGTGCAGCCAAGGGCCAGGTCGTGATTTTTTTAGCCGCTAAAATGCGGGACTGGAACTGATGATCGCCAAACACGTTCCCATGCGCTCCTTGGGCAAGTCCGACTTTGCTGGTCTGGTGAACTACATCACCGACGAGCAAAGCAAGGAGCACCGTCTTGGCGCGGTACGGCTGACCAACTGCGAGGCGTATTCGGTCCAGGATGCTGTCAGCGAGGTACTAGCGACCCAGTTCGCCAATACCCGAGCGAAGAGCGACAAGACCTATCACTTGATTGTCAGCTTCCGGGCCGGGGAACAGATCGAGGCTGATACCCTGGTGGCCATCGAGGACCGTATTTGCCAGGGGCTGGGCTTTGGAGAGCATCAGCGTATTAGTGCCGTTCACAACGATACCGACAACCTGCACATCCATATCGCCGTCAACAAGATCCACCCGACGCGCAACATCATCCACGAACCCTACTACCCACACCAGACCCTGGCCGAGTTATGCGAGGCCATGGAACGGGATTACGGGTTGCAGCAGGACAACCACATGCCGCGCCGACGCGGGGCCGAGGCGCGAGCCGCCGACATGGAGCGTCACGCCGGTATTGAAAGCCTGATTGGCTGGATCAAACGCGAGTGCCTGGACGAGATCAAGGCCGCGCAGTCCTGGAGTGAGCTGCACCAGGTCATGCGTGACAATGGCCTGGAACTCCGGGCGCGGGGGAATGGGCTGGTTGTCGTGGCCGGTGATGACGCGGCGGTCAAGGCGAGCACCTTGGGGCGGGATTTCTCCAAGCCGAATTTAGAGGCCCGTTTCGGCCCGTTCGAGCCTGACCAGGCGCAACAGGCCAAACCCCACCGCCAGTACCGCAAAGACCCGGTACGGCTGCGCGTGAACACCACCGAGCTTTACGCCCGGTTCAAATCAGAACAGCAGAGCGCTGCAGCCAACAAGACGGCGGCTCTGGACAAAGCCCGGCGGCAGAAAGACCGCCGGATTGAGAACGCCAAGAAGAAGGGCAAGGCCCGGCGGGCGGCCATCAAGCTCACCAGCGGTAGGCTGACCAAGAAGGTGCTGTATGCGCAGGCCAGCAGCGCCCTGAAAGCCGACATTGACGCGATCCAGAAGCAGTACCGCGAGGAACGCCAGGCGATCCATGAGGCTCACGGACGCCGCTCCTGGGCCGACTGGCTCAAACGGGAAGCCCTGCAGGGCGATACCGGGGCCCTGGCCGCGTTGCGAGCCAGAGAGGCCGCCCAGGGCCTCAAGGGCAACACCTTGAAGGGTGAGGGACAGGCAAAGCCCGGCCATGCGCCGGTGATCGACAACATCACCAAGAAGGGCACCATCATTTACCGGGCCGGAGCCAGCGCCGTGCGCGACGATGGCGACCGGCTACAGGTGTCCAGGGAGTCCGACCAGGCAGGCATCCAGAACGCGCTAAGAATGGCGATGGAACGCTACGGCGAGCGCATCACCGTGAACGGTTCGCCCGAGTTCAAAGCGCGGGTGATCAAGGCGGCAGCGGATGGACAGTTGCCTATCCAGTTTGCGGACGCCGGGCTGGAACGTCGTCGCAAAGCCCTGGCGAACGGCGAGAACACCGCCCCGGCCAAGACCCGAAGCAAACGCGCGGGAGTGCCGCCCATAGGTCAGCCGCCACCCCCGGTGCGCCGGAACCGGCTGCAATCGCTGTCCCAGGCCGATGTGCTTCACCTTGAGGGACAAACGGGCAAGACTCCGACACCGCCCCTACAGAGGCCGAGCGAGCAAGAGCGCCGCAAAGCCAAGTTACGGGCAGAGATGGATGCCAAGAGGGCAAAAAGACAACAGAAGGGACGGTCACTATAGTGCTTTCCCTTTGGAAGGCGGCAACAAACAGTAGATGCGATTAACCCTTGGGAAGCCTAACCGTTCTCCAGGACAATGACACCGATGTTCAACAACCATTGGCCGCGCGTTCTAACGGTGTCGCGCAGGTCGGACGCCGGGATAGTAAGTGACGAGCTATCCCTGTAGAGGTCCACACTTCACCGCTGGGTTCTCCGGCAGGGGTAGTGGCTCGCAATCTTCATGAGCGAGCCGCTACAGGTTGGTGAGTGCAACTTAGTCACGATGAAGCTAAGAGCACTCAATCATGAGAAGAGAACGAATTTTAGCGGCTAAAACGGCTGCCCTCGTCATGTCCTTGGCGTTGACCACTTCCATGCCTGCCCAAGCGGGCATCCCTGTCATCGATGGTGGCAACCTGTCACAGAACATCATGACTGCAATGGAATCCGTGGCCCAGACCCTCAAGCAGATCGAGCAGTACCAGGCCCAGCTCCAGCAGTATGAAAACCAGTTGCAAAACACCATGGCCCCAGCGGCCTATATCTGGGACAGGGCACAATCCACGATTAACGATCTGATTCAGGCAACCAACACGCTTCAGCATTACCAGAACCAGCTCGGCAGCCTCGATGCCTACTTGGGCAAGTTCCAGGACGTGGCGTATTACCGGAGTTCTCCCTGCTTCAATGGTGGAGGTTGCACGGATGCCGAACGTACGGCGATGGATGAAAATCGTCGCCTGGCGTCTGAATCGCAGAAAGCGGCCAACGATGCGCTCTTCCGCGGGCTGGATCAGCAACAGGATAACCTGGCGTCTGATGCTCGACAGCTTGAACGTCTGCAATCTGCTGCCCAGGGCGCGGATGGCCAGCTTGCCGCTATTGGTTACGCCAACCAGCTCGCCAGTAACCAAGCCAACCAACTCCTGCAAATCCGCAGCTTGCTGATTGCTCAGCAGAACGCTGAAGCCGCCCGTCTCGCTGCTGAACTGGATGCAAACGCCAGAGGGGAAGCACGGGAAAGGCAGATGCGTACCTGGAGTTACCAACCCAGCTCAGCAGATCGCTACTAAGGAGAGCCGCGATGAAGAAGATCATCCCACTTGTGGCAGCTGTTGCCTTGGTAGGTTGTGAGCAGGAAATGGTACCAGAGGCGAGCGCGATCACGTGTGCGCCAGTTGCCTTTCAGCAGGCTATCCGGGAGCTGAGCCGAGAATCGAACCGAAAAGCCTTTACCGAAGCCTGCCAATCTTTCGAGAAGGCCCAACGCATGCGGGAATGGGAGTTCGAACCCAGCTCTCCCGACAGATATTGAGGGAGGGCGTCGCATGAAACGATTCGTTTGTGGTGGTTTGGGCGTGATGGCCGTCGTCATGCTGTCCGATACCACAATGGCTCAGGAGCTATCCAGCAGCAACATCATGGATGATGTGTTGGATCGCTTTCATTCCGCGGCATCAACGTGGGGGCCTGCCATAGAAGCGGCTGCCAGTCGGTTGTTCTGGACCCTTGTAGTGATCTCGATGGTCTGGACTTTCGGCATGATGGCGCTGCGCAAGGCCGACATTGGTGAGTTCTTTGCCGAGCTTGTTCGTTTCACCATCTTTACAGGCTTTTTCTGGTGGTTGCTGACGAACGCGACGCAGGGCATGAACATCGCTGGAACCATCGTACAGTCATTGCAAACCCTTGGGGCACAAGCTGGTGGCCTCTCCAACGGCAATTTGGGGCCGTCCAGCATCCTCGATATTGGTTTTGAACTGTACGACCAGACGGTGAAGGCTACGTCAGAGTTGAGCTGGAAACAGTTTGCCACTGCGTTGGTGATGGAAGGTATGGCCTTGGCCGTATTGCTGGTGTTGGCGATTATCTCCGTCAACCTGCTCCTGCTGCTAGCCGCCAGTTGGATACTGCTTTATGCCGGAGTGTTTTTCCTGGGGTTTGGCGGCTCCCGTTGGACATCAGATATGGCAATCAACTATTACAAGGCTATTCTCGGCATAGCGGCTCAGTTGATGGCAATGGTGCTCTTGGTCGCCATCGGTAGGGAGTTTATTACTCACTACTACTCGCAGATGAGCGAGAACATGGCGTCCCAGGAGTTGGTCGTGATGCTGGTCGTTTCGGTAATCCTGCTGTTTCTGGTTAACAAGATTCCACCGATGATTTCCGGCCTGGTGTCGGGTGGCAGCGTGGGAGCGATGGGCATCGGGTCATTCGGTGCCGGTGCTGCGGTAGGAGCAGCTATGACAGCGGCAGGTATGGCGCTCACGGCGGGCAAGATGGCTGGGAGCGCGATGTTAGGCGGTGCGGCGAATGCAGTAGGTGGTGGGTCAGCCATCAAGGCTGCCTTCGAGAAGGCCCAGTCCAATATGTCTGGGTCTGGAGCCGACATGCCGAGCTCTGGCACTGGAGGTGACAGCAGCGGGGGCGGGAGTGGAAGCAGCTCTACCGGAGATGAAGCTGGCACCGGTGACACCCCATTTGCGCAGGCGGCTGGCTTCTCTGGTTCTGGCTCCCGCTCTGGCGGCGGCAGCGGATTCAAGCGGGCGGCATCCTTGGGAGCTGGAACGGCTGGCGAGCTGGCTAAAGGGGTTGGGGCGAAGATGGCCGGGAAGTTCCAGGACAAGGTTGATCACACCGCTGGTGGCCGCTTGGCGTCCTCGCTCCGCGAGGGCATGAAACCTGAAGGTGGTAGTGATGCCACAGGAGCGGATGATTCTGTTCCATCGTTCGACAGCGACAGCTTGGGCGGTAGTGAACGTCAGCAGGACCGTAACGACGAGATCGCTCGTTTTGTGAACCGTGGCCAGCAGGACACCTAAGGAGACCCCACGATGAAACAACGCTATTTTATGGTAGCCCTGGATATGCTCGACGAAGCGCATGAGGCCTACACAGAAGCCGCTTTCGTACCTGCTGTCGAGCTATCGGCCGATGGGGAGAGGAACCTTGAGGCAGAGATTTCCGCTTTCGTGAACCGTCCGGCCCACTCGGGCCGCGAGGAGGCACCACGCAGCACGCACACTAGCAACGATGTAGGAGCTGGAACCGGGAGAACCCCGTTTTCAGAGGCGGCGGGATTTTCCGATACTGGCTTCTGACATTATGGGAGCTATTGACCAGCGATAGCTCAGGCGGCCAATGGCCGCCTTTCCGCCAGGAGGTAGACATGACCGGGCAGACAC
This sequence comes from Halomonas sp. KAO, assembly GCF_015595025.1. Lineage (GTDB taxonomy): Bacteria > Pseudomonadota > Gammaproteobacteria > Pseudomonadales > Halomonadaceae > Halomonas. The sequence goes on from NZ_JADNRL010000024.1 coordinate 309,838, forward strand.
GCTGGCAACGGAGTAAAGAGCTGGAAGACAAGACCGTAGAGCAGACCGGCGAGACGCATCCAGAAAGCAGGGAGCCGGCGGTTCGGTGGCTGACTTCCGAAGAGCTGGACGAACTGCGGCGAGATATGAAAGAAGCATCCGCTTGGGCGCGGGCTGAGTTGAAGCGGCGGAGAGAGGGCGGGTAGTCAAATTCAAGGTGGTTGGGTAAGAATTGATGGTAACTATCGCGCCCCCGGCTTTCTGACCATGCTTCGATGCAGGATTCATGACGTTCTGTCCCGTCACTTGGAATTGCGCCAACTCCGTAAGGTAGCTCAGTCCCATGGAAGACCAGAGCTACCGGAGCTGGTGAAGATCGATCCATTTGAGGCAGTATGGCGGGTTTCGATACCGAATCACGAGCCACGCTTTATGTCGGTTAGATCAGGGGCAGTCAACCACGAGTTCTTTGTCGTGCATCTGGACGCTGAGCGCTTCTATCACGCATGGTTCAAGGCCAGCCCAAGGATACCAAGGCGCCGGTGCTCAGATTGCATTTGCCGATTTCAGATGTCTGCTGACTACAAGTACAAATGGGCAGTGGATGGCTTTTCTCATGGCGTAAACAACCCTGGACCGTTGGCCGAGTCGGGAGCCCATGTCGACGCTGGTGGGCGGCTGTGCTTGGGCTTCACAAACGGTGTAACACGCACCTACTGGCTTCTAGAAAATCACTGCCCCGCTTTTCCCGTGAAAGTCTGCGGTGGGGATAGCGCACATCTCCTTCACCAGACAGCCGGCCTCGTCCCAGGTCCAACTGCCTTGGCAGAGCTCTTTTCAAAGACCAACCCACAATACGTATAGAGCTGTATGCAGCCTAGCTTGCAAAAGTGCATGCAGGACCTCGTTGGTGCCTTTAGTGTAAGGCCTGGAGGTGTCTACGAAACCCGGGGCGATTCACCCTTGGTTACGTAAATCATAGCTATAGCTGTTTAGAGGGCTTAGGGAAGTCCAGTGAGGAATAACGGAGTGTTCGATACGGTTGGACCACTTTTACAGACTATTTCTATGATGTGCTGAGGTATAGCTCCAGTGCTGTGATGTTTTTCTAGGTGAGAATTAATTGGCGCCCGTTCCTTGGGGAAGACCAGAGACGCGCTTTCTTCAAAAAACAGGCAGCCAGACTCACTATATTACCCAGTTTTTACTCTAAAGATTCAGAGACGACGATGAGTGATTGCCGCCACGTCACGCAACCAGGGCTGGCGAGTCCAATGTTGGTCAGAAAACTTTGAGATATCGTTTTGGTAGGTCAACGAAAGCCCGATACTGTCCAGACCTTCAAGAAACATTTTGAGGTGGCGCGGCATCATTTCAAAATTAGCCTGAACACTATAGCTCCTAAGGCTTTGCTCCTTGATGTCGATCTCTACCGTATTTCTGGAGGGATCATCGGCATCGTCCATCAATTGAGCAATCTGCTCTGGCGGCAAGGTCACCAGCAACAACCGGTTGTTCATTGCATTGGAGTAGAAAATTTCGGCAAAACTTGACGCGATCACGGCTCGAATGCCGAACTGCTGGAGGCCCCAGACCGCGTGCTCGCGGCTTGATCCACAGCCGAAGTTGGAGCCACCGATCAGAATTGATGCGCCGACATATGAAGGCTGGTTGAGCACAAAATCAGAGCGTGCCTGTCCCTGAGCGTCGAAACGAAGGTCGTAAAGCAAACCCTCCTTCAGACCTGACTTGTCAATGCCACGGAGGAACTGCTTGGGCATGATCTGGTCCGTGTCGAGATTCTCTATGCGAAGCGACGCAGAGCGTCCCTTGATGCGAGTATGCTCAGTCATTGCAGGATCTCCAGTCGACGTACGTCGGTAAGGTATCCAGCCACAGCGGCTGCAGCCGCCATTGCCGGGCTCATTAGATGGGTGATGGCACCTCGTCCCTGGCGTCCCTCGAAGTTGCGATTCGTCGTCGAAGCGCAGCGTGTGCCTTCGGTTAAAACATCGTCATTCATTGCCAGGCACATCGAACAGCCGGAATTGCGCCACTCGAAGCCTGCCTGCGTAAAGATCCGATCGAGGCCTTCGGCTTCCGCTTGAGCTTTCACGGCCCCGGAACCGGGTACCACCATCGCACGGACGCCCGGAGCGACGTGGCGTTTGTGCACGATGCTGGCAGCGGCACGTAGGTCCTCGATCCGACCGTTGGTGCAGGAGCCGATAAAAACGTGCTGAACAGGAGTGCCTTCCAAGGCAGCTCCCGCCTGCAACCTAGTGTAGTGGAACGCCCGTTCGGCGCTTCTCCGCGCCGGTCCCTCCGGGAGTTCATCTAGCTCAGGGATGCGCTCGTCGATGGCGACCACCTGGTCGGGGCTGGTACCCCAGGTTACCTGAGGGGAGACGTCACTGGCATCGAACTGGTACTCGACATCGAATGTACATCCTGGGTCGGAATGCAGGTCCTGCCATGCCGCCAGCGCTGCGTCATGATGCTCAGAGGTGATGTCCGGTGCGCGGGCCATCACGTAGTCTATCGCCTTTTGATCGGGAGCCACGAGTGCGCCGCGGGCCCCGGCTTCGAGCGTCATGTTGCACAGCGTGAAACGTGCCTCGATCGATAACGCATCGATGGCAGTACCGCAGTATTCGACCACGTAGCCACGAGCACCCTGGGCTCCGATGTGACCGATTACCGCGAGTACTAGATCCTTGGCCGTCGTACCCGAGGGGAGGGTTCCGTCGATGCGTATGCGCATGTCCTTGGCGAGCCGGTAGACCAGCGTTTGCGTCGCCAGTACGTGCTCCACTTCAGTGGTTCCGATGCCGAAGCCCAAGGCTCCTAGCGCGCCATATGTCGTAGTGTGACTGTCTCCGCAGATTACGACCATGCCGGGACGAATCATCCCGTGCTCTGGAGCCACCACATGTTCGATGCCTTGAAGGTCATCGTTCGTGTCGAACAGGGGAATATGGAAATGGTCGCAGTTTTTCTTCAGGTTCGATGCCTGAAGTGCCGATGCGGTGTCTTCGATAACACGAATCCGGGTCGGATGCGTGGGAATGATATGGCTCACGACGGCCACGTTCTGTCCCGGCATCGATACTTCGCGGTCCTGCTCGTACAGCCCCGCAAAGGCTTGCGGGCTGGTGTATTCGTTCATGAGATGTAGATCGCAGAACAGTAGAAGATTGTGCTCGTCCAATGCTGCAACCGTATGTGAGTCGACTATTTTGCGATACAGCGTCTTCGGTTTCATGAGTCCACCTCCAGCAGAAAGGGTAGAACCTTGGCGAGTAGCGCCTCGGGTGCTTCCTCGGCGATATAGTGCCCGCAGGGAAGGGGCTCACCTTCAAGCTTGTCGGCCAGCTTCTGCCACTCCTCAAGTGGTCTGAAGCACTTCTGGATCACGCCGTTTTCGCCCCACATCACGAGCAAAGGTGCTGTGATCCGTCGGTCGGCATCGATATCATTCCGTTCATGTTCAATGTCAATGCCTGCTGAGGCTCGATAATCCTCGCAGACACCGTGAGCAGTACCCTCAAGCGCGAAGCAGCGCCGGTATTCGTCGAGTGCTCGCGGATCGAACGGCTCAAGACCGGCACTACGCCGGCCCATCACGTCGATGATATAGGCTGTGGGGTCGGCTTCGATAAGACGCTCGGGTAGCGATGCGGGCTGAATCAGAAAGAACCAGTGCCAGTAGGCCCGAGCGAACGTATCGCTGGTCTGCTGATACATGGAAAGTGTCGGGGCGATATCGAGCAGGATGAGTCGTGATACGGCTTGTGGGTGATCAACGGCGAGCCGGTGTGCCACTCGAGCCCCACGATCATGTGCTAGCAGGTCAAAGCTCTCGAATCCGAAGTGGCGCATTAACGTCAATTGATCTTGTGCCATCACCCGATTCGAGTAGTTCGAGTGATCCGGTAAGCCAGCTGGCTTCGATGAATCTCCGTAACCACGAAGATCGGCCGCAACCACGGTGAAGTGTTCGGCTAGTGTTGGTGCTACCTTGTGCCAGATCGCAAGTGTCTGGGGATGGCCGTGTAATAATAGTAGCGCTGGGCCGCTGCCGCCGACGATAGCGTTGATGTAGATCTGTGGCTCGACCTCGACACGTTGTATTTCGAAGCCGGGGAATAACTGACAAAGATTAGAAGACATCGTTACTTCTCCTGGTGAAGTTGTGATGAAGTTGGGTGGTCCAATGTTTAGGAAGCCCAGATTGCACCTACAATGAAGTAGCTCAGCATAGTTATCAGCACGACACCGGCGATATTTAGCCCAAATCCGGTGGCTACCATGGACTGTATCCGCATGTGCCCAGTGCTGAAAACGATCGCATTAGGTGGTGTCGCGACCGGTAACATAAAGGCGCAGCTGGCGGCTATTGCAGCGGGTATGGCAATCATTTCCACAGAGAAACCCTGGGATACGGCGACCGCCGCAAGAAGTGGCAGAAAGGCGGCTGCTGTTGCAGTGTTGGAGGTAACCTCGGTAAGGAAGATAATGACCAGCGCCACCAGTGCGATCATCCCAAGTAGTGGCAAAGTGCCAAGTGATCCGATGCTACTTGCGATCCATTCGGCAAGCCCCGCTGATTGAATGGCTGCGGCCAGCGATAGGCCTCCCCCAAACAGTAACAGCACGCCCCAAGGAAGCTTGACGGCGTCTTGCCAGCACATCAGGAAGATACGCTGCTTGGTATCGACCGGTATCAAAAACAGAGACAATGCGCCTACCAGAGCGATACTCGTGTCGTTAATGCCGGGAAGGTAGCTTGCGATAAAAGGCTTGAAGATCCAGCCAAGTGCCGTGAGTACAAAGACCATCAAGACCAGTTTTTCTCCCTTGGACCAAGGCCCTAGACTTTCTATCTCCGCACGAACCAGTTCTCGGCTGTTCCCGTCATGGAGTTTGAATCCGCGACGCGTCAGCCACCACCACGTGAAGAGTAGCATCATCACCGAGACCGGGATGCCCAATAGCATCCACTGCCCAAAACCGATGGATACTTCATAATTCGCTTGTAGAAAACCGGCAAGCATCGCGTTCGGCGGGGTCCCAATTAGCGTTGCGACACCGCCGATACTTGCTGCATAGGCGATGCCCAGCAGCAGGGCAGTGGCGAAGCGCGCTCGTTCGGTGTTATCCGAGCCGTCCCCGTCACGAACAAGCAAGCGAATCACGGACATGCCGATTGGCAACATCATGATGGTGGTTGCGGTATTGCTGACCCACATGCTGAGAAATGCCGTGGACAGCATAAAGCCGGCTATCTGTTGCGAAGGGGAGCTACCAACCAGCATAAGCGTGTTGAGCGCGATGCGCCTGTGCAGGTTCCAGCGCTCCATCGCGAGGCCGAGTATGAAGCCGCCTAGGAAAAGATAGATGATCGGGTTGGCGTAGGGGACGGTGGCGTCGCTGATCTCTCCGATACCCAATGTTGGAATCAACAGGATGGGCAGTAAGGAAGTGATGGGTATCGGGATGGCCTCGGTCGACCACCAGGTGGCGATCAGTAAAGTTATGCCCACGGTCGTCCAAGCGGAGACGGGCATCCCCGTGGGCGCGGGAATCACCAGACACGCAATTAACAGGATCGGTCCGAGATAGAAGCCGATCCGGGCGGCAAAGTGGCGAGATGTGTTGTCATCCCCTTTGTGATGTGCTGTCAATGTACGAGCTGAGGGCGATGATATTGTAGTTGTATTTCTGGTCATGGAGCATCTCTCTTGGTTCTCATGGTCAGCCCTTGTATCGGCTTCGGCGACGAGGATATTTTTTCGTTTTGGGTGTCGATTGAGGAGTCGCTTAAGGATCTGTCACTAGTAATGCTATTATGCACGTTGCGTGAAGGTAACCTGCTTGGTGTGATGTCTATGAACACGATTCGTAAACAATGGCCGCTTCCGGAAGACCTCCGTGTATTTCTGATTGTCCTTCGTAAACAGAGCTTTACGGCTGCAGCCGATGAGCTGGGTGTGTCACCTGCCTATGTCAGCAAGCGCATACGGCTTCTTGAGAAGGTGTTGAATACTCGCCTGTTTCACCGAACCAGCCGGCGTTGTGCGTTGACAGATGACGGGAAACTGGCCGAGCGTGCTGCGATGCAGATCCTGGACGATATGCATACCCTGTTCGATGATCTGTCCGATGCACGCCAGAGCCCGCGAGGTCTGCTGCGTATCTGCAGCAGTTTTGGGTTTGGACGTAACCATGTAGCACCCGCCATCGCTGGACTAGCGCAGCAGTTTCCAGAATTGGAGATCCGCTTTGAGGTGTTCGATAGGGTGGTTGATATCGTGGGAGAGGGCTTCGATCTGGAAATCCGAGTAGGCGACGATTTGCCCGGCCAGCATATCAGTCGCCATCTTGTCTCGAATCAGCGCGTGCTCTGTGCAGCACCCAGTTATCTGGAGCGGTGCGGGATACCAGTTACAGTGGATGAGTTGACTGAGCACGATTGCCTCGTCATCAAAGAACGCAATAACCCTTTCGGTATCTGGGACTTGGAGTGTGGCGACCGCACCCAGAGTATTCGTGTCAGCGGTCCCTTGTCCTCAAACAACGGCGAGATAGTACTGCAATGGGCGTTGCATGGCCGCGGCATCCTGCTACGCTCCATGTGGGACGTTGGACCACTTTTGAAGCAGAATAGCTTGGTACGAATACTAAGCGACTACAGTCAGAGTGCAGATGTTTGGGCAATTTATTCAACTCGAGCTGCCAATTCGGCAAAAATTCGCGTGTGCCTGGATTTTTTGGAACATCACTTCTCGCAATTGGAGGTCTGATGTTTTGATGCGAGTCTTGAATTCTACCAATAACGGCGAAGCCTACGGTATTTAGGGCCTTGGAGATTTGCCCCTGGAGTACCTGTTCCGCTGTTGGCTAACTGGAAGTGTTTATCGGCGATCGGGGGGGATTTGTTTACCCCTGACCTTCCTCCCCAGCAAATGGCTTGGACGGCAACCTGCTGAGTTTCAAACTCGATGAATGATTAGTGCCACGCCAGGACCGCAGCCTGCCTCGACCAGGATGGCTCCCCATGCCCGCTGTGGCTGGCACATGAGCTTCAGGTGATGTTATAGCAGTCAGTAGCGTGCATAATTATACGGTGCATGTATATTGAAAGCTCTATAACTACTTGTTTATAAAAAGGAAGTTTGTGGGGAATGCTGGTCTACAACGCCACCAAGCAGCAGTTCATCGACGATGTACGAGCCAACGTCATCACCGACGCCATCGAGAACGAGGTGGCGCGCAGACTGAACCGCAACTCGCCGCGCAGTGAGGTGACGTCCTGGGAGAACTCCCTTCGCTTCATGATGAGCGTGCTGCTCGATGAGGGCATTCCCGCATCGGCGGGAGTGGCCATCGAGTACAACATCCCGCTGACCAATCGCCGCGTGGACTTCATCCTGACCGGCAAGAACCACCAGCGGGACGATGCCGCGGTCATCGTGGAACTGAAACAGTGGCAGTCCGTCGAGGTAACGAAGAAGGACGCCATCGTGCGTACCCAGCTGGGCGGTGGAGTGCGCGAGACCAACCATCCGTCATATCAGGCATGGTCCTATGGCGCGCTGATCGAGGACTACAACGAGACGGTACGCTCCGAGTCGATCCGCCTGGTGCCCTGCGCCTACCTGCACAACATGAAGCAGGGGGACGCCATCAATGATCCTTTCTATGCCCACCATACGAGCCGTGCGCCGGTCTTTATTTCGCAGGATGCCTTGAAGCTCTCGGAGTTTCTGAGCCAGCACATCAAGTACGGCGACAGCAACGACATCATGTATCGCATCGAGCACGGTGTGATCAAACCGAGCAAGAACCTGGCGGATGCCCTGGCCTCGATGATGCAGGGCAACGCCGAGTTCCTGATGATCGACGACCAGAAGCTGGTCTATGAAACCGCCATCGATCTTGCGCATCGCGCGGTCAGCGGGAGCAAGCAGTGCCTGATCGTCAAGGGCGGGCCAGGCACCGGCAAGTCGGTGGTGGCCATCAACCTGCTGGTGGAGCTGACGAAGCGTGAGATGATGACGCAGTACGTCTCGCGTAACTCGGCCCCGCGTGAGGTCTTCAAGAAGAAGCTGACCGGCACGCGCAAGAAGACGCACATCGACAACCTGTTCAAGGGCTCGGGCAGCTACGTCAACGCCGAGCCGGATACCTTCCATGCGCTGATCGTCGACGAGGCGCACCGCCTGAACGAGAAGTCGGGCATGTATCAGAACCTGGGCGAAAGCCAGATCAAAGAGGTGATCGGCGCGTCACGCTTCTCGATCTTCTTCATTGATGAAGCGCAGCGCGTGACGCTGAAGGACGTGGGGACGGTCGAGGAGATCAGGCGGCGGGCAGACGAGTGCGGCGCCGATGTTCACGAGCTCGAGCTGGCGTCGCAGTTTCGCTGCAACGGCTCGGATGGATATCTGGCCTGGCTCGATCACGCCCTTCAGATTCGCACCACGGCCAACACCGACCTGGAAGACATCGATTACGACTTTCAGGTATTCGATGATCCGAGCGCCATGCGTCAGGCGATTCTTGAAAAAAACAGCAAGGCCAACAAGGCACGCATGGTGGCGGGGTACTGCTGGCCCTGGGCCAGCAAGAAGGACAAGCACGCCATGGACATCGTGTTTCCCGAACATGGCTTCGCGGCCCAGTGGAACCTTGAGGACGATGGCATGCTGTGGGCTATCGCCGATGGGTCAGCAGAGCAGGTCGGCTGCATTCACACTTGCCAGGGCCTGGAGTTCGACTACGTTGGCGTCATCATCGGGGATGACTTCGTGATTCGCGATGGCCGCGTGGTAACCGATGCCGGGAAAAGGGCAGGACAGGATCGTTCCGTTCACGGGTACAAGACACTGCTCAAGGAGGAACCTGAGCGGGCGAAGGCTCTGGCGGACCAGATCGTCAAGAATACCTACCGCACTCTGATGACGCGGGGGCAGAAGGGCTGTTATGTCTATGCAACGGACCCCGAGACCCGAGAGTACTTCGCGGCCTTTGCTCGAGCTCAAGCAGAGACCGAGCGACTTGATGCGTCTGAGGACGCCGATGTGCTGGATGGCTTGCACCTTCCCATCGTGACGCGTGATGAGGCCGCTCCATTCGATCGCCATGTGCCTGTCTACGATCTGAGCATCGCTGCCGGTGAGTTCAGCGAGATGCAGATAGCCGACATCGAGCACTGGGTCGAGCTACCGGATCATGTGCGTATAAGCCCCGACCTGTTCGTTAGCCGGGTGGTGGGGGAATCGATGAATCGGCGCATTCCCAATGGCGCCTGGTGCCTGTTCCGCGCGAAACCTGGCGGCACACGGCAAGGCAAGGTCGTCGTGGTGCAGCATCGCGCCATCGAGGACCCGGACCACGGTGGCAGCTTCACGGTAAAGCTGTACCAGAGCGAGAAGATCGAGGAGTACGGCGAGTTCGTGAACCAGCGTATCGTACTGAAGCCACAGACCAACGCCTTCGGCTACAAGGACATCGTGCTCGAGGATGAGCTTGAGGACCTGAAGGTCATCGGCGAATTCCTCTCCGTGCTGTGAGCAAGCAGGCGGCCGGATAGCCGCCTATGCCGATGTAGGCTGGATAGCGAGCGACAGAGCAGGCATGCTCACCGCTATCCGATACCGCAGAACCAGGTGAGCCCTAGATGTCAGACCCGTTCAAGCAGCTCCGTGACGCCATGGACCAGTTCGCCACCGAGCGCGACTGGGACCAGTTCCACTCGCCCAAGAACCTGGCCATGGCGCTGACGGTGGAGGCAGCTGAACTGCAGGAGTGCTTCCAGTGGCTGACCGAGGCGCAGTCCAGGGAGCTGGATGAGCAGCAACTGGCCGCCGTGCGCGACGAAATTGCCGATGTTCAGCTCTATCTGATCCGGCTGGCGGGCAAGCTGGACGTGGATATCGAAGCGGCATGCCGGGCGAAGATGGAGAAGAATGCGGAGAAATATCCCGCCGACCAAGTGAAGGGAAGTGCGAAAAAGTACACGCACTATCAGGATTGACGTGATGTGTGGCCGCTTTGTCCCCCTGCAGTGGCCTTCTCTGCCTGGCTTCTGCCCTCAAGCTTTCTCCCGCTAAATTTGGGCTCAAGCCGGGCCGAAGACTCAGCTTTCAGTTTATATTCTGTTGTAGAAGCGGCCCTGAATGGCGTTTTTGTGCTTGAAGATAAACCAGCGTGGTTTGTTCTTCACTCTGAGAACGGAATTTAAGGCCGCTTTTTAACGTGAAAATAAACCAGCTGCTGCATAAGATCCCGTATGGGGCCGTCGTGACGACCGCCTGGCTGGCATCACACGGCGTCACCTCAGATCAGGCGCGTAAGCTGGCCGGCAGTGGCTGGCTGCAACGCGTGGGGCACGGTGCCTATTGTCGTGCGGGGGACCCTCTCGCTTGGGAGAGCGCAGTTTTCGCCCTGCAAACGAGCGACGACACTGGCTTACCAACGCTTTGGCCGGGTGGCCAGACGGCCCTGGTACTGCATGGCTTTGTCCACTATCTGCCCATGAGGGAGCGCACGACGCACCTGTATGGCAAGGAGGCTTCTAGGCTGCCCCGATGGTTGAGTGACGCCGAGTGGGTAGGGCGGATGGTGCTCCACTCTGAAAAGGGCCTGCCAGTGCAGCTTCCCGGTAGCTTCACTGACTACAAGCCGGATGGCAGGGCCTTCAGCTTGCAGGTATCGACCCCCGAACGAGCGGTGCTGGAGTGGATCGCCGTGACGCCGAACGAGCTGCTGTTCAGCAGTGAGCTGGTGGACACCTTCGGCGGGCTTAACACGCTGCGCCCGCGCCGGCTGCAGGCATTGCTGGAGGGATGCCGTTCGGTGAGAACGAAGCGTGCCTTCCTGGTGCTGGCTCGCCACGCCGGACATGCCTGGTATGGTCGTCTGGAACCACGCCAACTGGACCTTGGCAAAGGTAAGCGGCAGCTCTGCCTGGGCGGCAAGCTGGACAGGGAATATCACGTGACGGTGCCGGAGGCGTTCCTGCATGCCGATTGACGCTTGCTACCACGAACAGGTCCGGCTGCTGGTCTCGCTGCTGCCATTTCTCAATGACGAGCCGTGCTTCGCCCTCAAGGGTGGCACGGCCATCAATCTCTTCGTGCAGCCATTACCCCGCCTTTCAGTCGACATCGACCTGGCCTACTTGCCGCTGGAGCCTCGTGACGAGGCCCTGCGACGCTGTCGCGAGGCGCTGCAGCGACCTTTAGTTCCAGACTGCCAGGCGTGCGCGCCGAGCTTCAGGATAGTCGCCGGGACGAGCTGAGGATCCTGGTGCGCCGGGGTCGTAGCCAGGTGAAGGTGGAGGTATCGCCGGTACTGCGTGGCACTCTGCACCCGCCCCAGGAGCGCGATGTCGTTGAAGCTGTGGAGGACGAGTACGGCTTTGCTGCGGTGCAGGTGGTGTCACTGCCGGACCTGTATGGCGGCAAGATCTGCGCCGCGCTGGATCGCCAGCACCCCCGGGACCTTTTCGATGTGAAGCTGCTTCTGAACCAGGGCGGCCTGGATCGGAGCGTATTCGAAGGCTTCCTGCTCTATCTGCTGGGGCATCCTAGGCCCTTGAACGAAGTGATCAATCCGCGCTTTAAGCCACTGGAAGATGTCTACCGACAGGAGTTTGTCGGGATGGCTAGGGTTGACCTTCCATTGCAGGAGTTGGAGAGCGTCCGTGATGAGTTGCTGTCACGGCTGGGGCAGCTGATGACGGATGAGGATGCTCGCTTCCTGCTGTCCTTCAAGCAAGGGGCGCCTGACTGGGCGCTGCTTCCGCTGACGGGCGTCGATCGACTGCCTGCCGTGCGCTGGAAGCTCGCTAACATCCAGAAGATGGGGGCTGACAAGCATCGTCAGTCTCTGGAGCTATTGGAGCAGGCCTTGGGCAGGCTTCGCCCATGATGCGGCGTGCCCTGGAGGTTTAACGGCCTAAGTCGACTTCTCCTTATATCCCTGAGGCGCTAGGCTGTTACGCATAATTACGCCACGCGCAAGGGATGACATGGCGAACAGCAGGGAAGCTCAGTTCAAGCGGGACATCATCGAGGCCATAGCGGCCTATGGCTGGGAGGTCGGCATAGCCGGCGGCTGCGAGCTTACGGGGGAGTACTTCAGCGAGCTGCAACTGCCCCACCACCGCCTCACCAAGCGTGAGGCGGAACGGCTGCGCCTGGAAATGGCCGGCGAGGACTGCGGTCGTACCTCGGCCAGCTATGTCCGCTCAGGCGAGCTCCACGATCCCGAGAAGCTGCACTACGCCCACGGCATCGCCGACCGTATCGAATGCGACGAAGCGGTAATGGCCCAGGTGCGCAGCCACAGCGAAGACCAGATGATGCACGGTCTCCTCCCGAATAAGGTCATTGACGCCGTGCTTGATGCCCTCAGCGGCCACGAGAAGCTCAGCATGCCGCTGCTGGAGCGCGAGGTTTCGCTACAGATTCTAAAGATGCTGGTGGGTAGGTCTGGACAAAATGGAAGCCAAATAAATGAGTTTTCCAATTTTGATTAGTAAAGGCGCAGCTAAAAGAACTCATACCCAATTTTCCTTAATATTATATTTATAGTGACGAATGAAAGTACGCAGGGCATCTGATTACTAGGAGCTACCATGTGGCATGACAACGAGACAACAGTTGACTATGTCAACTTCAGGCTTGTAGCTAAAGCCTGCGCTGAGCTAATTCGAGAGACAGGGGAAGAGCCCATCTCCGTCGGCATATCTGGTGGTTGGGGGATGGGGAAGTCCTCTCTCGTTCGCATGGTTGCATCCGAACTAGCATCTGACCAAGCAGCCGACAGAAAATCTAGTAAATTGAATGGCCAGAAGTATATAGTTATTACATTCAATCCTTGGCTCTATCAAGGATTTGAAGATGCCCGCACAGCGCTCCTGCAAACTGTAGGAGATGCTGTTCTCAAGCAGGCAGAGCAAGACGAAAAGTTGTTGGGCAAGGCGAATTCGCTCGTTAAACGAATTAATCTCCTACGCTTGGCTCAGCTTGGCGGAGAAGTGGCTGCAACGATTCTCACAGGTGTTCCGGTTGGTTTAATTGGCAAAGTGGTGGACACAGGATCTGAGGCATGGAGAAGCCAGTCTATTCAAGATGGTGTTTCGGCTGCGAGAGAGATACCTGGTGCCACGAAAGGCCTTTTAAACGAAGCTGAGCCCACATCGTTGCCCAAGGAAATCCAATCCTTTAGGGACGCGCTAGAGAATCTCCTTGAAGAGCTAGATATCACTTTGGTCGTCTTTGTCGACGACCTTGATAGATGCCTGCCAAAAACAGCGATTTCCACTCTAGAAGCGATTCGACTGCTGCTATTTCTGCGAAGAAGTGCCTTTGTTATCGCAGCGGACGATGTTTTCATTCGAGGTGCCGTACGTGTGCACTTTGCAGGTACCGGTCTTGATGATGACATTGTAACTAGCTACTTCGATAAATTGATTCAAGTGCCTTTACGTGTGCCGAGACTGGGGCCTAATGAGACCAAAGCCTATACGGCATTACTATTCCTTGAGCGTGCCTATCGAAATGATCAGCTGGACTCTGAGAGTTTTGATATTGCGAAAGAAAAAGTCGAAGCGAGGTTACGAGAGACTTGGACTGGGAAGTCTGTAGATTTGACATTCTTGGAAAGCTTAGTTCCAAAGGAAAACACAGATCTGGTTGGACTTATGGGGTTGGCAGAGAGGCTGGCCCCCCTGTTATTTAGTGCTAGTTCAGTTCAAGCTAATCCGAGGTTGGTTAAACGCTTCCTCAATACGGTTTTTCTTAGAAAGGTACTTGCTAGACCTCAAAATATCGACGTGGATATTCAGGTTTTATCTAAATGGCACCTGCTAGAGCGATGTGATGAAACAATTGCTAATGCCATTGCCGAGAAGGTATCTGCAACGAACGAAGGGAAGGTCGAAATTCTTCGTGAAGCGGAGGAAGCTGCAAAAGATCCAGAAAGTGAGCTTCCTAAACTTTTTGGCGACAAGACTTTTACTCGTGAGTGGCTCACGCTTGAGCCGCTTTTGGGTGACATGGACTTGCGGCCGATACTGCATCTTAGTCGTGACAGTACCATTAGAGACTTCGGTGCAGATGACCTTGATAAAGCCGGAAAGGCATTGCGTGATTCGCTAATTTCCGCTCGAACATCGAATGAAGCGTTGAGGCAGCAAATCCAACAAGCTGGAGAAGTCCAGTCTGGGCTCGCCATGGCACGTGCATGGGAAGCCAAGAGATATAGTCGATCCTGGCAGAAGCATGAAGAAGTTCTTATGCTGATCGAGGTTTGTCGAATTCATTCCAGTGTGGGACCACGGGCAGCGGCATTAATCAGCCAAGCTCCTGTCGCTCATCTCGCGCCAGGCCTTGTATCTGCGCTAACTGAGTGTGCTTGGGCGAAGGAGGTTTTGGAAAAGTGGGTGAAGGATGGAGAGACACCCGCTCCCGTGAAGAGAGCGATCACGAATGCGAGGGAACAATAAATGGGTACATCTACCTCAAGCGCTGGTGCGGGTGCTGGTACATCATTTGACCCTCCATGGTTAGACGATGCCGGGGACAGCATTGATACTGGTTGCGCGGATACTCCCTTGAGCCCCAGCACAGACCCTAGTGATGATGCTGATGGAGATAAGAGCGAAGGGGATGATGAAAACCAAGCTACACCCCCAGCTGGACCGCCCATAGCTCCATCTGGGCGATATCAACAAGCTCGAGGAGCTTTGACGGGATTTATCCGGTCTGGTAGCGACTCTGACCTTCGCCGGGGGATTTCAAGCTTCGTTAAGAAGGGTATGGGAGGAGCTTCTAGAGCTGGGAGTCGCATGCGAACTAGCGCAATTGCGGCCTCTTCTTTGGGCGGGTTCTTGGCCACAGCCCGTGATGCTACAGATCCAAGCATCAATGCATGGGTTGATTCAATAAAGCAGCGCGGACTTTCTGCGAAGAATACCGCTCTTGAAGTTGTGCAGAGGTTGGTTCCATCTGGAGGTAGTGTCGATGAAGAGTCTGCAAAGCATGCTATGGATAATGCTATTGCACACCTTTATGAAATGGATCCGGCAACAGATATTTTTAACCTTACAGATGACCAGATCGCCAGTTTAATGGCGTACACAGTAGCTTTCGACGTTTATAACCGGGTCCAGCTTGAGCTGGGTCGAGTCTTCGAGAAGCTTAAGTATGCTCCACAGCTTGTACAAAATCGTTTGGGGCAGGTGCTCGACTACATCATAGTAGTCGTCAATAGGTCTATGGAAAAAGTCCGCGCTGGCGGGGTGGAACGCCCCATGCGAGAGATCGCAAATGCAGCGTTAAGAGATGCACTGACGGTGTTTGCTGAATCATGAAAATAATATGTTCTAGTGTTGATGAATTACCCACTTCATTGCCTCCACATGCACGCGCATTCACTTTCTTGGCTTCATCATCACAGCCAGAGGTTGGTCGAATCGCCCATGGCTGGGCCAAGAAATTAGAAAAAGCGGGCTACGCGCCTTCAGTCCCTGTTTGGGACTTTGTTCTTTTTTGCTTCGCTGTCTACGCAGCCGATATAGCTGTCCTTCGTAAGGAAAGCGAGGATGGATGGACACGACAAATTGAGCTTGAAATAACTCTTAACGACCCGAGCCCATGGGAAAGAAATCGAAAGATCGCAGAGAATATGCTGCGGGTACTAACGGGTGACTTCTGGGAGCTTCGATTCCGTGAAGGCGGCCCAACTCCACCAAGAGGCCAGCGTCGACTCTGCGACCGCGACTGTGTAGCACTGCTTTCCGGTGGCCTCGACAGCTTGGTAGGTGGCATTGATATTGTTGCGAGCGGGCGAAGGCCGATTTTTGTATCGCAGCTTGCTTTTGAGGATTCAGCTCGGCAAGTTAGCTACGCCAGAGCACTTGGTGGCGGCGACTGGCATCAGCAGTGGAGTCATCGTGTTGTATTTAAGGGAAAGAAAGAAACATCTACAAGAGCTCGTTCAATGGCCTTCTATGGCTTGGCTGTTCTTGCAACATCACTCCTTTCCAGAACACAGCCAGAGGTTCTAGTACCAGAGAATGGTTTCATTAGCCTTAATCCGCCACTGCTACCTGGAAGGATGTCTAGCCTCAGCACTAGAACTACACACCCGTTGTTCATGCGAATGCTACAGGAGTTGCTCAAAGGTTTAGATATCGAAGCGCGGTTGCACATGCCCTATCGGTTCAAAACAAAAGGGGAAATGCTTCGAGAATGTTCCGATCAGGCAGCTCTCGAAAGGTATGCTTGTGACTCCACAAGCTGTGGCCGATTTCGGACTTACAACCGGATGCATTGCGGACGCTGCGTACCGTGTATGGTTAGAAAAGCTGCAATTCACCACTGGGGGCTTGCCGACACGACAAAATACAAGTTTTCATCTCTTTCCTCATCAGGCAAGACGAGCGCAGATGATCCCATGGCGGTAGCATGTGCGGTTCTTTCTGCTGAGCAGTCTGGCATTGACTCTTTTCTTGGGGCAACTCTTTCTTTTGCGCCTCTGGACGATCGTCAAAAATATCGACGTGTTATTGAGGAAGGGTTAAGAGAGCTCGCAGTGTTGCTTCGAAAAGATGGTGTGATCTGATGGATTTTCATTGTCATCTAGACCTTTATCCTAATGCCTTGCAAGTCTACGCTGAGGCATTGGGATCGGTCGAATTTGTTTGGTTGGTGACTACTAGTCCGAGAGCTTTCTCCGCTACCTCAAAGGTTCTTCCAGCGACAGAAAGTATATTTATATCCCCCGGCCTGCATCCAGAAATTGCCGATAAGAAAGTTAATGAGCTAGATGTTTTACTTGCACAGATAGAAAGCTGTCCAGGCGTTGGAGAGATTGGTCTTGATGGTTCTCCACGTTATAGACAGTATAGAGATCTTCAGCGGCATATATTCCAATCGGTATTAAAAAAATGCGTTGCGCTCGGTGGGCGCGTCCTAAGTATTCATTCTCGGGCAGCAGCGCGAGAAACATTAGATTGTCTTGAGACATACCCTGGATTTGGCACAGCCGTTCTTCACTGGTTCACGGATTCCCCATCACAGCTTTTGCGTGCCAAGGAGCTAGGGTGCTGGTTCAGCATTGGTCCTGCGATGCTGCATTCTGCTAACGGTAAGAAACTTGCCGGATTGATGCCAATGGATCGGGTAGTGCCGGAAAGCGATGGACCTTTCGCCAAGGTACAGGGCTCACCTGTAATGCCATGGGAAGCGATCACCGTGTCCATAAAACTTGCCGAGATTTGGGGCATAACTCCTGAGAGCTCAGCAAGGATTCTGAGGACAAACGGCTTGCGCCTAGCAGGCCTTCTTAAACCTACGGCTGGGGTTGAATAAGCCGGTTGATGAGTTGCTACTGTTAAGACGGTTTGGCCCCATGCGAGTCACCCAGTCGCCGGATGGCGAGCTAAGCACAACCGGATCAGGCGATGCAAAAGGTCTTTCTCTTGAGTTTAGCCAGCCCCTTGCGCGCCGGACAACTACGCTGCGTAAAGGTACACCACCGGTACACACACCAGCTTCGTGTGATATCCTCATCTTTCGCTAACCTACTGATTCCAAAGAACTGTACCTTTCGCTCGATTACGGTTGTTTTTCTTTGTCTATCAGTAACTTATTGTTTTAAAAGCGAACTCATAATCCCTTGGTCGCTGGTTCGAGTCCAGCTGGGCCCACCAAGATCAAACACTTGACGTGCTTTCCTGCCTTCTCGATGGCACGCTGTCCGCTGCTTCGATCAGGTGTCGGGCCAGAACAGCGCGCTCAGTGCTTTACGCTGGGCTATATGTTTTTCAGCATTCTGTCCGATCAGCTTGTTCAGGTTGAACAATTTCCAGCGTACCGCGGGGAGATCGGCGGCCTGAGGGCGGCCAATGGCAGCACAGTCCGGATTGCCGTCATGCAGGCTTAGCAGGAAGCGTTTGGCGTCATCATCGAGACGGGATTGGATATCCGCAATCAACTGCGTGCGACTCTCCAGAAGCTCATCAAGGCTGACCGGGGACTTCGTCATGCCTTCAAATTCCTGCGCATAGGGCTGGTCAATCTCGATAAAATTCGGGTTCAGCAGTTCATGAGCGGGACGCGGTGAGCTGGCGATATAGATCAGGAAGGTACGGAACAGATCATCGGTCAGGCCTTCGTGTTCGTAGAGCAGTTTCACATCATAGAGATCGCGAGGATGCTGGCGGTCAACAGCCGCCAGCAGCTTGCCGCCAAACAGGTCTTCAAAGGAAACAAGCTGGATTTCTGCGTAGCCGAATTCATCCTCGACAGCTTCCGACACCGAACAGATTGCAGGGTCGTGGACAACGCCGCGTGTGACAGGTGAGGTTTCGATCTTGATTTCCGCACTGCCAAGCCGTGCCAGCACGCGGGTGGCACCGCCACCTCCGCCTTTGATGCGTTGAGTCTTTGCACCCTTGATGCCGCGCTCGATGGCAGTAGCCATGCGATTCATCGCGTCGTTGATCTCGGCAAGGCTTTCGGCACGGTCTTTGACCGGTAGATAGGTCAGGTCGATATCGACCGACAGGCGTGGGAGATCGCGGTAGAACAGGTTGATGGCCGTGCCGCCTTTCAGGGCGAAGATGTCTTCTTCGGCGATATAGGGGAGGAGACGCACGAGCAGGGCGACCTGTGCTTCGTAAGCTTCACGCGCCATCGGCTGCCCCCGTTATCGCAAACTCGTCTGGCACCATGATGCGGTAGCGCGGGTGTATCCTGCCGCCTTTGACCAGAGCGCGGTCGCCGCTTCCGAGGTTGAATTCCTGCGGGTCGAGGCGTTTGCGCCAGGGGTGGTTGTGGCGGTCGGCAAAGACGAAGAACAGCCGCGTAACCTTGATCTTCCTGCAACTGCGCAGCAACGCCGACAGGGTGCGCGGACGCAGGGTCGTCAGGCTTTCAAACACCATATCGAGATTGTGGAAGCTCTCATGGTTGGGCAGTTCGTCCATGACTTCCAGGATCGCCCGTTCGGGTGATGACATCTTTAGTTGCCAGTCCCAGGGTAGGTTACTTACGGCGTTGCCCTTGGTGAGACCGAGCGCCGAATCGGAGAAGAGGGTCGTGGTGCGCGTTTCCAGGGGCGCGTTCAGCGGAAGTCGAGTCAGCCAGTTCGGTATCTCTTCGCCATAAACCCAGACCGGAACGCTCCCGCCCAGCGGCAAGTAATGGCTATAGCCTTGCAGCGCGAGCGCCGTCATGCCGCCGATATGGACATCGTAGCCCATGATGTGCTGTATCGAGAGCAGGCAGGTTTTCCAGTCGACAGTATCGGATTCTCCTGTGCCCGGCGCGGGGCGCAGAAAAACGCCGCGAGTCACGCGCTCCAGCCAGCCGCGATCCACATACTTGCGTGCGAGGAAGCGGCTGACTTCATGGCGCTCCAGCCAACGGGAGTCGATCATGAAGCCGGGAGGGACGGCTTCGAGGGTGCTCTTTAGCTTTCCGTCTTTATGTGCGCTCATGGTGCACATATTGACAAATCTGCAAAGTGGTTTCCATAGGTGCTTCGATGTTGAGTATTTTTGTGTACCAAGAGGGCACAATACTGCTAAAAACTAAAGAGGTAAGCACCCAGCAGCCAACTAGGCAGGGTGGGTGTCGGCGCCGGGGAGGTCGCGAAACGGGCATCCCATCAGGTTTCGGACCGCTCCTGACCGACCAGGGCCAGCACGCCCAGCATCGCCAGTCGCCCGACGAGACCCCATACTGAGCGTCACGCGGCCGCCGCAGGCCCGGTACTGCCGGCGGTCAGGGAGACACGCGACCTTCGAGGAGTCGGACACCATGAACTATACGCCCTCGGCACACCGCTACGAGCGCATGCCCTACCACCGCTGCGGGCGCAGCGGCCTGAAGCTGCCGGCCATCTCGCTGGGGCTGTGGCAGAACTTCGGCGAGAACGCGAGCCCCGAGAATGCTCGGGCTATCTGCCGCACCGCCTTCGATCACGGCATTACCCACTTCGACCTGGCCAATAACTACGGGCCGCCGCCGGGCAGCGCCGAGTCGCTGTTCGGCCGACTCCTCCAAAGTGATTTCGCCGGCCATCGTGACGAGCTGGTGATCTCCACCAAGGCGGGCTACTGGATGCATCCGGGGCCCTACGGTGAGTGGGGCAGCCGCAAGTACCTGCTCTCCAGCCTGGATCGCAGCCTCGAGCGGCTCGGCGTGGACTATGTGGATATCTTCTACTCCCACCGCTTCGATCCCGAGACGCCGCTGGAGGAGACCATGATGGCCCTCGACCAGGCGGTGCGGCAGGGCAAGGCGCTCTACGTCGGCATCTCCTCCTACAGTGCCCAGCGCACCCGGGAGGCGGTTGAGATTCTGCGCTCGCTGGGCACCCCCTGCCTGATCCACCAGCCGAGCTACTCGATGCTCAACCGCTGGGTCGAGACCGATGGCCTGCTGGAGACCCTCGATGAGCTGGGCGTCGGCTCGATCGTCTTCTCGCCGCTGGCCCAGGGGCTGTTGACCGGCAAGTACCTGCAAGGCGTGCCCGAGGACAGCCGTGCCGCCTTGGGCCAGAGCCTGAAAGAGGGGCACCTCTCGCCCGAGAATCTGGCCCGGGTGCAGGCGCTTGACGCGATCGCCGAACGCCGCGGCCAGAGCCTGGCGCAGATGGCCATCGCCTGGGTGCTGCGCCGCGGTCGCGTGACCTCGGCGCTGATCGGCGCGAGCCGCCCGGAGCAGCTGCTTGAAAGCCTGGGGGCCCTCGAGACCCCGGACTTCAGCGATGCGGAGCTCGCCGAGATCGATCGCCATGCGGTCGATGGCGGCATCAACCTATGGGCGGCCTCCTCGCAAGGGTGATCACCTCTTATAGCAAACCCCTGAGCACCCGCTGAGCAAATCCCCCAAGACCCCCTGAGCATGGATGCCGGTCGCGTGGCCGGCATCCGGGCCGAACAGGCCAGTCTGGCCGCCGGCCTCGGCGACCCCGAGGCCCTTGTGTCGGCCGATCGCCGCGGTGATGCGCCGGTCTACACACTCGGACATGAATGATATTGATGTTCGTCATGAGTTTCTTCAGCTTGCTTCATGAGGCGATGGTTTCGATAATCTCACTCATGGTTTCGTCAGTGGCGTTCCCGCTGGGCAGTGACCGCCACCTCGGCCCGCTATATCGGACCTGACGAGCTCGAATGGCGACGATCCAGGGAGTCATCTCGAATATTTATCAATAGAGAGATGCCTTGGGTTCATGTCTCAGGAAGCAGGATGGCAAGTCTAAATGGATAAGGATTTTGCATTCAGCGTCAAGCGTATTCGATTCGATGAGAACTATCGGCCATCGGACAATACCCGTATCACGACCAACTTTGCCAACTTGGCAAGAGGTGAGCAGCGTAAGGAGAATCTTCGCAATACCCTGAGGATGATCGACAATCGCTTCAATGCCCTGGCCGATTGGGATAACCCGAAGGGTGATCGCTATGTCGTCGAGCTTGATATCATCTCTGTTGAGATGACCGTCGATGCCGCCTCAGGTGATAGCGCGCTTCCGCTTATTGAAATCTTGAAGACAACCATTGTCGATAAGAAGTACGGTGAACGAATTGAAGGCGTCGCCGGAAACAATTTTTCCTCCTACGTGCGGGATTATGACTTCAGTGTAGTGCTAAAGGAGCACAACAGGGACCAGAAGGAGTTCAGTGTTCCGAGTGACTTTGGCGTTCTGCATGGCAATCTGTTCAAGGCGTTTGTCAACTCGAATACGTACAAGACGTATTTCAAGAAGCCTCCTGTCATCTGTATCAGTGTTTCCAGCAACAAGACATATCACCGCACCGAGAACCACCATCCCGTGCTGGGTGTTGAGTATGCTCAGAAAGAGCATTCATTGACCGATGATTACTTCAGCAAGATGGGGATGAAGGTCCGCTACTTCATGCCTCCGGGTAGCGTTGCGCCCCTGGCCTTCT
This sequence comes from Halomonas sp. KAO, assembly GCF_015595025.1. Taxonomy (GTDB): domain Bacteria; phylum Pseudomonadota; class Gammaproteobacteria; order Pseudomonadales; family Halomonadaceae; genus Halomonas. Next base: position 331,802 of record NZ_JADNRL010000024.1, read on the forward strand.
ATTTTCAGGGTGACCTGCTTGGCGATTACACCAATCTTGAGCTTATCAGTACCATCAGCACCATGGATACGTTCCAGAAGATCTATCGCCCGGAAATCTACAATGCCAATTCTGCGGCGGGGAAGGCCTACCAGCCAAGCTTGAAACAGCAGGACTACTCACTGACTCGCATCGTCTATGACAGAGAGGAGCGTAGCCGGCTAGCGGCTGAGCAGGGGAAGTTTGTTGAGGAGAACTTCATCAAACCCTACCGAAATATACTCGAGCAATGGACCGCCAACTGCGCTCTTTGATTCATCCATCACGAGATATTCCATCATGGCAAAGCTGTTACCCACATCGACGGCCGGTAGTCTTCCCAAGCCCTCCTGGCTCGCACAGCCGGAGGTGCTGTGGTCACCCTGGAAATTGCAGGATGAGGGGTTGGCGGAAGGCAAGCAGGACGCATTGCGCCTGGCACTGCATGAGCAGCAACAGGCGGGCATCGATATCGTCAGTGATGGCGAGCAGTCGCGTCAGCACTTTGTCACGACGTTTATTGAGAATCTCAATGGCGTTGACTTCGACAAGCGCGAAACCGTCAGAATTCGCGACCGCTATGATGCCAGCGTCCCCTCGGTCGTCGGTGAGGTATCCCGTCAGAAGCCCGTTTTCGTCGATGACGCCAGGTTCTTGCGCCAGCAAACCATGCAACCCATCAAGTGGGCGCTGCCTGGGCCCATGACCATGATCGACACCCTCTACGATGGTCACTACCAGAGTCGTGAAAAACTGGCGTGGGAGTTCGCCAAGATCCTGAACCAGGAGGCACGCGAACTGGAGGCGGCGGGTGTCGATATCATCCAGTTCGATGAGCCCGCCTTTAATGTCTTCTTCGATGAGGTGAATGACTGGGGTATCGCGACGCTGGAGAAGGCGATCGAGGGCCTGAAGTGCGAGACGGCCGTACACATCTGCTATGGCTATGGGATCAAGGCGAATACCGACTGGAAAAGCACCCTCGGCAGCGAGTGGCGGCAATACGAGGAGGTGTTCCCCAGGCTGCAAAAATCCAATATCGATATCGTCTCCCTGGAGTGCCAGAACTCCCGCGTTCCCATGGAGCTTATCGAGCTGATCCGTGGCAAGAAGGTCATGGTGGGGGCGATTGACGTCGCCACTAATACCATCGAAACACCGCAAGAGGTAGCCGATACCCTGCGCAAGGCGCTTCAGTTTGTCGACGCCGAGAATCTCTACCCCTGCACCAACTGCGGCATGGCGCCACTGTCTCGCCAGGTGGCCAGAGCCAAGCTGAATGCGTTGAGTGCCGGGGCTGAAATCGTCGCAGCGGAACTCGCTGGCTAGGCTAACGACCTCTCTGCAGGACCCTGTATAAGAAGGGCCCGGCCAATGGCCGGGCCCTTGTCCTCATGAAGCTCCTTATGCTGTCAGGTCCGGGAGCCGCATGTGTCGATCACTCGGCGGCATCCTGGGTCTTCTTGCCGACGTTCTCCAGTGCCTTGCCGATGCTGTCCAGGGCACGTGAGGCCCCTTCCTGAGTGGTATCCCAGGCGCTGGCTGCGCCCTCCTTGGTCTGCTCCCAGGCCTCGTGGGCGCCCAGGCGAGCGTCTTGCCACCAGTCGTTATCATAGGTCGGCTGCTGGCTGATCTGGGCGTCGCTCATGTCGACGATCACACGGTATTCGATGTCATCGATGTCGTCGCCGTTATGAGTTTCCACGCTGAATCGGCCTGCCTCGATCACGAACTCATGGTCGTCGTCGATATCGAGCAGTTCCCCGGTATCGATCACCAGGGCGCGCACCCTCATGTCGTTATCCAGCAGGACATCTTCGACCTCACCGATTTCCCGGCTATCGGTCGCGGTGTAGACATCGGCGTCGAGCAGTTCATCGCTGGAGTAGAGGCCCTGAGGCTCCGCCATGGCCGATGCGGATAGCAGCAGGCCGCCAGCGACCAGGGTGCTCAGAGTGGCGTGACGCAGGAGAGGCTTTCCATACAGCATGTGATGACTCCTTGTTCCTTTCCTTATGTCAGGCCCGTCGACGCGGACCCGGTTCGTCGGCGTGTCTTGTTGCCGTACATCGTTTGTCGTGGGAGTGCCGCACGAGTTCCACTTTTCAGGTAACGGAGTGTTACGGCGAGGAACTGTCGGCGGCGAGTGTGGCCGGTGGATCCTGACCGGTGAGTACCCGGGTCAATCGTCCGGTGGAGGCTGATTCTCCACCGATCGAGCCTCCCGACGCGCGGTGATCGTCGGCAGCTCCTTCCAGCGCGTCGTCCAGCGGGGTGAGCGGTTGGCGCAGCGCAGGTGCCAGGCGGCGCTGGGGGAGGGCATCCCGAGCTTGACGGTGCCGCGACCCATGCGCTGGTTAAGGGCATCCAGGGTCGCCATCAGCTTCTCGCTGCGCTCGCGCTCCGCGGCACTCTGGGGCGACTCCAGCAGCGACATCTGCTGCCGATTGGCGTCGATCAGGTCGATCAGCATCACCCCGGCCTTCATGAAGCGGTAGTGCGGCCGGTAGATGGCGGCGAAGGCCTGGCCGACCGCGTGCAGGATCTCGCGGCTGTCATCGGTGGGGCGTGCCAGCTCCACCACGGCGCCGGGCGAATACTGGGGCAGGTCCTGCCGGTGGCGGTTGGTCTTCAGGAAGACGTAGACGGCCCGGGCCAGGCTATCCTGGGTGCGCAGCTTCTCGGCACCGCGCTGGCCGAACTGGCGCAGCGCCTCGTGGATCTCGTCGCGGTTGTCGGTCAGCCTGCCGAAGGAGCGCGAGGTCATGATGCGCTGTCGGAGCTCGTCGGTGTCGTTCATCTCGATACAGGGCACGCCGCGCAGCTCCAGGGCGGTGCGCTCCAGGGTTACCGAGAAGCGCCGGCGAATCGCCTTGGGGTCGGCCTGGGCCAGATCCCAGGCCGTGCGGATATCCATCAATGCCAGCCGCTCCACCAGGCGGCGGCCCACGCCCCAGACCTCGCTCAACTCGGTTCGCTGCAGGAGACCTGCCATTTCGACGCTGCCCGCCGAGAGCACGCAGACACCTCGGTAGCCGGGCACCTTCTTGGCCGCCCGATTGGCCAGCTTGGCCAGGGTTTGGGTCGGCGCCACGCCGACACTCACCGGGATGCCGGTGAAGCGGCGCACCTTGTAGTGGAGCTCGCGGCAGTGGCTCAGCAGCTGCTTCTGCTCGAAGCCGTCGAAGCGCACGAACATCTCGTCGATCGAGTAGGGCTCCACCCCGGCGGAGAACTCCTCCAGCACCGCCCGCACCCGGGCGGACATATCGCCATACAGCTCGTAGTTGGAGGAGAGCAGCCGGATGCGCCCCCGGCGCAGTAGCTCCTTCAGCTCGAAGGCCGGGGTGCCCATCGCCACCCCCAGCGCCCTGAGCTCGCTGGAGCGGGCGATCACGCAGCCATCGTTGTTGGAGAGCACGCCCACCGGCAGCCCCTCCAGCCGGGGCTGGAAGACTCGCTCGCAGCTGACATAGAAGTTGTTGCAGTCGATCAGGCCGATCATGGCTACACCGGATATTCGTGGATGACCGAACGCACCACGCCCCACACCTGGCAGTCGAGGTCCTCGAGCGGGATCGGCGGGTAGGCTGGGTTGGCGGAGCAGAGGTAGGGCTGGCGGCCCTGCAGCTGGTAGCGCTTTACCGTGATCTCGCCCTCCACCAGGGCCACCAGGATATGCCCCGGTCGCGGCTCGATGGAGCGGTCGATCAGCAGCAGGTCGCCGTCGTGGATGCCCAGCGGGTCCATGCTGTCGCCGGTCACGGTCATGAAGAAGCTGGCCGAGGGTCGCTTCACCAGCCGCTCATTGAGATCCAGGGTACGCCCCTCGTAGTCCTGGGCGGGGCTCGGAAAGCCGGAGACGCCGGCCCGCGTCAGCGCCAGGGGATGAGGCAGCGCCAGGCCGGGGGGCGTCGAGTGGGCGGGAATCAGGGTGTCGGTGGTCATCGGGTGCCTCCTCTTGATGCTGTTATTTTATACAGTATAGAGGGGTGGCAACACCATGCTTGTGATCCTTCGGTCGATCGACCGATCGACCGATCGACCGATCGACCGATCGAGCCGGGCAGCCTGGCTCGCCCCCGAGCCGATGGGCCGCGAGCCGTTCCGCCATCGAGCTCACTGCTTTCCGCAAGACAGGGGATCCATTGGGTCTGGCGCGGAGCTAATGATTTTTCTTCTATAACAAAAGGTTATTTCAACTTTGTGGTTTTGCTGACTGGTCGATGGCGCGTGCAAACTGAGCTCGAAACACGCCGATAAAGTCCTGGGCGAGGCGGGAGAGGGGCTGCTCTCGGGGCGTTAATAGATAGAAGGTGTCGTCGAGCTCGGCGGCGAAGGGGCGTATCGCCAGGCGCTCGTCGGCGAATACCCGAGCGTTCAGCGGGTCGATCACCGTGATGCCGGCGCCTTGTGTCACCAGGCGGGCAGCCTGAAGGGCCAGCGATACCTGCAGATGGCGGCGGGGGCGCACGCCGGCCGTCTCGAGCAGCCGGTCCAGGGCCCGTCGGCTGGGGTCCTGGGGCTCGTAACAGATCAGTGGCTGGTCATGCAGGCCGTCGAGGGTGATGCTCGACTGCGCCGCCAGTGGGTGGTCGGCGGGCAGCAGGCAGACGTTACCGAGGCTGAAGGCCTCGCTCTCTACACGCTCGTCGCCGCCACCCAGCATGGCGAAGCCAAGGTCGGCGCGCTGGGTCACGATATCCTCCACCACCTGCTCGGAGCGGAAGGTGGCGAGCTCGACCAGGGCCTCGCCATGGCGCGGCGCGAAGTCCGCCAGCACATCGGGCAGAAACCCCATGCCGAGCAGCGGCATGGCGCTGATGCGCAGCCCTCCGGTTTCGCGCTCCTTGATGCGCCGGGCGGTGGCGCGCAACCCTTCCAGCCCGCTCCATACCCGGAGCAGCTCACGATGAAAGAGGCGCGCTTCGGGAGTCGCCACCAGCCGGCCCCGGCGCCGCTCGAACAGCGTGAAGCCCACATCATGCTCGAGCTGCTTCACCAGTCGAGTGACGCCGGGCTGGGCGATCAGCATGCGGCGTGCCGCGCCGGAAACGCTACCGCACTCCATCACGTGCTGGAAGGCTTGCAGCTGACGGTCGCTGAGTCGTGGCGTTTCCATAACAATTCCATATGGGGTGGGCAGGTATTGGTATTAGATCGTATGGGATGGCTGGCCTATCGTCGAGGTATGGCAGTGACGGAGCAGAGGTGATGCCGCAGGATTTTCTCATCATCGGCGGAGGCGTGGTTGGCATGGCGGCGGCCTATGGGCTGGCCCGTCGTGGGCGGCGCGTTACCGTGCTCGATGGGCATGACGGCTCGCTGCGTGCCTCCCGTGGCAATGCCGGCCTGGTCTGGGTGCAGGGCAAGGGGAGTGGCATGCCGCGCTATGCCGAACTCTCGCTGCACTCGAGCGAGACCTGGCCCGAGTTCGCCGAGGAGCTTACCGCGCGCACCGGGATCGACCTCGAGTATGAGCGGCGCGGCGGTGTGGACCTGTGCTTCGATGCCGAACAGGCCGAGGCCCTTCAGGCGGAGTATCGGGCGCTGTACGCCTCCATGCCGACACTTGGGGCGGTGCGCTGGTCCTATCTCGACCGGGAGGCGTTGCTGGAGCATCTGCCGGGACTCGGCGAGAGGGTCCACGGTGGCACCTGGTCGCCCCACGATGGACACTGCAACCCGCTCTCCCTGCTGCGTGCCCTCTATGCTGCCTGCCAGGCGCTGGGTGTCGACTACCGGCCCGCCACCCCGGCCAGCGAGATCGAGGCCACGGGTGCCGGCTTCACGGTGCGTACCCCCGGGGGAACCTTTACATCGGAAAGGTTGATTCTGGCCGCCGGCCTGGGAGGGCGGCAGCTGGCGCCTGCCCTGGGGCTCAGTGGCCGCGTTCGCCCGGTGCGTGGCCAGGTGCTGGTGACCGAGCGGCTGCCCCAGGGCGGACGGCTGCCGAGCCCGCAGATTCGCCAGACCGCCAGCGGTGGTTACCTGATCGGCGACGTGCTGGAGGAGGTCGGCGACGACACCGGGGTGACGCTCGAGACCATTCACCAGCTGGGGGAGCGCGCGGTGCAGATCTACCCCGACCTGGCTCGGGCCCGACTGGTGCGCACCTGGGGGGCGCTGCGCGTGATGACCCCGGACGGTAACCCGGTCTACGAGGCCTCGCGTCGCTTTCCCGGGGCCTACAACCTGAGCTGTCACAGCGGCATCACCCTGGCGGCCTTCCATGCCGAGGAGCTCGCCGCGGCCATCGACAATGACCGGCTGGAAACGGCTTATGGCGACTTTTCAGGAGCGCGTTTCGATGTTCAAGCAACTGGATAGCGCGGCCTCCACCGGAGAGGTGACGATCTGGCTGGAGGGCCACTCCCACCGTGTGCCGAACACTTTCAGCGTGGCCGCGGCGTTGCTGTGGCTCGAAGGCGCCGCGGGCTATCGCCGGCATGTCGACGGCAGCAACCGTGCGCCGCTGTGCATGATGGGCGTGTGCCATGAGTGCCTGATCACCGTCGATGGTGAACCCAATCGCCAGGGCTGCCTGGTGCCGGTGGCCGAGGGAATGCGGATCGAGCGTCAGTGGAGGGCCTTATGAGCGAGACGCGGATGCGCCACGCCGAGGTGGCGATCATCGGTGCCGGCCCGGCCGGCATGGCGGCCGCCAGCCGCCTGGCCGAGGCCGGCGAGAGGCCGGTGGTCTTCGATCTGGCGCAGAGCCCCGGAGGCCAGATCTATCGTCAACTCGCCGCTCCCCAGGTGGGGGAGGCGGTGATGGGCGCCGACTACCTGCGGGGCCAGGCCCTGCTGACGCGCTTCGCACATTCACGAATCGATTACCGGCCGGGCAGCCGGGTGTGGTGGGCCCAGCGTGAAGGGCAGGGCACCACCCTCGGCGTGCTGGCGAGCGGCAAAGGCGAGCTCTGGCAGGTACGCCAGCTGGTCGTCGCCGGCGGCGCCATGGAGCGCGGTTGGCCATTCCCGGGCTGGCAGTTGCCGGGGGTGATGCAGGCCGGGGCCGGTCAGATCCTGCTCAAGCAGGGTGCCCTGGTACCCGAGGCGCCACCGGTGCTGGTCGGCACCGGCCCCCTGCTCTATCTGCTGGCCTGGCAGTACCTGCGCGCCGGCTGCCCGCCAAGACTGGTGCTGGACGCCGCCCCGCGCTCGCGCTATTCGGCGTTGCTGCGCCAGCCGCTGGGCACCTGGCACGCCCGCCACTATCTGCTCAAGGGGCTCAGGATGCTGGTCGCGCTGCGCCGCGCCGGCGTCACGGTCAAGCAGGGGTTCGACGCCCTGGAGGCCGAAGGCGAGGGGCATCTTGAGGCCGTGAGCTATCGCCTGGCCGGTCGCTGGCAGCGCGTCGAGACGCCGCTGCTGCTGACTCACTTCGGTGTGGTGCCGGAGCCTCAGCTGGGGCGCGGGCTGGGGCTCGGCTTCGCCTGGCATGCGGGCCAGCAGGCCTTCGTGCCCGAGCGAGATGTAGATTCGCTGGCCGCCGGCCCGGGCCTGTGGCTGGCCGGCGACGGTGCCGGTATCGGTGGGGCGATCAACGCCGAGCGCGAGGGGCATCTCGCGGGCCTGTCGATTCTCGAGGCTCAGGGTGAGAGGGTCGGCGAGGAGCGCGCTTCGCTACGCTGCGCTCGGGCGCGTGACCTGGACGCTCGCAAGCTGCTGGATGCGCTGTTCCGGGTGCCGGAAGGCTGGCTTGCCGCCCAGCCCGAGAAGACCCTGGTGTGTCGCTGTGAATCCGTGTCGCTCGGTGAGATCAACGCCGCCATGGGGCAGGGGGCCGCCGGTCCCGGCCAGCTCAAGGCCTTTACGCGCTGTGGCATGGGGCCGTGTCAGGGGCGCCTGTGCGGTGAGAGCGTCAGCCGACTGCTGGCCAGCCACCAGGGCGCTTCCATGAACACCGTGGGCTATTACCGGGTCCGCCCGCCACTGCACTCGATCACCCTGGGGGAACTGGCGGCCTCACCCGCGCCGCCTTCCTCCTGAATTCGTTTCCGTCGTTGTGACGGGATGCGGCGTCGCCGGATATCTGGTGGTGCCTATCACTGCATCACACGCTTCATCACACAAGCACAAGAGGTGAATTGCCATGCGTATTTCCAACTCCTTCGGTCTACTGATTGCGGCGGCGCTTGCCGCGACCCCTGCCATGGCGGATGAGGGGCCGCTGCGGATCGCCGTGGATGTTCCCTATATTCCCTACCAGTATCAGGAGCCTGACGGCACCATCACCGGCTTCGAGGTCGAGCTGATCGATGCCGTCTGCGTCGAGATGCAGCGTGAGTGTGAATGGGTCAAGCAGGGGTGGGACGGCATCATTCCCGGGCTGCTGGCGCGCAAGTATGATTTCATCGCCTCGGCGATGAATATCACCGAGGACCGTGCCCGCCAGGTCCTCTTCTCCGAGCCCTACTATCAGGTGCCCTCGGTGTGGGTCGGTCAGGCGGAGGCCGAGGTCGACGTGGCCGGCGATCTGGCCGATGTCACCGTCGGCGTGCAGCAGGGCACCATTCAGGACCGCTACGTCACCCAGTTCCACCCCCAGGCCGATATTCGCCGCTACAGCGATTCCGGCGGCGTGATCAACGACATGCACTCCGGGCGCCTGGATCTGGTGTTCACCGCCTTCCCCCTGGCTCAGGAAGCCCTGCTGGGCGAGGAGGCATTCGAGCGCCGCGGCGAGCTGATCACCGAGCCGGAGTCGATCTACGGTCCGGGCGTCGGTGCCGCCTTCCGCAAGCGTGACCGGGAGCTGGTAGAGCAGTTCGATGCCGCCATGGCCGAGGTCAAGGCCAGCGGCACTTTCGACCAGCTGCAGGCCAAGTACTTCGGCGAGTGAAATTGACGGAGCGTGCCGGGGCTTGGCCCCGGCGTGTGTTGCACCTACTGGAGCCTTTCCATGGCTGCTAGCTCAATCCCGCTGGAAGTGCGCCATATCACCAAGCGCTTCGGCGATACCGACGTCCTCAAGGGGCTCTCGCTCGAGGCCCGCAAGGGCGATGTCATCACCCTGATCGGCGCCTCGGGCTCCGGCAAGAGCACCTTCCTGCGCTGCATGAACCTGCTCGAACAGCCCGACGAGGGCGAGCTGATCGTCCATGGCGAGGCGATCCGCTTCAAGGAGACGAAGCACGGCCGCGAGCCGGCCGACTGGCAGCAGGTGGTGAACATGCGCGCCAAGCTCTCCATGGTGTTCCAGAACTTCAACCTCTGGGCCCATATGACCCTGCTCGAGAATATCATCGAGGCGCCGGTGCAGGTGCTCGGCAAGCCCAGGAAGGAGGCCATCGAACAGGCCCACGCCCTGCTCGAGCGGGTGGGCCTGAGCGAACGCGCCAACGCCTATCCGGCCCAGATGTCCGGTGGCCAGCAGCAGCGTGGCGCCATCGCCCGGGCGCTGGCCATGGACCCCGAGGTGATGCTGTTCGACGAGCCCACCTCGGCCCTGGACCCCGAACTGGTGGGGGATGTGCTCAAGGTCATGCGCGGCCTCGCCGACGAGGGGCGCA
>NZ_JADNRL010000013.1 GCF_015595025.1 Halomonas sp. KAO
ATTTGGCGTGACCTGATGATCGGGCAGCTCGGTTGGCGGTTTCGGCATGATACGGGCTCCTGAACCTCGGGCTCTGATATTGAGCTTAACTCACTGAGCCGGTGTATGGATGCAGGTTGACACACAGGGCCCCCTCGTCGTTGGTGACGACGTCGAGGTGAATCTTCATTTCGCCGGCAATCAGCGACAGCGTGACACGTTCCGCGCCGTGGCGCCGACAGCACAGTAGGGGGAGCAGGATGCGCCGATGCATCATGGCACTATTCGTGACGCTATGGCTTGCGGGCTGCAGCGATCCAGACTGGCAGACCAAGGATATCTCGGGGCTGATGCCTTCCCTGGCGTTCGAACTCATCGACGAGAACGGGAATACGGTGAGCGCCGATCAGTTCCTCGGCAAGACGACGCTGCTGTTCTTCGGCTTCACCCATTGCCCCGATGTCTGTCCGACCACCCTTTCGCGTCTCGACGCGGCCACCCAACGCATGGATGAAACCGCGCGTGATGAAATCCAGGTGCTCTTCGTCTCGGTGGATCCTCGCCGCGATGACGCCGAGACACTGGATAGCTACACCGACGCCTTCGGCCCCCAGTTCATCGGCCTCACGGGGGATAAAGCGGCACTCGATAAGCTGACACGCCGCTATCGGGTGACCTACGGGTATGGCGAAGAAGACAGCGAAGGGAACTATGATGTGTCGCACTCCAGCGCTGTCTTCGCCTTCAATGCCCAGGGAGAGGCGCGCCTGCTGATCCGCGACAGCGACCCCATGGAGGCCGTGGTTGCCGACCTTGGAAGGCTTGCCAGCGGTGCCTGAGTAGTCACCGTCCATCGCCCCTATCTTCCGTCGAGGATCGGGATGGGGATTACCTAGGAGTACGGTGCAAGGTTCGTCGTTGCGCCTTGAGGCAGCTGAACACCACGTTCGATCACCTTTCACTCCTGGAAATTGGGTCAGAGAGCTGCAAGGGCTATGTGTGGAGATAGTCGCGCAGCACGCGCAGCAGGTTGACGTGGTCGACCGTCAGCTCGCTGTGCTGACGGGACAGTACCCCTTCCAGGAAGGTCAGGTACTCACGAACCTGCAGCTCGTGCTCGGGGGGATAGTCGAAGATCCAGAAGCCGATCTCGTTGCCCAGCCCCTGTCCGGAGAGGAAAGCCGGGCTGGTGATCTTATCGGCGATCTGGTTGAGGCGATCCTTCAGGTGAGGATCTTCGCGGTGGGACGGCCCCTGCGTGAGCGGTGACATACGGCTCTCATCCTTGCGTCCGGTGTCGTTCTTTTCGTTATGATTGAGCGTCTTATAATGCTTGGTGCCGCGGTCTGCGGTGGATAGCGGCTTTCGGGCACGCTACCGCCAGCCCGGGTCCATGGCGTTCACCGCGGCCCCAGGGCACTCAGGCAGTCCAGCAGCCGAATCAGGTGGTGCCTTTCCAGCAGGCTCACTACCTCGGGCCGCAGCATCAGCGGTCGTAGCCGGCGGCTACGCGCACTCTCTATCAAGCCTACTTCGGATAGCATGCGAAAGGCCACCTGCCCCATCTTTCGTCTAGAGGAGGCGGTCCAGCCACTGATAGCCGGATCGCGGTAGGCACGATCGGCGAGGAAGTCATCCCACTGGTAAGGCTCAAGGCGCTCGGCCTGGGTCACGAAGGCATCGGCCACCACGGTCTCCAGGAACTCCACCAGCAGCAGGTTGCGGGCCAATGCCGCACAGAACGCCACCTGGGTGGCCAGTTGGTCATCGCCATCATGCAGCACCTGCCAGAACGGCTCAGGAAGCCGCACAAGCCGCTTGCGGATTGCCTGGGCCATGCGCCTGGCTGATGCCGGCCGTGCCTTCTGGAGGCGATTCTCGTCGATGATGGCCGTCTTCCAGGCCGCGTCATCCACACCAGCCAGCAGCAGCTCCGCCACGATGCGGCTCTCGCGGACCATGAGCGAGCCACCGATGAGGTCGGAGTCGTAGTGGAAGGTGGTAGATAGCGAAGACACGTTCAACTAAAAAACCTATGCGCACGCTTAGTCTCTTTTGAAATCTCTTGCTGCCTTTCAATCATTCCAACTATCCTTCCCCTAAAATCCTCAAGCTCTTCAAAAGCATTGGCGCTAGCCGTTGCAACCTCTGCCAAATTGACATAGTACCTTAGAGTGGTATCGAGGGACTCATGCCCCGCCTGGTTTCTAAGCTGGTACTCAATAAGATTCACATCGACTCTGGCTTTATCTCCAGACTTCACCATTAACCTTTCAATTCTATACAGATCGCAAGCGTAACAAAAGAGACCATAGCTGCGTAAATCATGGGGATGAATGCCCAGCCCCGCACGAGTGATCATTTTATAAACTGAATCACCAGCAAGCTTACCGGGCTTTTTTTGACTAACAAAAAGGTAGCCAGGGTCACTTCCATCCAGATACGATTCTACAATATCACAGCGCTCAATATCAACATAATCCCAGGTATCCCTAAGCAAACTACTAGGAACATCTACAACCCTGACTTTAGAATTTTTCGTGCCATCCGAAATAGTCACCTGAACGAGAGAAAACTCTCTTCTATCTGAAGGCTCTGGAATACTACTCAAACTAAGCGACACCACTTCATTTCGCCTCAGCCCAGCGTAAATCATCCAATCAAGCATTAAGTGATTGCGAGCGACAATCGCATCTTTTATTTTAGTCCTGCTTGCGGCTGTCCGCTCTTCAATACTAGCGTATAGATCTCTCACCTCTGCTGTTGTCAACATCGACTTACGCTTCTTACTCGGAGCCTTAAGCAAAAAAGGAATTCGGTACCTCCCCCCCTGCTTCCTTCTTGATGTCTGAGGCGCTTCAAGTTCAATCTGAAAAGGCACACCTGGCTTCATGAAATCATTCCATCCCAAAAGGGATTGATGACACAAACCTTTGGCCTGCGCCCACCAATAAAACTCTATCACAGCAATAATTTTTTGATTTATTGTTTCCGATGCAAGGCCAATATTGACTTGAGAGTCTCTATAGTCGCGAAAATCCTGAGTCACGGGCTCATATAAGCCTAATCGTTTACTTTCGATGAATGTAATCCAATCAGCCAGCCGTGAGCCACAGTCTCTGACATAAGATCGTGAAAGCCTATTTTGCTCAAGGCTAATCAGCCACTGCGTGGGATCTCTGTATAGGAAACCATCATCATGGATCATGATTCGGTTCCCTTTGGTAGAGACGACAATCTCAGCCATCAGAGTTTGCCCACTGTTTTATCTTCTGCCTATCTGCAAACTGGGCTTGCTGAACACCAAGCCGAGACCGAAGCTCTTCCACTTCAAGCATTAATTCATAAACGCTTTGAGCCAGATGGCTTCTTTGCCTTTTCAACTGCTCATTCTCCAGCTTAATCTTTTTATATTCTCTCTCTGTTGAAACGTCCAACTCTTCTACAGCCTGCCTGATGGCTTCAGACTCACTTAAGGCATGATTTACCCTACCTCTCAAATAACCATCTGACCTGATAGAACCCAAGCTTTTAGATATTTTCTCCAATCCTAAACTACTACTTTCCCAGCTTACGAACCAGTTAAATGAAAATTTTTTTGGCAGGCTAAAGTTTGGCACCTTTGTTTCGCAGTACTCTTCAAGAACCTCTAATTTTCGTATAACTTTATCGTCATTCATCCCAGCCTTTCCTTTGCCGCCTTGAGGATAGGTGACCTCTTGTAATCAACAATGCTTTCAACACCGTCTGGCATAGAAAAACTGGCTAGATTTGGACAGCCTAAGCACGTGCCAAGGGCTGCACTTGAGCGCTGAACGGCACCTTTCTCCAGACAACTACTACGCGACTTTAAAGTAGGCGACTCCCCAAAACATACCCCATCAGGGACATAGTTAATAACCAGACCAATATCATTCACTCGCGCAACCAACCTGTCAACACGAGATTCTTTCTGGAGCTCAAGACTTTCAACTAATCTTACTAAATCCTCCTCCATGGTACCGCCATATCGCCCACTTTCTTTAGCCATTTGAATGATTTTTTCTGCTCTAACTTCTTCTACCGCCAAGTGACCATTACTGTCAGTGAGGTATGTCATGGTCATTTCAAAATCAGAATGTCGCATGTGCCAAGAGAGTGATGGCAGGTCTCCAGCATCATACCGAAAAAAGTATGTCATAACGAAAAACCGCCTAAACTGGTGCTCGCTAAACACCCAATTATTTTTCTTGTCACCATCAGCTTCAACCATGTTGGCGAATTCATTTATCTTTCCGGACTGCCAAAATTGATAGTGCCCACCTTGCAAAGAGGGAACCTGCAGCAAGCCCTGGCTATCATCACTCCTTACGGGTGCACTCAACTTCTCAAGCACCGAGACGGCTTTCTTAACAAGCCGTGTTGTGGGAAAATAGTCAAACGCCTGATCCACTTTGGCAGAATACATTCTTATATATGGCCCCTCAGGTGTCTCGATACAGCATCCAGCCTCTAGTGATTCAATCTCAACCTGCCTGCGCGCTGTAAAGCAGTAGATGACAAGCAGGCATGCAGTGGGCAAGTAACAATGAAGGACTTTGTCCAATCCAAAACCCGGTTTTCTCCACCCACCATTCAGTATCCTACTCAGTGACGCTTTTGAAATGCCAACCGCATCGGCAGCAGTTTTATAAGTTGCCCCGTCAGCAACCAGGCTTAAGGCACGCTGAACCTGATCATCAGATATAGTTCTTTTTGATGCAAGGATTGAATCAATTTGATTTTTATCGAATGAAGTGATTGGGTAAGGTGCACCTGGTTCCCCCGCGAAGACTTTCAATGGGTGATCATCGAAAAACTGGGCCATCCTCTTGGCTGCATAATGCCGTCGGTTTTCAGCAGTGCCGCCGCGACTCTCATTCGCACACATGTCATTATAATGCTCCAGAGCTTTGTCGCGGTATTCTATAAGAGGATCTGCATAATCAACCACCCACCGGATGGCGCGATCCATTAGCTTGAAAAAAATCTCACGTGGAATATTTTTCGTGCGCTGCGAAGACTTGCCAACACGCTTTCCCAGCTTATTTGGATCAACATCTTGGAGGAAATTATTTGAGATCCGCTGGCTTTCTGGAATAATATCCTCAAAGGCAACAATCAACGAAAAAAATTTATTGAGAGCAGAGAGTTCTTTCCTTATAGCTTCCGCGGAAAGGGAAGAGGTGGGCTCATCATGTTCGCGAATCAAAAACTTCTTCAGGTGACTTGAAACATAAAAACCATTATCTCTCCTAAACTTCGTTAAGGATACAATACATTCTTTACTAAGAAGCCGTGAAGAAACACCTAGAGCACCCGCCAATTTAAAAACATCAAGATCAAATTTTTTACCGCGGACAATCTTCAGCTTTACAACATCTTCTTCTTCGAGGCTTAAAAAGTAGGTGGTTAATCTTTTATGAATATCCAGGCGCTCAGCGACTGGTTTAACAAGCTTCTCTTTTAGCTTTTCAGAAATAGAGGGGTTAATGCTACTTAGATTTTCAATGCCAAAACAGTAAAATATGACTCTGTATAGGTTTATGATTTTATGGCAAAATTTTATAATATTCTGAGGACCATACCCACCTAAACTTCGAGTTTTTATTGTTCCTGAAAGCATTGCTGTAATTTTCAGTGTAGTCAGCAAGTCCGGGTAATCAGTTAATTTTTTTCCCGGTGCAATAGGGACATCAAAGTCTACACTATGAGCTTCTTTTGAAGCGCCCCGAAAAAACCATACATTATCATGGTAGCAACACTTGGCACTATCAAGGAAATGCGGCTGATATGAACCTACCTGCGACCGCTCCTCTTCATCAAGCTCAACAAAATAGCTGGAATACTTTTGTAAGTCTATTCCGATATTCATTAACCAGCCTCAAAGGTTTCAAAAACTGGAATCAAGGCCAAGTATGGATTTTCCTCTTGATCCATTTTTTTCTTCGCATTCCCTGTGTGTCAACCTGCATCCATACACCGGCTCAGTGAGTTAAGCTCAATATCAGAGCCCGAGGTTCAGGAGCCCGTATCATGCCGAAACCGCCAACCGAGCTGCCCGATCATCAGGTCACGCCAAATC
>NZ_JADNRL010000025.1:0-59124 GCF_015595025.1 Halomonas sp. KAO
AGCGAGACCAGCTGGTTGATAGGCCGGATGTGGAAGCGCTGCAAGGCGTTGAGCTAACCGGTACTAATGGCCCGTGAGGCTTGACCATATAACACCCAAGGGGTCTGTGATGACCCACGACGCCGGGTACCTCTTGAAACCTCTCGGCTCAGCATGAATCACCCCTTTTCGCCTGACGACCATAGCGAGCGTGAACCACCTGATCCCATGCCGAACTCAGCAGTGAAACCGCTCCGCGCCGATGGTAGTGTGGGGCCTCCCCATGCGAGAGTAGGTCATCGTCAGGCACTTATTCAGAAACCCCGGCCCATGGTCGGGGTTTCGTCGTTTTAGGGCCTCCCCATGGAGAGTCCCGGAGTGCCGGCCAAGTCATCGTCAGGCACTTATACCGAGAAAACCCCGGGCATTCAGTTGCTCGGGGTTTTTTCATGGCAGGGACCTGCCCCTGCAGCCTCCCGGAATGCCGGCCATCGAGGCGCCGCTCATCGGAGCTCGGCGCCCCGGGACAACGGCCGGAATAACTCCAGGCACTTACCGGAAAAAGCCTCGAGCTCATCATGAGCTCGGGGCTTTTTTCGTTTGGGCCGCCGAACGAAAGAGATGTCTCGGCGGGCAGTTGGGCATGAAAAAGCCCGGCCATATGGCCGGGCTTGGATGTCGCCAGGATGTGCCTAGAGGGCGGCAATCTTGTCGCGCTGCTCCGCCAGCAGACGACGGGAGGTTTGAAGGTCGGTCAGCTTGCCACGCTCCTTCTCCACTACAGCAGCAGGAGCCTTGGCCACGAAGCCCTCGTTGGAGAGTTTCTTCTCGATGCCGCCGATCAGCTTGTCCTGCTTGTCGATCTCCTTGTCGAGGCGGGCGAGCTCCGTCTCCTTGTCGATCAGGTCGGCCATGGGCACCAGGACTTCCATCTCGCCGACCAGCTGGGTGGCCGCGAGTGGTGCCTGCTGAGGGTCATCCAGCCAGCTGAGGCTCTCCAGCTTGGCGAGCTTGGCCAGGAACAGGCGGTTGGCCTCCAGGCGGTCGCGATCGGCGGTGCCGCCCTTGGTCAGCAGGACGTCGAGGGGCTTGCCCGGCGCGATATTCATCTCGGCACGGATATTACGCACCGCCACGATGACACCCTTGAGCCACTCGATATCGCGGGTGGCGCCTTCATCGAGCAGGGCCTCATCGGCAGTCGGCCAGGGCTGAGCCATGATGGAGTCGTCGCCCTGGAAGGTGCCGGCCAGGGGCGCTACACGCTGCCAGATCTCCTCGGAGATATACGGCATCATCGGGTGGGCCAGGCGCAGGAGGGTTTCCAGCACGCGGACCAAGGTTCGGCGGGTGCCGCGCTTGGCATCGAGACTGGCGTTGTCATCCCAGAGCACCGGCTTGGAGAGCTCCAGGTACCAGTCGCAGTACTCGTTCCAGACGAAGTCATAGAACGCCTGGGAGGCATGGTCGAAGCGGAACTCCTCCATGGCCTTGGTAACCTGGGTCACGGTCTGCTGCAGGCGTGAGAGGATCCAGCGGTCGGCCAGGGAGAGGGTCACCGGCTCATCGCCAAGGCCGGTATCCTCGCCTTCGGCATTCATCAGCACATAGCGTGAGGCGTTCCACAGCTTGTTGCAGAAGTTGCGGTAGCCATCCAGGCGACCCATGTCGAACTTGATATCGCGTCCGGTGGTGGCCTGGGAGAGGAAGGTGAAGCGCAGCGCATCGGTGCCGTGAGGCTCGACGCCTTCCGGGAACTCGCTTCGCGTGGCCTTGGCGATCGCCTTGGCTCTCTGCGGCTGCATCATGTTGCCGGTGCGCTTCTCCACCAGCGTATCCAGCTCGATGCCGTCGATCAGATCAATGGGGTCGAGCACGTTGCCCTTGGATTTCGACATCTTCTGGCCCTGGCCGTCACGCACTAGGCCGTGCACGTAGACCTGCTTGAAGGGCACCTCGCCGGTGAACTTCAGGGTCAGCATGATCATCCGCGCGACCCAGAAGAAGATGATGTCGAAGCCGGTGACCAGCACGCTGGAGGGGTGGAAGGTCTTGAGCTCTTCGGTCTGCTCCGGCCAGCCCAGGGTGCCGAAGGTCCACAGCCCCGAGCTGAACCAGGTGTCCAGCACGTCCTCGTCCTGAGTCAGCTCGAGCTCCGCAGAGAGGCCGTGCCGCTCGCGGGCCTCGGCCTCGCTGCGGGCGACATAGACGCTGCCCTCGGCGTCGTACCAAGCAGGGATACGGTGGCCCCACCACAGCTGGCGAGAGATGCACCAGTCCTGGAGGTCGCGCATCCAGGCGAAGTACATGTTCTCGTAGTTCTTCGGCACGAACTGGATATCGCCCTTCTCCACGGCCTCTATGGCGGGCTTGGCCAGACTCTCCACGGCCACGAACCACTGGTCGGTCAGCAGCGGTTCGATGATATCCCCGGAGCGATCTCCGAAGGGCAGGGTGTTGTTGACCGTCTCGATCTGCTCGAGCAGGCCGGCGGACTCCATGTCGGCGACGATCCGTTGGCGTGCCTCGAAGCGATCCAGACCGGCATAGGCCTCGGGCAGGCTCGGGTCGATATCTGCCAGTGGACGGCCCTGAATGTCGAAGGCCTCGGCCTGCCCCAGGATGGCGGCGTCCTGGGTGAAGACGTTGATCAGCGGAAGGTTCTGGCGGCGGCCTACCTCGTAATCATTGAAGTCGTGGGCAGGGGTGATCTTCACGCAACCCGAACCCTTCTCCATGTCGGCGTGTTCATCGGCGACGATGGGGATGCGGCGACCCACCAGCGGCAGCGTGATGAACTTGCCCACCAGGGAGGCATAGCGGGGGTCCTCGGGATTGACCGCAACCCCGGTGTCGCCGAGCAGGGTCTCCGGACGGGTGGTGGCAACGACCAGGTAATCCTTGCCGTCGTCGGTGGTGACGCCATCGGCCAGGGGGTAGCGGAAGTGCCAGAAGCTACCCTGCTGGTCGCGGTTTTCCACCTCGAGGTCGGAGATCGCGGTATGCAGTGTCGGATCCCAGTTGACCAGCCGCTTGCCACGGTAAATCAGGTCCTCCTCGTAGAGACGGACGAAGACCTCCTGGACCGCCTTGTAGAAGCCGCTGTCCATGGTGAAGCGCTCACGGCTCCAGTCGACGCTGGCTCCCATGCGGCGCAGCTGGCGGGTGATATGACCGCCAGACTCATGCTTCCACTCCCACACCTTGTCGATGAAGGCTTCGCGGCCAAGATCGTGGCGACTCTTGCCTTCTTCCGCCGCCACCTTGCGCTCGACCAGCATCTGGGTGGCGATGCCGGCGTGGTCGGTCCCCACCTGCCACAGGGTGTTGCGACCCTGCATCCGCCGCCAGCGGGTCAGGGTGTCCATGATGGTGTCCTGGAAGGCGTGGCCCATGTGCAGGCTGCCGGTGATATTGGGCGGCGGAATCATGATGGAGAAGGGTGCGCCCTCGCCCGAGGGGGCGAAGCGGCCGTCGGCCTCCCAGCGCTGATACCAGTGGGATTCGATCTGCTCGGGTTGGTAGGTCTTGTCCATGGGCGTTTCGGGTCCAGAATAGGCACCGCCGGCCTGATGGCCGGGCGGCAGGAATGGCGACGAAAATGGGGTCAATTATAGCCCGGCGGGGTAGTCGGCGTCAGCCTGACTGACTGCGCAGCTGATGCGCCTTGACCGGGTAGCCGCGTTGCTTGTAGGTCTGCCAGCACTTTCGCTTGGCGGTCAGCACCGCCTGGTGCTGGTTGATGATCTCGGCGACACGCTCGAAGCGCGAGAACCACTCGGGAATGCCGGGCGATAGATTGAGCAGCGCCTGGGCGGGGCGCTCGGGGGGTGGCGGTTCGGCCCAGCCGATGGTGACCGCCACCTGCTCGGCGAGGGCGTCATCGGCCAAGGCATGGGGCACATAGGCGTCGGCTCGGAAGGTCCAGAGCGCCTTGTCGAGCTCCCGGGCCATGGCTTCATCCTCGGCGTGCAGGTGCAGCCGGTAGCCCTTGCGCTGAATGGTCTCGGCCAGCCGGCAGGCGAAGTCGAGACGCGCCTCCAGGGTGGTGTCGGGGAGGACGTAGAAATCGATCTGGGTCATCTGAGTCTGCCCGGGGCTTCTCCTCGTGGCAGGCCTTTGCGGAGGCGCTGTGAATACTTCCCTGTACGCTACCGACGCCATCCCTGACGCAGGACCTCCGCGTCGGCCTGCCCTTCGGCGCCCCTCGCCTCGGTGGTGAGAGCCGCGATAGCAGCGGAGCCGCTGAGCGGGTCCGTCGCGGCGACTTCGCTGTTACACCAGCCTGGTCAGCCAGCCGTGTGTATCCTCGGCACGACCATACTGCAGGTCGAGCAGCTTGGCACGCAGGCGCTTGGCGATGGGGTTGCCGTTGTCGCCCGCCAGGCGGATGCGTTCCTGTTCGCTGACCAGCTCTCCTACCGGGGTGATCACCGCCGCGGTACCGCAGGCGAAGACCTCGGTGATCTCGCCGTTGGCCGCGCCTTCACGCCACTCGTCGATGCTGATCGGGCGCTCCTCGGGTGTCAGCCCCTCGTCGCGTGCCAGGGTCAGTACCGAGTCGCGAGTCACGCCCTCGAGAATGGTGTCGGTCAGGCGAGGCGTCGCGATACGTCCGTCCTTGTAGACGAAGAACAGGTTCATGCCCCCTAGCTCCTCGATCCACTTGTTCTCGACGGCATCGAGGAAGGCGACCTGGCCGCAGCCGTTGGCGCTGGCCTCCTTCTGGGCCGCCAGGGAGGAGGCGTAGTTGCCGCCGCACTTGGCGAACCCGGTTCCCCCCGGAGCGGCACGCTTGTAGTGCTCGGTGAGCCAGATCGAGACCGGCTCGATGCCACCCTTGAAGTAGGCTGCAGCCGGCGAGGCGATCACGTAGTAGTCGACCTCATGGGACGGGCGCACGCCGAGGAAGCTTTCGCTGGCGATCATGAAGGGGCGCAGGTAGAGGCTGCACTCGTCCGCCTCGTTCTTCGGCGTGGGCACCCAGGGATGATCCTGGGCCAGCAGCGCCTTGATCGAACCGATGAAGTCCGCGTCGGAAAGCTCCGGCAGGGCCAGACGGCGGGCGCTGCGGCGGAAGCGCTCGGCATTCTTCTCGGGGCGGAAGGTCCAGATGGAGCCATCGGCATGCCGGTAGGCCTTGATGCCCTCGAAGATTTCCTGAGCGTAGTGCAGCACGGCAGCGGCAGGGTCCAGGGTCAGGGGGCCATAGGGAAGCACCCTGTGGCCGTGCCAGCCATCGTTCAAGGTCCAGCGCACATGGGCCATGTGATCGGTGAAGTACTGGCCGAAACCGGGGTTGGCGAGGATATCCTCGCGAATGGCATCGGTGGTGGGGGCAGCGTGGGGAAGCAGGTCGAAGGTGTCAGTCGGCACGGCAAGGGGTCTCCGCTACATCCGGGGCCGTGGGCTCCGGGTCGGTAAAGAGGGCTCGGGCCGGCAGTGGCCCGGGTCGTGAGGTCATCGTCTACCCCATGAAAAAGGGGGCGCGAACAAAACGCAAGTCCTGAAAAGGGTCGCCGCGGCCTGAGCGCGGGGCAACGGTGCCAGGGCGACGAGAAGAAACTATGCCAGGGGCACCGGCAGCGCACAGGCGAGGGGCTCAGCGCCCCTCGGCGGGCCGGCCCTGCCGATGGTCAGCCCCGAGCGCTGAGTGGACGGATAACGTCGGGGCCACTCTGCTCAATCCGCCCTGGTGTCTATGCTGGTCTCCACCTCGGCATCGGCCTCGCGGTCCAGCAGGTACTGGGTCAGCAGGCCCACGGGGCGGCCGCTGGCTCCCTTCTGCTTGCCGGATGCCCAGGCGGTGCCGGCGATGTCCAGATGGGCCCAGGGAAAGCGGTCGGCGAAGCGCGACAGGAAACAGGCGGCGGTGATGGTGCCCGCCGGGCGGCCGCCGATATTGGCCAGGTCGGCGAAGTTGGAGTCGAGCTGCTCCTGGTACTCGTCCCACAGCGGCAGATGCCAGGCGCGGTCCCAGGCGGCCTCGCCGGCATCCAGCAGGTCCAGGACCAGATCGTCGTCGTTGGACAGCAGGCCCGTGGCGTGATGGCCAAGGGCGATGATGCAGGCGCCGGTCAGGGTCGCGATATCCACCACACTGGCGGGTTCGAAGCGCTCCGCATAGGTGAGGGCGTCGCACAGTACCAGGCGGCCTTCGGCGTCGGTATTGAGTACCTCCACCGAGAGGCCCTTGAGGGTCTTGATGATATCACCAGGCTTGGTGGCCCGGCCGTCGGGCATGTTCTCGGCAGCGGCCACGATCGCCACCAGGTTGACCCTGGGACGGATGCCGAGGGTCGCCTTCAGCGTGCCGAACACGCTGGCCGCGCCGCACATGTCGAACTTCATCTCGTCCATGGCCTCGCCGGGCTTCAGCGAGATGCCACCGGTGTCGAAGGTGATGCCCTTGCCGACCAGGACATGGGGGGCCTCGTCGGGGTCATCCGCTCCCTGGTAGCGCATGACGATCAGGCGTGAGGGCTGTTCGCTGCCGCGGCCCACGGAAAGCAGGCTATGGGCGCCCAGCGTCTCGAGGGCCGCCTCGTCGAGGATCTCTACCTGCAGGTCGCCATCGGCGTCCTGGCCCAGCGCCTCGGCCTGCTCGGCCAGGTAGCTCGGGGTGCAGACATTGCCGGGCAGGTTGCCCAGGGTACGGGCGTAGTTGATGCCCTGGCCCAGGGCATCGCCGATGCGGGCGCCTTCGGCGGCGGCCCTGGCATCACTCTCCTCGTTGGCCAGCAGTTCGACCCGCGCCAGGCGTGGCGTGGGCGCCTTCTCGGACTTGAACTCCTCGAAGCGATAGAGCGCGCGATGGGCGGCCTCGGCAACCATGCGTGCCTTCCAGTCGACGCCGCGTTCCGTCAACGGGACCTCGGTGAAGGCCATGGTCACTTCGTCCAGCGACAGGCTCGCCAGGAAGGTGAAGGTGGCATCCAGAGCCTTGCGGAAGGCCGCTTCCCGACACGTCTCGCGCTTGCCCAGGCCCACCAGCAGCAGGCGGTCGGTGGAGAGACCCGGCGCGAAGGGAACCAGCTGCACGTTGCCCAGCCTGGCGTCGAAATCACCACGCTCGAGCAGCTGTGTGATCAAGCGCTCGCTGGCGTCGTTGAGGCGGGCGGCGGTGGGCAGCAGAGCCTCGTCCTTGAATACCGGGATGACGATACAGGCGCTTTCGACCTTGGCGGGGCTACCCGTCCTGACAGGGAATTCCATGGCGTCTCCACAAGACAAGCGTTGGGGGTTACAGGCAATTGGGGTTACAAGCGTAGGGGGATTCTGGATAATGCCGACACGTTGCCGTGTCGCCCAGTGTACCCAAGGCATGGCCCCATTGCATGGCAGACGCCGCATGATCATCTTTCGTTATCTGACCCGCGAGATCCTGCTGACCATGGCCGCCGTTGCCGGCGTGCTGCTGCTGGTCATCATGGGTAGCCGCTTCATTCGCTACTTCAGCAACGCCGCCGAGGGCGAGATCCCCGCCAGCATTCTTGGCACCCTGATGTTGCTGCATCTGCCGGGGTTTCTGGAGCTAATTCTGCCCCTGGCATTCTTCCTGGGGATCCTGCTCGCCTATGGCCAGCTCTACCTGAACAGCGAGATCACCGTGCTGGTGGCCTGCGGCACCAGCCCCAACCGGCTGCTGCAGGTGAGCCTGGTGCCGGCGACCCTGGTGGCTGTGCTGGTGGGGCTGTGCAGCCTGTGGCTGACGCCGGCGGGTGCGCTGGAGACCGAGACGCTGCTCGAGGATCAGCGCAGCCGCGTTGACTTCTCCACCCTCGGACCCGGGCGCTTCCAGGAGTTCGGTAGTGGGCGTACCGCCTACATCGAAGGGATCAGCGAAGATGGCAGCGAGATGCGCGGCGTCTTTATCAGCGAGCGCCAGCGGCGCAGCGATGGCACTCCCGAGAGCGTGGTGACTCGCGCCGAGGGGGGGCACCAGGTGCTGGATGACGAGACTGGGAGTCGCTTCCTGGTGCTGAGCGATGGTGAGCGCTACAGCGTCGAGCCTGGCCGGCATCAGGCCGAGCGGCTCGAGTTCGACACCTATGCGGTGCGCCTGTCACGAACCGAGACGCTGCGCGAGCTTGACTCCCCGGAGCTTGCCACCACCCGGGAGCTGCTTGGTGATGCCTCGCCCGAAGCCCGCGCCCAGCTGCAGTGGCGGGTAAGCATGCCGCTGATGGTGTTTATCCTGACCCTGCTGGCGATGCCGCTCTCGCGGGTCAATCCGCGCCAGGGGCGCTTCGCCAAGCTGCTGCCGGCGATCTTCCTGCATGTGGCCTACCTGAGCCTGCTGCTGGCGGCACTGGATGCCATCGGGCGTGGCAATCTGCCGGCCGTGATAGGCATGTGGCCGATCCACGGTGCCTTCCTGGCGCTGGGCGGGTGGATGACGATACGCGCCCAGCGCAAGGGGATGAGTGGATGATTGCCGATCGCTTCGACCGCTACCTGGCACGCAACGTGCTGGGTGCCATCATCGTCGTCCAGGTGGTGCTGCTGGGGCTCGACCTGGTGATCACCTATATCAACGACCTGGGCGATGTGGAGGGAGACTATGGCGCCTTGCAGGTGCTGCTCTACCTGTTGATGCGCCTGCCCTGGCGGCTCTACCAGTATGCGCCGGTGGCGGTGCTGATCGGTGCGCTGATCGGCCTGGGGGGCATGGCCTCGAGCAATGAACTCACCGTGATGCGCGCCGCCGGCCGCTCCCTGGTGCGGATCCTCTGGGGCGCAATGAAGCCGATCATCCTGGTGGTGATCGTGGTGCTGTTTATCGCCGAATATGTCTCCCCGCGAACCGAGCAGTTTGCCAGCGCCTGGCGGGTCGAGAAGATCCAGGGGGCCGGTACCCTGGTGACCGAGCGCGGTGGCTGGCAGCGGGAGGGCGACAGCTTCTACCGCTTCGGCGCCATTCGTGCCGATGATACCGTGCTCGATCTCACCCGTTACCGCTTCGAGGGACAGCGCCTGATCGAGGCGATGAGCGCCGCGCGGGCGGTCTGGCAGGAGGAGCGCTGGGTGCTGGAAGACGTGGCGGTAACACGATTTACCGAACAGGCGACCGAGGCCCGGCGCCTCGAGACCCGGGAGTGGGATACCCAGCTGACCCCGGAGCAGCTTTCGCGGCTGTTGCGCGACGTCCAGAGCCAGTCGCCGAGTGAGCTATGGGCCTATGCCAGCTACCTGCGCGACCAGGGACAACAGGCCACCCAGCCGCTGCTCTACTTCTGGCAGAAGATGCTGCTGCCGCTGACCATGGGGTCGCTGGTGCTGGTGGCCGCCTCCTTCGTGTTCGGTCCGTTGCGCAGCGTGGCCGCCGGCACGCGGGTGTTCTATGGCGTGATCACCGGCCTGGCGTTCAAGTATCTGCAGGACCTGCTGGCACCGGCCTCCACGGTGTTCGGCTTCTCGCCGGCCTGGGCGGTACTGGCACCGACCCTTATCTGTGTCGTGGTAGGGGTTCTCCTGCTGCGCCGCAACGGTTAAGACAAGGAGAGCGTCATGCCACACCGCTTGCCCAATCTCGATGACGTCTGGCCCGCCGGCCTCGGCCGCCGGCTGGGTGCCATGCTCTACGACGCCTTCCTGGTAGCCGCCATCTGGTTGCTGGTGGCCGGGTTGCATCTGCTGGTGGTGCGCCACCTGATCGGCCTGCCCGCTGAACAGGTCGGGATGGGGGTCGCGCAGGTCGCTTCCCTGCGCTTTGGCATGCTGGCGTCGGCGTTCGCCTTCTTCGCCTTCTTCTGGTGTCGTGGTGGCATGACCCTGGGCATGCAGGCCTGGCGGCTGCGGGTGCAGACCCTGGATGGCTGCACCATCACCCTGCGCCAGGCCATGGTGCGCTATCTGGTGGCCTGGCTCTCCGTGGCCACCCTGGGGCTGGGCTACCTGTGGGTGTTGTTCGATGCCGAGCGGCGCAGCTGGCCCGATATCGCCTCGGGGACCCAGGTGGTGGTACTCCCCAAGACATCCCGCTAGCCCTGATCCCGCTCGCCGGGCATTGACCGGCGTCAGTCATTGACCCCGTTGCGGTTGCAATACCTTATGCGAATCATTTACATTTGTCTCGCTATCCAACGCGAGGAATTCGCATGTACGTCTGCATCTGCAAGGGAGTTTCCGATCGCCGCATCCGCCAGGTGGTGGAAGAGGGGGCACGTAGCTGGCGCGAGGTCCAGGCCGAGACCGGCTGTGGCACCCAGTGCGGCAAGTGTGCCTGCGTCGGCAAGAGCCTGACCCGCGAGGCGGTGAAGGAGGAGCTAATGCAGGCCTCTACGGATCTTGCCTACGCGGTGTAACGGCGCCGGCACCTCCGCTTCCCCGCTGTCGAGGTTTGGCAATCGCCATCGCGGCGTGCCAAGCTTGGGGATGACTCCCCCATGTCATGAGAGGCAGATCCATGAAAGGCGACAGCAAGGTTATCGAACACCTCAATCGCGCTCTGGGCAACGAGCTGGTCGCGATCAACCAGTACTTCCTGCATGCCAAGATGTACAAGGACTGGGGCCTGAAGAGGCTGGCCAAATGGGAATATGACGAGTCCATCGAAGAGATGGTCCACGCCGACAAGCTGATCGAGCGCATCCTCTTTCTCGAGGGCATTCCCAACCTTCAGGACCTTGGCAAGCTGCATATCGGCGAGAACGTGCGTGAAATGCTCGAGTGTGACCTCAAGATCGAGCATGAAGGCCGCAACGACTATATCGCTGCCATTGAGTATTGCGAACAGGTCAAGGACTATGTGTCTCGTGACCTGTTCCGCGACCTGCTGGCCGACGAGGAAGAGCATATTGATCATATCGAGACCGAACTGGGGCTGATCGACAAGGTTGGCATCGAGAACTATATGCTCAAGCAGATGCAGGAAGCCGGCGACGAGTAACCACTCCCTCTTCCCTCGTCGGTCCTGCTCCGAAGCGCTCCTTCAAGACTCATCGATCGTGACTCCCGGCGCCCTGGTGGCGCCGGTGTGCGTTTCTGCCTCCCGACGCGAGCAGGTCCGTCTCAGAAGGCCTTCTCCAGCTCGAAGCGTGGGACCGGCTCATCCTGCACCTTGACCAGTTCGTTGAACATCGCGAGGGGGCGCACCCAGAGGCCGTAGTCGCCATAGAGGGCGCGATAGACCACCAGAGGCTCCTCGGTCTCGCTGTGATGGGCCATGCCGAGCACCTCGTAACGGTTGCCCTTGTAGTGGCAGTAGATTCCGGGAACCGGCAGTGGGCGGGTCATGACACTCTCCTGAAGTAAGAAAAGAACTCTGAAGTGAACTCTGAGAAGGGCTGCTGTTGGTGGCGCGGTTACTCTATGAACCCAGGAGACTCAAGCGCCACTCTGGCGGCTGCTGGCCCGCTTGGCCAGCCTTGCCAGGGTGCGTGATGCGGCCACGAAGCCGAAGCTGCCGGTGACGAAGGTGGCGGCGCCGAAGCCGGAGGCGCAGTCCAGACGGGTGGCCTCGCCGCTGCCCGGCTTCTGGTAGCACACCTCGCCGTCGCTGCCCGGATAGACCAGCTGTTCGTCTGAGTAGACGCACTCCACCGAGAAGCGCCGCCGGGGGTTGCGCGAGAATCCGAAGTCGCGGCGCAGCCGCGAGCGCACCTTGGCCAGCAGGGGGTCATGTTCGGTGCGCGTCAGGTCGGCCACCTTGATACGGGTGGGGTCGGTCTGGCCGCCGGCGGCACCGGTTACCGTGATCGGCAGCTTGCGCCGCCGACACCAGGCGATCAGCGCCGCCTTGGCCACCACGCTGTCGATGGCATCGATCACATGGTCGGCATCCTCGGGGATGCGCTCGGCCAGGTTGGTGGGGGTGACGAAGGCGGTATCGGCCACGACCTCGATGCCCGGCTGAATCGCCCGACAGCGCTCGGCCAGCACCTCCACCTTGGGACGGCCCACGGTACCGTCCAGGGCGTGAAGCTGGCGGTTGGTATTGGAGACGCAGACATCGTCCAGGTCGATCAGGGTCAGCCTGCCGACGCCGGAGCGGGCCAGGGCCTCCACGGCCCAGCTGCCGACGCCCCCCACACCGACGACCACGATATGAGCGCTGCGGAAGTGTGCGAAGGCACGGGCGCCGTAGAGACGACGGATGCCCCCGAAGCGCAGGTCGTGGTCATTCTCGGTGAGGCCGGCGGGAGAGGCGGTAATGGGATCGCTCATGGTCTCATGGGGTCGTGGGTGGGACGGTGGATGGTGCCGCGGTGGCGGGCCAGGGGATCTCGGTGGGCGAGAGGGTCTCTACGTTATCCGGGGGCAGGTGGCCGCTCCAGCCAAACCGCTCGAACAGCGCGCGCATGGCGCCATCTGGAGCGCACTCGACGCGCAGCCGCTGGCCCGTGGCAGGATGATGGAAGGCCAGCCCCACGGCGGCCAGCAGCAGACGGGGAGTGTCCAGCTGCTCGGCGAAGAAGCGATTATGCTTGCCCTTGCCATGCTTGGCGTCACCGATGATCGGATAGCCGCGCCGGGAGAGGTGGCGGCGGATCTGGTGGCGGCGTCCGGTGAGGGGATATGCCTCCATCAACGAATAGCGGCTCTGGGGGTAGCGATCCACCTGTACCGGCAGCTCCACGCTGTCCAGGCGGCGCACCACGGTGATCGACTCCTGGGCCGGCATCTCCGCCTTGGGGCGGCGGCCGTCCTCCTCGCGCAGCGAATAGTCGAGGTGCTCGGCCTCGGGGCCGGTGCCACGCACCACCGCCAGGTAGCGCTTGACGACATCGCGCTCGGCGAAGGCGTCGCCCAGGCGAGTGGCGATCTCCGAGGAGAGGGCGAACACCATGGCTCCCGAGGTGGGGCGGTCGAGGCGGTGGACCGGATAGACCCGTTGGCCCAGCTGGTCGCGCAAGCGCTGCAGCAGAAATTCGCGCTCACCCCGAGCCAGGGCCGTGCGGTGCACCAGCAGCCCGGCGGGCTTGTGCACGATCGCCAGGTGCTCGTCGCGATAGAGGATGCGCAGCTCGTCCGCCATGGCCCGGGTCCGATTCAGAAAGGGCGGCCATTGTCGCCTTCAGCCGTGGGGATGTCATCCCCGGTGAAGAGTTGCCTCATCGGCGCCTGCTGCCAATCCATCGAGCCGCCTTCGGACTGCCCGAGGGATCAGTTGCTTGCAGGCAGATAGGGGACGTCGGCCAGGCGACGCACCTCGACGTGGGAGAGCCAGTCGATATCCGCGGCGCGTTCCTTCAGGTCGCGTATCACCGCCTGACTCTCCCGGGGATAGCCTTCGTCCAGGCAGATGACCACCGTCACCGCATCCTCCAGATAGTGCAGCTCCAGCTCGCGGATCTCCGGCCACACCTCGTGAGAGGACCAGCGCCGGGCCAGGGCAGCCTCGACCGCGGGGCGTAATGGCAACCCGGGGAAGCGACTGGGGTCCCCCTCGCCGGCGTCATCCTCGGGGTCGATATGGAAGGTCAGGTCGGTCAGGGCGGGGAAGCCGTTGCGCAGGCGACGACTCACCTCGTTGCCGATCTCGTGCCCCTCGGAGACGCTGATTCGCGGTGACACCACCACATGCAGGTCGAGCATGGTGCGGCCCGCCGACTGGCGGGTGCGCAGGTCGTGGATACCGCGAACGCCGGGCACGCTCATCGCCATCTGGCGCATCTCTTCCTGGGTGGCCACGGGCAGGGCGGTGTCCACGAGCTCGCGGCCCGAGTCCCACAGCAGGTCCCAGCCCACCTTGCCGACCAGCAGGCCAACGATGATAGCGGCCGCGGTATCGATCCAGGCGGCGCCGAACTGGCTACCGATCAGCGCCACCATGACCACGCCGGTAGAGAGCACATCGCTTCGGTGGTGCCAGGCATTGGCCTCGAGCATCTTCGATCCGATGCGTTTCGCCACCCGGCGGGTGACATGGAAGAGCCACTCCTTGGCGAGCAGCGCCAGGGCGGTGAGCAGGATCGCCCAGATGCCGGGTGGCGGGATCCGGGTGTCGGCGAGCAGCCGATCCAGGCTCGACCAAGCGATCGCGCCGGCCACGAAGATCAGCACGCTACCCAGGAACAGGGTCGCCAGGGTCTCGATACGCCCGTGGCCGTAGTGATGGTCATGGTCGGGGCCCTGGTGGCCATAGTGGGAGGCGGCGATCACGAAGCCATCGGTCACCAGGTCGGAGAAGGAGTGCACGCCATCCGCCACCATCGCGGCGGAGCCGACGATCCAGCCCACGATGATCTTGGCCACGCCCAGCACGCAGTTCGCTCCTATCGAGAGGTAGGTGACGCGTCGGGTGGCCTGGTGTTTCTCGAGATGGGTCTGCATGGGCGAATCCGGGAGGGCTCCAGGAGGCAATGGTCGAAAATAGTACCGAAAAGGTACTGATTGATGCAAGGCGGAAAACCGGTGTCGCTTGCCACCATGGTCGGCTCGCCACGGCGACGGGATCGGGCCATGCTCTACTCCTGCCTGATAGCGTCTGGAGACATGCATGCCGCTTTCCCCCTCCTATCGCCTCGCCGCCACCATCCTGCATGGCTTCGACGAATACCGTTCACGCTTCAAGGCGATTACCGCGGACGCCAGCCGACGCTTCGCCGCCGGAGCGTGGCATGAGGCGCAGCAGGCCTCGGCGGAGCGTATCAATCTCTACGAGGAGAAGGTCCAGGCTACCCTGAAACGGCTGCGCCGCGGCTTCAGCGAGGAGCTGTTGACCGACTGCGAGTGCTGGCGCGAGGCGCGCACTCACTATGCAGGACTGATCGATCAGCGGCTGGATTACGAGCTGGCCGAGACCTACTTCAACTCGATGTTCTGCTCGCTCTTCCATCACCGCCATATCCGCAACGAGTGGATGTTCGTCTATAGCTCGCGGGAGCGGGCGGCACGTCTCTCCGGGCTGACCCTGTGTCGTCGTGTTCGGGTCCAGGGGGACTGGACCGCCGGGTTGCGCTGGGCCCTGGGGGGGGGGCGTCTGGAGCCCCCCTTCATCGACCTGGAAAAGGATGCGGCCCAGGGAGGGGAGGTGCTCCGGGGGCTGCTGCCCGATACCATCCGCGATGACCCCGAGGCCGAGATCGAGCTGATCAAGAGTGTCTTCTATCGCAACAAGGGGGCGTACCTGGTCGGTCGGGTGCTGGGCGGCGGTGAACAGGTGCCGCTGGTACTGCCGGTGCTTCACGAAGTGGGAGCCGGACTCTCTCTGGATACCGTACTGATCGAGCCCGATGAGGTCTCGATCATCTTCTCGTTCACGCGAGCCTACTTCCAGGTCAAGGTCGTCGTGCCCAGCGAGTTCGTGCACTATCTTCAGGAGCTGATGCCCGACAAGCCGGAGGGTGAGCTCTACGCCGCCATCGGGTTCTTCAAGCATGGCAAGACCGAGTTCTTTCGCGGTCTCAATCGTCAGGTGGCACGCCGCGATGATCGCTTCATTATCGCCCCGGGAGTCCGCGGCATGGTCATGGCGGTCTTCGTGCTGCCCTCGTATCGCACCGTCTTCAAGATCATCAAGGACCGCTTCGACCCCTCCAAGTCGATGAGCCGCGAGAACGTGCGCGAGAAGTATCGCCTGGTCAAGCTGCACGACCGGGTGGGGCGCATGGCGGATACCCAGGAGTTCTCGAACTTCATCGCCCGCCAGGATCACTTCGATCCCGAGTGCCTAACACACCTGCTGGAGGTCGCCCCCTCCACCGTCTACCTGCGAGGTGACAAGGTGGTCATCAGGCACTGCTATACCGAGCGCATGATGACCCCGCTCAACCTCTATCTCGGGCAGTGCGACGAGGCGGAGACCCGGGCGGTGCTCAAGGACTATGGCAATGCCATCAAGCAGATGGCCGCCGCCAATATCTTCCCCGGCGATATGCTGCTCAAGAACTTCGGCGTGACCCGCCACGGCCGGGTGGTGTTCTACGACTATGATGAGGTGTGCTATCTCACCGAGTGCAACTTCCGGCATATCCCCGAACCGCTCTACCCCGAACAGGAGCTGGCCGATGAGCCCTGGTACTCGGTGGGACCCAACGATATCTTCCCCGAGGAGTTCGGCCCCTTCCTGTTTGCCGATATTCACCTGCGGCGGCTCTTCTACGGGCTCCACCCCGAGCTGTTCGATGCCGACTACTGGAAGGGCTTGCAGCGGGCGGTCCTCGACGGCCGCGTCATCGACGTCTACCCCTATCGCAACAAGCAGCGCTTCAGCGGCGTCGAAAACGCGGGCCTGGTCCACTAGCCGAGGCGTGGCGCGCTATGCTGAAGGAGCGTGAAGCCCCCTGGTGGCAATCCGTCGGGATCTCAACCCAAGGAGAACGTCATGCTGGATCTGATTACTCACTCGGCAGGGCATGTCGTGGCGATGAAGGCGGGAGGCGTCGTCACCGCAAGCGAGTTGCAGCGTGCCATCGATGCCATCGAGGCCGCCAAGCAGAACCATCCGCTGGTCAGCATGGTGGTCGAAATCGATAACCTGCGCTGGATGACCCTCGGTGCGCTGCTCAAGGATGTCGGTTATGGTCTGACCCAGCTCGGTGACCTGAAGCGTTACCACCGTGTGGCCGTGGTCACCGACCAGGCCTGGCTGAAACATGTCGCCCATCTGGAAGAGCGCCTCTTCCGCGCGTTGGAGATCCAGACCTTCGCCAAGCGCGACCATGCCGCCGCCATGGCCTGGGCGGCCGAGCTTCCCAGGGGAGCCCACGAGAGCCCGGAGGAGGATGGCTATCACGGCGCCTGAGCCGGATCACGCTCGCTGGTCGATACCTGGCCGAGATGGTAGTTTCGAGAGAGTCGGTGTCGAGAGGTGATGGAATGGGTGAGCGGCGCGCACCCCATCTGGTGGTGCTGACAGGAGCGGGAATCAGTGCCGAGAGCGGCATCCAGACCTTTCGTGCATCGGATGGTCTGTGGGCCAACCACCCCGTCGAGGAGGTGGCCACCCCCGGTGGCTGGCGGCGCGACCCCGCCCGGGTGCTGGCCTTCTACAATGCGCGGCGAGAGCAGGTGCGTCGAGCGCGTCCCAATGCCGCCCACAAGGCCCTGGCGGCATTGGAACAGCAGGGTTTTCGGGTCAGCATCATTACCCAGAACATCGATGACCTGCATGAACGGGCCGGTTCCCGGCATGTCCTGCATCTGCATGGTGAGATTCTCAAGGCGCGATCCACGGTGGATCGCCGCATGCACTATCCGCTGCCGCGTGGCGGCATCGCCCTGGGGGATGTGTGTGACAAGGGCAGCCAGCTGCGCCCCGATGTGGTGTGGTTCGGCGAGGATGTGCCCCACTTCCCCGAGGCCTGCGAAATCGTGGCCGAGGCCGACCTGGTGCTGGTGGTGGGTACCTCGCTCGAGGTGATGCCGGCCGCCTCACTGCTCCAGCATGCTCCCTTCGACGCCGGCTGTGTGCTGGTCGACCCCGAGGCCGAGGCGCTGGCACCTCCCGGTGTGGCCCATCTCAGCCAGCCTGCCGGCAGGGGGGTGCCGGCGCTTGTCCGGCACTGGCGGCGTGAGGGGCGGCTGTGGGTACCCGAGGCGCTGCTGGAGGAGTGAGGCGCCAGGGGCATGCTAGAATGCGCCCCCGATTTCTCCCCGGACAGGCCATCATGCAGGACGACTTCCCTCACGAGTCCGAGACGTTTCACGAGCCCGAGACCCCGCCGGCGAACGCTCCTCGGGCTGGGCTTTCCCGCGACCCGGGAACCGGGCTCACCCGCGACCCCGGAACCGGGTCTACTCGTGACCCCGGAACCGGTCACCCACGCCCACCACGCCGCGAGTTCAAGGCGCGAGGGAGCTTCGTCGAGCGTTGCCCGGGGTGCAACCTGCCGATGCTCAATTGCCTGTGTCCCTATCGAGTGCAGGCCAGAAGCTACGCCCGGGTGTGGCTGCTGACCCACTCCATGGAGCATTTCAAGCCTACCAATACCGGACGGCTGATCCAGGATGTGCTGCCCGATACCGAGGTCTTCACCTGGTATCGCACCGCGCCGGACGAGCGCCTGCTGGCGCTGCTGAACGACAAGCGCTTCGCTCCCTTCGTGGTCTTTCCCGATGATCAGCCCGACTATGCCGAGCGCGTGGTCGACATCGACGCCGTGACCGAATCCCGGGCGGCGGGTCGCACTCCCGTCTATCTGCTGCTCGATGGTACCTGGCGCCAGGCGCGACGGATCTTCCGCAAGAGCCCCTATCTGGATGCCCTGCCGGTGTTGCCGTTGCGCACGGAGCGCTTGACGCGCTACCGGCTGCGCAAGCCCGCCTCCAGCTCACATCTGTGCACCGCCGAGGTGGCCGCCGAACTGCTGCGACAGGGGGGCGACGAGGATGCCGCCCTGGCTCTGGACGACTATTTCGACGCCTTCAATGAGTGCTATGCCGCCAGCCGGCGCTTCGAGAAGATCGAGGCGCCGACGGCGGCGATGCGGCGTCTGCTGGCAGGCCAAGAGTAGTTCCACCGCCTCAGCCGTTGTCCGAGAAGATCTCCAGCGCCAGATCGTGGGAGCGGCCAAGCCATATGGCGCCCTGGGTATGATCGAAGAGGTCGTCATCGCTGCCGAGGTGTACGAAGACATCCAGGTCGCCGCGATTGAGGGCCAGCCAGGGCACCAGCTCACCGAACTGCTCCGGTGCGAAGGAGAGCTGGCAGCTCCCCACAGGGTGCGGCCCTACCGGCCGTTCATGAAAGCGGCCCACCTGAATATCGAAGTGCATGGCGCAGGCGCTGGCGAGGCGCCTGGCCTGGGCCAGGCCATCTGCATCCGAGTAGTAAAGATGCGCGTGGTAGTAGCGAATGACGCTTGTATCGATCAGGCCGTCGGCCGTCTGGTCAGACATATCACTCCCCTGTCGGGTGTCTCGTGGCGATCTCGGTCAGTCTGGGTGCCATTGTGATCAGGTTCGCTGGCTGGGGTCAGCCGCTGCCGAACAGGGTGCCTGCGATGCGGAAACCGGCGATCCAGGTACCGGCGGCGGAGCCCAGGGTGGCGGTCAGAAACACCAGCAGGGTGCGTGACACCCGGTTGTGCCACCACCCCTTGAGGTGGGTGACATCGTGGCGCAGCGTGGAGAAGTCGCGCACCTTGGGCTTGCGCAGGTAGAGCTCCACCCCGGCCGCGACGAAACCGGCCCCGATGGTGGGGTTGAGCGAGGTGAGCGGCGCGGCGAAGAAGGTGGCAATGACCGTGAACGGGTGGGCCAGGGCCACCAGGGTGGCCCCCGCCGAGAGCACTCCGTTGATCAGGAACCACTCCGCCACCAGCTGCCAACCCAGGTCGGTATTGCGCGAGAAGCCGATGGCGAAGCCGGTAAGCACCAGGGCGGTGATCACCCAGGGCAGTGCCTTCCAGATCTTCGACGGCGGCGGCGTGGCCTCGAGTCGCTGGCGCTCCTCGGCCGGCTGTGGCGGCAACTCGTCGGCGAAGTGATCGGCCATGCCCTGCATATGGCCGGCACCGATCACCACCAGCACATTGCGATAGCGCCCCGGCGGCGCCTCCTCGGCCAGGCGCAGCACCATGTAGCGGTCACGCTCACTGATCAGAGGGGTATAGAGGCTCTCTGACTCGGCCGCGAATTCGCTGAAGGTGGACTCCAGCACGTCGCCCTCCTTGAGGCGCTCGACCTCCTCGGGGGAGACCTCCTTGCGCGACAGCACGCTACCCAGCAACCCCGAGAACAGCGAGAAGCGCTGCCACCAGGGGACGTTGTGATAGATGCGCTTGAGGGTCACGCCGACATCGCGGTCGATCAGCAGCAGCGGCAATGCCGCCCGCTGCGACTCCTCCAGGGCGGCGCGCATCTCGGCCCCGGGCTCGATGCCGGACTGTTCGGCGAGCCGCTGCTGGAAGGCGCCCAGCGCCAGGCTGGCGGCCACCACGCCGGCCTTGCCCTGGCGGAAGACCTGGAACAGATCCTGTTCCGCCAGGGCATCGGGATTGGTGAGGCTATGGTGGCGGGAGTCGCACAGCTCGATGGCCACGGCGTCGAACTCACCCGAGCGAATCAGTCGGCGCACGTCCTCGGCGCTCTCGGCGGAGACGTGGGCGGTGCCGAGCAGGGTATAGCGGGTCCCGCCGATCTGCAGGACCCGCTGGGGACCGCTGGTGGTGTCGTCCGGGCGTGTCGGCATGGGGGCCTGGGTCTCGGTCATGGGGGCTCGGCTCGAAGAAGTGAGGGGTCAATTATCCACGAACGCTCCCGCCGGGCCAAACCTCCTGTGTCTCGGCTCAGGGCCATCGCAGATTGACGCTAACGGCGACAGCCCTGCGTCCCGGCTCGGCTAGCGGCGCCAGAAGGCGGGGGTGAACAGCACCAACACGGTGAAGATCTCCAGGCGGCCCAGCAGCATGGCCAGCACCAGAATCCACTTGGCCAGGTCGGGCAGATCGCCATAGTGGGCCGAGGCCTCGCCCAGGGCCGGCCCCAGGTTATTGAGCGCCGACCCCACCGTGGACCAGGCGGTCACCTGATCGACCCCGGTGGCCATCACCCCCACCAGCATCAGGAAGAACAGCATCACGTAGACGGAGAAGAACCCCCATACCGCCTGGGCGATGCCGTCCGGCACGCTTACCCTGCCGATCTTTACCGTGATCACCGCACTCGGGTGGATCAGGCGCATCACCTCGCGCATGCCCTGCTTG
The DNA here is from genome assembly GCF_015595025.1 of Halomonas sp. KAO. Taxonomy (GTDB): domain Bacteria; phylum Pseudomonadota; class Gammaproteobacteria; order Pseudomonadales; family Halomonadaceae; genus Halomonas. The sequence continues at coordinate 20,574 of NZ_JADNRL010000025.1, forward strand.
AGGATCAGGATGATGCGGATCACCTTCATGCCGCCGGCGGTGGAGCCCGAACAGCCTCCCACGAAGGCGGCCATGAACAGCAGGAAGGGCAGGGCGCCGGGCCACAGCGAGAAGTCGGTGACGGCGAAGCCCGTGGTGGTGGCCACCGAGACCACCTGAAACAGGGCATGACGAAGACCGAGCTCGGTCTCGTAGGTGCCGGTCAGCCAGAGGGAAACGGCGGCGATGGTGGTCAGGCCGGCAAGGAACAGCAGCAGGAAGCGTGCCTCGGGGTCCTCGAAGTAGTGCAGCAGACTGCGCTCCCGCCAGGCGATGAAGTGCAGGCTGAAGCTCACCGCCGATACCAGCAGGAAGAACACGCAGATCAGCTCGATGGCGGCGCTGTCGAAATAGCCGATGCTGGCATCGTGGGTCGAGAAGCCGCCAATGGCAACGGTGGAGAAGCTGTGCCCCAGGGCGTCGAACCAGTCCATGCCGGCGGCCATGTAGGCGAGCATGCAGGCGATGGTCAGCGAGGCGTAGATGTACCACAGGGCCTTGGCGGTCTCGGTGATGCGCGGGGTCAGCTTGGAGTCCTTGAGCGGGCCCGGAATCTCGGTGCGATAGAGGGCCATGCCACCGACCCCCAGGGTCGGCAGGATCGCCACCGCCAACACCACGATCCCCATGCCGCCGAGCCACTGCAGCTGCTGGCGATAGTAGAGGATCGATTCGGGCAGGTGGTCGATGCCGGTGATCACGGTGGCGCCGGTGGTAGTCAGTCCCGAGAAGGATTCGAACACCGCATCGGTCAGCGTGAGCGCCGACTCGCCGGCCAGCATCAGCGGCAGCGAGCCGAACAGCGCGAGCACGCTCCAGAACAGCGCCGCGATCAGGAAGCCATCGCGGGTGCGCAGCTCCTTGAGGGCGCGGCGGTTGGGCAGAAACATCAGGGCGCCGGTCGCCACGGTGATGCCGATGGCCACGGCGAAGGCATCCCACTGGCCGTCGGCGAACAGCAGCGAGATCAGGATCGGCGGCATCATGGTCAGGCTGAAGAGCATCAGCAGCAGCCCCAGGATACGCAGCGTCATGCGCAGGCTCATCGGACGGCTCTCCTTGCGTCGTGGGCTATCAGAAGAAGGTCAGCCCGACCTGAAACAGTCGCTCCACATCGCGGATGCGGCGCTTGTCGATCACGAACAGGATGACATGGTCGCCGGACTCCACCACCACATCATCATGGGCGATCATCACCTCCTTGCCACGCACGATGGCGCCGATGGTGGAGCCCCGCGGAAGATCAATCTCGCCGATGGAGCGCCCCACCACCCGGGATGACTGGATATCGCCATGGGCGATGGCCTCGATGGCCTCGGCGGCGCCGCGGCGCAGCGAGTGGACGTTGACGATATCACCACGGCGCACATGGGTCAGCAGGCTGCCGATGGTGGCCTGCTGGGGCGAGATGGCGATGTCGATCTCGCCGCCCTGGACCAGGTCGACATAGGCGGCATTGTTGATCAGCGTCAGCACCTTCTTCGCCCCCATGCGCTTGGCTAGCATCGACGACATGATATTGACCTCGTCGTCGTTGGTCAGGGCACAGAAGATGTCGCACTCCTCGATATTCTCCTCCTCGAGCAGGCGTTTGCTGGTGGCGCTGCCGTGCAGGACGACGGTGCGGTCGAGGCGTTCGGAGAGCACCGTGCAGCGCTTCAGGCTGTGTTCGATGATCTTCACCTGGTGACTGTGTTCCAGGTGCTCGGCGAGGCGTTCGCCGATATTGCCGCCGCCGGCGATCATGATGCGCCGGAAGTCGCGGTCGAGGCGGCGCAGCTCGCTCATCACCGCGCGAATATCGCGCCGGGCGGCGATAAAGAAGACCTCGTCATCGGCCTCGATGACGGTATCGCCCCGCGGGATGATCGGACGGTTGCGCCGGTAGATGGCGGCCACCCGGGTGTCCACGCTGGGCATGTGGCGGCGCAGGAAGGCCAGGTCCTGGCCCACCAGGGGGCCGCCGTAGACCGCCTTGACCGCCACCAGCTGCACCAGGCCACCGGCGAACTCCAGCACCTGCAGGGCGCCGGGGTATTCGATCAGGCGGCGGATATGGTCGGTGACCACCTGCTCGGGGCTGATCAGCACATCGATGGGCACCGCCTCGTGGGCAAACAGCCCGCGGCGAGTAAGATAGGCCGTGGCCCGCACCCGGGCGATCTTGGTCGGGGTGCGAAAGAGGGTGTGTGCCACCTGGCAGGCGATCATGTTGACCTCATCCTGGCTGGTCACCGCGATCAGCATGTCGGCGTCTTCGCAGCCGGCCTGACGCAGCACCATGGGGTAGGAGCCGGGGCCCACCACGGTGCGGATGTCGAGCCTGGTATGCAGTTCGCGCAGCTTGTCGCCGTCGGTGTCGACGACGGTGATGTCGTTCTCCTCGCGGGCCAGGTGTTCGGCCAGGGTACCGCCGACCTGGCCGGCGCCGAGAATGATGATCTTCATCGCGTGAGGGTTCCGCTGGGTCGAGGGGCGGCGACAGCTGGTGCGCCGCAGCACGTGGCAGCTAGCCTAAACCAGCCGCCACGGGAAGGACAGGGGCCGGGATCAGTCCAGGGTGAAGCCGACCTTGATGGTGACCTGCCAGTGCTGCACCCGGCCATGCTCGATATGGCCGCGAGTATCGATGACCTCGAACCAGCGCATGCCGTGCAGGCTCTCGCTGGCCTTGCCGATGGCGCTCTCGATGGCCTGCTGAATGCCCTCCTCCGAGGAGCCGGTCAGCTCGACATGCTTGTAGATATGGTTGCTGCTCATGATTCCTCCTGCACGTGTCGATTGGTGATGCATGCGTGAGGCGGGCCCTTCTGTGAGCCTGACCCTAGCGTTTCCTTAGTCTGGCATAGAAGAAGCCATCGTGACTGTCGGCTTCCGGCAGCAGTTGTTGCCCGGCACCGGCGGGGCGGCCCCAGGCGATGTCGCGCGGTGTGGTCGCCTCGGCATCCGGGGTGCGCGCAAGGAAGGCGGCGACCTGCTCGCTGTTCTCCGCTGGCAGTACCGAACAGGTGGCATAAAGCAGGGTGCCACCGGGGCGCAGCAGTGGCCAGAGGTTGTCGAGCAGGCGGGCCTGGAGCTCGGCCAGGGCCTTGATATCCGAGGCGCGGCGCAGGCGCTTGATATCCGGATGGCGCCGGATCACCCCGCTGCCGGAGCAGGGGGCGTCGAGCAGGATCGCCTCGAAGGGGGTGCCGTCCCACCAGTCGCGAGCGGTGGCATCACCGTGGGCCAGGCGGGCCTTCAGGCCGAGGCGCTGCAGGGCATCCTCGACCCGGGCCAGACGCTCGGCGTCGCTGTCCACGGCGTGCATGTCGATATCGAAGACCTCCAGCAGATGGCTGGTCTTGCCTCCCGGGGCGCAGCAGGCATCCAGCACCCGGGCGCCGGGGCGGGGAGCCAGGGTCGGGCCGAGCAGCACCGTGGCAAGTTGGGCGGCCTCATCCTGGACGCTGACGTGGCCAGCGTCGAAGCCGGGCAGCTCGAAGACGTCGCAGGGGGTATCCAGGGTGATGCCATCCGGCGCATGGGCGCACAGCCGTCCCTCGAGGCCCGCCGCGTCAAGGCGCTCGAGATAGGCCTCGCGGTCGCCATGGCGGCGATTGACGCGCAGTGTCATGGGGCCGGGGACATTGTTGGCCTCGGCCACGGCGCGCCACTCATCCGGCCAGGCCTGGCGCAGCGACTTGAGCAGCCACTTGGGGTGCAGCAGCGCCACCGCCGGGTCGCGGTCCACGTCGGCTAGCAGGGCGGCGGATTCACGCTGCAGACGCCGCAGGCAGCCGTTGAGCACCCGGGTGGCCCACTCCTTGCCGATCAGGCGAGCGGCGCCGGCGGTCTCGCCGACGGCGGCGTGAGCGGGTATGCGCAGGTAGAGCAGCTGATAGATGCCCACCAGCAGCAGCGCCTGGACATCGGCATCACGCACCTTGAAGGGCTTGTTCAGCAGCTTCCCGGAGAGTGCCTCGAGGCGCGGCAGGGTGCGACAGACGCCGAAGCACAACGCCTTGAACAGGGCGCGGTCGCGGGCTACCACCTGATGGTCATCGAGGCCGGCAAGCGACCCCTTGCCGGTGATCACCGGTACCAGGGCGCGAGCGGCGGCGGCGCGGACCGCCAGGCCGCCGTCATTCTCCAGCCCACGCGAGGCGGCGCGGCGCGACTTGCCGTTGGAGGGGGGCTGACTCATGAGGAGGTCTCCTCGTGATGGTGGCCGAGGCGCAGGCCAGCAGGGAAGCGGTCGGCCCGGGCGTGCAGCAGGTCCTTGACCGGCAGTGCCTTGCCGCCGGGCAGCTGGGCGCGGGTGACTCGCAGCACCTCACGGCCCTCGGGGCCACAGGCGATGCGCAGCGCGTCGTTGTCATGCTCGAGCAGGGTGCCGGGCGCGGCGGGAGGCTCGTTAGCGGCGAGATCGCTCGCCTCGGCCATCAACAGGCGCAGGCGGTCGGCGTCGAAGGCGCACCAGGCCACCGGCCAGGGATTGAAGGCGCGCACGCGAGCGGCCAGTGCCGCGGCAGGCTCGCGAAAGTCCAGCTCGGCCTCGGCCTTGGAGAGCTTGGCCGCATAGGTAACGCCGGCCTCGGGCTGCGGGGTGGCCGTGAGGCCCTCCTCGGCGAGGGCATCCAGCGCCTCGACGATCGCTTCACCACCGAGTGTCGCCAGGCTGTCGTGAAGCTCGCCACCGGTGGTCGTGGTGGTGATGGGGGTGCGTCGCACCAGCAGCATGTCGCCGGTGTCGAGCCCGACATCCATCTGCATGATGGTGACACCGCTCTCGGCGTCGCCGGCCTCGATGGCGCGCTGGATGGGCGCCGCACCACGCCAGCGCGGCAGCAGCGAAGCGTGGATATTGAGGCAGCCGAGCCGCGGCGTATCGAGCACCGCCTTCGGCAGGATCAGGCCATAGGCCACCACTACCATGATATCGGCATCGATGGCGGCCAGTTCGGCCTGAGCCTCGGCGGGCTTGAGGCTCTCGGGCTGGTAGACCGGCAGTTCGTGCTCCAGGGCGAGCCGCTTGACGGGGCTCGGGGTCAGCCTGCGGCCGCGCCCGGCGGGGCGGTCGGGCTGGGTATAGACGGCGACGATGCGGTGGCGGCTGGCCAGCAGCGCCGCGAGGCTCTCGGCGGCGAAATCGGGGGTGCCGGCGAAGATGATGTTGAGGGGTCGGGACATGGGGACAGCCTGGCCGTAAGTGGATACCTGCATGATAACGGAGCTTGCCGTAAACGACGAAGGCCGACGCGTTCGGCGTCGGCCTTCGTGAAGCTGGCGGCGGGGGCTCAGGCGTCCTGCATCAACTTCTGGCGCTTCTGCATCTTCTTGATCACCCGGTCGCGCTTGAGCGGCGAGAGGTAGTCGACGAACAGCACACCCTCGAGGTGATCCTGCTCGTGCTGGATACAGTGCGCGAGCAGGCCGTCGGCTTCCAGCTCATAGGGCTGGCCGTCGCGATCCAGTGCCTTGAGGTGAACACGCAGGGCACGGGGCACATCGGCGTAATACTCGGGGATCGACAGACACCCCTCCTGCATCGGCTCGCGCTCTTCGCCGATGGGCGTGACCTCGGGGTTGATCAGCACCAGGGGACTCGAGCGATCGTCGCTGACGTCCATGACGATGACGCGGCGGTGCACGTCCACCTGGGTGGCGGCCAGGCCGATGCCCTGGGCGTCGTACATGGTCTCCAGCATATCGTCGACCAGCCGGCGCACCTCGTCGTCGACCGCTTCCACCGGCGCCGCCTTGGTGCGCAGGCGCTCGTCGGGATATTCGAGGATAGGTAATTTGGCCATGGCGTTGGTTTCACCGTTATGCTGTCATTTACACAATGACACTAATTCCAGGTGTGATGCGTACGTCGGCGACAGGGCCGAGAGTCGCAGCACGTCGATAACATCAGACTATATCACGCCGGTAGCGTTCCATGGCATCGGTCGGTGACACGCGGGGAGAGCAGGGATGAGGCAGATGGTGGACGGCAAGTTGCGACGCGCGTGGTTGGGCCTGGCGGCAGGGCTTGGCCTGGCCGCGGCCGCCGGCGTTCAGGCCCAGGGGCTGAGCTGGGAGGATGGCCTGCGCGGTGATGCCCCGGACCGCTATACCGTGGTGCGGGGTGACACCCTGTGGGGTATCTCGGGACGCTTCCTGCGCCACCCCTGGCAGTGGCCCGAGGTGTGGCAGGTCAACCCCCAGATCCGTAATCCGCACCTGATCTACCCGGGGGACGTGGTCTACCTCTATGACTGCGATGGTCGCCCCTGCATCGGGCTCGAACGCGGCCAGGGTCAGGTGCGGCTCTCTCCGGAGATGCGCACCATTCCGCATCGCGAAGCGATTGCCCCGATCCCCCTGGAGGATATTCGCCACTTCCTGCGTGAACACCGCATCGTCGATGACCCCGAGGCCCTCGAGGAGCTGGCCTATGTGGTAGGGGGTGATGACCGCCGATTGATGAGTGGCGTGGGGGATCGGCTCTACGCGCGGGGCGAGGTGCCTGCCATTGGTCGCGTAGGATTCTATCGCGTGGGGGAGCGCTTCCTGGATCCGGCCAGCGGTGAGCTGCTGGGCCTCGAGCTGGAGGGGGTCGGCCAGGCACGCCGCGAGCGTCAGGAGGCCGAGATGGCGGTGCTGGAGGTGACCTCTTCGCAGCAGGAGGTGCGCAACGGCGATATCGTGCTGCCCCTGGAGGATCGTGTTCTGGTGACCGAGTTTGTTCCCCGCGCGCCCGAGCGCGAGGTGGAAGGCACCATCCTGGCGGTGCCGGGTGGCGTGCAGTTCATCGGTCGCCTGCAGGTCGTGGCGCTGGATCGCGGCCGTCGTGACGGGCTCGAGCCCGGCCATGTGCTGAGAGTCGAGCAGCGTGGCGAACTGGTCAGCGACCCGCGTACCGGCGAGCAGCTGCGCCTGCCGGGGGAGGATGCCGGGCTGGTGATGGTCTTCAAGGCCTACCAGAAGATGAGCTACGGCCTGGTCATGGAGGCCAGTCGAACGCTGGCCGTGGGGGATCGCGTCCACAACCCGCGGCGGGCGGTCAGCGCCGCCCTGCGCTGAGGCCTGGCAATGGCGATGCCTGCCCTCGGCACCCGGGAGTGGCTGGCCCTGACGGGCCTGCCGGGGCTCGGTGCTGGGGCACTGGCCGAGCTGCTCGCCCGGCAGCCGCAGTGGCCCGATGGCTGGCTGGCGGTGTTGCCGCGGCGGGCCGCCACGGAGTTGCGGCTATGGCTCGACCACCCCGCGCGCAGCCCGCTTGAGGCCCGGGTGGACGCTGCCCTGGCCTGGGCGGCGGCCAGTGACGACCACCATCTGCTGCACGCCGGGCACCCCGCCTGGCCAGGCCTGCTCTCCGAGATTGCCGACCCGCCTCCGCTGCTGTGGGCCTGGGGTGACCTCGCCAGCCTGGCGCCCCCCAAGCTGGCCATGGTGGGGTCGCGTCGCGCCACCCGCGAGGGGTTGACCAATGCCGCCGGCTTCGCCCGTGAGCTCGCCACACGGGGCTGGTGCGTGGTCAGCGGCATGGCGCTGGGTATCGATGCCGCCGCCCAGCAGGCCGCCCTGGATGCCGGTGGCACCAGCGTGGCGGTGCTCGGCTGTGGCGTCGATGTGATCTATCCCCCGCGCCACCATCGGCTGCATGTCCGTCTGCGTGAGGCCGGGGGACTGCTGCTTTCCGAGCATCCCCCCGGTACCCCGGCCCGGGCCGGCTTCTTTCCGCGTCGCAACCGTATCGTGACCGGTCTCAGCTGCGGTGTGCTGGTGGTGGAGGCGGCCGAGCAGAGTGGTTCGCTGGTCAGCGCACGACTGGCCGGGGAGCAGGGCCGTGAAGTGTTCGCCCTGCCGGGTTCGCTGCATAACCCTCAGGCGCGAGGCTGCCTGAGGCTGATCCGCGAAGGGGCGGTGCTGGTGCGTGAGGTCGATGATATTCTAGCCGAGCTTACCCAGTGGCAGGCTCCGGTAACGCCCGCCACGATGCGTGCCGAGGCCCCCGGTCGGGATGATGATCCACTGCTGCGCTGGCTGAGCGGGACCCCGACGCCGGCCGACGTGCTGGTGGGACTGACCGGGCTCGATATCGCCGAGTGCCAGCGGCGCCTGCTGACACTGGAGCTCGAAGGGCGTGCGGCACGGGTCGCCGGTGGCTGGGTGCGCCTCTCGGCGGCGTGATAGAATCCTCGGCCATTCGCGCCCAGCCGAGTGAGGAGAGCCCATGAGCCAGGCCCAGCAGATCGAGCAAGCCGCCGTTGCCCTGCGCCAGGGTGGGGTGATCGCCTACCCCACCGAGGCGGTCTGGGGGCTGGGTTGCGACCCCGACAACGAGGAGGCCCTGGCCAGGCTGCTGCGTCTCAAGCGGCGTGACCCCGCCAAGGGGGTGATCCTGGTCGCGGCGTGCATCGAGCAGTTCGGCGCGTGGCTGGAAGGGCTGCCCGCCGAGCAGCAGGCACCGCTGGCGGCCAGCTGGCCTGGGCCCAACACCTGGCTGGTGCCCCACAACGGGCGCAGCCATCCCCTGGTGCATGGCGACCATGATCGAGTGGCCCTGCGCGTCAGCGCCCACCCCCTGGTGGCGGCGCTCTGCGAGGCCTTCGGTGGCCCCGTCGTTTCCACCTCGGCCAACGTGGCCAGCGAGCCGCCGGCGATGAGCGCCGACGAGGTGCGCACCCTCTTCGGCACCGGGCTCGATGCCGTCGTCGAGGGGGAGCTCGGTGGTCTCGCGCGTCCCAGCACCATTCGCGATCTGGTCAGTGGCCGAGTGCTGCGCTCCTGACCCATCCACTCTTCTTTCATCCTGCCTGGAGGCACCGTTGGCCCACCCGCAACTCGAAGACGTCAAGACCTATCTGCTCGATCTGCAGGAGCGCCTGTGCAGCGCCCTGGCTGCCGTGGATGGCGGCGCGGTGTTCCATGAGGATGCCTGGCAGCGCCCGGGGGGCGGTGGAGGCCGCTCCCGTGTGATCGAGAAGGGGCGAGTGTTCGAGAAGGGGGGCGTCAACTTCTCGCACGTCTACGGCGAACAGCTGCCACCCTCGGCCACGGCGGCCCGCCCCGAACTGGCGGGGCGCAGCTTCCATGCGGTGGGGGTCTCCTGGGTGCTGCATCCCGAGAACCCCCATGTGCCGACGAGCCATGGCAACGTCCGCTTCCTGATCGCCGAGAAGCCCGGCGAGGCGCCGGTATGGTGGTTCGGCGGCGGCTTCGATCTGACCCCGTTCTACCCGGTGCACGAGGATGTGGTCCATTGGCATCGGGTCGCCCGGGATGCCTGTGCCCCCTTCGGTGAGGAGGTCTACCCGCGCTACAAGGCGTGGTGCGACGACTACTTCTATCTGAAGCATCGCGACGAGACCCGCGGCGTGGGTGGGCTCTTCTTCGACGACCTCAATGAATGGGGCTTCGAGCGCAGCTTTGCCTTCCAGCGTGCCGTGGGCGATGCCTTCCTCGAGGCCTACCTGCCGATCGTGAAACGCCGGGTCGATACGCCCTGGAGCGAGCGCGAGCGCGACTTCCAGCTCTATCGCCGTGGACGCTATGTGGAGTTCAATCTGGTGTGGGATCGCGGCACCCTGTTCGGGCTGCAGAGCGGTGGGCGCACCGAGTCGATCCTGATGTCGATGCCGCCGCTGGCGAGCTGGGAGTATGACTGGCACCCGGAGCCCGACAGTGCCGAGGAGTGTCTCTACCGCGACTATCTGCGCCCCCGTGACTGGCTTGGCGAGCAGGCGGGGCGAAGTCAGGGCCAGGAGGAGGAGGGAGCATGACCGATCGCTACTGTGTCTTCGGCCACCCGGTGGCCCACTCGAGATCGCCGTTTATTCATGCCGCCTTCGCCGAGCAAATCGCCGATACCATCGAGTACACCGCCATCGAGGCGCCGCGTGACGACTTCCCCGGTGCCTGGCGGCGCTTCACCGCCAGCGGTGGACGCGGCGCCAACGTTACCGTGCCCTTCAAGGAGGAGGCGTTCCGCCTCTGCGACACGCTCAGCGAGCGTGCCCGGCGTGCCGGAGCGGTCAACACCCTGGTCCTGGGAGGGGACGGCCAGACCCATGGCGACACCACCGATGGCATCGGCCTGGTGCGCGATCTGGAGCGCCATGGCGTGAGGCTGGCCGGGGCGCGCATCCTGGTGCTCGGTGCCGGTGGTGCGGTGCGTGGCATTCTGGAGCCGCTGCTGGCCGGACACCCGACGAGCCTCCTGGTGGCCAATCGCACCGCCGCCAGGGCCGAGGCCCTGGCCACTGACTTCCGGGACCTGGGCGAGATCGCCGGGGGTGGCTTCGACAGGGTGGAGGGGCCGTTCGATCTGGTGATCAACGGCACCAGCGCGAGCCTGGCGGGCGACCTGCCGCCACTGCCCGAGGGACTGTTCGCCGCCGGCGCTACCGCCCACGACATGATGTATGGCGCCGAGCCCACGGTGTTCCTGCGCTGGGCAGGTGAGCGCGGCGCCCGCACCGTGGATGGCCTCGGCATGCTGGTGGAGCAGGCGGCGGAGTCCTTCTTCCAGTGGCGCGGCGTGCGACCCGATACCGCCCCGGTGCTGGAGGCGCTCAGGGCCGCGCTTTAATCACTCGGGGCTATCGCAGTTAAGGTTATCGCCTAGGGCTGATCCGTCGACAGGTCCCCGGCGCCCCTTGCTAGAGCCAACAGCGCTAGACCTGCTGAATAATCAGCGGCGTTTGACATAGAGCCCCACCATGCACAGCACCAGACCGATCAGCGACAGCAGCATCCCGCCATTGACCAGCCAGGGGTAGCGCTGCAGCCAGGAGACGAAGGGCTGGGGGGTGTCGCGGCACACCCCTTCCAGATAGTCCCAGTGGCCCCCCGAGAGCGTGCACTCCCGCACGCTCGAATACTCCCAGAAGTAGACGCCCATCAGTGCCAGCATGGGGACGATCAACAACAGAAGTCCGAGCCTCAGCATCTCAGGACCTCGCGCAGCTGGGCGTGCGGCCGGCCTGACGGGCGCGCTCGTAGCGGTTAAGGGCATCGTCCATGCGCGCCTGCAGGTCCTGGGTACGCTGGCCGTGGCTGGGGTGGCTGGAGAGCCAGGCGGGGGGCTGGGCGCCGCCCTGGGCGCTCATGTTCTCCCATAGCGACAGGCTGGCGCGAGGGTCGAAGCCGGCCTCGGCCATCAGATAGAGACCGAGCTCGTCGGCCTCGCTCTCGTGACGCCGCGAGAAGGGCATCAGGATGCCGTACTGGGCGCCCATGCCCAGGGCCCCCATGACCTGCTCGCCACCCGCTCCCTCGAGGCCGGCGGCCGAGGAGAGCACCGATAGCCCGAGCTGGGTGGCGGTCTGGGTGGAGACACGCTCGTTGGCGTGACGGGCCAGCACGTGGGTGATCTCGTGGCCGACCACCGCGGCCAGCTGGTCCTGATTGCGGGCGACCTCCAGCAGGCCGGTATGGACCCCCATATAGCCGCCGGGCAGGGCGAAGGCGTTGGCCGATTCATCCCGGAAGACGCGGATCTGCCAGTCCTGGGACTGACGCTGCTCGGGTGGCAGCGCACGGACCAGGGCATCGGCCACGCACTGCACGTAGCGCTGGGTGGCGCCGCCCACCATGGGGCGCTCCTGCTGATATTGCTCGAAGGCCTGGGCGCCCATCTGATCGAGCTGGTCGTCCGACACCAGGGTCAGACGCTGGCGCCCGGTGGGGGAGGTGGTGCAGGCGGCGACGGTCAGGCACAGCGCGCCGATGGCGAGGGGTTTGAGCCAGCGCATGGCGGGTCTCCTTGGTGGGCAATGACATCCAGCCTGTAAGACGCTGGACGAAGGTCCGAGTTCGCCACAAGATACTCTGAACGCTTGCGAGGTCAACCGTCGCTTACGGATTCAAACTGCCTCAGGGAGGCATGTCCCCAGCTAGCCCCGAAGGGGTAGCACTCCCTGGGACTTCACGAAGGAGAAGCCAATGGACGCTGAGCTGACGCGTCGCCTGCTGCACCTGCTGGATCGCGTAGAGCACTGGCTGCCGCCGGCTCCGGTGGAGGTGGACTGGTCGCGGGATGTGGCCGCCCTGTGGCAGCGTCATGCCCTGGGAGGGCGCCTGCTGCCGGTGCCGCCCCGGGATGCGCTGGGCCTGGACGACCTGATGGGCATCGAGCGCCAGAAGCTGGCCCTGATCGACAACACCCGGGCCTTCCTGCAGGGGCTGCCCGCCAACCATGCCCTGCTGTGGGGCTCCCGGGGCAGCGGCAAGTCGTCGCTTGTCCGAGCCCTGCTCAATAGCCTGGCCGATGAGGGCCTGCGCCTGGTGCAGGTGGATCGCCACGACCTCTCCGGTCTGCCAACGCTGGTGGAGCAGCTGCGTCACCATGACCAGCGCTTCGTGGTCTACTGCGACGACCTCTCCTTCGAGGGGCACGACGATGCCTACAAGGCACTGAAGAGCGTGCTGGACGGTGCCCTGACCGGTCCTCCGCCCAATGTGCTGCTCTACGCCACCTCCAATCGCCGCCATCTTCTGCCCGAGTCGATGAGCGACAACGCCGGGTCGAGGCTGGTGGGTGACGAGCTGCACCACGGCGATGCGGTGGAGGAGAAGATCTCGCTCTCCGACCGCTTCGGGCTCTGGCTGGGCTTCCACCCCTTCAACCAGGATGTCTATCTGGAGGCGTGCTGTCACTGGGTCTCCCAGCTGGGCCGCCCCGAGGACTGGGGCACCGAGGCGCGGGCCGAGGCGATCCGCTACGCCACCCTGCGGGGTGGGCGCAGCGGACGCACCGCCTGGCAGTTTGCCAACCACTGGGTGGGTCGCCGGCGGCTGCACGACAGGCAGTAAACTGAACCCGTCAACACGAAGGCGCCAGGCTCGTGCCAGGGGGTTCCTGAAAGCGGGCCGGGCGCCTGTGATCGAGAGGGGCGGGGTCAGCGGCGGCTGTTGCGCGCCTCCTTGGTGCGCGAGAGCTCGCGCTTCTTGGCCTTCTCGCGGTCGCTGGCGCCTGCCATCTTGTCGTAGGGGTTCTTGCCGGAGCGGAACTCGAAGCGCATCGGTGTGCCGCGCACCTTGAGCACCTTGCGGAAGGTGTTGGTCAGGTAGCGGCGATAGGCCTCGGGCAGGGACTCGGTCTGGTTGCCATGAACCACGATGATCGGCGGGTTGCTGCCGCCCTGGTGGGCCATGCGCAGCTTGATCCGGCGCCCGCGAATCATGGGCGGCTGGTGCGACTCCACCGCGTCCTGCAGGATGCTGGTCAGGCGGTTGGTGGACCAGTGGGCGTTGGCCGAGGCGAAGGCTCGCTCCAGAGACGGATAGAGGTCGCCGACTCCGGTGCCGTGCAGTGCCGAGATGAAGTGCAGATCGGCATAGTCGGCGAACCCCAGTCGACGCTTGATCTCGGCGCGCATCTTCTCCTTGGCCTCGCTCTCCAGGCCATCCCACTTGTTGACCGCCAGCACCAGGGCGCGGCCGGTGGTCAGCACGTAGTCCAGCAGGTGCAGATCCTGCTCCACCAGCCCCGAGCGGGCATCGAGCACCATGATGGCGACATGACACTCCTTGATCGCCTCCAGGGTCTTGATGATGGAGAACTTCTCGGCCACTTCACGGACATTCTTGCGGCGCCGTACGCCGGCGGTATCCACCAGCACATAGGGCTTGCCACGGCGCTCGAAGGGGATCTCGATGGCGTCTCGGGTGGTGCCGGCCTCGTCATAGACCACCACCCGCTCCTCGCCGAGCAGACGGTTGACGAGGGTCGACTTGCCGACATTGGGGCGCCCGATGACACCGATGCGGATGCCCTTGGTGCCGGTGTCCGCCGGAATGCTCTCGTCGCGCTCCGGGAAGGGGGCGAGCACCTCGTCGATCAGCGTGGTGACATTGCGACCATGGGCGGCGGCGATGGGACGCGGCTCACCGAGGCCCAGCTCCCAGAACTCGGCGGTGGCACTGTCCTCGTCGAGGCCGTCGGTCTTGTTGACCACCAGCCAGGTCTTCTTCTGGTTGACCCGCAGGTGGTTGGCGATGGCCTCGTCGGCGACATTGAGGCCGGCTCGGGCATCGACCAAGAACAGCACGATGTCCGCCTCGTCGATGGCGGCCAGTGACTGCTCGGCCATGGCGGCATCGATGCCCGCCTCGTCGCCGCTGATGCCTCCGGTGTCGATCACCGTGTAGGCCTTGCCGCCGAGCATGCCGTTACCGTACTTGCGGTCCCGGGTCAGGCCCGGGAAGTCGGCCACCAGGGCGTCGCGAGTACGGGTCAGGCGGTTGAACAGGGTCGACTTGCCCACATTGGGCCGGCCGACCAGGGCGATCACGGGTGTCATCGGATATCCAGGGTCTCGAGGGTGCCGTCATTGGCCAGCACATGAATGCGATTGCCGTCGGTGACCGGGCGCACGCCGATGCCGGAGCCGTCGATACGCTCACGGCCGACCATCTCGCCGCTGCGTGCGTCGATCAGGTGCAGGTAACCGTCGAAATCACCGAACACCAGCTTGCCATCGGCAAAGGCCGGTGAGGTAGGCCGACGGCCTTCCAGCACGGTGCTGCGCCAGACCTCCTCTCCGCTGTCGGCGGCCAGGGCCAGGATGCGTCCCGACTCCTCGACCACGAACAGGAAGTCACCCACCACCAGGGGGGTGTGGTAGCTGGAGAGCTCCCGGGCCCACAGGGGTTCGCCACGGGTCGCTTCCAGGGCCACCAGGCGGCCGTTGTAGCTGGTCACGAAGAGGCGACCGTCGGGGGTCAGCACCGGCTGGCCGGCGAGGTCCACCAGGCGCTCGATATCGCTGCGCCCCTGAGCCACGGCGATGCGCCGCTCCCACAGCGGCTGGCCGCTGCGGTTGTCCAGTGCCACCAGGCGGCCGTTGGCGAAGCCGGCGAAGGTCACCGGGTCGATGGTCGTGGGGGTGCCGGTGCCGCGCAGGGTCAGCGAGGGCAGGCTGGCCTGATAGCGCCAGCGCTCATCGCCGCTGTCGCGATCCAGGGCGGTGATGGAGCCGTCGACGCTCTGCACGATCAGCAGCTGCTGATTGGGCTGGGGGGCGGCCAGCACCTCGCTGGGCACGCGGGCACGCCAGCGCACGCTGCCATCACGCTGGCTCACCGCCAGCACCTGGCCGTCGCGG
Source organism: Halomonas sp. KAO (assembly GCF_015595025.1). Lineage (GTDB taxonomy): Bacteria > Pseudomonadota > Gammaproteobacteria > Pseudomonadales > Halomonadaceae > Halomonas. The sequence goes on from NZ_JADNRL010000025.1 coordinate 35,693, forward strand.
GTGCCCAGGTAGATATCCCCGGCCACCGCGGTGAGGGCGCTGGAGACCGGCACCTCGAGCGCCGTCTCCCAGCGAGTGTCGCCGGTATCGGCATCGAAGGCGAACAGCTCCCCCTGGTAGTCGGCGGCGAACAGGGCTTCGCCCTCGCGAGCCGGTGCGATGGGATAGGCGGCACGCCCCAGGCCGTCACCGGCGCCCTCGCGCCAGGCAGTGTCGAGCTCCGCGCTCGCCGCGAAATCTCTTAGCTCGGTAGGCGGATACTGTGGTTCCACCTGGCTGCCGGCACAGCCGGCGAGCAGCGTCAGGCCCGCAAGGGTGGCGATCAGGAAGGTTGGTTTCATGCGTCCAGCCCCCGGTTGTCATGGCTTGTGGTATCGAGGTTCGATGTTTCCAGAGCCGAGCCTTCGGGATCCGGCGACTCAAGCCCCAGGTTGTCGAGCTTGAGCTGCACGCCGTAGAGCGGCTGCTCGTTGGTCTCGGCGAGACGCAGTGCCTCACGCCAGGCGGTGGCGGCCTCTTCGCGACGCTCGAGGGCGTGATAGGCATCGCCGCGCACCTCGGCCCGCTGGGCGGCCAGCGCCTCGGGGACACCACTCTGCAGGACGTTCAGTGCCTGATCGGCGTCGCCCTCGGCGACCAGCAGTCGTGCCAGGCGCAGCCGCGCCAGGCCGGCCACATAGTCGTCCGAGCCGGCATCCGCCAGGGGCTGCAGGCGCTCCCGCGCGCCGGCCAGATCACCCTGGGCGACCGCCAGGCGGGCATCCATCAGGCGCGCCAGGTCGGCATACAGCGTCTTGCCATGCTCATCGACGATCTCCTCCACCAGGGCGCGAGCCTCGGGGAGCTGCGCCTCATCGAGGTCGTTGCCGGCGGTCAGGTTGACCAGTTGCTGGTAGCGCATCGAGGCGGCGGTGGCCTGGTTCTCCTGATAGCCCTGCCAGGTATTCCAGCCCAGCACGCCCGCGGCGGCCAGGGCCACGCCGGCCACCAGCGAGAGGCCATTCTCCTTCCACCAGCGCTTGAGCGCCTCGACCTGTTCTTCCTCGGTTCTCAGCTCCGCCACGGGCGGTCTCCTTGTGTGTCTGGTATGGGCCTTCAGGCCAGCAGATCGCGCAGCTCGTCGACCAGGGCATCCCGGGCCAGGCTGCGCTGGTCACGCTCCTCGCGCAGGAACTTCAGGGTCGCGGTGCCGCGGGCAAGCTCGTCCTCGCCGAGCAGCAGGGCCAGGCGAGCGCCGCTGCGGTCGGCCTTCTTGATCCGGCTCTTGAAGCTGCCGCCACCACAGTGCAGCTGGGCACGCAGGGTCGGCATCTCGCCACGCAGCCGCTCGACCAGCTGCAGGGCGGCGCCGGCCGCGGCATCGTCCATGGGCAGCACATAGAGGTCGAGTTCGCCGCGGGCGGCATCGGGAATCAGTTCAAGGGTCTCGAGCAGCAGCACCAGGCGTTCGATGCCCATGGCGAAACCTACCGCCGGGGTCGGCTTGCCCCCCAGCTGTTCCACCAGGCCGTCGTAGCGGCCGCCGGCACATACCGTGCCCTGGCTGCCGAGCGCGCGGGTGGTCCACTCGAAGACGGTGCGACTGTAGTAGTCGAGACCGCGCACCAGGCGCGGGTTGATCACGTAGTCGATGCCGGCGGCATCGAGCAGGGCGCGGAGCGACGCGAAGTGCTCGCGGGACTCGGCGTCCAGATGATCGAGCAGCTGGGGAGCGCCGGCCAGCATCTCGGCCATCTCAGGGTTCTTGGAGTCGAGGATGCGTAGCGGATTGCTGGTGAGGCGGCGCCGGGAGTCTTCATCCAGCAGCTCGTGATGCTGCTCGAAGTAGGCCACCAGGGTGTCGCGGTAGGCGGCGCGAGCCTCGGAGGAGCCCAGGGAGTTGAGCTCCAGGGTGACATGCTCCATCAGCCCCAGCTCGCGCCACAGGCGTGCCGAGAGCAGGATCAGCTCGGCGTCGATATCCGGCCCCTCGAGACCGAAGCTCTCCACGCCGACCTGATGGAACTGGCGGTAGCGCCCCTTCTGGGGGCGCTCGTGGCGGAACATCGGTCCCTGGTACCACAGGCGCTGGGTCTGGTTGTGCAGCAGGCCATGCTCCATGGCGGCGCGCACGCAGCTCGCCGTGCCCTCGGGGCGCAGGGTCAGGCTGTCTCCGTTGCGATCCGCGAAGGTATACATCTCCTTCTCGACGATATCGGTCACTTCGCCGATGGAGCGGGAGAACAGTGCGGTCTGCTCGACGATAGGGGTGCGGATCTCGGCATAGCCGTAACGGGCCATAAGATCGCGGACCTTGCCTTCGAAGTACTGCCACAGGGCGGACTGCTCCGGCAGCAGGTCGTTCATGCCACGAATGGCCTGGATCTTCTTGGCTGGCGCCTTGGAACTTGCTTGGGACTTGCTCAACGGTGGCTCCTTGATGGATGCCGGCGACTCAGGCGTCGCGGGCGATCACGTCCTGTTCGGTCTGCTCTTTCTCGCGCACCTTGTCGCGGATCAATCGCTCGAGGTCGTCGACCAGGTGGTCGTTGCGCAGCTTGGAAGCCGGCTTGCCGTCGATATAGACGAGGTTGGCCGGGGAGCCGCCGGTGAGGCCGATATCGGTCTCCTTGGCCTCGCCCGGGCCGTTGACCACGCAGCCGATCACCGACACATCGAGGGGCGTCATGATGTCCTCGAGGCGCTCCTCCAGGGCATTCATGGTGCCGATAACATCGAAGTTCTGGCGCGAGCAGCTGGGGCAGGCGATGAAGTTGATGCCCTTGGAGCGCAGGCGCAGGCTCTTGAGCATGTCGAAGCCGACCTTGATCTCCTCTACCGGGTCGGCGGCGAGCGACACGCGGATGGTGTCGCCGATGCCGTCCATCAGCAGCATGCCAAGGCCAATCGACGACTTGACGGTGCCCGAGCGCAGTCCACCGGCCTCGGTGATGCCGAGGTGCAGCGGCTGCTCGATGCGCGTGGCCAGATCACGGTAGGCGGCCACCGCCATGAAGACGTCGGAGGCCTTGACGCTGACCTTGAAGTCCGGGAAGTCGAGGCGCTCGAGGTGGTCGATATGACGCATGGCCGACTCGACCAGGGCCGCCGGCGTGGGCTCGCCATACTTCTTCTGCAGGTCCTTCTCCAGCGAGCCGGCGTTGACGCCGATGCGGATCGGGATGCCGTTATCGCGGGCCGCCGAGACAACCGCGCGTACGCGATCCTCGCGGCCGATATTGCCGGGGTTGATACGCAGGCAATCGACGCCCAGCTCGGCGACGCGCAGGGCGATCTTGTAGTCGAAGTGGATGTCGGCGACCAGCGGTACCTCGACCTCGCGCTTGATGCGACCGAAGGCCTCGGCGGCCTCCATGTCGGGTACCGAGACGCGCACGATATCGGCACCGGCGGTCTCGAGCTGGCGGATCTGCGCCACGGTGGCGGCCACATCCAGGGTGTCGGTATTGGTCATGCTCTGCACCGAGATGGGGGCATCGCCCCCGACGGCTACCCTGCCGACGTGGATCTGGCGTGACTTGCGACGGACGATAGGGGATTGTGCGTGCATGGTGACGGAATCATTCTCCCAGGGTGAAGCGGGCGACATTGCTGGCACCGGCGCGCTCGGCGAGGTCTATGCTTTCGCCCTGCCAGACCAGCTCGACACCGGAAGCGTTGCCCACGGTAAGGCGGAAGGGCGGCTCGCCTTCGACGGTGGCCGTGGTGCCGGGTTCCTGCAGGCCAACGAAGACGCGCTGGTTGGTGGCGTCGAAGACCTCGGTCCATGACTGCTCGTTGAAGGTAAACACCAGGCGGCCGGCATCGGCCGGCGCAGCACTCGGCTCGCTGCCGGCGGTGGAGTCGGCGTCTGCCTCCGGCTCGCCAGTGGCTTCGGCGCTGGTCGGCTCCTGTGTCTCGGCGTCGGCGAGTTCCTCGATATCCCGATCCGGCGTGACCGAGGAGGCGCTGCTCTCCTGCAAGGTACCTTCGGCGGCCTCGGTGGGGCTCTCGGCAGGGGCCTGCCCCGCCGCCGCAGTCTCGTCGGGCAGCGGCGGCAGGCTGTCCGGTTCGGCAGTGGCCAACGTCTCGGATTCGGTCACGCTGGCGGTACCATCGAGCCGGTCGACGGCAACCGGGTCGCTCTCGCCGATGCTCGGCGGCTCGCCCCCGCCGCGGCTCTGCCACCACATCAGGGTCAGGCCGATCAGGCCGGCCAGAACCAGCAGGGAGACCAGCCGAAACAGCCAGGCGCCCAGACGAGAGGGGGGCTTGCTGATCTGAACCGGTGTGACCTGGCGCTGGGCGGCGTCATGTCTGCCGAAGCGGGCGCGATAGGCCTCCAGGACCGGGGTATCGTCGATTCCGAGCAGGTGCGCATAGGCGCGCAGGTAGCCGCGCCGATAGGTGGCGATCGGCACCTCCTCGTAGCTGTCCTCCTCGAGGCCACGGATCACCGCCGGCCTCAGGTTGAGCGCACCGGCCACCTCGGAGAGGGAAAGGCCCTGACTCTCGCGTTCACGCCGCAGCTGCTCGCCGGGCGAGGCCGTGGCATCAGCATGCAGGTCCTGTTCATGGGGGTCGCTCATGGCGGCGCATCCTTGGTGGCGTTCTCGGGTCAGGGCGTGGTGCCACGCCCCTCCAGCTGTTGGGTATAGAAGGCGGCAGTGGTGCCGTCGCCCTGGGCCCTGGCGATGTCGCCGGCCAGCCTCAGCGCTTCAGGGCGCGGGCCGGCCAGGCGCATGAAGGCCTCGATCTGTGCTCGTGCCTGGGGCAGTTGGTTCTCGGCGTACTCCAGTTCGGCCAGGGTGAAGTAGCTGCGCGGAGCGCGTGGGTCGATCTCCTGGGCACGGAGCAGGTTCTGCCGCGCCTCCTGCACCTCGCCGAGCTCACGATGACACTGCCCGAGGTTGGCGAACAGCTGGGCTCGGTTGGGGTACTGGGCATCCTTCGAGGCTCGCTCGAGCTGTTCACAGGCCTCACGCACGCGACCGCGCGCGTAGAGGAACGCCGCATAGTTGTTGCGAGCCCGGGTGAAGTCGGCGTCGGCCATCAGCGCCCGGCGGAAGGTCTCGTCGGCCAGCGTCTCTTCGCCCTGGCGCTGATAGACCATGGCCATGGCCTGCAGCGCCTCGGGATCATCGGGAGCGATCTCCAGCGCCCGGTCCAGTGCCCCCATGGCGCGCCGCAGGTTGTTGCGCTCCAGATAGGCGACGCCGAGCTGGGTGTAGGCGTCGGCCGGGCTGGTCTCGCTCTCCGCGGAGGCGATCCCCTGTGACTGGGTGGCGCAGCCGGCCAGCCACAGGCTGCCCAGCAGGGCGGCCAGAGGCAGCAGCGAGCTTCCGGTGAGGCGTGGGCGGCGTATCATGAACTCCTCCCCAGGATCGACAGGCTCCCACCGGCGGTGTGCCGCGGACTGACGGAAGCCGGAGGGAGGCAGGGACCCATCAAAGCGTTGTGCCCGGTTGAAGTCAAGGTGGCCCCTTCAGTCGGCGTCGAGCTGGATCGACTTGATATAGCGCTCGTGCCGACGGGTACGGTCCTTCACCCGGCCCACCAGCTGACCACAGGCCGCATCGATGTCGTCGCCCCGCGGAGAGCGGATCGGCGCGGTGTAGCCCAGCTCATAGAGCCACTGCTGGAAACGCACCACTTGGTTGCGTGACGGTGTCTCGTAGCCCGAATGGGGGAAGGGGTTGAAAGGGATCAGGTTGATCTTGCATGGCAGCTCACGCAGCAGCTCGGCGAGCTGGCGGGCGTGCCCCTGCTGGTCGTTGACCCCCTTGATCACCGTGTATTCGATGGTGACCACGCGGGTGTCGTCGCACTTGGCCAGATAGCGCTGGCAGGCATCCAGCAGGGTGCGAATGTTGTACTTGCGGTTGAGCGGCACCAGTTCGTTGCGCAGCTCGTCGTTGGCAGCGTGCAGCGAGATGGCCAGGCTCACGTCGAGCTCGTCGCCGAGCTTGTCGAGCATCGGCACCACGCCGGAGGTGGAGAGCGTGACACGGCGCTTGGAGAGGCCGTAACCGTCATCGTCGAGCATCAGCTTCATGGCCGGCACGACGTTGTCGTAGTTCAGCAGGGGTTCGCCCATGCCCATCATCACCACGTTGGTGACCGGACGGTTGGCGGTATCCCTGCGCGGGCCCACACTGCGCTGGGCCACCCAGACCTGGCCGATGATCTCGGCGGCGCTGAGATTGCGCTGGAAGCCCTGCTTGCCGGTGGAGCAGAAGCTGCAGTCCAGCGAGCAGCCCACCTGGGAAGAGACACACAGGGTGCGGCGCTTGCCGTTATCGGCAGGGATCAGCACCGTTTCCACGTAGCTGCCGTCCTCGACCTCCAGCACCCACTTGCGGGTTCCATCGTTGGAGGTGCCCTCGTAGACCACGCCGGGGCCGCGAATCTCGGCCACCTCGGCGAGCCTTTCACGCAGCGCCTTGGAAAGGTTGGTCATGGCCGCGAAGTCATCACAGCCCTCGTGGTGGATCCACTTCATTACCTGGGCGGCGCGAAACTTCTTCTCGCCGATGGAGAGGAAGAAGGCCTCCATCTCCTGGCGGGACATGCCGAGCAGGTTGGTCTTCTGGGGTGCGGTTTCAGCGGTCATGGCGTTCAGCGGGTCGGGGAAGGGGGAGCGCAGGGGAGGCGGGGACAGGGCCCCGCCCGGAGTCTCGATCAGCGCGGGCAGATCTCGTCGGCGCCGAAGAAGTAGGCGATCTCGCGCTCGGCGGACTCGGGGGAGTCGGAGCCGTGCACGGCATTGGCGTCGATGGTCTCGGCGAAGTCGGCGCGGATGGTGCCCGGCGCGGCTTCCTTGGGGTTGGTGGCACCCATCAGCTCACGGTTCTTGGCGATGGCGTCGTCGCCCTCGAGCACCTGCACGACCACCGGGCCGGAGGTCATGAAGCCGACCAGATCCTTGAAGAAGGGGCGCTCCTTGTGCTCGGCGTAGAAGCCGCCGGCCTTGTCGTCGTCCAGCTTGAGCATCTTGGCGGCCACGACCTGAAGGCCGGCCTTCTCGAAGCGGGAGATGATCTCGCCGATGGCGTTCTTGGCGACGGCGTCGGGCTTGATGATGGACAGGGTGCGCTGGGTAGCCATGGGCTTGTCTCCAGTAGGGGTGATGGATATCGATGGATAGCGCCGCGCCGCCCTCTGGCTTGCGGCAAGCAGGGCGGCGCGGTGAATCGGGTGATGCGGCTCGGCGTCCGGTGGTTCGGCGGTGCGCCGACTGGGCGGGATTATAGCGTCCCGGGGCGGCGTTGAACAATCGTCGCCGCCTCTGGGTGGTCAGCCGCTGGTCGAACCGGTCGAGGTCGTTTCGGTGACAGGCCTAGACGGTGAAGCTCTCACCGCAGCCGCATTCATCCTTGACGTTGGGGTTATTGAAGCGGAAATAGCGGTTGAGCCCCTCGTTGACGTAGTCGACCTCGCTGCCATCGAGCATCTCCAGGGCGTCGGGCGCGACGAAGACCTTGACCCCATGCTCCTCGAAGCAGGTGTCGTCATTGGCCGCCTCGTCGGCGAAGTCGAGCACGTAGCTGTAGCCGGAACAGCCACTGGGCTTGACCGACACACGCAGTCCAAGGCCCTGGCCGCGCTCGTCGAGTACCCGACGAATCTGCTCGGCGGCGGCGTCGGTGATGGTGAGATGCGACATGGGTCTCTCTCCTGTTGTGAATGCTGTTGCAGGGGGTGCGCCAGTCATGAGCGCGTCATCTGGCCTGGCGGCGCAGGCCGATCAGGGCGTGGCGCAAGGCCTCCAGGGCCCGGTCGATGTCGGCCTCGGTAGTGAAGCGTCCGAAGCTGAAGCGCAGCGAGGCGAGCGCCAGCGCCCGCGGTAGCCCGATGCCCTTCAGTACATAGGATGGCTCCACGCTCGCCGAGTTGCATGCCGAGCCGGTGGAGAGGGCGATATCGCGCAGTGCCATCAATAGCGACTCGCCCTCCACGCCCGTGAAGGCCAGATTGAGAATATTGGGCACGGAGGCTTCCAGTGCAGTGTTGCAGTGGATGCCGTCGAGGTCGGCGAGCCCGTCGAGCAAGCGGTCGCGCAGCGACTCGATGCGCGCCTGGTCGGCGGCACCCTCGGTGCCGGCGAGGGCGAAGGCCTCGCCCATGCCGACGATCTGGTGGGTCGGCAGGGTGCCGGAGCGCATGCCACGCTCGTGGCCGCCGCCGTGAATCAACGCCTCCAGTCGAATATCGGGGTGGCGCCTCACATAGAGGGCGCCGACGCCCTTGGGTCCGTAGGCCTTGTGCCCGGAGAGCGACATCAGGTCGATGCCGAGGCGCTGTACATCGAGCTCCAGGCGGCCTACCGCCTGGGCGGCATCGACGTGGAAGGCGGCGCCGCCGGCGTGGGCCACCTCGCTCAGGGCCGCCAGGTCGTGGATCACTCCCAGCTCGTTGTTCACCGCCATCAGCGATACCAGCACGGTGTCCTCGCGCATCGCCTCACGCAGCTGTGCCGGGCTGATTCGGCCGTCGTGGGCCGGCGTCAACCAGGTGACGTCGAAGCCCTCGGCCTCCAGGGCGTGGGCGGTATCCACCACCGCCTTGTGCTCGATCACCGAGGTGATCAGGTGGCGGCCGCGGTGGCGGTTGGCACGCAGGAAGCCGGTCAGGGCCAGGTTGTCGGCCTCGGTGGCGCCGCTGGTCCAGACGATCTCGCGAGGGTCGGCGCCGATCAAGTCGGCCACCTGACGACGGGCATTCTCTACCGCCTGCTCGGCCTGCCAGCCCAGCATATGGCTGCGCGAGGCGGGGTTGGCGAAGATGCCATCGAGGGTCAGGTGGCGCGCCATCAGCTCGGCGACTCGGGGGTCGACGGGGGTGGTGGCGGCGTAGTCGAGATAGACGGGTGTGGTCATGGCCTCGGATAGTCTCGAGTTCGGCCTGGCGATCACGTCGCCGAGGCGAGGATGCCGTCACCATCGAGGCGACGACGTTGACGGCCGGCGATCCGCTGGATCTCCTGGCGGTCGGCCAGCTGGCCGAGGGTGACGCCGTCCAGGAAGCCGTGGATATGTTCCGACAGCTCGCACCACAGATGGTGAGTAAGGCAGGTATCCCCCTGCTGGCAGTCGGAAAGGCCACCGCATCTGGTGGCATCCACCGACTCATCCACGGCGTCGATCACCCGGGCCACGGAGATCGCTTCCGGCTCCTGGGCCAGCAGATAGCCGCCGCCAGGGCCGCGCACGCTCTTCACCAGTCCGCCGCGGCGCAGGCGAGCGAACAGTTGCTCGAGGTAGGAGAGCGAGATCTCCTGGCGCCGTGAGATATCGGCCAGGCAGATGGGCCCGCTATGGGCATTCATGGCCAGGTCGAGCATGGCGGTGACGGCGTAGCGTCCCTTGGTGGTCAGGCGCATGGCGTCCTCGGCACCGCCGGAGCGGCGTTGGGTCATCATCGGCTCGCTGGGGAGCGCGCGGGTCGAAACGGCATTATGGGAAAGACCGAGTGACAAGGTCAACCATTCGTGCCGGCCCCTTCGTCGGCCCGATCGCGCCTGTCTTCGGAGGCAGGGGCCTTCTCGGGGGTCTTGCAGGGGTCGTCGAGTACCTCGGCGAAGTCCTCGTCGCGCAGCTCGGGCATCTCCCCGGCACGGTAGCTGGCGTCGACCTTGCGCAGGGTCTGGCACATGCGCTCGAGACGCTCATCCACGGCGTGCATATGATCGAGCATCGCCTGGATGGAGCGCGCCACCGGGTCGGGCATATCCTCGCTGACCCCGTAGGCGTCGAAGCCAAACTTGCGACGAATCGCCTCGCGGCGACCCGGATCGACGTCCAGGGTGTCGGCGGTATCCGGCTCCTCGCGCTTGACGATCTTGCCGGGTATGCCCACCACGGTGGCGCCGGCCGGTACCTCCTTGGTAACCACGGCGTTGGAGCCGATCTTGGCGCCGGTGCCGACGCTGAAGGGGCCGAGGATCTTGGCGCCGGCACCGACGATCACGCCATCCTCCAGGGTGGGGTGGCGCTTGCCCTTGTTCCAGCTGGTGCCGCCCAGGGTCACTCCCTGGTAGAGGGTGACGTCGTCGCCCACCCTGGCGGTCTCGCCGATCACCACGCCCATGCCGTGGTCGATGAAGAAGCGCCGACCGATGGTGGCCCCCGGGTGGATCTCGATGCCGGTGAGCCAGCGCGAGAAGGTGGAGAGGCTGCGGGCCAGCCAGCGCAGGTTGGCGCGCCACAGGCGATGGCTCAGGCGATGGAGCAGCAGGGCGTGCAGGCCCGGGTAGTTGGTCAGCACTTCGAGGAAGTTGCGCGCCGCCGGGTCACGGTCGAAAACGCTGTTGATGTCCTCACGCAGGCGTTGAAACATGCAGCGGTCCTTGGGCTTGGATGGGCAGGGCGGCAGCCGCCGCGGATGGTCATTTTAGTGTGGGGGCGCCGGTGAAGGCCTTCAAGGCGGATCGGGGTTTTTCGCAGGGCTATCGTAGATGGCAGCTGCGCTTAAGGCTGTTCCGGCGACAGGCCGTCGAGGGGCGCTACGAGTACTTCCCTGTAGGCTACCTCGGCCCTGCGGCGCTCTCGCGTCCCGCTCCGCTTGCAGGTCCGGTGCTGGCCATCCATGGCCAGCCCGTTCGGAGCCGTGCTCCTCACCCCCTGGTCCTCGGACCCCCTCTGCGACCTGTCCCCGGCGCCTTTCACGATCACCGTGTTGGTAACTGCGATCGCGCTGGGGCTTTTCACCGGTGCTTTGCCTTTTCAGTCATCGCGTGGCGGGGCGAGCTTCTCGGTCTCCGTGAGGATGCCGCGCAGGATATTGAGCTCCATGCGCTCGGGGCGGGCCCGAAGGGTAAAGCGGCGCAGCCGGGCCATCAGCTGGCGAGGCCTGGCCGGGTCATGGAAACCGATGGCGACGAGAGTGCGCTCCAGGTGGGCAAAGTAGTGCTCGAGCTCGGCATGGCTGGCCAGGACCTGGTCGGGGCTCGTGGGCTCATCGGTATCGGCGGGCTCACTCGTCAGCCAGGCCTGGCGGCATTCATAGGCGAGCACCTGCACCGCCGCGGCCAGGTTCAGCGAGCTGAAGTCGGGGTTGGTGGGGATGTGCACATGAGCATGACAGCGCTGCAGCTCGGCATTGGTCAGGCCGCTGTCCTCGCGACCGAATACCAGCGCTACCCGGGCATCTGGCTCGACCAGCTCCCCGGGCAGGCGGTCACCCACCTCTCGTGGCGAGAGCATCGGCCAGGGGAGGGTGCGCGAACGGGCGCTGGCGCCTACCGTCAGGGTGCAGTCGGCGACGGCCTCCTCCAGGGTGTCGACCACTCGGGCGGCGTGTACCAGATGATCGGCACCCGAGGCGCGCGATACGCTCTCGGCGGTGATCGGCTCACAACGTGGTGCCACCAGGCTCAGGTCGGCCAGGCCCATGTTGTGCATGGCGCGGGCGGTGGCGCCGATATTGCCGGGGTGGCTGGTGCCGATCAGGACGATTCGGATGCGCTCGAGCATGGGTCAGGGTCCGGTGCTGCAGGAAGTTTAGGGGCGCAGTCTAGCATGCGAGCGCCGCCGTGGATGGCGCGTCCCGAGCGCTTCTGCTAGGATTCGCGACATCGTTTCGAGTGAACGTCCCGTTCTTTAACACCACCGACTCCCCAAGGCCCGATCATGCATCCGATGGTCCAATACGCGCTGCGCGCCGCTCGCAGTGCCGGAGAACAGTTCCTGCGCATCCGTGAGCGCATCGAGAACTCCCACCAAGAGCACAACCTCGAGCGCCTGCTGCAAGATGCCGCGCGCAACGCCGAGACGTTGATCGTGCGTCAGCTCTCCCGCGGTTATCCCCAGCACGGCGTCGTCGGTCGATTCACGCCTCACCGCGAGGGTGAAGGCGAGGGGCGCGATGTGCTGTGGCGCATCGAACCCTTCCATGGCTACTCCAACCTCGAGGTGGCTGCCCCCGGCTTCGCGCTGTCGCTGGTCTGCCTGATCAAGGGGCGTGCGGAGCATGCGGTGGTGATCTGCCCCTTCAGCGATGATGAATATCTGGCCAGCCGGGGTCGTGGTGCCCAGCACAACGGCAAGCGCATCCGTGTGCCTGGCCGTCATGCCGTGACCGGCACGCGCATCGCCATGGGTCTGCCCGACGCCACCCTGCGCAGCCGCCATCTGCCCGCTTACCTGACCCTGGTGCAGCAGCTGGGCCCGCTTGTCGAGATGCAGCGCGCCACCGGCAGCGGCCTGCTCGACCTCGCCGAGCTCGCTTCCGGTCGTGCCGATGCCGCCTTCGTGCTGGGTCTGGAGGAGCAGGAGCTGCATGTCGGCAGCCTGCTGCTCAAGGAGGCCGGCGCACTGATGGGCACCCCGGATGGTCAGCCCCTGGTGGAGGCGGATGGCCGCCTGATGGCCGCCGGTCCGCGCCTCTACAAGGCGCTGGTACAGCAGCTCAAGCCGCACTTCTAGGCGGGTGAGCCCATGAAAAGCCCCACGGTGCCTGAGCACCGTGGGGCTTTCGTGTTTCTGGCATCCGGTTTTCGGGCTCAGGCGGGTGCCTGGCAGAGGGCCTCCAGGGTCTCGGTGAGGCTGGTCATCTCATCCTCGGTACCGATGCTGATGCGCAGATGATCACGCAGCGCCTCGGTATTGAAGTGGCGAACCAGGATGCCGCGCTTGCGCAGTCCCACGAACAGCTGGGCGGCATCATGCTCGGGGTGATGTACCAGCAGGAAGTTGGCCTGGGAGGGCAGCACCTCGAAGCCGAGCCGTTCGAGGCGGTCGCGGGTGCGCTCACGGGTGGTGATCACTCGCCCTCGGCATGCCGCGAAGTGCTCGCGATCGGCCAGGGAGGCGATGGCCACGGCGCTGGCCAGGCTATCGATTGGATAGGAGTTGAAGGAGTCCTTGACCCGCTCCAGCCCCTCGATCAGCTCCCGGGAGCCTACCGCATAGCCCAGACGCAGGCCGGCCAGGCTGCGGGACTTGGAGAAGGTGCCGGTGACCAGCAGGTTGGGGAAGCGCTCCACCAGCGGTACCGCACTCTCGCCCCCGAAGTCCACGTAGGCCTCGTCGACCAGCACCACCGACTCGGTGATGCGCTCGAGCAGGGTGGCGAGGGCCTCGCGGGTATGACCGTGGCCGGTGGGGGCGTTGGGGTTGGCGAAGATGGTGCCGCCGGCCGTGGCCGAGAAGGCCTCGAGGTCCACCGACCAGTCGGTGGCCAGCGGCAGGGCCTGGCGCTCGATGCCGTAGAGGCGGCAGTAGACCGGATAGAAGCTGTAGCTGATCTCCGGCATCTCGAGCGGCCGTCCCTGGCGGAAGAAGGCCTGGAAGGCCAGCGCCAGCACCTCGTCGGAGCCGTTGCCCACAAACACCTGTTGTGGCTCGACGCCGAGCTCCTCGGCCAGCGCCTCGCGCAGGGCGCGGGATTCGGGGTCCGGGTAGCGACGCAGATGGTCGCTGGGGAAGTCGCGCAGCACGGCGCCGACCCCGGGGGCCGGCGGATAGGGATTCTCGTTGGTGTTCAGCTTGATCAGCTGCTCGCGGGGCTGCTCACCCGGGATATAGGGGGTCAGCTCGCGCACCTCGGGGCTCCAGAACTTGCTCATCGCTCTCGCTCGGGTCATGGAGGGGATACCAGCATGGTGACCCGCCCGGCCGGGCCGCGCAAGCCGTGCTAGGCTGGGGCTCCTGTTCCCTGATGACAATGACGTCGTGATGACCGCCCAGATTCTTGCCACCCTGCTGCCGGTATTTCTGATCGCCGGGTGTGGCACCCTCTATGGCCGCCTGCGCAACCCCGATATCGCTACCCTCAATACGCTCAACATGGAGCTGTTCGTGCCCATGCTGGTGTTCGCCGTGCTGGCCGATGGCCAGGCGCCACTGGAGGAGTACCTGGGGCTGGCGCTGGGCGGAACCGTGGTGGTGCTGGGCTCCGGGCTGCTGCTGTGGCCGCTGGCCAGGCACCTGGGCCTGGAGGTGAAGACCTTCCTGCCGCCGATGATGTTCAACAACTCCGGCAACATGGGAATTCCCCTGCTGCTGCTGGCCTTCGGAGAAGCGGCGCTGCCCGCGGCGGTGGTGCTGTTTATCGTCGAGATGCTGCTGCACTTCACGGTGGGGCTCTGGATGTTGCGCCCCGGCTCATCACTGCTGCGGCTCCTGCGCCTGCCCATCGTGCTGGCCACCCTTGCCGGCCTTGCGGTCAACCTGTTCGGCGTGGCGCTGCCGGGCTGGCTGCTGGAGGCGCTGCACATGCTCGGCGGGGTGTGCATTCCGCTGCTGCTCTTCGCACTCGGCGTGCGCATGCTCGATATCGATTTCTCGGACTGGAAGACCGGCCTGCTGGGTGCCGTGCTATGCCCCCTTTCGGGGCTGGTGCTCGCCGCGCCGCTGATCTGGCTGCTGGGGCTCTCCGGTCTGCAGGCCGCGGCACTCTGGGTGTTTGGCGCCCTGCCGCCGGCGGTGCTCAACTATCTGGTGGCCGAGCAGTATCGCCAGGAGCCCCACAAGGTCGCCTCGCTGGTGCTGATCGGTAACCTCGGTTCGCTGGTGGTGATGCCGGTGGTGCTGGCGCTGGTCTTTGCCCACGTGCATGCTGGTGTCGGCGGCTGAGATGCTGCGAAGCTGTGCGCCGGCCCTATCAGCGGTTATGCTGTGTGTCAGGCCGCCGTGCCAAACGAAGCAACGACCACTGCCCAGGAGGACGTATATGCAAATCAGGACCTTGCTCGCCGGATCGGCCCTGCTCGCGCTGCTGGCCGGGTGTGCCGCCGGTCCCGGCGGTGGCCCGGGTGGCGCCGCCGTGGAGCCCGACGAAGAGCGTTATCAGGGAACTCTGCCGTGTCGCAACTGTGATGGTATCGACCTCGATGTGCTGATGCGCGGCGATGAGCAGGCCGCTGCCGCGGAGCGCACCTTCGAGCTCAATGCCTCTTACCGTGGCCACCCCCAGAGCCCCCCGGACGAGACCTACGCCGGCAACTGGGAGGTGCTCGCCGGCACCGCCAGTGAGCCCGATGCCACCGTCTACGAGCTGACTCCTGACGGCGAGGGGCAGATCTACTACTTCCTGCGCCTCGATCCCCAGACCCTGGAGCTGATCGACCCCGAGCGTCGCCGCTTCCAGAACAGCGAGATGCTGCAGCTCAAGCGACAGTAATCGCCGGCGAGTGATGCTGGGTGATCCGGTGGGGGCGGCCTTTTGGCCGCCCCCTGCCGTTGAGGCCGATGCCGCGCCTCGCCCAAGCGGCTTTCTACGATCCAACCACCGATGAGACATGCCATGGCCAAGGCAAAGAGCGCCTTCGTCTGTACCGAATGCGGCGCCGAGTACCGCAAGTGGCAGGGGCAGTGTGGAAGCTGTCGCGAATGGAACACCCTCAGCGAGGTGCGTCTCGCTCCGGCACGGCCCGGCGGCGCGAGCGCCGCGGCAGCGACGGGCGGCGGTCGTGGCGGCTATGCCGGCGCCCTGACTCGCGAAGTGGTCGACCTGGGCAATGTCGATCTCAGCGAGGTGCCGCGCCTCTCTTCCACCTTCGCCGAGTTCGACCGGGTACTGGGCGGGGGCCTGGTGCCCGGCTCGGCGGTGCTGCTGGGCGGCCACCCCGGGGCGGGCAAGTCGACCCTGCTGCTGCAGACCGCCTGCAAGCTGGCCCAGGAGCGCTCCTCGATTTATGTCACCGGCGAGGAGTCGCTCTCCCAGGTGGCCATGCGCGCCCACCGACTGCAGCTGCCTACCCGGGGGCTGAAGATGCTGGCCGAGACCAGTGTCGAGACCGTGCTGGCGGTGGCCGAGCGCGAGCGTCCCGAGATCCTGATCATCGACTCCATCCAGACCATGCACCTGGAGGATATCGCCTCGGCCCCGGGCGGCGTGGCCCAGGTGCGCGAATCCGCGGCGGCGCTGACGCGCTTCGCCAAGCAGAGCAACACCGTGCTGCTGCTGGTGGGGCATGTGACCAAGGATGGCAGCCTGGCCGGCCCCAAGGTGCTGGAGCACATGATCGACGCCTCGCTGTTGCTGGAGGGGGGCGCCGACTCGCGTTTTCGTACCCTGCGCGGTCAGAAGAACCGCTTCGGCGCGGTCAACGAACTGGGGGTCTTCGCCATGCTCGAGCACGGCCTCAAGGAGGTGAAGAACCCCAGTGCCATCTTCCTCTCGCGCACCGAGGAGCAGGCGCCGGGCAGCCTGGTGATGGTGGTATGGGAGGGCACCCGGCCGATCCTGGTGGAGGTACAGGCACTGCTCGATGATTCGCCACTGGGCAATCCGCGGCGGGTCGCCGTGGGTCTCGACGCCAACCGCCTGGCAATGCTGCTTGCCGTGCTGCACCGCCACGGTGGCCTGTTCACCGGTGACCAGGATGTCTTCCTCAACGTGGTGGGCGGGGTCAAGGTGCTGGAGACCAGCGCCGACCTGGCGGTGCTGCTGGCGGTGGTCTCCAGCCTGCAGAGCCGCCCGCTGCCGCGTGAGCTGGTGGTGTTCGGCGAGGTGGGGCTTTCCGGCGAGATCCGCCCGGTGCCGAGCGGCCAGGAGCGTATCGTCGAGGCCGCCAAGCATGGCTTCACCCGTGCCATCGTGCCGCGTGCCAATGCCCCCAGGCATGCCCCGGAGGGCATGGAGGTCGTCGCGGTGGACAAGCTTGCCGATGCCCTCGAGGCCCTGTGAGCCGGGTCTCTGGTGTTAGAATGCCCGTCACCGATAGCGAGGAGAAACCGATGAGCGCCATCCGCCTGACACAGTACAGCCACGGCGCCGGCTGCGGCTGCAAGATCGCCCCCGACGTACTCGACGACATCCTGGCCAAGGCCGGCCCCGGCGCAAGCCACTCGCGCCTGATCGTCGGCAACCAGGGCCGCGAGGACGCCGCCGTCTACGATCTGGGCGATGGCCGCGGCATGATCGCGACCACCGACTTCTTCATGCCCATCGTCGACGACCCCTTCGACTTCGGACGCATCGCCGCCACCAATGCCATCAGCGATATCTACGCCATGGGCGGCACCCCGGTCATGGCGCTCGGCATCCTCGGCTGGCCGCTGGACAAGCTGCCCGCCGAGGTGGCCGGCGACGTGATGGCCGGTGCCCAGGCGGTGTGCCGCGAGCTGGGGCTGGCCCTGGCCGGAGGCCACTCCATCGACGCCCCGGAGCCGATCTTCGGCCTGGCGGTGAACGGGCTCGTCGAGCTCGATCATCTCAAGCTCAACAAGGGCGCCAGGCCCGGTGATCTGCTGTTCCTGACCAAGCCGCTGGGGGTCGGCCTGCTGACCACGGCGGAGAAGAAGGGGCTGATCGAACCCGGCCACCAGGGCCTGGCCCGGGAGACCATGCTGCGCTCCAATCGCATCGGCGTGGACCTGGCCCGGGTGGCGGGAGTGCATGCCATGACCGATGTCACCGGCTTCGGGCTCGGTGGGCATCTGGCCGAGGTGTGTGCCGCCAGCGAGGTGGCGGCGCGTATCGACTTCCGTCGCCTGCCGCGGCTGGCCGAGGCCGAGGCCTACCGGCGCAAGGGGGCGGTGCCCGGGGGGACCCTGCGCAACCGCCAGGCGCTGGGCGAGAGCCTGCCCGAGATGGATGAGGCCCACTGGCAGTGGCTGTGCGACCCCCAGACCTCCGGCGGCCTGCTGCTGGCCGTGGACCCGGCCTGGGAGGATGATGTCGAGCGCATCGGCCGTGAGCATGGCCTGACTCTCGCGCCCTTCGGCGAGATCGTCGAGGCCAGCGGCCCGGCGCGCATCGAGGTGCGTGGATGAGAGAGCTGCCGCTGGTCGACCCCGACCCGGGGCTGCTGAGCGAGGGGCGGCGGCTTATCGATGTGCGTGCCCCCGTGGAGTTCATTCAGGGGGCCCTGCCCGGGGCGGTCAACCTGCCGTTGATGGATAACGAGGAGCGGCGCCTCGTCGGTATCGAATACAAGCAGCGTGGCCAGGCGGCGGCCATCGCCCTGGGTGAGCGACTGGTCTGCGGCGAGGTCAGGGCGGCCCGGGTCGCGGCCTGGAAGGCGGAGCTCGAGCGGCACCCCGATGCCATCGTCTACTGCTTTCGTGGCGGCCTGCGCTCGCAGATCGCCCAGCAGTGGATCCGTGAGGCGGGTATCACCCGGCCACGTATCCGCGGCGGCTGGAAGGCGATGCGCCAGGCGCTCTGTGCCCGCATCGATGCCGCCGCCGAGCAGCCGCTGTTGGTGGTGGGCGGGCTCACCGGCTGCGCCAAGACCGATCTGGTGCTGGCGCTGGACAACGGCCTGGACCTGGAGGGGTGCGCGCGTCACAAGGGCTCGGCCTTTGGCCGCCACCCTCTGCAGGCTCCCAGCCAGATCGACTTCGAGCACGCCATGGGTCTGCGCCTGCTGGCGCTGCCGGGCCCGCTGGTGGTGGAGGATGAGTCTCGCCATATCGGTGGCTCCAACCTGCCCCAGGCCTTCTGGGAGGGGATGCAGCGTGCCCCGCGGATACGCGTGGAGATGCCCCTGGACTGGCGTCTGGCGCAGATCCACCGTGACTATATCGAGGCGCTGTGGTCGGTCTATCACCGACAGTTCGGCGAGTGGCTGGGCTGGGCCCTGATGCGCAAGCAGCTGGTGGAGTCCCTGGCCAAGCTGCGCAAGCGCCTCGGCAGCGCGCGCCTGGCTCGGCTGCAACGGCTCCAGGAGCTGGCCTTTCGCGAGCATGAGCGGGGCAACTCCCAGGCCCACGAGGCGTGGCTGGCGCCACTGCTGACCGAATACTATGACCCCATGTATCGTCACCAGCTGGAGAAGCGCGACCCGGGCGACTTTCTGCATGTGGGCGACTGGGAGAGCTGCCTTGCGTTCGCGCGGGAGTGGTCGGCGCAGTAGCGGAGAGGGCAAGGCAGGACGGGAAAGGCAGAGCGGGAACAGGGCATGGGGAGCCCTGTCCAGGCAGAGGGTGTTGGGGCGTCGGACGGAGGCAACATGCAGGCTAGCTGGAGAGAGCAGGTCCTGACCGTGATCGCCGAGATTCCCCACGGCCGGGTGACCACCTATGGGCGCATCGCCGCCATGGCCGAGGGTGCCACGCCACGGCTGGTGGCCCGCGCCCTGCGCGAACTGCCCGAGGGGCACGCGCTGCCCTGGTATCGCATCATCACCGCCTCGCGCCGGCTGGCCGACCATCCGGGTGCCGCGGAGCAGCGCGAGCGCCTGGCCGCCGAGGGGGTGCTGCTGGATGCCCGGGGTCGTGCTCCGGCGGAGCGAATGTGGCCGTGAGTTATATCGCTCAAACGGGGCTTTCTCGGGGACAGGCCCCGAAGTGTCGGACCATCGGGGAGGCGCTGTGAACCCGTCCCTGGGCGCTACCGACGCCATCCCTGGCGTAGGACCTCCTCTGCGACCTGTCCCCGACGCCCCTCGTGGTTCAGCGAGATTTTGATAATGTAAGCCCAAGGAGAGTCCATGAGCGGTTTCTTTCAGCGTCTGCAGGCCCTCGAGCCGCGCCGCCAGCAGGCCTTTATGGCGGCGCTGTGCGAGCGACTGCTGCCCAACTATGCGCTCTATGCCCAGACGGCCGGCCAGGGCAACCCGACGGGGCTGCGCGCCATTCTCGATCTGGTGTGGGAGCGACTGGCGATTGCCGGGGCCAGGATCGACTTCGAGCGACAGGCCGAGAAGCTGGCCGAGCTGGCCCCGCCGGAGGGTGATGACAGCTTCGGGGCTCGGCGTGCCACCGAAACGGTGGCGGCTCTCTCGGCGCTGCTCGACACCCTGCAGGGCGAGGCGCCGGAAGCGGTGCTGGAGGTCAGTCGCGCCTCGCGGGGTGGCGTGCGGGCCTTTATCGAGCTGACCGAAGGTGAGGAGGATGGCGAGCGCCTGTCGGCGCTGGTGCGCGAGCATCCGCTGATGGAAGACGAGAATGACTTCCAGGATGCGGCACTGGAGGCGGTGGAGGAGGGCGTGCTGGATCGCGACGCCCTCAAGGCCCTGCGCCGCCTGGGGCACAACGAGGGCGTCAGTAATCTCGGCCTGTCGGCCGACTGACGCCGGCTGGCTTATAGGCGCATTTCTATGCCGCGCTCGGCCATATAGCGCTTGGCCTCGGGAATGGTGTACTCGCCGAAGTGGAAGATGCTGGCGGCGAGCACCGCATCGGCTCCCCCTTCGCGTACGCCCTCCACCAGGTGGTCGAGGGTGCCGACCCCGCCGGAGGCGATCACCGGCACGCTGACGGCGTCGGCGATGGCGCGGGTCACCCCCAGGTCGAAGCCGGCCTTGGTGCCGTCGCGATCCATGCTGGTCAGCAGCAGCTCGCCGGCGCCGTACTCCACCATCTTCTTCGCCCACTCCACGGCATCCAGGCCGGTGGGGCGGCGCCCGCCGTGGGTGAAGATCTCCCAGCGCGGCGCCTCGCCCTCGGCGGAAACCCGCTTGGCATCGATGGCCACCACGATGCACTGACTGCCGAAGCGCTCGCTGGCCTCGCGAACGAACTCGGGGTTGGTGACCGCGGCGGTGTTGATGGAGACCTTGTCGGCACCGGCGTTGAGCATGGTGCGGATATCATCGCAGCTGCGAATGCCACCGCCCACGGTCAGCGGGATGAACACCTCGCCGGCGATGCGCTCGACCATCTCCACGGTGGTGTCGCGGTCCTCGTGGCTGGCGGTGATGTCGAGGAAGGTGATCTCATCGGCGCCCTGCTGGTTGTAGCGCTGGGCGATCTCCACCGGATCGCCGGCGTCGCGGATGCCGATGAAGTTGACGCCCTTGACCACGCGGCCGGCGTCGACGTCGAGACAGGGGATGATGCGTTTCGCGAGGCCCATGTTCAGCTCCCTTTTCCGGCGAGTTCGTCGCACAGCCGCTGACCCTCGGCCAGGTCCAGGGTGTCCTCGTAGATGGCGCGCCCGGTGATGGCGCCCAGGATGCCCGGCTCCCGGGCGGCTACCAGGGCGCGCAGGTCATCGAGGTTGGTCACCCCGCCCGAGGCGATCACCGGCAGCCCGCCGTCGCGGGCAAGCGCCGCGGTCGCCTCGACATTGACACCATTCAGCATGCCGTCCCGGGCGATATCGGTGTAGACGATGCTCGAGACGCCGTCGTCGGCAAAGCGCTTCGCCAGGTCAACGGCCTTGACCTCGGAGACCTCGGCCCAGCCATCGGTGGCCACGAAGCCGTCGCGGGCGTCGAGGCCGACGATCACGTGGCCCGGGAAGGCGCGACACATCTCGCCGACGAACTCGGGCTCCTTGACCGCCTTGGTGCCGATGATCACGTAGCTGACCCCGGCCGCGAGGTAGTGCTCGATGGTCTCGGCGGAGCGGATGCCACCGCCGATCTGGATCGGCAGGTCGGGGTAGCGCCGGGCGATGGCGGTGACCGCCTCGCCGTTGACCGGCTTGCCCTCGAAGGCGCCGTTGAGGTCCACCAGGTGCAGGCGACGAGCGCCGGCGGCGACCCAGCGTTCGGCCATGGCCACCGGGTCATCGCCATAGGTGGTGGAATCGTCCATGCGGCCCTGCTTGAGGCGTACGCACTGACCATCCTTGAGATCGATAGCGGGAATTACCAGCATGTCAGGCTCCTGTGGATTCGGGGCCGGGCGCCGCTGGGGGCGCTCGGTTGATCCTGGCGCGGCTTAGGGCGCCCAGTGAATAAAGTTCTCGAGCAGCCTGAGGCCGGCCCGCGAGCTCTTCTCGGGATGGAACTGCACGGCGAAGGTGGCATCGCGGCCGATGGCCACATGGGCCTGGGTGCGGCCGTAGTCGGTGGTGCCGAACACCGTGGCATCGTCACTGGCCGCCACATAGTAGCTGTGCACGAAGTAGAAGTGCTCGTCCTGATCGATGCCCTCCCACAGCGGATGCTCGCGCTGCTGGTGAACCAGGTTCCAGCCCATATGGGGGACCTTGAGGCGCTGGTTCAGGCCATCGCGCATGTCGGCGGGAAAACGCTTTACCTCACCGCCGAGGAAGCCCAGGCAGTCGATGCCACCGTTCTCCTCGCTGTGGTCGAGCAGCATCTGCTGGCCCACGCAGATGCCCAGCAGCGGCTTCTCCTGGCTGGCCAGCAGCTCCTCCACCAGGCCACGCAGCTCGGTCTTCTCCAGCTCACCGATACAGTCGCGAATGGCACCCTGGCCGGGCAGCACCAGGCGGGTGGCGCCGAGGATGCGGCGCGGGTCGCGGGTGACCACCACGTTCTCGTGGGTGACGTGTTCCAGTGCCTTGGCGACGGAATGCAGGTTGCCCATTCCGTAATCGATGACGGCAATGGTCATGGGGCGCTCCTCGTGGGGTGGTGCGTGGGGCTCACAGGCTGCCCTTGGTGGAAGGCATCTGGCCGGCCATGCGCGGATCGGGCTCCAGGGCCATGCGCAGGGCACGGCCAAAGGCCTTGAAGATGGTCTCCGCCTGATGGTGGGCGTTGAACCCCTTCAGGTTGTCGATATGCAGGGTGACCATGGCGTGGTTGACGAAGCCCTGGAAGAACTCCCAGAACAGCTGGGTGTCGAGGCTGCCCACGGCGGCGCGAGTGAACTCCACGTCCATGAACAGGCCGGCGCGCCCCGAGAAATCGATGACCACCCGGGAAAGCGACTCGTCGAGTGGCACGTAGGCGTGGCCGTAGCGGCGAATGCCGCGCTTGTCACCGATGGCCCTGGCGAAGGCCTGGCCGAGGGTGATGCCCAGGTCCTCGACGGTGTGGTGGTCATCGATATGCAGGTCACCATCGGCCTTGATGTCGAGGTCGACCAGGCCATGACGGGCTACCTGGTCGAGCATGTGATCGAGGAAGGGCACGCCGGTCTCGCAGGTCAGCTTGCCGCTTCCATCGAGGTTGATGGTGACGCTGATGCGGGTCTCCTGGGTGTCACGGCTGACCGTGGCGATACGCTCGGACATTGAGGCAACTCCAGCGCCTGGGCGCATGTCGAGGCGGGCTGCCGATGGTGGCGGCCCGCGGAAACAGGGTGGCAGCGGGGCTCGCCCGTCACCGGAAAACTGCCATTATAGAGAATCGCCGACCCCATCCGCTACAATGCCCCCTCCGCGGCGGCGAACCACGCTGCCCCGGCCCAGGAGACCAGCTATGCCGGTGACACTGCACCCCGTCGACCGGGGCACCTGTGACGTGGACGCCCAGGCCCGAACCGACCTGGCCCGAATCTATGCCGACGCGCCCGCCGAGCGTCTGCCGGCTCCCCCTGACGTCTTTATCGAAGAGCACCTGAGCTCGGGGGGCGCCTTCCTGTGTGCCCGCTTCAATGACCGCCTGATCGGCGCCATGGCGCTGCAGGATGACGGTGAGGCCTGGTGGCTGTCGCACTTCTGCGTGCGCAAGCCGACTCGGCGCCGGGGCGTCGGCTCGCGTCTGCTGACGCTGGTCGCCGAGGCCGCCAGTGCCGAGGGCAGGCCACTGCGTGTCGAGGTGGCCCAGCTGCAGATGGCCGACCAGCTGATGCTCTCGCGGCTCGGTTATCGTCTCGCTCGCAGTGGCGACCATTACGAACTCGCTCTTCCGGGCCGTC
>NZ_JADNRL010000025.1:59134-192776 GCF_015595025.1 Halomonas sp. KAO
TCCCCATGGAGCGTCCCGGAGTGCCGGCCAAGTCATCGTCAGGCACTTATACCGAGAAAACCCCGGGCATTCAGTTGCTCGGGTTTTTTTCATGGCAGGACGCTGCCCATGCAGCGTCCCGAATGCCGGCCATCGAGGCGCCGCTCATCGGAGCTCGGCGCCCGGAACAACGGCCGGAATATCTCCAGGCACTTACCGGAAAAAGCCCCGAGCTCATCATGAGCTCGGGCTTTTTTCGTTTGCAGGCAGGCTTTCCGATGCGTCGCGTTTCCGGGGGTGCGCTGCATCCGATAGAATGGGATCTTTTCGGTCCGGGATCCCTGGCATGACCATCGGTGACCTCATACGCCTTCTTGGCGACGGCGAGTTCCATTCGGGCGAGCAGCTCGGTGAGCAGTTCGGTGTATCGCGCGCTGCGGTATGGAAGCAGTTGCGCAAGCTCGAGTCTCTGGGCATCAGCATGGAGGCGGTGAAAGGGCAGGGGTATCGGCTTGCCGAACCCCTGGAGCTTCTGGATGGGCCGCGCATCATCGCTGGTCTCTCTCGTCAGGCACGAGGCCATCTGACTCGCCTGATCGTCGAGGAAACCCTTCCCTCCTCCAATGCCTTTCTGCGTGAACGCTTCGATCATGGGGCGGGGCACGGTGAAGTCTGCCTGGTGGAGCAGCAGAGCGCCGGGCGCGGTCGCCGTGGGCGGGCCTGGAACACCCCCTGGGGTAAGAGCCTGATGCTCTCCCTGGGGTGGCGAGTCGAGTCCGGCATCGCTGCCCTGGAGGGGCTGAGCCTTGCCGCAGGGGTGGCCCTGGCCCGGGTGCTGGAGAGTCACGGGGTTTCGCCGCTACTGAAGTGGCCCAATGATGTGCTGCTGAAGAGGCCGGATGGTGACTACGGCAAGCTGGCGGGCATCCTGGTGGAGGTCAGTGGGGACGCCTCCGGCCCCTGTGAGGTGGTGATCGGCATGGGGCTCAACCTTTCCCTGAGCGATGCGTTCCGCGGCTCCCTGGGACAGCCGGCCGCGGCTGTCGAGGATCAGGTCACCGGGGTATCCCGCAACGCACTGGCAGTCGACCTGCTGGAGGCGCTGCTTCCCCTGGTGGCGGAGTTCGAGCGTGAGGGGTTTGCCCCATGGCGCGATGCCTGGAACGCCCGACACGCCTTCGCCGGCCGTGAGGTGGACGTGTTGAGCGGCAATGCGCGGGAGGTGGCGCTGGTCGAGGAGGTGGATGCCTCCGGCAACCTGGTGGTGGTTCAGGGTGGAGAGCGACGCTACCTGGCGGGTGGCGAGATCAGTCTGCGTGTGCGCTCATGATTCTCGACCTCGATATCGGCAACACGCTCTCCAAGTGGCGCCTCAAGGATGTCGATACCAGCGAGATCCGGTCTCGAGGGGCGGTATGGACGCGAGAAGAGTGGCGGCCTGGGGCCGATATTCCCAATCTCGAGGTGGTCGAGTCGGTGCGCATATCCAGCGTCGCGAGGCGAGCGGTGCTCGAGGAGACCGTCCAGCTGCTGCGTCAGCGCGTGGGGGCCGTTTATGTGGCCAGCTCCACCCCCGAGGCCCTGGGTGTCACCAATGGCTATGAGGAGCCCGAGCGGCTCGGGGTCGATCGCTGGCTGGGAGTGCTGGCGGGTTACCAGCAGGTTGGCGCCTGTTGTGCCGTGGACTGTGGCAGTGCCATCACCATCGATTTCGTGCTGCCGGGGGGGCGCCACCTGGGTGGGTATATCCTGCCGGGGCTGAGGCTGATGAAGGAGAGCCTCAAGCTTGGTACCCGTAACGTGGCCATCGATCCCGACAGTGAGCCGGAAGAGCTGTTGGTGCCCGGAAAGCGTACGGTGGAGGCGGTCAATCATGGCATCTACATGGCGGCGGTCAGCGCGATCAATCGTGTCTATGCCGAGGTGTGCGATAGCGAAGGAGTTGCGTTGCCGCTGATGCTGACCGGCGGCGATGCGCGGGTGGTGGCTCGTGGACTCCAGGTGCCCCACGCCGTCTGGCCCGATATGGTCTATGGCGGACTCGAGGCATGCTTCCCGCTGACGGCTGCCGAGCGGGCAGGGCGAATGGCGGGTGCCCCGTGCGTTCCATCGCCGGTGGCACTGGAAAAGATTCGTGCCGGGCTTGCATTCTCCATGCTGCTTTGACACAATGCGCCGCGTTCCGAAGAGAAGGGCGGCGGCGTCACGAGTCGCTCTAGATACTAAAAGCTACTGGTAAAACAATGGCTTGACATTCGGAATGG
The DNA here is from genome assembly GCF_015595025.1 of Halomonas sp. KAO. Lineage (GTDB taxonomy): Bacteria > Pseudomonadota > Gammaproteobacteria > Pseudomonadales > Halomonadaceae > Halomonas. Next base: position 61,378 of record NZ_JADNRL010000025.1, read on the forward strand.
CGCTGGTAGAATAGGCCGCCAGTTGGAGGGGTTCCCGAGTGGCCAAAGGGAGCAGACTGTAAATCTGCCGCGAAAGCTTCGAAGGTTCGAATCCTTCCCCCTCCACCAGAATCAGGCAGCGATGATGCGATTGGTCATCGAGGTCGCAAGAGTGGGTAGGCGGGCATAGTTCAATGGTAGAACCTCAGCCTTCCAAGCTGATGATGCGGGTTCGATCCCCGCTGCCCGCTCCAGCATCTTCGGGTGCAAAGGTTAGGCTCATGTAGCTCAGGGGTAGAGCACACCCTTGGTAAGGGTGAGGTCGACGGTTCAAATCCGTCCATGAGCTCCACATTGAAAGGCGAGCCACGGCTCGCCTTTTCTCTTTCTCGCCATTGATGGATCCAAAGTGGCGAGAGGGGTTGCCAGGCGAAGCGGCTTTCGCTATGATGGCGCCCGCTGTCGCAAGCCACCTGCAAAGGGTGGAGAAAGGCAGATACAGGCCAGTAGCTCAATTGGCAGAGCAGCGGTCTCCAAAACCGCAGGTTGGGGGTTCGATTCCCTCCTGGCCTGCCAGTCTTCCCCAGGCTGGCTTACTCCCGTAAGAATTCACGTTTCGATTGCCGCGCCTTGAGGAGTCTCGTTTTCATGAAACATAACGCCGAGGTGCAGGAGTCGCGCCACGACGGGCTCAAGTGGGCGGTTGTCGTCACTCTGCTGGTTCTGGCCGTGGTAGGCAATACCTACTTCGCCGACCAGGCTCTGCTCTATCGCGTGTTGGGTGTCGTGGCGTTGAGCGTCATGGCGGCCCTGGTGGCCATGACCACCGCCAAGGGGCGCAGCCTCGCCGAGCTGGCTCGTGCCGCCAAGAAAGAGATCCAGCGCGTAGTGTGGCCGACGCGGCCCGAGACCATCCAGACTACCGTCATCGTGCTGGTCGCCGTGCTGGTGGTCGGCCTGATGCTGTGGTTGATCGACACCCTTCTTGGCTGGGCGATGTCCGGCGTTATCGGTTAGGAGCCCCCATGTCCAAGCGTTGGTATGTCATTCACGCCTACTCCGGCTTCGAGAAGCATGTCATGCGTTCACTGGGTGAGCGCGTGAAGATGTTTGGCATGGAGGATCGCTTCGGCGAGATTCTGGTGCCAACCGAAGAAGTCGTCGAGATGCGTGATGGCAAGCGCCGCAAGAGCGAGCGCAAGTTCTATCCCGGCTATGTGCTGGTCGAGATGGAAATGGATGACGAAACCTGGCACCTGGTCAACGAAACCCCGCGCGTCATGGGGTTCATCGGTGGCACCAAGGAGAAGCCGGCACCCATCACTCAGAAAGAGGCCGATGCCATCCTGCGTCGGGTCGAGGATGGGACTGACAAGCCAAAGCCCAAGACCCTGTTCGAGCCGGGGCAGTCGGTTCGGGTCATCGATGGCCCCTTCGCCGACTTCAACGGTGTCGTCGAGGAAGTGAACTACGACAAGAGTCGCGTTCAGGTCAGCGTGCTGATCTTCGGACGCTCGACCCCTGTCGAGCTGGAATTCGCGCAGGTCGAGAAAGAGTAACGCTCGACCTGATGCAGGCAGGGCCGCAGCAGCGGCCGCAACACCGGGGAGCCGAAAGGCGCTATTACCCAACTGGAGTCCAATATGGCCAAGAAAGTACAGGCTTACATCAAGCTGCAGGTAGCAGCTGGTAAGGCCAACCCGAGTCCCCCCGTGGGCCCCGCGCTGGGTCAGCACGGCGTCAACATCATGGAGTTCTGCAAGGCGTTCAACGCCGCGACCCAGGAAATTGAGCCGGGTCTGCCCACTCCGGTGGTGATCACCGTCTACTCCGACCGCAGCTTCACCTTCATCACCAAGACCCCGCCCGCGGCGGTCCTGCTGAAGAAGGCGGCTGGCATCAAGTCCGGCTCCGGTGAGCCGAACAAGAACAAGGTCGGTACCGTGACCCGTGAACAGCTCGAAGAGATCGCCAAGACCAAGGAGCCGGATCTGACGGCTGCCGATCTCGACGCCGCGGTGCGTACCATTGCCGGTAGTGCCCGCAGCATGGGCCTGAACGTGGAGGGTCTCTGATCATGGCCAAGCTGTCCAAGCGCGCGAAGATGATTAGCGAGAAGGTCGACTCCACCAAGGTCTACTCTCTCGAGGAAGCCGTGGCTCTGCTCAGCGAGCTCTCCACGGTCAAGTTCAAGGAGTCCCTGGACGTCGCCATCAACCTGGGCGTCGATCCGCGCAAATCCGACCAGGTGGTCCGTGGTGCGACCGTGATGCCCAACGGAACCGGCAAGGACGTTCGCGTCGCCGTGTTCACCCAGGGTGCCAACGCCGATGCCGCCAAGGAAGCCGGTGCCGATATCGTCGGCATGGATGACCTGGCCGAACAGGTCAAGAAGGGCCAGCTGGACTTCGACGTGGTGATCGCTTCGCCCGACGCCATGCGCGTGGTCGGCCAGCTGGGCCAGATCCTCGGTCCGCGCGGCCTGATGCCGAACCCCAAGGTCGGCACCGTGACGCCTGACGTGGCGACTGCCGTCAAGAACGCCAAGGCCGGTCAGGTGCGTTTCCGTACCGACAAGAACGGCATCATCCACACCACCCTTGGCAAGGTCGACTTCGACGCCACCGCCATCCAGGGCAACCTGGACGCGCTGGTCGCCGACCTGAAGAAGCTCAAGCCGAGCACCTCCAAGGGCGTGTATTTCAAGAAGGTCACCCTGTCCACCACCATGGGCCCGGGCGTGACCATCGACCACTCCGCTCTGGTCTGATCGGGCGGTAGGTCGAACATTCAGCAAGAACTTTGCGGTCCCCGTGTCGAGTCCTGACTCGCCGGCGGGGCACCGTCAAAGACCGCAGGCGCCGCCTTGCCCAAGCCAGGGCGGCTTAATCATCCCTTCGGGGCTGGCCTGCGCAGATGGTGTGGCCGCCAGGCTTCTGGTGAGCACCATCACCCAGGACTTCCGGCCCGCCTTCGGGCAGCCGGGAGAGATGGTAACCACCGGAACCCTCATCGCGAGGTTCCGGCACGAAGGAGTGATCACCGTGCCACTAGCACTCGAAGGCAAGAAGGCGATTGTTGCCGAGGTCAGTGAAGCGGCCAAGGATGCGCTCTCCGTCGTAGTTGCCGATTCTCGTGGCGTCGCGGTCAGCAAGATGACCGAACTGCGCAAGCAGGCCCGCGAGAATGGCGTCCAGGTGCGTGTTGTCCGCAACACCCTGGCACGCCGCGCCCTGTCCGGAACTCCCTGGGAGATTCTGGACGAAAGCTTCTCGGGTCCGACCCTGCTGGCTTTCTCCTACGAGCACCCGGGCGCCGCCGCCCGTCTGTTCAAGGAGTTCGCCAAGGAGGAGAAGAGCTTCGAAGTCAAGGCGCTGGCCTACGAAGGTGAGCTGATTCCGGCCACCGAACTCGATCGTCTGGCGACGCTGCCGACCTACGACGAGGCCATTGCCAAGCTGATGTCCGTCATGAAAGAGGCATCTGCCGGCAAGCTGGTCCGTACCCTGGCCGCCCTGCGCGACCAGAAGCAGGAAGAAGCCGCCTGATCGGCGAACTCCTGCAGGCAGCCTGAATCGAATATTGAATCCCGAGCCGACGCTTGAGCGTGGCTCCCGCAAAGTTAGGAATCGTGACAATGGCACTGACCAAAGAAGATATCATCAACGCCGTCTCCGACATGACCGTCATGGAAGTGGTCGAGCTGATCGAGGCCATGGAAGAGAAGTTCGGCGTCTCCGCTGCTGCCGCTGTCGTGGCTGGCCCGGGTGGCGGTGAAGCCGCTGCCGAGGAAGAGCAGACCGAGTTCGACCTGGTGCTGACCAGCGCTGGCGACAAGAAGGTCAACGTGATCAAGGTCGTCCGTGAGATCACCGGTCTGGGCCTGAAGGAAGCCAAGGGTGCCGTCGACGGCGCACCGGCTACCGTCAAGGAAGCTATGTCCAAGGAAGACGCAGAAGCGGCCAAGGCCAAGCTGGAAGAAGCCGGCGCGAGCGTGGAGCTCAAGTAAGTCCTTGAGCAACATGGCTTCACGCGCGGCGTAAGCTTCCACGGCTGGTGGCGGGACACCCGCTGCCGGCCTTTTTCTGTTGTCACTGGCCGCTGCTTCGGCAGTCCGGCCAGACGAATTCCAGAAGGCGAGCGTCCCTCTAGGCGCTTGCCTTCATCGCCTGACGGAGCCGCACCCCGTCGGGTGGCGCCGACCACGCATCGGTCACCCATGGTGAACAAGCTGGGGAATACAGATGGCTTACTCATACACTGAGAAAAAACGCATCCGCAAGGATTTCGGCAAACTGCCCCAAGTGATGGATGTGCCCTACCTGCTGGCGATCCAGCTTGATTCCTATTACGACTTCCTCCAGCAGGACCGAGCGCCCGATGAGCGTCTCGAGACCGGCTTGCATGCTGCCTTCAGGTCGGTGTTCCCGATCGAGAGCATGTCCGGCAATGCTGCGCTGGAGTATGTCAGCTACCGCTTCGGTACGCCGGCCTTCGACGTCAAGGAGTGTCAGCTGCGTGGTGTCACCTATTCGGCTCCACTGCGCGTCAAGGTTCGCCTGATCATCTATGACAAGGAGTCATCGAACAAGGCGATCAAGGACATCAAGGAGCAGGAAGTCTACATGGGGGAGATCCCCCTGATGACGGAGAACGGTACCTTCGTGGTGAACGGTACCGAGCGGGTTATCGTTTCCCAGCTGCACCGCTCTCCCGGCGTGTTCTTCGATCACGACAAGGGCAAGAGCCACTCCTCCGGCAAGCTGCTCTACTCCGCGCGGGTCATCCCCTACCGCGGCTCCTGGCTCGACTTCGAGTTCGATCCCAAGGACAGTGTCTTCGTGCGTATCGACCGTCGCCGCAAGCTGCCGGCCTCGGTACTGCTGCGCGCGCTGGGCATGAGCGCCGAGGAGATCCTCGAGGAGTTCTTCGAGACCAGCACCTTCCACGTCGAGAAGAAGGGATTCTCCGTGGAGCTGGTGCCGTCGCGCCTGCGCGGCGAGACCGCCACCTTCGACATCAAGGATGCCGATGGCGGCCTGATCGTCGAGGAAGGGCGTCGCATTACCCAGAAGCATATCCGTCAGCTGGAGAAGGCCGGCCTCGAGCGTCTCGAGGTGCCGATGGAGTATCTGTTCGGCAAGACCCTGGCCAAGGATCAGGTCGACCCGAACACCGGTGAGCTGCTCTGCCCCTGCAACACCGAGATCACCCCGGAGCTGCTCGAGAAGCTCGGCCAGGCCGGCATCACTACCCTCGAGACGCTGTACACCAACGATCTCGACTGTGGTCCCTTCATCTCCGACACCCTCAAGCTGGACACCACCGGGTCCCAGCTCGAGGCGCTGGTCGAGATCTATCGCATGATGCGTCCCGGCGAGCCGCCCACCAAGGAGGCCGCCGAGACCCTGTTCAACAACCTGTTCTTCAGCGAAGACCGTTACGACATCTCCAGTGTCGGTCGCATGAAGTTCAACCGCCGCCTGCGCCGCGAGTCCGATACCGGCTCCGGCGTACTGGATCGTCGCGACATCCTTGATGTGCTCAAGGAGCTGATCCATATCCGTAACGGCTTCGGCGAGGTGGACGACATCGACCACCTGGGCAACCGCCGTATCCGCTGCGTGGGCGAGATGGCCGAGAACCAGTTCCGCGTCGGCCTGGTGCGCGTCGAGCGCGCGGTCAAGGAGCGTCTCTCCATGGCCGAGAGCGAGGGCCTGATGCCCCAGGACCTGATCAACGCCAAGCCCGTCGCCGCGGCGGTCAAGGAGTTCTTCGGTTCCAGCCAGCTCTCCCAGTTCATGGACCAGAACAACCCGCTCTCCGAGGTCACCCACAAGCGTCGTGTTTCCGCGCTTGGCCCGGGCGGCCTGACCCGCGAGCGGGCCGGCTTCGAGGTGCGTGACGTTCACGCGACCCACTATGGCCGTCTGTGCCCGATCGAGACCCCGGAAGGCCCCAACATCGGTCTGATCAACTCCCTGGCGACCTACAGCCACACCAACAGCTATGGCTTCCTCGAGACGCCGTACCGCAAGGTGGTGGACAGTCAGTTGACCGACGAGGTGGTTCACCTCTCGGCCATCGAGGAGGGCAACTTCGTTATCGCCCAGGCCTCGGCGACCGTGGATGAGAGCGGCAAGCTGGCCGACGACCTGGTGCAGGTGCGCCACAAAGGCGAGACCACCTTCATGCGTCCCGAGCAGGTGACGCTGATGGACGTGTCGCCGCGCCAGGTGGTATCGGTTGCCGCCGCGCTGATTCCCTTCCTCGAGCACGATGACGCCAACCGCGCCCTGATGGGGGCCAACATGCAGCGTCAGGCGGTGCCGACCCTGCGTGCCGACAAGCCGCTGGTGGGTACCGGCATGGAGCGCTTCGTCGCCCGTGACTCCGGGGTCTGTGAGGTGGCGCGTCGCGGCGGGGTGATCGACTCCGTGGATGCCAAGCGCATCGTGGTACGTGTCAACGAGGATGAGATCATCGGCGGTGAGGCCGGCGTCGATATCTACAATCTCACCAAGTATGTGCGCTCCAACCAGAACACCTGTCAGAACCAGCGGCCGATCGTGCGTCCTGGTGACGCGGTGGCGCGTGGCGACATCCTCGCCGATGGTCCCTCCGTGGACATGGGTGACCTGGCGCTTGGCCAGAACATGCGCATCGCCTTCATGCCCTGGAACGGCTACAACTTCGAGGACTCGATCCTGCTCTCGGAGCGGGCGGTGGAAGAGGACCGCTTCACCACCATCCATATCCAGGAGCTGACCTGTGTCTCCCGCGACACCAAGCTGGGGCCGGAGGAGATCACCTCCGATATCCCCAACGTCGGCGAATCGGCGCTCTCCAAGCTGGATGAGGCCGGTGTGGTCTATATCGGCGCTGAAGTCGGTCCCGGCGATATCCTGGTCGGCAAGGTCACGCCCAAGGGTGAGACCCAGCTGACGCCGGAGGAGAAGCTGCTGCGTGCGATCTTCGGTGAGAAGGCCAGCGACGTGAAGGACACCTCCCTGCGTGCCCCGACCGGCATGAAGGGGACCGTCATCGACGTCCAGGTCTTCACCCGCGACGGTGTGGAGAAGGACTCGCGTGCGCTCTCCATCGAGCAGATGCAGCTCGACGAGGTGCGCAAGGACCTCCAGGAGACCTACCGCATCGCCGAGGATGCCACCTTCGAGCGTCTCAAACGCACCCTGAGCGGCCAGGCGGTGAACGGTGGTCCCCAGCTCAAGAAGGGTGACGTGCTCTCCGAGAGCTACCTCGACGAGCTGCCGCGTCAGCAGTGGTTCAAGCTGCGCCTCCAGGACGAGACGCTCAACGAGCTGCTGGCCCAGGCCGACGAGCAGCTGGAGACGCGTCGCAAGGAGATGGACGAGCGTTTCGAGGACAAGAAGCGCAAGCTGACCCAGGGGGACGACCTGGCGCCCGGCGTGCTCAAGATCGTCAAGGTCTACATGGCGGTCAAGCGTCGCCTGCAGCCGGGCGACAAGATGGCGGGTCGTCACGGTAACAAGGGTGTCATCTCGGCGATCATGCCCATCGAGGACATGCCGTTCGACGATCAGGGCGAGCCGGTCGACATCGTGCTCAACCCGTTGGGCGTGCCCTCGCGCATGAACGTCGGTCAGATCCTGGAAACCCATCTGGGCCTCGCCGCCTGGGGGCTGGGTCGCAAGATCGACGCCCTGCTGCGCGATGCACGTGAGCAGCAGGTGGCCGAGATCCGCGAGTTCCTGGGGCAGGTCTACAACACCACGCCGGGCACCCGGATCGAGGCACTCGACACGCTTTCCGACGAGGAGGTGATCGCCCTGGCGAAGAACCTCAAGGGAGGGGTGCCGATGTCCACGCCGGTGTTCGATGGCGCCGAAGAGGATGAGATCAAGCATCTGCTGCGCCTGGCCGAGCTGCCGGATTCCGGTCAGATGACGCTCTATGACGGCCGTACCGGCGATGCCTTCGACCGTCCGGTGACCGTTGGCTACATGTACATGCTCAAGCTCAACCACCTGGTGGACGACAAGATGCACGCCCGTTCCACCGGCTCCTACTCGCTGGTGACCCAGCAGCCGCTGGGCGGCAAGGCGCAGTTCGGTGGTCAGCGTTTCGGTGAGATGGAGGTCTGGGCCCTGGAGGCCTATGGCGCCGCCTATACCCTCCAGGAGATGCTCACCGTCAAGTCCGATGACGTGGAGGGTCGTACCAAGATGTACAAGAACATCGTGGATGGCGATCACGCCATGCAGGCGGGCATGCCGGAATCCTTCAACGTGCTGGTGAAGGAGATCCGCTCGCTGGGCATCGACATCGAGCTCGAGAGCTGAGGCGGCCGACGCTTCACATTATGACGGTCCGCGGGGGTGGCAGCATCGCCCCCGCCCATGACAACTCCGCAGCGGAGCCGACCCCATGAAAGATTTGGTGAAAGTCCTCAAATCGCAGTCTCAGTCCGACGAGTTCGACGCGATCAAGATTACCCTGGCGTCCCCGGACCTGATCCGTTCCTGGTCATTCGGGGAGGTCAAGAAGCCCGAGACCATCAACTACCGTACCTTCAAACCGGAGCGGGACGGCCTGTTCTGTGCCAAGATCTTTGGCCCGGTCAAGGACTACGAGTGCCTGTGCGGCAAGTACAAGCGCATGAAGCACCGCGGCATCATCTGCGAGAAGTGCGGCGTGGAGGTCACCAAGGCCGCCGTGCGTCGTGAGCGCATGGCGCATATCGAGCTGGCCAGCCCCGTCGCCCATATCTGGTTCCTGAAATCGCTCCCGTCACGTATCGGCATGTTCCTGGACATGACCCTGCGTGATATCGAGCGCGTGCTCTACTTCGAGAGCTTCGTGGTCATCGACCCGGGCATGACCACGCTGGAGCGCGGTCAGCTGCTCAACGACGAGCAGTACTTCGAGGCCCTCGAGGAGTTTGGTGACGACTTCGACGCCCGCATGGGTGCCGAGGCGGTCCAGGCGCTGCTCAAGGATATCGACATGCTGGAGGAGATCGATCGCCTGCGCGAGGAGATCCCCCAGACCAACTCCGAGACCAAGATCAAGAAGCTCTCCAAGCGGCTCAAACTGCTGGAGGCCTTCCAGGGCTCCGGCAACGATCCGGCCTGGATGGTCATGGAGGTGCTGCCGGTGCTGCCGCCGGACCTGCGTCCGCTGGTGCCGCTGGACGGTGGGCGCTTCGCGACCTCGGATCTCAACGACCTCTATCGCCGGGTGATCAACCGCAACAACCGCCTGAAGCGGCTGCTCGACCTCAATGCGCCCGACATCATCGTGCGCAACGAGAAACGCATGCTGCAGGAGGCGGTCGATGCGCTGCTCGACAACGGTCGTCGTGGCCGTGCCATCACCGGTTCCAACAAGCGCCCGCTGAAGTCCCTGGCCGACATGATCAAGGGCAAGCAGGGGCGCTTCCGTCAGAACCTGCTGGGCAAGCGCGTCGACTACTCCGGCCGTTCGGTGATCACCGTCGGCCCGACCCTGCGCCTGCATCAGTGTGGCCTGCCCAAGAAGATGGCGCTGGAGCTGTTCAAGCCGTTCATCTACTCCAAGCTGCAGTCGCTGGGCCATGCCTCCACCATCAAGGCGGCCAAGAAGATGGTCGAGCGCGAGACGGCCGAGGTGTGGGATATCCTCGCCGACGTCATCCGCGAGCACCCGGTACTGCTCAACCGCGCACCGACCCTGCACCGCCTCGGCATCCAGGCCTTCGAGCCGCTGCTGATCGAGGGCAAGGCGATCCAGCTGCACCCGCTGGTGTGTGCCGCCTACAACGCCGACTTCGACGGTGACCAGATGGCGGTCCACGTGCCGCTGACCCTGGAGGCTCAGCTCGAGGCGCGCACGCTGATGATGGCGACCAACAACGTGCTGTCGCCGGCCAACGGTGAGCCGATCATCGTGCCCTCCCAGGACGTGGTGCTGGGTCTGTACTACATGACCCGGGAGAAGATCAACGCCAGGGGCGAGGGCATGGTCTTCACCGACCTCAACGAGGTGGAGCGCGCCTTCAACACCCAGAATGTGGCGCTGCATGCCCGCATCAAGGTGCGTCTCGACGAGGTCCTCATCGATGAGGAGAGCGGCGAGAAGACCCATCAGCGCATGCTGCGCGACACCACCGTCGGGCGTGCACTGCTGTTCCGCATCCTGCCGGAGGGCGTGCCCTTCGAGCTGGTCGACCAGCCGATGAAGAAGAAGGCGATCTCCGGCCTGCTCAACGAGGTCTATCGTCGTTCGGGCCTCAAGCCGACGGTCATCTTCGCCGACCAGCTGATGTACACCGGCTTCCGCCTGGCCACCTGGTCCGGCGCCTCCATCGGTGTCAACGACTTCGTCATCCCGGACGCCAAGGCCGAGATCGTCGAGGCCGCCGAGGAGGAGGTCAAGGAGATCGAGGACCAGTTCTCCTCGGGCCTGGTGACCGCGGGCGAGAAGTACAACAAGGTGATCGACATCTGGTCCAAGGCCAACGACAAGGTGGCCAAGGCGATGATGGTGGGGATCTCCAAGGAGACCGTGATCGACCGCGAAGGCAAGGAGGTCGAACAGGACTCCTTCAACAGCGTGTTCATCATGGCCGACTCCGGTGCTCGGGGTAGCGCCGCCCAGATCCGCCAGCTGGCGGGCATGCGTGGCCTGATGGCCAAGCCGGACGGCTCGATCATCGAGACGCCGATCGTGGCGAACTTCCGTGAGGGTCTGAACGTACTCCAGTACTTCATCTCCACCCACGGTGCCCGTAAGGGTCTGGCGGATACCGCCCTGAAGACCGCCAACTCCGGTTACCTGACCCGTCGTCTGGTCGACGTGGCCCAGGACATGGTGATCACCGAGACGGACTGCGGCACCGAGCGTGGCCTGACCCTGCATCCGGTGATCGAGGGCGGCGATATCATCGTGCCCCTGGCGCAGCGAGTGCTGGGCCGTGTGGTCGCCCAGGATGTCATCGACCCGGCCAGCGACGAGGTGCTGATCCCGCGCAACACCCTGCTCGACGAGAAGTGGTGTGCCGATCTCGACACCATGGGTGTCGACGAGATCGTGGTGCGCAGTGCGATCAGCTGTGAGACCGCCCATGGCGTCTGCTCGGCCTGTTACGGCCGTGACCTGGCGCGTGGCCATCAGGTCAACATCGGCGAGTCCGTCGGCGTCATCGCCGCGCAGTCGATCGGTGAGCCGGGCACCCAGCTGACCATGCGTACCTTCCACATCGGTGGTGCCGCATCGCGGGCCTCTGCGGTGGACAGCGTCCAGGTCAAGCATGGCGGCAAGGTGCGCCTGCACAACATCAAGCATGTCGAGCGTGCCGACGGCAAGCTGGTGGTGGTCTCGCGCTCCAGTGCCCTGGCCGTCGCCGACGAGCATGGTCGCGAGCGCGAATACTACAAGCTGCCCTACGGTGCCGAGCTGTCGGTGCGCGACGGCGACAGCGTCGACGCCGGCCAGGCGGTGGCCAAGTGGGATCCGCACACTCACCCGATCGTCGCCGAGGCCGAGGGTGCCGTGCAGTACGCCGACATGGATGAGGGCGTCACCATCCACCGCAGCGTGGACGAGATGACCGGTCTCTCCTCCATCGAGGTGATCGAGGCGGCGGCACGGCCCATGGCCGGTCGCGACAAGCGCCCGATGATCCTGCTCAATGACGAGTCCGGCAAGCCGGTCACCGTTCCCGGCTCCGACACCCCCGTGCAGTATCCGCTGCCCGGCAAGTCGATCGTCACCGCCGACAACGGCGCCCGGATCGGTATCGGTGAAGTGGTCGCGCGTATCCCGGTGGAGGCCTCTTCCAACAAGGACATCACCGGTGGTCTGCCGCGCGTCGCCGACCTGTTCGAGGCGCGCAAGCCCAAGGAGCCTTCGATCCTCGCCGAAGTCAGCGGCGTGATCAGCTTCGGCAAGGAGACCAAGGGCAAGCGTCGCCTGACGATTACCCCGGAAGGCGGTGGCGACCCCTTCGAGACACTGATCCCGAAGTGGCGCCAGATCGCGGTCTTCGAGGGCGAGTCGGTCGAGAAGGGCGAGGTCATCTCCGATGGCCCCAGCAACCCCCACGACATCCTGCGTCTGCTGGGTGTCGAGGAGCTCGCCAAGTACATCACCGCCGAGATCCAGGAGGTCTATCGCCTTCAGGGCGTGGGCATCAACGACAAGCACATCGAGGTGATCGTGCGTCAGATGCTGCGCAAGGTCGAGATCACCGATGCCGGTGACTCCGACTTCATCCCCGGCGATCAGGCCGAGCTGGTGCGGGTGCTCGAGCAGAATGCGCGCCTCGAGAAGGCCGGCAAGTTCCCGGCCAAGTATCAGCGTGTGCTGCTCGGTATCACCAAGGCCAGCCTGGCGACCGAGTCGTTCATCTCCGCGGCCTCCTTCCAGGAGACCACGCGAGTGCTGACCGAAGCCGCGGTGACCGGCAAGCGCGACTACCTGCGCGGCCTCAAGGAGAACGTCGTGGTGGGTCGCCTGATCCCGGCCGGTACCGGACTGACTCACCATGCCGAGCGTCGCCGCCGGCGCGATGGTGTCGAAGAGCCCGCCGCGCCGTCGGCCCATGACGTCGAGCAGGAGCTGGGCGCTCAGCTGACCGCGCTGGATTCCGACGACGACGAGATCTGACATCCCCGGCAGGCCCGGCCGCTGCGGCGGCCGGGCTTGACGAAGGGTGGTGTCAGCCAGTAGAATGCGCAGCCTTTAACAGTGGGGCGGGTGCGCCCGAACCTGCTGGTAAGGTAGCGTAGTACAGGAAAGCGAGCGGCTACCTCGCTTCCGCAAGGCAACCCATTGGAGCAATAGATGGCAACAATCAATCAGCTGGTGCGCAAGCCGCGCAAGCGCCCCGTCAGCAAGAGTGACGTGCCGGCGCTGCAGGCCTGCCCGCAGAAGCGCGGCGTTTGCACCCGCGTCTACACGACTACCCCGAAGAAGCCGAACTCCGCACTGCGTAAGGTGTGCCGTGTTCGCCTGACCAACGGGTTCGAGGTTTCCTCATACATTGGTGGTGAGGGGCACAACCTGCAGGAGCACTCCGTGGTGCTGATCCGCGGCGGTCGAGTCAAGGACCTTCCCGGTGTGCGTTATCACACCGTCCGCGGCGCGCTGGACACCTCCGGTGTACAGAACCGTAAGCAGGGTCGTTCCAAGTACGGTACCAAGCGTCCCAAGGCCTGATCGGCCCGGATCGCGATTCACCACCCATTGATATCGGTCTGATAAGAGTAAGGTCGGGCGTCGCGGGCTCAAGGCGAGCGCGTGGGAGTTCCGGGTTTACCTGAAGGACCCTTCAACAGAGGGCTTATCATGCCTAGAAGAAGAGTTGCGGCCAAGCGTGAGATCCTGCCGGATCCCAAGTTCGGAAGCGAACGCCTGGCGAAGTTCATGAACCACCTGATGATCGGCGGCAAGAAGTCCGTAGCTGAGCGCATCGTCTATGGTGCGCTGGACAGGGTTGCCGAGCGCAGTAACGAAGAGCCGCTGGAGATCTTCGACAAGGCGCTGGAAAGCATCCAGCCGATGGTCGAGGTGAAGTCACGCCGCGTCGGCGGCGCGACCTATCAGGTGCCGGTCGAGGTGCGTCCCTCACGTCGCCAGGCGCTGGCCATGCGTTGGCTGGCAGACGCCGCGCGCCGCCGTGGTGAAAAGACCATGGTGCTGCGCCTCGCCGGCGAGATGCTCGATGCCGCCGAAGGCAAGGGCTCTGCGGTCAAGAAGCGTGAAGACGTGCACCGTATGGCAGAAGCCAACAAGGCCTTCTCGCACTTCCGGTTCTAAGTGCCGGCCGCAAAACGCATCGCCAACCAACGGGGAGTTCCACCGTGGCTCGCAAAACTCCGCTAAAACGCTATCGCAACATCGGGATCGTCGCCCACGTCGATGCCGGCAAGACCACCACGACCGAGCGCGTGCTGTTCTATACCGGTATCAACCACAAGCTGGGCGAGACCCACGAAGGTGCCTCCACGACCGACTGGATGCAGCAGGAGCAGGAGCGTGGTATCACCATCACCTCCGCTGCCGTGACCACCTTCTGGAAGGGCATGAACCACCAGTTCGATGAGCACCGCATCAACATCATCGACACCCCCGGGCACGTCGACTTCACCATCGAGGTGGAGCGCTCCCTGCGCGTGCTCGACGGTGCCGTCGTGGTGCTGTGTGGCTCTTCCGGCGTTCAGCCGCAGACCGAGACCGTCTGGCGTCAGGCCAACAAGTACGAAGTTCCGCGCATGGTGTTCGTCAACAAGATGGACCGTACCGGCGCCGACTTCTTCATGGTCGTCGACCAGCTCAAGGATCGTCTGGGTGCCAACGCCGTGCCGATCCAGATCAACTGGGGCACCGAGGAAGACTTCAAGGGCGTCATCGACCTGATCGAGATGAAGGCCATCCAGTGGAACGAAAGCGATTTCGGTGCCACCTATGACCTGATCGACATCCCCGCCGAGCTCCAGGAGACCGCGGAGAAGTATCGCGAGGAGATGGTCGAGGCTGCAGCCGAAGCTTCCGAAGAGCTGATGGACAAGTACCTGGAAGGCGGCGAGCTTTCCAAGGAAGAGATCAAGGCCGGTCTGCGTCGTCGTACCCTCGACAACGAGATCGTGCTGGTCACCTGCGGCTCTGCGTTCAAGAACAAGGGCGTGCAGGCGGTGCTGGACTCCGTCGTCGAATATCTGCCGTCGCCCACCGAGGTCAAGGCGATCGAGGGCGAGCTGGATGACAAGGCCGGCACCATCGAGACCCGCGAGGCAGACGACAAGGCGCCCTTCGCCGCCCTGGCGTTCAAGATTGCCACCGACCCCTTCGTCGGCACCCTGACCTTCATCCGCGTCTACTCCGGCGTGCTGAACTCGGGTGACAGCGTCTACAACTCCGTGCGCAACAAGAAGGAGCGCATCGGGCGTCTGGTACAGATGCACGCCAACTCCCGCGAGGAGATCAAGGAAGTGCTGGCCGGCGACATCGCCGCCTGTATCGGCCTGAAGGATGTCACCACCGGCGATACCCTGTGCGACCTGAATGACAAGATCATTCTGGAGCGCATGGAGTTCCCGGACCCGGTTATCTCCGTGGCCGTCGAGCCGAAGTCCAAGGCGGACCAGGAGAAGATGGGTGTGGCACTGGGCAAGCTGGCCCAGGAAGACCCCTCCTTCCAGGTGCGTACCGACGAGGAGACCGGCCAGACCATCATCTCCGGCATGGGCGAGCTGCACCTCGACATCATCGTCGATCGCATGCGCCGTGAGTTCAAGGTCGAGGCCAACATCGGCAAGCCGCAGGTCGCCTACCGCGAGACCATTCGTGGCTCGGTCGAGCAGGAAGGCAAGTTCGTGCGCCAGTCCGGTGGTCGTGGTCAGTACGGTCACGTGCATCTGCGCATCGAGCCGCTGACCGCGGAAGACAAGGGCGAAGATGAAGACATGAGCTTCAAGTTCGCTTCAGAGATCGTCGGCGGCGTGGTTCCCAAGGAGTACGTGCCGGCCGTCGAGAAAGGGGCCTACGAGCAGCTGCAGAACGGTGTCATCGCGGGCTACCCGATGATCGACGTCAAGGTTACGCTGTACGATGGTTCCTACCACGACGTGGACTCCAACGAGACCGCGTTCAAGGTTGCTTCTTCCATGGCAGTCAAGGAAGGTGCCAAGAAGGCCAAGGCGGTGCTGCTCGAGCCGGTAATGAAGGTCGAGGTCGTCACCCCCGAGGACTTCATGGGCGACGTCATGGGTGACCTCAACCGCCGCCGTGGTCTGGTATCCGGCATGGATGACTCGCCCATGGGCAAGGTCATTCGCGCCAGAGTTCCGTTGGCTGAGATGTTCGGTTACGCGACCGATCTGCGTTCTCAGACCCAGGGACGCGCAAGCTACGTCATGGAGTTTGCGGATTACGAAGAGGCGCCGTCCAGCGTCGTTGAAGCCGTCATCAACCAAAACGGTTAACCGTTAGCTAACGTAAAGAGGTTATAGCAGTGGCTAAGGAAAAATTTGAGCGTTCCAAACCGCACGTCAACGTCGGTACCATCGGTCACGTCGACCACGGCAAGACCACTCTGACTGCGGCCCTGACCCGTGTTTCCGCCGAGGTGTTCGGTGGTGACTGGAGCGAGTTCGACGCCATCGACAACGCTCCCGAAGAGCGTGAGCGTGGCATCACCATCGCCACCTCTCACGTCGAGTACCAGTCCGAAGCGCGCCACTACGCGCACGTCGACTGCCCGGGGCACGCCGACTACGTCAAGAACATGATCACCGGTGCCGCCCAGATGGACGGCGCTATCCTGGTCTGTTCCGCTGCCGACGGCCCCATGCCGCAGACTCGCGAGCACATCCTGCTGTCTCGTCAGGTTGGCGTTCCGTTCATCGTCGTGTTCCTGAACAAGGCCGACATGGTCGACGACGAAGAGCTGCTCGAGCTGGTCGAGATGGAAGTTCGTGAGCTCCTCGACGAGTACGACTTCCCGGGTGACGACACTCCGATCATCACCGGCTCTGCCCTGATGGCGCTGGAAGGCAAGGATGACAACGGCATGGGTACCACCGCCGTTGCCAACCTGATCAAGGCCCTGGACGACTACATCCCGGAGCCGGAGCGTGCCATCGATCAGCCGTTCCTGATGCCGATCGAGGACGTGTTCTCCATCTCCGGTCGCGGCACCGTGGTCACCGGTCGTGTCGAGCGCGGTATCGTCAAGGCTGGCGAGGAAGTCGAGATCGTCGGTATCAAGGACACCGTCAAGACCGTCGTTACCGGCGTCGAGATGTTCCGCAAGCTGCTCGACGAGGGTCGTGCCGGTGAGAACGTCGGCGCCCTGCTGCGTGGCACCAAGCGTGACGACGTCGAGCGTGGTCAGGTTCTGGCCAAGCCGGGCACCATCACCCCGCACACCAAGTTCGAGGCCGAGGTGTACGTGCTGTCCAAGGACGAGGGTGGTCGTCACACTCCGTTCTTCAAGGGCTACCGTCCGCAGTTCTACTTCCGTACCACCGACATCACCGGTACCTGTGAGCTGCCGGAAGGCGTCGAGATGGTCATGCCGGGCGACAACGTCAAGATGGTGGTCAGCCTGATCGCGCCGATCGCCATGGACGACGGCCTGCGCTTCGCCATCCGTGAAGGCGGTCGTACCGTCGGCGCTGGCGTCGTGGCCAAGATCGTCGAGTAAGCATCGCGCTGCTTGAATGATCAGAAGGGGCTCCAGGAGGAGCCCCTTTGCTGTTCATCGTCAACGAGTGTTTGACTCTCGTTTTCGGTGTGCCTATAATGCGCATCCTTTGAATGCGTGGGTTGACGGCTCGCGCCGTCAGAATCCATTGGAGTTAGGGCAAATGCAGAACCAGAAGATTCGCATTCGGTTGAAGGCCTTCGACCATCGCCTGATCGACCAGTCCGCTGCGGAGATTGTCGAAACCGCCAAGCGTACCGGCGCCCAGGTTCGTGGACCGATTCCTCTGCCGACCAACCGCGAGCGCTACACCGTGCTGATCTCGCCGCATGTCAACAAGGACGCGCGTGACCAGTACGAGATCCGCACTCACAAGCGCGTGCTCGATATCGTCGAGCCGACGGAGAAGACCGTCGATGCCCTGATGAAGCTCGATCTCGCCGCCGGCGTGGACGTGCAGATCAAGCTCGACTGATTATTACACTAGACACCGCGGCCCAGCGTTCGACAATTCGCTCGAGCAGCAGCCGCCGCGCCGTGAGGCGCCACACAACGTGCTAGTGGAATGCTCTGGAAAGGGCAGCCATAGCGGGTGATAGCCCCGTACACTATAGGAGACTGAGAATGACTATCGGTTTAGTCGGCAAGAAGGCCGGGATGACCCGTGTCTTCACCGAAGACGGCGCTTCCGTGCCCGTAACCGTGATCGAGGTTGAGCCTAATCGCGTCACTCGCGTCAAGACCGTCGAAAGCGACGGCTACGCGGCGATTCAGGTGACAACTGGCTCCCGCAAGGCCAAACACCTGTCGAAGGCCCAGGCTGGGCAGTTCGCCAAGGCAGGTATCGAGGCCGGTCGTTCGCTGATGGAGTTTCGCCTGGCAGAAGGCGATGAGGCTCCGGAAGTGGGCGGCGAACTCACCGTATCCCTCTTCGAAGCTGGTCAATCGATCGATGTGACCGGCAGCTCCAAGGGCAAGGGTTTCCAGGGCGCAGTCAAGCGCTGGAACTTCCGCACCCAGGACAACAGCCACGGTAACTCCCTGGCCCACCGCGCGCCGGGCTCCATCGGCATGTGCCAGACCCCTGGACGAGTGTTCAAGGGCAAGAAAATGGCTGGCCAGATGGGCAACGTGCGTTGCACCGTCCAGAGTCTTGAAGTCGTCCGCGTCGATGCTGAGCGTAATCTGCTGCTGGTCAAGGGCGCCGTGCCCGGTGCCACCGGTAGTGACGTTATCGTGCGCAGCGCCGTGAAAGCTGGCTGAAGGGGAATCTACCGATGAATCTGAATCTTGCTGCCGGCGCCGGCACCGTCGACGTGTCTGACGCCACCTTTGGCAAAGAATTCAATGAAGCGCTCGTGCACCAGGTCGTCACCGCCTATCTGGCCGGTGGTCGTCAGGGTACCCGCGCTCAGAAGAACCGTTCCGACGTGCGTGGCGGCGGCAAGAAGCCGTGGCGTCAGAAGGGCACCGGTCGTGCCCGTGCCGGTACCATCCGCTCGCCGATCTGGCGCAGTGGCGGTGTGACCTTTGCGGCTCGTCCCCAGGACTACACCCAGAAGGTCAACCGCAAGATGTACCGTGCGGCGATGCGCTCGATCCTCTCCGAGCTGGTGCGCCAGGAACGCCTGGTGGCCGTCGAGGAGTTCGCCGTCGACGCTCCGAAGACCAAGCAGCTGGTCGCCAAGCTCAACGAGCTGGGTCTGGAGAAGGTGCTGATCGTCACCGAAGAAGTCGATGAGAACCTCTACCTGGCCGCCCGCAACATCCCCAACGTGGATGTGGTCGATGTGGCCGCCGCCGATCCGGTGAGCCTGGTCGCCTTCGACAAGGTGCTGGCCACCGTCTCCGCCCTCCGTAAATTCGAGGAGAAGCTGGCATGAACCAGGAACGTGTATTCAAGGTGCTGCTCGGCCCGCACGTGACCGAGAAGGCCGCCATGGCTGCTGAACGCAACCAGTACGTGTTCAAGGTGGCCAGCGACGCGACCAAGCCCGAGATCAAGAAAGCCGTCGAGGCTCTGTTCGGCAAGAAGGTCGACCGCGTTCAAGCGCTGAACGTCAAGGGCAAGACCAAGCGCACCGCGCAGGGTCTGGGTCACCGCAAGGGGTATCGCAAGGCCTACGTCACGTTGGCCGCCGGCGAGACCCTTGAAGACTTCTCTGGCGCCGAATAAGGGCAGGAGTACGGACAATGGCAATCGTCAAGACTAAACCCACATCCGCCGGTCGTCGCCACCTTGTAAAGGTCGTGAACAGCGAGCTCCACAAGGGTGCACCCTACGCGCCTCTGCTCGAGAAGCAGTCGCGCAATGGCGGACGTAACAACAACGGTCGTATCACTACCCGTCACGTGGGCGGTGGTCACCGTCAGCACTACCGGATCATCGACTTCAAGCGCACCAAGGATGGCGTTCCGGCCATCGTTGAGCGTCTCGAGTACGATCCGAACCGTAGCGCCAACATCGCGCTGCTGAAGTATCTCGATGGCGAGCGTCGCTACATCCTGGCGCCCAAGGGCGTGAGCGCCGGCGACCGTCTCGAGTCCGGCGTCAACGCGGCCATCAAGAAGGGCAACGCTCTTCCGCTGCGTAACATTCCGCTGGGTTCCACCGTGCACTGCATCGAGCTCAAGCCCGGCAAGGGCGGCCAGATCGCTCGTAGCGCCGGTACCAGCGCCCAGCTGGTCGCTCGTGAGGGCAACTATGCCACCCTGCGTCTGCGCTCCGGCGAGATGCGCAAGGTGCTGAGCGAGTGCCGCGCGACCCTGGGAGAAGTGGGCAATTCAGAGCACAGCCTGCGTCAGCTTGGCAAGGCCGGTGCGAAGCGCTGGAAAGGTGTGCGTCCGACCGTTCGCGGCGTGGCCATGAACCCGGTGGATCACCCGCACGGTGGCGGTGAAGGCCGCACCAGCGGTGGTCGTCATCCGGTGACTCCGTGGGGCGTTCCCACCAAGGGCCACAAGACCCGCAAGAACAAGCGCACCGATGCGCTGATCGTTCGTCGCCGCAAGGCCAAGTAACACACTTTAAGAGGTAACGGCTGTGCCACGTTCACTGAAGAAAGGTCCCTTTATTGACCTTCATCTGCTGAAGAAGGTCGAGGCTGCTGTGGAGAAGAGTGACCGCAAACCGATCAAGACCTGGTCGCGTCGCTCCATGATCCTGCCCAACATGGTAGGACTCACCATCGCAGTCCATAACGGTCGCCAACACGTCCCGGTGCATGTCTCCGAGGAAATGGTTGGCCACAAACTGGGCGAATTCGCTGCTACCCGCCTCTATCGCGGTCATGCGGCGGACAAGAAAGCCAAACGGTAAGCCAGAGAGGATTGAGAGATGGAAGTCACAGCTAAGCTGCGTGGCGCTCGTTTATCCGCCCAGAAGGCCCGTTTGGTGGCTGACCAGGTGCGCGATAAGCCGGTCGCCGAGGCGCTGGACCTGCTGACCTTCTCACCGAAGAAGGCTGCCAAGCTGGTCAAGAAAGTGCTGCAGTCCGCCATCGCGAACGCGGAAGAAAACAACGGCATGGATATCGACGAGCTGCGTGTCTCGACCATCTGCGTCGATGAGGGCATGACGCTCAAGCGTATCAAGCCGCGTGCCAAGGGCCGCGCGGATCGTATCTTGAAGCGCACCTGCCACATCACCGTCAAGGTAGCCGAGAAGTAGGAGTCGACCAGATGGGTCAGAAAGTCAATCCAACAGGCATCCGCCTGGGTATCGTCAAAGACCATACCTCGGTGTGGTACGCCGAGCGCGGCGCCTATGCCGACAAGCTGAACAGCGACCTCGCGGTGCGCAGCTTCCTGGAAGAGCGTCTCAAGAACGCCTCCGTGAGCCGCATCACCATCGAGCGTCCGGCCAACAACGCGCGCATCACCATTCACACTGCCCGTCCGGGCATCGTGATTGGCAAGAAGGGCGAGGACGTCGACCGTCTGCGCCGCGAGCTGACCGCGATGATGGGCGTGCCCGTGCACGTCAATATCGAGGAAGTTCGCAAGCCCGAGCTGGATGCCATGCTCGTGGCCCAGAACATCGCCGGCCAGCTCGAGCGCCGCGTGATGTTCCGTCGTGCCATGAAGCGCTCCGTGCAGAACGCCATGCGCCTGGGCGCCGGCGGCATCAAGGTGTCGCTCTCCGGTCGTCTCGGCGGCGCGGAAATCGCCCGTACCGAGTGGTACCGGGAAGGTCGTGTTCCGCTGCACACGCTGCGCGCCGACATCGACTACGCCGCCTACGAGGCCAAGACCACCTACGGCATCATCGGTGTCAAGGTTTGGGTCTTCAAGGGTGAAATCCTCGGGGGCATCGAGGAGGTCCGCGCCAAGGCTAAGCAGCCGCAGGCCGCGCCCTCCAAGAAGAAAGGTTCCAGGTAAGGGGAGAGCGAGTCGATGTTACAACCCAAGCGTATGAAGTTCCGCAAGATGCAGAAGGGCCGCAACCGTGGCCTGGCGCATCGCGGAAGCAAGGTAAGCTTCGGCGAATACGGCCTCAAGGCGACTGGCCGTGGTCGTATCACCGCCCGTCAGATCGAAGCCGGTCGTCGTGCGATCACCCGTCACGTCAAGCGTGGTGGCAAGATCTGGATTCGGGTGTTCCCGGACAAGCCGATCTCCAAGAAGCCCCTCGAAGTCCGTATGGGTAAGGGGAAGGGTTCCGTCGAGTACTGGGTCGCGCAGATTCAGCCCGGTCGGATCCTCTACGAGATCGAAGGCGTGTCCGAGGAGCTGGCACGCGAGGCCTTTGGCCTGGCGGCGCAGAAGTTCCCGGTTTCCACCACCTTTGTGAAACGGACGGTGATGTGATGAAAGCCCAGGAAATCCGTGAAAAGTCAGTCGACGAGCTGAACGATCAGCTCCTCGAACTCCTCCGCGAGCAGTTCAACCTGCGCATGCAGAAGGCCACTGGCCAACTCAGCCAGACGCACCTGCTCAAGCAGGTTCGTCGGGACATCGCCCGGGTGAAGACTGTGCTCAACGAGAAGGCAGGTGACTGAGATGGCCGAAGAGAAGAAAACCCGTACGCTCACCGGCAAGGTGGTGAGCGACAAGATGGACAAGTCCATCGTCGTGATGATCGAGCGCCGTGAGCGGCACCCGATCTACGGCAAGTACGTTAAGCGCTCCACCAAGCTCCACGCCCATGACGAGGCGAACCAGGCGAAGGCCGGTGATACGGTCTCCATCCAGGAGTGCCGTCCGCTGTCCAAGACCAAGTCCTGGACGCTGGTCGAGGTGGTCGAGCAGGCCAAGGGCTAACCCTACACCTGCTGTCAGATTAGGTTTGGAGAAAACCGATGATTCAGACTCAGACAATGCTGGACGTCGCCGATAATAGTGGAGCGCGCCGGGTGCAGTGCATCAAGGTGCTGGGCGGTTCACATCGCCGCTATGCCCACGTTGGCGACATCATCAAGGTCACGGTGAAAGAAGCCATTCCGCGTGGCAAGGTCAAGAAAGGCCAGGTCCTCAAGGCGGTGGTGGTTCGCACCCGCAGCGGTGTCCGTCGTTCCGACGGCTCGCTGATTCGCTTCGACGGAAATGCGGCGGTTCTGTTGAACAACACCAATGATCAGCCGATCGGCACCCGTATCTTCGGGCCGGTGACCCGTGAGCTTCGTAACGAGAAGTTCATGAAGATCATTTCCTTGGCGCCTGAAGTGCTGTAAGGAGCGAGGCGAATATGCAAAAGATCAAACGTGACGATGAAGTCATCGTCATCGCCGGCAAGGACAAGGGCAAGCGCGGCACCGTCAAGCGGGTTCTCGAAAACCGCTTCGTGGTGTCCGGTGTGAACATGATCAAGCGTCACACCAAGCCCAATCCCATGGCGGGTAATCAAGGCGGTATCGTCGAGCGCGAGGCTCCGATTCACGCGTCCAACGTGGCCATCTTCAACCAGGAGACCGGAAAGGCAGATCGCGTCGGCTTCCAGGTTCAGGAAGACGGTACCAAGGTACGTATCTACAAGTCGACGCAGTCGCAGATCGACGCCTAACGCGAGTCGGGTAGCATAATGGCGAACTTGAAAGAACGTTATCAGAACGAGGTGGTGGCTCAACTCAAAGAGCAGTTCAGCTACGCCAACGTGATGCAGGTGCCGCGAGTCACCAAGGTGACTCTGAATATGGGCATCGGCGAAGCGACCAGCGATAAAAAGCTGATCGACAACGCTATCGGCGACCTGGAGAAGCTCTCCGGTCAGAAGCCGGTGGTAACCAAGGCACGCAAGTCCATCGCGGGCTTCAAGGTGCGTGAAGGCTGGCCGATCGGGATCAAGGTGACCCTGCGCTCCGAGCGCATGTGGGACTTCCTCGATCGCCTGGTGAATATCGCGATCCCCCGCGTTCGTGACTTCCGTGGTCTCAACCCGAAGTCCTTCGACGGTCGTGGCAACTACTCCATGGGGGTGCGTGAGCAGATCATCTTCCCGGAACTCGAGTATGATAAGATCGACCGGATTCGTGGTCTGGATGTCACCATCACCACCACCGCCAACACCGATGATGAAGGTCGTGCGCTGCTGAGCGCGCTGAACTTCCCGTTCAAGAAATAAGGGTGGGATCATGGCAAAGAAAAGCATGGTAGAGCGTGAGCTCAAGCGCGCCAAGCTGGTGGAGAAGTACTCCGCCAAGCGTGCCGAGCTCAAGGCGATCATCCAGGACGCGAACGCTTCCGACGAAGAGCGCTTCGAGGCTACGCTGAAGCTTCAGCAGCTGCCGCGCGACTCCAGCCCGGTGCGTCAGCGTAACCGCTGCCGTATCACTGGACGTCCGCACGGCTTCTACAACAAGTTCGGTCTCGGCCGCAACAAGCTTCGTGAAGCCGCCATGCGTGGCGATGTTCCCGGACTCAAGAAGTCCAGCTGGTAAGCCACGCAAGAATCAGGAGCGCAACGTAAATGAGCATGCAAGACACTCTGGCGGATATGTTTACCCGTATCCGCAATGCGCAAATGGCCACCAAGGAGACGGTCACCATGCCGTCTTCCCGCCTCAAGGTTGAGGTGGCCCGCGTATTGAAGGAAGAGGGTTACATCAACGACTTCGCGGTGTCCGAAAGCGCCAAGCCGGAGCTGGCCGTGACCCTCAAGTATTTCGAGGGCAAGCCGGTCATCGAGCACATCCAGCGAGTTTCCAAGCCCTCCCTGCGCCAGTACAAGGGCAAGGACGCGCTGCCGAAAGTCGCCGAGGGCCTGGGTATCGCTATCGTCACCACCTCCAACGGGGTGATGACCGATCGCGCGGCTCGCAAGGCCGGTGTCGGTGGCGAAGTCATCTGCACCGTATTCTAGGAGTTTGGAATGTCCCGCGTAGCCAAATATCCAGTAAAAGTGCCCGCTGGCGTCGAGATCAAGATCGACGGTGACCAGCTGACCGCCAAGGGCGGCCAGGGCACGCTGTCAATGACCATCCACCACGACGTGGTGGTAGGTCAGGAAGAGGGTCAGCTGACCTTCGCCCCCAGCGAGTCTGCCAAGACCTGGGCCATGGCCGGTACCACCCGCGCCCTGGTGCAGAACCTGGTGACCGGGGTAAGCGAAGGCTTCACCAAGTCCCTCGAAATCATCGGCGTCGGTTATCGTGCCCAGGCCAAGGGCCAGACGCTCAATCTGTCACTAGGCTTCTCGCACCCGGTCGAGTATACGCTGCCTGAGGGTGTCTCCGCGGAAACGCCGAAGAACACCCAGATCGTGCTGAAGAGCGCGGACAAGCAGAAGCTCGGCCATGTGGCCGCGGAAATCCGCGCCTTCCGTCCGCCCGAGCCCTACAAGGGCAAGGGTGTCAGGTACGCCGACGAGCAGGTGCGTCGCAAAGAAGCCAAGAAGAAGTAAGGCAGGGTTATGAACGCGAAGAAAGAATCTCGTCTCCGTCGTGCCCGCCGCGCTCGCGCCAAGATCCGCGAGCTGGGCGTGTATCGCCTGTGCGTCAACCGTACCCCGCGTCACATCTACGCGCAGATTATCTCGCCGGATGGTGGCAAGGTGCTGGCCAGCGCCTCTACGCTGGACAAGGTCCTGCGTGAGGGTGCTACCGGCAACGCTGACGCCGCCGCCAAGGTTGGCGAACTGATTGCTGAGCGCGCCAAGCAAGCGGGCATCACCCAGGTAGCCTTCGACCGCGCCGGTTTCAAGT
The DNA here is from genome assembly GCF_015595025.1 of Halomonas sp. KAO. Taxonomy (GTDB): domain Bacteria; phylum Pseudomonadota; class Gammaproteobacteria; order Pseudomonadales; family Halomonadaceae; genus Halomonas. Next base: position 86,665 of record NZ_JADNRL010000025.1, read on the forward strand.
ACCACGGCCGCGTCAAGGCCCTGGCCGACGCCGCTCGTGAAGGCGGCCTGGAATTCTAAAGGGTTTTACGATGGCGAAGAACGAACAGCAAAGCGGCGACCTCCAGGAGAAGCTGGTACAGGTCAACCGTGTTGCCAAGGTGGTCAAGGGTGGCCGTGTCTTCGGTTTCACCGCTCTGACCGTCGTGGGCGACGGCAAGGGTCGTGTCGGCTTCGGTCGCGGCAAGGCACGTGAAGTGCCGGTCGCTATCCAGAAGGCGATGGACCAGGCGCGTCGCAACATGGTCAAGGTGCACCTCTCCGGCGGCACCCTGCAGTACCCGATCAAGGCCCGTCACGGTGCCTCCAAGGTGTACATGCAGCCCGCCTCCGAGGGTACCGGCGTTATCGCCGGCGGTGCCATGCGCTCCGTGCTGGAGCTGGCCGGCGTCCATGACGTCCTGGCCAAGTGCTACGGCTCCACCAACCCGGTGAACGTGGTACGGGCGACCGTCAAGGGCCTGAGCGCCATTCAGTCGCCGGAAGACATCGCCGCCAAGCGCGGTATGCCTGTCGAAGCGATCACGGGGTGAGCACCATGGCAGCAACGATCAAGGTTACCCAGACCCGCAGCACCATCGGCGTGCTGGCCAAGCACAAGGCCACCATTCAGGGCCTCGGCCTGCGCCGCATCGGTCACACGGTCGAACTGGAAGATACCCCCGCCGTACGCGGCATGATTCACAAGGTTAACTACCTTGTGCGCGTTGAGGGAGAGTAATCCATGAAACTCAATAGCCTGAGCCCGGCACCGGGTTCCAAGCACGCCGAAAAGCGTGTCGGTCGTGGCATCGGCTCCGGTCTGGGCAAGACCGGCGGCCGTGGCCACAAGGGCCTCAAGTCGCGCAGCGGCGGTAGCGTCAAGCCCGGCTTCGAGGGCGGTCAGATGCCGCTCCAGCGGCGTCTGCCGAAGTTCGGCTTCACCTCCGCGAAGTCGCTGGTTTCCGAGGAAGTGCGCCTGGCCGAGCTGGCCAAGGTCGCCGGTGACGAAGTCACCCTCGAGACCCTCAAGCAGGCCAACGTGCTGAAGGACGCCACGCTGCACGCGAAGGTGATCCTCTCCGGCGATCTGAACAAGGCGGTTACGGTTCGCGGTCTCAAGGTCACCAAGGGTGCCCGTGCCGCGATCGAAGCCGCCGGTGGCAAGGTAGAGGACTAAATGGCGAAGTCAGGAAAAATGCCGGCGATGGGCAGCGGTCTAGGTGAACTGTGGGCGCGTCTGCGCTTCGTGCTCCTCGCCATCGTGGTGTACCGCATCGGTGCCCACATCCCCGTGCCCGGTATGAATCCTGACCAGCTTGCTGCCTTGTTCAGGGAGCAGCAGGGTACCATCCTTGGCATGTTCAACATGTTCTCGGGTGGCGCCCTGGAGCGCATGAGCATCTTCGCCCTGGGCATCATGCCCTATATCTCGGCGTCGATTATCATGCAGCTGCTGACCGCGGTCTCGCCCCATCTTGAGCAGCTCAAGAAGGAAGGCGAGGCCGGGCGGCGCAAGATCAGCCAGTACACCCGCTACGGTACCGTTGCCCTGGCACTGGTACAGGCCACCGGCATGTCGGTGGGGCTGGCCAGCCAGGGCATCGCCTATACTGCCGACTTCAGCTTCTACTTCACCGCCATCGTCACGTTCGTGGGTGGTGCGGTATTCCTGATGTGGCTGGGTGAACAGATCACCGAGAAGGGGATCGGCAACGGCATCTCGCTGCTAATCTTCGCCGGTATCGTGGCGGGCCTGCCCGGCGCCGTCGGTCAGGCCTTCGAGCTGGCTCGCAACGAAGGGGCGTGGAACGTCCTGCCGCTGCTGGCACTCACTGCCCTGGGCGTTGCTACCGTGGCCTTCGTGGTGTTCATCGAGCGCGGTCAGCGCCGCATCACCGTGAACTACCCGCGTCGTCAGGTCGGCAACAAGATGTATGCTGGTCAGAGCAGCTATCTGCCGTTGAAGGTGAACATGGCGGGCGTCATTCCGCCGATCTTTGCCTCCAGCATCCTGCTGTTCCCGGCCTCGCTGGGGCAGTGGGTCGGTGCCGGTGACGGTCTCGACTGGCTGCAGCGTGCGTCCCAGGCCCTCGGCCCGGGTCAGCCGCTGTACATCTTGCTTTTTGCCGCTGCGGTGGTATTCTTCTGCTTCTTTTACACAGCGCTGGTCTTCAATCCCAAGGACGTCGCCGACAACCTCAAGAAGTCGGGTGCCTTCCTGCCGGGGATTCGCCCTGGCGAGCAGACGGCTCGCTACGTCGACAAGGTCATGACTCGTCTGACCCTGTTTGGCGCCTTGTACATCACTGCGGTTTCCCTGATGCCCCAGTTCCTGATCGTGGCGTGGAACGTGCCGTTCTTCTTTGGCGGTACCTCGCTGCTGATCGTGGTGGTGGTCATCATGGACTTCATGGGTCAGGTGCAGTCGCACCTCATGTCGCACCAGTACGAGTCGGTGATGAAGAAGTCCAACCTGAAAGGCTACGGCGGCGGCGGCATCATGCGCTGAGGCGCCGTTCGTCGAACTGGCGCGTTGCGGCCCGCAAGGGCCGCCTCGCTAGCCGACTTTGGAGATGGAACGATGAAAGTTCGAGCTTCCGTGAAGAAAATGTGCCGCAACTGCAAGATCATCCGTCGCAATGGCGCCGTCCGCGTCATCTGCACGGAGCCGCGGCACAAGCAGCGTCAGGGTTGATCCTGGCGACTGCGCTGAACCGGGTGCCGGCATGCCCCCTTGCCCTGAGCAGGGTAAAGGGGTATGCTGTTGCGCCTTTTGTAGTAGACCCAACGAGCAAGCCGCTCACATATTCGGAGTAAGCTGATGGCCCGTATTGCAGGCGTCAATATCCCGGACAACAAGCATGCGGCGATCTCGCTGACCTATATCTTCGGGATTGGCCGCACTCGTGCACAGGATATCTGTGCCGCGTCCGGCATCGCGCCGACCACCAAGATCCAGGAACTGTCATCTGAAGAGATCGACACCCTGCGTTCCGAAGTCGGCAAGTATACCGTTGAAGGTGACCTTCGTCGTGATGTGACGCTGAATATCAAGCGTCTCATGGACCTGGGTTGCTACCGTGGTCTGCGTCATCGTCGTGGTCTTCCGCTGCGTGGTCAGCGTACCAAGACCAATGCGCGTACCCGCAAGGGCCCGCGTAAGCCGATCCGCAAATAACACGCACGTTCTGGCGTAAAGACAGGAAGAATCATCAACATGGCTAACCCGCGTAGCAATCGCAAGAAGGTTAAAAAGCAGGTGGTGGATGCCGTCGCGCATATCCACGCCTCTTTTAACAACACGATCATTACGATCACAGACCGCCAGGGCAATGCCCTTTCCTGGGCAACTGCCGGTGGTTCGGGTTTTCGTGGTTCTCGCAAGAGCACCCCGTTCGCTGCTCAAGTGGCAAGCGAGCGTGCAGCGACCGCTGCAGCCGAGTATGGTGTGAAAAACGTCGACGTGCTGGTCAAGGGCCCCGGTCCTGGCCGTGAATCCGCCGTGCGCGCACTCAACGCCGCCGGCTTCCGCGTGCAGAGCATCATTGACGCGACGCCCATTCCCCACAATGGCTGCCGTCCGCCGAAGAAACGCCGCGTTTAAGGAGACAGATTCATGGCTCGTTACATTGGACCGAAGTGCAAACTGTCTCGTCGTGAGGGGACCGACCTCTTTCTGAAGAGCGGTGTCACTCCCTTCGAGAAGAAGTGCAAATCCGAGCAGATTCCGGGTGTGCACGGCCAGCGCCGTCAGCGTATTTCCGAATACGGCTTGCAGCTTCGCGAGAAGCAGAAAGTACGTCGCATGTATGGCGTACTCGAGAAGCAGTTCCGCAACTACTACAAGGAAGCGGCCCGTCTCAAGGGCGCGACCGGCGAAGTGTTGCTGCAGCTTCTCGAATCCCGACTGGACAACGTCGTCTACCGCATGGGCTACGGCTCGACCCGCTCCGAGGCTCGGCAGCTGGTCAGCCACAAGGCCATCGCCGTGAATGGCAAGACCGTCAACGTGGCTTCCTATCAGGTCAAGCCCGGCGATGTGGTCTCCGTTCGCGAGAAGGCGAAGAATCAGGCGCGCATCCAGAACGCCCTGGCCCTGGCCGCCAACCGCGGCGACGTGGCCTGGATCGAGGTCGATGCCAAGAAGATGGAAGGCACTTTCAAGGCGCTGCCCGAGCGTGGCGACCTGACTGCCGACATCAACGAGGCCCTGATCGTCGAGCTGTACTCCAAGTAAGCGGTGCCAAGCGCCGTGCCTGCTCTCGGTAACGAGGGCAGGCCAAGAGTACCCAGTATCCGTTTGGCAGCCTGAAAGGTGTTCATATGCAGCGTTCAGTGACAGAGTTTCTTCGCCCGCGCGACATCAAGGTCGAAGAGATCAGTGCACACCACGCGAAGATCGTGCTCGAGCCCTTCGAGCGTGGCTTCGGCCACACGCTGGGCAACGCCCTGCGTCGCATCCTGCTCTCGTCCATGCCCGGCTGTGCCGTGGTAGAGGCCGAGATCGGCGGCGTCGAGCATGAGTACAGCGCGATCGAGGGCGTCCAGGAAGATGTCATCGAGATCCTCCTGAACCTCAAGGACGTGGCGATCAAGATGCATAGCCGCGACGAGGCGGTGCTCTCGCTGAACAAGCAGGGCCCGGCCGTCGTGACTGCGGGCGATATCGCCCTCGACCATGACGTCGAGATCATCAATCCCGACCACGTCATCGCCCACGTCAACGAGGGCGCCGAGCTGAAGATGCAGCTCAAGGTGGCGCGCGGCCGCGGCTATGAGCCGGCGGATGCACGTGTCGGTGCAGATGACGAGTCTCGCGCCATCGGCCGCCTGCAGCTGGATGCGACCTACAGCCCCGTCCGTCGTGTTTCCTACAGCGTCGAGGCCGCGCGTGTCGAACAGCGCACCGACCTCGACAAGCTGATCATCGACCTGGAAACCGACGGCACCCTGGATCCCGAAGAGGCGATCCGTCGCAGCGCGACCATCCTGCAGGATCAGCTGGCCGCGTTCGTCGATCTGGAAGCCGACAAGGAACAGGAAGTGGAGGAGGAAGAGGATCATATCGATCCGATCCTGCTGCGCCCCGTAGACGATCTCGAGTTGACCGTTCGCAGCGCCAACTGCCTGAAGGCCGAGAATATCTACTACATCGGCGATCTGATCCAGCGCACCGAGGTGGAGCTGCTCAAGACGCCGAACCTCGGCAAGAAGTCCCTGAACGAGATCAAGGACGTGCTGGCAGCACGCGGTCTTTCCCTGGGCATGCGGCTGGAAAACTGGCCGCCGGCAAGCCTGAAGGACGACAAGGCCTCCGCGTGAGCGCCGACTCGAGTCCCAGTTTGGTAAGGAATCACAACCATGCGTCATCGTAAAAGCGGTCGCCAGTTGAACCGTAACAGCTCGCATCGCCAGGCCATGTTCAAGAACATGAGCGTGTCGCTGATCGAGCACGAGGTCATCAAGACAACCCTGCCCAAGGCCAAGGAGCTGCGTCGCGTCATCGAGCCGCTGATCACTCTGGCCAAGCAGGACAGCGTCGCCAATCGTCGTCTGGCCTTCAGCCGCACCCGCTCCAAGGAAGCGGTCGGCAAGCTCTTCAATGAGCTGGGTCCGCGTTACGCCGAGCGTCCGGGCGGTTACGTCCGTATCCTCAAGTGCGGCTTCCGCACCGGCGACAACGCCCCCATGGCCTTCGTCGAGCTCGTCGACCGCCCGGTCGTCGAGGATGCCGACGAGGAGTGATCCTCGGGCCCCTGGGCCAGGCATACGCTGTAAAGAAAAACCGGCTCCCGCAAGGGACCGGTTTTTTTCTTTGAGTGCCGAGCGTCGAGCTACAAGCGCCAAGCTGCTTGGGTCGGGCAGCGGGTGTGGTGGATGGCGTAAGGCAAGAAGAAACCCCGCAGACTCTCTGGTCGGCGGGGTTTCTCTTTTCACCGTGCTCTGTACTTGACCGTTTGGGCGCGCCCGGCTCGCTATCAGGCAGGGGTCTCGGATGCCGTCTTGTTGCTCCTGGCCCGCTCCAGCAGCGGCTTGAGGAAGCGTCCGGTGTGGGAGACCTCGCTGCGGGCCACCTGCTCCGGGGTGCCCTCGGCGATGATGCGTCCGCCGCCGGAGCCGCCCTCGGGACCCAGGTCGATCAGCCAGTCGGCGGTCTTGATCACGTCCAGATTGTGCTCGATGACCACGATGGTGTTGCCGTGGTCGCGCAGGCGATGGAGCACGCCGAGAAGCTGGCGGATATCCTCGAAGTGCAGGCCGGTGGTGGGCTCATCGAGGATATACAGCGTCTTGCCGGTGTCGCGTTTGGCCAGCTCCCGGGCGAGCTTGACCCGCTGGGCCTCGCCGCCGGAGAGGGTGGTGGCGCTCTGGCCCAGGCGGATATAGGAGAGGCCCACATCGAGCAGGGTCTGCAGGCGGCGGGCGATGGCCGGCACGGGGCTGAAGAACTCCAGGGCCTCCTCCACCGTCATCCCCAGCACCTCGTCGATGCTCTTGCCCTTGTACTCGATCTCCAGGGTCTCGCGGTTGTAGCGCTTGCCCTTGCAGACATCGCAGGGCACATAGATATCGGGCAGGAAGTGCATCTCGACCTTGATCATGCCCTCGCCCTGGCACGCCTCGCAGCGCCCCCCCTTGACGTTGAAGGAGAAGCGGCCGGGCTTGTAGCCCCGCGAGCGCGCCTCCTGGGTGCCGGCGAAGAGTTCGCGGATCGGCGTGAAGATCCCGGTGTAGGTGGCCGGGTTGGAGCGCGGGGTACGCCCGATGGGGCTCTGATCGATATCGATCACCTTGTCGAGATGATCGAGCCCCTCGATCTCATCGTGGGCCGAGGGCGTCAGGCTGGTGGCGTGGTTGAGCTCGCGGGCGGCGATGGGCATCAGGGTCGAGTTGATCAGCGTCGACTTGCCGGAGCCGGAGACGCCGGTGACGCACACGAACAGGCCCAGCGGCAGCTCCAGGGTGACATCCTGAAGGTTGTTGCCGCGGGCGCCTGAGAGGCGCAGTACCTTCTCCGGGTTGCCGGGGATGCGCCAGGGCGGGACCTCGATGCGCCGGGTGCCGGCCAGATACTGGCCGGTGAGCGAATCGGCGGTCGCGGTCACCTCCTCGGGGGTGCCCTGGGCGATGATCCGGCCGCCGTGAACGCCGGCTCCGGGGCCGATGTCGAGCACATGGTCGGCGGCACGGATGGCATCCTCGTCGTGCTCCACCACGATCACGGTGTTGCCCAGGTCGCGCAGCCGCTCGAGGGTCTGCAGCAGCCGGTCGTTGTCACGCTGGTGCAGGCCGATGGAGGGCTCATCGAGGATATACATCACTCCCACCAGGCCGGCGCCGATCTGGCTGGCCAGGCGGATACGCTGGGCCTCGCCGCCGGAGAGGGTCTCGGCGCTGCGCTCCAGATTGAGGTAGTCGAGACCGACGTTGACCAGGAACTCCAGGCGGGCATGGATCTCGTTGATGATCTTGGTGGCGATCTCACCGCGCCGGCCCGGCAGCTCGAGCTCCTGGAAGTAGTGCCAGGCCTCGCCGATGGGCAGGCGCACCATGTCGGGCAGGGAGCGCTCGTCGATAAAGACATGGCGCGACTCCTTGCGCAGTCGCGACCCGTCGCAGCCCGGGCAGGGCTGGAGCGCGATATAGCGTGCCAGCTCCTCGCGCACCATGTTCGACTCGGTCTCACGGTAGCGGCGCTGCAGGTTGGGCAGCACCCCCTCGAAGGGGTGTTCGCGACTCACCTTGCGGCCACGATCATTGACATAGTGGAAGGCGATATCGTCGTGACCGCTGCCGTAGAGAATCACCTCGCGCTCGTGGCGTGCCAGCTCCTGCCAGGGGGTCTCCAGGGTGAAGCGGTAGTGATCGGCCACCGCCTGGAGCTGATTGAAGTAGAAGACGCTGCGCCGGTCCCAGCCCTTGATCACGCCCTCGGCCAATGACAGTTCCGGGTGGCTGATCAGCTTGTCGGGATCGAAGACCTGCTGCACCCCCAGGCCATCGCAGGTCGAGCAGGCGCCGGCGGGGTTGTTGAAGGAGAACATGCGCGGCTCGAGCTCGGCGATCGAGTAGCCGCACACCGGACAGGCGAAGCGTGCCGAGAAGGCGATATCCTCCCGCTCGCCATCCATGAAGTGGACCATGGCGACGCCGTCCGCCAGGCCGAGGGCGGTCTCGAAGGACTCCGCCAGGCGCTGCTGCAGGCCGTCGCGAACCTTGATGCGGTCCACCACCACGCTGATATCGTGCTTGCGGGTCTTCTCCAGCGGGGCGATATCGTCGAGCTCCAGGACCTGGCCGTCGACCATCGCGCGCACGAAGCCCTGAGCGCGCAGCTCGGCGAGCAGCTGCAGGTGCTCGCCCTTGCGCCCCTTGACCACCGGGGCCAGCAGCATCAGCTTGCTGCCCTCGGGCAGTGCCAGCACCTGATCGACCATCTGCGAGACGGTCTGGGCTTCCAGGTCCTCGCCGTGTTCCGGGCAGCGCGGCGTGCCGGCCCGCGCGAACAGCAGACGCAGGTAGTCGTAGATCTCGGTGATGGTACCCACGGTAGAGCGGGGGTTATGGGAGGTGGACTTCTGTTCGATGGAGATCGCCGGCGAGAGCCCCTCGATATGATCGACGTCGGGCTTCTCCATCATCGACAGGAACTGGCGGGCATAGGTGGAGAGCGACTCCACATAGCGCCGCTGCCCCTCGGCATAGAGCGTATCGAAGGCCAGCGAGGACTTGCCCGAGCCGGATAGGCCGGTGACCACGATCAGCTTGTCGCGGGGCAGCTCGACGTCGATATTCTTCAGGTTGTGGGTGCGGGCACCCCTGACCAGAATCCTGTCCATTCCCACCTCATGAGCGCGGCAAAAGAGCGCGGCAAAAGGCCGATTATACGGGCCGGCTCCCGGCGGCGGCAAAGCGGGTTGGATGTCGACTTTCCCCGGCAGGTGGCAAACCGCTAGAATAGACGGTCAACTCCTGGGCGCATGACGCCCCCTCCAGGGAAGATACGCTACGCCTATGCGCAAGGTCTCCGGGCTGCTGCTCCCCGCCGAACGGCGCGCCATCACCGGCCTGGCCGGTCTCTACGCCACTCGTATGCTGGGCCTGTTCATGGTGCTGCCGGTTCTCGCGCTGTATGCCGAGGACCTGGCCGGCGCCACGCCGCTGCTGGTGGGGCTGGCGCTGGGCATCTACGGACTGACCCAGGCGGCACTGCAGATTCCCTTCGGGCTGCTCTCCGATCGCCTTGGGCGCAAGCCGGTGATCGCCGCCGGCCTGGTGCTGTTTGTGCTGGGCAGCGTGGTGGCCGCCGCCGCCGACACCATCGGCGGCGTCATCCTGGGGCGTTGCCTGCAGGGCAGCGGTGCGGTGGCCGCGGCGATCATGGCGCTGCTGGCCGACCAGACACGCGAGCAGGTGCGCACCGCGGCGATGGCCACCATCGGCCTCTCCATCGGAGTGGCCTTCGCCGTGGCCATGGTGCTGGGGCCGCTGGTGGCCGCCAGCTTCGGCCTTTCGGGAGTGTTCTGGTTCAACGCCCTCCTGGCTGCCATGGGGCTACCGGTGCTGTGGCGACTGGTGCCGCCCGCGCCGCGCCGGTTGCGTCATCGCGATGTGGGCATCGACCGCGCCCAGCTGGGGCGCACCCTGAGGCGGCTCGACCTGCTGCGCCTGGACTTCTCCATCTTCGCCTTGCACCTGGTGCTGATGGCGATCTTCGTTGCGGTACCCTTCCGGCTGATCGAGACGGGGCTTCCCTCGGAGCGCCACGGGTTGGCCTATCTGGGCGTGATGCTGCTGGCCTTCATCGGCATGGTGCCACTGGTCGTGGTGGCCGAGAAGCGTCGACGCATGAAGGCGATGTGCCTGCTGGCCATCTCGGCGATGCTGGTCAGCCTGCTGGGCATGGCCTGGGGCGGTGCCGGTCTCTGGGGGTTGCTGGCCTGGCTGTTGGCCTACTTCATCGGCTTCAATCTGCTCGAGGCCACGCTGCCATCGATGATCAGCAAGCTGGCACCGGCCGGGGCCAAGGGCACCGCCATGGGGGTCTACTCGACCAGCCAGTTTCTGGGGGCCTTCCTGGGCGGCGTGCTGGGTGGCGCCCTGGCCCAGCAGTGGGGACTGTCGGCGGTCTTCCTGGGGGCAGCCGCGTTGGCCGCGGTCTGGCTCGCGGTCATGGTGGGCATGCGCCAGCCGCCGCATCTGGTCAGTGAAGTGGTGGCACTCGACGGTGATCACGGCGATGATGCCCTGGAGACTCTGATGGCGAGGTTTGCCGAGGTGGCCGGCGTCGAGGATGTGCTGGTCGTCCCCGAGGAGCGCCTGGCCTATCTCAAGGTGGATCGTCAGCGCCTCGACGAGGAGGCGCTGGCCAGACTGATCGACCCGGGAAGGGAGCGTGCCTGACGGCGCCCTTATCCACGCCGGCCGGCATGACACGCCAGGTGGCGACCCCGGCCCGCGAAACCGTGCATTGATGGCATCTCTTTCCTGACAACACTTTCCTGTATCTCTTTTCTGACAACGTTTCTGAAAACTTTTTTGAAAACAAGGAGTCCCTCATGGCCCGTGGCATCAACAAGGTCATCCTCATCGGCAATCTGGGGCAGGACCCCGAGGTTCGCTTCACCCCCTCCGGTACCGCCGTTGCCAATGTCAACCTGGCGACCACCGATACCTGGATGGATCGCCAGAGTGGCCAGCGCCAGGAGCGTACCGAGTGGCACCGTCTGGTGATGTTCAACAAGACCGCCGAGATCGCCCAGCAGTACCTCAAGAAAGGCAGCAAGATCTATGTCGAGGGACGCCTGCAGACCCGCAAGTGGCAGGGCCAGGATGGCCAGGATCGCTATACCACCGAGATCGTGGTCAATGACATGCAGATGCTCGACGGCCGCGCCGGCGGTGGAGACTTCCAGGGGGGCGGCTTCGGCGGTGCCCAGCAGCAGGGTGGCTATGGTGGTGGCCAGCCCCAGCAGGGCGGTTATGGCGGTCAACCCCAGCAGGGCGGCTATGGTAACCAGCCTCAGCAGGGTGGTGCTCCCCAGCAGGGCGGAGGCTTCGGCGGTGGAGCGCCCCAGCGTCCCCCGCAGCAGCCTCCCCAGCGTCCCGCCCAGGGTGGCCAGCCGGGTGGCGGTCAGCAGCAGGGCGGTCAGCAGCAGGGCGGCAACTTCGGGGCGCCCGATCCGGGCAGCTTCGACGACTTCGATGACGAGATCCCGTTCTGATACGTCGATCCGCTGACGCCATGGCGAGAGAGGTGCGCGAGTGAAGCTGCTGGTACTGGATGCCGGACACTGTCTGAGCCTGGCCCTGGCTCGGGAGGCCAATCGCCGCTCGGATACCGAGCTGATCATCGAGGAGAGCCTGACGCCGGACCCCGACTGGCTGGCGGAGGTGGCGCCGGACGCCCTGGTGATTCCGCCGCTGTCGCGGCCGATCATCGCCGCTCCGGCGGAGGTGACGGCGCACGCCGAGGCGGTGGAGCGCTGCATGGAGCTGTGTCGAGAGGCGGATATTCCGCTGGTGTGGTGTGTCTCCGACCAGCTCTACGAGGATGGCTTCGCCGAGCCCATCGACGAACATGTCATTCCACGCCCGCGAGACGAGAGCCTGCGACGCCTGGTCGTTACCGGTGATCGCATCCGAGCCGAGCACCCTCACCACCTGATCGTGCGGCTGGGACCGCTGTTCGCGCTGGAGGGCAGTCACGCCTGGCTCAACGAGCTGATCGATACACTGATCGTTGGCGGTGAGGTGCGCGGCGAGGTCGATGTGACCTGCTGCCCCACCTCGGCCGATGCGGTGGCCATGGCGCTGATCGGCATGCTGCAACAACAGCAGTGCGGGGCCGGCGCCTGGGGTAGCTATCATCTGGCGGGTACCGAGCCGGTCAGTATCTACACCTTTGTCTCGGTGGTGCGCACCCAGCTGGCCACCCGACTCGAGGGGCGCGGTGAGAAGCGAGAGCTGGGCCCGCTGCGCGCCCTGCATCATCATCACGACCATCCGCTGCGCCGTGTGCTCAACTGCCGACGCGTGCTGGAGGTCTTCGGTGTCCATCAGAAACCCTGGCGCCTGGAGCTGAGCAATATGCTCGATGCCTGGTGTCTGGCCAATGCGCCGGCGTGCAGCAAGGAGGAGAGCACATCGTGAACGTGCTGCGCAGCCTGATCTTCTACCTGGGCTACTTTATCGCCATGCTGGTGTGTGGCGTGCTGTTTCTGCCGCCGGCGCCCTTCCTGCCGCTGGGCTCTCGCTATCGTCTGCTCAACCTCTACAACCACTTCATCATCAGCTGGTTCCGGCTGGTCGTCGGGGTGCGCTACGACTTTCGTGGCCGTGAGAACGTGCCCGATGGCCCCTGTGTGATCCTTGCCAATCATCAGTCCGAGTGGGAGACCGTCTATCTGCAGCTGCTGCATCCGCCGGTGTGCACGGTGCTCAAGAAGGAGTTGCTGAATCTGCCGATCTTCGGCTGGGGGCTGCGCCTGCTGCACCCCATCGCCCTGGACCGCTCGCGGCCCTCGCGGGCCATCAAGCAGGTGCTCACCCAGGGCAAGCAGCGCCTGGGAGAGGGACTGTCGGTGCTGATCTTTCCCGAGGGCACCCGGGTCGCCCCGGGCAGCCGCAGGCGCTACAACAAGAGTGGGGCGGTGATTGCCTGCCGTGCCGGGGTGCCGGTGGTGCCGGTGGCCCACAATGCCGGCGAGCGCTGGCCAGGGCGCCACTGGGTAAAGAGCCCGGGCCGGTTGTCGCTGGTGGTGGGGGCTCCCATCGCCACCGAGGGGCGTAGCCCGGAGGAGGTCCTGCTCGAGGTGGAGGCGTGGATCGAAGCGACTCTCGAAGAGATCTCCGAGGTGCCGAGGCCAGTGGCCGATAGGGCAGCCTCTGCCGTGTGACGCCCGAGGCGACGGATAGCCTGGCTGTCGGGGCTGATCTGGCGACAAGCCCTACGAGCGTGATGCCACTATCGCGAGTGACGAATGCAAGACGGCGCCCCTGAGGGCGCCGTCTTGCGTTGCGGTGCATGGCCGAGTGCCATCAGTCGCGGAAGGTCTCCAGCACCAGGCAGGCGTTGGTGCCGCCGAAGCCGAAGCTGTTGGAGAGCACACGCTCGACCTTCACCCCGTCACGACGCTGGGTCACGATATCGACGCCTTCGGCCTGCTCGTCGAGGGTCTCGATATTGGCCGAGGCGGCGATGAAGTCGTTCTCCATCATCAGCAGCGAGTAGATCGCCTCCTGCACGCCGGTGGCCCCCAGCGAGTGACCGGTCAGCGACTTGGTGGAGCTGATCGCCGGGGTCGCGTCGCCGAACACCTCACGGATCGCCCGTAGCTCGGAAATATCGCCTACCGGCGTCGAGGTGCCGTGGGTGTTGATGTAGTCGATCTTGCCGTCGACGGTGGCCATGGCCTGGCGCATGCAGCGCACGGCTCCCTCGCCGGAGGGGGCAACCATGTCGTGACCGTCGGAGTTGGCGCCGTAACCGGTCACCTCGGCATAGATCTTGGCGCCCCGGGCGCGCGCATGCTCCAGCTCCTCGAGCACCAGCATGCCGCCACCGCCTGCAATGACGAAGCCATCGCGGGCCTGGTCATAGGGGCGTGAGGCCTTTTCCGGCGTATCGTTGTACTGGGTGGAGAGGGCACCCATGGCGTCGAACAGGCAGGAGAGGGTCCAGTGCTCCTCCTCGCCGCCGCCGGCAAAGACCACATCCTGCTTGCCCAACTGGATCTGCTCCACGGCGTTGCCGATGCAGTGCACGGAGGTGGCGCAGGCAGAGGAGATGGAGTAGTTGATGCCCTTGATCTTGAACGGCGTCGCCAGGCAGGCCGAGACGGTGCTGCCCATGGTGCGGGTGACCCGGTACGGGCCCACGCGGCGTAGCCCCTTCTCGCGCATGACGTCGGCGGCCTCCACCTGGTTGGCGCTGGAGGCGCCACCGGAGCCGGCGATCAGGCCGGTACGTTCATTGGATACCTGCTCCGGCGTCAGCCCCGCGTCCTCGATGGCCTGGGCCATGCTGACATAGGCGTAGGCAGCGGCATCACCCATGAAACGACGCTGCTTGCGATCGATCAGGGCGTCGAGGTCGATATCGACCACACCGGCCACATGACTACGGAATCCGCGCTCGGCGTACTCCTCCTTGAAACGAATACCGGAGCGCCCTTCACGGAGCGCCTCCAGAACCTGCTGCTTGTCGTTGCCCAGGCAGGAGACGATGCCCAGGCCGGTGACTACCACTCGTCGCATGGAAACCTCCTGGTCAGAAGTTCGCGGTGGAGGTGAAAAGGCCGACGCGCAGGTCGTTGGCCTGGTAGATGTCGCGGCCGTCGACGGAAACAGTGCCGTCGGCCATGCCGAGAATCAAGCGCCGGGTGATGATGCGCTTGATATTGATGCGGTAGGTGACCCTCTGGGCATCGGGCAGGATCTGGCCGGTGAACTTCACCTCACCACAGCCCAGGGCGCGACCGCGACCGGGGTGGCCAAGCCAGCCCAGATAGAAGCCCACCAGCTGCCACATGGCATCCAGGCCCAGGCAGCCGGGCATGACCGGATCACCGGGAAAGTGGCAGTCGAAGAACCACAGGTCGGGATGAATATCGAGCTCGGCGATCAGTTCGCCCTTGCCATGCTCCCCGCCATCCTCGGTGATCGAGATGATGCGATCGAGCATCAGCATGTTGGGGGCCGGCAGCTGGGCATTGCCCGGGCCGAACAGTTCGCCTTGCGAACAGGCCAGCAGTTCATCGCGGTTGAAGGAGTGTTGCTTGGTCACAGAGTCATTCCGAGAGTCGAATGTTATTAAGGGCGTAGTCTACTGCCCGTGAAAGGTGAATGCACGTGGTCCGCGCGTTCACGAGCTCACTGCCCAGGGGTGGGGTGATCGCCCAGTCGCCGGCATGGCCACAGGCAAAGGTCGGCCCGGATAACCGCCTGGGCGGGCAGCAGCCAGGGAGCGGGGGGCAGCTCGGCGCCGGCATGGGGTAGGAGAGCGGGCCGCCGACGGCCCCGCCCAGCACTCAGGCCGGCCTGCCCGCCTCGAAGGCCGGCAGGTTGGCCAGCAGGCGCGGGGTCGAGAGTCGCCGACCCGAGGGTGGCTCAGGCAACGGTTCGGGCATCGGATCAGGCATCGGCCCGGGTGTCGATGAGCGGGGTCGGGCGGGCGCCGGGCTTGGCCAGCAGCAGGTGGCAGGTGCCGATGGTGCGCTCGAGGAAGCCGCCCTCGCAGTAGCACAGGTAGTAGCGCCACATGCGAATGAAGCGTTCGTCATAGCCCAGATTGCGTACGGTCTCCAGGCTGGCCTCGAAGCGCTGGCGCCATTCGCGCAGGGTGCGCGCGTAGTGCGGGCCAATCTCGCTCAGGGCCAGCACATTGAGCGAGGTGCTTCGCGTCACCCCCTGCAGGATGGCGTGGTGGGAGGGTGGGAAGCCCCCGGGGAAGATATGGCGCTTGATGAAGTCCATCTCGCGCTTGGCGGCCTCGAAGCGCTGGTCGCGGATGGTGATCGCCTGCAGCATCGCCAGGCCGTCGTCGGTGAGCAGCCGATCCAGGGTGGCCAGGTAGGTCTCCAGATACTGGTGGCCCACCGCTTCGATCATCTCCACCGAGATCAGCCGGTCGTAGCGGCCCTCGAGCTCGCGGTAGTCCTGCCTGAGCAGGGTGATACGCTCTCCGAGCCCCTCCTCCTCGATGCGGCGCGCGGTGTGGGCGTACTGCTCCTCGGAGATGGTGGTGGTGGTGACCCGACACCCGCGGGTCCTGGCCGCGTGGATGGCGAGCCCGCCCCAGCCGGTGCCGATCTCCAGCAGATGGTGGTTGGGGCGCACATCCAGCCGCTCCAGCATGAGGTCCAGCTTGTGGGTGGAGGCCTCCTCCAGGCTCGCCTCGGCGTGGGGGAAGACGGCGCTGGAGTACATGCGGTGTTCGCGGTCGAGGAAGGTGGCAAACAGCTCGTTGCCGATGTCGTAGTGGGCCGAGATGTTGCGTCGTGAACCCGACAGGCTGTTGCGCTGCAGGCGGTAGAGGGCGGTCAGCAGCCAGCGTCCCAGGCGCGCTGGGCCGTTCTCGATCTCGCCGTTGACCCGCTCCAGGTTGGCGGCGCAGAGCCGTACCAGCGCGACCAGGTCATCGGTATCCCAGTCGCCATCCATGTAGGCCTCCGCCGCCCCCACGGTGCCGCCCAGCGCCAGGCGCCTCCAGGCCCGGCTGTCGCGCACCACCAGGTTGGCCACCAGTGGCCCGCCCCGGCCCAGACAGTGGCGACGATGCCCCTCGATCAATGTGATCTGGCCGCCCTCCAGGCGGTCCAGCTGGGCCAGCAGGCGCGGGCGTAGCCAGCGTGTCAGGCGGTCGGCGTCGTCCGTCAGGGGACGAGTGGTGGTGGCGGAGCGCAGCGTGTTCACGTCGGTCTCTCCTTACGAACGGTCGGGGCCGGGGTGGTCATGGATCGGTACTCGCTTGGCCCACAGGCGCAGTGCCTCGAAGTGGATGCCGGCCAGGGTCTTGGCCCCCATCCACGGCTGGCGTGCCAGGGTGGTGAGCAGCACGCCACGGGTCGCCGGGCGACCCTCGAGGGTCAGGGTGGCGTCGAAGTGGCGCTCCCCTTCGCGCCAGTTCTCCATATGCATCAGCAGCCGCTCGCCGGGGGTGTTGAAGCGCCAGCGATAGATCATGTCCATGGGGTTGAAGGGCGAGACGTGCATCACCTTGGTGAACTCGGCCGCATGGGCGTGCCGACTCGGGCCCACGGCGCAGGCATAGCGGGTGCGCTCGCCCCAGGGGGTATTGCTCACCTCACCCAGCACGGCGCGAAGCTCGTCACGGGCATCGAAGGCGTAGTAGAGCGAGATGGGGTTGAAGCCCAGGCCCAGGGTGCGCAGCTGGGTGAGCAGGCAGATGCGCCCGCCGGGAGCATCGCCCAGCTGGCGCGAGAGCTCCTCACGCACCGCCTGCTCGAGCGGGAGATCCTCGGACACCGGCCCGCCCTTGAGATGATCTTCGCGGCGGAAGCGAGCCAGGGCGGGGCGCCGGGCGCTGAAGCCGGGCACACCGTCGAAAAGCTCGGGCAACTCACCGAGATCGAGCCAGGCCATCCATGTCCCGTAGGTGAAGGCGTGCTCGCGAGGCAGGAAGCGCCGATGACGCAGCTCGCCGCGATAGATGCGTGAGCGGGGCGTGGCGATCATGCGCTCATGGCCCCCTCGACCACTGGGGCGAGCAGGTTGGTGACCTCCTCGGGTCCCGCCTCGTCACCGCCCAGGGCGTGAGCCACGCGCAGGGCGCTCCAGACGCCATCCTCGTGGAAGCCGTTGCGCCAGTAGGCGCCACAGTAGTGGGTGTGGAAGGCGGTGCCGGAGATCTCGCCATGGCGGGTCTTGGCCGCTTCGCCGGCCAGGGTGAACTGTGGGTGGGCATAGGTGAATCGATCCAGCACCTTCTCCGGCGCGATCGCCTCGCTGTCGTTGAGGGTGACGCAGAAGGTATGCGGCGCCTCCAGGCGCTGCAGGATATTCATGTCATAGGTCACCGAGACGCGCGCCGTCTCGTCGCGACCATCCAGTCGATAGTTCCAGCTCGCCCAGGCGCGACGGCGGCGGGGCAGCAGGCGGGTGTCGGTATGCAGCACCACCTCGTTGTCCCGGTAGGTCAGGGCGCCCAGGAGCTCGCGCTCGGCGGGGCTGGGGTCCTCCAGCAGCGCCAGGGCCTGGTCGGCGTGGCAGGCCATCACCACCTCGTCGAAGCGCTCCACGCCGAGGGCGCTGCGTACCGCCACGCCGTCACCCAGCCGGCGGATGCCGCGCACCGGTGTCGACAGGCGGATGCGGCCGGCGTAGGGCGCGGTGACCAGCGGGATATAGCTGCGCGAGCCGCCGACCAGGGTGTACCACCGGGGCCTGTCGTTGACCGAGAGCAGACCGTGGTGGCGGAAGAAGCGCACGAAGAACTGCAGCGGGAAGTCGCGCAGGTCGCTCAGGCTTGCCGACCAGATCGCCGCTCCCATGGGCAGCAGGTAGCGCCTCTGGAAGGCGCCGTCGAAGCCGCGCGCCTCGAGCCATGTACCCAGGGTCATGGCGGGATCGAGTGCGCCGTCATCCATGGCGCGTATCGCCTCGCGGTTGAAGCGCAGGATCTCGCGCAGCAGGCCGTAGAAGCTGGGGCGCAGCAGGTTGCGCCGCTGAGCGAACAGGCTGGCCAGGGTGTGGCCGTTGTATTCGAAGTCGCGGGCGGTCTCATGCACCGAGAAGCTCATCTCGGTGGGTTGGGAGAGCACACCGAGGCGCTGCATCAGGCGCTGAAAGTGGGGATAGGTCCAGTCGTTGAAGACGATGAAACCGGTGTCGATGGCGTAGTGGCGGCCCGCGAGCTCCACATCCACGGTGGCGGTGTGGCCGCCCAGGCGTGCATCGGCCTCGAAGAGAGTCACCTCGTGGCGGCCCGACAGGTACCAGGCGGCGGCCATGCCGGCGATGCCGCTGCCGATCACGGCGATGCGCCTGCTGTCCACGGTGTTGGTCTGCCCGGTCGTGGTGAGAGGGGGGCGAGCATTCATCGGGTGTTCTCCGTGGCGGTCTCGGACCGCGTCATGCGTCGCCCCAGCCGGTAGCGCAGCGTGGCGGGCAGGATGCCCATCAGCTTGAGCGGCAGGGTGAAGCGTCGAGGGAAGTGGATGTCCAGGCGGCGGCGGGCGAGGCCGTCGAGGATCGCCTCGGCGGCCTGGTCGACCTCCACTCGCATGGGCATCGGGAAGTCATTGCGGTCGGTGAGTGGCGTGCGCACGAAACCAGGGTGGATCAGGCTGACGTCGATCCTTTCGTCGGCCAGATCCAGGCGCAGCGACTCCAGGAAGTGACTCAGCGCCGCCTTGGAGGCGCCGTAGGCCTCCGCCCGGGGCAGGGGCAGGTAGGCCGCGGCACTCGAGGTGGCGGCGAGCAGCGGGTTCCCGCCCTCGATGCGGGCGCGGCGCAGCAGTGGCAGGGCGGCATCGATGCAGTGGAGGGCGCCGTGGAAGTTGGCGGCGAAGACTCGCTCCACCAGGTCGACGTCGAAGTGGCGAGCATCGAGATATTCACAGGTGCCGGCATTGAGAATCACCAGGTCGAGGCCACCCAGGGCGGCCGCCAGTTGCCGACTGGCGCCGCGCACCGCCCCGCGGTCGGTCACATCCAGCGGCAGTACCAGGGCGTTGGCGCGGCCGGCGGCCAGCTCATCGAGGGCCGCCGTGTTGCGGCCGCTGAGTGCCACGCGGTCGCCGCGGGCCAGCAGGCGTTCGGCCAGGGCGCGGCCGATACCCGAGCTGGCGCCGGTGAGCCAGATGCGCTGGGAGTCGGACATGGGGCCTCCGGGGGTGGTTGCCATGCCCGGGGCCGTTGTCCTCAGGCGTCGAGCTGGCGCTTGATCAGTCGGATGGCACCGCCCAGCAGGGGGAGCCGTTCATAGAGCAGCTCACCGGCATCGAAGTAGTCGCGATGGTGGGCGATCCGTCCGCTGTCATCTTCCGCGAAGGCGAGATGGGAGCATCCTTCCACCGTGATCTCGCGGCCGCTCTCCAGGCGGGGGTGCACCAGGTGCATGGTCCAGGTGACGAAGGCCTCCCGGCCCAGGCGCTGCCGACTGTGAAAGCGAAATCGGCATTTGGTGACATTTCTGTACAAGGCCGAGAAGTAGCGCTCGAGTGCCTCTATACCCTCGATATGGTGGAGCGGGTCGTGAAAGATGATGTCCTGAGTATAGAACTCGTCCACCTTTTTTGTACAGCTCTTGTCTAGATTTTTAAAGAAGGCGCAGAAGGCCTCCAGCTGAGGGTCGGCTGACATCGGGCGCTCCTTGGTTCAGTCGGCCTTGAGTGCCTTGAAGGCCTCCAGTGCGCGCAGACGCGCCGCCTTGTGGTCGACGATGGGGGAGGGATAGTCGCTGCCGCCGAGCAGATCCCGGGGAGGCGCATGGCGGGCCTTGACGGGCAGTTCGGCCAGCTCCGGCAGCCACTCGGCCAGGAAGGTGCCATCGGGGTCGAAGCGCGTGGACTGGGTGGTGGGGTTGAAGATGCGGAAGTAGGGAGCCGCATCGGTGCCGGTGGAGGCGGCCCACTGCCAGCCACCGTTGTTGGCGCAGAACTCGCCATCCACCAGGTGGCGCAGGAAGAAGGCCTCGCCTCGGCGCCAGTCGATCAGCAGGTGCTTGCTCAGGAACATGGCGGTAACCATGCGCAGGCGGTTGTGCATCCAGCCGGTGGCGACCAGCTGGCGCATGGCGGCATCGACGATGGGGTAGCCGGTGCGGCCCTCGCACCAGGCGCGGAAGCCTGCGTCGTCATCGCGCCAGGCGAGCCCCTCGGTATGGCGCTGGAAGGCGCGATGCCGACATACGCGGGGAAAGCCCACCGCCACATGACGATAGAACTCGCGCCACACCAGCTCATTGACCCAGGCAGTCAGGCCCGCATCGCCCTCGGCCAGGCTGCCGTCATTCTTGGCGAGCACCGCCTGCAGACACTGACGCCAGGAGATCATGCCCAGTGCCAGGTAGGGCGAGAGCTCGCTGGTGCCGCGGATCGCCGGGAAGTCGCGCTGGTTGGCGTAGTGGCGAGCACGGAAGCGCAGGAAACGCTCCAGACGGTCCGCGGCGGCCTCCTCACCGGCGGGCCACTGGCGGCCATCGATGGGGGTGTCCGCCAATGCCGGAAGGGCGGGCAGCGGGTCGCTCTCGATACCGATGGATGCCTGGGGGGGCGGGGTGTCTGCCAGCGCCAGGCGCTCCGCGCTCAGCTGGCGGTGCCAGGCCCGTGCGAAGGGGGTGAAGACCCCGTAGTAGTCGCCCTTGCCGGTGAGCAGCTCTCCCGGGGCGAAGGCCACGGCATCGTGGTGGCCTCGTGCCTCGAGGCCTGCCGCCCGGAAGGCCTCGATCACCGCGGCGTCCCTGGCGAGCTCGTCCACCGGGTACTCGCGATTGAAGTGCACTCTGCCGGCGCCGGTTTCGCGGGCGATGGTCAGCAGCGTTTCCGGGGCCTCGCCGAAGTCGTCGATATCGCGATGCAGCAGCGGGATGCCCAGGCCGCGCAGCGCCGTCTCGAGGGCCGCCACGCCGCGGGCGCGGAAGTCGAGCTGGTTGGCGCCATGGCCGTGGCGTTGCCAGTGGGGCAGGGCGCGCAGGTAGACGGCGATCACCGGGCCGCGGTGTGCGGCGGCGGCCAGGGCACGGTTGTCATGGATTCGCAGGTCGCTGCGAAACCACATCAGGGTCGGGGACATATCGGCTCCATCAGGTGGTGGGCAGCAGGGACTGCAGGCGCGTGATGGCCGCGATGAGGTCGTCACCCAGTGCCGCCACGCCGCTGTCGTCGAGTTCGGACTGGCGGATGCGTGCCACCGGCCCGCACAGCCCCAGCGGGACCTCGAGCTGTTCTGCCAGGCGCGGCAGCTGGCGGCGGATCAGCTCGGTGCGTCCGGCATGGCTGCCGGCCAGCAGCACACCGCTGGCGCTCAGGCGCTCCACCGCCAGGGGCAGCTCGCCCAGGGGGGGAGCGGCATCAAGCAGCATGACACTCAGGCCTCGGTCGCCGGCCAGCAGGGCGGCGAGCAGCAGCCACAGGGTGCCGGGGTCGTCGGGCAGTGGCATGGCCAGCAGGGTTGGCCCCGTGGCCTGGGCGTTGGTGTGGTAGAGCCGCATGCCGATGCGCGAGCGCAGGAAGGACTCCAGGGTGCGGCGCTGGAGTGCATGGCCCAGGCGCTCGTCACCCCAGCGCTCCTCCAGTTCGTGCAGCGTCGGCGCCCACAGCTCGGCGACACAGGTGGCCACCGGGTAGAGTGCCAGTGACTGGTTGTAGAGGCTCTCCAGGCGCGAGAGATCCATCGCCTCCACGGCCTCGGTCAGCCGGCGGCGCTGGGCGGGCCAGTCGCCCGGGGCGGGGGGCGGGGCCTCGGGCTCGTCGCTGGTGGGACGGTCGAGCAGCTCGCGCACCTGGCTCACCGGTACGCCACGGTTGAGCCAGCGCAGGATCTGCTCGACCCGCTCGATATCCTCACGGGCATAGAGACGATGCCCCTTGGGAGTGCGGCGCGGCTTGATCAGCGCATAGCGACGCTCCCAGGCGCGCAGGGTCACGGAGTTGACGCCGGTGAGGCGTGACACCTCGCGAATCGGATAGAGCGGAGTGTCGTCGCCGTGCTGGGTCGGCTCGTTCATGTTACGGGGGATCCTCTGTCGGGGCGTTGCCATACGGCGCTGGCGATAAGGGACCGGAGCTGAGTCATGACACCCTCGCAGGATGGTTTTCCGCTAGACTAGCAGAAGTGTACAACAGCTGTATAACTCACCACGGTTTACCAGGAGGTCCGGATGCGCGTGCTGATTACCGGAGGAAGCGGTTTCGTGGGCCAGCGCCTGTGCCAGCGGCTGGTCGAGGCGGGGCATCGGGTGCAGGTGGTCTCGCGAGATCCCGCCGCGGCGCACTCGCGGTTGCCCGAGGCGGTGGATGTGCGACGCTCGGCGCTGGACTTCGTCGATGCCCCGCCCGATGCCCTGGTCAACCTGGCGGGCGAGCCGATCGCCGCCAGGCGCTGGAGTCACGACCAGAAGGAGAAGCTGATCGACTCGCGCCTCAACGCCACCCGTGAACTGGTGGGGCTCTGCGAGCAGCTGCAGCAGACCGGCACCCGGGTGCCTCGCGTCATGGTGTCCGGTTCGGCGATGGGCTATTACGGCGATCAGGGCGACCGTGAGGTGACCGAGGAGACCCCACCCCACGATGAGTTCGCCCACCGTCTCTGTCGCCGCTGGGAGGAGGCCGCCCTCGAGGCCGAGGCGTTTGGTGTGCGGGTCGCCCTGCTGCGTACCGGCCTGGTGCTGGACCAGGGAGGTGGCAGCCTGGCGAAGATGCTGCCCCCCTTCAAGCTGGGGCTGGGCGGGCGCTTCGGCAGCGGCAGACAGTACATGCCCTGGATCCACCGCGAGGATCTGGTGCGCGCCATTCTCTTCCTGCTCGAGCGCGACGAGCTGGCGGGAGCCTTCAACGGCAGCGCCCCGCATCCGGTCACCAACGCCGAGTTCACCCGCGCCCTGGCCGGCCAGTTGAAGCGCCCGGCGCTGCTCCCGGTGCCCGCCATCGTGCTTCAGACCGCCTTCGGCGAGATGGCGAGACTGCTGCTGACCGGCGCCGATATGCGCCCAGCCCGGCTCCTCGAGGCCGGCTTCGAGTTCCGATTCGAGACGCTGGAGGAGGCCCTGGCGGATATCCTGGCCTAGCGGGTTTCTTCCCCCACCGTCACGATGACCCGCACCGCGTCCAGGCGCAGCCGCGCCCCCTCGATGGCCTCGTCCAGGGCGGCGCGCTCGTCGCGTAGTGCGGCCAGCTCCTCCTCGCGTACCGCCGGGTTGCGCCGCGCCAGGGCGGTCAGCCGCGCCAGCTCTCCGTCAAGCTCCTCGCGCATGCGACCCTGGGCGGCCTCGACGATGGAGGGCAGCTCGCGAGCCGCTTCCCCCTCGCCACGGTCGAGCAGATCGCGCAGCACCTCGAGACGGCTGCGGATCAGGTCCCGAGCCATCACCTTCTTGACCTTCTGCAGGTTCTTCGAGAGCCCGGTGAAGGAGATCTTGTCGGTCAGGTTGGCCCCGGACTCATCCAGCAGCACGCGCACCGCGGTGGGCGGCAGGAAGCGGTTGAGATGCAGCTTCCTGGGGGCCGGGCAGTGGGTGCGATAGATCAGCTCCACCATCACCCGCCCGGGGGGCAGCGAGGGATGCCGGAGCAGCGCCAGCGCGGTATTGCCCATGCTGCCGTCGAGGATGCGCCCCATCATCTCGCGCACCACCGGATGCTCCCAGGAGAGCCGCTGGACATCGTCACGGGCCAGCGCCCGCGAGCGCGAGAGGGTGGCGGAGAAGCCCTCCTCGCCCTTGGCCAGCCCCGGCAGGCCGTCGAGCATCTGCGGGCCGGCCACCAGGTGCTGGATATCACCGCCCAGGTCCTGGTTGTCGACGCCGAAGATATCCAGGGCAAGGTCCAGGTAGCGGCGCAGGGCGCGGTCCTCATCCAGCTCGCCGATCGCCGCGGCCACCGCCTCGGCACGCTCGTGCCGGCAGGCGTTGAGCTCCAGCAGGCGATTGCGGCCGGCATCGCGTTCGGCCAGGCGGCTCTCGAACAGCGCCCGGGTCTCCTCGATGACCTCCTCGAGGGACTCGTCGTCGAGCAGGGCTTCGGCCAGGGGGTCGCCGAAGGCATCGAAGATCTCGCTGCCGATGCCGTGGGGCGCGCTGAAGGCGTCCATGCCGTCGCGGTACCAGCGCAGCAGCTTCTCGCCGGGACTGGCCTCGAAGACCGGCACGTGAATCTCGATGGCATGGCGCTGGCCGATACGGTCCAGGCGGCCGATGCGCTGCTCCAGCTGGTCGGGGTGCAGCGGCAGGTCAAACATCACCAGGTGGCGGCAGAACTGGAAGTTGCGCCCCTCGGAGCCGATCTCGGAGCACACCAGCACCTGGCAGCCCTCCTCCTCGTCGGCGAAGGCGGCGGCGGCGCGGTCGCGCTCCACCAGCGAGAGTCCCTCGTGGAACACCGGGGCATGGTAGCCACCCAGCACGCGCAGGGCCTCGGCCAGGCCCTCGGCGGTCTCCCGCTCGTGGGCAATCACCAGCACCTTGTCACCGGCCAGTCCGCCCTCGCCGTCATCGGCCAGGCGCTCCAGCAGCCAGTTGACCCGCGGGTCGATCTGCCACCAGGGCTCGCCGTTGAGCGGATCGTCGGAGAGGGCGCGGTACATGGCGTCCAGGTAGATCAGCACCTCGGGGTGGTCGAGGCCGGTCTCGATCAGCAGGTCGTCGAGGTACTCCTCGTCGCGGCCCAGCTTGCGCAGCACGCGTCGATAGGCGGCCGGGGGGGCAAGCTCCGTCACATGCAGACGGCGCTCGGGGAAGCCCCCCACGTGGCGCCGGCTGTTGCGAAACATCACCCGGCCGGTGCCGTGACGGTCGAGCAGCTGATCGCGGAGCTGGTCGCGAGCGGCATCACGCTGGGTGGCGTCGGCCTCGGGGTTGGCCAGGGTGGCAAGCAGCGCCAGGCTGTCGGGTTCGTCGATCACCGCGGCGACCCGCTCGCGCTCCTCGTCGCCGCCGGGCAGGCGATCCAGGGCGTCGATCGCCTCGGCGACCGCCACATAGTGGGTCTCCTCCTCGCGGAAGGCCGCCAGGCTGTGATAGCGACCCGGGTCGAGCAGGCGCAGGCGGGCGAAGTGGCTCTCGATGCCCATCTGCTCCGGGGTGGCGGTCAGCAGCAGCAGGCCCTCGCTCTCGGCGGCCAGCTGTTCCACGCAGGCGTAGCCGGTGCCGACCTGCTCCGCGCTCCAGTCGAGGTGATGGGCCTCGTCGACGATCAGCAGGTCCCAGGTGCAGGCCTGGGCCTGAGCCTGACGGTGAGGATTGGCGAACAGCCAGTCCTGGCTGGCCAGGATCAGCTGGCCGGCCTCGAAGGGGTTGGTGTCGCCATGGGCCTGGCTCTGCTGCTCGTCGAGCAGGGTCACCTCGAGGGCGAAGCGACGCAGCAGCTCCACCAGCCACTGATGGGTCAGGCTGTCCGGGACCAGGATCAGGGCGCGCTCGGCGCGCCCGGTGAGCAGCAGGCGGTGCAGGATCAGTCCCGCCTCGATGGTCTTGCCCAGGCCCACCTCGTCGGCCAGCAGCACCCGCGGGGCGTGACGGCGCGACACCTCATCGGCGATATAGAGCTGGTGGGGGATCAGGTCGATGCGCGGACCGGAGAGGCCCAGCGCCGGGTTCTGCTCCACACGATGGTAGTGGTGCAGGGTGCGAAAGCGCAGGTCGAACCAGTCGTTGCGGTTGACCTGGCCGGTGAGCAGGCGGTCGCGGGCCTGATCGAACTGCATGCTGTCGGCCAGGCGCGCCTCGGAAAGCTCGGTGAGTTCACCCTGTTCGTCCTCGCCGATATAGACGATCAGGCCGCCGACCTCCTTGGTGTCATCGACGGTCAGCGTCCAGCCTTCGGCGGCGCGGATGCGGTCGCCGCTGCCGAAGGCCACGCGCGTCAGCGGGGCCTGGCGGCTGCTGTAGGTGCGGGTTTCCTGGCTGGCGCCGAACAGCACGGTCACGCTGCGCGGGTCACAGTTGAGGATGGTGCCTAGGCCGAGTTCGGCCTCGCCGTCGCTGATCCAACGCTGACCGGGGGTGAAGTCGCTCATGATGCCTCGAGGATGCTGTAACAGGGTGCGCTCACGGCCGCAGGGAAGGGGCGACCTGGACAAAGGCGCGGTATCTTACAGCAAAGCTCGACGCGGCTTAAGCCTCGCACGCTGCCCTTGACGCCAGAGCCGCTGCCAGACCCGACGCCGACGCCTTGATGGGAGGGCCCACTGGCCCCTCGACGCGAACGCCCCGGCCGCTGGGCCGGGGCGTCGCTGGTATCGGCGAGGGTATCGACAAGGGTATCGGCGAGGGCCTCAGCCCTGGGGGCCGATCAGGTGCTTGACCTCCAGGTAGCCGGCCAGCCCCCAGGGGCCTAGCTCTCGACCGATGCCGCTGATCCCGAAGCCGCCCCAGCTGGCCTCGGGCATCACCAACTGCTCGCTGTTGAACCAGATGCTGCCGGCGCGCAGGGCGCGTCCCACTCGGCGGGCACGCTCGTTGTCTCCCGAGATGACCGTGGCGGCGAGTCCGAAGGGCGAGTCGTTGGCCAGCTCGATCGCCTCGGCCTCGCTGGCCACGCTGCGGGCACACAGCACCGGCCCGAAGATCTCTTCCCGCCACAGGCGGCTGCTGGTCGGCACGTCGCGATAGAGCGTCGGGGCGACGAACTCACCCTGGTCGGGCAGGTCGCGATGGCGGCCGTCGCGGACCGCCACCAGCCCTTCGGCCCTGGCGACCTCGAGGTAGCGCTCCACCGCCTCGCGCTGGCGGGCACTGGTCATCGGCCCCATGTCGGTGCCCTCGACCAGAGGATCCCCCAGGGTCAGCGCATCGATGCGCTCGGCCAGCGCCTGGTAGAGCGGCTCCGCCAGCGACTCGTGGACGAGCAGCCGGGAGGTGGCCGAGCAGATCTGCCCGGAGTTGAAGTAGATGCCGGCCATCACCCAGTCGGCGGCGCTCTCCACTTCGGCGTCATCGAGCACCAGGATCGGTGATTTGCCACCGAGCTCCAGCGATACGCCGCGCACGCCGTTGGCGGCGGCCTGCATGACCTTCTCGCCCACCGCGTTGCTGCCGGTGAACGACAGCTTGTCCACACCCGGATGGGCGGACAGCGGCGCACCGATGCCGTCGCCGTCACCATTGAGCAGGTTCAGCACCCCGGCGGGCAGGCCGACCTCCAGGGCGATCTCGGCGAGCACGGCCTCCGGTAGCGGGGTGACCTCGGAGGGCTTGAAGACCACCGTACAGCCGGCGGCCAGTGCCGGGGCAATCTTCCAGGCACTGGTGACCAGCGGGAAGTTCCAGGGAGTGATCAGACCGACCACCCCGGCGGGGTCCTCGAAGACCCGCGCCTCGATGCCCGCCATGCCGTGCTCGATCCGGCGCCCCTGTCGCTGCTCGAGAGCCTTGGCCTGGCCGGCGTAGTAGCGGTAGCAGGCGATGGCATCGTCCAGATCGATGGCGGCCTCGGCCAGCGCCTTGCCGTTGTTGGTCGACGAGCACCGCACAAGGCGTTCCCGGCGGGCCTCCAGGGCGTCGGCGAAGGCCGCGAGGTAGGCCCCGCGGCGGACGCCACCCAGCGCCTGCCAGCCGGGCAGGGCCGCACGTGCTGCCTGCACGGCGGCGTCCACATCGGCACTGTCGCCGGCGGTGAGCTCGGCGATCCGGGTCTGGCGATAGGGGTCCATCACCGACAGGCGACGCTGGCCCCGGCTCTCGACCCATTGGTTGTCGATGAACTGCTGAATCAGTTGTTGCATGCAAAGGCTCCCGGTTGACTCGGCACCATGCTGGAGGGTGAGGCGGTCAGGCAACGGCCTCGGACCAGGCCGCGGCGTCGATCTCGATCAGCATCGGGCCATCCTGGGGGCGGTGCGCGATGGCGCGTGCCAGGCCCGCGGGATTGCCGACCCGGCTCGCCGCGCAGCCGAAGCCGGCGGCCAGGGTCTGGAAGTCCGGCGCCTGAATATCGACCCCGAGGCGCGTGACCCCGGCATTGTCCATGAAGCGGCGGATCTCCTCATAGCCCTGGTTGTGCCACAGCAGCACGATGATCGGCAGGCCCTCCTCCACCGCACAGGCCAGCTCGGTGAGGGTGAACATCACGCCGCCGTCGCCGACCAGGGCGACCACCGGTAGTTCGGGCTGGCCGAGGCTCGCCCCCATGGCGGCGGGCAGGCCGTAGCCCAGCGTGCCGTAGCCGGTGGAGGCGTTGAAGAAACGCCGCGGGGCGTCCTGGCTCACCAGATGGTTGGCCGCGTAGGTGGTGGCGCAGGAATCACCCACCAGGATCGCTTCAGGTAGACACTCGCGCAGCGTGTCGAACAACGGAACATAAGCGCGGAAGGCCGGGTCCTCGGCCAGTGCCAGGGACTCGAGGGCGGCGCGGGTACGATTCCTCCCATCCCGTGCCAGGGGGCGGCCGGCCAGCGCCCGCTCGCAGCTCGTCGCCAGCGCCTCGATGCTCGAGGCGGCGTCGGCCACCAGCGCCAGATCGGCGTGCTGGTTGCGCGCCAGCTGCTCGGGGTCCAGGTCGATGCGGATCAGCCGGCCGCCGAGCTCGAAGCCATCGTCGAACACCACATCGTAGTCGGTCTCGCCAATCTCGGTGCCGATGGCCAGCACCACATCGGCCTCACGCGCCAGCTGGCGCACCGCCGGCAGCGAGGCGTTGGCGCCCAGATCCAGCGGATGGTCGCGGCCGAGCAGCCCCTTGGCGTTGATGGTGGTGACGGTGGGGGCATCGAGCAGCTCGACCAGACGGCGGGCCGCCTGGGGGGCGCCGACGCAGCCACCCCCCAGCAGCACCAGGGGGCGCTCGGCCTCACCGAGCCAGCTCCGGGCCTGCTCGAGGGCGTGCGGGTCCGGGGCGGCCTTGCTCAGCACGCTGCGGCGAAGGTGGCGTGGGGCGCTGACCGGGGCATCGAACAGATCGATGGGGATCTCGATATGCACGGGCCCCGGGCGGGCCCCGTCGAACACCGCGAAGGCACGGGCCAGGGCTTCTCCGAGACCCTCCGGGTCGAGCAGGGTGTGGCTGAAGCGAGAGACCCCGGCCATCAGCTCGCGCTGCCCCGGCAGCTCGTGTAGGCGCCCCTGGCCACGACCCAGGGTGTCACGGCGATTGACGCTGGAGATCACCAGCATCGGTATCGAGTCCGCCAGGGCCTGGCCCATGGCGGTGGCGATATTCGTCATCCCGGGGCCGGTGATGATGAAGCAGACACCGGGCTTGCCCGTGGCGCGAGCGTAGCCGTCCGCCATGAAGCCGGCGCCCTGCTCATGGCGTGGGGTCACGTGGCGAATGCCGCTGCCCTGGTGTTCATGCTCGCCGCCGCCCTCTAGGCCGCGGTAGAGCTCGATGGTATGGACGCCCGGAATCCCGAACACGGTGTCCACGTCGTAGGCGTCGCGCAGCAGGCGGATCAGCAGTTCGGCGCAGGTCATGGATATCTCTCTCCTCAGGGGCATGGTGGGCTCGGGGGCAGGGGTCCCTTTACCCCACCAGCCAGTGGGCCATGATCACGATGATGGGCAGCGTGATGGCGGTACGCAGCAGGAAGATCACCACCAGTTCCCACAGCTTGAGGGGAATGCGGGACTTCAGTAGCAGGGCGCCGATCTCGGACATGTAGATCAGCTGGGTCAGCGACAGGCAGGCGATAACGAAGCGGGTGAGCTCGCTCTCGATGTCGCTGGCCAGCACCGCCGGCAGGAACATGTCGGCGAAGCCCACCAGGGTGGCCGGTGCGGCGGCCTCGGCTTCGGGCAGGCCCATCCACTCTAGTACCGGCACCATCGGCATGGAGAGCCAGGTAAACAGCGGCGTGAACTCGGCCAGCACCAGCGCCACGGTACCGATGGCGATGACCAGCGGCAACAGGCCGAAGAAGATGTCGGCGACGTTGAACAGGGCCAGGCGGACCAGCTTCAGCGGACCCGGAGCCTTCTCGGCGCGAGCCACGGCGATGCCCAGGCTGTAGCGCAGCAGGCTCTGGTCGCCGGTGTTCTCCTCCTGGATCTGGCAGCCGACCGGCTCATAGTAGTCGTTGGACTTGCGTGACAGGGGTGGCAGGCGAGGCACGATCACGGCAGCCACCAGGCCGGCCACCACCACGGTCAGGTAGAAGGGGATGAACAGGTGGTTGATGCCGATGAAGCTGGTCACCAGCAGGGCGAAGGCGATGGAGACGATGGAGAAGTTGGTGGCAACGGCCGAGGCCTCGCGGGCGTTATAGAAGCCCTGCTCGTACTGCTGGGTGGTGATCAGCACGCCCACGGTACCCGAACCCATCCAGGAGGCGGTCGCGTCGATGGCGCTACGCCCGGGCAGGCCGAAGATCCTGCGGAAGGGGGTACGCACCATGGAGCCGATAAACTCCATGAAGCCGAAATCGACCAGGAAGGGCAGCAGGATGGCGGCGAAGAAGAAGAAGGTCAGCAGGACCGGCGCCAGATCGTTGAGCATCACCCCACCGGTGAAGGAGGCGGTGATCATCTGGGGGCCGACCTGGAAGTAGGTCATCAGCGCGAACGCAGCGCCGAGGGCGCGCATCACCACCCATAGCGGCGAGATGTCGAAGAGCTCCTTCATCGCGCCCTGGCGGGCCCAGCCGGGCCGTGTCAGCTTGACCACCAGGGTCAGCAGGATGGAGAGGCAGAGCACCACGGTAGCGATGGCGGGCAGGGCGTCGCCGAGAGTGGCCTTGAGCCAGTCGGCGGCCAGGCCCATGCCGATGTTGATGGTGTCACCCACCGAGAAGGGCACCAGGAACAGCAGGATGCCGATCAACGAGGGGACGAGGAACTTGATCAGACCGTGGGTGCTCAGCTTGCCCCCTTCGGTCGTGATCTTGTCGGCGGAATGCAGATGGGAGGACATGGGACGATTACTCATTGATGTTGTAATGGTGGGCGCCCGCTGCGGGGCGCCATCAGGCGGTTGTCGGGGCCGCGCCCTGGCTCCGGGGTGAATCAGTCGCGACGTTTGACGCCGGGCAGGACACACAGCATCTCGTAAAGCAGCGTGGCGCCCATCAGGGCGGTATTGCCGCTCGGGTCGTAAGGCGGCGCCACCTCGACCAGGTCGCCGCCGACGATGTTGAGTCCCTGGGCGCCACGCACGATCTCCAGGCCCTGGGCGGAGGTCAGGCCGCCCATCTCCACGGTGCCGGTACCGGGTGCCACGGAAGGGTCGAGACCATCGATGTCGAAGGAGATATACACCGGGCCGTCGCCCATCTGCTCGCGCACCTCGGCCATCAGCGGCTCCAGCGACTTGTGCCAGCACTGTTCGGCCTGGACGACGCGGAAGCCCTGCTGACGACACCAGTCGAAGTCCTCGGCGGCATAGCCGGTGCCGCGCAGACCGATCTGCACCACGCGGTTGGCATCCAGCAGGCCCTCTTCCTGGGCGCGACGGAAGGGGCAGCCGTGGGCGACCTCCTCACCGAACATGTGCTCGTTGACGTCGGCGTGGGCATCGATATGGATCAGGCCGACCGGGCCATGCTTCCTGGCGATGGCGCGCAGGATCGGCCAGGTCAGGGTGTGGTCGCCGCCCAGGGTCAGCGGAACACAGTCATGAGCCAGGACGTCGTCGTAGAACCGGCTGATGATGTCCAGGTTCTTCGGCAGATTGAAGGTGTTGATCGGCACGTCGCCGATATCCGCCACCTGCAGGCTGTCGAAGGGGGCCGCACGAGTGGCCATGTTGTAGGGCCGCAGCATGCGAGACTCATCGCGAATCTGTCGCGGCCCCAGGCGGGTTCCGGGCCGGTTGGAGGTGCCGATATCCATCGGGATGCCGATAAAGGCGGCATCGAGGCCGGCAGCACTCTCCTGGGTGGGCAGGCGCATCATGGTGGCGGGGCCGCCGAAACGCGGCATGTCGTTGCCGCCGAGGGGCTGATTGAAGTCGCTCATGCAGGGCTCCTGTGAAGCTGATTGATATGCCTGGCCGAGGTAAGGCCGGTGCGATACCCCTGAAGGAGCAGGATGTGTGCCAATGTCGATTTCGTTAGACCAAAGATTAAAAAATGAGGCGGGATGATATGGCCCGAGTACGTGAGGGAGGTGAGGGTGATTCAACTCTGGATCGGTGGGTCGGAGTGGCGTGATACAATAATGAATCGCGATCCAGGAATGAATCACCGATGTCCGAACTTGACGCCCTGATCCTCAAGACCATCATCGACACCGCCCACGATCACTTCTTTATCGTCGCGCCCGATGGCCGTATCCGGGATGTCAGTCCCGGGGCGGCGGCGGTCTATGGCATGTCCCGTGAGGCCCTCTGTGCCACCAGCGTCCAGCGACTGGAGGCCGACGGCGTGCTGACGCCCTCGGTGAGCCTGGAGGTTATCCGAACGGGCAGGCCGGTGCAGCTGGAGCAGCGTACCGGCACCGGGCGGCGGGTCATTGCCCAGGCGCACCCCGTGTTCCAGGACGAGCGTCTGGTGGCGGTGGTGAGCCGCTCAATGGACATGACCGATCTGCAGCTGCTGCAACAGGAGTATGCGCTGCTGCAGCGCCGCTTCAGTGAGCACCTTCGGCGGGGGCATGCGCTGGAGACCGACGCCGAGGCGCTGGAGGCGGAACTGGATGAGCTCGAGGTGAAAAGCCAGCTGATGCGTGAGGTGGCCCTGCTGCTGCGCCGGGTCGCCCCTACCGATGCCACCGTGCTGATGCTGGGGGAGTCCGGGGTGGGCAAGACCGCCTTCGCCCGCCAGCTCCACCGCTGGAGCTCGCGCTGCGACGGACCCTTCATCGACGTCAACTGTGCCGCCATTCCCGAGAGCCTGTTCGAGTCCGAGATGTTCGGCTATCGCCCCGGCGCCTTCTCCGGCGCCGCCCCCGGTGGGCGGGTGGGGCTGATCGAGCAGGCCGAGGGCGGCACCCTGTTCCTCGATGAGATCGGCGAGCTGCCCCTGTCGGTGCAGACCAAGCTGCTCAAGACCATCCAGGATGGCACCGTCACACGCCTCGGCGACAGCGCGCCGCGGCGCGTGGATTATCGCCTGGTGGTGGCCACCAATCAGGATCTCTCGGCGCGGGTGGAGGAGGGGCTGTTTCGGCTCGATCTCTACTATCGACTGAACGTGATCCCGGTCACCCTGCCGCCCCTGCGCGAGCGTCGTGAGGATATTCCGGGGCTTGTCGAGCGTCAGCTCGAGCGCCTCAATCGCCGCTACGGGCGCGACAAGATGCTGGCGCACAGCGTGTGGCAGTCGCTGATGGGCTGGGAGTGGCCCGGCAATGTGCGCGAGCTGGAGAATGTCCTGGAACGCGCCTGGCTATCGGCGGAGGGCGATGTCATTCGCCATCAGGAGCTGGGTGAGCTCCCGCGCGCGATGGCGGAACCGAGCGATGCGGAACTGGCCGAATCGAGCCCCCGGCCGGTGGCGGCCGAGCCTGCCCCGGCGTTGGGGGAAAACGAGTCGCTGGCGTCGGCCCTGGCGCGCACCGAGCGCGACATCCTGGCGGGGCTGTGCGGCGAGCTGGACTCGACCTATGCCATCGCCAGACGCCTGGGTATCAGTCAGCCGAGCGTGGTGCGCAAGCTCCAGAAGCATGGCCTGAGGATCGGCCGGGTCGAGGAGCGGTCGGCGATCGACAAGGCCGGTGTCGTTTCCCCGCGGTAAGGCGTCCCAGGTGGTGCTAGGTCAAGAGCGCTCGTCGCGGCTCAGGGCCGATACGAGCGCCCGGCGCTCGATCAGCGGGCCGGGACCTGTGCCATCAGGTAGTCGGCCAGCGCCCGGTAGGCCGGCAGCGAGGTCGGATCGTTGGCGGCGTTGGCCGCCACCGGGTGGGAGGCCAGGCGCACGATGACCATATCGGCAGCGGGGTCGATCCAGAGCGTCTGGCCATGCACGCCGCGGGCGGCGAAGGCGCCGTGGTCGTCGTGGCTGATCCACCACATCCCGCGATAGCTCCAGCCATCGAGGCCCGCGTAGCCGGCCTTGGCGAAGGCCGCTTTGTCGCCGCCCTCGCGCAGGCGTGCGATGGCCGCGGCGGGCAGCAGCTGCTCGCCGGCGAGGCGGCCCTCGTCGAGGATCAGCTGGCCCAGGCGACCCAGGTCGCGCAGGGTGGCGTTGAAACCGCCGCCGGCGAAGGGCGTGCCGATGGAGTCCACCGTGAAGAAGGCTTCCCGCTCGACGCCCAGTCGCGACCAGACACGCTCGGCCAGCCAGTCGGCGACGCTCTGGCCGGTGGCGCGGGCGATGATCCAGCCCAGCGCATCGGAGTTGATGGTGCGATAGCCGAAGGCCTCGCCGTGCTCGCCGGCCTTGTCCACCGTCTCGAGGAAGGCGAAGTAGCTGCGCGGGCCCTTGTAGCCCGGGGGCGGCGGCAGCGGGCTGCCGGCCCTGGCGTAGGCCCAGACGTCGGCCTCGGGATCGGCGTAGTCCTCTGAGTAGTCCAGCGCGGTGGTCATCTCCAGCACCTGGCGCAGGGTGGCGTCGCCGAAGGCGCTATCGGCGAGTTCCGGCACCAGCTCGCCGATGAGGGCCTCCTCGTCCAGGGTGCCCTCGGCCACCAGCGTCTCGCCGATCAGCCCGGTGAGCGACTTGGTCACCGACATCACGCCGTGCAGGGTGGTCTCGTCCAGGCAGCCGGCGTAGCGCTCGTAGACCACCCGGCCGCGGTGCAACACCAGCAGGCCGTCGGTGTGGTTGACCGTGAAGACCTCGTCCCAGGTCATCGGCGCGCCGCCGTCGGTGGGCTGGAAGCTCACCTCGTCGATGTCCGGATCGAGGGCGTAGGGCAGGGGGCGGGCGGCGTCGCGCCCCTTGCCCACACCGGCGGTGGGCATCAGCTCGCGGAAATGGCAGACCGTCCACTTGAGCTTGTCGCCGGCGAAGTAGTCGTCGTCGGTGAAGCGGATGGTGCGCTCCTCCGGTGGCGGGAAACCCTGCATCCAGTCGGTGCCTTCGTCGGCCGTCGATGACTGCGCGGTCGCCGAGCCGGCCAGCAGCAGGGTGGCGGCAATGGTGGTGGACAGAGTGGCGGTCAGTATCCGTTTCATGGGGTACCTCGTATGGCCTTGCCGCCTGTGCGGTTCCGAGCGGTCTCCTGGTCATCAGCCGCTGGCCATGGAAGTCGACCCGCCGATGATGTCATGCCTCTGTGGCGGCCTGAGCTTAGTCCAGCTCCTGCACGCCACCGCCGGAGACGGTAAGGATCTGGCCGCTGATCCAGCTCGAGGCCGGTGCACAGAGAAACAGCGCCGCGTTGGCCATGTCCTCTGGCTCGCCGAGTCTCTTGAGCGGGGTGTGGGCGAGCATCCTCTGCTCGATCTCGTCGTTGAGCACCGATTTCAGCGCGTCGGTGCGGGTGGCTCCCGGGGCGATGCCATTGACCCGGATGTTTTTCGGCCCGAGATCGAAGGCGATGTTGCGCACCAGGTGGCTGGTGGCCGCCTTGGAGGAGCCGTAGGCGGCCATGCGCTTGTTCTTGTTCTCGGCCGACATCGAGGTGATGGCCAGTATCGCGCCACCGCCGACCTTCTCCATTTCAGGCGCGGCCAGCTGGGCCAGGCGGAACAGTGAGAAGACGTTCAGGTCGAAGGCGCGGCGGAACTCCTCCATGGGCATGTCGAAGGGCTTGGGGCCGCCGCCCCCGGCGTTGCTGACCAGCAGCGTCAGCTTGCCGAAGGCGTCCACCGCCTTGGCGACCACCGCGGCGAGATCCTCCTCTCGGGTGACATCGCAGGCAACGCTGGTGGCTCGGCCGCCGTCGTCCTCGATGCCTTTGGCCACTGCGGCGGCCGAGTCGCTACTCAGGTCGCTGACCACCACCGCGGCGCCGGCTCGAGCGAAGGTTTCGGCGATGGCGCGGCCGATGCCGGCACCGGCGCCGGTGACGAGGGCGACCTGATCGGTCAGCGTAAACTGTTGGGGGGCGTACATGGAGAAGCTCCCTGAAGGGGCGAGTGTGGAAAGGCTACGACGCCTGGCCGCTTTGGCTCAGCGTAGCAGCTTTACGGTGGCCGCCCCGGTGGAGGCTGGCTGTAGTGAAGGGCTAGGGCGACGGTGCCAGCCAGGCGTCCAGCTGGGCACGGGTCAGCTCGCCGACATGCTGCTCCACGGCGTGGCCCTGGGCGTCGAACAGCAGGGTGGTGGGCAGTCCGGGGGATTCGCTGAGCACCATCAGCTCCTGATGCGGGTCGAGCAGCGGGTAGCGAAACTCGAGCGCCTGATCGTCGAGATAGCGCACCACCTGCAGCAGCGACTCGCCCTGGTTGGCCACCACCACGGTAACGTCGTCCCGGGCGCTGGCCTCGGCCAGCAGCGGCATCTCGCGCAGGCAGGGCGGGCACCAGGTGGCCCATAGATTGAGCACGACGCGCTCGCCCTCGAGCTCACGCAGATTGACGGTTTCGCCTTCGAGGTTTTCCAGAGCGAGGTCGGGCAGTCGTTGCAGCGCCATGCCGCCACCGAAGGGCGCCAGGGTGACGGTGGCCAGCCAGAGTGCCGAGACCACGACCAGCAGCGCCATGGCGCCAACCAGGCGTCCCAGGTGATCGCGCAGCGTCCAGCCGGTCCAGATCAGGCCGGCCATCAGACCCCAGAGCCCGTGGTAGCCGGGCTGCCACAGCTTGAGGGCATCCAGCGGGGCGGCGGTATAGGCGTCAAGGTGGAGCGCCACATGCCCGATCCGCGCGCCGATCAGCCAGGCCAGCAGCAGGCCATTGAACCAGCGTGAGTGAGTTCGCCGGGGTAGGCCCAGCAGCCAGGCGCTGGCGCCCAGCAGCAGCAGGGCAGCCACGAAGGCGTAGAGGCGCGGCAGCGAGAGCAGGACGGGACCCAGGGCGATGGCATCCATGGGGTGGCGACTCCTTAGGGGCGTGGCTCCTCGAGGGCAGGGTCGGCGAACGAAAAGCCAGAGGTTACAATGTGGTGCAGCCGATCCCGGATCCTGCCAAGCCTACTGCCGGTTGGCTGGGCTGTCATCCGCGGGGTCCGATCCTATCCGGAGCATCCGCCACTGGGAGCCATCATGGCCAAGCCTGCCTTCGATACCTTGCGTGCCCTGGCCATCGCCAGCCAGGCGCTGGGTTTTATCCTGATTATCACCCTGGAGACCGTGATGGGCGACGCCGCCCGCCCCTGGCAGGGCTGGACCCTGGCGGCGATGGTGGTGGTGGCGCTGGGGATTGCCCTGGTGCGACTCTATCGGCGCAACCGGGCCCGCAAGGCGCACTCCCGGCGACAGGCGGCCGGGGACGACGACTGACGCGGCCGGTATACCGCCGGCATAGGCCCGGGGAGGGCGGATATGGAGCGGCGAAGCCCTGCCGAAGGGCTATGCTGTAACGGAGTGGGCCGTACCGCGCCCCTTCCCTCTCGGCCGCTGCAGGAGTGATGCCATGTACGCCAAGATTCTGGTTCCCCTCGACGGTTCCGAACACGCCATCAGGGCGCTGAGGGTTGCCGCCGCCCTGGCGCGCGACGGCAAGGCGACGCTGCATCTGATGACCGTTGCGGGGTCTCCACCGGACAGCGTCGGGCTGTTTGTCGGCGGCTCCGCCGACCCCTTCTCCGAAGAGGAGCGTGAGCAGATGGCGCAGGCGATGAGGGACAAGGCTCGCAAGGTGATCGATCAGGCGCGCTCCCTGATCGATCTCGACGGTCTGGACGTGAAGGAGAGCGTGAGCCAGGGGCATCCCGCCGAGCAGATCAAGAAGCAGGCGGCGACGATCGACGCCGACGTCATCGTGATGGGCAGCCGAGGGCTCGGCAATGTGCGCGGCATGATGTTTGGCAGCGTCTCCCACAAGGTCAGCCATATCGCCGGCTGCGGGGTGATCACCGTGACGTGAGGAGTCGAGACCTCTGCCTTCGGGAGGCAGGGGTAACGGCCGGTGACAACGTCTGGCAGCATCGTAAACGGCAACAACGAAAAACGGCCACCGCTCTGTTGAGCTAAGTGGCCGTTTTTACTTATGTTCTTGGTCGGAGTAGCAGGATTCGAACCTACGACCTCTGCCTCCCGAAGGCAGCGCTCTACCAAGCTGAGCTATACTCCGATGTCGTTCTCGAGGGGTGTCCCTGATCGACGCAGCGTAGTTTACGCAGGTGGCGGGAAAATGCAACCCCGCCAGGCTTTTTCATGCCTGGCGATTTTAAGCCTGGCGATCCACCGCGAGGTGGGCCAGCTCGGCCATGCTGTCGCGGTAGGGGCTTTCGGGCAGCGCCTCGAGCTGAGCCAGGGCCAGGTCGGCCATTTCCACGGCGCGCTGGCGGGTGTACTCCAGGGCGCCGGTGGCGTTGACGATCTCCAGGACCTCCTGCAGGTGATCCAGGCCCCCCTGGCGAATCGCCTTGCGGATCACCTTGGTCTGCTCCGGGGTGCCCTTGGCCATGGCCTGAATCAGCGGCAGGGTGGGCTTGCCCTCGGCCAGGTCGTCGCCGACGTTCTTGCCCATCGCCTCGGCGTCGCCCTGGTAGTCGAGCAGATCGTCGATCAGCTGGAAGGCCAGGCCCAGGTAGCGGCCATAGAGTTGCAGCGCGGTCTCCTGTTCGGGAGTGGCCTCGGCGAGGATGGCGCCGCTATGGCTGGCCGCCTCGAACAGCATGGCGGTCTTGCCCTGGATGGTCTCGAAGTAGGCCGCCTCGTCGATATCCGGGTTGCCCACGTTGGTGAGCTGCTGCACCTCGCCCTCGGCGATCACGCAGGTGGCGGAGGAGAGCACATCCATGATGCGCATGGAGCCCACCTCGACCATCATCTGGAAGGAGCGCGAGTAGAGGAAGTCGCCGACCAGCACCGAGGGGGCGTTGCCCCAGGCATCGTTGGCGGTGGCCTTGCCGCGGCGCAGATGCGACTCGTCCACCACGTCGTCATGCAGCAGGGTGGAGGTGTGCATGAACTCGATCAGGGTGGCCAGGGTGATATGCCGCTCGTCCCGGTAGCCCAGTGCGCGGGCCGCCAGCAGCACCAGCAGCGGGCGCAGGCGCTTGCCGCCGCTGACGATGATGTGCTGGCCGATGGTCTCGACCAGCGGGATGCGTGAGCCGAGCTTGGCCATGATGGTGCGGTTGACGGCGGCGAAGTCCTCGGCCACGACGGCGTGGATCGGGGAGGGGGCGGTGTCGGAAGCGGAAGCGTGGATGGGCATGTAGGCGGTATCAACAGTCGGTTGGGCCGGGGCGAGGCGGCCCCCTGCTGGCCTTGGATTGCCGGCCATGCTATGGGGCGACCTCGGGGGCGTCAAGGCGGCGGCAGAAACGCCCATCTCGCGGGTTGTCTGTCGGGTCGCCTGTCGTTATAATTCGCGACCCACTCATCTCGCTCCCTGTCAGATGGTTGCCGAAAGGGGCGCCACTCGAAGCAGGCCGACGAAGAGCCCAACCCGATGAGTCCTGGAGAGAAAAGCATGTACGCAGTTATCAAGAGCGGTGGCAAGCAGTACCGAGTTCAGGAAGGCCAGACCCTGAAGCTCGAGAAGATCGAAGTCCCGACCGGCGAGTCCATCGACTTCGACGAAGTGCTGCTGGTCGGCAGCGACGACGAGGTCAAGGTCGGCGCGCCCCTGGTTGACGGTGCCAAGGTCTCTGCCGAGGTCGTTTCCCACGGCCGTGGCGACAAGGTCACCATCATCAAGTTCCGTCGCCGCAAGCACAGCATGAAGCGTCAGGGCCACCGCCAGTGGTTCACTGAAGTCAAGATCACCGGGATCTCCGCCTAAGCGGTCCATCCCCCTGAACGGAGGTTTATACCATGGCACATAAGAAGGCAGCGGGTTCTACCCGTAACGGTCGCGATTCCGAATCCAAGCGCCTTGGCGTCAAGCTCTTCGGTGGCCAGGCCGTGACCGCCGGCAACATCATCGTTCGCCAGCGCGGCACCAAGTTCCACGCCGGCACCGGCGTCGGTATCGGCAAGGACCACACCCTGTTCGCTCTGGACGAAGGCGTGGTCAAGTTCGAGACCAAGGGTCCGAAGAACCGCAAGTTTGTCAGCGTCGTCTCTGCCTGAGACACCTGATTCTTGCCGCGAGAAGGCCCCGCCATGGCGGGGCCTTCTTGTATCATGGCGGCATATGCCGCCTGGAGAGTGACAGATGCAGTTCGTCGACGAATCCTCGATCATTGTGGAAGCCGGCAAGGGGGGCAACGGCTGCCTCAGCTTCCGGCGCGAGAAATACGTGCCCAAGGGCGGCCCCGACGGCGGCGACGGCGGCCATGGCGGCAGCGTCTACCTGATCGGTGACGACGCCCTCAACACCCTCATCGACTTCAAGTACCAGCGCTTCTACAAGGCCCAGAACGGCCAGCCCGGCATGGGTCGGCAGATGAGCGGCAAGGCCGGCGAGGACCTGCACATCAAGGTGCCGGTGGGCACCACAGTGATCGACGAGGACACCCTCGAGGTGATCGCCGACGTCACCGAGATCGGCCAGGTGGTGCTGGTGGCCCAGGGTGGCCGCCGCGGGCTCGGCAATATCCACTTCAAGTCCTCCACCAACCGGGCGCCGCGTCGCACCACGCCGGGTACCGATGGCGAGCGCCGCAACCTGCGTTTGGAGATGAAGGTGATGGCCGACGTGGGGCTGTTGGGCATGCCCAACGCGGGCAAGTCGACGCTGATTCGCGCCGTCTCCGCGGCCAAGCCGAAGGTGGCCAACTACCCCTTTACCACCCTGGTGCCCAACCTGGGGGTGGTGAAGCTCGGCATGCACGAGCACTTCGTGATGGCCGATGTGCCGGGGCTGATCGAGGGTGCCTCGGATGGCGCCGGCCTGGGGCTGCGCTTCCTCAAGCACCTGACCCGCACCCGGCTGCTGTTCCATGTGGTGGATGTGGCGCCCTTCGACGAGTCCGACCCGGTGGAGGCCGCCGAGGCGATCATCCACGAGCTGGGCGAGTTCTCGCCGGCTCTGGCCGAGCTGCCGCGCTGGCTGGTGCTCAACAAGCTCGACCTGCTCCCGCCGGAGGAGCGCGAGGCCGCGGTCGACGAGATCGTGCGTCGCCTGGGCTGGGAGGGCCCGGTGTTTCGTGTCTCGGCGATCGGCAGCGATGGCACCGATGCGCTGGTGCAGGCGGCCTACCGCTGGCTCACCGAGCAGCGCCGCCTGGAGAACGAGGACGAGGAGGCCGCCGAGCGCGCCCGCGAGATGCGCGAGCGCATGGAGGAAGAGGCGGTGGCCCGTACCGAGGCGCGGCTGGGGCGCAGGCGCAAGCCCTCCGCCGAGGATGATGATGACTTCGATGACGACGACTACGATGTCGAAGTCGAATATGCGCCCTAAGGGACGAGGCGGATGGGTCGAATGGACAGTGACGAGCAGGTGATGGGGCGCGAGGCGCTGACGGGTGCCCGCCGGGTGGTGGTAAAGATCGGCAGCGCCCTGCTGACCAACGACGGTCGTGATCTCGACGAGGCGGCGATCGGCGGCTGGGTCGATCAGATCGCCACGCTGCATCGGCGTGGCATCGAGGTGGTGCTGGTCTCCTCCGGCGCCGTGGCCGCGGGCATGGTGCGACTCGGCTGGCAGGCGCGCCCCTCGGCGGTGCATGAGCTGCAGGCCGCGGCGGCGGTGGGCCAGAACGGCCTCACCGAGTGCTACGAGGGCCACTTCGCACGCCATGATCTGCTCACCGCCCAGGTGCTGCTGACCCACGATGACCTCTCCAACCGCAAGCGCTATCTCAATGCGCGCTCGGCGCTGCGCACCCTGGTCGACCTGCGGGTGGTGCCGGTTATCAACGAGAACGACACCGTGGTCACCGACGAGATCCGCTTCGGCGACAACGACACCCTGGGGGCCCTGGTGGCCAACCTGCTGCAGGCCGATGCCCTGGTCATCCTCACCGATCAGGAGGGGCTGTTCGACGCCGACCCGCGCTCGAATCCCGATGCCCGGTTGATCGCCGAGGGGCGTGCCGACGATCCGGTCCTGGCGGCCGTGGCCGGCGGTGGCGGGGCCCTGGGGCGTGGCGGCATGACCACCAAGATTCGTGCCGCCAGCCTGGCGGCGCGCTCCGGTGCCGTCACCGCCATCGCCAGCGGCCGCCAGTCCGATGTGCTGGTTCGGCTGGTCGATGGCGAGCGCCTGGGCACCCTGCTGCGGCCCGACCAGGCTCCCATGGCGGCGCGCAAGCGCTGGCTGGCCGGACAGCTCCAGGTGCGGGGCACCTTGACCCTGGACGCCGGCGCGGTGAAGGTGCTGCGCGAAAGCGGCTCCAGCCTGCTGCCGGTCGGGGTGAGGGCGGCCGCCGGGCAGTTTCGGCGCGGCGATATGGTGCTGTGTGTCGACGAGCAGGGGGAGCGGGTGGCCAAGGGGCTGGTCAACTATGGGGTCGACGATGCGCAGCGCATCATCGGGCAGCCAAGCCACCAGATCGAAGCGATCCTCGGCTTTATGGAAGCGCCGGAACTGATCAACCGCGACAACCTGGTGGTGCTGTAGGCCAGGGCTATCGTTAACGATTTAACAGCCTGATGGCTCGGGGCTGATCTGGCGACAAGCCTGCGAGAAGGCGCTGTGAACCCCTCCCTGGGCGCTACCGACGCCTTCCCTGGCGTAGGACCTTCTCTTCGGCTTGTCCCCAGTGCCCCTTGGATTCGCAGCAGCGATGGCCGTGTAGACATGCTAGCAAGCCCCGCCCGGGCTATGGTAGGATGCGCCATCCTCTCAGACACGGCCCGTGAACGATCGCCGCACCAGCAGCGGTCGGCCAGATGGCCAAACCGGCGGTAAAGATGACTCTTTGCTGCCGGATCAATACGTTATCGCAGCCGTCATTACACGGGCGGCGAAGAATCTCCAAGGAGACAGCAAGTGGCAAACAGCAAGCAAGCTCGCAAGCGCGCCCGTCAGGCCGAAGGTCGTCGTGTCCTGAAGGCCAGTCAGCGCAGCATGGTCCGCACCTACATCAAGCGCGTTATCACCGCCATCAACGGTGGTGACCACGCCGAGGCGATGACCGCCTTCCAGAAGGCGCAGCCGGTCATCGACCGCATCGCCGACAAGGACGTGCTCTCCAAGAAGAAGGCCGCGCGCCTGAAGAGCCGCCTGAACAAGCGCATCAAGGCCCTGGCTGCCTAAGCCGGCCCGATGCCATCGAGAGCCGGCCACTGGCCGGCATCTCGTGAAAAAACCGGCTGCGGCCGGTTTTTTTGTGGCTGCAAGTTATCAAGCCGAGGAACAGACGTGGCGGATCGCGAACAGGCGCCACCGGCAGCGGTGGACGAGAACGACAGGGTAGTGGCCCCCAAGGGCGGCGGGCTGATGCGCTCGGGCCTGGTGGTCAGCGTGA
Source organism: Halomonas sp. KAO (assembly GCF_015595025.1). Classification (GTDB taxonomy): domain Bacteria; phylum Pseudomonadota; class Gammaproteobacteria; order Pseudomonadales; family Halomonadaceae; genus Halomonas. The sequence continues at coordinate 130,092 of NZ_JADNRL010000025.1, forward strand.
TGACCATGCTCTCGCGGGTGATGGGCCTGGCGCGTGACGTGGTGATCGCCGCGCTGTTCGGCGCGGGGCAGGGGGCCGACGCCTTCTTCGTCGCCTTCAAGATCCCCAACTTCATGCGCCGGCTGTTCGCCGAGGGCGCCTTCAACCAGGCCTTCGTGCCGGTGCTCTCGGAGTACGCCACCCGGGGCAGCCGAAGCGAGGTTCGCGAACTGCTCGATGCCGTCTCCGGTAGCCTGGCCGCGGTGCTGTTCCTGCTGACCGCGCTGGCCATGTTCGCCGCCCCCTGGCTGGTATGGGTGTTCGCCCCCGGCTTCGGGCGTGACCCGGCCAAGCTGGCGCTCACGGCCGACATGCTGCGCCTCACCTTCCCCTATCTGCTGCTGATCTCGCTTACGGCCTTTGCAGGCAGTGTGCTCAACACCTGGAATCGCTTCGCGGTGCCGGCCTTCACCCCGGTACTGCTCAATCTCTCGCTGATCGGGGCGGCGCTGCTGCTGACCCCGCTGATGAGCGAGCCGGCCATGGCGCTTGCCTGGGGGGTATTGATCGCCGGTGTGGCCCAGCTCGCCTTCCAGGTGCCCTTCCTGGTGCGGCTGGGGCTGGCGCCGCGGCCCTGGCCCAGCTTCGCCCATGCCGGCGTCAAACGGATCATGAAGCTGATGGTGCCGGCGCTGTTCGGCGTCTCGGTATCGCAGATCAATCTGCTGCTGGATACCGTGCTCGCCTCGTTGCTGGCGGCGGGCAGCGTCTCCTGGCTCTACTACTCCGACCGTCTGGTGGAGCTGCCGCTGGGGGTGTTCGGCATCGCCATCGGCACCGTGATCCTGCCGGCCCTGTCGCGGCGCCATGCCGAGCAGTCCGGCGAGCACTTCAGCGCCATGCTCGACTGGGCGATTCGTGCCGTGCTGCTGCTGGGGCTGCCGGCGGCCCTGGCCCTGGCCCTGCTCGCCGAGCCACTGCTGATCTCGTTGTTCCACTATGGGGCCATGACCGAGCGCGATATCGCCATGGCGGCGATGAGCCTGCGGGCCTACTCCCTGGGGCTGGTGGCCTTCATGCTGATCAAGGTGCTGGCGCCGGGCTTCTTCGCCCGCCAGGACACCAAGACCCCGGTGAAGGTCGGCATCATCGCCATGGTCGCCAACATGGTCTTCAACCTGATCCTGATCTGGCCCCTGGCCCACGCCGGCCTGGCGCTGGCCACCGCGCTCTCGGCATTCATGAACGCCGGCCTGCTGGGCTGGCTGCTCAGGAAGCAGGGCGTGCTGGTGTTCCAGCCCGGCTGGGGCCGCTATGCGGTACAGCTGCTGGGTGGCTGCGCGGTGATGGGGCTCGGCCTCTGGTGGTTCTCTCCCGACTGGCAGGCGTGGCTCGGCTGGGGTGTCTGGCAGCGTGTCGCCTGGCTGGCGGCGCTGGTGATCGGCGGTGCGGGCCTCTACTTCGCCTGGCTGGCCGCCACCGGGGTGCGGATCAGGCACTTCAGAATGAAGGGCTGACGCTGGTGACTAGCCCGCCCCGGCTGTCAAGGGGCCGTCTGTCCGGTATAATCGACGATTTAACCACCATTCGACGCCGAGCGGGGCTCCAGCACGCCATGCAAGTGATTCGAGGACTGCACAACCTGCGCGACGAGCATCGTGGCTGCGTGGCCACCATCGGCAACTTCGATGGCGTCCATCGCGGGCATCAGGCGATTCTCGAGCAGTGTCGCGAACAGGCCCGGCGTCTCGGTCTGCCGGTGACGGTGGTGGTGTTCGAGCCACAGCCCCGCGAGTTCTTCGCCGAAGACCAGGCGCCACCGCGGCTTACCCGACTGCGGGACAAGGTGCGGCTGCTCGGCGAGGCGGGGGTGGAACGTGTGCTCTGCCTGCCGTTCAACGATGCCCTGCGCAGCCTGACCGCCGAGGCCTTTATCCAGCGGGTGCTGATCCAGGGGCTGGGCGTGCGCCACCTGGTGGTGGGCGATGACTTCCGCTTCGGCTGCGACCGCCGTGGCGACTTCCATCTGCTGACCGCGGTGGGCGAGGCCGAAGGCTTCGGCGTGGAGCATACCCGCACCTTCACCACCGACGATGAGCGGGTCTCCAGCAGCCGTATCCGCACCCTGCTGGCCAGCGGCAACTTCGAGGCCGCGGCACGCCTGCTGGGGCGGCCCTATCGTCTGGGTGGCCGCGTGGTGGCCGACCAGAAGCTCGGCCGCACCATCGGTGTGCCCACCGCCAATCTGCCCCAGCCGATGCGCTCCCTGGCGCTGCATGGGGTCTATGCGGTATTGACCGAGCTGCCCGATGGTCGCCGCCTGCCGGGGGTGGCCAATATCGGCTGGCGGCCCACGGTGGGCAGCGTGCGGCCGGTGCTCGAGGTGCATCTGTTCGACTTCGACGGCGACCTCTACGGCGCGCGGCTGGTGGTGATGCCCTGTGCCAAGCTGCGCGGCGAGGTGAAGTTCGAGGACTTCGCGGCGCTCAAGCATCAGATTGGCCTCGACCAGCAGCGTGCTCGCGATTACTTCTTTCGGCACCTCCAAGCCGGTGCGGACGGTTCTCAGCACCCCGAAGCCGGTGCGAGCGGTTCTCGGCACCCCGAGACCTTCGGTAACGACGATTCTCTTCCTCTGGCATCGGCGCCGCTGGCGCGCGAGGCTGTGACACTCGATTCCTCGGCGGGTATCTCCGCCGACCATGACGACGGCTGATCCCCAGAATATGAGCGACTACAAGCCCACTCTGAACCTGCCAGAAACCGACTTCCCCATGCGCGGCATGCTGCCCAAGCGCGAGCCCGAGCGGCTGGCCCGGTGGCAGCAGCAGGATATCTACCACCGCCTGCGCGAGGCGCGCCAGGGTCGTGAGCTGTTCGTGCTGCACGATGGCCCTCCCTACGCCAATGGCAGCATTCATATCGGTCACGCCGTCAACAAGATCCTCAAGGACATCATCGTCAAGTCGAAGAACCTGGCCGGCTTCGATGCCCCTTACGTGCCCGGCTGGGACTGCCACGGCCTGCCCATCGAGCACAAGGTGGAGACCACCCACGGCAAGCAGCTGGAGCCCGAGCGTGCCCGCGAGCTGTGCCGCGAGTATGCCGCCGAGCAGATCCAGGAGCAGCTAAAGGACTTCGTGCGCCTGGGAGTGATCGGCGACTGGGACAACCCCTACCGCTCCATGGACTACGCCAACGAGGCGGGCGAGATCCGCGCCCTGGCCGACATGGTCGAGGCCGGCTATGTGTTCAAGGGGCTGAAGCCGGTCAACTGGTGCTTCGACTGTGGCTCGGCGCTGGCCGAGGCCGAGGTGGAGTACCAGGACAAGCAGTCCGACGCCATCGATGTGGCCTTCCCGATCGAGGACGCGGACCGCCTGGCGGCCGTCTTCGGCCTGGAGGCGCTGCCCAAGGCGGCCGCGGTGGTCATCTGGACCACCACGCCCTGGACCGTTCCCGCCAACCAGGCGCTCAATATGCACCCGGAGTTCACCTACGCCCTGGTGGACACCGGCGAGCGACTGCTGGTGCTGGCCGAGGAGCTGGTGGAGTCGTGCCTGGAGCGCTTCGGCCTGAGCGGCGAGGTGATCGCCACCGCCCGTGGCGAGGCCTTCGACGGCATCCGCTTCCGCCATCCGCTCTATGAGCGCCTGTCGCCGGTCTATCTGGCCGACTACGTGGAGTCCGAGGTGGGCAGCACCGGCATCGTCCACTCGGCGCCGGCCTACGGCGTGGATGACTTCGTGACCTGTCGCGCCCACGGCATGACCTTCGACGAGATCGAGAGCCCGGTGCAGGGCAATGGCGTCTACGTCGACAGCCTGCCGTTCTTCGGTGGCCAGATGATCTGGAAGGCCAACCTCCAGATCGTCGCCAAGCTCGAGGAGGTCGGCGCGCTGATGGCCCACAAGCCGATCACCCACAGCTACATGCACTGCTGGCGGCACAAGACGCCGGTGATCTACCGCGCCACCGCCCAGTGGTTCGTGGGCATGGACGTGGCCGGCAAGGATGGCCGCACCCTGCGCGAGCGTGCGCTCGAGGGCATCGAGGCCACCCGCTTCACCCCGGCCTGGGGCAAGGCGCGCCTGCACAGCATGATCGCCAACCGCCCCGACTGGTGTATCTCCCGTCAGCGCAACTGGGGCGTGCCGATTCCGTTCTTCCTGCACAAGGCCAGCGGCGAGCTGCATCCGCGCACCGTCGAGCTGATGGAGGAGGCCGCCAAGCGTGTCGAGGCCGAGGGCATCGATGCCTGGTTCCGCCTCGATCCTGCCGAGCTGCTGGACGAGGAGGCCGCCGACTACGACAAGGTCATCGATACCCTGGACGTGTGGTTCGACTCCGGCACCACCCATCGCCATGTGCTGCGTGGCTCGCACCCCCACGGCCATGAGAGCGGCCCGCGCGCCGACCTCTACCTGGAGGGCTCCGACCAGCACCGCGGCTGGTTCCACTCCTCGCTGCTGACCGGCTGTGCCATCGACGGCCACCCGCCGTACCGCGGCCTGCTCACCCACGGCTTCACCGTGGATGCCCAGGGCCGCAAGATGTCCAAGTCGGTGGGCAACGTGGTCGCCCCCCAGCAGGTGATGGACAAGCTCGGCGCCGATATCCTGCGCCTGTGGGCCGCCTCCACCGACTACTCCGGCGAGATGGCGGTCTCCGACGAGATCCTCAAGCGCACCGCCGATGTCTATCGCCGCATCCGCAACACCTCGCGCTTCCTGCTCGCCAACCTCAACGGCTTCGAGCCGCAGCGTGACGCGCTGCCGTTCGATGAGATGCTGGCCCTGGATCAGTGGGTGGTGGACCGCGCCGCCCAGCTGCAGGCGCGCATCGAGACCGCCTATGAGGAGTACCGCTTCCTGGATGTCTACCAGCAGGTACACGGCTTCTGTGCCCGTGAGCTGGGCGGCTTCTACCTGGACGTGATCAAGGACCGCCAGTACACCACCCAGGCCGACTCGGTGGCCCGCCGCAGCGCCCAGACCGCGCTCTACCACGTGGTCGAGGCGCTCTCGCGCTGGGTGGCGCCGATCCTCAGCTTCACCGCCGAGGAGATCCATGAGCATATTCCCGGGACGCGCGGCGACAGCGTGCTGCTGGAGGAGTACTACACCGGGCTCGAGACCCTGGCCGATGACGCCGAGATGGGCCGCGACTTCTGGGAGCAGGTGCTCAACGTCAAGCAGGCGGTCAACAAGTGCCTGGAAGACGCCCGTAACGCCAAGGCGATCAAGGGCAGCCTGGCCGCCGAGGTCACCCTCTACGTGGACGATGCCCTGCACGCCACGCTGGCCAAGCTGGGCGACGAGCTGCGCTTCGTGATGCTGACCAGCGAGGTGCGCCTGGCACCGCTGGCCGAGGGTGAAGCGCCCGAGGGGGCCGAGGCCACCGAGCTCGAGGGCCTCAAGGTCGCCGTCAACGAGAGCCCGAACCAGAAGTGCGAGCGCTGCTGGCACCACCGCGAGGATGTGGGCAGCCACGCCGCGCATATCGACCTCTGCGGCCGTTGCATCAGCAATCTGCCGGATGGCCCGGGCGAGACGCGTCACTATGCGTGAGGTGCACTATGCGTGAGTCAGACCCTGCCACGAACGAGGCGGGCAAGGGCGCCGAAGTGGCGGCCGTACCGCCCATGCACCAGCCCCTGCGCTGGCTATGGCTGGCGCTGGCGGTGGTCGTGCTCGACCTGGCCACCAAGTACGCCGCCTCTGCCTGGCTGCAGTTCGCCCGGCCGGTAGAGGTGCTGCCGTTCTTCAACCTGACGCTGCTGCACAACACCGGCGCGGCCTTCAGCTTCCTGGCCAGCCACCCAGGCTGGCAGCGCTGGCTGTTCGCCACCATCGCGGTGGGGGCGAGTATCGGCCTGACGCTCTGGATGCGCCGGCTCAAGCGCGACGAGACGCTGCTTGCGGCGTCGCTGGCGATGATCATCGGCGGCGCCCTGGGCAACCTCTACGATCGCCTGGTGCACGGCTATGTGGTCGACTTCCTCTCCTTCCACGCGGCGGGCTGGTACTACCCCGCCTTCAACGTGGCGGACATCGGCATCACCCTGGGCGCCATCGGGCTGATCTGGGAGTCGGTGTTCGGCGAGAAGCGCCGCGCCCGCCAGCGACGCTGACAAGGTTTTTATCGTAGGAGCCCGATTTATCGGGCGATCTTCATTTTATTCGAGTCTGATACCCATGACCGACCATAACAGCCTGCAGCACCGCATCGACGAGGGCATGGAAGTGACCCTGCACTTCACCCTCAAGCTGGAAGACGGCACCGTGGTGGACTCCACCCGCGACAAGGCCCCGGCCACCTTCCAGCTGGGCGACGGCAATCTGCCGCCCGGCTTTGAGCACCCCATGAAGGGCATGAGTGCCGGCGAGAGCGCCACCTTCGAGATCACCCCGGAGCACGCCTTCGGCCAGCACAACCCGCAGAACATCCAGCGCCTCAAGCGCGAGGACTTCGGTGAAGAGCCCCTGGAGATCGGCACCGTGATGTCCTTCGCCGACCCCGCCGGCGGCGAGCTGCCCGGCGTGATCAGCGCCATCGAGGGGGAGCAGGTGGACGTGGACTTCAACCACCCGCTGGCGGGGCGTACCCTGACCTTCGAGGTCGAGATCATCGACGTAGTGCCGGCCACTACCCACTAAGCACCCCACACCTGGCGGCGCCTCTGATGGAAAGCCTTGGAGGCGTCGGGTTTGCCTCGCTTTGTGCACAATGCCATGCTTGGCGGCTATGCTGGGGTCTGACCCCAAAAGCTCACGCCAAACGTTCTAAAGCTCGCCAGCCTTGGCTATCAGTTTGACTGATGCTGCTTCGCATCAAGGAATTTTTCACCATGCAAATCAGGCTCGCCAATCCCCGTGGCTTCTGCGCTGGCGTCGACCGCGCCATCGAGATCGTCAACAGTGCGCTGGACGTGTTCGGTCCGCCGATCTACGTGCGTCATGAGGTGGTCCATAACCGCTTCGTGGTCGACAGCCTGCGCGAGCGGGGAGCGGTATTCGTCGAGGAGCTCCATGAGGTACCCGACGACGTGATCGTGATCTTCTCCGCCCATGGCGTCTCGCGCGCCGTTCAGGAGGAGGCCGAGCAGCGTGGCCTCAAGGTGTTCGACGCCACCTGCCCGCTGGTCACCAAGGTGCACCTGGAGGTGCTGCGCTACGCCCGCCGTGGCCAGGAGTGTGTGCTGATCGGCCACGCCGGCCACCCCGAGGTGGAGGGCACCATGGGGCGCTACGACACCAGCCTCGGCGGCACCATTCATCTGGTGGAGAACGAGGAGGATGTGGCCACTCTCGAGGTGAAGGATCCGAGTCGCCTGGCCTACGTTACCCAGACCACCCTCTCCATGGATGACACCGCCAAGGTGATCGACGCCCTGCGCGCCCGCTTCCCGGACATCCAGGGGCCGCGCAAGGATGACATCTGCTACGCCACCCAGAACCGCCAGGATGCCGTGCGTGAGCTGGCCGACGGCGCGGACCTGGTGCTGGTGGTGGGAAGCCCCAACAGCTCCAACTCCAACCGCCTGCGGGAGCTTTCCGAGCGGGTCGGCACCCCCGCCTATCTGGTCGACAACGCCGACCAGGTCGACCCGGCCTGGCTCGAGGGCGTCAATGCCATCGGCGTCACCGCCGGCGCCAGCGCCCCGGAAGTGCTGGTGCAGGGCGTGATCGAGCGGCTCAAGAGCTTCGGTGCCAGCGCCCCCGAGGAGCTTGCCGGCCGCGAGGAGACCATCACCTTCTCCATGCCCCGCGAATTGCGTGAGCGGGTAATTGTCAGCGAGTAGGGCGCCTTATCAACGCCCGCGCCAAGCCAGAAGCGCCGCCGTCACCCGAAAGACGGCGGCGCTTCTGTCTCCTGGGAAGGAGTATGGGACGCATCGCTCGGGTATGCGTGTCAGGGGGTGCCGATCATGTCCGATAGCCAGCAGCGCCTCAGCGCCTAACCCATCATGGCAGATGTGCAGGGTGCCGCTCATCCCGACAGCATGACATTATTGGTCCATCACCCTACCGGGGCCTCGCCTCTTGATACATACTGAAACAAATACATCATCCGTAGGGAGACGTCACGCGTGATCATCGACACCTCTCAACGCACACCCCGGCGTCCGGCAGGCACTGTCCGGCACAGCGCCGGTTTCAGTCTTATCGAGCTGATGATTGCTGTCGCCGTTATTGGTATCTTGGCGTCGATTGCGTATCCGAGTTATACCCAGTATGTGGCCCGCGCGAATACTGCCGAGGCCGAGGCCAGGCTGATGGAGGGGGCTGCAGCAGTAGAGCGCTGTTATACCGAAAACTACAGTTACAGCAGCTGCGATCCGGATTTGAGTGCTACCGAAACGTATAGTTTCGCGTTCTCTTCCAGCAGTGCCGCCTCGTATTCACTGGCTGCAACGGCAGAATCTGGGGCGAATGTCGAGGAGCAGTGCCTGGCGATCAATGCAACTGGGGAAGTCACAACGGACTGTCCTGAGGACTGACTAGATGGCGCAGCGAGGCTTTACCCTGATCGAACTGATGATCACCATGGCAGTAGCGATTATCTTGACGACTGTGGCCGTGCCAGGGTTCCAGCGCATGATGGCAGTGAGCCATGTTGCCTCGGATTATAATGAAGTGCTCTCTGGTATTAACTACACCAGAAGCGAGGCCATAAAGAAACGCAAGAAAGTAACCTTCACGGTGTCTCAGTCGAAGCCTTGGGTGTATAAAGTGTCAGATGGTGGTGATATTCGTATTCGCTCTGGAAGAGACAAGCGTACCTGGTTGACCAAGGACTTTTCGGTTACCTTTGGCTCCCTTGGTAAGCCGACAGGCTCCTGCTCTTCGGGTTGCACTCTGACACTAAGTAATGCGTACTCGGAAGTGGATGACCGCACCATCAATATCAGCCCCATGGGTCGAGCTGGAGGTGGTTCATGATGGGCCTTTCTTCCACCAGGCAGCGCGGCTCTAAGCAGCACGGTTTTACCTTGATTGAGGCGCTGGTTGCCCTGCTGGTGCTGTCCATCGGCATGCTGGGTGTGGCGGCCATGCAGCTCAAGTCCTTGCAAGGGGCCCATGCCGCTTATCAACGTTCCATTGCTTCACTGGCGGCACAGGATGCGCAGGAGAGACTTTGGGCGGCTATGGCGAACGCGGGAGACATGAAATGTCCTAGTTGGTCTGTTGCCAAGGATTTGGGAGGAAAAAGTTGGCATGACAGCTGGAAAGGATACCTTCCAGAGCTTGTGAAAGCCGCAGTATCACCGGCAGGCACCCCTAATGCAGGCTGCGAGTTTTATATATCAGTTGAGTGGTCTGACAAAAGGTTTGGTTCAGAAGGTGATCCAATGTTTGATTACACCGTTCGACTTCCGGGAACAGCGCCATGATCCGAAGTAAGGGGTTCTCTCTTGTTGAGCTGATGGTCGCCATGGTGATTGGCCTGGTGATCATTCTTGGTGCCGGCCAGCTCTTTCTGACTGTGTTTCAGACCAATCGTCAGGTTGAGCTGCTTGGCGAAAAGCAAGCGGCCATCACCTTCCTTACCGAGGATTTGATTAGAGAGGTGAGGCGAGGAGAGTTTGAGTCTGTGGATTATAGACTGTACCGGGTTGATAAAAACAAGGAGGCTGCAGTAATTAAGAGAAATGATGGTGCCAGCTTTCAGGCGCTCGTGGGTGGGTTGGTGATGCCTAAAAGTACGAGTGAAGAATATATTTCTTTTTCAAACCCAAGTTATGGGTTGGCGACATCAAGTGGCGCTGTGACAACGTTTGATTTTGAGTTGGAGAGTGTGGATGGCAGTCGAGAGCCTATCAAGTTTATTGCTGTAGATCGTACGGCTGCGGTTGGTAGTTCAGGAGGGGAGCAGCCACAGTCGGAGCCAGAGCCAGAGCCAGAGCCAGAGCCAGAGCCAGAGCCAGAGCCAGAGCCAGAGCCAGAGCCAGAGCCAGAGCCAGAGCCAGAGCCAGAGCCAGAGCCAGAGCCAGAGCCAGAGCCAGAGCCTGGGTACGATGATGATGGTGAAAAAATTTACCCCGATTCCTGCTACAAAAAAGGGGTTTATCAACCGCATAGTAATCCGAAAAAAGGATGCCCAATGCTATGAGTAGACAAAAAGGCGCAGCGCTAATAGTCGTTCTATCGTTGCTGGCCGTATCGCTGATGGTCGGCCTGTCCAGTATGCAATCATCGCAACTCGATGAGCGGCTGGCAGGGAATTACAAGGCGCAATCTCAGGTGCAAATGGCAGCTGAAGAGGCCGCATCGAAGGGGGTTCATAATATTGAGTCAGCAGATTGGGATAAGGCTCCTGAAGTTTCTGACTTGGGGGGCTTGACTTGGTCTGACTTGAGTGACGGAGAGGACGGTGAATGTCAGCTTCCTGTGACGTGTTATTATAAATATGTAAAAGAAGGGGGGGAAGAATATATTGTTGCTGCTGGGGAGATTGTGAGCTCTGGTGCTGCTAGCAATGTTTTGGTTGTAAAGCTTATTCCTCCTAGTGTCGGCATGGGGAATTTTGCAACTACTAGTCTTGTTGGTGATGTTAAAGACGGTGCGCTTCAACTGCCTAGTTCTTCGGCTAGCGAGGTTTCAGGGGGCGAGTATGTTAATAGTGATGGTGAAACAGTGTCTGTGGCTTCTTTCATGATAGAGTTCGGGCTGTCAAGCTATACTAAAGAAAGTGTTATTAATATTGGGTCGAAAGCAGCTTTGACAGAAAGTAATACCGGCTATTTTTCAAGCTCTGTTCAAGAGAGGTTGGATCTTCTTAAAAAAATGTATGATAATAACCCAGTAACTGGCAAGAAGGATGCAAAGAAAAACCCATGTTCAGGGCTGTGTTTTTATGATAAAGGACTAAAGTATACAGGTAACGGAACGCTTGAAGGTGTTCATATTGTTCTTGATGGTGATGTACAGGTTGGTGGTAATGCAGATATTCAGGGTGTTTTGATTGTTTTGAATTTGGGGGGTAATAAGATAGGTGATGCAAGCTGGGATGCAGATAAGTTAGGTGAAGTTGAAAAGGCTAAGCTTAATGGTGGGGGCAATAAGGGTACTGTATGGTTTGATAGTGATGTGGTAAAGGCTGCACTTTCGTCTGGAGGGGTTACTTTAGATGAGTTTTTTGGTGGTGCCAGTGGTGGTGCCAGTGGTGGTGCCAGTGGTGAGGGCAGTGGTGGTGAAAGTGGTTGGGGTATAGAAAGCTGGAAGTAGTGTTGTGTTTAAAGTGGGGAGGTTATTGTTAGGTTCCCTCTAAGCTGTAACTTATGCCTGTCTGTTAGGGTGAGGCTATTTCTCAAGGTAACATTGGGAGTAGCTTCATAATGGATCAACACTCGGGCCGTTTCGAATCCACGCGCACGCGCCCCATGATATTGACGATGACCTTGGCACCCTCGTCCCGGCGGCCACAGAGCCGAAACGACCCAAAGTAGCCGCCGGCCCTGCCCAGGGCGCTGTAGCGCACCGGACGATTATCATTGCGATAGGTGAGGGCGGGTAGCCGGCTCTCGCCAAGCGTGCGCAGCAGGGAGTCGCCGGGATCGCCGCGGCCTTCGAAAATGGCCAGGGTGGCCAGCCACGCTTTGCCGTCGGCGTTGTTGCTGATCGCACACTGGCTCAAATCCACACTCGGGCACAGCGTAACGGTGCCGCGGCGGGTAATGGCCGCGCTGCGAGTCATGACCAGCGCACTCTTGAGGCGCATCACCTCGGCGGCAACCTCGTTGCGGGCGGTAAACTGCTGGAAGCTCGGCACAGCCCAGGTGACCATGATGGCGAGCACGGCGATGGCCACGAGCAGCTCGATCAGGGTAAAGCCGCGGTGCGAGGGCAGGCCGGCCGATGATGACGCTATGAGGCGCATAGGGCCCTCCCGAGAGTGCTTACCTGACCCGTTGATACCTTCACCTTAGCCAAGCGCCCCATGCACGTTGTCGGTCTTTTCCTATCACGGTTGTAGGCGTTTGCCACCACGCTTATGCGTGATTCATGGTGGCTGGCCAGCCCGGCGGCTCGAATCCGAAACCTTAACCCGCTATCGTTTGTCGGAGCCTCACACGCCGTCGCCGATGATCGGAGCGGCTTCGCAACCAGGAGTCAGCATGAGCGAACAGAATCAGTACGTGCCGCCCAATGTGTGGAAGTGGGAACGATCCAGCGGAGGCGCCTTCGCCAGCACCAACCGCCCGGTCGCCGGGGCAACTCATGAGAAGCCGCTGCCGGTAGGCGAGCACCCCTTCCAGCTCTACTCTCTGGCCACCCCCAATGGGGTCAAGGTCACGGTGATGTTCGAGGAGCTGCTGGCGCTGGGGCATCAAGACGCCGAGTACGACGCCTGGCTGATCCGCATCGGCGATGGCGACCAGTTCGGCAGTGGCTTCGTCGAGGCGAACCCCAACTCCAAGATCCCGGCGCTGATGGATCACTCCACCACGCCGCCCACCCGGGTGTTCGAGTCCGGCTCCATCCTGCTCTACCTGGCGGAGAAGTTCGGTGAGTTTCTGCCGAGCGATCACGTCGCGCGTACCGAGACCCTGAATTGGCTGTTCTGGCAGATGGGCAGCGCGCCCTTCCTGGGTGGCGGCTTCGGTCACTTCTACGCCTATGCGCCGGAGATGCTCGAGTACCCCATCGACCGCTACGCCATGGAGACCAAGCGCCAGCTCGATGTGCTGGATCGCCACCTGGCCGAGAACCGTTACCTGGCCGGCGACACCTACACCATCGCCGATATGGCCACCTGGCCCTGGTATGGCCAGCTGGTGCTGGGGCGGCTCTATGATGCCGGCGAGTTCCTGCAGGTACAGGAGTACACCCACGTGGTGCGCTGGGCCCGGGAGATCGACGAGCGCCCGGCGGTGCAGCGCGGGCGCATGGTCAACTGCACCTTCGGCGAGCCGGAGATGCAGCTCCATGAGCGTCACTCGGCCGAGGACTTCGCCACCCGCACCCAGGACAAGCTCGCCGACGGTGATGATGAGTAAGCCGAGTGAGAGGGGCGAGGCGAGTGCGCTGCGCCCTGTCTCTTCCCTTGAGGAGCTGGCGGCGCTGGAGGCGGAGTCCCCGGCGCTGCTGGTGCTTTATGGCGGCCCAGCTTGTGGGGTGTGTCAGGCGATCAAGCCGCGCATCGAGGCGATGCTGGCCGAGTCGTTTCCCGCCATGCGGGGCGTCTATGTAGATTGCCAGGGTGAGGGGCAGTCGGTGTGTGCCCAGCGCCAGGTGTTCAGCCTGCCGGTGATACGGCTGTGGTTCGATGGTCGCCCCTTCGACGAGTTCGTGCGCGCCTTTTCGCTGGCGGCGTTGCATCGCTCGATCGAGCGCCCCTACCACAAGGGAAATCAGGCCTGAGAGAATCAGGCCAGGAAAACCCCGCCCCAGGCGTATTTAGGCTTTGTCTGAAAAGTCGGCGAGCGAAGGTTAGACAAGGCAAAAATCGGCGAAAAGACGGAGTTTACGGAGTGTAAATGAGTACTTTGAGTCGATTTTTAACGCCGTATAGCCGAGCGCAGGCAGTTTTCGGACAGAGCCTAGTCACACCAGAGTGACCGCGCCCAACGCCTCGCTCAGCCGCTCGATCAGCTGGCCGCTATGGCGCCAGCTGTGCCAGTAGAGCGACACCTCCAGCGCCTGCCCCGGGGCGATGCTGACCAGCTCGCCGGCCGCCAGCCGGCTCTCCACCTGCATGCGCGGGATCATGCCGTAGCCCATGCCGGCCAGGGCCAGCCTGACGAAACCCTCGGAGGCGGGGCAGAGGTGGTAGGGAAAGGGACCGTGGTAGCCGCACTGGGCCAGGAAGCGGTGCTGCAGCTGGTCGTTGGGGCCGAAGACGATGGCCGGCGCCTGGCGAAAGGCCTCGGGGGTAGGGCCCGCCGGGAAGTGGCGCTCGCGATAGGCGGGCGTGGCCAGCGGCAGATAGCTCATCCGGCCCAGGGGCAGGGCGCGTGCCCCGGCGATGGGCTGCGGGCTGGCACACAGGCAGGCGGCCACATCGCCGTCGCGCAGGCGGCGCAGGCCGACCTCCTGATCCTCCACCACCAGGTCGAGGACTACCCCCTCCTCCCGACACAGCGCCCCAACGGCCTCGGCCCACCAGGTGGCCAGGCTGTCGGCGTTTACCGCGATGCGCAGGCGTGGTGCCTCGCTCTCCAGGGTCGGCAGCGCCCGGCTCAGGTCGCGCTCGAGCAGCTGCACGCGCCGAGCATGGTTGAGCAGCTGGCGGCCTACCGGCGTGGGGGCCAGCGCCGGGGTGCGAACCAGTGCGGGCTGCCCCAGGCGTATCTCCAGGGTGCGGATACGCTGGGAGATCGCCGATTGCGAGAGCCCCAGCGCCTCGCCGGCGCGCTCGAACCCGCCGCACTCCACCACGGCCGCCAGGGCCTCCAGCAGCTTGTAATCCAGCATCTTATGTCCCGGCCTATATTTGGGTTCATCATAAGCAGAACTGATGTGGCATTAACAGGATGATTTTTGCGTATGACCGGCGTCGGCTAGGCTGGACGCCACCGATAACGAGAGGGAGCAGCAAAGTGCTGGAAAGCTATCTGACCGGGCTGGTGGTTAGCGGCGGGATCATCATGGCGATTGGCGCCCAGAACGCCTATGTGCTGGGGCTGGCGGTGCGTCGTCAGCACCACTGGTGGTCGGCCGGGCTGTGCATGACCAGCGACCTGCTGCTGCTCAGTGCCGGCATGCTCGGCATCAGTGCGCTGCTGCTGGCGATGCCCCAGGCGATGGAGCTGATGCGCTGGGCCGGGGTGCTGTTTCTTGGCTGGCTGGCCGCCCAGGCCCTGTGGCGTGCGGCCAGCGGGCGTCAGGGACTGGATGGCGAGGCCCAGGCACCACCGGGGCGTCGCAGGGTGATCCTGGCCACCCTGGCGGTGACCCTGCTCAACCCCCAAGTCTATCTGGATACCCTGCTGCTGATTCCGGCGGTAGGGGCACAGCAGAGCAGCACCGCCGGCTTCCTGGCCGGGGCGGGGTCGGCGTCGATCCTGTGGTTCAGCCTGCTGGCCTGGGGTGGGGCGGCGCTGGCGCCCTGGCTGAAGCGGCCGGTGGCGTGGCGAGTCATCGACGGGGCCATCGGCGTGATGATGGCCGCCATCGCGGTTCAGCTGGCGAGCGGGACGGGCATGCCGGCCGCCATGGCGGGAGTCAGTTGATCTGGGTAACGACCACCGGGGCCACGCCGCGATCGAGCAACCCCAGCTTCCTGGCGGCGCGCTTGGAGAGATCGATGATGCGGCCCCTCACGAAGGGGCCGCGATCGTTGATCACGACCGTGACCTTCTGGCCGGTGTCCGGGCGCTCTACTTCCACCTCGGTGCCGAAGGGCAGGTGACGATGGGCGGCGGTGAGCCGGTTCTGGTCGAACGGCACCCCGCTGGCCGTGGTGCGGCCCTGGAACTTGTCGGCATAGAAGGAGGCGTATCCCTGCTGAGTCTCGGCGCTGGCGTCATGAGCATGAACGCTGGCAGCAGTGCCGAGGGCCAGCAGGCCTGCCAGGCAGCAGGTCAGCATCAGGCGCGTTCGGGTTCCCATCGGTGTTTCCTCACGATTCTCGCTGGGCACGTGTGCTTTTTCACGATACCACGTGAGTCAGCACGCTGCGGTGCAGCGCGAGGGGAGCTCCTCGCTGCGGTGCAAAAATAATACCCGCCAGCGATGGGTGAGGCAAGGAATCCCGACGATGGGCGCCAATGCCCGCATGAACGCGACAATCTTATATAGAAGCCCTGTTGTAGAGAGAAAGCGCTGGTGCAGGCCGCCTGCGCGTCAGCTCGCGACGCTGAGACGCCCCAGGCGGATCTGCCCGCTGGCGCCGTAGCGCCAGGGCCGGTTGTGCAGTCCATGGCCCACCGGCAGGCCGTGATAGAGCGGGATGCCCAGCGGCGCCAGGGTCGCGGCGAGGATCGCCTCGAGGCATTCGTCGCCCCAGGGCGGGCAGCCCTCGAAGGTACCCAGGCAGACGGCGGCGGCCCGGTCCAGGGCGCCGCCATGCACCAGCTGCCACAGGGCCCGCTCCAGGCGATACCAGGGCTCCCCCACATCCTCGATGATCACCAGCGCCCCGGGCGGTGCCTGGAAGGCGGCCGGGGTGCCCGCGAGGCTTGCCAGGGTGGTGAGGTTGCCGCCGACGAGAGGACCGGAGAGTGTGGCGGGGGCCTCGCCCCAGGCGGCAATGGGCCAATCGGTAGTAGGCCAGCCGAGCGTTGCCGTCCCCTGAATCAGCGCCAGGGTCTCGGTGAACTGCTGATGCACTACCCGGTGCTCCTCGTGGTTGTTCTCGCTAGCGGCCTCGCTTTCGGTCTCCTTGTCGTCGGCCGCGTGTTCGGCCTCGAGCAGGCCGCCCGCGGCCTTGACCACCGGGCCGTGGATCGCCGGCAGGCCGTGGCGGTGCCAGTGGTCGAGCAGCACGGTGACATCGGAGTAGCCCACCAGGGGCTTGGGGTTGGCGGCCAGCCGAGCCCAGTCGATGCCGTCGAGGAGCTGGGCGGCGCCGTAGCCGCCGCGGATCGCCCACACGGCCTGGGTCTCGGGGTCGTCATGGGCGGCATGCAGCTGGGCCAGGCGCCACTCGCGTGAACCGGCCAGGTAGCGACAGGGCCGCTGCAGCGGTTCGGGGCAGCGCACCCTGACACCCAGCGACTCCAGCCCACGAATGCCGCGCGCGATGGCGTCGTCGTCGGTGACCGAGGAGGGGGCAATCAGGCTGATGGCAAGCGACATGGGAAGGATCCGGCGGCTGGAAAAGCCCCTAGGATGGCATGGGGGGCGCGTCGACGCATCTCGTCACCCCGGCTGGAAAGGGCTATCGCACTGGGCGGTACCGCTCAAGGCTGTTCCGGCGACAAGCCGTCGAGGGGGCGCTACGAGTACTTCCTTGTAGGCTACCTCGGCCATCCCTGGTCCTCGGACCCCCTCTCCGGCCTGCCCCCGGCGCCTTTCACTATTACGCTATCGGTAACTGCGATAACTCTGTCCACCTGAAACGAAAACACCCCGAGCGGTGCCCGGGGTGTGAAGGAGTTGCGCAGGCCTCAGTGTCGCGAGGCGTTCTCCTCTTCGAACAGTTCTGCCTTGGCATCACGCATTACGTCCTCGCAGGCCGCCTGGTGGGCGAGCTGGGTGAGTAGGCCCTGGGTCACGGCGAAGCCCTTGCCCAGGCAGGTATCCACTTCCTCCCGGCTCACCGCCGGGACCACATCGCAGTCGACCTTCAACGTTCTACCGCCACCTTCGAGCCGGTCGGCGACATCGCGCAGGCGCCAGGCGATGCGTGCCTTCCAGCCGGCTGCTTCATCCACGCCTTCGTTTACGCTAAACGTGCACCGCCACTCAGGTTTATAGACCTTCATGTGAACCTCCGTGCTGGCTTGGATTGCGGGATCGATCGTGTATTCTGCTCCTTGGTCGTGCG
Organism: Halomonas sp. KAO; assembly: GCF_015595025.1. Classification (GTDB taxonomy): domain Bacteria; phylum Pseudomonadota; class Gammaproteobacteria; order Pseudomonadales; family Halomonadaceae; genus Halomonas. The sequence continues at coordinate 147,507 of NZ_JADNRL010000025.1, forward strand.
GTACTGCCTCGTCCAGCATACTGGATCGCCGGTGTCGCGGTAAGCGACGTTAGTCGTGACTCGCCCCGTGGGTTGTCTGCCGCACCGCTACTGAATCACAAGCATCGTTTATCGTCATCGTCAGGAGAGCAGCATGGCCAGCATCTTTACCCGCATCATGCAGGGCGAGATCCCGGGACACTTCGTTCACGAGGATGACCAGTGTGTGGTCATCATGACCATCCAGCCGATGAAGCCCGGCCATGTGCTGGTGATTCCCCGGGAGGAGGTCGACCACTGGGATGACCTGCCCGAGCCGCTCTACCAGCACCTGATGACGGTCTCGCGGCACCTGGCCAAGGCGATCAAGAAGGCCTTCCCCTGCGAGCGGGTGGGCATGCTGATCGTCGGCCTGGAGGTGCCCCATGTGCATATCCATCTGACGCCGCTGGATGAGATGAGCGACATCCAGGTGGAGAACCTGCCCATGGCCGACTCGGCCGATCTGGCGGCGGCCGCCGAGAAGCTGCGCGCCGCGCTGGGCTGAGCCCGGGTCAAGCCGGCCAGGCCGGGGCGAACGGCAATGCAAGGCCCGGGTCGATACCCGGGCCTTCCTGCTCTGCGGCGTGTTGCCTGCGACCTGCTACTTGTGAATGGCCGTCCATGGCTCGTGCCCTGTGCAGGGGAGTGAGGAGGTCAGTCGCCCGGTCCACACTCCATGCAGCGGTCGGTGATCGCCGGGCCGAGTCTCAGGTTGGCGTTGAGGTCGCGCAGGGCGCTGCGCAGTCCCTCCTCAAGCACCGGGTGGTACCAGGGCATGGCGATCATCTCGGCGACGCCAAGCTTCTGCTCCAGCGCCCAGGCCAGCAGGTGCGCGATATGCTCCATCTGGGGGCCGAACAGCTCGGCGCCGAGAAACTGGCCGGAGCCGTGCTCGGCATAGAGCCGCATCAGGCCGCGGTTGCGTCGAAGCACCACGGCGCGCCCCTGATTGTCGAAGGAGGCTTCGCCCACCGCCACCTGGTCACGGCCACCCAGGCGTTTCTCGAGTTCCGCGTACCCCTCGCCCACGGTGGCCATCTGCGGGTCGGTGAACACGATGGCCAGTGGCACGTTGCGCCGCCCGGCGCGCAGCTCGGGGAAGCGCCCGGCATTGTCACCGGCGATGCGTCCCTCGCCGTTGGCCTCGTGGAGCAGCGGCAGCTCCTGGTTGGCGTCGCCGGCGATAAATATATGGCCAAAGCTGGCGTCGGTGTTCTGGCATTGCAGGGTGAAGCGGTTGAAGTGCGGCACGCCCTTGTCGTCGAGGGCGAGGCCCGCGTTCTCCAGATCGAGGCGGTCGACGTTGGGGCGCCGACCGGTGGCGGCCAGCAGATAGTCGAAGCGCTCGGTGAGGGTCTCGCCGCTCTCGCGCTCGACAAAGGTGATCACCACGGCGTCGCCGTCGCGTTCGATCTTCTCCACCCTGGCGCCGGGGTCGACGTAGAACTCCTCGTTGAAGGTGGCATCGGCGGTGTCGCGGACCTTGTCATCCTGGAAGGGGCCCAGGGAGCCGCTCACGCCGAACATGCGCAGGCGCACGCCAAGGCGATGGAGCGCCTGGCCCAGCTCCAGGCCGATCACGCCGGGGCCGAATACCGCAACCGACTCCGGCAGCCCACTCCATTCGAAGATATCCACGTTGGTGACCAGCCGGTCGCCGGCGGCGTCGAACATCGACGGCCAGGTCGCGCGCGAGCCGGTGGCGATGATGATGGTTCGGGCCTGGACTCGGGTGTGGTCGCCCACGAGCAGGGTGTGCGGGTCCTCGAAGCGGGCGTGGCCCTGCAGGCGGTTGGCCTCCGGGATGCGCTGCAGCGAGTCGAGCACACCCCCGACGAAGCGGTCACGTTGCTGCTTGACCCGGGCCATTACCGCCTGGCCGTCCACCTCGACATCGCCCACCCTGATGCCGAAGCCCGCGGCGGTGCGGGCCTGGTGGGCGGCTTCGGCGGCGGCGATCAGCAGCTTGGAGGGCATGCAGCCCACCCGGGCGCAGGTGGTGCCATGCTCGCCTCCTTCGATCAGCACCACGCTCTCGCTGTGCTTGCTGGCGGTATGCCAGGCGCTCAGGCCGGCGGTGCCGGCACCGATGATGGCGATATCGACGTCGCGTTGCTCCATCGTGGGCTCCTTCTGTTGTCTGTGGCTTCACGATCTCGCGTATCGGTAGGTGCCATTCACTATGGCATATGGCGGGAGACGTTTGACTGAATAGTAATGGCGTGTCTTGTCGCAGTCTGATGGCGTCGATCAAATAAGGCTTTCCCAGACAAGCCTGGCGACTTGGTAGCCCGGGGCTGATCTGGCGACAAGCCTTACGAGGAGGCGCTGTAAATACCTCCCTGTACGCTACCTCGGCCGTCCCTGGTCCTCGGACCTCCTCATCGGCTTGCCCCCAGCGCCCCTTGATGCCTAAAACTGCGATAGCGATGCGTCGATCAAGAGCTCAAGCGGTGTCGAGTCGGTCTTTCTGTTATCCTGCTGTCATTCAACTCCTCTCTATCTGGCAAATGGCGCCTGCCGCCGGCCTTGCCATTGCTCGTTTACGACCCGGCTTATCGTCCGTTATGGGTCGCTTCTTTCTGCAGGATACTCCCTTGTCTGATACCTCTTCCGACGCCTCCTTCGCCGCGCTGCCGCTGGCGCCGGAGCTGCTCGACAATCTCGCCTCGCTGGGCTTTACCGCCATGACGCCGATTCAGGCCGAGAGCCTGCCGCCGATCCTGGCCGGTCGTGACGTGATCGCCCAGGCGAAGACCGGTTCCGGCAAGACCGCCGCCTTCGGCCTGGGGCTGCTCTCGCGGCTGACGCTGACCAGCTTCCGAGTGCAGGGGCTGGTGCTGTGCCCGACCCGTGAGCTGGCCGATCAGGTAGCCGTCGAGCTGCGCCGGCTGGCGCGCAGCCTGCCCAACGTCAAGATATTGACCCTGTGTGGCGGTGCGCCCTTCGGCCCGCAGCTCGCCTCCCTGGAGCATGGTGCCCATATCGTGGTGGGCACCCCGGGCCGGGTGGAAGAGCATCTGCGCAAGGGCTCGCTCAGGCTGGAAGGGCTCGAGGCCCTGGTGCTGGATGAGGCCGATCGCATGCTCGATATGGGCTTCCAGGCGAGCCTGGAGGCGATCGTCGCCGAGACGCCGGCCAGCCGCCAGACGCTGCTGTTCAGCGCCACCTTCTCCGCTGCGGTGCGTCCCGTGGCCGAGGCGATGCTGCGCCAGCCGCTGAGGGTCGAGGTCGCCGAGACCCACGACGCCAGCAGCATCCACGAGCGGGTCTATCGGGTCGCCGATGGCGACGAGGCACGCCTTGAGGGGCTGTGTCGGCTGCTGCTGCATTTTCGCCCCGCCTCAAGCGTGGTGTTCTGCAATACCAAGCGCGAGACCGATGAGGTGGCCCAGGCGCTCAACGCGGCGGGCTTCGGCGCGCTGGCGCTGCATGGTGACCTGGAGCAGCCCGACCGCGACCGACTGCTGGTGCTGTTCGCCAATCGCAGCGCCTCGATCCTGGTGGCCACCGATGTGGCGGCCCGCGGGCTCGATATCGCCGAGCTGGATGCGGTGTTCAACTACCATATCGCCCGGGACCTGGAGGTGCATGTGCACCGCGTGGGTCGCACCGGCCGGGCCGGCAGCGCGGGGATCGCCTGCACCCTGGTCGGCCAGGGCGAGGGCTACCGCTTGGAACGCCTCACCGACTTTCTCGGCGAGCCCCTCGAGGAGGCCAGCCTGCCGCCGCGCTCGGTGCTCTCCCGCGAGCCGCTGGTGCCGCCCATGACGACCCTGCAGATCGGCGGCGGCAAGAAGCAGAAGGTGCGTCCGGGGGATATCCTCGGCGCCCTGACCGGCGAGGCGGGGCTGGCCGGTGACCAGGTGGGCAAGATCAAGGTGCTGGCCAACAGTGCCTATGTGGCGGTGCGCCGCGAGGTGGCCGACCAGGCTCTCGAGCGGCTGGCCAACGGCAGGATCAAGGGGCGCAGCTTTCGCGCCCGGCGCATCAGCCGTTGATGGCGGCTCGGCCGCTCGCTTCGACAAGCCGGTTCAGCTAGCCGGTTCGGTGATTCGTTTCAGCACTACCAGGAACAACAGATGAAGATACCCAAGCGCCTGCAGCCGCTGGTGGATGACGGCCTGATCGATGCGGTCGAGAGTCAGCTGATGAGCGGCAAGGAGGCCCAGGTCTATGTGGTGCGCTCCCACGGGGAGCGGCGCTGCGCCAAGGTCTTCAAGGAGGCGAAGCAGCGCAGCTTCAAGCAGGCCGTGCAGTACCAGGAGGGGCGCCGCGGGCGCAACAGTCGCCGCTCGCGGGCGATGGCCAAGAAGACCCGTTACGGCCAGAAGGAGCAGGAGCAGGCCTGGCTCAATGCCGAGGTCGACGCCCTCTACCGGCTGGCCGCGGCGGACGTGCGGGTGCCCAGGCCCTACGGCTTTATCGATGGGGTGCTGCTGATGGAGATGATCAGCGATGCCGAGGGCTTCACCGCACCGCGCCTGGACGATGTGACCCTGAGCGCCGAGCAGGCCCGCGAGTCCTACGCCAAGATCATCCGGGACGTGGTGAAGATGCTGTGTGCCGGGCTGGTGCACGGCGACCTGTCCGAGTTCAATGTGCTGCTGGCCAGCGACGGGCCGGTGATCATCGACCTGCCCCAGGCGGTGGATGCCGCCGGCAACAACAGCGCCGAGTGGATGTTCGAGCGTGACGTGGACAATATGCGCCGCTACTTCGGCCGCTTCGCGCCGGAGCTGCTGGCCACGGACTACGGCAAGGAGATCTGGGCGCTATTCGAGGCGGGGGAGCTCCACCCGGAGAGCCAGCTGACCGGCCGCTTCGTGCATGACACCGCTCCCGTCGATGTCGACGAGCTGATGACGGTGATCGATGATGTGCGCGAGGAGGAGGCCAGCCGCCAGGCGGCGCTCAACCGCGGCGACGAGCCCGGCGTGGAGGAAGCCGCCGCGGAGTGGCAGGAGTCCCAGCGCAAGCGCTGAGAGACGCCGGCTTGCTCCCGGGCTGACGTACTCTTCGCCCGGTTACTCTTCACCCGGGTTAGCCTTCGCCCGACTTACTCCTGGGGCAGTTCGGCGCTGTGGAAGACGTTCTGCACGTCGTCGCAGTCATTCAGGGCGTCGAGCAGCTTCTCGAACGTGGCCACGTCGTCCCCCTCCAGCGGCGTGGTGGTCTGGGGCACGAACTGGATCTCGTCGACCTCGAAGTCGATCTCGCCGAAGGCGTCTAGCAGTGCCTGCTTGGTCTTGGCGTACTCGGTATGGGGCGCGAAGACGGTGATCTGTCCCTCCTCGTTCTCGATGTCGGTGACGTCGACATCGGCCTCCATCAGCGCCTCCAGCACCGCCTCCTCGTCGCTGCCCTGGAAGGCCAGGATGGCGCAGTGGTCGAACATGTGGCTGACGCTGCCCGGCGTGCCCAGCTTGCACTTGGTCTTGTTGAAGCAGGTGCGCACCTCGCCGAAGGTGCGGTTGGGGTTGTCGGTCAGGCAGTCGACGATGACCATGCAGTTGCCCGGCCCGAAGCCCTCGTAGCGCGCCGGGGAGAAGTCCTCGCCGCCCACGCCGTTGGCCTTGTCCAGCGCCTTGTCGATGACGTGGGAGGGGACCTGGTCCTTCTTGGCGCGCTCGATCAGGCCGCGCAGGCTGAGGTTGCCGGCCGGGTCGGTGCCGCCCTGCTTGGCACACACGTAGATCTCGCGGCCGTACTTGCTGTAGACCTTGGTCTTGGCGGCGGCCGTCTTGGCCATGGATTCCTTGCGGTTCTGGAAGGCCCTGCCCATATCACTGTCCTGTCGAGTTCAACATGGGGGAGGATTCTACGAGACCGGACGGGACGCGAACAGGGCTATTTTTCCGTCCTGAAGGCCGCCCGTCACACTACACTCCGGGAATCATCATCCGGTTCCGGAGGCTGCATGGACCATCACGCCTATCGTCACGCCCTGGCCGGCGCCCTGGGCGGCAGCGAGCTGCCGTTTGCCCCTGCCGAGTTCACTGCCCGCCTGGCCCGGGTGCGCGACGCGATGTCGTCGGCCGGCCTCGACGCCCTGCTGCTGACCGACCCGGCGGATATCTTCTACCTCACCGGCTATCACACCTTCGAGGTCTCGGTGCACACCGCCCTGGTGGTCGGTGCCGAGCGGCTGGTGCTGCAGGTGCCTTCCATCGAGACCGGGCCCGCGGTGGTCACCGCCGCGGTGGACGAGATCCTCGGCTACCGCTGGGAGGGCATCGATGAGGTGATCGCACCGCTGGCCGAGACACTGGCGGCGTATCGCGCCATCGGCCTGGATCTCTATGGCGCCGGCCTGCGCCTGGGGGTCATCCGTGAGCTGCAGGCGCGGCTGGGAGCCGAGCGCTTCCGCGATGACGGCGGCGCGCTGCTCGATGCCATTCGCCTCGTCAAGACGCCGGCGGAGCTCGACTGCCTGCGCGAGAGCGCCAGGATCACCGCGGCGGGGCTGGCCGCCGCCGAGGCGGTGATCGCGCCGGGGGTGACCGACAGCGAGGTGGCGGCGGAGGGCAGTCGGGCGCTGCTGGCGGCCGGCAGCGAGTTCATGAGCCTGCAGCCCATCGTCACCAGTGGCCGGCGCATCAGCGTCATCCACGTCAACCACAAGCGCAACGTGATCGAGCGTGATGCCCCGGTGTTTCTGGAGTTCGGCTCGGCCTTCCAGCGCTATACCGCGCCGATGATGCGCACCGCCGTGGCCGGGCGGGCCAGCGCCGAGATGCAGGCGCTGCGTGATCTATGTCGGGCGCTCTTCGAGAGCCTGGTCGCCGAGATGCGCCCGGGGCGCACCTTCGACGATGCCGCCAGGGCCGCCGAGACGGTACTCGCCCCCCATGCCGACCGGCTCTTCTTCTCGGGGGTGTTCGGCTATGCCGTGGGCGCCCAGTTCCCGCCCAGCTGGGTAGAGGGGACCGGCTATATCGCCCGTGATCAGCGGCGCGAGTTCGCCGCCGACATGGTCTTTCATCTGCCGCTCTGCCTGCGCCGGCCGGGGGAGTGGGGCGTGGGAATCAGCGATACGGTGCGCGTCACCCCGCAGGGCGGCGTGGCCATTACCGACAACGACTGGCGGCTAAGGGAGGTTGGAGATTGATATCGCCCTGAGCGGTGTGCGATTGGCGGCCCTCAAGCGGGTAAATGATCATGCGTCGGCAGGAGGCGTGACGAAGTCCTCGGGACATGCTTTGCTATGCCCCATCTACAAACGAAAGGAGTCGTTGGCATGCAGTATTCGATGAGACATCTTCCGGTCCGCTGGTTGGTCGCTACTGCGCTCTTGTTGGGGCTGCTGGCAGGTTGCCAGTCGACGCCACCTTCCCCATCGAAGGAGAATCAGGCGGCCATCGACCGGATGCTTGTGCTAGTCGACGAGCGGCTCGAGGTCGCTCCCCAGGTAGCACGTTCCAAGTGGAACAGTGGCGCCGACATCGAGGCACCTGAGCGCGAAGCTGCGATCCTCGATCGAGTCACCGGCCGCTCGGCTGAGGCCGGGGTCGATGAGAGCTTCGCAAGAGACTTTTTTCAGGCACAGTTCGAGGCCAGCAAGGAGGTGCAACGTCGGTTGCATCAGCGCTGGTTGAAGGAGGGACGGGGGCCCTTCGATAATCCACCGGACCTTGCCGAGGAGGTGCGGCCGGTGCTCGATCGCCTGACCCCCGCGCTCATCGTGTCTCTGGGCGAGTTGCAGTCTCTCGTCAAGGTCCCGGGTGTCGGCAGCTATCTCGAGGCTCGTGCGACCGAGCTGGTGACTGGCGACTTCGATGGCGATCCTCGCCGTATTGCGCTGGAGCCGTTGAAGGACCGATAAGCCATATGCCGCGGGATGGAACTTTATGGTTCAGAGGTGTCTGATATGGTCACCGATAATGGCAATGGAGTGACCACGATGACCCGCAGACTCTCTCTTCCGGCCCTGCTGTTGGGTACCGTGACGCTGGCCGGCTGTGCCGGCTTCGGTGCCACCTCCGATGGTCCCGGCGATGAGTCCCTGGAGAACACCTACTGGAAGCTGGAAACGGTGGGTGATCGTGAAGCGATTGCCATCGATGAGGCGCGGGAGGCGCACCTGGTGCTGCATGCCGAGGATAACCGCCTGGCCGGCTCCACCGGGTGCAACCGCATGATGGGACAGTACGAGCTCGAAGGGGATCGGCTGAGTTTCGCGCAGGTGGCCACCACCATGATGGCCTGCCCCGGTGAGGTGATGGCGCTCGAGCGTGCCTTCCTCGATGCCCTGGGCAGCGTCGATACCTGGCAGGTGGAGGGGGAGATGCTGACCCTCGCCGATGCCGAGGGCGAGGCGCTGGCCCGCTTCGAGGCGGTGCACCTCTACTGAGTGTCGTACGCGACTGAGCCCTGCACTCGCCAGGTACCGTTCGACCCGACCGACGCCCGTCACTGCCGTGACGGGCGTCGCCTTTTTACGCTACCGGCCACAGCAGCCAAGCCTTGACCAGATTGCTGGTGGCTGCGGCCAGGATGATGCCGATCAGCGCGCTCAGCAGCAGGACCACGGCCAGACGGAGCAGAAGTCGGTTGGCGTCGAGAAAATGGCGGGTGGCCTCTTCCATGGGGACTCCTACTGGCGATGGCAGCGGGGCGAGAGGTGCGGGTGATAGGGTGGTGCGGAAACTGCCCGAATACATCTGGATAGCTGCTAACCTACGGCCAGAATTCAACTGATGACTCAGCTAAGACTGCCACCAGCATGCCCCACTCCCCAGGCCTTGCGCCATTCGATAGCGAACTTCACATCCAGCGCGACAGGCGCCGTGCCATCATCGTCTATGTGGGAGGCATGCTGCTGCTGTTGGCGGTGATCGGTGCCTTTGCCCTCGAGCAGTATCGGCGCGATACCCAGGCCGCCGAGGAGCGCAACTCCGCCAGGGCCGATCTGGTGGCGGAGTGGGTGTCCAGTATCTTCTCCGCCAGCGAGGTGGTGCTGGCCAGCGTATCGGCGCATCTGGAGGGTGAGGCGGGCGCCGAGTGCGATACCCCTGAGCCGCTGGCACATTGGCTTGGTGTCCTGGATGCCGACTTGGGGCTCCTTGACAGGATCAGCGTGCTGGGTGCCCAGGGGCGAGTCCTGGCCTCCTCCCGCGGCGACTACCCGCCGGGCCGCCCCCTGGGGGGGCTTCCCTATTACCATCGGCTGCTAGCGCTAGCGCCCGGCGAGCAGGCCGTTACCCCGCTTTTCTGGTCACCCGCGGATCTTGGGTACCGAGTGGTGCATGCTCGAGGCCTGGCCGATGGTGGAGTCGTCAGCGTCGAGCTGAAGCCCGATGTCTTCTACCACGGCCTGGCATCGATGAGCATGGCAGCGGGGCAGAGCACTGCCATCGTCGATACCGAGCAGCAGCTGGTCGCCCGGTTTCCCGCCTTCGAGGAGGGCGGTTCCCAGGGCATGCTCGGCAAGACGGTGCATGGGGCGTTGATCGAGACCTTTCTCGAGAGCGGAACCCAGCGGGGCAGCTATCGCCTCCGCTCGGCCCTGGATGACGAGGAGCGCTTCTTCGATGCGAGGCGGATCGGTAATCTGCCCTTCGTGACGGTGGTTGGCGAGGAGGTGTCGGTGGCGCTGGCGGGCTGGGCTCAGCGACTATGGCTCTACCTTTCGATCGTTGCGATGGCGGCCGGGCTGGGCGGGCTGCTGCTGCGCCACTATCTCAATCGGCTGCGGCTGGAAGGGGGATTACGTCAGCATGAGGCACAGCTGAGAATCGCCGCCGCTGCCTTCGAGACACACCTGGGCATGCTGATCACCGATGCCGAGGGCGTCATCCTGCGCGCCAACGATACCTTCACCCGCATTACCGGTTACTCGGAAGAGGAGGTGTTGGGCCGGACCCCGAGCCTGCTCAGCTCCGGGCTGCATGATGAGGCCTTCTATGCGCAGATGTGGGACAGCATTACGCGCCGTGACAGCTGGCAGGGTGAGATCTGGAATCGCCGACGCGATGGCGAGGTCTTCCCCGAGTGGCTGACCATCGGCGCGGTGCGCAATGCCCAGAATGAGTTGACCCACTATGTGGCGACCCTGAGTGACCTCACTGAGCGCAAGGCCGCCGAGAGAGAAATCCACCAGCTGGCGTTCTTCGACCCGCTGACGGGGCTGCCCAATCGACGCCTGCTGATGGACCGCCTGCAGGGCCTGCTGCGTGACAGCAAGCGTGGTGATCGCTTTGGGGCGCTGATCTATCTGGATCTCGATAACTTCAAGCGGGTGAATGATACCGAGGGCCACCGAAGAGGGGATCAGAGGCTGCGCCAGGTTGCCGAGCGCTTGAGTTCGGTGACTCGTGAAACCGATACCCTGGCCCGGTTGGGTGGCGATGAGTTCGCGCTGCTGCTGCATGACCTCGGCGAATGCCCCGAGGAGGCCGCGAAGAGCGCCGAAGAGGTCGCGCTAAAGCTGCTGTCCGCCCTGCAGGCGCCACAGATGCTCGATGGTGAGCCGCTGGTGGTTACCGGTAGCCTGGGGGTCACACTGTTCCATGAGCATGCGGTCAACCTCGATGGGATCCTCCAGCAGGCCGATACGGCGCTGTTCCAGGCCAAGGCAGCGGGTCGGGATACCCTGAGCTTCTTCGATCCGGATATTCAGGAGCGCCTGCAGGTGCGGGCTCGACTCGAGTCCGATCTGCGTCAGGCGCTGCCACGAGGGGAGCTTCAGCTCTATTATCAGCCCCAGGTGACGGCTGCCGGCGAGATGTGTGGTGTGGAAGCCCTGTTGCGCTGGCAGCACCCCGGGCGGGGTGTCGTTTCTCCGGGTGAGTTCATTCCCCTGGCCGAAGAGAGCCGCATGATCCTGGCGATCGGCGGCTGGGCACTGGAGAGCGCCTGCCGTCAGCTGGCCGTGTGGGCCGCCGATGCTGAGCGGCAGCATCTGGTCATGGCGGTGAACGTGAGCCCCGTACAGTTTCGCGAGGGCGACTTCGTCGAGCAGGTACTGGCGATTCTCGATGACACCCGGGCGCCGGCCAAACGTCTCAAGCTTGAGGTCACCGAGAGCCTGTTCATGGAGGAGCGTGATGATGCCCGGGCCAAGATGCTGCGCCTGAGCGAGCGTGGCGTGACCTTCTCGCTGGATGACTTCGGCACCGGCTACTCCTCGCTCTCCTATCTCAAGCGCCTGCCGCTGGCACAGCTCAAGATCGATCAGAGCTTCGTGCGTGACCTGCTGGAGGACCAGGCCTCGGCGGCCATCGTGACCAGCGTCATCTCCCTGGCACGCAGCCTGGAGCTGGATGTGATCGCCGAGGGTGTCGAAACCGAGGCGCAGCGTGACTGGTTAATCAACCATGGGTGCACACGCTTCCAAGGCTATCTGTTCAGCCGCCCACAGCCGATCGAGTGGTTGCCCGTGTCCGCCGCAGGTTGAAGCGTCCGCGGGTGTGGTGCCCCCTCTCCTGTTCCCAGTGTTCCATCGTTGTGCCAAACAGTACGACGCAGCTTTAGCGGTGCTGGAAAATTGCGTGCAACTTGCTGATTTGTTTGGTGCCGCAAAGAGGAGTCGAACCTCCGACCTACGCATTACGAGTGCGTTGCTCTACCAACTGAGCTATTGCGGCCTGACCGTCATGGTAGCGCCGGGAGGTTTTACCGACTAGTCCCGGGGCTTGTCGTGTAATCGGGTCAGGCCTTCCTGGGCGCTGGAGGCGACCAGCCGGCCCTCGCGGTCGTAGATGCTGCCACGGGCGAAGCCCCGTGCCTGACCGGCCCAGGGGCTGTCCATGTCGTAGAGCAGCCAGTCGTCGACCCTGACCTCCTGGTGGAACCAGAGGGCGTGGTCGAGGCTGGCGATCTGCAGCTTGGGGTCACGGAAGCCGATACCGTGGGGCACCAGGGCGGTGGTCAGCAGATTGAAGTCGGAGCTGTAGGTCAGCAGGCCACGGTGCGTTGCGGGGTCGTCGGGAAGGTCGCCCACCAGCCGGAACCAGACACGCTTGCGAGCCGGCTGGCCGGGCTGACACTCCTCGCTGTCGAGCAGGAACTCGATGGGGTGGTTGTCGAAGCGGGCCAGCTCGGCACCCTCCTCGATCAGGCGCTCCGGTGATGAGACCGTCGGCATCGCCGCCTGGTGGGTGAAACCCTGCTCTGCATCGTGGAAGGAGGCACTGCAGAAGAAGATGGGGCGCCCCTTCTGAATGGCGGTGATCCGGCGCGTCGCGAAGCTCCCGCCATCGCGCACCGCCTCGACCTGATAGATCACCGGACGGTGCGGGTCCCCGGGGCGCAGGAAGTAGCCGTGAAGGGAGTGGGGGCGGCGAGCCGCGGCGACAGTCTGCGTGGCCGCCGAGAGCGCCTGGCCGAGCACCTGGCCACCGAACAGCTGGGGCAGCCCGAGGTCCTGGCTGCGGCCGCGGAACAGGTTCTCTTCCAGGGGCTCCAGGCCAAGCAGGTCCACCAGGTCGTTCAGGGCGTCGGGCTTCATCGGTCTCCTCCGGATGATGGCGTGCAGGAAGGCCATCGGTATCATACGATCGTCTGCCAGCCATTCAGTCTACGGGAGTTCCGGGCAGTGCGCAGTGATGAATTCTATATGCACCGGGCCCTGGACCAGGCCCGGCTAGGGCTCGCCACGGGCGAGGTGCCGGTCGGGGCGGTGGTGGTGGATGCCGCCGGTGAGATCCTCGGCGTCGGCTACAACGCGCCGGTGGGCGGGCACGACCCCAGCGCCCATGCCGAGATCCGAGCGCTGCGTGAGGCCGGCGCGCGACTCGGCAATTACCGCCTCGATGGCTGTACCCTCTACGTGACCCTGGAGCCCTGCCTGATGTGCACCGGGGCGATCATCCATGCCCGCATCGCGCGCCTGGTCTATGCCGCCGCCGAGCCGCGCAGCGGCATGGTGGAGTCGAAGGCCAATCTGTTTGCCCAGCCCTGGTTCAACCACCGAGTGGCGGTGGAGGGGGGCGTGCTGGCATCGCGGGCGTCGCGCCTGCTCAAGGAGTTCTTCGCCACACGTCGCCCCTCGTAGACCTTACGGGGCAGTGGGGCTGGGGCCTGCGGTGCGGGCGTTGAGCTGCGGGAACTCGCGTCGGCTGCGCTCCACGTAGCTGAGAATCTCGTGATAGCGGCGGATGTTGCGGACATAGATCACCGGCTCGCCGCCCCGGGCATAGCCGTACTTCGTCTGGCTGTGCCACTCACGCTGCTGCAGCAGCGGCAGCGACTCGCGGACATCGGCCCAGAGGTCGGGGTCACCGCCGCGCTGCTCGGTGATTCGGCGGGCATCGTAGAGGTGCCCCAGTCCCACGTTATAAGCCGCCATGGCCATATAGAGGCGGTTGTCTCCCTGAATCGAATCGGGCAGGCGGTCATGCAGCTGGCGCAGGTAGCGGGCCCCGCCATGGATGCTCTGGGCGGGGTCGAGACGGTTGCTGACCCCCAGGTCGCCGGCGGTGGCGTTGGTCAGCATCATCAAGCCGCGCACGCCGGTGGGGGAGGTGGCCTGGGGGTCCCAGTGCGACTCCTGGTAGCCCACGGCGGCCAGCAGCTTCCAGTCGAAGTCCGAGGCTCGCGCGGCCTCGCGGAACAGCTCGGTGTACTTGGGGAGGCGCGCCTCGACATGGTTGAGGAAGGTGCGCGTGCCGACGTACTCCAGGAAGTCGTCATGGCCGAAGTAGCGGGTCACCAGGGCCTCTAGCTCGCCGCTCTCGTGCAGTCCGGAAAGGAAGCGGTTGGCGGCCTCGACCAGCGCCAGGCTGTGCTCGGTCGGGAAGGCCCAGGCCATGGAGAGCGGGTCGCCGAGCAGGAAGCCGCGCTCCACGTCGGGGAAGAAGAGCCGGTTGAGGCGAAACTGATGGTCGAAGAGCACCGCCGCGTCGAGCTCGCCATCCTCCACCTGGCCGAGCAGCTCGGCGACCTCCACCTCGGAGGAGGCCTCCCAGCTCAGGTCCGGATAGATAGTCTGCAGCTCGTTCAGTACGCGGTCGGTGCCTGCACCGCCGATGGCGCCCAGAGCCAGGCCGGGCAGGTCGTCGGGTGTCTCCAGCGGGGGAAGCCCTCGGCGATAGACGACGACCGGTTGCAGCTCGATGATCGGACGGCTGAAGACCACCCCAGGCAGGTCGGGCTCCAGGGGCAGGGCCGCCGCCGCCATATCGCCCTCCTGGCGCACCGCCTCGAGGGCGCTTTCGATATGGTGATCGGCACGAATGGTCAGGCTGACACCCAACTGCCCGGCGAAGCGGCGTGCCAGTTCGTACTCGAAGCCGGTGGGTCCCTCGCGCCCCTCGTAGTAGGTGGTGGGGGTGTTGCGGGTGTGTACGCTGAGCAGTTCCCGGGCGAGGATCGTCTCGAGCTGGTCCTGTCTGGTCGAGCGCGGCGGCTCGGGGAACAGGCTCAGGACAATCGCCAGCAGGGCGATGGCGGTGTGCCTCAGGGGGGCGCTCGGGATCAGGGGCATGCGGTGACGGGCTGGAATGAGGCCCTTCACGATACCCAGCCCCGCAACGGCTGTCATCCGCCTGTCCGCCATTTTCTCACCCGGATTTCTTCCGCCACTGGCTTTCCAGTATCATGTGCGCTCTGTGCCGCAGGCCGCGGCCCCCCCGATCGTAAAGATTCTCAGAGGCTCCTGGATATGCTCGAACTGCGCGGCGCCCCCGCCCTCTCCGCCTTCCGTCATGCCAAGCTGCTGGCCGCCCTGCGTGATGACGTGGGTGACGTTGCCTCGCTGGGTGCGGAGTATGTGCACTTCGTCGACCATGCGGGCGAGCTTTCCGGCAAGGCCCTGTCCGTGCTGGAGCAGTTGCTCGATTACGGGGCCGAGCCCCAGAGTGATGCCGGCGAGGGCCAGCTCTTCCTGGTGGTGCCGCGCATCGGCACCCAGTCGCCCTGGTCCACCAAGGCCACCGATATCGCTCATAGCTGCGGCCTGTCCCAGGTGAATCGCATCGAGCGCGGCATCGCCTACCGGGTCAAGCTCAAGGGCATGCTCTCCGAGAAGGCCTTCGAGAAGATCACCGCCATCCTGCATGACCGCATGACCGAGACGGTGCTGAGCGACCCCAGCGATGCGGCGCAGCTTTTCGCTCACCATGAGCCGGCACCCCTGGGTAGCGTCGACCTTCTCGAGGGCGGGCGCGAGGCACTGGTGACCGCCAACGCCGAGCTCGGCCTGGCCCTGGCGGATGACGAGATCGACTACCTGGTCGAGGCATTCCGCGAACTGGGGCGCAATCCCACGGATGTCGAGCTGATGATGTTCGCCCAGGCCAACTCCGAGCACTGTCGTCACAAGATATTCAATGCTGACTGGGTGATCGACGGTGAGGCGCAGACGCACTCGTTGTTCAAGATGATCAAGAACACCTATCAGGCCTCGCCGGACGACATCCTCTCCGCCTACAGCGATAACGCCGCGGTGATCCGCGGTAGCGAGGCGCCGCGCTTCTTCCCGGCCCCGCTGACCGGTCGTGAAGGGGAGCGTGCCACCTACGCCGGCCATAAAGAGCCGATCCAGATCCTGATGAAGGTGGAGACCCACAACCACCCGACGGCCATCGCCCCGCACCCCGGAGCGGCCACCGGCGCCGGTGGCGAGATCCGTGACGAGGGGGCCACCGGTATCGGCGGCAAGCCCAAGGCGGGTCTCAGCGGCTTCACCGTCTCCAACCTGCGCATCCCCGAGTTCGTGCAGCCCTGGGAGGCGTTCGACTATGGCAAGCCCGAGCGTATCGTCTCGGCGCTCGAGATCATGCTCGAGGGCCCCATCGGCGGTGCGGCCTTCAACAACGAGTTCGGTCGACCGAACCTCACCGGCTACTTCCGTACCTACGAGCAGGAGGCGATGGGGGCCAATGGCATCGAGCGCCGCGGCTTCCACAAGCCGATCATGATCGCCGGCGGCTACGGCAATGTCCGCGATGGCCACGTGCAGAAGGGCGAGATCCCGGTAGGCGGCAAGCTGATCGTGATGGGCGGCCCGGCGATGCTGATCGGCCTGGGCGGCGGGGCTGCCTCCTCCATGGCGTCCGGTGCCTCCAGCGCCGACCTGGACTTCGCCTCCGTGCAGCGCGGCAATCCCGAGATGGAGCGCCGGGCCCAGGAGGTGATCGACCGCTGCTGGGCGCTGGGCGAGAACAACCCGATGTGCTTTATCCATGACGTGGGCGCCGGCGGTCTCTCCAATGCGCTGCCGGAGCTGGTCAAGGATGGCGAGCGCGGCGGGCTGTTCGACCTGCGCGCGGTACCCAACGCCGAGCCGGGCATGAGCCCGCTGGAGATCTGGTGCAACGAGGCCCAGGAGCGTTATGTGCTGGCCGTGGCGCCGGAGGATCTCGCGACCTTCGAGGCCCTGTGTGCCCGTGAGCGTTGTCCCTACGCCGTGGTCGGCGAGGCCACCGAGGCCCATCACCTGACGGTGCGGGACGGCCACTTCGAGACCCGCCCCGTCGATCTGCCGATGAGCGTGCTGTTCGGCAAGCCGCCGAAGATGACCCGTGACTTCCAGCGCCAGAGCCACGAGCTGTCGGGCGTGATGCTCGACAACCTCGATCTGCGCGAGGCCATGGATCGTGTCCTGCGCCTGCCCACCGTGGCCTCCAAGAGCTTCCTGATCACCATCGGTGACCGCTCGATCACCGGCCAGGTGGCCCGCGACCAGATGGTCGGGCCCTGGCAGGTGCCGGTGGCCGATGTGGCGGTGACCACGGCGAGCTTCGACACCCATGCCGGCGAGGCCATGGCCATGGGCGAGCGTCCGCCGGTGGCACTGATCGACCCGGCCGCCAGTGCTCGCCTGGCGGTGGCCGAGGCGATCACCAACCTGGCCGCCGCGCCCATCGAGAAGCTCTCCGACATCAAGCTCTCCGCCAACTGGATGAGTGCCGCCGACCATCCCGGCGAGAACCAGGCGCTGTACGACGCGGTGCATGCCGTGGGGATGGAGCTCTGCCCGGCCCTGGGCATCGCCGTGCCGGTGGGCAAGGACTCCATGTCCATGCGCACCGCCTGGCAGGAGGAGGGCGGCTCTGATGAAGGCCAGGGCGAGGCCGAGGAGAAGAGTGTGACCTCGCCGCTGTCGCTGGTGATCACCGGCTTCGCTCCGGTCACGGATGCCATGCGCACCCTGACGCCCCAGATCAATCTGGAGCAGGACGAGTCCGACCTGATCCTGATCGACCTGGGCGGAGGTCGCAATCGCCTGGGCGGCTCCGCGCTGGCCCAGGTCTACGGCCAGGTGGGGGATGAGTGCCCCGATCTGGACGACCCGGAGGACCTCAAGGCGTTCTTCGCGGTGATCCAGGGGCTCAACGCCGAGGGCAAGCTGCTCGCCTACCACGACCGCAGCGACGGCGGCCTGCTGGTGACCCTGCTGGAGATGGCCTTCGCGGCCCATGCCGGCCTCGAGATCAAGCTCGACTGGCTGGTGGACGAGCCGGTGGAGGCCTTCAACGCGCTGTTCGCCGAGGAGCTGGGCGCGGTGATCCAGGTGAGCCGTGAGCACACCGAGGAGGTGCTGGCCCAGCTTGCCGCGGCGGGGCTCGAGACCTGTGGCGTCATCGCGCGGCCGCGCTACGACGACCAGGTGCGGGTGACCCTGTTCGAGGAGCCGCTGCTCGAGACCACGCGGCTGCGGACCCAGCGCACCTGGGCCGAGACCAGCTATCGCCTGCAGGCGCTGCGCGACAACCCCGAGTGTGCCAAGAGCGAGTTCGACGGCCTGCTCGACGACCGCGACCCGGGGCTCTCAGCCACCCCCACCTTCGATGTCGACGAGGATATCGCGGCTCCCTATCTCCAGGCACCCGGGCTCAACCTGGCGCGGCCGGCGATGGCGGTGCTGCGCGAACAGGGGGTCAACGGCCAGGTGGAGATGGCCTGGGCCTTCGACCGTGCCGGCTTCGAGTCGGTGGACGTGCATATGAGCGATATCCTGGCGGGAAGGGTGTCGCTGGATGAATTCAAGGGCCTGGTGGCCTGTGGTGGCTTCTCCTACGGCGACGTGCTGGGGGCCGGCGGTGGCTGGGCCAAGTCGGTGCTGTTCAACGAGCGCGCCCGCGACCAGTTCGCGGCCTTCTTCCAGCGCGAGGATAGCTTCTCGCTGGGGGTGTGCAACGGCTGTCAGATGCTTGCCCAGCTCAAGGAGCTGATTCCCGGGGCCGAGGCCTGGCCGCGGTTCGTGCGCAACGAGTCGGAGCAGTTCGAGGCCCGCGTGGCCATGGTCCAGGTGGAGCAGAGCCCCTCGATCCTGCTGGCCGGCATGGAAGGGTCGCGACTGCCCATCGCCGTGGCCCACGGTGAAGGGCGCGCCGAGTTCCGTGACAGCGCCCACCTGCGCAAGCTGCAGGGCAGCGGTGCGGTGGCCCTGCGCTACGTGGACAACTACGGCCAGGTCACCACTCGCTACCCGGCCAACCCCAACGGCTCGCCCTCCGGCGTCACCGGGCTGACCACCCCGGACGGCCGGGTCACCATCATGATGCCCCATCCGGAGCGGGTGGTGCGTGCGGTGACCAACTCCTGGCGTCCCGCCGAGTGGACCCAGGACGGTGCCTGGCTGCGGCTGTTCCGCAACGCCCGCGTCTGGCTCGGCTGATCGCCCAGCAACCCCTCCGCATCTTGCATCGCCCGGGAGCTTTCCCGGGCGATGCCCTTTGACCCTCCCCTCCATGCCAAGCCGACTCACGCCAGCCTGTAAGCTCCCCTTTTTAAAGGGGTGGGCAGTGCCTGGCGGACGTTCGTCAGGCTAACCGCTATGGCAATGTTGCCGAGTCGGGATAAGGCGGCTCGAGGCTACGGGTCGGCCGGCGTCAGCCGGTAGAGTGCGCCATTCGTGGCGTCCTCGAGCAGATAGATGGCGCCGTCGGGTCCCTGACGGACGTCGCGGATGCGTCCGATCTCGCCCTCCAGCAGGACTTCGTGCTCCACCACCTCATCCCCTTCCAGGGCCAGGCGGACCAGGCGCTCACTGGCCAGGCCGCCGGCCAGGAAGTGACCCTGCCAGGCGGAGAAGGTGTCGCCGCTGACCTCGGCCAGCCCCGAGGGGGCGAAGCGCCCATCGAAGACATGCACCGGATCACGCATGCCCGGTGCGCTGTCACGACCGATGGGCTGATTGGTGCTGTAGTCATTGCCGCGGCTGACCACCGGCCAACCATAGTTGTCGCCGCCAACCAGGCGGTTGAGCTCGTCGCCGGTACGCGGACCGTGTTCGGTGGACCAGGGGGTGCCATCCTTTGCGACGGTGAGACCCTGGGGGTTGCGGTTGCCCATCGTGAAGAGCTCGTCGAGCACCGCGGCGTCGTCGACGAAGGGGTTATCGGGCGGCACGCCGCCGGTGTCGGTCAGGCGCAGCACACTGCCGGCATGATCGCCGCCATCCTGGGCGCGGGGTGGCTCGCGTCCGCGGTCACCGATGCTCATCAGCAGCGTGTCGTCGGGCAACCAGGCGAGTCGCGAGCCATAGTGGCGCCCGGGGGCGGAGAAATGGTCCTGCTCGAAAAGCGTCTCGAGATGGCTCAGGGAGTCGTCGCCCAGCCGCGCCCGGGAGAGAGTGGTGGCGGTGCCACCGCTGCCGGGCTGGCTCCAGGTGAAGTAGAGCCAGTCGTGCTCACCATCGCCGAAGCGCGTGTGCAGGGCGAGATCGAGCAGGCCACCCTGGCCGCGAGTGCTCACCTCGGGGACACCCTCCAGGCGGGTTATCCGCCCCGCCTGGTCGATGCGTGCCAGTCGCCCCGGACGCTCACTGACCAGCAGCTCGCCGTCGGGTAGAAAGGCCAGCGACCAGGGGTGTTCGAGCCCGGTCGCGACGCGCTCCAGGCGCAGCGTGTGGTGATCGCTCTCCAGCCCTTCTATCAGGGTCTCGGCTGCCTGGGCCCAAGCGCCGAGGGTCAGGCCGCTCAGCAGCAGGGGCAGGGTCAGCCTGGGCAACATGACCGGCATAATTCGGGCCTCCTCCAGCATCGATTCGGATTCTCACCGAACATCATAGACCAGCACCCGCCTGTCGTGCGGCGGGGCGGGCACGGTTCGGCTGTACCAGCCCTTCGGCATGGCTCGTTAGCATGGCTTTGCCCCGTTCGAGAAGCGGTAATTCAACGTTGTGGCCTCTTGGGGGTGTGCTAGCTTGCTTGAGGAGTGGCTGTTTATCCGAACGGCACGCTGGAGTCAGCTAGACAGCTGGACAAGGGCGTCGTCTCGACTCTTTCCATAACGCTCAGGGGGAGTCCCATGTTTCTCAGTATGCACGAGCAAGAGCGGCTAATGATCTACACGGCCGGCAAGCTGGCGCTGGAGCGCAAGGAGCGCGGCCTCAAGCTCAACCTTCCCGAGGCCACGGCACTCATCACCTCGTATCTGCTCGAGGGGGCTCGCAATGGCGAAACGGTTGCCGACCTCATGGAGTCGGGGCGTCACGTGCTGAGCCGCGATGATGTGATGGAGGGGGTGCCGGAGATGCTCGCTCAAGTGCAGGTCGAGGCGACCTTCCCCGACGGCACCAAACTCGTGACGGTAACGGGGCCGGTACAATGACCAGAAAACCATCCAATCCGTTCGGGCCACCCGAAAAGATGGCTGCCGATTCGCCGAAGGCGGAGCATGCCTCCGATGCGCCCGGTTACAAGATCGAGAAGCGAACACGCTCCTCGGGTGCCCACTCGCCAAGCGAGCCCCGTCGGCCCGGCTCCGGGGCGCGCCAGGCGCCGCGTCGGGAGTCGATGGAGCGGCTCGAGGAGAGCGATCCTCTGGTGCCCGGAGAGGTCCTCTACGGAGAGGGCGATGTCGAGATCAATGCCGGTCAACCCATCACCACGATCAGGGTGATCAATGCCGCGGATCGCCCGGTGCAAGTCGGTTCACACTATCACTTCGCCGAGGCCAACGAGGCGCTCGAGTTCGACAGGGAGGCGGCCTGGGGCAAGCGACTCAACGTGCTTTCGGGGGGCGCCGTACGCTTCGAACCCGGGGCCGTGGAAGAGGTCGAACTGATCCCTATTCGGGGGCGACGCATCGTGCCCGGTCTGCGTGGACTCTGCCGAGGAGGTCTCGATGGGTAAGATTTCCCGTTCGGAATATGTGGCGTCGTATGGCCCGACCAGGGGCGACCGTATTCGCCTCGCCGATACCAATCTGGTCATCGAGGTCGAGGAGGATCGCTGTGGCGGCGGCGACGAGGCGGTATTCGGCGGCGGCAAGTCGGTGCGTGAGTCGATGGGGCAGTCCACGGCGACGCGTGCCGAGGGCACCCCGGATCTGGTGATCACCGGTGCGGTCATTCTCGACCACTGGGGCGTGATCAAGGCCGACATCGGCGTGCGCGACGGCCGTATTACCGCGATCGGCAAGGCCGGCAATCCCGACACCATGGATGGTGTGCACCCCGACCTGGTGATCGGTCCCTCGACGGAGATCATGGCGGGTAACGGGCTGATCGCCACGGCGGGTGCGATCGACACCCATGTGCACTTCGTCGGACCCCAGATGATGCAGATCGCCCTGGCATCGGGCACCACTACCGTGCTGGGCGGTGGCACGGGGCCCACCGAAGGGTCGAAGGCCACCCTCGCGACACCCGGTTCCTGGTGGATGGAGCGGATGCTGGAGAGCTTCGATCCCTGGCCGGTCAACGTGCTGTTTCTCGGGCGCGGCAACACCATGTCCCACGAGGCGATGTGGGAGCAGCTCCGCGGTGGCGTGGGCGGCTTCAAGGTGCATGAGGACTGGGGGGCGACGCCAGCGGTCATCGATGCCGTGCTGCAGGTGGCCGACGCCTCGGGGGTTCAGGTCGCGATCCACTCGGACACCCTCAACGAGGCCGGGTTCGTCGAAGATATGCTCAAGGCGGTAGACGGTCGCACCTTCCACTCCTTTCATACCGAAGGCGCCGGTGGCGGGCACGCGCCGGATATCATCCGCATCGCGGGCGAGGCCAATGTGCTGCCGGCGTCGACCAACCCGACACGGCCGTTCACGCGCAATACCGTGGACGAGCACCTCGATATGGTGATGGTGGCGCACCATCTCAACCCGCAGGTGCCCAACGACCTCGCCTTCGCCGAAAGCCGGGTTCGCGCGGGAACGATCGCGGCCGAGGACGTGCTGCAGGATCTCGGTGCGATCTCGATCATGTCCTCCGACGCCCAGGCGATGGGGCGGATCGGCGAGGTGGTGATCCGTACCTGGCAGACCGCGCACCAGATGAAGAAGCTGCGCGGGCCCCTGGCGGGGGACAGCAACGCGGACAATCACCGGGCGCGCCGCTATGTGGCGAAGTACACGATCTGCCCCGCGGTGGCCCATGGACTCGAGAAGCATATCGGCTCCATCGAGGTGGGCAAGAAGGCCGATCTGGTGCTGTGGCAGCCGGCCCTCTTCGGCATTCGACCCACTATCGTCTTCACGGGAGGGATGGCCGCGACGGCCGCGCTTGGCGACCCGAACGCCTCGATTCCTACGCCTCAGCCCGTGCTCGAGCGACTCGGCTTCAATGTCTACTCCCCTGCGGCCGGGGCGACCAGCATGGCGTTCGTCTCCCAGACGGCGATCGATGACGGGCTGCCCGGGCGTGTGAATACCCATCGACAGTTTGTCGCCATCGAGAGCTGCCGCGGCAGGACCAAGATGGATATGCCGGAAAATCAGGCGCTGCCCAGGATCGAGGTCGATCCCAATACCTATGCGGTGAAGATCGATGGTGAGCTCGTCGAACACGAGCCCACCGATGATGTGCCGATGGCGCAGCGATACTTTCTCTTCTAGGCAGGAAGGCATATGGCACAGGGACAGGCGGCGCTGCTTCTGCTCGCGGATGGTCGCTTGCCGGCAGGCGGCTATGCGCACTCCGGCGGGCTAGAGCCGACGGTTCAGGCGGGCAGGGTGTCGGACGCGACGGGGCTCGAACGGTTCCTTGTCGGGCGAGCCGAAACCACGGGCTTCGTTGCCGCGGCCTTCGCCGCCGCCGCCTGTGAGCGTGCGGCGCGGGATGACACCGCGGCACTATCGGCGCTGGAGTCCGAGCTCGACGCACGCACACCCTCCCCGGAACTGCGCTCGGTGTCGCGAACGCTCGGCAGGCAGCTGCTTCGAGTGATGAGCACCATTCACCCCCATCCGCACTTCGCGCAGCTCGGCACCGCCCCCCATCAGCCTGTGGTCATGGGGGTGGCCGCCGCGGCGCTCGGCCTCGGCCCTCGCGACGCCGCGCTGGCCATCCTGCACGAGAGCGTGGCGGGGCCGGCCGCGGCCGCGGCGAAGCTGATGCGAATCGACCCCTTCGATGTCCACGCCGCCCTCGCGCGGGCCACCGAACGGCTCGACCGCCTGGCCGGCGACGCCGCCGACCACGCCGGTGCTCCCGCAAGCGAGCTGCCTTCGCGGGGGGCGCCCCTGAGCGATATCGCGGCCGAACACCACAGGAGCTGGAATGTACGCCTCTTCGCCTCGTGAACATTCGCCTCACAAGCATTCACCTCATGAACATTCGCCTCGCGAGCATGAGCATATGCTTCGTGATCAGGGTGCGAGACGGCCGGGTGCGATGTCGTCACGGGCGGTGCTGACCACCGAGGCAGACGCCCGGGCACGCTCAAGGGTCGGTGTATTGCGCTCCCAGGGGGCACTCGTCCTGCGTCCGGCACACCCCAAGGAGTCGGAGCCGCTGACCCATCGTCGTCGCGGGGTGGCGCGTGTCATGCTGGCCGCCGGCGCCGCCGGCCCGCTCGGCGGCGACGACTATGCGCTCGATGTGCATGTCGGGGCAGGCAGCACACTGGTGCTGACCGAGGCCTCGGCGATGCTGGTATTGCCGGGCCCATGTGGCGGGCGTTCGCATATGCGAATCAATGTGCATGTCGGCGAGGGCGGCACCTTCGTCTGGCTGCCGGAGCCGATCATCGCGGCTCGTGGCTGCGACCATGAGCATGACGTACGGGTCCGCCTCGAACGCGGTGCCCGGCTGGTGATGCGTGAGGAGACGCTGCTCGGGAGGCACCGCGAACCGCCGGGAGATTTCCGCACCACCCTGCGGGTGACCCATGACGATGCCCCGCTCTATCACCAGCAGCTGTGTGTTGGACCGCAGGCCGATGGCTGGCGTGGCGCCGCGGTCGTGGGCGAGAACGGCGCCGTCGGATCGATCATTGCGGTCGACCCCGCCTGGGAGAGCGGAACCCCGGCCACCTCCACCTTTCATTCCAGCGCCATCCTGGCGCCACTGCCGGGGCCAGGCATGGTCGTCAGCGCCGTGGCACCCGATAGCCTGCAGCTTCGCCGGCGCCTGAGCGCCGGGCTCGACGCGCTTGGCGCGCCGTGGGCACCCAGGGATGCCCCCCTGCCCGAACCCGAGGACCACCGTGATGAGGTGGTCAGCGAAACTGAGCACACTGGTGCCGGATAGGCCGGCCACGGAGGAGAACAGCATGGCGAAGACAACCCCGACGAACGAGCATCGTGCACTGAGGATCGGTGTCGCCGGTCCCGTGGGAACCGGGAAAAGCTCGGTGATCGCGACGCTGTGCCGCAGCCTCAGCGATGAATTCGTCATCGGCGTGATCACCAACGATATCTACACCGACGAGGATGCGCGCTTCCTGCGCTCCGAGGGCGTGCTGCCGGCCGAGCGAATCCGTGCGGTGGAGACGGGCGCCTGCCCCCATACCGCGATTCGCGATGACGTGACCATGAACCTGATCGCCATCGAGGATCTCGAGCGTGATTTTGCCCCGCTGGACATCGTGCTCGTCGAGAGTGGCGGAGACAACCTCACTGCGACGTTCTCGCCGGCGCTTATCGATGCACAGCTCTTCGTGCTCGACGTCGCCGGAGGCGGCGATGTGGCGCGCAAGGGCGGCCCCGGCATCGGTGGCGCCGATCTGCTGGTCATCAACAAGGTCGATCTCGCCGAGCATGTCGATGTCGACGTCGAGCAGATGGTCGCGGATGCCGAAAAGGCCCGCGAGGGGCGCCCGGTACTGGCGATATCACGCAAGCGCCCCGCGACCACGAGCCAGCTGTGCGACTGGGTGCGCGAACTTCATCGCGCCTACGCCGATGGCAGCCATGCCCCGGTCGACCCCGGCCCCATGGCGCCGCACTTTCATGCAACAGACGATGGCGGTCATGTACACAGCCACGAAGGGGGGCATACCCATCACCATCATGGTCATGAGTGACGCATGGAGATACGGGGCCACCAGGCTCAACACGGCGATCAGCGCCACAGGCGGTTGAGGTCATACCCTTGGGTCAAGGTAGGAGGAGTAACATGCAATCACATGAATTGACGCGACGCATCGGGTGGGGCGCGGCCCTTCTGCTGTTGCCAGCGCTGGCTTATGCCCATGTCGGCAGCGGATACTCGGGAGGGGTGGCGCAGGGCTTCCTGCACCCTTGGATGGGCATCGATCACATGGCCGCCATGCTCGCGGTCGGCCTCTGGGCCGCCCAGCGAGGCGGGCGTGCCATCTGGGCCGTGCCCATGAGCTTCATGGCGGTCATGCTGCTCGGCGGCGCGATCGGCATGGCGGGGATCGCCCTGCCATGGGGCGAGCCAGGCATCGTGGCGTCGGTGCTTGTCCTCGGCCTGCTGGTGGCGGCGGCGGTGCGTCTGCCGCTGCTGGCGAGTAGTGTCCTGGTCGGCCTGTTCGCGGTGTTCCACGGCCATGCTCATGGCACCGAGATGCCGGCGATGGCGTCGGGGCTGGCCTACGGTATCGGTTTCGTTATCGCCACCGCGGCTCTGCATGGCTGTGGTGTGGGCCTGGGCCACCTCGCCAGGCGTTGGGCCAGCCCGCGTATCGCGCAATACGCCGGCGCCCTGATCGCCGCCTTCGGGCTCTATCTCGGCTTCGCCTGACCCCTGTGTGGTCAAGCGAACGCAGCGGGCGGGGGTGACCCTGTCCGCTGCGTTGCCGAGCAGTGCGAGCCGGGCTGACGAGGCCACCGTCGCCCGGTAGACTGGCGCCCCTCAGTGTGGGAGGTGCCTGATGACCGAAAAGCCTGTGCCAAGCCTGCGCCCCTATCAACGGGAGGCGGTGAGGCGCGTCATCGAGCACTTCCGTGGGTCCGACGACCCGGCAGTGGTGGTGCTGCCCACCGGCAGCGGCAAGTCGCTGGTGATCGCCGAGCTGGCGCGCCTGGCCCGCGGGCGGGTGCTGGTACTGGCCCATGTGCGTGAACTGGTGGAGCAGAACCACGCCAAGTATCTGGCCTACGGCCTCGAGGCCGATATCTTCAGCGCCGGCCTGGGGCGCAAGGAGGCCGAGCGCCAGGTGGTGTTCGGCTCGGTTCAGTCGGTGGTGCGTGGCCTGGATCGTTTCGCTTCTCCGGCCCCGGGGCAGGGCAGCTTCACCCTGCTGGTGATCGACGAGTGTCACCGTGTCTCACCGGCGGAGGATGCCAGCTACCGTCGGGTGATCGAGCGACTGCGCTCCGCCAACCCCCGGCTCAAGGTGCTGGGGCTGACGGCGACGCCCTATCGCCTCGGCCAGGGCTTCATCTACCACCGCCACCATCACGGCATGGTGCGCGGTGAGGCCGATTGCTTCTTCCAGGAGTGTGTCTTCGAGCAGCCGCTCAGGCTGATGGTCAAGCAGGGCTACCTGGCCGAGCCGGTGAGGGTGGACGCGGCGGTGGAGCGCTACGACTTCTCGGCACTCACGCCGACCACGAGCGGGCTCTTCCGGGAGGAGGAGCTCAATCGAGTGGTCGCGGACCATCGTGCCACACCGGGCATCATTGCCGAGGTGGTCGAGCGAGCCCGGGATCGCCAGGGGGTGATGCTGTTTGCCGCCAGCGTGGCTCATGCCGATGAGATCCTCGGCTATCTGCCGCCAGAGGAGTCGGCGCTGATCACCGGCGAGACGCCCTCGGCCGAGCGTGAACGGATCATCGACGCCTTCAAGGCGCGCAAGCTGAAGTACCTGGTCAATGTGGCGGTGCTGACCACCGGCTTCGATGCGCCGCATGTCGACCTGATCGTTATCCTGCGACCCACCGAGTCGGTGAGCCTCTACCAGCAGATCGCCGGCCGCGGGCTGCGACTCTCGCCGGGCAAGCGCGACTGCCTGATCCTCGACTACGCCGGCAACCCCTGGGATCTCTACGCCCCCGAGGTGGGATCACCCAAGCCGACAGGCGACAGTGAGCCGGTGCAGGTGGAGTGTCCGGCCTGCGGTCATGCCAACCTGTTCTGGGGCAAGCGCGACGGTGACCTGGTGATCGAGCATTTCGGGCGTCGCTGCCAGGGGCTGGTGCTTTCCAGTCGCGCCCGACCCCGCGCGAAAAGCGTAAATTCAACGTCGACGACGGCGGCGATGGAGCAATGTTCGTTTCGCTTTCGTTTCAAGGTGTGTGGCGACTGCGGCGCCGAGAATGATATCGCCGCCCGGCGCTGCCACGGCTGCGGCGTCCAGCTGGTGGATGCCGACGACAAGCTCAAGGAGGCGTTGCGCCTGCGTGACGCCCGGGTGCTGCGGGTCGCCGGCATGCAGCTGGAGGCCACCGTCAACGGCCGCGGCCTGCCTCGCCTCAAGGTCACCTACCATGACGAGGATGGCATGACGCTAGC
The DNA here is from genome assembly GCF_015595025.1 of Halomonas sp. KAO. Classification (GTDB taxonomy): domain Bacteria; phylum Pseudomonadota; class Gammaproteobacteria; order Pseudomonadales; family Halomonadaceae; genus Halomonas. Next base: position 175,063 of record NZ_JADNRL010000025.1, read on the forward strand.
CGAGTGGTTCGCCCTCGAGACCCCGGCCCAGCGTGGCGCCTTCGCCGCGGCCTTCCTGCGTGAGCATCTGCGCGCCCCGGGGATGCCGTTTTGGCCCGAGACCCCCGAGCAGGTGATCGCCGAGCGTCATCGCCTGCGTCATCCCGACTTCGTGGTGGGGCGCAGGGTGGGGCGCCACTGGCAGGTACGCGAGAAGCTGTTCGACTATGTCGGGCGCTTTCGCCGCGCGGCCGAGGCGGAGTAGGGCGGCTGGCTAGTCTGGGGAGTAGGCGAGCCGCATCTAGGGTGTCGGCGCTTCAGGCGTGCGGTTCGTCGTCGCTTCCCGGTTCGTCATGTTCCTTCTGCTCTTGAAGGTAGCGGTCCCGGTGGGCGCTGGAACAGAACCACTCGCCCTGCGCGCGCTGGGCTTCGCTCTCGGGCACATGCACCTGGCACCAGGCGCAGCGCACCATCTGGTTGCCCCGGGAATCGTTGCGGTCGTCCTCCAGCAGCTCTTCACGGTCCAGCTTCCACTCGCGGTACATGCGGTATAGCTTGAGGCCGGCGAAGAACAGCACGGCGAAGATAATCAGGCGTATTATCAAGAGGTTCATCCGGGTGGCTCCCAGGTGGGGTGGTCGGCTTTGCCAGTCGGCCGCCCATGCGGGACAATGAGGGTATTCACTGATTCTCGAGAGATTTCCAAGCCCATGCAAGACCTGACGCTGGTGATGGCTCAGCTGGATCCCCTGGTAGGGGATATTCCCGGCAATACCGATCGCGCCATCGAGGCGGTGCGCGAGGCGCGCATCGAGCATGGCGCCGATATCGTGGTGCTGCCCGAACTCTGTCTGACCGGCTATCCGCCGGAGGACCTGCTGTTGCGACCCTCCATGGAGAGTCGTCTGCGCGAGGCTCGCGCTCGGATGGCCGCCAAGGTCGTGCGTGATGTGCTGGTGATCGTCGGTTATCCCGGCCGTCGCGAGGGGCAGCTCTGGAACCTGGCCGGTGCGCTCTTCGACGGCGAGTGGTTGGGTGAATATGCCAAGCAGGCGCTGCCCAACTACGAGGTGTTCGACGAACAGCGCTACTTTGCCCGGGGCAGCGAGCCGCTGGTGGTCGAGCATCGGGGCGCGAAGTTGGGCCTGCTGATCTGCGAGGATCTCTGGGAGGAGGCCCCGGCGCGCCTGGCGAAGGAGGCCGGCGCCGAGATCCTGATCAGTCTCAACGCCTCGCCCTTCCATCAGGACAAGCCTGCCGAGCGGTTGCGCCTGCTGGAGGAGCGTGCCGCGGCGGTGTCGCTGCCCATCGTCTATGTGAACCAGATCGGCGGCCAGGACGAGCTGGTGTTCGACGGCGGCTCGGCCTGCGTGGACGCTTTCGGCGAGCTGCGCGTGCAGGCGCCCCACTGGGCCGTGGGTGTGATGCCGGTGCAGTTTATTCATCGCCAGGGCGGCTGGGTGCCCCAGGCCGGCGAGACCGAGCCCGATGTCGAGCCGGAGGAGAACCTCTACTGTGCGCTGGTTACCGGCCTGCGTGACTACGTCAACAAGAGCGGCTTCGAGGGGGTGGTGCTGGGACTTTCGGGGGGGATCGACTCCGCCCTGTCACTGGCGATAGCCGTGGATGCCCTGGGCCCCCAGCGGGTACAGGCGGTGATGATGCCCTACCACTATACCGCCGATATCTCCCGGCAGGATGCCGCCGAACAGGCCGATATGCTGGGCGTGCACTACGAGGTGATGCCCATCGAGCCGATGGTGGAGGCATTCATGGAGACCCTCTCCGGTGCCTTCGAGGGCACGACGCGTGACACCACCGAGGAGAACCTGCAGTCCCGCTGTCGTGGCGTGCTGTTGATGGCGATCTCCAACAAGAAGGGCCTGCTGGTGCTGACCACCGGCAACAAGAGCGAGATGGCGGTGGGCTACTCCACGCTCTATGGCGATATGGTGGGCGGCTACAACGCCATCAAGGATGTCTACAAGACCTGGGTCTATCGTCTGGCGCGCTGGCGCAACACCCAGTCGCCGGCCATCCCCGAGCGGGTGATCGAGCGACCGCCCTCCGCGGAGCTGGCACCCGACCAGAAGGACAGCGACTCGCTGCCCGACTACGACACCCTGGATGCCATTCTGGTGCGCTATATCGAGGGCGACATGAGCGCCGAGGCGATCATCGAGGCGGGCTTCGACCGTGACGATGTCTACCGGGTGGTCAAGCTGGTGGACCGCTGCGAGTACAAGCGTCGCCAGGCTCCGGTGGGGGCGCGGGTAACCCGCCGCGGGTTCGGTCGCGATCGCCGCTATCCTATCGTCAATGGCTGGCAGCCCGGCGAATAGCGCCGACGAGCTATAAGTGCCGAGCTACACAAGTGCCGAGCGACAAGAAAACCCGGAGGCCGAGGCCTCCGGGTTTTCTTTTACTTCGAACGATTGCATGCGTCTGACGTGCAGCTTGCCGCCGGTCAGGCCGAGATCGAGTCGGCGTCGACGTGGCGGGGCGTGAAGGTGCGGCCCCGCAGCTGTTCGTGGTCGGGGGCGTTGTCGATCAGCACTCGCAGGGTCTCGCGGGCGCGGTCGCGCATCTCCAGGCCCAGGTAGCCTTCGACCATGACCGCCAGGGCGTCGCGAGTGGCCTCGCTCTGGGGGTAGTTCTCGATCACCCAGCGACCGCGCTCCACGGCGGCGAGGTAGGCGCCGCGGCGCATGTAGTAGTCGGCGACATGCAGCTCATGGCGCGACAGCAGATTGCGCAGGTAGATGATGCGCTGGCGAGCATCCGGTACGTACTGGCTGTTGGGGTAGAGCCGGCCAAGCTCGCGGAAGTCGCTGTAGGCATCGCGGGAGGCGCCCAGGTCGCGCTTGGAGATGTCGATCAGCTTGAGACGCTCGAGGCTGAAGCGACCGGCCTGCCAGGCGGCCAGCCCCCGCATGTAGAGGGCATAGTCGGCCTGGGGATGGCTGGGGTGCAGGCGGATGAAGCGGTTGGCCGCTGCACGGGTCGCCTCCCAGTTGTCGGTCTCGTAGTAGGCGTAGATCAGCTCCAGCTGGGCCTGCTCGGCGTGAGCACCGAACGGGAAGCGGGTATCGAGTGCCTCGAGCTGGGAAATCGCCGCGGTAAAGTTGCCGCGGTCCAGGGAGTCGCGCGCCTCCTCGTAGAGTTCGCGCTCGCCGAGGTTGGCATACTCGACCTCTTCCTCCGCAACCCGCTGTGAGGGGCTGGCTTGTGCACTGCTGTCGCTCTCGTCGGGCGAGGCGTCGGAGCCACCGCCGAACAGGGAACAGCCGGTCAGCAGGCTGGTAGCCAGGAGCAGGGCCGCGAAACGGGCAGGGGTGTTGGAAACGCGCATCGTGATCCTCGTGGCAAACAACGCGGACGGGCCGTGTTAGAATCGGCCGTAAACCCGCCCACTATAAAGCACTGCGTGGCAAAACGCAGTCATCGGCGGCGCCCGATTCCGATCCCCGAAACGGTCACTCTCTTCATGTCCCAGACCTTCGAAGCACAGCAGCGTGTTCCCGACGCGATGGCCGGCCAGCGGCTCGACCAGGCCGCGGCGGAGCTCTTCTCCGACTTTTCCCGCGAGCGCCTGAAGGCCTGGATCAAGGCCGGCGACCTGACCCTGGACGACCAGACGGCACGCCCCAGGGATAAGGTCTACGGAGGCGAATGGCTGCGCCTCTGCACCGAAGTCGAGGACGATACCCGCTTCGAGCCCGAGGATATTCCCCTCGAGGTGGTGTACGAGGATGAGCAGGTGCTGGTGATCAACAAGCCGCCGGGCCTGGTGGTGCACCCGGCAGCAGGCAACCCGAATGGCACCCTGCTCAATGCGCTGCTGCATCACGACCCGGCGCTGGCGACGGTGCCCCGGGCCGGCATCGTTCATCGCCTGGACAAGGACACCAGTGGCCTGATGGTGGTGGCCAGGACACTGGCCGCCCAGACGGCGCTGGTGGAGCAGCTGCAGGCACGCACGGTGTCACGGGAGTATGACGCCATCAGCGTGGGGGTGATGACCGCCGGCGGCACAGTGAATGCGCCGATCGGCCGACATGCCAAGGATCGCAAGCGCCAGGCGGTGACCGCCGCCGGCAAGCCGGCGGTGACCCACTACCGTGTGGTCGAGCGCTTCCGTGCTCATACCCATGTGCGCTGCCGGCTGGAGACCGGGCGTACTCACCAGATCCGCGTGCACCTGGCGCACCTGCGCTACCCGCTGGTCGGCGATCCCGTCTACGGCGGTCGTCTCAAGCTGCCCGCCGGCTCCTCGGATACGCTCAAGGAGATTCTGCGCGAGTTTCCGCGCCAGGCGCTGCACGCCCGCCGGCTGGCTTTCGTGCATCCGGGCAGTGGTGAGACGATGAGCTTCCGGGCGGCCCTGCCGGACGATCTGCTGATGTTGCTCGACTACCTGCGTGACGATCACGAGACGATGCGCTGAACCCCTGCGGCACCGAGGATACTGTCATGAGCGACGCCCCCGACCTGCGGCCCACCCTGGTCCTGCCCGACTGGCCGGCCCCCACCTCCGTGGGGGCCTTCGTCACCACCCGTGAGACCGGTCCCAGCCAGGGGGACTTCGCCTGCTTCAACCCGGCCGACCATGTGGGAGACAACCCCGCCCATGTGGCGCTATGCCGTCGCCTGCTGCACAAGCAGGTCGATAACGAACGACCGCTGCTGTGGCTCAATCAGGTACACGGCGCGCGGGTGCAGCAAGGCTATACGGACGAATCGCCGGAGGCCGATGCCGCGGTCGCCCTCGACCGTGGTCATGCCTGCGTGGTCCTTACCGCCGACTGCCTGCCGGTCTTCTTCTGTGACCGCCGCGGCGAGCGCGTGGCGGTGGCCCATGCGGGCTGGCGTGGGCTGGCGGGCGGGGTGCTGGAGGCCACGGTGGCGGCACTGGGTGTGCCGCCCGAGGAGCAGCTGGCCTGGCTGGGGCCGGCGATCTCCAATGCCCAGTTCGAGGTGGGACCCGAGGTCTATCAGGCCTTCGTTGGCGTGCACCCCGAGGCCGCCGATGCCTTCGACCCCAGCCCCTATCGCCTGGGCCACTACATGGCCGACCTCTACCGCCTGGCGCGCCTGCGTCTGGAGCGTCTGGGCGTCTCCCATATCAGCGGCGGCCACTTCTGCACCGCCTGCGAGTCACGCTTCTATTCCCACCGCCGTGACAATGGCAGCACGGGAAGAATGGCCAGCGTGATCTGGCTGCGCTGACTCTTGACCCGCGTCAATGTGTCAAACGTTTCTCCCGACGGCCGACTTGAAACCGGCCTGTCTTGACGCCATTTAAGTTGTCAAGACATTCACAGGGTCAAGCGGGGCGTCCGATCGCCTCGCCATCCCGATGGAGGACGTGATATGCGTTTCGACAAGTTTACCGCCAAGCTGCAGAACGCCGTGGCCGATGCCCAGTCGCTGGCCGTGGGGCACGGTCATAACCAGCTCGAGCCCGGCCATCTGCTGCTGGCGCTGCTCGACGCCACCGACACCGGTGCCAAGGCGCTGGTTCAGAGGGCCGGTGGCGATGCCGCCCGGTTGCGCGATGTGCTGGTCGGGCATCTCGACGACCTGCCCAGGGTCGCCCAGTTCGACGGTGAGGTGCAGCCCTCCCGCGACCTGATCAAGCTGTTCAATCTCACCGATCGCGAGGCCCAGAAGCGTGGTGATCAGTACATCGCCAGCGAGCTGGTGCTGCTCGCCGCGCTGGAGATGGGAGGCGCGGTCGGCAAGCTACTCACCCAGGCGGGGCTCTCGCGCCAGGCGCTGGAGTCCGCGGTCGATGGCGTGCGCGGTGGCGAGAGGGTCGATGACCCCAATGCCGAGGATCAGCGCGAGGCGCTGGAAAAGTACACCCTGGACCTCAACGAGCGGGCCGCCAGCGGCAAGATCGACCCGGTAATCGGGCGTGATGACGAGATCCGCCGCACCATTCAGGTCCTCCAGCGGCGCACCAAGAACAACCCGGTGCTGATCGGTGAGCCCGGGGTCGGCAAGACCGCCATCGTCGAGGGGCTGGCTCAGCGCATCGTCGATGGCGAGGTGCCCGAGGGGCTCAAGGACAAGCGCGTGCTGTCGCTGGATATGGGCGCACTGCTGGCCGGGGCCAAGTTCCGTGGCGAGTTCGAGGAGCGTCTCAAGTCGGTGCTCAAGGAGCTCGCCCAGGAGGAGGGCCGGGTCATCCTGTTTATCGATGAGCTGCACACCATGGTGGGGGCCGGCAAGGCCGAGGGGGCCATGGATGCCGGCAATATGCTCAAGCCGGCCCTGGCTCGTGGCGAGCTGCACTGCGTGGGCGCCACCACCCTCGATGAGTATCGCCAGTACATCGAGAAGGATGCGGCGCTGGAGCGTCGCTTCCAGAAGGTGGTGGTGGATGAGCCCTCGGAGGAAGACACCGTGGCGATCCTGCGTGGCCTCAAGGAGCGCTACGAGGTGCACCACAAGGTCGATATCACGGATGGCGCCATTATCGCCGCGGCCAAGCTCTCCACCCGCTATATCACCGATCGCAAGCTGCCCGACAAGGCGATCGACCTGATCGACGAGGCCTCCTCGCGCATTCGCATGGAGCTCGACTCCAAGCCCGAGGAGATGGATCGTCTCGACCGCCGGCTGATTCAGCTGAAGATGGAGCGCGAGCACCTCAAGAAGGAGACCGACGAGGCCTCTCGCCGGCGCCTGGAGAGCCTCGAGGAGGAGATCGCCGAGCTCGAGCGTGACTATGCCGACCTCGACGAGGTGTGGAAGGCCGAGAAGGCCAGCATCCAGGGGGCGGGACAGTTCAAGGAGGAGCTCGACCGGGCTCGCATCGATCTGGAACAGGCCAGGCGACAGGGGGACCTGGCGCGGATGTCCGAGCTGCAGTACGGCGTGATCCCCGAGCTCGAGAAGAAGATCGCCGAGTTCAGCGAGGCCGAGTCGGATACCTCGAAGCATACCCTGCTGCGCTCCAACGTCACCGAGGAGGAGATCGCCGAGGTGGTCTCGCGCTGGACCGGCATTCCGGTCGCCAAGATGCTCGAGGGTGAGCGTGACAAGCTGCTGCGCATGGAGGAGGCGCTGCATGAGCGGGTGATCGGCCAGCACGAGGCGGTGACCGCGGTGGCCAATGCCGTGCGTCGTTCCCGGGCGGGGCTGGCCGATCCACATCGTCCCAATGGCTCCTTCCTGTTCCTCGGCCCCACCGGGGTCGGCAAGACGGAGCTGTGCAAGTCGCTGGCCAACTTCCTCTTCGATACCGAGGAGGCGATGGTACGCATCGACATGTCGGAGTTCATGGAGAAGCACTCCGTGGCAAGGCTGATCGGTGCCCCTCCCGGCTATGTCGGCTATGAGGAGGGTGGCTATCTGACCGAGGCGGTGCGTCGCAAGCCCTACTCGGTGCTGCTGCTCGACGAGGTGGAGAAGGCACACCCGGATGTCTTCAATATCCTGCTGCAGGTGCTGGAAGATGGACGCCTCACCGATGGCCAGGGTCGCACCGTGGACTTCCGCAATACGGTGATCGTGATGACCTCCAACATGGGCTCGGACATCATCCAGCGCATGGGTGGTGGCGACACCGGTTACGAGCAGATGAAGAGTGCGGTAATGGAGGTGGTCGGTACTCACTTCCGCCCCGAGCTGATCAACCGCATCGATGAGGTGGTGGTGTTCCATGCCCTCGGACAGGAGCAGATCCAGGCCATCGCCGGGATCCAGCTCGACCGCCTGCGTATGCGACTGGCGGAGCATGAGCTCTCTCTGGAGGTCAGCGATGCGGCCATGGCCCAGCTCGCGGTGGTGGGCTTCGATCCGGTCTTCGGTGCGCGGCCGCTCAAGCGGGCCATCCAGGCGCGTATCGAGAACCCGCTGGCCCAGGATCTGCTGGCCGGGAAGTTCGCGCCCGGCGACACCATCCAGGTGGACGCCGAAGAGGATCGGCTGGTGTTCGGCGAGTCTCGGGACGGTGTTGCCGCACAGAAGTGAAGGGAAGCCGGTGCCGGCGCACGCTGAGCGGGCGTCGGCACTCGCATCCTGAGCCTGGCCGGCTAGACTGAATGACAGGTTGCGTCCTGTAACCCCCTTGCCCGCCCCTCCCCGCGAGAGCGCGGGCTTTTTTTTGGATCAGATTTCCAATCTCGCCTTGCCCAACCCCCTTCCATGGGCTACCCACGCTGTTTCCGCGGTTGACACGCCCTTGGCGCTAATGGAATCTTGACCCTTCCTGATACGGGCACGGACCCAGCGGGCAATCCCCCATTACCGTGTGAAGGGTAGGCCTGTGGCCTCTACCCGCCGAAGGACTTCCGATTGCGGGCTCACCGCCCGAGTCGGCCAACGCCCCGACGCGGCAAACCGCCGTGATGAGAGTGCAGGCCCTAACAGGGCTTCTTGCCAGGGTTTGGCATCAGGTGCCGGTGTATCCGGCAGCGGCATACCGCCGCACTCGACACCGTTGCCCCAAGTGGTGACGGATCGCACTCGAGACCTCCAGGGGAGAAAAACACGTGGAATTGCTTTCCGGCGCGGACATGATCGCCCGCTTCCTGCAGGATGAGGGCGTCGAATATATCTATGGTTATCCCGGTGGCGCGGCGCTGCATATCTATGACGCCCTGTTCCGCCAGGACAAGGTCAAACATATCCTGGTACGCCATGAACAGGCCGCCACCCATGCCGCCGATGGCTATGCGCGAGCCTCCGGCAAGCCAGGCACGGTACTGGTGACCTCCGGTCCCGGCGCTACCAACGCCGTCACCGGCATCGCCACCGCCTACATGGACTCGATTCCGATGGTGGTGCTGTGTGGCCAGGTGATGAGCCACCTGATCGGCGATGATGCCTTCCAGGAAACCGACATCGTTGGCGTGACTCGGCCGATCGTGAAGCACAGCTTCTCGATCAAGCATCCGAGCGAGATTCCGGAAGTCCTCAAGAAGGCCTACTACCTGGCCGCCAGTGGCCGGCCGGGCCCGGTCGTGGTGGATATTCCCAAGGACATGACGGCCCCCACCGAGCGCTACGAGTACGTCTACCCCAAGAAGGTCAAGATGCGCTCGTACAATCCGGTGACCCGCGGCCATAGCGGTCAGATCAAGAAGGCCGTGGAGCTGATGCTCAAGGCCAAGCGCCCGGTGTTCTATACCGGCGGCGGGGTGGTCACCGGGCGGGCCAGCGAAGGCCTGACCGACCTGGTCAAGCGACTGGGCTACCCCATCACCACCACCCTGATGGGCATCGGCGCCTATCCCCAGAGCGACCGCCAGTGCCTGGGCTGGCTGGGCATGCACGGCTCCTATGAGTCGAACATGGCCATGCACCATGCCGATCTGGTGATCGCCATCGGCGCGCGTTTCGACGACCGCGTGACCAACAACACCTCGAAGTTCTGCCCCACCGCCAAGGTCATCCATGTGGATATCGACCCCAGCTCGGTCTCCAAGACCGTGCGGGCCGATGTGCCCATCGTGGGGCCGGCGGGCAGCGTGATCAGCGAGATGATCAGCCTGGTGCAGGGCAAGGAGATCGCCAATCCGGAGGCCCTCGAGGAGTGGTGGCAGAAGATCGAGGGCTGGCGCGAAGAGCGCGCGGGCAAGCTCTATGAGCCCTCCAGGCCCGGCGAGACGCTCAAGCCCCAGGAGGTGGTCGAGGCACTGTGCCGGGTGACGCGCGGCGAGGCCTATGTGACCACCGATGTCGGACAGCACCAGATGTTCGCGGCCCAGTATTACAAGTTCGACAAGCCCAACCGCTTCATTACCTCGGGGGGGCTTGGCACCATGGGCTTCGGATTCCCGGCCGCCATGGGAATCAAGCAGAACTTCCCGGATGAGCAGGTGATCTGCGTGACCGGGGAGGGCAGCTTCCAGATGATGATGCAGGAGCTCTCCACCTGTAAGCAGTTCGGGGGCGGCGTGAAGATCGTCAACCTCAACAATGCGTCACTGGGCATGGTGCGCCAGTGGCAGGACCTTAACTACAAGTCGCGCCATGCGCACTCCTACATGGAGTCGCTGCCCGACTTCCAGAAGCTGATCGAGTCCTATGGCTTCACTGCGCTGAAGGTCGAGACCCTCGAAGAGCTCGAGCCGGCACTGGAGCGTGCCTTCGCCGATCCGCACGAGCTGGTGTTCCTCGACGTTGCGGTTGACCCGCACGAGCACGTCTATCCGATGCAGGTGCCCCTTGGCTCCATGCGTGACATGCTGCTTTCCAAGACGGAGCGGACCTGATGCGCCATATCATCTCGATTCTGATGGAAAACGAACCGGGCGCCCTGTCTCGCGTGGTGGGGCTCTTCTCTCAGCGTAACTTCAATATCGAGACGCTGAACGTGGCGCCCACCGAGGACCCGACCCTGTCGCGCCTGACGGTCACGACCGTGGGAGACGACCGGGTCGTCGAGCAGATCACCAAGCACCTCAACAAGCTGATCGATGTGGTCAAGCTGGTCGACCTCACCGAGGGCAACCATATCGAGCGGGAGTTGATGCTGGTGAAGGTGAAGGCATTGGGGGCGAACCGCGACGAGGTCAAGCGCACCGCGGATATCTTCCGCGCGCAGATCGTCGATGTGAGCCCGAGCCTGTTCACCGTGCAGATCGCCGGCGACGCCGGCAAGCTCGATGCCTTCCTGCAGGCCATGGAGCCGGTAGGAGTGCTGGAAGTGGCGCGTACCGGGGTGTCGGGGATTGCCCGGGGCGACAAGGTGTTGAGCCTCTAGCTCGACTCCTGGTTGTTAGTGGTATGCGAAGGCCGCCTCGAGAGGCGGCCTTCTGCTGCCAGCAGGACCCGGCCGCCGACGGGCAACGCCACCGGCACCTCGTCGCGGCCGCTGCCCAGATAGGCCAGCTTGTGGGTGGCGCAGGTGTCGCCCCTGATCTCCAGGTCACCCTGAAGCGCCTTGCCGGCGGCCGAGCCCTCGGCGCTCTATCGCCAGCGTCGAGACGCACAGCGGTGCCTATTCGAGGCTTGTCGCCTGGTCGCTGTCATGGGTTCGTACCGGGTCAGCGCCTTAGTCCAGCTTGCTTTGCTGATTATAACTCTGCATCAGGTTGGCGTAGGCGGGCAGGTGGCCGGCCAGCAGGCCGCCGAAGCCTTCGATATCGTTACGCCAGTCGCGGTGCAGCTCGCAGCCCACGCCGAACCAGGTCATCAGCTGGGCACCGGCCTGGGACATGCGATCCCAGGCGGCCTCCCGAGCGGTCTGATTGAAGGTTCCGGAAGCGTCGGTGACCACGAAGACCTCATAGCCCTCCTCCAGGGCCGAGAGCGCCGGGAAGGCCACGCACACTTCGGTGACCACCCCGGCGATCAGCAGCTGCTTCTTGCCGGTGGCCTTGATGGCGGCGACGAACTCCTCGTTGTCCCAGGCGTTGATCTGCCCCGGGCGGGCCAAATAAGGCGCCTGCGGGAACATCTCCTTGAGCTCCGGCACCATGGGGCCGTTGGGTCCATCCTCGAAACTGGTGGTGAGGATGGTGGGGATAGCGAAGAACCTGGCGATATCGGCCAGGGCCAGGACATTGTTCTTGAAGTCGTCCGGGCTGAAGTCGCGCACCAGAGAGAGCAGGCCGGCCTGGTGGTCCACCATCAGCAGGGCCACATCATCCTTGTCGAGTCGGTTGTAGGTAAAGGACATGGTCATTCTCCTTTCGCTGTCATTGGCAGTCAGGGGACTGCCCGGCGACCATCGCCGGGCAAGGGTGGGGGCTCATCTGCCCCTCGAATCGCCGAACTTTCCGGCTTGGAAGTCGGCAAAGGCTTGCTGGATCTCGATCTCGTTGTTCATCACGAAGGGACCCTGGCCGGCTACCGGTTCGTCGATGGGTTCGCCGCTCAGCAGTAACAGCTTGGCGTCGTTGTTGGCCTCCAGGTGAAAGGCCTCACCGGGGCGCTCGAAGGCGACGACGCTCTCGTCGCGGACGATGCGCTCGCCGTTGATCAGTACCGTGCCCTCCAGCACGACCAGTAGGGTCGTATGGCCCTCGGGTATGTCGAGCCTGACATCACCACCGGCCACCAGGCGCAGGTCCCAGACGTTGATGGGAGTAAAGGTGCGAGCGGGACCTTGCCGATCAAGATAGCTGCCCGCGACCACTCTGAGCTGGCCGGCATTACCCCGCAGCTCGACTCGGGGGATCTCGCTGTCGAGAAGGGTCTGGTAGGCTGGCGAGGCGGACTTGTCCCGGGCCGGCAGGTTGACCCATAGCTGCACCATTTCCAGGAGGCCACCACCTTCGGCGAAGGCTGGTGCGTGGTACTCCTCATGAACGATACCTGCGCCGGCGGTCATCCACTGGACATCGCCCTCGCCGATCTGGCCGCCATGCCCCGCCGAGTCGCGGTGCTCAAGAGCTCCCTGGTAGACCAGCGTCACGGTCTCGAAGCCCCGATGGGGATGGGGTCCCACCCCTCGGCGGTAGCGAGTCGGGCTAAAGCTGTGCGGACCGGCATGGTCGAGCAGCAGGAACGGGCTGATGTGTTCGGCCCCCAGGCGGTCGTAGCTGAGCAGGGAGCGCACCGGAAAACCGTCGCCGACCCAATGACCGCGTGGGGCGCCGTATACTGCTTGTATCGCCTTCATCTTCGGCTCCTGTCATGACGGAAGAGGCTTGCCTTCCGATGCAGAAAGCCTACACCTTGAACAGTGATGCTTTTATACGCTGAAATTGACACTCAGCGTTTCACTGGTGGAACGAAAACATGCAGGACCTCAACGACCTCTACTACTTCGTTAAGGTGGTGGACCACGGCGGCTTCGCCCCGGCCGGGCGCGCTCTGGGCATTCCCAAGTCGAAGCTGAGCCGGCGCATCAACCAGCTAGAGGAGCGCCTCGCTACGCGGCTGATCAACCGTTCGACCCGTCACCTCTCGGTCACCGAGCTGGGGCAGGCCTACTATCGTCACTGCCTGGCCATGCTGGTAGAGGCGGAAGCCGCCGAGGAGCTGATCCAGCGCCATCATGCCGAACCTCAGGGCACGGTACGGCTGAGCTGCTCGCCCAGCGTGCTGCACTATCTGATCACGCCGCTGCTAGTGCGCTTCATGGCTCGCTGTCCCAAGGTGGAGGTTCAGGTGGAGGCCACCAGCCGGCGGGTGGACGTGATCAAGGAAGGCCTCGATCTGGCGATCCGTGTGCGCTTCCCGCCGATTGAGGACAGCGACCTGACCATGAAGGTGCTCGCTTCAAGCCCTCAACGGCTGATGGCCGCCCCTACCCTGTTTAACAACCGGCCATGGCCCCGCAGCCCGGCAGATCTCGCCGGGCTGCCGAGTCTCGACTTCGAATCATACGACAACCGCCACTGCTGGGACCTGGTAGGGCCAGAGGGGGCCAGCGCGCAAATCTCCCATCGACCGCGGCTGGTTACCGACAGCGCCGAGACCCTGCATGCCGCCGCGCTGAAAGGGCTTGGCGTGGTCAAGCTTGGGTTACTGGTCGGCGCTCGGGATATCCAGGCCGGACGGTTGGTCGACGTCCTTCCGGGCTGGGAGCCTCGGGGGGGAATCCTGCATGCGGTCTTTCCCTCGCGGCGGGGACTGCTGCCGGCGGTCCGGGCGCTTCTCGACTTTCTGGACGAGCAGATCGCGGAGGAGGACTTCGCTACCCTGGAGGCTCTGATCAACGCGCAAGGAACGTCTTGATGGATAAACGCCGACGTCTCCTGTAGACACTCACAATACCGCCTACAGGGCTATGACCTTTCAATTTCACGCGATAAGAAAAACGTCGTTTTCTTTACTCATGCTGACCGCCTATCCAGGCCCTCCTGGGGCGGCGGTTTTTATGTAAAGACGTTGCGTAAAAGTTGTTTTTTCGCCAGCTCATTGCCTACCTTTCCGCCACTTCATCCCACAGGGCGCGGATCAGCGGGCTCTTCAGGCGCCGTTCCAGCACGCAGAGGCCGACGTCGTAATGGGGCAGTTCCGGCTTCACGGGCAGCACGCGCACTCGCTCGCGCAGCGGGCTGTTGTCGAGCACGATCCGGGGCACCACGCCGATGCCGAAGCTCAGGCCCACCATGCTGACGATCGCCTCGTGTCCGGCAACCTGGGCATAGATCCTCGGCACGATGCCCAGGGCGCGAAACCAGGTGTCGGCGTAGCTGCGCGAGAGTCCCGCCTCGGAGAGGATCATCGGTACCTCACGCCACTGCTCGGCGCAGGGTGTCTCGGGCGTGGAGGGGATCCAGTCCGGTGCCTCCCTGGGGGCGATAAACACCAGCGGGGCTCGGGTCAGCGACTTGAAGGCGAGGGCCTCCGGGGGCTGGCGCGGGCGAGGGGTGATCGCCATGTCCTCGTCACCGGCCAGGACCCGGTTCATGGCTTCGGCGGGGTCGCCGGTGTGCAGCTTGAGCTCGATGCCGGGGTGGTGGCTGCGAAACTCGCTGAGCAGCTCGTAGAGGAAGCTGTAGCTGGCGGTGACCGAGCAGTAGACGCTGATCTTGCCGGTCAGTCGGCGGGCCTCGCTCATCAGCGACTGGCGTAGCTCTTCCCAGCGCTCGAGGGTCTCACGGGCATAGTGCTGGAAGATCTCGCCCTGGCGAGTCAGCGCCACGTGGCGATTGTCGCGCTCGAAGAGGGTGACGCCCAGGCTCTCCTCCAGATGTCGGATGGAGCGGGAGAGGGTGGAGGTGCTGATGTGACACGCCTCGCTGGCGCGCCCGAAGTGCAGGGATTCCGCCAGGGCGAGGAAGTGATTGAGGGGGCGCATGTCCATGGTCATTATTATTGCACAAATCGGGATGTATCGTTGCAAATATAGCGTTTTACGCAATGGCTGGGCTGGCGTATGGTTGGGTCATCGGATGCCGCAAGCCCAGCCCTGCGCTAGACGGGGCGGGTGGCCATCGACGCTGACACGCCTTACTCAACCATGTTTTTCAGATCACGTTTCCAGGAGCACGAGATGCACGTTTATTACGACAAGGATTGCGATCTCTCCCTTATCCAGGGCAAGAAGGTCACCATCGTGGGTTACGGCTCCCAGGGGCATGCCCATGCCAACAACCTCAAGGAGTCGGGTGTCGACGTTACCGTCGCCCTGCGTGAGGGATCCTCTTCTGCCGCCAAGGCTGAGGGTGCTGGCCTCAAGGTGGCTTCCGTCGAGGAGGCGTGCAAGAGCGCCGATGTGGTGATGATCCTGGCGCCTGACGAGAACCAGAAGGCGATCTACGAGAATCAGGTCGAGCCCAACCTGAAGCAGGGCGCGACCCTGGCCTTCGCCCATGGCTTCAACATCCACTACAACCAGATCGAGCCGCGCAGCGACCTGGATGTGGTGATGATCGCCCCCAAGGCGCCGGGCCATACCGTGCGCTCCGAGTTCGTGCGTGGCGGCGGCATCCCCGACCTGATCGCCATTCACCAGGATGCTACCGGCAATGCCAAGGAGCTGTCGCTCTCCTACGCGGCAGCCATCGGCGGCGGTCGCAGCGGTATCATCGAGACCACCTTCAAGGATGAGACCGAGACCGACCTGTTCGGCGAGCAGGCCGTGCTGTGCGGTGGCGCCGTCGAGCTGGTCAAGGCCGGTTTCGAGACCCTCACCGAGGCAGGCTACGCACCGGAAATGGCCTACTTCGAGTGCCTGCATGAGCTCAAGCTGATCGTCGACCTGATGTACGAGGGCGGCATCGCCAACATGAACTACTCCATCTCCAACAACGCGGAGTATGGCGAGTACGTGACCGGCACCGAGGTGATCAACGAGCAGTCGCGTGCCGCCATGCGCAATGCGCTCAAGCGTATCCAGACCGGCGAGTATGCCAAGATGTTCATCAACGAGGGCAACAGCAACTACCCCTCGATGACCGCCCGTCGTCGCCTGAACGCCGAGCATGAGATCGAGCAGGTGGGGGCCAAGCTGCGCGGCATGATGCCGTGGATCGCCGCCAACCAGCTGGTCGACAAGACCAAGAACTGATCGTCCGGTTCGGTCGAGAGTGACAACACGACCAGGGGCGCGGGTGACCGCGCCCCTGGTCGTTTTGGTGTGACCGACACTGAATGGCAGCGAGTCGGCTTTGCGCTTGTGGGTGGTCGTGCAAGAATGGCCAGCATGACTTCCAGGCAATAGGTGGGACAATGAGTCAGGATTCCCGTAATAACGAGCATGTCGACACGCCGCATGGCGAGGATTCGCCCCGGGAGCAGGGGGGCCACCGGGAAGAGGACCTGGCGTCGGTCTTTCTGCGTGAGACGGAGGTGATCGAGGAGGCCGAAGAGGATGGGCGTACCGTCCGGCGCAAGGGTATCTATCTGTTGCCCAACCTCTTTACCACTTCGGCCCTGTTCGCCGGCTTCTTCGCCGTTGTTGCCGGTATCAACGGTGACTTTGCCGCGGCTTCCGTGGCGATCTTTATCGCCATGGTGCTCGATGGGCTGGATGGCCGGGTCGCCCGGATGACCAATACCCAGAGCGCCTTCGGTGCCGAGTACGACAGCCTCTCCGATATGCTCTCCTTCGGGGTGGCGCCAGCGCTGGTGTCCTTTACCTGGATTCTTCAGGATATCGGCAAGACCGGCTGGGTGGTGGCCTTTCTCTATGTGGCCTGTGCCGCCTTGCGGCTGGCCCGCTTCAACGTACAGGTCGGCAGCGTCGACAAGAAGTGGTTCATTGGCCTGCCCAGCCCCTCGGCGGCGGCGCTGGTGGCGGCCAGTGTCTGGACCTTCCATAGCTTCGATGCCGAAGCCTTCGGCTACAAGCTGCTGATGCTGGTGATTGTCGGTGCCGCCGGAGTGCTGATGGTCAGCAATATTCGCTACTACAGCTTCAAGGATGTGGACGTCAAGGGGCCGGTCCCCTTCGTGGTGCTGCTCGCCATCGTGCTGGGCTTCGTGGTGATCTCCCTGGAGCCCTCTGTGATGCTGTTGCTGCTGTTCGGCGCCTATGTCGCCTCGGGCCCGCTGATGGCGACGATGCGCAAGCTGCGTCATGCGCCTCCATCTCGCTGATCCGCGCTCACGCCGCCTGTATCGACGCCCGCCCCGTGCGGGCGTCGTCGGTTTTGAAGCTTTTTTACAGGAAGGCCTTGCGGACCCGCCAGGAAAGCCGTAAAGTACGCATCCGCTGCCGGCAACGGGCAAACGTTGCAGGCGGTGGAGGTGGCAGAAGTGGCTGTTCTACAATGGTTTTTTTCGGAAGGCTTCGAAAATCACCGGTTGACAGTCGCGGCAGATTCGCTAGAATGTGCGCCACTCGTGACGGCGGCCTCACGGCCTCCGCGGCGATCCTCTCGAAACGACCCTTCAAGGGTTGAGTGTCGAAAGGTGTCGGTCACTCGCAAGGTTCCTCGGAATACTTCGCCGGGTTGACAACGACAGTCAGTCACGTAGAATACGCCTTCCTCGCAGGGCGCTGGCGAGACCGCCGCTTCTTCGGTATGCAGTTCGGTACCAGGTGATAAAGCGACGGCACGACAGCAAGCGAGACGCTCCGTCTCTCAACGAGACGTGAGCCGCTCTTTAACAATCGATCAGGTAATTCATGTGGGCGCTTGTCGATGGCTCGGTGATCATGTCACAGAACCATCAAGGCAAGCGACTCGTCATAGATCGCAAGATCTATTTGAGACGTTTGAACCTTGAGCCAAGTTTGGTGCTGCTTCAAGCACTTATGATCTTAAACTGAAGAGTTTGATCATGGCTCAGATTGAACGCTGGCGGCAGGCCTAACACATGCAAGTCGAGCGGAAACGATGGAAGCTTGCTTCCAGGCGTCGAGCGGCGGACGG
>NZ_JADNRL010000025.1:192786-235320 GCF_015595025.1 Halomonas sp. KAO
ACGGTGGGGCCGTTTACGCTATTGGTCATGGGGCATGTGATGATCGCCGCCCCGACACGAGGAGAGGGTCTGTAATGAGCGAAGTGGAACGGCACTGCGACAAGGGGCTCGTCGAGACCAGCTCGGCGCTGCTTACAGGTGTCAGCCTACCGGCGGCGGTGATTCATGAGGCGCCCCTGACCCATAACCTGATCTGGATGCAGCGCTTCGCCGAGGCTCATGGTGCCCGACTGGCCCCCCACGGCAAGACCACCATGAGCCCGACGCTGTTCCGGCGCCAGCTCGAGGCCGGCGCCTGGGGCATTACCCTGGCCACGGCGCCCCAGTGTCGCGCCGCCTTCGCCCATGGAGTGACGCGACTGCTGATGGCCAACCAGCTGGTGGGGGAGGCCAACATGGCCATGGTGGCGGGGCTGATCCAGGCCGGGGCGGAGTTTTACTGCGTGGTGGACAGCAGCGACAACGTGGGTCAGCTGGGACGCTTCTTCGCCGATCGGGAACTGCACCTCAATGTGCTGATCGAGCTCGGTGTTCCCGGCGGGCGCTGTGGCTGTCGCAATACCGCCGAGGTCGAGGAGCTGGTAGCGGCGATCGCCGAGCAGCCGGCCCTGCGCCTGGTCGGTATAGAGGGCTATGAGGGTCTGATCGCCGGCGGCGACGAGGTCGCGGCGGTGCGTGCCTATGGGGAGCGGCTGGTCGAGACCGTCAAGGTACTGCACGGCAGCGGGGTGCTGGCGAGCGAGGCGCCTATCGTCACCGCGGCGGGCTCCCGATGGTTTGACCTGATTGCCCAGGCCTTCGACGAGGCGGAGTTGCGAGAGCACTACACGCCGGTGCTGCGGCCGGGGTGCTATGTGGTGCATGACCACAGGCTCTATGCCGATGCCATGGCCGAGGTGAAGGCGCGCGATCCGCACCTCCAGGGCGAGCTGCAGCCGGCGCTGGAGGTGTTCGCCCATGTGCAGTCGCTGCCCGAGCCGGGACTTGCCATCGTGGGCCTGGGCAAGCGTGATATCGGTCACGAGCCGGACATGCCTCTGCCGTTGCGGCACTATCCTCGCGACACGCTCGCAACGGGGAGTGGGGCGGTGACTGCGCCCGGTAGCTGGCGCGCCACGCATATCATGGATCAGCATCTCTTCCTGGAGATCCCCCATGATTCCAAGATGGGTAGTGCCGAGCTCGCGGTCGGTGATGTTATCGCCTTCGGCACCTCCCACCCCTGCCTGACCTTCGACAAGTGGCGCCACCTGCTGCTGGTGGACGAGACATTGACGGTCACGGAGTCCGTGGCGACCTGCTTCTAGAAGGCTCAGGGCCTCCAGGCCTCCTCGTTGACCAGGCTGATGGGACGCTGTCCCTGTAGGGCCCGGGTGATGTTGTCCACGGCACGCTGTGCCATGGCATCCCGGGTCTCGCGAGTCGCGGAGCCGATATGCGGCAGGGCGACCACGTTGGGCATATGGGGCAGGGGGGACTCGGGAGAGAGCGGCTCCTGCTCGAAGACATCGAGCCCGGCGGCACGCACCTGGCCCTTCTCCAGCGCCGCGATCAGGTCCGCCTCCCGCACCACTCGGCCGCGGGCAATATTGACGAAGATCGCCGAGGGCTTCATCAGGCTGAATTCACGAGCGCCGATTAGGTGTTCGGTCTCGGCGGTCAAGGGAACGGTCACACAAATGATATCCGCCTCTTCGAGTAGCGCGTCCATCTCACGACGCTCGGCCCCCAGCTCCTGCTCCAGGGCCGGCTTGGGGGAGGCGTTGGAGTAGAGCACGCGCATGCCGAACCCCAGGGCACCGCGGCGCGCGATGGCGGCGCCGATGCGGCCGAAACCGATCATGCCCAGCGTCTTGCCGTACACATCGCTACCGAACTGTGCCTCGCCGATACTGGCCTGCCAGTCGCCGCGCCTGACGAAGTCGGCCAGTTCGACGACACGGCGAGATGCCGCGAGTATCAGCGCGAAGCCGGTATCTGCCGTGGTCTCGGTAAGCACATCGGGCGTGTTGCAGAGCAGGATGCCGCGCCGTGTCAGCTCCTCCACCGGGATGCCGTCGTAGCCCACGGAGATGGTGGCGATCGCCTCCAGGTTCGAGGCGGCATCGAGCCACTCGGGGGTGATTGCGAGTCCGCTGCCGATCAGACCATGGGCCCTGGGCAGGGCGGCGAGGAAGTCGGGGTCCTCGGCAGGGGTGGCGCCCTGACAGACCTGAACCTCGAAGCGTTCGCCGAGCTGTGCCAGCTGGGCGTCCGTCAGGCGGCCATGGACCAGGATATGTTTCTTCATGCTGCACCGTTCCATTAATCAGTCATCGATGAATATCGAAGCGGGACCATTATCTGGTATCTGAAGGTATAACACCTCGCGTTCTGCCTGTGCCCTTGCGAGTCACACCGGGCAGTGGAGCATCAACCAGGGCAGATACAAAACGGGCGGCCCTGAGGCCGCCCGTAAATCATGCGAGATGTGCTTAGCGCACCTTGGGGTCCAGCTCGCCGCTTGCGTAGCGCTCGTACATCGCCTCCAGGTTGATCGGCTTGATCTTGGAAGCGTTGCCGGCGGTGCCGAAGGCCTCGTAGCGATCGATGCAGAGATCGCGCATGGCGGTGACGGTCTCCTTGAGGAACTTGCGCGGGTCGAACTCGCTGGGGTTCTCGGCCAGGAAGCGACGCACCGCGCCGGTGGAGGCCAGGCGCAGGTCGGTATCGATATTGACCTTGCGCACCCCGTGCCTGATGCCCTCGATGATCTCCTCGACGGGCACGCCGTAGGTCTCGGGGATCTCGCCGCCGTGGGCGTTGATGATCTCGAGCCACTCCTGGGGCACCGAGGAGGAGCCATGCATCACCAGATGGGTATCGGGGATGCGGGCGTGGATCTCCTTGATGCGCTGGATGGAGAGGGTGTCGCCGGTGGGCGGCCGAGTGAACTTGTAGGCGCCGTGGCTGGTGCCGATGGCGATGGCCAGGGCGTCCACACCGGTGGCCTTGACGAAGTCGGCGGCCTCTTCCGGGTCGGTGAGCAGCTGATCCATGTCCAGCTTGCCCTCGGCGCCGATGCCATCTTCCTCACCGGCCATGCCGGTTTCCAGGCTGCCCAGGCAGCCCAGCTCGCCCTCCACGGAGACCCCGCAGGCGTGGGCCATCTCCACGGTGCGACGGGTGACGTCGACGTTGTAGTCGTAGTCCATCGGGGTCTTGCCGTCCTCGCCCAGGGAGCCGTCCATCATCACCGAGGAGAAGCCCAGCTGGATGGAGCGCTGGCATACCCCGGGGCTGGTGCCGTGATCCTGGTGCATCACCACCGGGATGTGCGGAAACTCCTCCACCGCGGCCAGGATCAGGTGGCGCAGGAAGGGGGCACCGGCGTACTTGCGGGCACCGGCAGAGGCCTGGACGATCACCGGGGAGTCGGTGCGGTCGGCGGCTTCCATGATGGCGCGCATCTGCTCGAGGTTGTTGACGTTGAAGGCCGGCACGCCGTAGCCATGTTCGGCGGCGTGGTCCAGCAGCTGGCGCATGCTGATCAGTGCCATATTCTCACCTGTCGTTCGTGGTGGCGGCGGCGCCCGGAGGCAGCCGCCGCGTGGAGAGTCGTGTCGGGATTCGTCTAGTCTCTAGTCTATCAGGCCTGGGCCGCGGCGGCTTCCAGGGCGGCGACCGCCGGCAGGGTCTTGCCCTCGACATACTCGAGGAAGGCGCCGCCACCGGTGGAAATATAGGAGACCGCATTGGCGATACCATACTTGTCGATGGCCGCCAGGGTATCGCCGCCGCCGGCGATGGAGAAGGCCGGGCTGTCGGCGATGGCCCGGGAGATCACCTCGGTGCCCTTGCCGAACTGGTCGATCTCGAAGACGCCGACCGGGCCGTTCCACAGAATGGTGCCGGCATCCTTGAGCATGGCCCCCAGGCGAGCGGCGCTCTCCGGACCGATATCGAGGATCATCTCGTCATCGGCGACTCGGTCCACCGGCTTGACGATGGCCTCGGCGGCGTCGGAGAACTCGGTGGCCACCACCACGTCGCTTGGCAGCGGGATCTCCACCTTGTCCATCAGTGCCCTGGCCTGGCCGATCAGGTCGGCCTCGTGCAGCGACTTGCCCACGTTGTGGCCGGCCGCGGCGATAAAGGTGTTGGCGATGCCGCCGCCGACGATCAGCTGGTCGCACTTCTCGGAGAGCGCCGTCAGCACCTCCAGCTTGGTGGAGACCTTGGAGCCGCCGACGATGGCGGCCATGGGGCGGGCCGGAGTGGCCAGGGCCTTCTCCAGGGCATCCAGCTCGGCGGCCAGCAGCGGGCCGGCACAGGCCACCGAGGCGAAGCGTGCCACGCCATGGGTGGAGGCCTGGGCGCGATGGGCGGTGCCGAAGGCATCCATCACGTAGATATCGCAGAGGGCGGCGTACTGCTTGGCGAGCGCCTCGTCGTCCTTCTTCTCACCCTGGTTGAAGCGCACGTTCTCGAGCAGCACCACCTCGCCATCGGTCACCTCGACCCCGCCGTCCAGGTACTCCTTGACCAGCCGTACCGGGCGGCCCAGCAGCTCGCCCAGGTGGTCGGCCACCGGCGCCAGCGAGAACTCCTCGGCGGGCTCGCCCTCGGTGGGGCGGCCCAGGTGGCTCATCAGCAGCACCCGGGCGCCGCCATCCAGGGCGGTCTGGATGGAGGGCAGGGCGGCACGCAGGCGCGCATCGCTGGTCACCTTGCCGTTCTTGACGGGCACGTTGAGGTCCTCGCGGATCAGCACTCGCTTTCCGCTGAGGTCGAGGTCGGTCATCTTGCGCACGTTCATCGGGGGGTGTTCCTCATCTTGGGGAAACCGTAAGGGGATCAGGGAGCGTCGAGGGGCATGACGGCCAGGCGCCGCGTGACATCGAGCATGCGGTTGGCGAACCCCCACTCGTTGTCGAACCAGCACAGCAGCTTGATCAGGCGGCTGCCGGCCACCCGGGTCTGGGTGGCGTCCACGATACCGGAGCGTGGGTCGTGGTTGAAGTCGACCGAGGCCATGGGTTCCTCGGTGTAGCCCAGCAGGCCGGCCAGGCGTCCGCGACTGGCCTCGGCGAGCAGGTCGTTCACCTCGCTGGCGCTGGTGTCCTGGCGCACCGTGATGGACAGGTCCATGGCCGAGACATTGATGGTCGGCACCCGCATATGCAGGCACTCGAAGCGACCGGCCAAATGAGGCATCAGGCGGTTGATGCCACGGGCCAGGCCGGTGTCCACCGGCACGATGGAGTGCATCGCCGAGCGGGTCAGGCGCAGGTCGGTCTGGTGGTAGGCGTCGATCACCGGCTGGTCGTTCATCGCCGAGTGAATGGTGGTGGTGACGCCGTGTTCGATGCCGAGTGCCTCGTCGAGCACGGTGAGCACCGGCACCAGGCAGTTGGTGGTGCAGGAGGCCGCCGAGACGATACGCCGGGCGGGGACCAGTTCGTGGTCGTTGATGCCGCTGACGATGGTGGCGTCGACGTCGGCCTCCGCCGGCTGGGAGAACAGCAGGCGGCCGGCGCCGGCGTTCAGGTGGCACTCGGCCGTGGCGCGATCCTTGAAGCTGCCGGAACACTCCAGCACCAGATCGATATTGAGCTCCTGCCAGGGCAGGCGGCGGGGGTCCGGCTCGGAGAGCACGCGAATCGCCCGGCCGTCGATCATCAGGTGGTCGCCATCGACCTCGACCCGCGCCGGAAAGCGGCCATGGGTGGTGTCGTAGCGGGTCAGGTAGGCGATGGTGTCGAGCCCCGACAGCTCGTTGATGGCCACCACCTCGAGCTGTGGCTCGGCACGCTCGATAAGGGCGCGCAGCACGCACTGGCCGATGCGGCCGTAACCGTTGATGGCGATGCGATAGGCCATGGCGTCGAGCGTCTCCCCAGCGGGTAGTGAAGACCGGCGATTCTAGCGTATTTCAGCCGACGAGTCCCGGCAGCCGCCAGGCCAGCGGCAGCAGCAGGGCGGTGAGGATGCCGGTGAGGCTCATGCCCAGCGAGGAGAAGGCACCGGCGGTGGGGCTGATCTCGAAGGCGCGGACCGTGCCCAGGGCATGGCCATTGATGCCCAGCGCCAGGCCGAGCAGGCGCTCGTCCTGGATGTCGAGCCAGCGTGCCACCAGGCTGACGCAGCCGATCGCCGCCACACCGGTGACCAGCAGGCCGCCCATCAGCAGCGCCACCGAGCCGCCCAGGCGTTCGGTGATGCCGATGGCGATGGGGGCGGTGACCGACTTGGGGGCCAGGGAGGCGAGGATCTCGGAGGGGGCACCCATCACCCAGGCGATGCCTACCGCGTAGAGGGCAGCCATGGTGGCGGCGATGGGCAGGCAGAGCAGCAGCGGTCGCCACAGCTCGCGGATCTTGCCCATCTGCTGGTAGAGGGGCAGGCCCAGAGCCACCGTGGCCGGCCCCAGCAGCAGCGTCATCCAGCCGGCTCCCGCACGGTAGTCGGCATAGTCGATGCCGAACAACCATAGCGCGGTGGCCAGCAGCAGGGCGGCCACCAGCAGCGGAGGGCACCAGGCGGGGGCACGCAGGGCACGAAACAGCCGGTCGCCGGTGAAGTAGGCGGCGAGCGTGAGTGCCACGGCGGCGAGGGGGTTGGCCATCAGCTGCTCGATCAGATCACTCATGGGGAGCCTCCCGGCTGTCCGCGCTGGCATCGGCCACCAGTCGACGCATCAGCCACAGGGTGGTGAAGACGCTGAGCAGGGTGCCCAGCAGCAGGGCGACCAGGATGGCGGTGAGCTGGCCGGCGAGCTCGTCGAGGATAAAGAAGATGCCGACCACGCCGGGCATGATCAGCAGTGCCAGGGCGGCGATCAGCGGCCGGGCCGCGGCGGCGATATCGTCGAAGCCGCCGCCGTGGAGCGCTAGCCAGGCGGTGAGCAGCAGCATGCCGATCACGCCGGCGGAAACCGGCAGGCCGGTGAGGAGGACCAGCGCCTCACCGGCCAGCAGAAAGCCGATCAGCCAGAGGAAACCACGCAGTGTCGTCAAGCCAGCCTCCGGTCCTAGGGTGCCATGGGACGGTACCGTTCCAGCAGTGTGGCGGCCATGGTCACTCCTGTTGTGTGACGGCAACGCCCTGCTCGGCAAAGACCTCCTGTGCCACTCGCAGGGCGTTCAAGGCCCGCGGGAAGCCGACATAGGGGATAAGGTGAATGATGCAGCCGGCTATTTCGTCGGGCGTCAGGCCAACGTTCAGGCCGGTTACCACATGCATGCCGATCTGGGGCGTGCCCTGGGCAACCAGCGCCGAGATGGTCGTCAATACCTTCTGCTTGTTGTCGAGACCCGGGCGGGCATAGACATCGCCGAAGGCGAACTCCACCACCATCCGGGTCAGGTCGGGGGCGACATCCTTGAAGCTCTCGCCGATCTCCATATGGCCCGTGGGGCTGTTCTCGTCGGGGATGCTCAGCTCCATCAGCTTGTCCATGCCCTTTTGATAACGATCAGTTGTCATATCGCTCTCCTTTCGTCTCCGGCGGTTGCAGGTTGCATCGCCGGGCTTGGCGACGCTTGTCGCGCAAGGGTTCCACATGAAAGATTCCACAAGAAAGGGGCTCGGCAATCGCCAGCCCCTTTCAGGTGTCGCCTCGGCCTTGCCTGTCCCTCCGGCTGACCTGTTCGCGGAGGCCGGAAGGCTAGGGCCGCGTTGGCGTCGAGGTCAGCCGTCAGTGCCCTCGAGCAGCTCGGTGGCCTGATTGATCACGTTTTGCACGGTGAAGCCGAAGTGCTTGAACAGCTCGCCCGCCGGGGCGGACTCGCCATAGCTGCGCATGCCGATCACGCGACCGTCGAGGCCCACATACTTGTACCAGAAGTCGGCATGGCCGGCCTCGATGGCGATGCGACGGGTCACGGCCCTGGGCAGCACGCTCTCGCGGTACTCGGCATCCTGGGCGTCGAAGCGGTAGGTGGAGGGCATGGAGACCACGCGCACGGCGTGGCCGGCCTGCTCCAGCTCGGCGGCGGCGTCCATGGCCAGGCCGACCTCGGAGCCGGTGGCGATCAGGATCAGGTCGGGGGTGCCGTCGCAGTCCTTGAGCTCGCTCTCTTTCAGCACATAGCCGCCGCGCTGGATATTGGCCAGCTGCTGCTTGGTGCGCGACTGGTGGGGCAGGCCCTGGCGGGAGAGCACCAGCGCCGTGGGGCCGGCGTTGCGCTTGATGGCGGCATCCCAGGCGGCGGCGGTCTCGGTGGCGTCGCAGGGGCGCCAGGTGGCCAGGTTGGGCGTGGTGCGCAGATTGGTGAGCTGCTCCACCGGCTGATGGGTGGGACCGTCCTCGCCCAGGCCGATGGAGTCATGGGTGAAGACGTAGATGGCGCGCTTGCCCATCAGGGCCGCCATGCGCACCGCGTTGCGCATGTACTCCATGAAGATCAGGAAGGTGGCGCCGTAGGGGATAAAACCGCCATGCAGGACGATACCGTTCATGATCGCGCCCATGCCGAACTCGCGGACCCCGTAGTGGAGGTAGTTGCCCTCCGGGGTCTGCGGGGTGATCGCCTGCGCCCCCTCCCAGAAGGTCAGGTTCGAGGGGGCCAGGTCGGCGCTGCCGCCGAGCAGCTCGGGCAGCTGCGGCCCCAGCTCGTTGAGGCAGTTGAGCGAGGCCTTGCGCGAGGCGATGGACCCACCCTTCTCCTGGGCACGCTGCACCATGGCTTCGCTGGTGAAGGCGGTGGGCAGCTTGCACTCCATGCGGCGAGCAAACTCGCGAGCCAGCTCCGGGTGGGCCTGGGCGTAGCGCTCGAAGCGGGCCTGCCACTTCTCCTGCTGGGTCTGGCCGGCCTCGCTGGCGTCCCAGCCACGATAGATCTCCTCGGGCACATGGAAGGGCGCGTGGGGCCATTCGAGCCGCTGACGAGCGGCGGCCACCTCGTCCTCGCCGAGCGGGGCGCCATGGGTGGCGGCGGTACCCTGCTTGCCGGGGGCGCCGAAGCCGATGATCGTCTTGCAGATGATCAGGCTGGGCTTGTCATCCTGGCTGCGTGCCATCTCGATGGCGGCCTGTATCTCCTCGGGCTTGTGGCCGTCGACGTTGGGCACCACGTGCCAGCCATAGGCCTCGAAGCGCTTGGCGGTGTCCTCGGTGAACCACTCCTCGACCTCACCATCGATGGAGATGCCGTTGTCGTCATAGAGGGCGATCAGCTTGCCGAGCTGCTGGGTGCCGGCCAGGGAGCAGGCCTCGTGAGAGACGCCCTCCATCAGGCAGCCGTCGCCGACGAACACATAGGTGTAGTGGTCGACGATATCGTGACCGGGGCGGTTGAACTGGGCCGCCAGGGTCTTCTCGGCGAGTGCCATGCCCACGGCGTTGGCCAGGCCCTGGCCCAGCGGTCCGGTAGTGGTCTCGATCCCCGGGGCGTAGCCGTATTCGGGGTGGCCGGCGGTCTTGGCGTGGAGCTGGCGGAAGTTCTGCAGCTCCTCGAGACCGAGCTCGTAGCCGGTGAGATGGAGCAGGGAGTAGAGCAGCATGGAGCCGTGACCGTTGGAGAGCACGAAACGGTCGCGGTCGGGCCACTTCGGGTCGGCCGGGTTGTGCTTGAGGTAGTCGTTCCACAGCACCTCGGCGATGTCGGCCATGCCCATGGGCGCGCCGGGGTGGCCGGAGTTGGCCTTCTGGACGGCATCCATGGAGAGGGCGCGAATGGCGTTGGCCAGTTCGAAACGTGACGGCATGGGAGAGCTCCTCGCCTGCGTTCCACGCCGTACGGTGGCGGGGACGGGCTGTCTGGCTGGATCGGACGCCACGCGGGAGGGGCGTGGCGCGGTCGAATTCGGTGGCGTATTGTCGCCGACTTGACGGCGCGCTTCAAATCGTGGATGCCTCGCCACCTGCCAGCGTGTAGACTCTTGGCCCCAATATGAGGCCCACCGCGGCCTGTTTTTTGTGACTTGTTGTGACATCCGTGACTCCACGGTCGAGGACGCCATGAGCGAATACTCCCTGTTTACCTCCGAATCCGTCTCCGAGGGGCATCCGGACAAGATCGCCGATCAGATCTCCGATGCCGTTCTCGACGCCATCATCGCCCGCGACAAGCAGGCGCGGGTGGCCTGTGAGACCCTGGTCAAGACCGGCGTGGCGATCGTCGCCGGCGAGATCACCACCTCCGCCTGGGTCGACCTCGAGGCGATAGTGCGCGAGGTGATTACCGGTATCGGCTATACCTCCTCGGATGTCGGCTTCGATGGCCTGACCTGTGGCGTGCTCAACTTGATCGGCAAGCAGAGCGTGGATATCGCCCAGGGCGTCGACCGCAGCAAGCCCGAGGACCAGGGCGCCGGCGACCAGGGCTTGATGTTCGGTTACGCCACCAACGAGACCGACTCCTTCATGCCGGCGCCGATCCACTTCGCCCATCGTCTGGTGGAGCGCCAGGCGGAGCTGCGCAAGCAGGGCCTGCTGCCCTGGCTGCGCCCGGATGCCAAGAGCCAGCTCACCTTCCGCTACGATGCCGAGGGCAAGCCCTGCGCGGTGGATGCCATCGTGCTCTCCACCCAGCATGACCCTGAGATCGACCAGCAGGAGCTGCGCAAGATGGTGCGGCGCGAGATCATCGAGCAGGTGGTGCCTGCCGAGTGGCTCTCCGACCAGACCAAGTACCATATCAACCCGACCGGCAAGTTCGTGATCGGCGGCCCGGTGGGCGACTGTGGCCTGACCGGCCGCAAGATCATCGTCGACACCTACGGTGGCACGGCCCGCCACGGTGGTGGCGCCTTCTCCGGCAAGGATCCGTCCAAGGTGGATCGCAGCGCCGCCTACGCCGGTCGCTACGTGGCCAAGAACATCGTCGCCGCGGGACTCGCAGACAAGTGCGAGATCCAGGTCTCCTACGCCATCGGCGTGGCCGAGCCCACCTCGGTCGCCATCAACACCTTCGGTACCGGCAAGGTGGATGAGGCGAGGATCATCGAGCTGGTCCGCGAGCACTTCGACCTGCGACCCAACGCCATCACCCGCATGCTCGACCTGCTGCACCCCATGTATCGGCTGACCGCGGCCTACGGTCACTTCGGCCGTGAGCCCTTCGAGACCTCCTATACCTGGATCGATACCGATGGGCAGCAGCACACCGAGACCTTCACGGCCTTCCCCTGGGAGAAGGTCGACCGGGCCGCTGCCCTGCGTCAGGCCGCCGGCCTCCAGGAAGGCATGACGCAGTAGGCTCAGGCCTGCGCGAGATAATGGGCCCCGCCGGCAGCGCCGTGCGGGGCCCGTTGCTAGGGTAAGAGCAAACCCCTCGCCGAGGTGCCGCCCATGCACCTTCTACGCCTTTCGCACCTTGCTCACCTTTCGCACTCACTGCACCTGACCTGCTTGCCGGTCCTTCTTCTTCTGGTTCTGGCCGTGCCGGTTGCCTCTGCTTCCTGCCCGTCATCGCCGTCGTCGGATTCCGTCGCCACCCTGCTGGCTCGCCTGGCCGAATGGGACGACGCCTACTACCGGCGTGGCGAGTCGCTGGTGAGCGACGCTATCTACGATCAGGCCCGGGCGCGACTCGAGGTCTGGCGGCGCTGCTTTCCCGATCGGCTGCCCGCGATGGCAGCGCCGAGTTATCCCGCGGGCGAAAGCGTTCACCCCGTCCCCCAGACCGGTCTTGCCAAGCTCGCCGATGCCGATGCCGTGGAGCGCTGGTTGATGCGCCGCCCCGACGCCTGGATTCAGCCCAAGGTGGATGGGGTGGCGGTGACCCTGGTCTATCGTGATGGCCGTTTGGTGGCCGCGATCAGTCGCGGCGATGGCGTGACCGGGCAGGACTGGATCGGGCGCGTGCAGCGCCTGCCGTCGGTCCCACCCCGGCTGCCCGGGTCGTTCGATGGCGTGCTGCAGGGGGAGCTCTACCTGCGTCAGGAGGGGCATGTGCAGGCCGAGCGCGGCGATGCCGGGGCGCGTGCCGAGATCAGCGGCCTGATGGCGCGCAGGGTGCTGAACGCTGACGACGCGGACCGGGTCGGGCTGTTTATCTGGGACTGGCCCGACGGTCCGGCCGATATGGGCGAGCGCCTGGCGGGGCTCTCGAGGCTCGGCTTTGTCGATACGCTGCGCTTTACCCATCCGGTAGCGGATCTGGCCACGGTCAAGCAGTGGCGCCGCGCCTGGTTTCAGGGACCGCTGCCCTTCGCCACCGATGGGGTGGTGCTGCGTCAGGCCTCGCGGCCACCCGCCGAGGCCTGGCGGGCCGAGCCGCCGGAGTGGGCGGTGGCCTGGAAGCATCCGTCCCGGGAGGCACTGGGCGAGGTGCGCGGGGTGGAGTTTCGCATCGGCCGCACCGGGCGCATCACCCCGCTGCTCCACCTGCACCCGGTAACGCTCGAGGGGCGCACCATCCGGCGAGTCAGCGTGGGGTCACTCTCCCGCTGGCAGGCGCTGGACATTCGCCCCGGGGACCACGTCATCATTGCCCTGGCGGGATTGACCATCCCGCGCCTGGAGGGCGTGGCCTGGCGCGCTGTCGAGCGTCGCCCGCTGGTGGTGCCGGCCCCCGCTCGCTACCACACCCTGAGCTGTCTACGCCTGGTGCCGGGCTGTGAGGAGCAGTTCCTGGCGCGGCTGGAGTGGTTGTCCGGCGATCAGGGGCTGGCCATGACCGGCGTCGGCCCGGGGACCTGGAGGGCGCTGGTCGAGGCGGGGCGGGTCGAGGGACTGCTCGACTGGCTGGAGCTGGATCGACAGGCGCTGCGCCGCGCCCGTGGCATCGGTGAGGTTCGGGCAGGCTCCCTGGCGGCGACCTTCGCGACGGCAAGAGAGGCACCCTTTGCGCGCTGGTTGCAGGCGCTGGGAGCGCCGCCCGGAGTCGAGGCCGCCCTGCCGGCCGACTGGCACACCCTGGAGCGTCACGCCGAAGACGACTGGAGGGCCATGCCCGGCATAGGACCGGGGCGCGCCGAGGAGCTTGGCGAGTTCTTCGCCCACCCGGAGGTGCGGCGCCTGGCCGAGCGGCTGGGCGGGCTCGGGATCGCCGGGTTCGAGCGTTGATTGTCGACCGCCGGAATCGCCGCCTATAGTGAAGGTCACGCTTTCAGCACGTGACGAGGTGCGCCCATGAACCAGCCCGCCGTGACCACTCCCGCCCAGCAGGACTTCAAGGTTGCCGATCTCGCCCTGGCCGACTGGGGCCGTCGCGAGATTCGCATCGCCGAGACCGAAATGCCGGCGCTGATGACGATCCGTGAGCAGTATCGCGATGCTCGGCCACTGGCCGGTGCCCGCATCGCCGGCTGCATTCACATGACCATCCAGACCGCGGTGCTGATCGAGACCTTGATCGATCTCGGGGCCAGCGTGCGCTGGTCTTCCTGCAACATCTTCTCCACCCAGGACCACGCCGCGGCGGCCATCGCCGCCGCCGGCATCCCGGTATTTGCCTGGAAGGGGGAGACGGAAGAGGCGTTCTGGTGGTGCATCGAGCAGACCGTCACCGGCCCCGACGGCTGGACCCCCAATCTGGTACTCGACGACGGCGGTGACCTGACCCTGCTGCTGCACGAGAAGCGCCCGGAGCTTCTCGATGCCGTTCATGGCATCAGCGAGGAGACCACCACGGGTGTGCATCGGCTGCAGGAGATGCTGCGCGACGGCACCCTGCGTGTGCCGGCCATCAACGTCAATGACGCCGTGACCAAGTCGAAGAACGACAACAAGTATGGCTGCCGCCACTCGCTCAGCGATGCCATCAAGCGCGCCACCGACCACCTGCTGGCCGGCAAGCAGGCGCTGGTGGTGGGCTATGGCGATGTGGGCAAGGGGTCGGCGGCGTCGCTCCGTCAGGAGGGAATGATCGTCAGGATTGCGGAGATCGACCCGCTGTGCGCGATGCAGGCCTGCATGGACGGCTTCGAGGTGGTCTCTCCCTACATCGGTGGCATCAACCGGGGCGTGGAGAGCATCGACCGTGAGCTGCTGCGTCGCATCGATCTGGTGGTGACCTGCACCGGCAATATCGCCGCCTGTGATGCCGCTATGCTGCAGGCCCTCAAGCCCGGGGCAGTGGTGTGCAATATCGGCCACTTCGACAGCGAGATCGACACCGGCTACATGCGCCGCCACTGGCACTGGGAGGAGGTGAAGCCCCAGGTGCACAAGGTCTACCGCGACAGCAGGCCGGGCGACTTCGATCCCGCCAGCCGCGACTATCTGATCCTGCTCTCCGAGGGGCGCCTGGTCAACCTGGGCAACGCCACCGGTCACCCCTCCCGGGTCATGGATGGCTCCTTCGCCAACCAGGTGCTGGCGCAGCTGCATCTCTACCGGGGGCGGTTCGCCGAGCTGCCGGCCGAGGAGAAGGGCGAGGCGCTCGGGGTGAGCGTGCTGCCACGCCATCTCGACGAGGAGGTGGCCCGCTATATGGTGGAGGGCTTCGGTGGGGTGATCACCCGCATGAGCGAGGCCCAGGTCGAGTACACCGGCGTGCCGGCGGATGGCCCCTTCAAGCCGGACCACTATCGTTATTGAATGGTCGGCGTTATTGAAGGGCCCGCGCTAAAGAGGGGCCCGGTGAACCAGCTCCCCGGGGGTTCTGCCGAACTCCTCGCGAAAGGCGGCGATAAACGCCGATAGGCTCTCGTAGCCGCAGGCCAGGGCGACGTCGGTGACCCGCTCACCGGCTTCCAGCCGGGGCAGGGCGGCGAAGAGCCGGCAGCGCTGGCGCCAGCGACGAAAGCGGAGTCCGGTCTGGGCACGAAAGGCGCGGCTCAGGGTACGCTCGGCCACCCCCAGCCGACGGGCGTGCTCGCTGAGCCGGTGGGGCGCGTCGGGGCGTGCCTGGATGCGCTGACATAACCGGGCCAGTCGAGGGTCGCGGGGCCAGGGCAGCATCAGCGGCACTCGGGGGGCGGCCCGTAGACGATCCAGCAGCACCTGGGCCAGCCGGTTGTCAGCGCCCTCCAGATCATAGAGCACCGGCAGCTCGCCGAAGGCGCGAATCAGCTCGCGCAGCAGCGGCTGTACCTCCAGCACATGGCAGTCGGGCCACTCCAGGTCGCAGGCCACCGGATCGAGATAGAGGCTGCGGATCTCGCTGTCGCGGGAGCAGCGTACGCCGTGGAGGCGGCCGGGGGGAATCCATACCGCGCGGTCGGGCGGGGCGATGAAGCGCGCCTCGGGGGTGGCCACTTCGACCACCCCCCGGGCGGCGTAGGAGAGCTGGGCCCAGGGGTGGCGATGGCGGCGTGGGATGGCGCGGTTGGGTAGCGTCTCGCGATGGCCGTAGAGCGGACGGGGCAGGCGCTTCAGCTCACCGAGGCGCGTCGGTTCTGGGGGTGGGGTGTCCGTTTGTCGATACATGGTGTCTTGTTGGCGTGAAAACGACGTGACCGTTCAGGATAGTCTGTGGCGATCCCTTCGGTCATGGCCTTTCTGTCACTCGAGGTGCCCCCATGTTGTCGCGACTGCGTACCCTGTTCGATACCTTCACCCTGCTGCTGATGGCGGTGGTGGCCGTGGCCACCTTGCTGCCGGCCCAGGGAGCTTGGGAGGTGTTCTTCGTCTGGTTGACCCGGCTGGCCATCGCACTGCTGTTCTTCATGCACGGCGCCAAGCTGTCGCGTCAGGCGATCATCGCCGGCGCTACCCACTGGCGACTGCATCTGCTGGTGTTCGCCTGTACCTTCGTGATGTTCCCGCTGATCGGCTGGGCGCTCAAGCCGCTGCTGTTGCCGCTGCTGGGTCTGCCGCTGTATATCGGCATGCTCTATCTATGTGCGCTGCCGGGCACGGTGCAGTCGGCGATCGCCTTTACCTCCATCGCACGAGGCAATGTGTCGGCGGCGGTGTGCAGTGCCTCGGCCTCGAGCCTGATCGGCATCGGCCTGACTCCGCTGCTGCTGACCCTGCTGCTGGACGCCGAGGGAGTGGGCGAAGCCGCGGTGAGCCTCGATGCGGTGGGCAGGATCTGCCTGCAGCTGCTGCTGCCCTTCGTGCTGGGCCACCTGTCGCGCCCCTGGACCGGCGACTGGATCGCCCGCAACCGCGGCTGGCTGGTAGGGGTCGACCAGAGCTCCATCCTGCTGGTGGTCTATACCGCCTTCAGCGCCTCGGTGGTGGGCGGGCTATGGCAGACCGTCTCGGCCCGGGAGCTGGCGGCACTGACCCTTACGTGCTGCGCGTTGCTGGCGCTGGTGTTGTGGCTGACTGCCTGGCTGGCGCGGCGCCTGGGCTTCAGCCGCGAGGACGAGATCACCATCGTGTTCTGCGGCTCCAAGAAGAGCATGGCCACCGGCGTGCCCATGGCCCAGCTGCTGTTTACCGGCGGCGCCATCGGCCCCGCGCTGTTGCCGTTGATGCTGTTCCACCAGATTCAGCTGATGGTCTGCGCGGTATTGGCCCAGCGCTACGCCCGTCGCGAGGAGAGCGCCGCTCAGCCGGCAACCAGTGGCAGCATCAGCCCGAGGTAGTGCGGTATCAGCTGCGGCGCGGCGCCGAGCGCCAGCAGCGGCCAGAGCGCGCAACGGATCGCCACGCGGATCGCCACGCAGGCTTCGGTAAAGCGGCCATCCAGCTCGCGAATGCTGACCCTGCCCAGCGTCATGCCGATGATCATCATGCCTGGCAGGGTGTCGTTGGCCGGAAATGCCGCCAGTCCCTCCATGGCGGTCGCCAATCTCTCGCACACGTGGGGCACACGGGAGGTTAAGCCTGTGGAGCTTGTGTAAGACCGGCGGTGTCATCACCGAAGGTAACGGGCAGTGAAGCAGGAACCAGGAAGGTAACGACCTGGGAATCCCCTTCCTTTCCGCCATGGGCGGCACAATGTCCAGAAGACGTTGAGGTAGGGGAGGATGTCAACTAGTTTGTAGGTGTCTGCGATAAGAGACTTATCGCCCGAGAAGAAGACGGGAATGCACCGGTCACCAAGGCCGGGCGGGCAAGGCGAGGGATACGCATGGAGCTGCTCACACTCTTTTTCATCGTGCTGATCGCTGCCGGCCTGGGGCTATTGGTCCAGTGGCTGCCGCGGCGTCATCAACCGATGCCGCCCTACTCCCAGCGCGCGCCCTTTCTGGGCGGGGGGCTGCCCGAGACCCACGCCTGGAGCCGCTACCACGTTCGCTACTACCCCATGACGCTGCTGCTTATCGCCTTCGAGATGGAGATGATGTTCATGTATCCGTGGGCGGTGGTGTTCGTCGAGCAGGGCATGAAGGCGGTGATGGAGATGGGCATGTTCCTGGCCATCCTCTCCGTGGGCATCGTCTACGGCT
The DNA here is from genome assembly GCF_015595025.1 of Halomonas sp. KAO. Lineage (GTDB taxonomy): Bacteria > Pseudomonadota > Gammaproteobacteria > Pseudomonadales > Halomonadaceae > Halomonas. The sequence continues at coordinate 210,004 of NZ_JADNRL010000025.1, forward strand.
GGCGCGAGGGGGTGTTCAAGTGGCAGTGAGCCGGCTCTCTCGCCTGGCGGCGCGGGCCAGGGTGCCGGTGTTCCCCGCCCTGGGCATGCATGGCGAGCCGGCGCTGCATCGTCTGGCCCTGACGGCGGGGATCGAACTGGTCGACTCGCCGCGCCATGCCAGCCTCCTGCTGGTGGCGGGCGGCGTGCCGCCGGATCGGCACGCTGCCCTGCGTCGAGTGCACGACCAGCTGCCGGCCCCTTTCGCCACGCTATGGTATCGCAGCGAGCCCCTGATCGAGCTCGCCGGCGCCACCCGGGTCGACGAGCTCGACGCCCTGCCCGAGGCACTGACGACCCTGCATCGTGAGCTGATGCAGGGCCAGCGCGGCAGCTCCCCGCGCCTGTTGCCGGACGAGCCGCCCAACCCCTGGGAAGGGCTGGGCGACGACGGTCACGGCGGCGAGGGCATGATGGGCGGCGTGCCCTACGGCCGGCCCATGGTCATGAACATGACCGATGATCTTCGCGATGGCCTGACGCTGGACTCGCTCACCGTCACCCTGGGGCCCTTCCTGCCCATGCTGCCGCCGGGGCTGAGTGCCGAAGTCACCCTGCAGGGCGATCTCGTTTACGCCTGGACGACCCAGGACGCACCGTACCCCACTGCGCTGGGGAGCGTCTTCTTTCGCGCCTTGCAGGAGCCCGTGCCCATCGCCGAACTCGAGCGGGCCCGGGCGCGCCACCACCTGAAGCGCCTGCATGTCGCCTTGCGCCTGGCCGGGCTCGAGCGCCTGGCGCTGCAGGCCTTGCGCCTGGCGTTCGAGCCACGCGTAGAGCAGGAACGCGTGACGAAGCTGCGACGCCGACTGGGGCGCAGCGGCTTCTTTCGCCTGACGACGACGGGGCAGGGCCGGCTCGAACAGGGTCAGGCCCGTCGGGTGGGTGGCGTGGCGGCGCGGGCCGCGGGGCTCGAGGAGGACCTGCGCGGCCGGGACGCCGCCTATCGCCGGCTGGGCTTCACGCCGATCCTGCAGGATGGCGGCGACACCGGCGCCCGTTGGCGCCAGACCCTGGCGGAAATCGACCAGTCCCTGCAGCTGGCGCACCAGGCCGAGCGGGAGGGGGCACATACCGAGGTGATCGGTAGCGTCGAGACACCATGCGGCCCCTGGGGCGAACACCGGTCCGAGGATGCCAGCAGATTGCTCGATGAACTGCTCCCCGGCCTGGAGTGGGACGAGGCGCTGAGCACCCTGGCAAGCCTGGATCTGGCGGCGGTTTCCGAATGGCCGCAAGAGACGTTGCAAGGCTCCACCGAAGCGTCTGGCAACGGGGCCGAGTCCTGCGAGGAGCGTCGAGCATGATCGTCAACGAGCTTATTCTGCCGGTGATTCTGGTGACGGTCGTTCTCGTGGTCGGGGCCTATCTGGTGGCGGTGATCGACGAGGCGATCGCTGGCGCCTTGGGCCTGCCGCGGGCGGCAAACGCCTGGATGGCTCCCTTGGCGCGGGGCGCCTGGCTGCTCACCCAGCAGGCCAACGCCACCGAGGCGCCGGATTGGCGGGCCTGGCGCCTGGCGCCGGCGCTCTATCTGGCGCTGGCGGCGATCGGCCTGGCGGTAGTGCCCTTCTCGCCGACGCTGATACCCACGGATCTCGTCACCGGCGTGGTGCTATGGGGCAGCATCGAGGCCCTGGCCACGGTGGTGATCTTCCTGCATGGCTGGTCCGCCAACACGCTGCTTTCGCTGATCGGCGCCTACCGCTACGTGGCCCTGGGGCTCTCCTACATCCTGATCAGCATGTTCGTGCTGATCGGCGTGGCATTGCCGGCGGAGTCGCTGCAATTTTCTCAGGTGGTGGCCTCCCAGGCGGAGCTGTGGAATGTGATTCGCCAGCCCCTGGGTTTGCCGCTGTTCCTGATCGTCGGCCTGGGTGTGACCTTCTGGGGGCCGCTCAATCTGGCCGACTCCCGGGACCTGGCCGGCGGCACGGCGTCGGCGATCTCCGGCCCGCCGCGGCTGGTGTGGAACCTGGCCCGCTCGGCGATGCTGGTGGCCTTCAGCGGTGCGGCGGCCAGCGCCTTTCTCGGCGGCTGGCTGGGGCCCTGGCTGCCGGGCCCGGTGTGGATGCTGCTCAAGATGCTGGCGGTGCTCGCCGTGCTGCTGTTGATCGGGCGGCTGGTGCCTCGTGTACAGCCCGAGCGCTGCGTGACCCTGATGTGGGTGGTGTTACTGCCGCTCTCCTTCGTTGATCTGATCTGGGCAGGCGTGGAGGCCTTGTGGTGATGGACTATCCGCTGATCGTCGATCTGTTTTTCGTGTTGCTGTCCGTTCTGGCGGTGGTCTCCGGCTGGCGGGTGTTCTGCACCGATTCGATGGTACGCGCCTCCTTCTTTCTGCTGGTGTCGTTCATCGCCGTGGGCCTGATCATGATCCTGCTGGCGGCGCAGTACCTGGGCGTGGCGATGTTCTTCATGATGGCCGTGGAGATGATGGTCATGGCGCTCTTCATGGTCATGTTCATGATGAACCCGGCGGGACTCAATCCGATGATGATGGTGCATCAGCACCGGTTTGCCATCGTCGCCGGCGCGGTGAGCTTCGTGGTGCTCGCCGCCGTGGCGCTGCTGGCGGAGTTTCCCGATAGCCCCTTGCCGGCGGATCTCGACCCGGTGACCTCGCTGGGCAACGAGCTGCTCGGCGATTCAATGCTGATCTTCGAGTCCGCCGGCATCGTGCTGCTGACCACCATGATCGGCGTGGTGGTGCTGTCGAGCCATCGCGGACGCTTTGGGGCCGCCGAGGAGGGCTCGATGCCGCCGGGACTCGCGCCCGGGGGCGAGCCGGCGGGGATGCCGAAGGAAAGTGACGAGGGCGGTGGTCATCACCATCACCACTGCCATTGATGGGGAGCCGAGCACAAGGAGGCCGAAATGACGCTGACGACTCTACTGTTGCTGGCCGCCGCGCTGATCGGTATCGGCGTTTACGGCGCGCTGTCCCAGCAGTCCTTCGTGATGCTGATGATGGGCCTCGAGCTGATTCTCAACGGCGTCATGCTCGCCGCCGTGGCCTTCTGGGCCTTGAGCGGTGCCGGGGTGCCGGAGGGGCAGCTCTTGACCATCGTGGTCATGGCGGTGATGGCCATCGAGATGGCCATGGGCTTCGCCCTGGTAGTGGCGGTGTTTCGCACTAATCAGGCAGACGTGACCGAGGGCATCACGGAGTTGAAGCACTGATGCTGTGGACGCTCGTGCTGTGGCCGCTGCTGGGCGCGCTCCTGCTCTACCCGGGAGGGCAGCGCCTGGGGCACTTGGGGCTTTCGCTTGCCACGGCGCTTAGCGTACTGGCCACCCTGGTGCTGGCCGGGCTGGCGGTAACGAGCGGCTGGCAGGGCAGCGTTGCCTGGAGCGAGACACTGGCGCTGACTCTCGAGCTCTCCACCGCCGGTTGTCTCTTCGCCATCATGGTGCCGCTGGTGGCGCTGCCGATCGTCGTCTATGCCGGCTTTCATGAGGTGACGCTGGGGGTTGACCAGCGCCGTGTCGAACGCCAGGGACGGCGACTGATGGCGCTGTTGGTGGCCTTCGTCGGCGCCATGCAGCTGCTGGTGCTGGCGGGTGATCTACTGACGCTGCTGATCGCCTGGGAGCTGGTGGGCCTGTGCTCCTGGGCGCTGATCTCTCATCACTGGGGCAGGGCGGAGGTAGCCGGGGAGGCGGCCCAGGCCTTCCTGGTCACCCGTTTCGGCGATCTGGGGCTATATATCGCCGCGGCGGCGCTGTTCGCCGGCAGCGGCGGCTTCGACTACGCCGACCTGGCGGCCCTGGACGGCGGTCTATTGAGTGTCGCGGTGGCCGGCATCCTGCTGGCGGCGGCGGCCAAGTCGGCCCAGGTGCCGTTCTCCTCCTGGCTGTTCGCCGCCATGGCCGGCCCGGTGCCGGTGTCGGCGCTGCTGCACTCGGCGACCCTGGTGGCGGCGGGCATCTACCTGCTGGCGCGCCTGCAGCCGGCGCTGTCCGCCGTTGACTGGTTCGCACCGCTGGTCATCGGCCTAGGCCTGACCACCGCCCTGGTCGGTGGCGTGGCGGGCGTCTTCCAGAATCACGCCAAGAAGCTGCTGGCGGCCTCGACGTCGGCCCAGTACGGCCTGATGTGGGTCGCGGTGGGGGCGGGCTTCCCCATGGTGGCCCTGCTGCACTTCGTCGCCCATGCCTTCCTCAAGGCGGGCCTGTTCCTGTCGGCGGGTATCGCCGAGCGCCAGGTCGGCAGCTATCGGCTGCAGGAGATGCGCCAGGGACGCCGTTTGCCGGGCATCGCCCTGGCGACCGGAGCGATGAGTCTGGCCCTGGCGGGGATGGTTCCCCTGGGGGCGGCCTGGAGCAAGGAGCGGATCGCCGCGGCGGCGGGGCAGGAGGCGATCTGGCTGGCGCTGCTCGTGGCCCTGGCCGGAGGCGTGAGCGCGCTCTATGCCACGCGCTTTCAGCTGCTGGCCTATGGGTGGCCGCCGCGTCATGCGCGCTCGGGGCTACCCCAGGGCCCTCGACCGTCCCTGGCCGAAGGCGGGGCTCTGGTGACGCTGTCCGGGGTGACGCTGCTGCTCTCGCTCGTCTGGTGGCCCGAGGCCCAGGCCTGGCTCGCCGAGGCCCTGCCCGGGCGCCTGCCGGAGGGCAAGCCCTGGGAACTGATCGTCTCGCTTACGCTGGTGGTGCTGGGCATCGCCGCGGGGTTCGTCATGGCGCGTCGCCAGCCTCGCTCGAGCGCCTGGCAGGAGCGCGCCGCCGACTGGTTCGGCCTGCCGGCGCTGATCCAGGCAGTCGTGCGGGGGTCCTTGATTCTCGGCCGCTGCCTGGCGCGCTTCGACGACCGCATCGTGGACGCCGGGCTGCGTGGCACGACGCGTCTTGCCCAGTGGCTGGCGCGGCGCCTCCTTTCGCGTTTCGACGATCGGGTCGTGGATGCCGGGCTGCATGGCACGGCGCGCCTTGCCCAGTGGCTGGCGCGGCGCCATGCCCGAGAGGGCGAGACCCTCTCCGAGGGTGTGCCCGGACTCATGACCCGCCTGAGCGAATGGGGCGGCTACTGGGCGCGCCAGGCCCAGAGCGGTCAGACCCACCACTATTACGCCGGCATCGCTATCGGCCTCACCCTCTTCCTGATCATTCTGGTGTTAGGAGCCCTGCCATGACGCTGACCCTCGCCTGGATCCTGCCCCTGGTGGGTGCCATCGCGCTCGCCGCCTTCCCGCGCTGGAGCGAGGCGCGAGCGCGTCAGTGGGCGGCGATGATGGCCGCGCTGTCGCTGCTGGCGCTGGTAATCGCCTGGATCGGCTTCGATCCGGCGGGGCCGCTGTTCCAGCATGTCGTCGAGCTGCGCTGGGTGCCGAGCCTCGGCGTGGCCTACCGGGTCGGCGTCGACGGCATCGCCCTGGCGGTGGCGACCATGAGCGCACTGCTGTTCGTCGCCGCCATCGTCTACCCCGTGGATACCCTGGGCCAGCCCCGCCAGTACTATGCCTGGCTGCTGTTCCTGGAGGCGGTCTCCCTGGGCGTCTTCCTGACCCTGGACCTGCTGCTCTTCTACGTGTTCTTCGATCTGTCCCTGGTGGGCATGTTCTTCCTTATCGGCCGCTGGGGCCACGGCACGCCCCAGGTCTCGGCGCTCAAGTTCTTCCTCTACACCTTCGCCGGCTCGCTGCTGCTGCTGCTGGCGATCATCGGCCTCTATCTGTCGGTGGAGCCGCACAGCTTCGATATGCGGGTACTGATCGAGCAGCAGCCTCTGGCGGGCACCGGGCTCTACGCGGGGCTGGTGTTCCTGGCGCTGATGCTGGGGCTCGCCATCAAGACGCCGCTGGTGCCGCTGCACACCTGGCTGCCCCAGGCCCATGTCGATGCGCCGGGGCCGGCCTCGGCGATCCTCGCCGGGGTGCTGCTCAAGATGGGGACCTACGGCATGGTGCGCCTTCCCTTCGCCATGATGCAGGAGACCTTCGCCGACCATTCGCTGACGGTAGGTATCGTCGCCCTGGTGGCGATCCTCTACGGCGCCCTGGTGGCGCTGGGCCAGAGCAATCTCAAGCGGCGCATCGCCTACACCTCGATCAACCACATGGGCTACACGGTGCTGGGGATCGCCGTGGCGGCGGCAATGTTTTCCGATAACCTGGCCGCGCGCCAGCTGGCCCTGACCGGGGCGACGGTGGAGATGGTCGCCCATGGCCTCATCACCGGGGCGCTGTTCCTGATCTGCGGCTCCTTCTGGCAGCGCAACGGCGACTATGCCCTCGATCACTACGGTGGCCTGGCCCATCGGGCGCCGCTGCTTACCGGCTTCACGGTGCTGGCGGCCTTCGCCAGCCTGGGCATGCCGGGACTGGCCGGCTTCGTCGCCGAGTTCCAGGTGTTCGCCGGCACCTTCGCCGTCTATCCCTGGCTGACGGTGCTCGGCGTGCTGGGCATCCTGATCACCGCGGCGCTGTTCCTGGACCTGCTGCGCCGGCTGTTCTTCGGCCGCCTGCCCTCCCACCTGGGCGGCTTCAAGGATCTGGCGCGCGCCGAGTGGGGGGTGCTCGCCGTGCTCTCCGCGGGCATCCTGGTGATCGGTATCTCTCCGCGTTTCCTGCTGACGCTGATCGAGGCCTCGAACGCGCTGCTGCTGGGAGGTCGCTGATGCCCATCGGTGACCTGGCACCGGAAATCGCCCTGCTCCTCGGCGCGGTGATCATCGTGCTGTACGCCGCCTTCGCGCCCCACGAACGCCAGGGCTGGGCCGCCGGACTGGCCCTGGTCGCCCTGGCGCTGGCCGGCATCCTGAGCGTGCTGCAATGGCCGCCGCCGCCGGCGCTGACCTTCTCCGGCGTCTGGGCGCTGGACACGGCGGCGGTGGCCGCCAAGCTGCTGGTGCTGCTGGCCGGCGCCATCGCCGTGGCGCTGTCGCCGGACTGGATGCGCAGCGACCGGCGCCACGGGGAGTACTATGCGCTGTGCCTGTTCACCCTGCTCGGCGTGATCATGATGGCCTCGGCCCACGACAGCATGGAGCTGGTGGTGGGCATCCTACTCTCGTCCACCGCCAGCTACCCGCTGGTGGCCTACCATCGCGGCTTCAAGCCGGCCCTAGAAGCGGCCATGAAGTACTTCCTGATCGGCGCGTTGACCAACTCGCTGCTGGTGGTCGGCGTGGTGCTGCTGTTCGGGCTGGTGGGCGACACCGACTATGCGCGCACGGCTCAGGTGCTGGCGGCGTCTCCCGATGCGGCGCCGCTGGCACTGAGCGTGGCGGTGGCCTGCATCGTGCTGGGGCTGACCTTCAAGCTGGCGGCCTTTCCCGGCCATGCCTGGATGCCGGATGTCGCCCAGGGCGCCCCGGCGCCCATCGCCGCGCTGCTCACCGTGGCGCCCAAGGTCGGCGCCGCCGTGGCTCTGGCGCGCTTCGTCAGTCTGCTGCCGGCGAGTCAATGGTGGCCGGCCATCGTCGCCCTGATCGCCGTGGTGACCATGACCCTGGGCAATCTGGCGGCGCTCAGGCAGACCGATGTGCGCCGACTGCTGGGCTGGTCCTCGGTCTCCCAGTCCGGCTATGCGCTGATGGCAGTGGTGGTGATCGGCGTCGAGCCCCAGGCGCTGGCGGCGTTGCTGGCTTTCCTGGCGGCCTATCTTGTCGCCAACCTCGCCGCCTTCGCCGTGGTGACCCATCTGCGCGGACGCACGGCCCTCGAGGACTACCAAGGCCTGGGCCGCGCCCAGCCGATCGCCACGGCGATACTGATCCTGGCGTTGCTGTCGCTGACGGGCATCCCGCCGCTGGTGGGCTTCTTCGGCAAGTTCCTGCTGTTCAAGGTGACCATCGCCGGCGGCTATACCTGGCTTGCCGTGGTGGCCGTGGTCAATACCGTGCTGTCGCTGTTCTACTACCTGAGGGTGATCGCGGTCACCATGTTCAAGCCCCTGGAAGGCGAGGTGCACGTGCTGGGTAGCGGGTCCTGGCTGGCGCTACTGGCCAGCGGCGTACTGCTCATCGCGGCGAGCCTGGGTGCGGAGGCCGGGCTGGGGCTGGCGTCCGCACTGCGTTTTGTCTCCTAGACTCGACGCACCGCCCCGTCAGAGCCCGGTCAGGCGCATCATCAGTGTCAGGTAGAGCGGTATCAGCAGCGGCGCGGCCAGGGTGGTGATCAGCACCGCCTGGGCGCCCTTGCCCGGGGCGATGCCCAGCTCCATGGCCACCACCACCACGTTGGCGGCCATGGGTACCACCCCCAGCAGCAGCATGGCCATGGCCAGTTCCCGCGAGAGCGGCGTGATGGCCTGGAGCAGCAGCACCGCGCCCAGCGCCAGCAGCGGCCAGAGCACGCAACGGATCGCCACGCAGGCCCCGATAAAGCGACCATCCAGCTCGCGAATGCTGACCCTGCCCAGCGTCATGCCGATGATCATCATGCCCAGCAGGGTGTAGGTGGCGGGAAATACCGCCAGCCCCTCCATGGCGGTCGCCGGTATCGTCAGGCCCAGGCCGCTGACCACCAGTGCCGCCAGGAAGGCGTAGATCAGCGGCAGCCGCACGATCTTGGCCAGGCTCTCGGCGACCGAGAACTGCCCCCGGGCGCTGAGGTAGAAGCCCACCGTGAACTCGTAGAGGGTGATGCCCAGCACGCAGAACAGGTAGAGGGTGATCCCCTCCGGTGGCAGCAGCACCAGGGCCACCGGCAGGCCGAAGTAGCCGGTGTTGCCGGTGCCGGCGGAGAAGGCCAGCAGGGCGCTCTCCTGGGGGGCAAAGCCGTGCCGGATCAGGCGGTGCACCAGCAGGGCGAGCAGGCTGGCGGTGACGAAGGCGGCCAGGGTCAACAGCAGGAAGCTGGGCGTGGGGCCGCCCTGAACCAGGCCGCGAAAGAAGGTCAGGGGTGCCACCAGGTAGATCAGCAGGGTCGCGATGGGGCGTGGGTCCACCGCCAGCCGGCGAGCGGCCAGCCAGCCCAGGGCGACATAGCTCAACAGTATCCACAATGGGCCCATCAGGGCGCTGGGGTCGATGGCGTGCATGCAAAATCCTTGTCTGATGACTCCGGGGCATCATGATGCCCGTGGCGCTGGCCGGGGGCCAACTTGAATGAAATCGATATGAGGCCACGAATCTTTCATTGGTGGGTCGGGTAACGACTCGTCACAATGGACACATCATGCAGACGCTTCATGAGGAGATCCGATGAGCACGCAGCAGCACCCACTGGGTATCAGCTTCGAATTCTTCCCGCCCAACACCGCGGCCGGTCGCGAGAAGCTGGTCGGTGTGCGCGACGCTCTGGCCGAGCGTGGGCCGCGCTTCTTCTCGGTGACCTATGGCGCCGGGGGGTCCACCCAGGACCGTACCCTGAATACCGTGCGCCAGGTACGTGAGGCGGGCATCACCACCGCGCCCCACCTCTCCTGCATCGGTAGCGAGAAGGGGCAGCTGCGCGAGCTGCTGGCCCGCTACCGGGAGGAGGGCATCGAAAGCCTGGTGGCCCTGCGGGGTGACCTGCCCTCGGGCATGGGCGGCGTCGGTGAATTCCGCTATGCCAATGAGCTCGTCGAGTTTATCCGCGAGGAGAGCGGTGATCACTTCGAGATCGCCGTGGCCGCCTATCCCGAGTCGCACCCCCAGGCCCCCAGCCTGGCGCTGGATGTCGAGAACTTCGCGCGCAAGGTGAAGGCCGGTGCCAACCTCGCCATTACCCAGTACTTCTTCAATGCCGATGCCTACTTCCACTTCGTGGAGCGGGCCCAGGCCCTGGGGGTCGATACGCCTATCATCCCGGGGATCATGCCGATCACCAACTACACCAAGCTGGCGCGCTTCTCCGATGCCTGCGGCGCCGAGATTCCGCGCTGGATGCGCAAGCAGCTGGAGGCCTACGGCGATGACAGCGAGTCGATTGCCGCCTTCGGTGAAGAGGTGATCTCACGCCTCTGTCAGCGGCTGCTCGATGGGGGCGCGCCAGGCCTTCACTTCTACACCCTCAACCAGGCCGCCCCGAGCCTGAAGATTGTGGACAATATCGTCGGCTGAGGCCGGCAGTGCCTGCCCTGGATTCTCGGCCAGGGAACGCAGAAGGGCCCCGCCATCCGGCGGGGCCCTTCGCGTGGTGGGTGACGGTGAGGCGTCAGCCGGCGGAGGAGGCCGGTGATCCACCTCCTCCGCCCTTGCCGTGCAGGCGGCGCTGCATCAGGACCAGGCCGGCGCCGATGGCCAGGCCGGCGATATCGGTGACTATGCCGCCGTAGATCATGAACAGCGCACCGATCAACATCACCACCCGCTGCCAGCTCTTCACCGGGCCGAAGAACCAGGCCTGGACCACCGCGGCCAGCAGGATGATGCCCAGGGTGGCGGTAACGCCGACTCGCAGGATCTGCACCCAGGAGCCCTCCATCAGCATGGCGGGGCTGTAGAAGAACATGAAGGGCACGATAAAGGCGGCCAGGCCGATCTTGAACGAGGCCACCGAGGTGCCCATGGCGTTGTCGCCGGAGATGCCCGCCGCGGCATAGGAGGCGAGTGCCACCGGAGGCGTGATCGCCGATACCACCGCGAAGTAGAACACGAAGAAGTGCGCGACCAGCGGCTCGATACCGATGCTGATCAGGCCCGGAGCGACCACCGAGGCAGCCACCGCATAGGCGGCGGTGGTGGGCATGCCCATGCCGAGCAGGATCGAGATGCACATGGCGAAGAACAGCGCCAGCAGCTGGCTGACCCCGGCCAGGCCCAGCAGCAGCGAGGAGAAGCGCGCACCGACCCCGGTCAAGGCGATCACCCCGACGATCAGGCCGGCGCAGGCGCACACGGCGATGATCTGGATCGACATGGCGCCGGCCAGTTGCAGCGCCTTGAGGATGGCGCGGATGCCCATCCTGTGAGGCGTGAGCCAGCTCACCACGGCCGCCGAGGCGGTGGCCAGGGTGCCGGCACGGATCACCGAGTAGCCCATGAACAGGGCGGCGATCAGGATGATGATCGGTGCGAACAGGTAGATCTGCCTGACCAGCCGTCGGAACTGGGGAATCTCCTCCTTGCGCATGCCGCGCATCCCCTTGCGGGCGGCCTCGAAGTCGACCATGCAGTAGATCGACAGGAAGTAGAGGATGGCGGGAATCAGGGCCGCCACGGCGATCTCGGTGTAGGGGATGCCGGTGACCTCGGCCATGATGAAGGCCCCGGCCCCCATGATCGGCGGCATGATCTGACCGCCGGTCGAGGCGGCGGCCTCGATGGCGCCGGCGCTGCGGGACGGGTAGCCCACCTTCTTCATCAGCGGGATCGTCAGCGAGCCGGTGGAGACCACGTTGCCGGCCGAGGTGCCGTTGATCATGCCCATCAGACCAGAGGCGAAGATCGACACCTTGGCCGGGCCGCCACGGGCACGGCCGGCGGCGGCGAAGGCGAAGTTGACGAAGTAGTCCCCCACCTTCGAGGCCTGCAGGAAGGCGGCGAAGATGATGAACAGGATGATATAGGTGGAGGAGACGGCGGTGGTCGGCCCCAGGATACCGGCGTCGGTGTAGACCTGGCTGAAGAAGCGGCCCACGGAGAGCCCGGGGTAGCCCAGAAAGCCCGGCAGATAGGGGCCGGCGAACACATAGAGCAGGAAGAGCACCGAGATGACCACCAGGGCCAGGCCGGCGACCCGCCGGGTCAGCTCGAGGATCAGCAGCGAGCCGGCGATGGCGGCATAGGAGATGCCCATGGGGGCAAACGGGGTGCCGGTGGAGGCGCGCAGCGGGCTGTTGAACATCACCAGCAGGTAGCCGGCCACCGCCAGGGCGCAGACCATCAGTACCAGGTCGGCGGATGACAGGGATTCGCGTACCTGGCGATAGGCCCAGGAGAGCAGGATGCCGGCGACGGTGGCCAGGATCAGCGGATAGCCGAAGTGCCAGGCCTCGATCGCCGGGGCGATGCGCATGGCCCCATCGTTCATTGCCTGATACATCATGGCCACGCGCACCAGGGCATACAGGGCCGGCGCCAGCAGGGCATAGCTCAGCCAGCGCATCCAGGCGGGGGAGCGCTCGCGGTCATGCTCGGCGAAGCGGGTGCCGGCATAGAGGCCATAGCCGAGTATCAGCGCCCCGGCGATGTGCAGGATGCGAAATGACCAGGTCTCCAGTGGATAGACGTTGAGCGAGATGAGGTGAAACAGCGAATAGGCGATGGCCAGCGCACCGAAGAGCAGCCACTGCCAGCCGGTATACAGGCGCCGGTTGGATTCGACGGCGGCCTCGTCGACGCCTTCGGCAGTGACGACCTCGACGACATCGTCGGTGCCGGTGTCGTCGCGGGATTCGGGATGTTGGGACATGAAAACACCCTTGGGTGTGAAACGGACGGCAGGCATGCCGCCCCGGGTCGCTCGGCGACCCGGGGCGGCGTCAGGGTCTTGCGTGGTTACAGCTTCAGGTTATCGGGAATCTCGTAGCCGTTCTCCTCGTACCAGCGCACCGCGCCCGGATGGAAGGGCAGCACGGTGTTGTACTGGAAGTTCTCCGGAATGCTGGTGGCCGCACTGCGATGGATATCCATCATCTTGTCGTTGTTCTCCAGGCTCAGCTTGGTGATCTCGTAGACGAAGTCTTCGGGCAGGTCGCAGCCGGCGATGGTGAAGTTCCACATGGAGACGGCACGGGCATCCTCTTCCAGGGTCTGGTAGGTGCTGGCCGGAATCATGAAGGGCGATACCGGGAACGCCTCGAGTACCTTGGCCTGCTCCTCCTCGGTGAACTCGACGATATTGATATCGGTCTGCACCTCGAGCTGGCTGACCGCAGGGATCGGGATGCCGGCAGCGAAGGCGATGACATCGATCAGGCCATCCTGCAGCTGGCCGCCCAGGTCGTTCCAGCCGCCGTTGCGACGATCGAACTCGACACCCAGCTCCTCGAGAATGGCCGGGAAGTAGGTGTCGGAGGTAGAGGCCGCCGGGCCGAAGCCGATGCTGGCGCCGTCGGGGATGTCGGCGATCGACTCGATATCGCTGTCGGCCAGGGTGGTGATGGAGAACGGTGTCTCGTACATCGGGAAGAGAGCACAGACATTGTCCAGCGGTACCCCCGGGGCGAGAGGGCTTTCGCCGGCCAGGGCCTCGGCGGCGGGCCCCATGGTGGTCAGTCCCAGGGCGATATCACCGGTGTGGACCAGGGCGAGGTTCTGGTTGGGACCGCCGGTGACCTCACCCCCGCCGGAGAGACCCAGCTCCTCGGCGATCAGGTTGGCCCAGCCGGAGCCGTAGACGAAGTAGGTGCCGCCCTGGCTGGCGGTGCCGACGGTGAAGTTCTCGGGCCAGTCACTGCGGTCCTGGGCGGCGGCGGAGGCGGCTACCAGAAGAGTGCCGGCGACGGTGCCGGCGAGCAGACGGGGGGAGAGAAGACGCATGGCGTAGCTCCTTCATGGGGTGGGTGATGACTCGGACGCGGATGCCCGAGAGATACCGTGTCATTCTGGCAGTTCGGGGCAGGAGTGTAGCGGTCATCAACGCCGCTCCATTCAACGTATACCATTCGACCCATGCCGGGGCATGGGTCGAATCGCGTGAAGAGAGAAGCATTGATTTGAATCAATCGCAATCGGCTGATGGATCCCCGGTCGTGCTGTCCGGGCCGACCAGCGGAGCGGGGAGCCGCATCGTTAGCCCTTGGGGTCGATGATCTTGACCGTCTGGAAGTCCTCGGTGGGCTCTTCTCGGTGCGTGCGATCGATACGGGTGGCCAGCTCAGGGGCGGCCTGCTCCTCGATGGGCAGCTGCTCGAAGAAGTCGCAGCTGACACACTCGCGGTAGCGGATGCCGTTCTGTTCCCAGCTGCGAATTCGGTCCATCTCGGCACAGCGTGGGCAGATGGCGCCGGCGATAAAGCGTTTCTGGATGGCCATGAAGACTCCTGTAGGCCTCGGCCCGTGGGCCGAGGCGGGGGTGACGTTGGGTCAACCGGCAGTGATGCCGCTATGACGCAGTAGCGGTTCGACACTGGGCGCGCGGCCGCGGAAGGCCTGGAAAAGCTCGGCGGCGTCGCGGGCGCCGCCCTGTTCGAGGATCTCGCTGCGGAAACGGCCCCCGGTCTCGGGGTCGAAGATGCCCGCCTCCTCGAAGGCGCTCCAGGCGTCGGCGGAGAGGACCTCGGCCCACTTGTAGCTGTAGTAGCCCGCCGCGTAGCCCCCGGCAAAGATATGACCGAAGCCGTTCTGGAAGCGGTTGAAGGAGGCCCTGGGCACCACCGAGACGGCATCACGTACCGCATCGAGCAGCGCCTGGAGCTCGCTGGCGGAGGGCGCCTCGAGCTCGTGGTGCAGGCGCAGGTCGAACAGCGAGAACTCCAGCTGGCGCACCATGCCCATGGCCGACTGGAAGTTTCTGGCCGCCTGCAGCTTCTCGAGCAGCTCGCCGGGCAACGGCTCCCCGCTGTCGACGTGACCGGCGATCAGATCGAGCCCCTCACGCTCCCAGCAGTAGTTCTCCATGAACTGGCTGGGCAGCTCCACCGCATCCCAGGCCACGCCGTTGATGCCCGAGATATCGGCGATGGTCTGGCGGGTCAGCATATGGTGCAGACCGTGACCGAATTCGTGGAACAGGGTGACCACCTCGTCGTGGGTCAGCAGCGCCGGTCGACTGCCCACCGGACGGGTGAAGTTGCAGGTCAGATAGGCCACCGGCAGCTGCAGGGCATCCCCCTCGTGGCGGCGCACCCGGCACTCGTCCATCCAGGCACCGCCGCGCTTGCCCTCGCGGGCATAGAGGTCCAGATAGAAGCCGGCGATCGCCTCGCCGTTCTCGAGGATGCGAAAGAAGCGCACGTCAGGGTGGTAGCGCGGCGCCTGCTCGTCCTCGCGGAAGGTGATGCCGAACAGGCGCTCGACGACCTGGAACAGCCCATCGACCACACGGGGGGCGGGAAAGTAGGGCCGCAGCTGCTCCTCGTTGATGGCGTGGCGCGCCTCGCGGAGCTTCTCGCTGACGTAGCCGATATCCCAGGGCTCGAGATGGTTCATGCCCAGTTGCTGAGCGGCGAAGGCCTCGAGCTCTGCGAACTCCTGGCGGGCCTGGGGGACCGCACGGGTGGCCAGGTCCTCGAGGAAGCGCTGCACCTCGGCCGGAGACTCGGCCATCTTGGTCTCCAGCGAGTAGTCGGCGTAGGTGGCAAAGCCCAGCAGCCGGGCCAGCTCGTGGCGCAGAGCGAGTATCTCCTCCATCAGCGGGGCGTTGTCGTACTGGTCGGCGTGAGGGCCTTGGTCCGAGGCGCGGGTGACGAAGGCGGTGTAGACCTCGCGGCGCAGTTCGCGATCATCGGCGTAGGTGACCACCGGGAAGAAGCTGGGGAAGTCCAGGGTGATGCGGTAGCCGGTTTCCCCCTTGGCCTCGGCGTTGGCGCGCAGGGTGGCCAGGGCGCTCTCCGGCAGGCCGGCCAGGCGGGATTCGTCGGCGAGCTCCAGGTGCCAGGCCTGGGTGGCATCGAGCAGCTGGTTGGAGAAGGTGTTGGAGAGCTCGGAGAGTCGCGCCTTGATCTCGCCATAGCGGCGCTTCTTCTCGGCAGGCAGATCGACGCCGGCGAGACGGAAGTCGCGCAGGGTGTTGTCGACGGTACGCCGCTGGGCCGCGTCGAGAGCTTCCCAGGCCGCCCCCTCCTTGAGGGCCTGCCAGACACGGAACAGCCCCTCGTGCTGGCCGAGCCAGGTGCTGTAGTCGGAGAGCTTGCCCAGGCAGGCCTGATAGGCCTCGCGCAGCTCGGGGTTGTTCATGGTGCCATTGAGGTGGGAGACCGGTGACCAGGCACGCGACAGACGGTCATTCAGCGACTCCAGGGGAGCGGCGAGGCTCTGCCAGCTGGGTGGCTCCCGCTCGGCCCGCTCGACCAGTGCCTCGATGGCTTGACGGTTCTCGGCGAGCAGCTCATCGATGGCTGGCACCACGTGCTCGGGGCGAATGGCCTCGAAGGGAGGGAGCTCATGGGTCTCGAGCAGGGGGTTGCGGGACATGCATACCTCGGGAAGAAAGTGGGATCCTTCCCTAAGATGCGGGCGGAGGCGTCGGGTTTCAATGTGCGTCGCCAGGGTTTGCCGCCGTGAGTCGGGCTGCTAGGCTTGCTGGCTTTCAAGCGTGCGGGCGGCGCACGCCGTGTTTCGGGAGATGCAAAGATGAGCGAGACGCTGGAGCGCTGGAGCACGCGGCGCGCCTTTATCCTGGCGGTTACCGGGGCGGCGGTGGGGCTGGGCAATATCTGGCGCTTCCCCTATATCACCGGCGAGAACGGCGGGGCGGTGTTCTTGGTGCTCTATGTGGCCTTCGTGCTGCTGCTGGGGCTGCCGGTGATGATGGCCGAGATCATGGTGGGCCGAGCCGGGCGGCGCAGCCCGGTGGCGTCGCTGGGGCATCTGGCCGCGGCGGCCGGAGCCAGCCGCCATTGGCGGCTGCTGGGGCTGTTCGGCGCCTTGACGGTGTTCTGCATCCTCTCCTTCTATTCGGTGGTGTCCGGGTGGTCCATCGAGTTTCTGGTGGCTTCCATCAATGGCGAGTTTCGGGGCGCCGCGCCCGCCGAGGTCGGTGCCGGTTTCGAGGCCTTCCTGGCCGACCCCGGGCGCATGATCTTCAATCACACCCTGTTTTTGCTGATGACCATACTGGTGGTGGCTGCCGGCGTGGCCAAGGGACTCGAACGCCTCAACAACGTGCTGATGCCGCTACTCTATCTGCTGTTGTTGATGCTGGCGGGGTATGCCACCACCACCAGCGGCTTCGGTACCGCGCTGGCGTGGCTGTTTCGACCCGACTTCTCGGCGGTGACCCCGCTGGTGGTGATGCACGCCATGGGGCACGCCTTCTTCACCCTGGCCGTGGGTGCCTGTGCGTTGATGGCCTATGGGGCCTACATGCCGGACCACCAGAGCCTGCCGCGTGCCGTCGGGGCGGTGGCGGTCCTCGATGTTACCGTGGCCTTGCTGGCCGGTATCGCGATCTTCTCGGTGGTGTTCTCCCAGGGCATGGACCCCGGTGAGGGACCCGGCCTGATGTTCGTCACCCTGCCCATCGCCTTCGCCGAGCTGCCCTGGGGCGCGCTATGGTTGAGCTTCTTCTTTTTGCTGCTGCTGCTGGCCACCTGGACGTCGTCGATCAATCTGGCCGAGCCCATGGTCGTCACCCTGCAGGGACTGGGGCTGCAGCGTGGGGTCTCCGCGGCTCTGGTAGGCCTGGCCGTGTGGCTGCTGGGGCTGCTGACGGTGTTCTCTTTCTCGAGCCTGGCCGAGTGGCGACCGCTGTTCGGCATGAACGGCTTCGAACTGGTCAGCACCATCCCCCCGGAGATCTTCCTCCCGCTGGGCGGGATGCTGATTGCCATCTTTGCCGCCTGGGTGCTGCCGGAGTCCACGGCGCGTCGTGCCCTGGGGGTGAGCGATAGCGGCTTTGCGCTGTGGCGGATGGTGACCCGCTGGATTGCCATTCCGTTGACGCTGGTAGTATTGGTGGCCGGGCTGGTCTGAGCCCCGCCCGATCGAAGATGAGGAGATCATGATGAGCGACTCGAAGGCCATACGGCCCTGGAAAGGCAAGCGCCCGAGCCTTGGTGAGCGGGTCTATATCGACTCGGCAAGCCTGGTGCTCGGCGATGTGACGCTGGGTGACGACTGCTCGGTATGGCCCATGGCGGTGATCCGTGGCGACATGCATCGTATCCGTATCGGCGCCCGCACCAGCGTGCAGGATGGCTGCGTGCTGCATATCACCCACGCCAGCGACTTCAATCCCGGCGGCTTTCCGCTGACCATCGGCGATGATGTGACCATCGGGCACAAGGCGATACTCCATGGGGCCACCCTGGGCAGTCGTATCCTGGTGGGCATGGGGGCCATCGTCATGGATGGGGCCGAGGTGGAGGATGAGGTCATCATCGCCGCCGGTGCCGTGGTGACGCCTGGCAAGCGGCTCGAGAGCGGCCATGTCTATGCCGGCAATCCGGCCAAGGCGCTGCGTCCCCTGAAGGAGAAGGAGCGAGAGTTCTTTCCCTACACCGCCGGCAACTATGTAAGACTCAAGGACGAGTATCTGGCCTCGAGCGACGATTAATTTACTAACCCATTGTTTCTGCATGCCCGGGCGAGCGATAATCTGGTAATTTATCCAGCTCTTTGAGGGCCGCTCCGGCATGGCCAATTTCCGCACCCACCTTGGCGTGGCCGCCGCCGGCGGAGCCGTGGTTGCCCACGGTGGCTGGCAGGCGGGGCTGTGGGATGTCTGGCAGGCACTGCCCGTGCTGGCGCTGGTGACCCTCGGCGGCATCCTGCCCGATATCGACGCCGACAGCTCACGAGCGATCCGGCTGGTATTCAACCTGCTGGCCGTGCCGGCGGTGGTGGCCGGGGCCCTGGTGCTACAAGGGCGGCTCTCCACGGGGGGGCTGCTGCTGGCCTGTGGCGCCCTCTACCTGGGGGTACGTCACCTCGCCGGCGCCCTGTTCGCTCGCCTCACCGTACATCGCGGCATCTGGCACTCGCTGCTGGCGGCGGCCTTCTGTGGCCTGTCGACCACGGCGCTCAGCTACCGCCTGTTGGCACAACCCGGTGCCATGGCCTGGGGCCATGGCGTGGCGCTTGCGCTGGGTTTCGTGCTCCACCTGCTGCTCGATGAGCTCTACAGCGTCGATCTCACCGGGGGGCGTATCAAGCGCTCCTTCGGTACCGCGCTCAAGCCACTGGACTGGCGCTCACCCGGCAACTCCCTGGTGATGCTCGCCGCCGGGGCCAACCTGTTGCCCTGGTTGCCGCCCTGGCCGGTGTTGCGAGAGCTGCTCGTTCAGGGCGTCTCGTTCTGGCGCTGAGGGGCGGCGACCGGGCCCGCTTTCAGGCATCGCCATCACGGCGTGTACCCGGCACTCGCTGGGCGCGACGCAGGGCGCGCTGGGCCCGAGTCTCGGCGCGCTCCATCTCGAGCAGTCCCTCTTCGACGAATACCAGGTGCTCGTGGGCGCGGGCCCTGGCGTCTTCGGCGCGCCCCTCGAGGATGGCGTCGAGCAGGGCGCGGTGCTGGAGCATCAGCTGGGGGCGAGCTTCCGGCCGCTCGAACAGATGGGCGAGGTTGTCGGCGATGCTGCGCTCCAGCAGATGGAAGATGCCACGTATGGTGTGCAGCAGCAGCACATTGTGGGCGGCCTCGGCGATCGCCAGGTGGAAGGCCGCATCGGCCTTGGCCTCCTCGACAGGATCGTGCCCCTGGAAGCAGGCTTCGAGCTCCTCGAAACGACGGATCAGCAGCGCCTTGTCGGTGGGGGTCGAACGCAGCGCGGCGTAGTAGGCCGAGATGCCCTCCATGGCATCGCGAAACTCCAGCAGATCCAGATGAAACTCACCGTGACGTGACAGCATCTCCAGCAAGGGGTCGCTATAGCCGCTGTTGAGCTCCTTGCTGACGAAGGTGCCGCCCCCCTGGCGGCTGATCAGCAGGCCGCGGGCCGACAGCTTCTGGATCGCCTCGCGCAACGAGGGGCGTGAGACGCTGAAGCGTTCGGCCAGCTCGCGTTCGGGGGGCAGCTTCTGGCCGGGCTGGAGGCTGCCCTCCAGAATCATCGCTTCGAGGCGTTCGGTGATCACGTCGGCCAGACGTGGTTGGCGCAGGGGAGGGTAGGCCATGGTGAGGTTCCGGCGGCTGGTGAGGTAGATAAGATAGGGTTGACGGCATCTTACGGCAAGATATTGGTAATACCAATAATCATCGGTGTGGTTTTTTCGAGAGTGCGAAAGAGTTCTTTCAGTTTCAAAAAGAGTCTCACAATTTCAAAAGGTTGGAGCCGCCAGGTAGAGAACTAGACTAATGTCTAGGCAGGGAGCAAGGAAAAAAACGGCGGGTCTCGTTTGACACTGTCGTATGAGTCTCCTTAATGTCCGCCAACTCATCTGGAAAAAATTGGTTTTACCATTTTACCAAAACACCTGGCTCGCCAGCCGATAAAGGAATCGCCGATGACTGCCGTCAAGCTCTATCCGCCGAGGCCGGACAAGGTCTATCTTTTCGGCACCTGCCTGATCGACCTTCTCTATCCAGAGGCCGGGATGGATGCCATCCGGCTGCTGGAGCGTGAGGGAATCGAGGTGCTGTTTCCCCAGGACCAGACCTGCTGTGGCCAGCCGGCCTATACCTCCGGTTATCATCATGAGGCCCGTGCCGTGGCGGCGGCGCAACTCGATCTCTTCCCCGGCCCCTGGCCGATCATCGTGCCCTCGGGCTCCTGCGGCGGCATGATGCGCAAGCACTACCCCCAGCTCTTCGCCGGTACCGATCTCGAGGAGCAGGCCTGCGAGGTGGCCGGGCGCATCTTTGAACTGACCGAGTTCCTGGTCCACGTCTGCCATCTCGACCTCGAGGATCGCGGCGAGCCCGAGAAGGTCGCCATGCATACCTCCTGCAGCGCCCGCCGTGAAATGGGGCTGGCCGACACCGGTCCCGCCCTGCTGGCAGCGCTGGGGCGGGTGGAGCTGGTCGAGCAGGCGCGGGCCAGCGAGTGCTGTGGTTTCGGTGGCACCTTTGCCGTGCGTCACCCCGAGGTCTCGGCCGCCATGGTGGAAGACAAGGCCCGGGCCATCGAGGCGACCGGGGCGCGCCGCTTCATCACCTCTGACTGCGGCTGCATGATGAACATCGGGGGTCGCTTCGAGCAGCAGGGCAAGGCGGTCAAGGGCGAGCATATCGCCAGTTACCTGTGGCGGAGGACCTCATGAGCGAACAGACGGCCGGCGTTCAAACCTATACTCCCCGTGAATTCCATCGCCAGGCTCACGATGCCCTGGGAAATCCCCAGATACGCGCCAACTTCCGCAAGGCGATGGATGGCCTGATGGCCAAGCGTCTCGACAGCTTCGATGACTGGGACCTGGATGCCCTGCGTGAGCTGGGCGCCAACATTCGCCTGCGGGCGCTTGCCAGGCTGCCTGACCTGCTGGAGAAGCTGGAGGCCAACTGCGAGGCCAATGGCATCAAGGTGCACTGGGCCGAAGACGGGGAGCAAGCCTGCCGAATCATCCGTGGCATCTGCGAGAACCATGGCGCGACCTCGGTGATCAAGGGCAAGTCGATGGTCTCCGAGGAGATGCATCTCAACGCGCATCTGGAAGAGGCCGGGATCGAGGCGCTGGAGTCGGATCTCGGTGAGTACCTGGTGCAGCTCAACCAGCAGACCCCTTCCCATATCATCATGCCGGCGATCCATCTCAATACCGATGAGATCTCCGAGATCATGCACGACAAGACCGGAACCGAGCGTACCCGGGACGTCGATGCCATGACGGCGGCGGCCAGGCAGCAGCTGCGCGAACGCTTCATGGCCGCCGGTGTAGGGGTCTCCGGAGTCAATTTCGCGGTCGCCGAGACCGGCACCCTGTGCCTGGTGGAAAACGAAGGCAATGGTCGGATGACGACCACGGTGCCTCCGGTGCATGTGGCGGTGACGGGTATCGAGAAGGTGGTCGAGCATCTGCGCGATGTGCCGCCTCTCTACTCGCTGCTCACCCGCTCGGCCACCGGTCAGCATGTCACCACCTACTTCAACATGATCAGCTCGCCCCGCAAGGAGGGGGAGCATGATGGTCCGAAGGAGGTGCATCTGGTGCTGGTGGACAGCGGTCGCTCCAGCATTTACCAGGACAATGAGCTGCTCGATACCCTGCGCTGCATTCGCTGCGGCGCCTGCATGAATCACTGCCCCGTCTATACGCGTGTGGGAGGGCATGCCTACGGCACGACGTACCCCGGTCCCATCGGCAGCATTCTTTCACCCCATCTGATGGGGCTGGAGGAGACCCGGGATCTGCCCACGGCGTCGAGTCTGTGCGGCGCCTGTGGCGAGGTCTGTCCGGTGAAGATCCCGATCCCCGACCTGCTGGTGCGGCTGCGCCGAGAATCGGTCGGCGAGGGGCGCGGCAATGTGGCCGGTGCCGGGATCAAGCGAACCCGCAAGGAAGTGGCCGCCTGGAAGGGGTTCCAGTGGTTGGCGACACACCCTGCGGCCTGGCGCGCCGGCACCTCGGTGGCCGGCAGGCTGCGGGCGCTGACGCCTGCCAGGCTGGGTGCCTGGACGCAGCATCGCAGCGCACCAAGGCCGGCGACCACTACCCTGCATGCGCTGGTCAAGCAGCATCAGGCAGCCAAGACCGACAAGGAGGAGCGCTGATGAGTGCTCGGGATGCGATTCTCAAGCGGCTGCGGGAGCGTGCGGATGGGGCGTTGAGTGCCCCCGATAGCGACTTTGCCGTGGTGACCGGCCGCGGCTGGAGCCGGGAGGAGCGGCTGGTGCGCTTCGAGCGCTGGATTGGCTCGGTGCACGGCGAGGTGGTCCATGCCGCCGAGGAGGACTGGACCGATGTGCTGGCGAAGGTGCTTGTCGACAAGGGGGTGCGCCGCCTGGCCCTGGGCAAACAGCATCCGGTCGCCGTCGAGGCGCGCCGGGCCCTGGTCAATGCGGAGGTGGAGCTGGTCGACGTCGATCGCGATATCGAACAGTGGCAGCGTGAGCAGTTCGATGATGTCGATGCCGGCCTGACCTCGACCCGTGGCGCCATCGCCGAGACGGGCAGCCTGTGGCTATGGCCCACGCCGGATGAACCGCGACTGATCAGCCTGGTGCCACCGCTGCATATCGCGGTGCTGGACGGGAGGACGCTGGAGGACACCTTCTTCGACGTGATCGAGAAGCATGGCTGGGCAAGCGGCATGCCGACCAATGCGCTGCTGATCTCCGGCCCCAGCAAGACCGCCGATATCGAGCAGACCCTGGCCTATGGTGTTCACGGCCCCCGTGAACTGGTGGTCATCGTGCGCCATGCCGACGATGTGATCGGGAGTTCTGCCCGGCAGTGAGGGCCAGGGTATGCATTGCGACGGCCCGGTGTCTGGGAGACGCCTGAAATGCCATGAGATGCAGGGGTACCATTGGGGTATAGTTGGCGTATCGCGAGGGGCCCTTCCCTCGATACACAAGGAGCATGTGCGTGCAGGATAGGATATCGAACGCCGGGAAGGTGGCGGGGCCTGATCGTCAGGGGCTTGGTCTTCACGGAAAGGTGGTTGCCGTGGTAGCGGGCCTTGCCCTGCTGGCGGGGTGCAGTGAGCGGCAGCCCGAAGAGGCTCGCTTCATGTCGGCCCCGGAGGCGACGGTCGGCGATGCGCTAAGCGGAGAGCTGACGACAGCCAGCTCCATCAATCTCAACGATGGGGCTCGCTACTCCCCGCACTGGATCTGCCCAGGCGAGGCGACTGATGGGGTGACATCCTATGTGCTGGATGCTGCCTTCCCCGGGGTGCTGACGGCGTTCGACAAGAGTGGGAGCCTGCGTGGAGTCGCCGAGGGGGAGTCGCCGTCGTTGCTGGTAGGTGCGGATCATGAGGCGTGCACGCTGGTCGTGGTGAATGGCGGCGATGCGACCTCCTTTGGCCCCTATCGTCTCGTGGCACAGGCTCACGCTTCGGCTGAGCAGCTGATCCTCGATACGCCGTTGACCGGGTCGCTCGGTGAGGATGGCAAGGCGAGTCACGTCATAACACTCGAACAGGCGGGTCGTCTCGACCTCGCGCTGTCGAGTGGCGGCGCTCTTGCACTGTCTCTGCATGGTGAAGGGCGCGAAGAGCGTGTTCAGGTCTGTGCCGACGAAGAGCAGCGCCTGGAGGCATACCTGGAGCCGGGAGACTATCGGGTCGAGGTCGCCGCTGCAGCCACCGACAATGCGCTGACTGCGACGAGTGGATGTGGAGGTGACACCCTGGTGCTGGGTAACGCCTACCGGCTGCTGGCCAGCGCCGACGATCTGTCCACCGGGATGCGCAATGAGGGGCCGCTGCGGGGAGGCGACAGCATTACCGGGGTCCTCGAAAGCGGGGCGCGTAACCGCTACCGCCTGGATATCGACGAACCTTCCGAGATTTCCATCGAGTTGAGCTCGGCACAGTTCGATGCGCTGCTGAGCCTGGATGGCGAGGGGCAGAGCCTCAGCAATGATGATGGTGGCGGAGGCATCAATGGCACGGATGCACTGCTGGAAACCGTGCTGTTGCCGGGGCGCTATGAGGTCCAGGTGTCGGGCTATGGTGCCGCAGGGGGTGACTACACTCTCGAGATGCAGCGCTCTGCCTTCGAGGGTGAGCTTCGCAACGATGGGGAAATCCTGCTGGAAGAGAGCCTGGTTGGCATTCTGGATGGCAGCGGCCCCAACAGTTATCGCCTGACACTGGAGGAGGCGGCGGGAGTCAGGGTGATGCTGGGCTCATCGAGCTTCGATGCCGTGCTTCGCCTGCATGGCAATGGTATCGATATCAGCGATGATGATAGTGGCGGAAACCTCGATGCGCTGCTGTCGGCAGTGCTCGAGCCGGGCAGCTATACCCTGGAAGCCCAGAGCTATTCGGGGGCTGGGGCCTACAGACTGGAAGTGGCCGGTGAGGCCATCGAGGGTGAACTACGCAATGGCGGCGAGGTTAGGGTCGGCGACGCTGTGGTCGGTAGCCTGAGTCCCGGGGGCGTGCTTGATTACGAGCTGGTGCTGGAAGAGGACGCCACGATTGTGCTCGAAGCGACCTCGCCGACAGTCGATACGATACTGAGCCTGAGTGGAAATGGGGTCGAGATAGAGAACGACGATGCCGATGGGCTTGGCCTCGGGTCGCGCCTTACCCAGTTCCTGGAAGCCGGTCGCTATGGCCTAGGTGTCAGGGCCTGGGACGTGGGTGGCGGCTCCGGCACCATCAGGCTTGAGGTCAGGCGCTGAGAGGGTGGCTTCGACCATTTATCAGGTCCCTGAGACTTTTTTACAGGAAGGCCTTGCGGGCCCGCGGGGAAAGCCGTAAAGTACGCATCCGCTGCCGGCGACGGGCAAACGTTGCAGGCGGTAGAAGTGGCAGAAGTGGCTGTTCTGCAATGGTTTTTTTCGCAAGGCGTCGAAAATCACCGGTTGACAGTCGCAGCAGATTCGCTAGAATGTGCGCCACTCGTGACGGCGGCTTCAAGGCCTCCGCGGCGATCCTCTCGAAACGACCCTTCAAGGGTTGAATGTCGAAAGGTGTCGGTCACTCGCAAGGTTCCTCGGAATGCTTCGCCGGGTTGACAACGACAGCCAGTCACGTAGAATACGCCTTCCTCGCAGGGCGCTGGCGAGACCGCCGCTTCTTCGGTAATTAACGAAAGCGACGGCACGACAGCAAGCGAGATGCTCCGCTCTCAACGAGACGTGAGCCGCTCTTTAACAATCGATCAGGTAATTCATGTGGGCGCTTGTCGATGGCTCGGTGATCATGTCACAGAACCATCAAGGCAAGCGACTCGTCATAGATCGCAAGAT
>NZ_JADNRL010000026.1:0-206394 GCF_015595025.1 Halomonas sp. KAO
AGCCGGCCGCCGAGGCAGCGAGCGACAGCCAGCCGGCCAAGAGTCATCCTGCCGAGAAGCCGTCCGCCAAGCCGGAAGAGGCCGAGCCGGTAGCAGCCAAGCAGCCGGCCGCCGAGGCAACGAGCGACAGCCAGTTGGCCAAGAGCCAGCCTGCCGAGAAGCCGTCCGCCAAGGCCGACGCCAAGCCGGAAGAGGCCGAGCCGGTAGCAGCCAAGCAGCCGACCGCCCAGGCAGCGGGCGACAGCCAGCCGGCCAAGAGCCAGCCTACCGAGAAGCCGAACGCCAAGGCCGACACTGAGCCGACTGAGAAGGAGCCCGCTAAGGCCGAGGCGAAGCCCGCAGCCGAGGCCAAGGAGAGTGCAGCACCCAGCCGTGCCAGCCGCCGTCGTCGCCGTGCCCACAATGACCCGCGTGAGATCCGGCGTCGCGAGCAGGAGGCCAAGGCCCAGGAGGGCAAGCAGGGCTAACGCCTACTCCCAGGCCTGACGAACAACGCCCGCAGCCTTTGGCTGCGGGCGTTGTCGTTTATTCGGCTTGAGACGTAGGCTCAGCCAGCCAGTCGCGGCTCACGCTGGAGCTCGACACCGAACCGCTCGCGGACGCTACCCGCCACCCGGGCCGCGAAGTCGAGCAGCTCTCGAGCGCTGCCACCACCGAAGTGGACCAGCACCAGCGCCTGGCGCTGGTGAACGCCGAAGTGGCCATCGCGCCACCCCTTGAGACCACAGCGGTCGATCAACCAGCCGGCGGCCAGCTTGACCCGACCATCCGGCTGAGGAAAGTGTGGCATCTCGGGGTATTCGCCCAACAAGCGCTCGGCTTTCTCGGCCGCTACCCGGGGGTTCTTGAAGAAGCTGCCGGCATTGCACAGCTCTGCGGGGTCGGGCAGCTTTTCGCGGCGAATGGCACACACCGCCTCGGCCACCTCCTGCGGCGAGGGCGCTACCCCGACACGGCTCGACAGGTCACCATAGCCCAGGCGAGGCTCTGCCTGACGCGACAGGCGCATCACCAGGCGCGTGATCACCACCCGCCCTGCCAGCGCGCCCTTGAAGATGCTCTCACGGTAGCCAAACTCGCACGCCTCGGGGGAAAGCCAGGTCAGGCTGCCATCCGCCAGATGAAGCACTTCCACGGCCTCGAGCACATCGGCCAGCTCGACCCCGTAGGCGCCGATGTTCTGGATCGGCGCGGCGCCACAGTGACCGGGAATCAACGCCAGGTTCTCGATGCCCCATAGGCCACGAGCGGCCAGCGCCATCACCAGCCGATGCCAGTTGACTCCGGCCTCGGCATGGATTCGCACGCGCCCATCGCCCTCCTCCTCCTGCCACCAGTCGGCCATGGCAGGCTGCACCACCAGGCCCGGCAGGTGCTCGGGCAGGATCAGATTGCTCCCCCCACCCAGCAGCGTAACCGGCCAACCCTGCTCACGCGCCCCGGCCAGCGCGTCCCTGAGCGCCTCGACGCTGTCGGGTGCCACGAAGCGTTCGGCGATACAGGGCAGCCCCAGCGTATTGGCATGGCTCAGATCCCATTGCCTCCTGATGGTCGACATCAAGGGCGTGACTCCAGGCGCGCAACGATGTCTTCGAGCAAGCCATCGGCGGCGCGCTCGATCAGATCAAGCACCTCCTCGAAGCCATCCTCGCCGCCATAGTAGGGGTCCGGAACGGCAACATTCGGATGACCCGCAAACTCGAGGAAGAGCCCCATATGAGCTTCGAGTCCCTCGGGCGCCTGCTCACGCATGGCTCGCAGGTTGTCATGGTCCATGGCCAGCAGATAGTCGAAGGCGTGGAAATCGTCGCCCTTCAGCTGCCGGGCACGCAATGAGGAGAGGTCGATGCCGCGTCTTGCCGCCGCCTCTTGCGAACGGGGGTCCGGCGCCTTGCCCTCGTGCCAGGAGGCGATGCCACAGGAGTCGACGTCGACACGCTGGTCCAGGCCCCGAGCCTCTAGCTGGCGCCGAAACACCCCTTCGGCGGTAGGCGAACGACAGATATTGCCCAGACAAACGAACAGGACGCGCATCAGACTCCTCCTTGGGGTTTTTCCTGCTCCAGCAGTGCCCGTACCCGGGCTAGATCCTCTGCGGTATCGACACCGGCAGGGTGGGATTCACGGGCCAGCGCCACCTGGATGGCATGCCCATGATGTAGTGCTCGCAGCTGCTCCAGCTGCTCGAGACGCTCCAGGGGCGACGGTAACCAGTTACCATACTCGGCGAGGAAGGCGGCCCGGTAGGCATAGAGGCCAATATGGCGCAGCCAGGCGTCACCCTCTAGCACCCCGGCCCCCCCCGCGATGGCCTCGCCCCCCTCGGATTTCCCACCCCAAAACTCCCTACCCCAGGACTCTCGATCCCATGGGATGGGAGCGCGCGAGAAGTAGAGCGCTCGACCATCCTGGCCATGCACCACCTTCACCACGTTGGGGTTGAACAGGACCGCCGCCTCGGTGATCGGCTCGGCCAGCGTGGCGATCGAGGCACCCGGATCATCGAACAGCCGTTCGGCGACCTGGTCGATCAATGCCGGCGGGATCAGCGGCTCATCGCCCTGAACATTGACCAGCACGGCATCCCCATCGAGCCGCAGCTGCTCGGCCACCTCGGCCAGCCGGTCGGTACCTGAGGGGTGGTCCGCCCGCGTCATCACCACCTCCGCACCCAGCGGCGCCATGGCCTGGGCGATACGCGGATCGTCGGTCGCCACCACGACCCGGCTGGCACCACTCTCACAGGCACGCCGCCAGACATGCACGACCATCGGTTCGCCCGCGATCTCGGCCAGCGGCTTGCCGGGCAGTCGTGACGAGGCAAAGCGTGCCGGAATGACCGCAATGAACTCCCGGTCAGCCTTGCTCCTGGCCTCGGCCATCAGCGCTCCCCCGTGCGTCCGGGAGAGTCATGCAGCTTCTCGTCGACGGAGAGCTGTCGCGCCTCCTCGGGCAGCATGACCGGAATGCCGTCGCGGACCGGATAGGCCAGGCCATCATAGAGGCAGTGCAGCTCCTCCTCCTCGCGACGATACTTGAGCTTACCCTTGCACATCGGGCAGACCAGCAAAGCCAGCAGCTCCTTGTCCATCGTTTTCCCCTTCACTGTTGTGGCGAGCCGACATCGGCTCGTCTCGCGAATTCTTGACTCCCCGGCTGCCGGGGCGGCATGGCAGCCGCACCGGCCAGCCAGTCGTCGAACCAGTCCACGAAGCCTGATTCGGGCAAGGCCTCGACTTCCAGCACCCAGCTGTCATCGGGCGCCAGGTCACGGCACTTGACGGCATCCTTGGCGGTCATCGCCAGCGGTCGGCCATCCTCGAAATGGAGTTCATCGGCGCGGAAGAGATGATGGTCGCCGAACGGGTGCGGGATCACCTCGACGCCAAGCCCCCTGAGGGTGTCGAAGAAACGCGCCGGCCGACCGATGCCGGCCACCGCATGGACCGGTCCCGTAAAGGGCGCCTCATCGATGGGGTAGCGCCTGCCATCGGCGAGGCGGCGCCAGCCGGATGGCACCAGCGTCATGCGCCGGCCATCCAGGGGCAACGCTACCCGAGGCTCGCCATTGACCAGCATCGCATCGATGCTCTCCAGCCGCGACAGCGGCTCGCGCAGCGGCCCCGCCGGCAGGCAGCGACCGTTGCCGAAGCCGCGCACCCCATCCACCACCACCAGCTCCAGATCACGCCCCAGGGCCAGGTGCTGCAGGCCATCATCGCTGACCAGAATATCGCAGCCGGCCTCGAGCAGGCGTCGGGCACCGCGGGGACGCTCGGGGTCAACGACCACCGGCATCCCGGTCTGGTCGGCCAGCATGCGCGGCTCATCTCCGCAGACGGCGGCGGGCGTCGTTGCTTCGACCAGCTGCGGATACTCAGCCCCTTGCCCGCCATAGCCCCGCGACAGGATACCCGGCCGCCAGCCCTGCCCGTTCAGGTGCTCCACCAGCCAGGCCACCAGCGGCGACTTGCCGGTTCCACCCAGGGTCAGGTTGCCCACCACGACCACCGGCACCGGCGCCCGCCAGACCGGTTTGCGACCGCTGGCATAGGCGGCGGCACGCCGACGCACCCCCCAGCGATAGAGCATCTCCAGTGGCCTCAGTGCCGCCAGCCAGGCGTCTCCACGGTAGGCGGCCCTAAGCCAGCGCTCGCCAAGCTGGCTCATGCCGGATCGGCCTCCTGAAACTGCAGGCGATGCAGGGCCGCCACAATGGTCGCCATCGCGCCGTCCTGCAAGATCCTCATATCGGATCGGCCTCCTGAAACTGCAGGCGATGCAGGGCCGCATAGGCGCCGTCACGCGCCAGCAGTTCGGCATGACTGCCCTGCTCGATGATCTCGCCCTGCTCCATGACCAGGATACGGTCGGCGCGCTCGATGGTGGAGAGACGATGGGCGATCACCAGCGTCGTGCGCCCCTTGCAGACCTCTTCCAGTGCCGCCTGGATATGACGCTCGGACTCGGTATCCAGCGCCGAGGTGGCCTCATCGAGGATCAGCAGCGGCGCATCCTTGAAGATCGCCCGGGCGATGGCCAGCCGTTGACGCTGCCCGCCGGAGAGCATCACGCCGTTGTCGCCGACGACCGTTGCATACCCCTGGGGCAGGCGCTCGATAAATTCATGGGCATGGGCAGAGCGGGCCGCCGCCTCGATGGCCGCCGGATCGGGGTTCTCCACCCCATAGGCGATATTCGCGGCGATGCTTGAGTTGAACAGTGTCACCTGCTGGGAGACCAGCGCGATCTGGCGGCGCAGCGGCGCCAGGCGGTACGCATCCAGGGGAACGTCATCGATCAGCACGCGCCCGACACTCGGGCGATAGAAGCGTGGCAACAGGCCCACCAGAGTCGACTTGCCGCTGCCCGAGCGGCCGACGATCGCCACCATCTCGCCTTCGGCCACCTCGAGATCGATGCCCTTCAGCACCTCCGGCTGCCCCTCGGCGTAGCGAAAGGTCACCCCCTCCAGCGTGACTCGACCGGCAAGCCTTGCGGGCTCATGGGTCCCCTCGTCGGGCTCGGCCGGCTCCTCGAGCAGACCGAACAGCTCCGACGAGGCGGCCAGGCCCTTCTGGATCTCGCTGTTGACCTCGGTGAGCTGCCTCACCGGCTTGGCCATCAGCGAGGCGGCGGTAATGAAGGCCACGAACTCGCCGGCGGTCATGTTGGCCATCAGCGCCGGCGACATGGCCAGCCACACCAGCACCGCCAGGGCCAGGGCCACCAGCAGCTGGATCACCGGGGTGCTGACCGCCTTGGTCAGCGCCTCCTTGAGGCTCTGCTGGCGATTGTAGTCACTCACCTTGGCGAAGCGGGCCTTCTCATAGGCCTCGGCGCCATGGGTACGCACCACCCGGTAACCCGAGAGCGCCTCTGACGCCACATGGGTCACCTCGCCCATGGAGGCCTGGATGCGCCCCGAGAGACGCCGGAAGCGCTTGCTGGTATAGCTCACCACCCCGCCGATCAAGGGCGTCACCGCCAGAAACAGCAGGGTCAGCATCCAGTTGGTCCACAGCAGGTAGATGACCAGGCCGATCACGAAGAGCCCCTCGCGAAGCAGTATGGTCACCGCCTTGGTGGCCGCGCCGGTGACCTGCTCGACGTGGTAGGTCACCCGCGAGATCAGGTGGCCGCTGGAGTGGCTATCGAAGAAGCGCCCCGGCAGGTGCAGCATGTGATTGAAGACATTGCAGCGCAACACATGCACGACGTTGCGTGCCACATTGCTCATGAAGTAGGTGCCGAGGAAGGTCCCCAGCCCTCGCGCGGCAAACATCCCCACCACGAACAGCGGCAGGAACAGTCGAAAGGCGGCGTCGGGCTCCTGAATCCCGTCGATCAGGCGCTTCATCATCTCCGCCAGGGCGGTACTGGAGGCGGCATAGATGGCGTAGCCGAAGATGGCCAGGGCAAAGGAGCGCCAGTAGGGGCGCACATAGCGCAGCAGACGGCGATAGAGCGTCAGGCTCGACTGCTGGGAAGCGTGTTGAGAAGTCCCGATGGGAGTCACGGTGTCTCCGCTGGTCTGGGTGAGGTGTTGTGCGCTGCACGCTCCGTGGTGGCGATACGTACGCGCTGAATGCCGTTCAGGCCAGCCTGGTCGAGGGCTCGCACCACGTCGGCATGGCGGGCCTGGGCATCCGCCTCTATTACCAGGCCATGCTCGCGCCCCTGATCCGCCTCATCGGCCAGGGCCGCCCCCAGGGAGTCGGCGTTCAGAACGCGCGCGCCCAGCCGATAGTCCCCCTCGGCGGTGACCACCAGCGTCAACGGCGAAGGCTCGACGGCCCTGCCGGAGAGCGACTCCGGCAGGGTGAGCTCGAGCGCCTGGCGCGTCTCGAAGGTCGTCGATACCATGAAGAAGATGAGCAGCAGGAACACCACATCGATCAGTGGGGTGAGGTTCACCTCCACGGGGTCACGCCGTCGTCGCGGAAACCTCACGGGTGCCTCACCTCTGGCGCCAGGCGACCATCGGCCTCCACGCGCTCGGCATCGCGGGCCGGGGTCTGGCCTTCGGCCAGGCTGATGGCGCCGCCATGGTGGGCCAGGAACTCCACCACCTGGCCGGCCTGCTCCTCCATGCGTACGGTGATGTCCTCGACCCGGCGCTGGAAGTAGCGGTGAAACATCAGCGCGGGGATCGCCACGGTAAGGCCCGCGGCGGTGGTCACCAGCGCCTGGGAGATGCCACCGGCCAGATCGGCGGTACGACTCGCCCCATCACCCGCAACGATCACCGCAAAGACCTCGATCATGCCGACCACGGTACCGAGCAGGCCGATCAACGGAGCGATGGCCGCGATGGTACCCAGCGGGTTGAGGAAGCGCTCCATATCGTGAATCACCGCGGTGGCGGCCTCGGTCAGTCGCGACCTGACCTGCTCATGGCCGAGTCCGGCGTTGCGCAGGCCGGCGGCAAGCACGCCGCCCAGGGGTGAGTGACTCTCCAGCCAGTAGAGGTTGACCTGGCCACGGGTAATCAGGCTGCACACCTCCTGGCCCAGCCCATGCGGGGCGATGCGCCCGGCGCGCAGGGTCCACAGACGCTCGATGATGATGACCGTGGCCAGCAACGAGCAACCCAGCAGCGGCAGCATCAGCCAGCCCCCGGCGATCAGGGCCTCCATCATGTCCATGCGCACATCCTCTCCGGTAGCCGCGGTCATCCCACCGCTTTTACGGCGATTCTAACGCAAGCGGCCCGCAATCGACACCGGGCCGGATGCCGGCGCGTGCCGCATTCGGCCCCGCCAGCTCTCCCCCACCGAGACGAAACGTGAGGGCACCGTCAAGGCCGGTACTCCACTGGCAGGCCCCGGCACGCCGAAAGCGCCTGACCACCTCGGGAGCGGGATGGCCGAAGGGGTTATGCCGCCCCACGCTGTACACCAAATGGCGTGGCGCGAGCGCCTTGACCAGCGCCGCTCCGGAACTGGTTGCGCTGCCATGATGGCCGGCCAGCAGCACGCTCACGGGGCCGCTTACCTGGTGGAGCAAGCGACGCTCGTGCTCCCTGCCCAGGTCGCCGCTGAGCAGCAGGCGATGATCACCCGCCGTGACCTCCAGCACGCAGGAGCGTTCATTGTCCGGAAGCCCCTGGGCTGAGGCCGGCGGCCATAGCAGACGAAAGTCGACGTCATCACGCCGCCACTGACGACCGGCCAGACAGGGCTCGACCCACTCCCCCGGCAGCGCGGCCGGCGGCCCCAGGTAGCGCTCGACGTCGTGCAGCGTATGGAGCGTCGCCACCCCGCCGGCATGGTCGTTGTCGTCATGGCTGAGGATCACCATGTCGAAGGCTTGTGCCCCTGGCCACAGGGTCTCCAGCGGTGTGAACCCCGACGCGAAACGTGGCCCGGTATCATAGAGCAGCCGATAGTCCCGGGTTCGCAGCTCCACCAGCAGCCCCTGACCCACGTCATGGACCCTGACCTCTACCTCCCCCGGCGGCAGGCGTGGGGCTTGCCAGAGCAGCGGGACCAGCCCCAGCAGCAGGGTGGCGACGATCCGCAGGCGCCTGTCGAGGCCGGGCACTCCCCACAGCATGGCCAACACCAGCAGCGACAGCGCCACCGGCAATGTCTGCCCCGGGTCGGGATACCAGAGCGGCAGCCATGCGACCATCGCTTCCAGCAGCCGGGCCAGGCCATCCGTCAGCCGGGCAAACAGCCACCAGCAGGCAGCCATCACGCCCGGCAGGGGCGCCAACAGCCAGCCCAGAAGCCCCAGGGGAACCAGCAGGCTGCTTACCAGCGGCACCGCGATGAGATTGACCAGCGGCGCGGCCGGCGCCAGGCGCTCGAAGGCCAGCAGCACGGCACCCGCCATCGCCGGGGCCAGCATCAGCTGAGTGCGCACCAGCCCCCACAAC
The DNA here is from genome assembly GCF_015595025.1 of Halomonas sp. KAO. Taxonomy (GTDB): domain Bacteria; phylum Pseudomonadota; class Gammaproteobacteria; order Pseudomonadales; family Halomonadaceae; genus Halomonas. The sequence goes on from NZ_JADNRL010000026.1 coordinate 8,384, forward strand.
CAGCCACGCACTCCCCGCGGGCGCGGCCTGCCCTGCCAGAGCAGAATCAGCATGGCCACCGCCGCGAAGGAGAGCCACAGTCCCGGTCGCCAGGCACTGAGTGGGTCGAGCAGCAGCACCACGGCGAGTGCCAGCCACCACCCCTGCCAGGGTCCCGGTGCATGGCGCCCGCTCGCCACCCAGAGGCCCACCAGGGCCATGACCAGGGCTCGCAGCGCCGGCGGCTCGAGCCCGGCCAGCAGTGCATAGCCGCTCGCCCCCAGCGCCGCCAGCCACCAGGGCCACACCGCCAGGCGCCAGCGCCCCGGTGTCAGCAGGCGTGCCACGCCTCGCCCCAGAAGCAGCACGACACCCGCCACCAGGCTCACATGAAGCCCGGAGATCACCATCAGATGGGTGGTGCCGCTGGCATTGAGCAGCGCCCAATCGCCATCGGAGAGTCGCTCGCTGGCTCCCAGGGTCAGCGCGGCCAGCCAGCGGCCCGCCCGGGAAGGAAGCTCCTGTTGATCGAGCAGCGCCAGCGCCATCTGCCGCGGATCGCCAGAGGCCGCCGCGAGTCGCTGCGGCGCCGGGGACTGACGAACATAGCCGGTGGCCTGGATGCCTTCACGCCATAACCAGGCGCGATAGTCGAAGGCGCCGGGATTGGCGAGCCCACCGGGCGGCCTCAGCCTGACGGTGAACCGCCAGCGTTCACCGGTCATCATGGGAGGCGGCGCATAGACGTTGAGACGAACCCGATTCAGGCGCCGACAGGGCAGCCGGTGTGACTGAAGGGGTTGGCAACGCTCCACGCTGACGCCGAGTCGTGTCACCCTGCCCCGCTCGACCACCGACTCGAGCCGACCCTCCAGCATCAGGTCGACCCCGCCCAGCCCGGAGGGAAGCTGCCCGCCCTGCACGATCAGCACGGCGCTCGCCATCCAGGCGAGCATCAACACGCCCGCCACCGCACCTCGCCGGCGCAGGGCCAGCGCCACCAGCAGCGCCAGGCCCAACCCTTCGGCGAGTCCCGGCGGCGGATTGGCCCCCAGCCCGATACCCGACAGCACGGCAAGGGCCAGGGGAAGGGCCCATCCTCTTGGCATTGCCCGGCTCCGGCAATCGGGGCCGAGGCCCCATGACGAGGAAGACCACAGGTGCGGCCCCGCAGTCTTGTATGGATAATAGGCCAGGTCACGATGCCACGAACCAGTGCCCATGCCGCGCCGCCTGCTACAGCGCTATATGCCACACCCGGACGCCCTGAGGCGTCAGCGCTCGCTACGCTTCATGAGCGCCCTGATCGGCGACCCCGCCCTCTGGGTGCTGAGCCGTCGCAGCGTGGCCAACGCCTTCTCGGTGGGCCTGTTCAGCGCCATGCTGCCGATCCCCCTGCAGATGGCCATCGCCGCCGGTGGTGCCAAGCTGGCACGTTGCAACCTGCCCCTCTCGGTAGGGCTGGTATGGGTCACCAACCCGCTGACCATGCCGCTGATCTTCTATGCCAACTACCGCCTCGGGGCCTGGTTGATGAACACCCCCGGCCGGGAAGCCCCCGAGCGCCTCTCCCCCCACTGGGTCGCCGAGCGTCTCGGCGATATCCTGCCCGCCCTGGCGGTCGGGTCGGTGGTCATGGCGGTGGTGCTGGCCCTCACCGGCAACCTGGCGGTGCGGCTACTGTGGCGCTGGCAGGTCTCGCGAAGCTGGAAGGCTCGCCACCGGCGCCGGCGCAGGACCGGCTGTGACGACACCCTCTAGCGGTGTAAACCCCTCAGTCCCCGGGGTCACCGCCTTCTGCACCCCAACACAAGCGGCCGCCTCGAGAGGCGGCCGCCGTGACCCTGGACAAGCTGGACTCTGAGGAGTCGCCTACCCGCGTGGTTGCTCGCTCAGGCGTCCTTCATCGAGGCGCAGGACACGGTCCTGATGGGCCGCCAGGGCCGGGTCGTGGGTGACGATGACAAAGGCGCAGGCGGCGGTGCGGGCCAGCTCATCCATCAATGCCAGGATCCCGGCCGCGGTGTGCTGATCCAGATTGCCGGTGGGTTCATCCATCAGCACCAGGCTGGGGTCGGTGACCAGCGCCCGGGCTATCGCCACCCGCTGTCGCTCGCCGCCCGAGAGCTCACCGGGCTTGTGGTCGGCGCGTGATGCCATGCCGACCTTCTCCAGCAGTTGCAGGGCAGCGGCCTCGGCAACCCTCTTGCGCTGGCCCCGCACGATCAGGGGCAAGGCCGCATTCTCGACGGCGGTGAACTCGGCCAGCAGATGGTGGAACTGGTAGACGAAGCCGATATGCTGATTGCGAAAACGCCCGAGTGCCGCCTCGCCGAGGCTCGACAGCGACGCTCCGGCGATGCGCACCTCACCGCGGCTTGGCCGGTCCAGCCCTCCCAACAGGTTGAGCAGGGTGGTCTTGCCCGACCCCGAACTGCCGACGACGGCGACCCGCTCACCGGCATTGACGGTAAGGGAGAGACCATCGAGCACGGTGATGTCCTGGGGACCCTCGCGGTAGATACGCGTCAGGTCGTGACACTCCAGCATCGTCTGCCCGAAGGTACGTTGCATGGAAATCTCCTGATTGGGGCTCGAAGCGTTATTCATAGCGCAGCACCTCCGCCGGCTGCACGCGGGCGGCCCGCCATGCCGGATAGAGGGTGGAGAAGAAGGTCAGCACCAGGGCCGAGGCGACGATATTGCCCACATCGTCCCAGTGGAGTCGCGAAGGGAGGTTGCTGATAAAGTAGACCCCGGCGTCGAGGAACTGGATTCCGAACACCGTCTCGACCCAGTCGATGATGTCGGAGATGGTCAGCGCCAGCAGCACGCCTAGCCCCACCCCTACCAGGATGCCGATGATGCCGATGGCCAGGCCCTGGACCACGAAGATGCCCATGATCGACCGAGGCGTGGCCCCGATGGTGCGCAGGATGGCGATGTCGGCGTGCTTGTCGGTGACCACCATGACCAGCGTCGAGACGATATTGAAGGCCGCCACGGCGATGATCACCGTCAGCAGCAGCGCGATCATGCGCTTCTCCATCTGGATCGCCTGGAAGAGATTGCCGTGGGAGTAGGTCCAGTCGTAACCGCGGTAGCCGGCCCCCAGCTCGTTGACGATCGCGCGTGTCTCGGCACTGGCGGCGAACAAGTCATCGAGCTCCAGGCGCAGCCCGCCCACGGCATCCCCCAGTCGCGCCAGGGTCTGCATGTCCTCGATATGGGCATAGGCCAGGGCGGCGTCGAGATCGGCCCCGACACTGAAGATACCGCTGACGGTGAAGCGCTTGAGGCGCGGGAAGACGCCGGCCGGGGTGATCGAGGCCTCGGGCACCAGCAGGGTGACGCGATCGCCGACCCCGACCCCCAGGCGCCGCGCCAGGATCGAGCCGAGCACGATATTCCATTCGCCGGGCTCGAGGTCGGCGAGGCTGCCCTGGCGCATGTGCTCGCCGATGATCGATACCCTGTCCTCCCACTCCGGGTGGATACCGTTGACCATGGCGCCTTCGTTGCGCCCCCCCACCGAGAACATCCCCTGCTGCTCCACGTAGGGAGCGGCACCGATGACCCGTTCGCGCTCCATCAGCCGCTCGGCCAGCGCCTCCCACTCCACCATGCCGGTGCGCGACTCGATCTTGGTATGGGGCACCATGCCCAGGATGCGCGTGCGCAGCTCATGATCGAAGCCGTTCATCACCGAAAGCACCAGGATCAGCACGGCCACGCCGAGCATCAGCCCCAGCATGGAGGTCAGCGAGATAAAGGAGATAAAGTGGTTGCGGCGCTTGGCGCGCACATAGCGCAACCCGATCAGGAAGGGCAGTCTATCCAGCATGATGGCATTCCTTGTCGGCGAGGGCCCCATGGCAAGGCGGGTGAGCCTGCTGTAAGGCGGCGGGCGCTCATGGTAAGGCTTTTGCGCAGCCCCTGCATCGCCGACAGGGGCTAATTCACAGGATTTGCACGGGCTCCGTCGATGGGGGGCGCGAACTCCGGGTGGGGCTCGGGCATACCGATGCAGGCCCCCTGGGCGAAGTCCACGCCCAATGCCCGCACCCTCTCCAGTACTGCGGCGTTATGAACGAACTCCGCTACCGTGACGATGCCCATCTCGCGGGCAAAGCTTACGATGCCCCGGATCAGGGTCTCGGCATCGCTGTCGATGTCGAGCTGTCGCACCAGGCTACCGTCGATCTTGAGCAGGTCCACGTCGAGGCGCAGCAGGTGCTCAAAGTTCGAATATCCGCTGCCGAAGTCATCGATGGCGACCCGCACCCCCAGTGCCTTGGCACGAACGATAAAGGCGCTCACGGCGGTGTAGTTGTCGATCCCCTCGGATTCGAGGATCTCGAAGATGAGTCGATCGCCGGCGCCACTCTCGGCCACCCGGGCCAATAGTGCCTCGCTGATCTCCGGGTCGACGATATCCTCGCTGGAAAGGTTCAGCGAGAACTCATGGGGCGTCTCGTCCAGCGCGACCAGGCAGCGATCGGCCATGGTCAGTGTCAGGCGATGATAGAGTCGACTGCGTCGGGCCACCTCCAGGAAGGCACCGGGGCCGACCACCTCGCCATTCCGGTCCAGCATGCGCACCAGACACTCGAACTTTTCGACACGCCCGCTCACCGCATCCATGATCGGCTGAAAATAGGAGACGACCCGGCCCTCATCCAGTGCCTCTCCCAGCCGGTTGGCCCAGGCCAGGTTGCGCCCATAGTTGCGCCGCACCTGTACGGCCGGGTCATAGAAGACATAGGGGCGTGACTCGACACGCGCCTGCTTGAGGGCGATGCTGGCCGATGACAACAGGGTGTCCTGACCCGCCTCGAGCCGCCAGGTCGAGGCCACCCCGAGGGATAACTGCACCGGGAGCTCCTGCCCTCGCCAATCGACCCGCAGCCCGCTCAGCGCCTGGTGCAGAGCCTCAACCATGCTACGCAGGGAGCTGTCCGTCATGGTGCCGGGTAGCCAGACCGCATGCTCATCACCCGGCATGCGATACAGCTGGCAATCATGGCAGTTGTGCGACTCCAGCAACGCCTGAAGACTCGCGCCCAGGCGCTGGATCACGCGATCGCCACACTGATGGCCAAACAGATCATTGATCTGCTTGAAGCCGTCGACATTGACCAACATCAGTGAGCCCTTGCGCGCGCCCCTGAGATCGGTCAGCAGGCGTGCCCGGTTGGGTAGCCCGGTCAGCGGATCGGTATAGAGAGTGCGTAACTGGCGCAGCAGTCCCGCCACCAGGAACAGGATAACTCCGGCCAGAAGCAGCAGAGCCAGCCCGATGCCGGCCAGCAGACGGAGATTGACCCCGCGCATGGGCGCCAGAACGGCATCGATTTCCGCCTGGGGCACCGCAATGCCGAACACCATCCCGGCACGGGTCGCGTCGTGATAGAGCGACCAGCGCTGGCCCGCCAGGGTGAGATCAAGACGCTTCATGCCCTCTCCCGCCGACAGGGCACCAATCTCTCGATGCAGCTTCAGGGCCGATACCTCGTCGATCAGTCGCTGGGCACGCTGCAGATCCTCGGCAACCGCGAGGCTGGTGAGGCTTCGATTTTCCTTGTCCACCAGGAAGGCGAAGGTATTCGGCGTGACCTTCACGCCGCTGACCATGCGGATGATATCGTCGGCGATCCAGTCATTGGCAGCCATGCCCACCACTCGCCCGGCGGCATCGCGCACCGGCACGCTGACACTGACCACCGCGTCGTTGATATGCGGCTTGAAGTAGGCCCCGGTCCAGTGGGGCTGTCGGCTGCCTTCACGCCAGGTATCGAGGCGAGGCTGTAACGCTTCCGCCTGCAACCAGTCCCGCCTCAGGGGCTCGACGAGCACCTGTTCGCCATCACGATGGGCAAACATGGCGACCGGCCGTGACAACCGCGGAAGCCACAGGGTGGCCCCACTGGCGTCGGTAAACTCTTCCAGGGTCTGCTTCAGGATGCCGGAGACCTCGGCCTCACCTGCATCCATCCCGGTCAGCAGCGCGGCGGCCCGGGACAACCCCCAGCCATTCTGCTCCATCCGTCGATGATGGGCATCGATCCGGTCGAGATTGGCATTGAAGGTTTCCATGACCTGCCGCTCACGCAGCTTGGTGAGGGCTCCCTCGGCATAGCGCAGGTTAAGCGAAGAGAGCAGCCACATGCCGCCAAAGAACAGCAGTACCAACAGCGCCAGCAGCAGCATGATCGTGGGCCGGCGCCCAAGAAAAGCGCGCCGACGCCTCATCGGGCATCCTCGTCATCGGCGTCGCGTATCGCGGCCGCGACCGCCTCGAGCCGTTCGCGGGCCTGGGCATCGCCACTATCGGCGGCACGCCGATACCAGCGCATCGCTTCCTCCAGCTGGCCCTCCAGTTCGGCCATGCTACCCATATGACGCTGGGCGCGGGTATCCCCCTCCTCGGCGGACATGCGGCAGACCTCCTGGGCTTCACCCAGGTTGCGTATGGTGAAAAGCAGGTAGCAGTCGTTGCTCTTGCGCCGGCTCAGCGCCTCTTCGACCTGCTCATCGCGCTCTGCCAGAGGTGCATCGACCGTTTCGGGCTCCGGCGCCCTCTCGGGCCGGGAGCGGGCAACGGGACGATTCGCTTCCTCCTGTCGTACACGTGCATAGAAGGCGTTAACCTGGGCAGGACAGGAGTACAGATAACCACGCCGATAGAGTGCCAGATTCTCACGATTGGCGGGACGCTCGGCATACTTGTCGGCGATCGCGGCACAACGTCGATCACGCTCCCGGGAGAGGTCGGTCAGCACATCGGCATACCGAGGATCCTCGGCATGAGCCTCCAGGTAATGGGTCAACGGGTCGATATAGGGCTGATCTAGCAGCGCCTGGCGCTCCTCGAGGAGTGCAGAGCGTATCGCCTCGTCGTCCGAAGCCTCTTCACGCCCGAACCACTCTGCCAGTCGCCGACTCCGTGCACTGACCGCCTCCCCCGCACGGGCCAGCCACTCACTAGTGGAAGCCGCCACCCCGTCACCGCCGGGAAGCATGGAGCAGCCGGCGAGAATCAGGCCAGACAGGAGTATCACTGAAAACGAGAAATGGGCGCGCATGCCACTCCTTGACCACCCGAGAGCAGTGGTTGGTAAGTTAAGGATACCACCCTCGTCGAAAAGGATATCAACGGCGGCTCTGCTGCTCTTGCATAGCGGGACCAGGCCACCTACATTCGCGTCCTGCCCCCAATTGACCTGGACACGATCGATGGCGACACGCCTGCTCCCCGAATGGCATCCTCAGGATGCCATCCAACTGACCTGGCCTGGCCCCGAGAGCGACTGGGCCTCGATGCTGGAGCGTATCGAGGCCACGCTGGAGGCGATGGTGGTCGCCATCGCGCGCTACCAGCGGGTGCTGATCAGCGTACCCTCCCCCCAGACCCGCAGGCACCTCGCGCGACGCTTCGCCCTTCTCGGTGTTCCCGACGAACGCCTGAGGCTGGTGGTCGCCGAGGCGGACGACACCTGGGCCCGTGACCATGGCCCCCTGGCGGTGGAGCGCGATGGCCAGCTGGTGCTGCACGACTATGCGTTCACCGGCTGGGGGGGCAAGTTTCCCGCCGTCCGGGACAATACCCTGACCCGTCGCCTTGCCGAGGCCGGCACCTTCGCCTGCCCCATCAGCGAATGCGGGCTGGTACTGGAGGGAGGCGCCATCGAGAGCGATGGAGAAGGCACCCTGCTGACCACCGAGGCCTGCCTGCTCAATCCCAACCGCAATCCCGGTCTCGACCGAGGCGGCATTGAGGCGTGGTTCCATAGGGACTTCGGTGTCACCCGGGTCCTGTGGCTGTCCAACGGCCACCTGGAGGGCGACGATACCGATAGCCACATCGACACCCTGGCACGCTTCTGCGACCCCGGCACCATCGCCTATGTACGCTGCGACGACGAGCAGGACCCACACTACCCGGCGCTGGCGGCCATGGAGACTGAGCTCGAGACACTCAGGCGCGCCGACGGCCAGCCCTACCGGCTGGTGCCCCTGCCCTGGCCGGCCCCCTGCCGGGACCCCGAGGATGGCCATCGGCTGCCGGCCACCTATGCCAACTTCCTGATCCTCAACGGCGCCGTGCTGGTGCCTACCTACGCCGACGCCGCCGACACCCGGGCCCTCGCCGCCCTGGCCGAGGCATTTCCGGGCCGCGATATCGTGCCCATCGACTGTCGCAGCGTGATCCGTCAGCACGGCAGCCTGCACTGCCTGACCATGCAGCTGCCCCGCGGCAGCCTAAACATCCAGGCGACCGTAGAGATCTGAAGCGAGAGGCGCCGGGGATAGGTTGAAGAGGGGGTCCTACGCCAGGGATGGCGTCGGTAGCGTACAGGGAAGTATTCACAGCGCCCCCTCGGAAACTGTCACCGGGGAAGCCTCGAGAAACAAGTAACGAGGAGAAATCGCCATGTCCCGCCATCTGAAAGTCGGCCTGGTCCAGCAACCCGGCTGGCCCGACAAGGCCAGAAGCCTCGCCGAGAGCGAGGCCGGCATTCGTGAGCTGGCCGCCGCCGGCGCCGAGCTGGTGATGCTGCAGGAGCTGCATGCCACCCACTACTTCTGCCAGTACGAAGAGACCGAGCTGTTCGATCTGGCCGAACCCCTGGACGGCCCTACCGGCAGCCGACTGGCGGCACTCGCCGCCGAGCTCGACATCGTGCTGGTCGGCTCGCTGTTCGAGCGCCGCGCCGCCGGGCTCTACCACAATACCGCCGTGGTCTATGACCGCCAGCTCGGCGCCGTCGGCCACTACCGCAAGATGCACATCCCCGACGACCCGGGCTTCTACGAGAAGTTCTACTTCACTCCGGGAGACGCCGACGGGAACGGACAGGGCTTCGCGCCCATCGATACCTCGATCGGCCGGCTCGGTGTGCTGGTGTGCTGGGATCAGTGGTATCCGGAAGCGGCGCGCCTGATGGCCCTGGCCGGAGCCGAGCTGCTGCTCTACCCCACCGCCATCGGCTGGGACCCTGCCGATGACGATGACGAAAAGAAGCGGCAGAAGGATGCCTGGACACTGATCCAGCGCAGCCATGCCGTCGCCAATGGCGTGCCGGTCATGGTGGCCAACCGCGTCGACCACGAACCCGACCACTCCGGCGTCGGTCGTGGCATCGACTTCTGGGGCGGCAGCTTTATCGCCGGCCCCCAGGGGGAACTGCTGGCTCATGCCGGCTGCCAGGCCGAGCGCCTGATGGTCACCCTGGACATGAGGCGCGGCGAGGAGGTGAGGCGTATCTGGCCGTATCTCCGTGACCGCCGCGTTGATGCCTATCGAGATCTCACCCGTCGTTATCGAGACTGATTATTCATCTTCCTCGGCGCGGGGCAGCACCCAGTTGAGGACAATGCCGACCAGGGCGGCCAGGCTCACCCCCTGCAGGGTGAACTGACCGCCCCCCACCTGCATCCCGCCGATACCGAAGACCAGGATCAGCGAAATCACCACCAGGTTGCGCGGCGCCGTCAGCGAGTGGCCCGCGCGCACCAGGGTATTCATGCCTACCACGGCGATGGAGCCGAACAGCAGGGTCATGATGCCCCCCATCACAGGCCCCGGAATGGTCTGCAGCAGCGCCCCCAGCTTGGCGACGAAGGCCAGGGCGATGGCGGTGCAGGCCGCCACCAGCATGATGCGCGGGTCGAAGGCCCGGGTTAGGGTCACCGCTCCGGTGACCTCGGAATAGGTGGTATTGGGCGGGCCGCCAAACAGCGCCGCGGCGGCGGTGGCCAGGCCATCGCCCAGCAGGGTACGGTGCAGACCGGGTTTCTCCAGGTAGTTCCTGCGGGTCACCGACCCGATGGCGACCATGTCACCGATATGCTCCACCGCGGGTGCGATCGCCACCGGAATCATGAACAGGATCGCCGCCCAGTGGAAGCTCGGCGCGGTAAACTCGGGGATCGCCAGCCAGGCCGATTCATGCACCGGCGTGAAGTCCACCAGCCCCATGAGCAGCGCCAGTCCGTAGCCGGTGACGATGCCTCCCATGATCGGTATCAGGCGCACGATCCCGCGGCCGAAGACCGCCAGCACCAGGGTCACCAGTAGGCTGGCCATGGAGAGAAACAGCGCCGGGCCATAGTCGATATGGTCGCTGGTCTCGCCGGTCGCCATGCTCACCGCCACCGGCGCCAGGGCCAGACCGATCACCATGATCACCGGCCCCACCACCACCGCTGGCAGCAGCCGATGCAGCCAGGCGGTTCCCTTGAGGCGTACCGCCTGGGAGATGATCACATACACGAAGCCGGCAGCCATCAGCCCGCCCAGGGTCGCCGATACCCCGAAGTTGGCGATCGAGCCCTGGATCGGCGCGATAAAGGCGAACGACGAAGCCAGAAAGACCGGTACCGTCACTCTTGTCACACCGTGGAACAGCAGCGTCCCGATACCCGCGGTGAACAGCGCCACGCTGGGATCCAGGCCGGTGAGCAGGGGCACCAGCACCAGGGCGCCAAAGGCGACAAACAGCATCTGCACGCCGGTCAGCAACGTGCGTGGCAGGGAGGTGGCGGGTCGCGAGGCCGCGGAATTTAGCATGACAAGGCTCCTGGAATGGGTGGCTAGCGTAAGCTCGCGCGGCATTCTAGCAGGCTGCCCTCGCTTGGGGGACGACCATTTCCGGCCATCCCCCATTGGCATCACGGCCCTCCACCATGAACCCGACGAGGCCACGTACCGAGAGCTGGATATCGAGCCGGCATGTCGCCTGTTGCTCGCCGTTGTCTTCAGAAAGGCAATGAGCCCGACTCGGCAGACGCCGAGCCGGGCTCGCTCCTGGTTGAAAGGTCGTGGGTGCCGACAAGCAGTGACAGGGTGCCGGATGCCTCAGTCTAGGCCAGCGCAGGCGCAATACGCGTCAGGCGAATCCTCCCCTGGTCACTCGCGAGACCCCGCGGCCATCCAGGCCTCCATCATCTCGTCGTAAGGCACCGTCGTACCCTGTGGCATCTCGTTGTCGAGCTTCGCCTTGGGGGAACCTGGCTGGTCGAGCCAGTACTGCGGGTCCTGCTCGTCGTTGAGATTGGGAGCATAGGTCGTGAAGACCTTGGCTCGCGCCAGGCGGGCCATGATGCTATCGAGGTCACCTGCCAGGTTGTCGAGCGCCTCCTGCGGCGCGATATCACCGCTGACGGCCGGTGCCAGATTCTGCCACCACAACGGAGCCATGCGCGGATAATCCGGCACGTTGGTGGAAGAAGGTGTCCAGTTCGACTCATTCGGGCTGCGGTAGAACTCCACCAGACCACCGAGTCTGGGCGCCATCTCGGTCATCTGTTGCGAGAAGACATCCGACTCGCGGATTGGCGTGAGCCCCTCCATGAGTTTCTCCAGCGACACCGTCTTGGAGACGGTGAACTGAGCGAACAGCCAGGCCGCGGTGCGACGCTCCTCCGGTGTGGAGTCGAAGAACGTCCAGGAGCCCACATCCTGGTAACCTACCTTCATGCCCTCCTCCCAGTAGGGGCCGGTGGGCGACGGTGCCATGCGCCACTTGGGATTGCCCTCGTCATCGGTGACCGGCAGCCCCGGGTCCGTCATATCGGCAGTAAAGGCGGTGTACCAGAACATCTGCTGGGCGACATTGCCTTGAGCAGGCACCGGCCCTGCTTCACCAAAGGTCATGCCACTGGCTTCGGGAGGCGCGTACTTCTTGAGCCACTCCACCATCTTGGTCACGGCGAACACCGATGCCGGCGAGTTGGTGGCGCCTCCACGTGACACGCTGGCGCCGACCGGCTGGCTCTCCTCGTTGACGCGAATACCCCAGTCATCCACGGGATTGCCGAAGGGCACCCCGGGACTGCCCATGCCCGCCATGGAGAGCCAGGAGTCATGGAAGCGCCAGCCAAGCGATGGATCACGGCGCCCATAATCCATATGCCCATAGACCTTGGTACCGTCGATCTCACCGACATGCTCGGTAAAGAACTCGGCGATATCCTCGTAGGCGGTCCAGTTCGTCGGCACCCCCAGGTCATAGCCATAGATGTCACGGAACTGCGCCTGGAGGTCCTCCCGCTGGAACCAGTCATAGCGGAACCAGTAGAGGTTGGCGAACTGTTGCGTGGGTAGCTGGTAGATGCTGCCGTCTGGACCAGTGCCATACTGCAGGCCGATAAAGTCGTCCAGGTCCAGGGTCGGCAGAGTATAGTCGGCCCACTCATTCTGCATGGCATCGGAGATATTGATGGTGGTGCCGTAACGAATATGCGTCCCGATAGCGTCGGAGTCATTCACATAGGCATCGTAGATATTTCGCCCTGACTGCATCTGGGTCTGCATGTTATTGACCACATCACCCTCACCGATGATGTTATGGGTGACCTCGATACCCGTCAGTTCGCTGAATGCCTCGGCCAGTACATCCCGCTCGTAGATATGGGTGGTCAGGCCCTCGGCGACGGTGTTGATCTCCATGTCACGGAAGGGTTCGGCCGCCTTGGCGAACCACAGTAGCTCTTCGATCTGCTCCTCACGGGATAGCGTCGAGTTCTGGAAATGCTCATCGACAAGGCGTTCGGCAATGGCGCGTGCATCATGATCATCGGCATGCAAGGCCGTACTGGCCAGCGTGATGCTGGCAGCCAGAAGAGAGAGTCGCATTGTTATCGCTGTCATATTGACCTCTTTGGTTGTCGTCGTCCGTCCCTGGACACTCGGCTCCGTGCGTTTCTGTCAGCCCCAGCGCATCAGGATCAACACCCAGAGCACCGATGCTCCCAGAGCCAGCCAGATGCTGAAGGGGGTGAAGCCCACTACCATCAGATGAATATAGGCCGCCGATAGCAGCCCGATGAAGAGCCGATCTCCACGTGTGGTCGAAATGGGCAGGAACCCCTTCCGCTCCACCGTTGGAGAAATGACCTCCCAGGCCGTCATGCCCGCCAGCATGGCGGCAATCACGCTAAAGAAGATCGTCGTTGGCGTGGTCCAGACCATCCACTCCATGTTTCGCCCCTCTCAGGTCCGCCCCAGGGCGAAGCCCTTGGCAATATGGTTGCGAACGAAATAGACCACCACGATGCCCGGCACGATCGTCAGCGCACCGGCCGCCGCCAGAGCCCCCCAGTCGATGCCCGAGGCCCCTTTGGTCTGAGTCATTACCGAGGCAATGGGCTGAGCCCCGGTGGAGGTCAGCGTGCTGGCCAGCAGCAGCTCGACCCAGGAGAACATGAACAGGAAGAACAGGGTCACGCCGATACCCGAACTGATCATGGGGATGAAGATCTTCACGAAGAACGTTGGAAAGCTATAGCCATCGATAAAGGCCGTTTCGTCGATTTCCTTGGGCACCCCGCTCATGAAGCCCTCGAGAATCCATACCGCCAATGGAATATTGAACAGGCAATGGGCCAGTGCCACCGCAATATGGGTATCGAACAGCCCGACCGTGTAGTAGAGCTGGAAATAGGGCAACAGGAAAACGGCCGGTGGTGCCATCAGGTTAGTCAACAGCCAGAAGAAGAGATGCTTGTCGCCGATGAACCGGTACCGGCTGAAGGCATAGGCGGCTGGAAGCGCGACCGCAATGCTGATCAACATGTTCATCAACACATAGGTGATCGAGTTCACGTAGCCCATATACCAGCTGGATTCGGTCAGAATCTTGGCGTAATGCTCGATGGTGAAGTTGTCGGGCCACAGGGTCAGTCCACCCAGGATCTCGGTATTGGACTGAAAGGACATATTGAGTAGCCAGTAGATAGGCAGCAGAACAAAAATGATATAGGCGGTCATCAGTGCCCGACGGCGCCACTGGCGAGAGGCCGGACGCGCCTTGCGACGCCGACGGTTGTTGGCGGCCGCTGCCTGCTGGCGTACCGCATCCGGGGTGGTGGGCACTGAATCGCGCATATCATGCCTCCCTATTGTTATCATCTTTTTGCATATTCATGATCGCCGTATAGAACACCCAGGTGACCAGCAGGATGATCAGGAAATAGATCAGCGAGAACGCCGCCGACGGGCCCAGGTCCTGCTGTCCGATCGCCATGGTCGTCAACGACTGGCTCAGGAAGGTCGTGGAGCTGCCGGGGCCTCCCCCCGTAAGCACGAAGGGTTCGGCATAGATCATGAAGGAGTGCATGAAACGCAGCAGCACCCCTATCACCAGCACATTGGTAAGCTTGGGCAGCTGAATGTAGCGGAACACGGACCATTTCGAGGCACGGTCGATACGCGCCGCCTGGTAGTAGGCATCGGGGATAGAACGCAGACCGCTGTAGCAAAGCAGTGCGATCAGCGGCGTCCAGTGCCAGACATCCATCAGGATGATGGTCGCCCAGGCATCTACCGGGCTCGAGGTGATGTTGTAGCCATAGCCAAGCTCCCGCAGGCTCCAGCCCAGCAGGCCGATGTCCCCCCGCGAGAAAATCTGCCAGATGCTGCCGACCACGTTCCATGGAATCAGTAGTGGCATGGTCACCAGGATCAGCACGGCCGAGGCCTGCCATCCCTTCCTGGGCATTATCAGGGCGATACCGATTCCCAGTGGCACCTCGATGGCCAGCACGGTCAGCGAGAAGGCGAACTGACGCAACACGGCGGCCTGCAGCGCCGCATCATTGAGCATCTCCCTGAACCATTCGGTCCCCGTAAAGAAGCGGGTATTGGCGTCGAAGACGTCCTGTACCGAGTAGTTCACCACCGTCATCAGGGGAATAACGGCCGAAAAGGCCACCAGCAGGAGCATCGGCAGAATCAGCCACCAGGCGCGGTTGTTGTAAACCTTATTCATGGCCGACCTCCACGCGGTATTCATCGATGTAAAGGCCGAGTCGCTCATTGGGAAAACGCAGCCAGGCCTGGCCGGTCGGCGCAACCTGATCCTCTTCGATACGCGCCTTCAGCTCTATTTTCCCCAATGTCAGGTAGACGATCGAATAGGTCCCGAAGTCCTGAACGTGATTCACCCTCGCCTCCATCCCCCCCTCGACCCGCTCGGCATGCACCTCGATGAACTCCGGGCGAATACCAAGCCTGATGTTGGTGGACGTGGCATGGTCCACCGCATCATGGACGGCCTGCTCGACCGCCAGCTCGACGCTTCCGGCCATCACGTTCCCGCCCCTGGCCTCCACCTCCAGAAAGTTCATGCCAGGGCTGCCGATGAAGTAACCCACGAAGGTATGGTTAGGCCTCTCGAACAGCTCCCTTGGGGTTCCAAACTGCACGACCTGCCCCTCGTACATGACGGCGATCTTGTCGGCAAAGGTAGAGGCCTCGAGCTGGTCATGGGTCACGTAGACCATGGTGATCTCGAAACGCTGATGGATCTCCTTCAGCTTGCGACGCAGCTTCCACTTGAGCTGTGGGTCGATAACGGTGAGCGGCTCGTCGAAGAGGATGGCGGAGACATCTTCTCGCACAAGCCCCCTGCCCATGGAGACCTTCTGCTTTTCGTCCGCGGTAAGGTTCCTGGCCCTGCGCTTGAGCTGTGGCGTAAGCTCCAGCACCTCGGCGACCTCCATGACACGCTCATGGATACGCTGCGCCGGTGTCTTCACGTTGCGCAGTGGAAAGGCCAGGTTGTCGTAGACCGTCATGGTGTCGTAGACCACGGGAAACTGGAAAACCTGAGCGATATTGCGCGCCTCGGGAGGCAGGTCATTGACCACCTCCCCGTCGAAGAGAACCTCGCCGCTGGAGGGCTCCAGCAAGCCCGAAATAATATTGAGAAGCGTCGATTTTCCGCAGCCCGAAGGCCCCAGGAGGGCATAGGCGCCCCCCTGATGCCAAACATGGTCCATCTCGCGGATGGCGTAGTCCTCCGGCGAGCGAGGATCAGGAAGGTAGGTATGTGCCAGGGACTTCAAGGTGATCTCGGCCATGTCAGACTCCTCCCAGGTGGCTCGGTATATGCACCACCGCACCCTCATGATCGAATGCATAGATCTTGTGGGTAGGAAAATAGAGCGTCACGGGCGCATCGACACGAAACTCGTGAACCCCCTCGAGGTGCGCCGTCATGTGATACAGATCGTTGTGCACATGAAGAAACGTCTCGGACCCGCTGATCTCCGCCAGGTCGACTGTCATCTTCAGCTCGATATCACTCTCGGCTCGAGGCAGGAGAGAGATATGAGAGGCACGCACGCCAAAACGGTACTCCCCCGGGGCAAGACCGCGCAGATCATCATTGATGGGAAAATGCAGCGTCTTGTCGAAGGTCACCTCCCCGCCAGAGATTACCCCCTTCACGATATTGATCGGGGGCTCGGAAAACAGCTCTGCGGCCAGGATGTCACGTGGACGATGATAGACATCTTCTGTACGACCATACTGCACCAGGCGTCCTTCATGCAGGACAGCGGTATTGCCACCCAGAGCCAGGGCCTCCCCGGGCTCTGTCGTGGCATATACCGCGATACAGTTGCGCTCGCTGAACACCGCACGCAGCTCGTCGCGAAATTCCTCTCGGAGCTTGTAATCGAGGTTGACCAGCGGCTCATCGAAGAGCACCACATCGGCATCCTTCGCCAGCGCCCGCCCCATGGCGGTCCGTTGCTGCTGACCGCCGGAGAGCTCGAGAGGCAGGCGATCGAGAAGGTGCTCGATATGCAACATCTCGGCGACTTCCCGCACACGCCGATCGATCTCGGCGGTGGCGACCCTGGCCAGCCTGAGGGGAGAAGCGATATTGTCGTAGACGGTGAGGGTCGGGTAGTTGATGAACTGCTGATAGACCATCGAGACGTTACGCTTGCGAACAGAGCGCCCGGTCACGTCTTCGTCGTTCATCAGGATGCGACCCCGGGTAGGCGTATCCAGCCCGGCCATCAGCCGCATCAGTGTGGTCTTTCCCGCCAGCGTTCGTCCCAACAGGACATTGAGCGAGCCCGGCTGGAGCTCCAGGTTCACGCCCGAGATATGAGTGGCACCACCGATCACCTGATCGATGTTTTCTAAAATCAATGACATACAGATCTCGACCGTTCGTTGTTATCGATTGTTTTCAGTGTCTGCTGTATACAACGTAGCCGAAATTCGGTTTCAAACACAAATGTCACCAACCGAAAATGACGCCACCGAGCCATCGGTAGGCCGGGACGCACGAAGAACACTCTGTTAGTGCATGCTTTTTTTAATTACTAAACTTTCGTCCAATAGACGTTTAGAGGAGAAAAGGCGGGGCCGTCGATTCCGCGACATGATCGAAAACGAACATTTCGCAGCATCGAGAACTTTGCAACATCGAGAACTTCGCAGCATCGAGAATGTAGCGAAGCACAATAGGCGGGAAGCGACACACACGACGCCCGCTACCACAGACGGGTAACGGGGGTCGGCATCAGGGGTAACTCGGTAAAGACGTAAGGTCGTTCAACGAGTACCGAAGATCTTGTCTCCGGCATCGCCCAGCCCCGGGACGATATAGCCGTTCTCGTCGAGGCGCTCATCCACCCCGGCGGTATAGATCTCGATATCGGGGTAGGCGTCCTGTACCCGCTTGATGCCCTCGGGGGCGGCCACCAGCACGATCACCTTCATATGCTTGCAGCCCCGCTCCCGCAGCATGTCCAGAGTTGCCACCATGGTGCCGCCGGTGGCCAGCATGGGATCGATGACGATGGCCATGCGCTCGTCGAGCCCCTTGGCGAACTTGGCAAAATAGGGCACCGGCTCGAGGGTCTCCTCATCCCGATAGAGGCCTACCACGCTGATCCGGGCACTGGGAATCAGGTCGGTGACACCATCAAGCATGCCCAGCCCGGCACGCAGGATCGGCACGATGGTGACCTTCTTGCCCTTGAGCAGTTGAACCGGGATCTTCTCGCCACTCCAGCCATCGATATCCTGGATCTGAAGCTCCAGATCCTGGGTCGCCTCGTAGGTGAGCAACTTGGCCAGTTCGCCGGCCAGTTCACGAAAGCTCTTGGTGCTGATGCCGGCTTCACGCATCAGGCCCAGCTTGTGCTGGACCAGGGGGTGCTGGATGGCATGGACGCTCATGGGCGGAACCTCTCAGGTAGTACAGCGGGAGTAGCGGGTGGCGGAACCCGTCGACCTTGGTCGCATGGACCCGGGCGACAAATTGCGCGCCATTCTACTCGCATCCTGCGTTGAGGTTAAGGCGTACTCTCATCGATGCGCTCGGGCAGCTGCCAGTCGATGGGCTCACGACCGTGTTCGGCGAGAAACGCATTGGCCCGGGAGAAGTGATGGTTGCCGAAGAAGCCGCGGTAGGCCGAGAGCGGCGAAGGGTGTGGCGACTCCAGCACCAGATGGCGCGAGCGATCCACCAGCGCTCTCTTCTGACGGGCATGGCTGCCCCACAGCAGGAATACCGAGGGCTCGGCGTGGGCACTGACGGTCTCGATCGCACGGTCGGTGAAGGCCTCCCAGCCGCGTCCCCGATGCGAGCCGGCGCAGCCCTGCTCCACCGTCAACGAGGTGTTGAGCAACAGCACGCCCTGGCGCGCCCAGTGCTCCAGATTACCGTGGGACACGGGAGTGAAACCGACGTCTGCCTCGAGCTCCTTGTAGATATTGACAAGGGAGGGCGGCGTGCGCACGCCAGGCTTCACCGAGAAGCACAGTCCATGAGCCTGGGCGGGGCCGTGATAGGGGTCCTGGCCGAGGATCACGACCTTGACCCTCTCCAGCGGTGTCAGCTCGAAGGCTCGAAACCACTCCGAGGAGTGCGGGTAGATCACCTTCCTGGCCGCCTTCTCGGCGGCCAGAAATTCGCGCAGCGCCTGCATGTAGGGCGCCTGAAACTCCTCCTCGAGCCACTGCCGCCAGCTGGCGGGTAACGGTGCAGCCATCCCCGGCCCTCCTCGCCTTAGCGCTTGACCTGATCGACCAGCGGCTCGACATAGGCCACACCCATATCCCATGGGAACTGGATCCAGCACTCCTGAGCCACCTCGGTCAGATACTGGTCGACCAGGGGCTTGCCCTCGGGCTTGGCGTAGACGGTCACGAAGTGCGCACGCGGCAGCATCTCGCGCACCTTGCGTGCGGTCTTGCCGGTATCCACCAGATCATCGACCAGCAGCCAGCCGTCGCCGTCATGGTCGACCCCCTTCAGGACATCGAGTCCGCCCTGTTCCATATGGTCATAGCTCTTGATACAGACGGTGTCGATCACGCGAACATTGAGTTCGCGGGCAATCAGCGCCGCGGGAATCAGGCCGCCGCGCGTGATGGCGATGACTCCCTTGAAGTCGCGCTCCACCAGGCGGCGGCAGAGCTCGCGCACGTCGCGGTGCAGCTGATCCCAGGAGACGGTGAAGTGTTGGTGGTAGCGGTTGGTGCTCATGACGTTACTCGTCCTCGGTGAAGGAGCAGACGGCGAAGACGCTGTACTTGGCCTCGCGGATGCGCTGCGACCCACCGAGATCAGGCAGATCGACGATGGTGGCGGTCTCCACCACCTGGCCACCGCTGCGGCTGATCAGCTTGGCCGCGGCCAGCATGGTACCGCCGGTGGCGATCAGGTCATCGACGATCAGGATGCGATCACCGCTCTGAAAGGCGTCGGAGTGCAGCTCCACCTCGGCCTCGCCGTACTCCAGGGTATAGGTCTCGCTGATGGTACGAAACGGCAGCTTGCCCTTCTTGCGCACCGGCACGAAGCTGCATCCCAGCTCATAGGCCAGCGGTGCACCGACGATGAAACCGCGTGCATCGATGGCCGCCACGGCATCGATATCCATCTCCTGGTAGCGATGCACGAAACTGTCGATCAGTTTGCGAAAGGCCGCACTGTTCTGCAGCAGCGGGGTGATATCGCGGAAGTTCACCCCTGGGTTGGGCCAGTCGGGAACGGTGCGAATGACGGACTTGATATAGTCGCCGTAGATGCTCATGACGGTTCTCGGTAGTGAGTGTTCGTTCAGTCGAGGAACAGGAACTTGGCGGCAAACAGCAGGGCCAGCACGATCACCGCGGGGTTGAGATCGCGGAAGCGGCCCGACAGCGCCTTGATGGCAACGAAGCTGATGAAGCCCAGCGCAATCCCTTCCGCGATGGAGAAGGTCAGCGGCATGGCCAGGGCCGCGATCAACACCGGCGCGGCATCCGTGGGATCATCCCAGTTGGCGTGAGCCAGGCTGCTGGCCATCAACACCGCCACATAGAGCAGTGCGCCGGCGGTGGCATAGGCCGGGATGGAGCCCGCCAGCGGGGCGAAAAACAGGCTGATCAGGAACAGCACGGCCACCACCACGGCGGTGAGGCCGGTGCGCCCGCCCGAGACGATGCCGGCGGTGGACTCCACATAACTGGTGGTGGTGGAAGTGCCCAGCACGGAGCCGGCCATGGAGGCCGTACTGTCGGCCATCATGGCACGACCGATGCGCGGCAGCTTGCCCTCCTTGTCCAGCAGCCCCCCCTTGTGGGCCACGCCGATCAGGGTGCCGGAGGTGTCGAAGAGGTCGACGAACAGGAAGGCGAAGATCACGCTGAGCATGGCGATATCCAGCGCCCCGGCCAGGTCCAGCGCCATGAAGGTGGGCAGGATGGAGGGCGGCATGGACATCAGGCCGCCATACTCGTTATGCCCCAGCAGCATGGAGAGCACGGTGATACCGAGGATGCCGATCATCACCGCGCCGGTGACCCGCATGTAGGAGAGCGCGGTTATCACGAAGAAGCCCAGCAAGGCATATAGTGCCGAGGGCTCGGAAAGGTCCCCCACCGACACGTAGGTGGCCGGATTGGCGACCACGATGCCGGCATTCTTCATGGCGATCATCGCCAGGAACAGGCCGATACCGGCCGCGATGCCAAGACGCAGCGAGAGCGGAATCGAGTTGATGATCCACTCACGCACCCGGAAGATGCTGAGCAGCAGGAAGATGAACCCCGAGAAGAACACCGCCCCCAGGGCCGCCTCCCAGGTGTAGCCCATGCCGAGCACCACACCGTAGGTAAAGAAGGCGTTGAGCCCCATGCCCGGCGCCTGGGCGATGGGGTAGTTGGCCCACAATCCCATCACCAGACAGCCCAGTGCCGCGGCCAGGCAGGTCGCCACGAAGACCGCACCATAGTCCATCCCAGCCTCGGAGAGGATGCTGGGGTTGACGAAGATGATGTAGGCCATCGTCAGGAAGGTGGTGATCCCCGCGATGACCTCGGTCTTGATGCTAGTGCCGTGCTCGGCTAGCTTGAAATGCTTGTCTATCAGGCTCTTCATGGGGCTCGTTCCTGCGCGCGTGGACGGTATGAGAGTTCCCCGGGGGGCGGGAAAAGCGGCACATAGTACCCAAAGCCCTCCGTTGATGCGAGGCGACCGCCTATTCGGCGGTCTTCAATCCTGCACTCTGTATAAGCAACTCATGGACCAATCGCCAGTCCGTCCACCAACGCCCTCTCGACGTCGCTACTGGGTCGCCCTGGTCGCCAGCACCCGCTCGACCGTCTCGACGATCGCCTGGGTCTGGGGATCGATCTCGATATTGACCCGGTCACCCGGCACACGCTCCCCCAGGATGGTGCGCTGCAGGGTCTCGGGAATCAGGTCGACGCAGAAGCGTGGCCCCTGCCCGCCGGTGGCCTGGCGTACCTCGCCGATGGTGAGGCTCGCCCCATCCACACCGATATAGCCCTTGTCGAACAGGAAGCGTCCCAGGGCATGCGGCAGCTCGAACCATAGCCGACGGTTGTTGGGCGCCTCATCGAGCTCGACCAGCTCGGCCTGCGCCATGATATGTCCCGACATCGCGTGGCCACCGATCTCGTCGCCGAAGCGCGCGGCCCGCTCGATATTGACGCGATCCCCCACCGCCAGGGTGCCGAGATTGGTGACCCGCAGCGTCTCGCGCATCAGATCGAAGCTCACCCCCTCCTCGGCGATGGCGGTTACCGTCAGGCAGACCCCGTTATGGGCCACCGAGGCGCCGATCTCCAGCCCACTGCGCAGCGCTTCCGGCAGCAGGACGACATGGGTTCGGAAGGCCTCGGCCTCCTGGATGGCCACCACCTCGGCGGTGCCCTGCACGATGCCAGTGAACATGGCGTCTCCTTGGCTGCTGGCGCCCCCGGACCGGGGCGGAAAGAGGCATGAGTGTAGGAAATTCTCCCCCTCCCCGTCCATCGCCGTGCAGTTCCACAATATCCACTGGAAAACAGGTCATCGACAAAGCATGTTATGGCGCAAGGCGCCATCCAGCAGGAAGCCATGCGGCAGGATTGACAGGTCCCCGGCCGACCCCTATCCTTGCCGGCTACATTGAATGGCGCCGATTTGAACCCGGCTTGCGGGCGCCCGCGGCATGACTCGATCAAGCCGTGAAGTGCAGCTAAAAGGGTGTGTCCAGCGTTGATGGCCACCCGCCAGGGTGGCCTTTTTTTTGCCCCCATCCTGCACCGCCCGCCTCGGCGCCCCCAGCGGTGGCATCCATGATCCGACTCCACAACGTTTCCAAGACCTACCAGCTCAAGGGACGCCGTGATGGCGTCGCCCGAAGCGTCCAGGCACTCAAGCAGGTCGACTTCCACGTGCCTGCGGGCCAGATCCATGGTGTGATCGGCCTCTCCGGGGCCGGCAAGTCGACGCTGATCCGCTGCGTCAACCTTCTCGAGCGCCCCACCACAGGCACCGTCACCGTCGATGGGCGGGAGCTCACCGGCCTGTCGCGCCAGGCGCTCAATCAGGCGCGGCACGGCATGGGCATGATCTTTCAGCACTTCAACCTGCTGACCAATCGCACGGTCTTCGCCAACGTCGCCCTGCCCCTGGAGCTGATGGGCATGCCGCGGGCCGAGATCCGCAGCCGCGTTACCCCCCTGCTGGAGCTGGTCGGCCTCGCCGACAAGGCCAGCCAGTACCCGGCCCAGCTCTCCGGCGGCCAGAAGCAGCGTGTGGCCATTGCTCGCGCGCTGGCCAGCCGCCCCAAGGTACTGCTTTGCGACGAGGCGACCTCGGCCCTCGACCCCCAGACCACCGGTTCGATCCTCGCCCTGCTGCGCGATATCAACCAGCAGCTCGGCCTGACCATCCTGCTGATTACCCATGAGATGGAGGTGGTCAAATCGATCTGCCATCGCGTCAGCCTGATCTCCGACGGCGAGCTGGTGGAAGAGGCCGAGGTGGGCGACTTCTTCACCTCACCGAACACGCGTCTAGGACGTGAGTTCCTCAATGACTTTCTCAAGCTGGAGCCTCCCCGCGCCCTCATCGAGCGCCTCGAGGAGTCACCGGGTCCGCACACTCATCCGGTGGTGCGACTGGCCTTCCGTGGCGATGCCGTGGCCGCACCGCTGGTATCGCGTCTGGCCAGGGAGTGCGGCGTCGACGTCAGCATCCTTCAGGCCAAGGTGGAGTCGATCCAGGAGCGCACCCTGGGCCTGATGATCGCCGAACTCATGGGTCCCGCGGCCAAGACCCGCGAGGCCCTCGACTATCTCGAATCCCACGACCTGCAGGTGGAGGTGCTCGGCCATGTCCAGCGCGATGCTTGAACTGATTCTCAAGGCAACACTCGACACCCTCTATATGGTGGGCATCTCGGGGGTGATCTCGGCTCTGGCGGGCATCCCGCTGGGAGTGCTGCTCTATGTCACCCGTCCTGGCCAGGTGCTGGCCCAGCCGGTGCTCAATAATGCACTGGGCATCATCACCAATATCGGCCGCTCCATCCCCTTTATCATTCTGATGGTGGCGATCATCCCCTTCACGCGCATGCTCGTTGGCACCTCCATCGGCACCAACGCCGCCGCGGTGCCACTGACCATCGCCGCCATCCCCTTTATCGCACGCCTGGTGGAGGGTGCGCTCAACGAGATCAATCCGGGCCTGGTCGAGGCCGCCCAGTCGATGGGCGCCACCCCCTGGCAGATCATCCACAAGGTACTGCTGCCGGAGGCCAGGGGCGGCATCTTCACCGCCCTTACCGTTACTATCGTGACCCTGGTGAGCTACTCGGCCATGGCCGGTGCCGTCGGCGGCGGCGGCCTGGGCGACCTGGGGATCCGCTACGGCTACAATCGCTTCAACCCCACCATCATGCTGATTACCGTGGCGATCCTGGTCGTCATGGTGCAGGGCTTTCAGAGCCTGGGGGATTATCTGGTGCGCAAGAGTGATCACAAATAGCCAAAAGCTATTTAAATCTTTATTCTTATTTCGTTATCATCACCTCCACCGACTCGAGACCTGGAGATTCCACCACATGCACAAGACACTGCTCACTACCGCCCTCGCCCCCGCCCTAGCCCTGAGTGCCGGCGCCGCCCTCGCCGATGATCACGCCATCAAGGTCGGCACCGTCGCCGGCCCCGAGACCCAGGTGATGGAGGTCGCCGCCGAGATCGCCCAGCGCGAGTATGGCCTCGAGGTGGAGATCATCGAGTTCACCGACTATGTCACCCCCAATGCCGCCCTGGCCGACGGCAGCCTCGATGCCAATGCCTACCAGCACGAGCCCTACATGCGCTCCATGGTGGAGGATCGTGGCTACGACTTCGCCGTCGCCGGCTACACCTTCGTCTACCCCATCGGCGCCTACTCCGATAAGTACGACAGCATCGAGGAGCTCCCGGACGGCGCCACCATCGCCCTGCCCAACGACCCTTCCAACGAGGGCCGCTCCCTGATCCTGATGCACAATCTGGGGCTGCTGGAGCTGACGGATCCCGAGAACCTCGAGGCCACCCCGCTGAATATCGCCGCCAATCCGCGTGACTTCGAGTTCCGCGAGATCGAGGCCGCCCAGCTGCCGCGGGTGCTGCCCGATGTGGACATGGCCTTTATCAACAACACCTTCGCCCAGCCCGCCGGCCTGACCCTGGATGACGCCCTGATCAAGGAGGGCCCGGAGTCCCCCTATGTCAACCTGATCGCCGTGCGTGGCGGTGACGAGGAGCGTGAGGCGATCCAGCAGCTGGTCAAGGCCTATCAGACCGACGCGGTCGAGGCCAAGGCCGAGGAGCTGTTTGGTGCCCAGGCGGTACCCGGCTGGAAGTAAGGTAGCTTGATTGCCTGCCGCGAGGGGCGCCGGGGGCAAGCCGAAGAGGAGGTCCTACGCCATGGACGGCGTCGGTAGCGCCCAGGGAAGGGTTCACAGCGCCTCCTCGAAGGCTTGGCGACGGATCAGCCCCGAGTGACAAATGACTCGGATAGTTAAAGGGCCGGCCGCAAGGCCGGCCCTTGCGTTTCAAGGAGCCAAGATGACACCCGACTACTCGCTGCTGAACCGCCAACTGGCGGCGCTGCTGGATACCCGTGACTGGCTGACCAATAGCGCCCAGACCTGCGCCTTTATCATGGAGCAGGTACCCGACCTCAACTGGGTCGGCTTCTATCTACAGGGCGAGCCCGAACTACTTACCCTGGGCCCCTTCCAGGGCAAGCCGGCCTGCCACCCGATCCCCTTCAGCAAGGGCGTGTGCGGTGCCGCGGCACGCACTCGCACCACCCAGCGGGTGGATGACGTCCACGCCGTGGCCGACCATATCGCCTGCGATGTGGCATCGCGGTCCGAGCTGGTCGTGCCGGTCATCGTGAACGATGACCTGTGGGGCGTACTCGATCTGGACAGCCCGCGGCAAGCCCGCTTCAGCGCGGCCGATTGGGAGGGCGTCGAGGCCCTGGTCGCCACCTTTATCGAGCGCACCGACCTCACCTAGCACCCCTGCAAAGCAAATCACCCCCGCAGCGAGGCTGCGGGGGTGATTCGAAATCTGGTAGGACCAGGCGGATTTGAACCGCCGACCTCCACGATGTCAACGTGGCGCTCTAACCAACTGAGCTATGGTCCTAAGGAATGCTGCCAGAGGTGAGACTTGGTAGGACCAGGCGGATTTGAACCGCCGACCTCCACGATGTCAACGTGGCGCTCTAACCAACTGAGCTATGGTCCTGCATCTCGCCGGCTGCATGGCATCATGCGTGGCAACGGATGCGTATTCTACCCATCCGCTCCGAAAATGCAAGCCCAATATTCCCACCAAGGCCGAGGAATCAGCATCTTGGCCCGGCACAGGGCTACTGGGTGCGCACCCGCTCGACGGCCTCCTTCCAGCCGGCATAGAGGCGCTCACGCTCCCCCTCGTCCATCTGCGGCGAAAACCGCCTTTCACACCGCCACAGCCCGGCAATCTCCTCGAGGTCGCGATACCACCCCAGGCGCAGGCCGGCGAGATAGGCGGCGCCGAGTGCCGTGGTCTCCAGCACCGTCGGTCGGTCCACCGGCACACCGAGCATGTCGGCGAGAAACTGCATCACCCAGTTGTTGGCGACCATTCCGCCATCGACCCGCAGAATGCCCGGTGATGCCGCCATATCGTCATCCATGCACGCCTGCAGGTCCCGAGTCTGATAGCAGACGGCCTGCAGCCCGGCGGCCACGATCTCTGCAATCCCGGTGTCTCGGGTCAGACCAAGAATGGCACCTCGCGCCCTGGGGTCCCAGTGCGGTGCCCCGAGACCAGTAAACGCCGGCACCAGATAGACGCTGTGTCCACTGCGGGTCTGGCAGGCCAGGGCTTCCGTCTCGGCGGCATCGGCAAACAGCCGCAGACCGTCTCGCAGCCACTGCACGGTGGCCCCCGCCACGAAGATGCTGCCCTCCATGGCATAGGTGGGCTTGCCATTCAGCCGATAGGCCACCGTGGTCAGCAGGCGGTTACGCGAGACCTCGGGGCTCTCCCCGGTGTTGACGATCATGAAACAGCCGGTGCCATAGGTACTCTTGCCCATGCCCGGCGAGAAGCAGGCCTGGCCGACCAGAGCGGCCTGCTGGTCGCCCGCCACCCCGGCGATGGGCAGCTCATGCCCCAGCCACTGGCGCTCCAGTACACCGAAGTCGTCGCTGGAGTCCTTGACCTCGGGCAGCAGGCTCGCCGGAATATCGAACAGGGCCAGCAGCGCCTCATCCCAACACTGTTCATGGATATTGAACAGGGCCGTACGCGAGGCGTTGGTGGCATCGGTGGCATGCACTCGGCCACCGGTCAGTCGCCAGATCAGGAAGGTATCGACGGTGCCGAAGGCCAGCTCGCCACGCTCGGCACGGGCCCGGGCATCAGGCACCTCATCGAGCAGCCAGGCCAGCTTGGTGGCCGAAAAGTAGGGATCGATCAGCAAACCTGTCCGCGCTTGAACATCATCCAGATGACCCGCCCGGCGCAAGGCCTGGCACGCCTCGTCGGTGCGACGGTCCTGCCAGACGATGGCGTTATACAGCGGCTCCCCGGTGTTCCGATCCCATACCAGGGTCGTCTCGCGCTGATTGGTGATACCGACCCCGTCGATCGCCCGGGGGTCCACACCCGCCCTGGTCAGCACCTCGCGACAGGTGGCGAGCACGCTCTCCCAGATATCCTCGGGGTCATGCTCGATCCAGCCATCGTGGGGAAAGTGCTGGGGAAATTCACGCTGTGCCGAGGCCACGCACTCCCCATGGCGGCCGAAGAGGATAGCGCGGGAGCTGGTAGTGCCCTGGTCGATGGCCAGAAGGTATGAAGCCATGGCAAGCATCCTGTGACGGGGTTAACGGCAATCCTGGGCGAAGCCCTGACGGCAATGTTCGTTTATGATCATTCAGACTACTCCAGTCGATCACCGCGCTCAAACGCCAACGCGCCGACACACCGCCGGCGACGGCCGTGGCGATGAAGGCGATGAAAAATCCGGGAAGCCGAGGAGAACCCATGAATCAACAGCAACGCCAGGACGCGATCATCGAGCTGGTGCGTCGCCAGGGCTATGCCAGCATCGAGCAGCTCACCGAACACTTCGCGGTCACGCCCCAGACCATCCGCCGCGACCTCAACACCCTCTCCGCCGAGGGGCGCATCCGCCGCGTCCATGGTGGGGCTGGCCTGGAGTCGAGCACCGTCAATACCGCCTACTCGACCCGCAAGACCCTCAATCTCGAGGCCAAGCAGCGTATCGCCGCCCTGCTCGCCCGGCACGTGCCCGACCACTCCTCGTTGTTCATCAATATCGGCACCAGCAACGAGGTGATCGCCGAGGCACTGCTCGCTCACCAGGGGCTGGAGGTGATCACCAACAACCTCAATGTGGCGGCAATCCTCCAGCATAAGGAGGACTTCAACGTGATCATCGCCGGCGGGCAGGTTCGCTCCCGCGATGGCGGCATCATCGGCGAGGCGACCATCGACTTTATCAACCAGTTCAAGGTCGATTTCGGCATCATCGGCATCAGCGGCATCGACGAGGATGGCTCACTGCTGGAGTTCGACTATCAGGAGGTGCGGGTCGCTCAGGCCATCATCCGCAACTCCCGCAAGGTCTTTCTGGCCACCGACCACTCCAAGTTCCAGCGCAATCCGGTGGTTCGCCAGGGCAACCTGGCCCAGCTCGACGCCCTGTTTACCGACCGCACGCCACCCGACGCCATCTGCCGCCTGCTTGAGCAGCATGATGTGGCGCTGCATATCGCCTGACTCCCGCTTTCTCGCCTGACTCCCGCTTTCTCGCCCGACGCCCCTTGCCCGATGGCACACGCTGACCTGCCGGGCCTGGGGCAAGACCGCGCCTTGATGTTCGTTTTGCTTTCGTCTACTTTCGAATTCAAACATCATGCGACGCCGGATACTCCGGAAGGAAGCCCCATGAATGATACGTCCGATGAGGTGCTCGACCTCTTCGTGATCGGCGGCGGCATCAACGGCAGCGGCATTGCCAACGATGCCGCCGGCCGTGGCCTGACGGTCGGCCTGTGCGAACAGGGGGACCTCGCCGGTGCCACCTCGTCGGCCAGCAGCAAGCTGATCCACGGTGGCTTGCGCTATCTGGAGCATCACGAGTTTCGCCTGGTGCGCGAGGCCCTGCGCGAGCGTGAGGTGCTGCTCGCCAAGGCCCCGCATATCATCTGGCCACTGCGCTTCATCCTCCCCCACCGCTCACACCTGCGTCCGACCTGGATGCTGCGTGCCGGGCTGTTCCTTTACGATCATCTCGGCAAGCGCAAGAAACTGCCTGGCTCACGGGCCATCACGCTTACCCCAGACCTGGGCCTGATCCCCGAGATCACCCGCGGATTCGAATACTCCGACTGCTGGGTGGATGACGCCCGTCTGGTGGTGCTGAATGCCATCCAGGCCCGCGACAACGGCGCCGAGATCATGGTCGGCACACGCTGTATCGGGATCAAGGAGGCGGAGGGTCAATGGGAGATCGAGCTGGAAGAGTGCAATTCGGGCCGGCGCCTGACCCGGCGTTGCCGCACTCTGGTCAACGCCGCCGGCCCATGGGTGGAAGAGGTGGTGAGTCGCCAGGCCAGAAGGACTGCACGCTACGGGGTGCGCCTGATCCAGGGCAGCCATCTGGTGGTGCCCCGGCTCAATCAGGATGAGCGGGCGTTTATCCTTCAGAACAGCGACGGACGCATCGTCTTCGTGCTGCCCTATGATCAGGAATTCAGCCTGATCGGCACCACCGACCGGCGCTACCGAGGCGACCCCGCCAAGGTCGAAGCCAGCGATGAAGAGGTCGACTACCTGCTCTCGGTGATCAACGCTCACTTCACCGCCCGGCTTACCCGTGATGACGTGATCCGCACCTTCTCCGGCGTACGCCCACTCTGCGACGACGAGTCGGCGGATCCGTCGGCCATGACCCGAGACTACACCCTCGACCTGGACACCCGGGGCGCCCCCTTGCTCTCGGTATTCGGCGGCAAGATCACCACCTACCGAAAGCTCGCCGAGGCGGCCCTGACGGCCCTGAGCCCATATCTCCCAAGGATGGCCGCCGCCTGGACCGCCGCCACCCCACTGCCGGGGGGGGATATCGGCGACCAGGCCGGCTTCGAGGCACGCCTGCTGACGAGCTACCCCTTTCTGGATACCGCCCAGGCGCGGCGCTTTGCACGCACCTATGGCAGCCTGTGCCACACCTTTCTCGACGGCAAGGACTCCCAGGCCGCCCTCGGCGAGGCGTTCGGCGCCGGACTGACGGCCGCCGAGGTGGACTACCTTATCGAACGGGAGTGGGCGCGCTCCCTCGATGACATCCTGTGGCGGCGAACCAAGCTCGGACTGAGCCTGACAGCCGACCAGCAACAGCAGCTGGATCACTACCTGGCCCGACGGATCAGCCACCACCCGGGACAGCAGGCGCCGACGGCAAGGGGGTGACGCTCGCCGGGCTGAGTGGCTCGCGCTCACGATGCCGGCTCAGCTCACGTCCCTCCAGGGCAGTCAGCAGGATCTGCAACGGATCTCCGTGGCTGACCAGCAGGATGCTCTCCCCCTTATGGCGCCGTTCCAGCTCGGCGATCACCGCCCGCATCCGTGCCGCCACCTCGACCACGCTCTCCCCCCCCGCATGGTGGTGGCCCGGGTCCCGGGCATCCCTGGCCCAGACCTCGGCATAGCGGTCATCCTGTTCGCCCTCGAGGCTGCCGAAGTGGCGTTCCCGCAGGCGTGGCTCGGCGTCGAGCGCAAGCCCGAAGTGCCCTGCGATGCGCTCTGCCGTCTCGCTGGTACGCCGGAAGTCCGAATGCAGGATGCGGTCGGGGACCGCCCAGTGCCAGACAGACAGCAGACGATCGAGCTGCTGCTGCCCCTGGCGGGAGAGGCCGTAACCGGCCAGCCCGCGCTCCGGCGAGCTGATGATCACTCCCTGCTGGTTGGCCAGGCTGTGGCCATGGCGCATCAGCAGGTAACGGTTCTGCCACTGACCTCTCACGGCAGGGAAAGTGGTTGACATGCTTTCATCCCGAACTCTAGATTGGGTTGATGGTATTCGGAATCAATCATTCACATGTCGATTTCCGAACGCGTCACACAACAATAATCTCACGAGGCACACCATGATCCACCATCCTTTCCGGTCTCGAAAGCTCCCGCTCGCCACGCTGGCCCTCTCCTCGCTGCTGCCCCTCTCCCTGCTGGCCGCGACCCAGGCCCAGGCTCAGGAGGAGTGCGAACGCGGCGCCCTGGATGCCATCTACTGCGACGAGAACGGCGACATGGTCGCCGACCGCCCGGCCGACGAGTCCGAGTGGGCCGACCCCGACACCCTGATCTTCGCCTACACCCCGGTGGAAGATCCGGCGATCTATTCCGATATCTGGCAGCCATTCATCGAACACCTCGAGGAGGTGACCGGACGCGATGTGCGTTTCTTCGCCGTGCAGTCCAACTCGGCTCAGGTCGAGGCGATGCGCAGCGGCCGCCTGCATATTGCCGGCTTCTCCACCGGCCCCACCCCCTTCGCCGTCAACCTGGCGGGGGCCGTGCCCTTCGCGCTGATGGGTTCCGACGACGGCCGCTTCGGCTACACCCTTCAGCTCTATACCCACGTCGACTCCGGCATCGACGAGATGGAGGATCTCAAGGGCAAGCGGGTCGCCCACACCTCGCCCACCTCCAACTCCGGCAACCAGGCGCCGCGAGCCCTGTTCCCCGAGATGGGCATCGTCCCTGGCGAAGACTATGAGGTGGTCTACTCCGGAAGCCACGACCAGTCCATGCTCGGCGTGGTGGCCCAGGACTACGACGCCGCCCCGGTCGCCTCGGAGGTCGTCGAGCGCATGGCCGCCCGTGGCCTGTATGATCCGGATGACGTCAAGATCCTCTATGAGTCGGACAGCTTCCCGACCACCTCCTACAACTACGCCCATAACCTGCACCCGGACCTGGTCGACAGGATCGAGGAGGCCTTCTTCAGCTTCGACTTCGCCGGCACCGAGCTGGGCGAGGAGTTCGAGGGGGTCGAGAAGTTTATCCCCATCAACTATCAGGAGCACTGGAAGGTGATCCGCACCATCCAGAGTGCCAACGGGGTCGAGTACACCCCCGATAACCTCGAGTAATCCTCGCTGACAAGACGACGCCGGCCGGCTCCAAGGCCGGCGTCTCTGTCACTCCGTCGCTCCTTCGCCTGCCTGGATCCGCCGATGCTGGAGATAACCAACCTGATCAAGCGCTACGGTCAGGACGAGCCCGTGCTCAAGGGGCTCGACCTGGCCGTGGAGGGCAATAGTGTCGTCGCCATCGTCGGGGCCTCCGGCGCCGGCAAGAGCACCCTACTGCGCTGCATCAACCGACTCGTGGAGCCCACCTCGGGATCGATCACGCTCAACGGCACGGAGATCGTCAACCTTCGCCGGCGAGAGCTCCGCCGCGTGCGACGCAAGATCGGCATGGTCTTCCAGGGCTTCAACCTGATCGACCGCCTCACCGTGATGGAGAACGTGCTGGCCGGCCGGCTGGGCTACGTCAGCCTCTTCCAGGCCGTGACACGCCGCTTTCCGGCGGAGGATATCGAGCGCGCCTTCGTGCTGTTGGAGCGCGTGGGGATCGCTCACTATGCCAACAAGCGTGCCGACGAACTCTCGGGGGGTGAACGCCAGCGGGTAGGGGTGGTGCGCGCCCTGATGCAGGAGCCGGAGGTACTGCTGGCCGATGAGCCCACGGCGTCTCTGGACCCACGCACCTCGGAACAGATCATGGTGCTGCTGCAGAGCCTGGCCAGCGAGCTAACGCTGCCGGTACTGATCAATATCCATAACGTGGCCCAGGCCAGGAGCTACACCGACCGTATCGTCGGCCTGAGACACGGCACCATGATCTTCGATGGCACGCCCGGCGAGTTCGACAAGGAGGCGCTGGATGCCATCTACGGCGGCATCGAGTCGCCGGAAGACGCGACCACGCCCCCCGAGACGGGCTCGGAGGAGCGGGAGAGCGATCATGACCCGGCCTGATCCCAGCAAGAAGAGCGACGCCCGCGCCTGGCGCAAGCCGCCCTTTATCGCCAACCCCCTGTTGCGCTATGGCCTGCTGGTCCTGCTGGCAGGCTATCTGAGCTGGGCACTGGCCACCCTGCCCTTCAACTGGGAGCGCATCGGCGAAGGGCTGCCACGGGCGGCGCGCATCTTCGGCGGTGGCTTTCCGCCGAACTTCTCCCGCTTCGACCTGCTGCTGACCGGCTTCACGGAGAGCCTGCAGATCGCCATTCTCGCCACTCTGCTCGGGGTCCTGCTGTCGATCCCCTTTGCGGTGATGGCGGCACGCAACATCGCCCCCCTGCCGATCTACCTGCTGGGCCGCACGGTGATCATCGTGTCTCGCAGCTTCCACCCGGTGATCGTCGCCATTCTCTTCGTGGCTGCCGTCGGCTTCGGCCCCCTGGCAGGGATCCTGACCCTGACCCTCTACTCCATCGGCTTCGTCGGCAAGCTGCTCGCCGAGGAGATCGAGGAGATCGACTGGGGCCAGGTGGAGGCCATGCGCTCCACCGGCGCCGGCTACCTGGCAACGCTCTACTATGCCGTCTTCCCCCAGGTCCTGCCGCGCCAGGTGGGGCTCTCCATGTATCAGCTGGACAGCAATCTGCGCGCCTCCGCGGTGGTAGGGATCGTCGGAGCGGGGGGCATCGGCAGCACCCTGATGAATGCCTTCGGGCGCTACGACTATGACTTCGCCTTCGCCATCCTGCTGGTGATCATCGCGGTGATACTCATCAGCGAGGGCGTCAGCGGCTGGGTAAGGAAGAGGATATGGTAGACAACGACGATCTGCTGGCCGCTCGCATCTGGCGACGCCACAACCCCCGGGAACAGCTTGCCCGCTATGGCGCGATGCTGGTGACGCTGATGCTGGTGGTCTGGGCGGTACGCGATATCGACATCTTCTGGCCCTGGGTGTGGGATGCGCCGAACCAGATCTCGAGCCTGGGGTCTCGCATGTGGCCGCCGGACCCGAGCCGACTCAGCGAGATCCTCGATGCCATGGTCGAGACCGTGCATATCGCCACCCTTGCCACCATGCTGACCATCTTCATCGCCCTGCCGGTCTCCTATATCGCCGCCCAGAACACCACGCCCAATCGTGCCTGCCTGTGGCTAGGCCGCTTTATCCTGGTGGCGAGCCGCTCGGTCAATACCATCATCTGGGCACTGCTGTTCGTGGCGATCTTCGGTCCCGGCGTGCTGGCCGGAATACTCGCCATCATGTGTCGTTCGGTGGGGTTCATCGGCAAGCTGATGGGTGAGGCCATCGAGGAGATCGACCGCCGCCCGGTGGAGGCCATGGAGGCCACCGGAGCCTCGAAGGCGAAGGTGATCGTCTATGCCATCGTTCCCCAGGTGGTCCCGGCCTTCTTCGCCATCGTCATCCTACGCTGGGATATCAATATCCGGGAATCCACGGTGCTGGGGCTGGTCGGGGCCGGCGGCATCGGCGTGATCCTGCAGGGCTCCATCGACACCTTCGCCTGGCAGACGGTGGCTACCATCCTGGTCGCCATCATCCTGCTGGTCCTGGTGGGCGAGGCCATCACCGCCCTGCTGCGCCGCCGCGTCATCTAGTCGAGTCCGCGTGCTCCAGGCGAAGCGGCAATGATCGAGCCTGCAACAGTCGAGCCAGCAAACGCGACAGGGTATGCTGGCGCCACACCTTACAAGCGAGCCAGCGCCATGATCTCCATTCTCTACACCGCGCTTGCCCTGCTGCTGCTCGCCATTACCCTGGCGGCCCGGCTGCGCGTCACCTGGTGGTGGATCCGCATCGCCGAATTCCCCCGCGTGCAGCTGGCCAGTGTCGCCCTGCTGCTGCTGCCCATCGGGGCATTCGCCGACGGCCCCTGGTCATGGGTCGGCCTGGGCGCCTGTCTGCTGGTCGTGGCGATCCAGCTCGCCTATGTGCTGCCGTGGACCCCGCTATGGCCGGTGCAGGTGAAGGCGGCCGAGCCGGGCAACGATGATCGCTGCCTGACGCTGCTGATCGCCAATGTGCTCACGCCCAACCGCAATGCCCGGGATCTGATCACCCAGATACACGACCACCGACCCGATATCGTGCTGACGCTGGAGTCGGATGGCTGGTGGCAGGAGCAGCTGGATGACGCCCTGAACCAGGAGTGGCCGCATGCCGTGCGGATTCCGCTGGACAACCTCTATGGCATGCACCTCTACTCCCGCCTGCCCCTGATCTCACCCCGGGTCGAGTGGCTGATTCAGGACGACATTCCATCGATTCTGACCGGCGTCCGGCTACGCTGCGGCGACGAAATCCGCTTCCATGCCCTGCATCCGCGTCCGCCTGCCCCTGGTGAGAGCAAGGAGTCCCTCTGGCGCGACGCGGAACTGATGCTGGTCGGCAGGGCCATTCACGCGGACCCGGTACCGACACTGGTGGCCGGAGATCTCAACGATGTCGCCTGGTCACGCACCACCCGGCTGTTCTGCCGGGTCAGCGGCATGCTCGACCCACGCCGTGGTCGCGGCATGTTCAGCACCTTCCATGCCAGGTATCCCCTGCTGCGCTGGCCGCTGGACCACGTCTTCACCAGTGAACACTTCACCCTGCGCGAGCTGAAGCGACTCGACGGCTTCGGCTCGGACCACTTTCCGATCCTGAGCACGCTCTGCTTCCGGCCTGTCCGGGCCGATGAGCATGACACCCCCGAGGCCGAACAGGCCGAGCACCGCAAGGCTCGGAAAACCGCTCGCGAGGGCAAGGTGCAAGAGCAGCAAGAGTAAGCTGGAAGCCGTAAGCCGTAAGCCGTAAGCCGTAAGCCGTAAGCCGTAAGCCGTAAGCCGTAAGCCGTAAGCCGTAAGCCAGTATGTGGCTACCAGGCTTTTTGACAGGCTTTTTCTTACAGCTTAAAGCTCATAGCTTACAGCTCTCGGTGTAGCCGAGCTCCGGGCCTATTGCGGAATGCCACCTCGCGTCAACGCGGCCGGGTCCAGCAGCCGCTCCAGCTCTTCGCGGGAGAGTTCGGTCTGCTCCTCAGCCACCTCGATGATCGGCCTGCCGGCCTGATAGGCCTGCTTGGCGATGGCCGCCGCAGCGTTGTAGCCGATCACCGAGTTCAGCGCCGTGACCAGGATGGGGTTGCGTGACAGCGGCTCGGCGAGTTTGTCTTCACGCACCTGGAAAGTGGCGATGGTCCGATTGCCGAGCAGCCAGGCGGTGTTGCTCATCAGGGTGATCGAGCTCAGCAGGTTGTGAGCCACCAGCGGCAGCATCACATTGAGCTGAAAATTGCCGCTCTGCCCGGCAACGGTAACCGCGGTATCGAGCCCGATCACCTGAGCGGCCGCCTGGGCCGCCGATTCCGGAATGACCGGGTTGACCTTGCCCGGCATGATCGAGCTGCCCGGCTGCAGGGCCTCGAGCTCGATCTCGCCGAGGCCCGCCAGTGGACCGGAGTTCATCCAGCGCAGGTCATTGGCGATCTTCATGATCACGCAGGCCAGGCCCCTGAGCTGGCCGGAGAGCTCCACCGCCGCATCCTGGGAACCCAGGCTGGCGAAGAAGCTGTCATTGGGGGTAAAGGCGAGACCGGTCTGGGCGGAGAGCTCCGCGGCCATACGGGTGGCAAATTCGGGATGGGCATTGATCCCCGTTCCTACCGCCGTGCCCCCCTGCGCCAGCCGACAGAGCCTGACCAGGGCACTGTCGAAACGCTCGATCGCCTGCCCCAGCTGGCTCGACCAGCCACCCAGCTCCTGGCTCATGCGCAAGGGCATGGCGTCCATCAGATGGGTGCGACCGGTCTTGACCACACCGTCGAGCTCAGTGGCGCGATGGTCGATGGTCTCACGCAGATGCACCAGGGCCGGCCGTAGCCGGTTGGTCACCTCCAGCGCCGCCGCGACATGAATGGCGGTGGGAATCACATCGTTGCTGGACTGCCCCATATTGACATGGTCATTGGGGCCCACCTCCACCCCCTCACGGCTGGCAAGGTTGGCCAGCACCTCGTTGACGTTCATATTGCTGGAGGTACCGGAGCCGGTCTGGAAGACGTCCACCGGGAAGTGATCATCATGCTCACCACGAATCACCTTCTCGGCGGCGGTGACGATCGCCTCCGCGCGTTTGGCATCGAGCAGGCCCAGCTCGGCATTTACCCGTGCCGCGGCCAGCTTGATGCGGGCGATGGCATGGATGAAGGGGGCCGGCATCGCCTGACCCGAGACCGGGAAGTTGTTGACCGCACGCTGGGTCTGGGCCCCATAGAGCGCCTCCGCCGGCACCTCCAGTGCTCCCATGCTGTCACGTTCGCTACGTGTCGCGTTCATCTCTCGCCTCCTGATGTGGGCAGTGAATGACTCCCTCCCACCATGGTGCCACCGGGCGGATTCGGCAAGGCCCACCTCTCCCTGCACTCGTCGAGATAATCGGCGATATCGATGTTGCGCTGCACAAGATGCCCTGCTATTGTGCAATGCAACAGAGCAGAAAACGCTCCCATGTGCACAGTGAAACCAGGAGGTTCCACCATGATGAACGCCTTCAACTTCGACACCAAGGCCTTCGATACCAAGCAGTTCGAGTCCATCTTCTTCGCCCCGGCACGCGCCTATGCCAACCTGGCGGTGGACTACAGCGAGAAGCTGGCCCACGCCCAGCTGGACGCCACCAAGGCCTACACCGATACCGGCCTGGCCCAGCTTCGCAGCCTGATGAGCGTGAAGGATGCCGAAGGCCTGCGCTCCTACATGGAAGGCCAGCAGAAGGTCGCCAAGGACCTGGCCGAGCGCCTCAAGGGTGACGCCGAAAAGGTCGCTTCCCTGCAGCAGGACTTTGTCCAGCAGAGCCAGAAGCTGACCGAGGAGAGTGTCAAGCAGGCTCAGGCGGCCAGCACCAAGGCCAGCCAGTAAGCACTGACACCAGGGAGGGAATGCCCTCCCCGCGCTCCGCGAGAGCCTGAACCGCCGCCCCACCAGGGCGGCGGTTTGCGTTGGTGACGACCTGCCTTCGGCGCCCCTTTTACGCTACCCTTGGTCGAGGCACGGGGCGCCCATCGACACGAAACCGGATAGGAAGCTCATCATGAAACGCCATATCCCCCTCGTTCTGGCGGCACTGGTGCTGGCTGGCTGCGAGGTCGTCCCCCCCACCCCCACGGAGCGCATCGAAGTCATCGAGCGAGGTGAAACCCAGCGCGACGCTCCCCGGGAGGTTCGCCAGGAGCGACGCGAAGCGACGCCTCCACGCGCCGCCAGGGAGGTCGCCTTTCCGGAGGATGAGTATGCCAGGCTCGACAAGCAGGGCAGCGCAGTCGTATCCGGTCGGCTGACACTGAGCGGGCAACCCATCCCCGATGCCGGCGTCTCGGTGGCACCGGTCACCAGCTACTCGGCCGAGGCTGCCGAGAAGGCCCTGGCCGGCATCGCCGTGGAACCCGCCGACCCCAGGGCGAGGGAGTACACCCACACCACGCGTACCGACGGCAACGGCTATTTTCGGCTCGCCGGCCTGCCCGCCGGCGAGTTCTACGTCTCGGGCGCCGGCCCCGATCCCCGGAGTGGCAAGCCCAGGGTGGTGATCCGCCAGATCTCGCTGGGTAACGGCCAGCAGCGGGAGGTGTCACTCTCACGCTGACACCGCGGTGGCCCTACCAGCCCAGCGCCTGCTTGACGAAGGGAATGGTCAGCTTGCGCTGGGCGGAGAGCGAGGCCCGATCCAGCTCCTCCAGCAGGCGGAACAGCTCGTCGAGCCGGCGTGGGCCGCGGTGCAGGATATAGCGAGCCACATCATCGGTGAGCAGCATGCCACGCACCCGGGCGCGTAGCTGGAGGGCAGCCAGGCGCCCCGCATCATCCAGCCCCTGGACATGAAAGGTCACGCCCCAGGTCAGGCGCGAGGCCAGGTCGGGCAACTTCACGGGTAGCTGGCGTGGTGGCGCCTCGGCGGCCACTATCAGTCGCTTTCCGGCATCACGCAGGCGGTTGTAGGCGTGAAACAGCGCCTCCTCCCAGCGCGGCCGGCCCACCACCCGCTCCAGATCATCGATGGCCACCAGATCCAGACGCTCGATATCCTCGAGCATCAACGGGGGGAAGTGGCCAAGCTCCTCCAGCGGCAGATACAGCGCACGCCGATCCTGATCCGAGGCCCCGTGGCAGGCCGCCTGAAGAAGATGGCTCCGCCCCACGCCCGGCGCGCCCCACAGGTAGAGGAAGGGCTCCCCCTCCTGTTCCAGCTGCTGGGCCAGGCGCCCCACCAGGGTGGCATTGGGGCCGGCGTGAAAGTTGGCGAAAGTGGCATCGTCACGCAGCCCCACGCCCAGTGGCAGCTGCGCGGGCGCACGGCTCATGGTGACTCCTTGTCGTGGCGATGATTGTGGGTCTCGTCGTACAAGGCACTACTCTTGTAACGGGCATTGAGTTCCCGCAAGAGTACCATGATCACGGCCGCGGCCGGCAGCGCCAGCAGCACTCCGGTAAAGCCGAACAGATTGCCACCGGCCAGTACCGCGAAGATCACCGCCACCGGATGCAAACCTATCTTGTCGCCCAGCAGCTTGGGCTGCAGCACCACGCTTTCGACCACCTGGCCGAAACCGAACACGGCGGCCACGCCCAGCAGCATCCACCACTCACCGCTCTGGAAGAAGGCCACCACCCCCGCCACGCTGATGCCGACGATGACACCCAGATAGGGCACGATGCTGGCCAGCCCCGACAGCAGGCCGATCAACAGGCCGAAACGCACGCCCAGCAGCGTGAGGCCGATGGCATAGATGATGCCCAGGCACAGCATCACGATCAGCTGGCCGCGCAGGAACGACGACAGCACCTCGTCACACTGGCCGGCCAGGCGCTTCGCGGTATCTTCCCAGCGCCTCGGCAGCCAGTCACGCACCTTGGCCACCAGGACGTCCCAGTCGAGCAGCAGATAGAAGGTGACGACAGGAATCAGCGCCAGATTGCCGATCCAGCCGACCAGCGCCAGACCCGAGCGCGATACCCCGGAGAGCAGGCTCGCCGCGAAGGTGCCGGTCTCCTTCCAGTTATCCACCACCGCCTGACGCAGGGCATCGATATCGGTGGTGAGGTCCAGGCCGGTCAACGACTGGACCCTCGGCACCATCGTCTGCTGCACCCAGCTGAGCACCGCCGGCAGCGACTCCACCAGCTGGCCGAGCTGACGCCCCAGCACCGGCACGACCAGCAGCAGGGCGACCACGATGACCAGTATCAGCAGCAGGAACACCAGCGATACGGAGAGTCGACGGGAGAGTCCCAGTGCCTCCAGGCGGTCGGCCAGGGGATCACCGAGATAGGCC
This sequence comes from Halomonas sp. KAO, assembly GCF_015595025.1. Classification (GTDB taxonomy): domain Bacteria; phylum Pseudomonadota; class Gammaproteobacteria; order Pseudomonadales; family Halomonadaceae; genus Halomonas. Next base: position 48,349 of record NZ_JADNRL010000026.1, read on the forward strand.
AGCACCATGCTGACGAAGAACGGCATCAACACCGGCTCGATACTGATAAAGAACCACAACGCCAGCGCTGCCACCCCGGCTGCAACCCACCACTGCCTGCGCATTGCTACCTCCTTGTTTCGCGACCGCCGACGGGCTGCCAGCCGTTCGCGGTGATGCTACAATTCTGGCCCTGATTTGCCTACCATGCGGCGACTCTCGCTGCATCGACTACCCGACAGGACTCCCGATGACCGACTCCTCCAAACGCCCCTCGCTCAGCTACAAGGACGCCGGTGTCGATATTGACGCCGGCAACGCATTGGTCGACCGCATCAAGGGGGTCGCCAAGCGTACCACCCGGCCGGAAGTGATGGGTGGACTAGGTGGCTTCGGCGCCCTCTGTGAACTGCCCGCGGGCTACCGCGAGCCGGTACTGGTCTCGGGCACCGATGGCGTTGGCACCAAGCTGCGCCTGGCCATGGACCTGGGCCGCCACGACACCATCGGCATCGACCTGGTGGCGATGTGTGTCAACGACCTGGTCGTGGCCGGTGCCGAGCCGCTGCAGTTCCTCGACTACTATGCCACGGGCAAGCTCGATGTGGAGATCGCCGCCGATGTGGTCGAAGGCATCGGCGTCGGGTGCGAGAAGGCCGGCTGTGCCCTGGTCGGCGGCGAGACCGCCGAGATGCCTGGCATGTACACCGGCAGCGACTATGACCTGGCCGGCTTCTGCGTCGGCATCGTGGAGAAGTCCGAGATCCTCGACGGCAAGCGGGTCGCCGAGGGCGACGTGCTGCTGGGCATGGCCTCATCCGGCCCCCACTCCAACGGCTATTCGCTGATTCGCAAGATCCTGGAGGTCTCCGGTGCCTCGCTGGATACCGAGCTCGACGGCGAGTCGCTGGGCGATGCGCTGATGGCACCGACACGCATCTACGTGAAGCCGCTGCTGTCGTTGATCAAGGAGAGTGCCGTTCCGGTGCATGCCCTCTCCCATATCACCGGCGGTGGCCTCAGCGAGAACCTGCCCCGGGTACTGCCCGAAGGGCTCGCCGCCCGGGTCGATGTCACCGCCTGGGAGCGCCCGGCGGTCTTCGAGTGGCTGCGCGAGCAGGGCAATGTGGCCGAGGAAGAGATGTACCGGGTACTGAACTGCGGCATCGGCATGGTCATCGTGGTGCCGGCCGAGAAGGCCGACGAGGCGCGTGCCCACCTTCAGGCGCAGGGCGAGACGGTCTACCGCATCGGCGAGATCGTCGCCGGCGAGGCCGAGGGTGAACAGGTGATCCTGGAGAACCTGGCAGGATGAGCGAGCGTTACGAGGGCGACACCTTGCAGGACTTCACCCCGGAACCCGCCGACACCCGCCGGGTGGTGGTGCTGATCTCCGGCAACGGCAGCAACCTTCAGGCGTTGATCGATGCCCAGACCCACGACGAGCTGGGTGGCGAGATCGTTGCGGTCGTCTCCAACGAGCCCAATGCCTACGGGCTGACTCGTGCTCGGGAGGCGGGTATCGATGCCGTGGTGCTACCCCACCGCGAGTACGAGAGCCGCGACGCCTACGATGGCGCCCTGATCAAGGTGATCGAGCGCCACGAGCCGGACCTGGTCGTCCTCGCCGGCTTCATGCGTATTCTCACCCCGCGTTTCGTGCAGCGCTTCATGGGACGGCTGATCAATATCCACCCGTCACTGCTGCCCGACTACCAGGGCCTCAACACCCATGCCCGGGCACTGGCCGACGGCGTCACCCAGCACGGCTGCAGCGTGCACTTCGTTACCGAGGAACTCGACGGCGGCCCGGTCCTGATGCAGGCCGTGGTCGAACTCGCCGAAGGGGAGAACGAGGAAACGCTGAAGGAGAAGGTGCATGCCCGGGAGCACCTGATCTACCCCATCGCCGTGAAGTGGTGCCTGGAGGGACGCCTGCAGTTCACGGGCCAGGGGGCGACCCTGGATGGCACGCCGCTACCGCCCCAGGGCCTGCGCATGTCCCATGCCGATGCCGCCGAGGAGCTGGACGAGGATCTGGAGCCGTAAGCTGAAAGCCAGATAGTCAAAAGCGAACCTCACCAGCCTTGTGGCGGTGGGGTTCGCTTTTTCTGACGGCTTCAAGCTTGTGGCTGACAGCACCCGGGTGCAGCCCGGGTCTCAGGTACGCGGCAGGGTCACACCCCGCTGACCCATATATTTTCCGCCACGATCCTTGTAGGAGGTCGCGCACACCTCGTCGGACTCCAGGAACAGCATCTGGGCCACGCCCTCGTTGGCGTAGATCTTGGCCGGCAGGTTAGTGGTATTGGAGAACTCCAGGGTGACATGCCCCTCCCACTCGGGCTCCAGCGGGGTCACGTTGACGATGATGCCACAACGGGCATAGGTGGACTTGCCCAGGCAGATGGTCAGCACACTGCGCGGGATGCGGAAGTACTCCACGGTGCGCGCCAGGGCAAAGGAGTTCGGCGGGATCACGCAGACGTCCCCCTTCACATCGACGAAGCTCTTGTCGTCGAAGGCCTTGGGATCCACGACCGCCGAGTGAATATTGGTGAACACCTTGAACTCGTCGGCACAACGCACGTCGTACCCGTAGCTGGACGTTCCGTAGGAGATCACCCGACGCTCGTTCACATAGCGAACCTGATCGGCCTCGAAGGGTTCGATCATCCCCTCCTGCTCGGCCATGCGGCGAATCCAGTTGTCGGACTTGATGCTCATCGAAACCTATCCTGCGGCTGTGAAAGTCGGGGGCAGACAGTGCCCGGGGCCGCCATGATAACGGCCACGGGCACGGGCGTCACGCCGTCCCGCTTGTTCAAGGCTCAGTCGCTGAACGAGATGCTCGGTCCGTCGCTGGTCTTCCCCTGCAGCTGTGCGACTACCTGGCGCGCCATGTCCCGGAAGGTGCCGGTCACCTCGCCTTCCGGCTCGGCCACCACCGTGGGCCGGCCACCATCGACCTGCTCGCGGATGGAGAGCGCGAGTGGCAGACGCCCCAGCACACGGGTTTCGTACTCCTGGGCGATACGCTCGCCGCCCCCCTCGCCGAAGATCGGCTCCGCATGACCGCAGTTCGAGCAGGTATGCAGCGACATGTTCTCCACCACCCCGAGCACCGGCACATTGACCTTGCGGAACATCTCGATGCCCTTGCGAGCGTCCAGCAGCGCGATATCCTGGGGGGTGGTGACGATCACCGCGCCATCCACCGGCACCTTCTGGGCCAGGGTCAGCTGAATGTCGCCGGTGCCCGGGGGCATGTCGATAAACAGGTAGTCCAGGTCGTCCCAGACGGTCTGATTCATGAGCTGCTGGAAGGCACCCGCCACCATCGGCCCGCGCCACACCATGGGCTCACGGATATCGACCATGAAGGCCATGGACATGGCCTGAATGCCATGGGCCTGGAGCGGATGCATGGCATTCTCGCCGGCGCCCTGAGGCCGAACGCCTTCTCCCACGCCAAGCATCTGGGCCTGGCTGGGGCCGTGGATATCGGCATCCAGGATGCCCACGCGATAGCCTTCCGCCGCCATGGCCAGGGCCAGGTTAACGGTGACGGTGGACTTGCCGACGCCGCCCTTGCCGGATGCCACGGCGACAATATGCTTGACCCCTTCGATCACGTCCTGCTCCTTCTCTTTAGATTTATCGGGCCGGCTCGCGGCCGACAGGCTAAGTACCATTATACGCCCTGGGGCAAGACGACCGAACCCGCCATAAACGAATGGCGGGCCTTGAAGGCCCGCCACCGCATATCCCTGGCCGAGGTCGGCCCCTCTCAATCTTGCTGAGTGGATGCCTCGACTTCATCCTTGGCATCCGACTCAGGGTCGGCGGCTTCACTCTCCTTGCCCTGGGCCGACGCTTCATCACCACCCTGCTCGCTCGACGCCTCACTGCCCTGCTGGGCACTTCCAGCCTCGGTGTCCTCGCCGGTTTCACTCTGGGTGGCCGAGGACGATGCCGCCTCGCCGCTCGCGGCGCTTGACGCCTCGCTACCCATCTCCAGCGACTCGAGCTTGCGACGCCAGGAGGCCAGCTGGGACTCCAGCTCCTGAAGCTGCGTCTCTCGACTCTCGACCTTGCTCTCCACGTCGGCAAGCTCATCACGACCGATGTCGATGGCAAGCTGGGTATCCTCGAGCTGACGCTGGGCATCCTTGACCGCCTGCTGGGCCGCATCACGCTCCTTGCCCAGTGAGTCGAGCTCCTGAGACAGGGCATCACGCTCTTCACCAAGCTCCGTCAGCCGAGTCTGCAGGTCATCGAGCTCGGCCTTGCTGGACTCGACCTCCTCCTTGAGCGTCGCCTTGCTCTCCTCCAGAGAGGCGATCTCTTCCTTCAGGCCATCCAGGCTGGACTCCGCCTGCTGACGTGCCTCCTCGGCCGCCTGACGCTCCTCCACCGCGGTCTGGCGCGCCTGTTCGGCCTCCTGACGCTGGGCCTCGGCCTCCTGGCGGGCACTCTCGGCGGATTCACGCGCCTCTTCGGCGTCATGCCGCGCCTGCTCCACGGTATCGCGCTCCTGCTTCAGCTCCTTCAGGGCCTGCTCGAGCGTCGCCTGCTCCTCTTCGAGGGTCGCGATACTGGTCTCCAGGGCCTGCTGGGACTCCTGCAGCTCCTCGATTCGGCTCTCGGCGCTGGTGATCTCGGCCTGAACGGCTTCCAGGCGCTCCTGTGCCTCGGCCTCACGCGCCTGGACATCGTCCTCCAGGGCCTGACGACGCTGCTCGAGTTCGGCGATTTCGGCCTCCAGCGCCTCGACCTCCTTCCCGGCCTGCCGATGCTCCTCCAGCTGAGTGCTCAATGCCTGGTTGCGCGACTCGAGCACCGCCATCTCGGCCTCCAGCGTCTCCCTCGCCTCCTTGTGGCTGCCGGCACTGGACTGGGCGATGATCGCCCAGACGATGCCGACGGCTGCCACCCCGGCGAGGCCACGCACGCGATTGTCCTTGAACGGTGATGTCTGACTGGTTTCCGACATGGATGCATCCTTTTCATTATTGATTCAGCCTGGGGGTCGACACCCGCTCGGCACTCGATGGCCGAAGTCAAGCTGTGACCAGTTCTCAGAATCAGCATACAGAGCGGCACCGACCGGGGAAAGGGCCGCCGTATGCCGTCGCCGGGCGTTAGAAGCGCTCGTCGCGACGCAGGTAGCGCCATCGCCCGGCCGGCACCGCACCCAGTGACACGCCACCAATGCGCAGGCGCCGGCTAGCCACCACGCCCAGCCCCACGGCCCGGCACATCGACTCGAATTGCCCCGGGGTCACCCCCTTGGCGGCGAAGCGTAGCCGATTCTCGCTTTGCCAGCTGACCTTGCACGCCGTCAGGCGCTGGCCGGTTAGCGTCGAGCCCTCCCTCAGCGCCGCCAGCCCATGCTCGTCCAGGCTGCCGGTCACATCCACCAGCCACTCCTCCTCCAGCCGCGAGCGCTTCTCCTCGAGGCGTCGGATAACACCACGATCCTGGGTGAACACCAGCAAGCCCGTTTCCGCGGGCCCCAGCGGCAGGCAGGTGACCAGGCCACGAAAATGCGCCTTCAACACCCCCTTTCCGGCAGGGTCCTCCGACCAGTGGGTGCCCTTGCCAATCACGCGTCTAGCCAGATCCTCTCCCTCGCTAGCGTCCATATCGGCAGGACAATGGTAGAGCAGCGTCGCCGGCGGAATCTCCCGGGGGGTGGCTCCCGGCAGCAGCGTGATCGCCTGGTCGACGACCTTGAACTGGGGCTCCTCGACGACCCGGCCGTCGACGCTCACCCAGCCTCCGGCAATATAGAGTTCGGCCTCGCGCCGTGAGCAGGGCAGCTCACGAGCCAGCCGCTTGGAGAGTCGTTCCCCGCCAACCGTTTCATTCATCGTGAGGTTCTCCCTGGGAATAAGATCCTGTTCGCAAGCTGCCGGGGCAGGCAAGGAAGCGTCACTTCGACTCGCCTGGCCGGCATTTCAGTAAGCCAGCCAGATGCAGTGCCTGGCCCCCTTACCCGGGCGCTGGGCACGCACCGTGACCGTCTCGACCAGCAGCCCGACCCGGCGCAGGCGCTCGGTGAAGGCCGGATCCTCGCCGGCCGACCACACCGCCAGCACCCCGTCGGGACGCAGCGCCCGCTGGGCGGCGGCCAGCCCCTTCGGCGAGTAGAGCCAGTCATTCTCCCGGCGTGTCAGCCCCTCGGGGCCGTTGTCGACATCGAGCAGGATGGCATCGAAGCCGCCGGGCTCGTCCCGCAGCAGCTCTCCGACATCTCCCACCACGACCCGCGTTCTCGCATCGTTCAGCGGATGGCCGGCGGCAGCACCCAGCGACCCTCGGTTCCACTCCACCACGCCGGGCACCAGCTCGGCCACCACGACCTCCGCATCCTCGCCCAGGGCGGCGAGTGCCGCCGCCAGGGTAAAGCCCATGCCAAGGCCGCCCACCAGCACCCGGGCGCCGGGACGCTCGGCAACCCGCCGACACGCCAGTTCGGCCAGGGCGTCCTCGGAGCCGTGCAGGCGGGTGTTCATCAGCTCACCGGGAGCCCCTGCGATGCGAATGGAGAACTCATCATTGCGCTTGAGCAGGCGCAGCCTGGTGCCCTGACCGGGAATGGAAGCGGTGCCGATCTCTTCGAATTTTGCCATGGAGTCTCAATGTCGAAAGAAGGTGGATAACGGAGAAATAAGGGGGCGTCACCGGTAAAGGTTCCACCGCATTATGCGGCCTCCGGTAACACGCCGCCATGCGCACTCCCCGCAGGAGACGCCTGGTTGACACCGAAGTGTCGCGTTGACGACAGATGGCCGAGCGGGCGTATGATGAGGGACTTCCCGCGGATCGCCATGCCGATGACACCCCCCTCTCCTGCACACTCCCCTGCTCTCACTCTGCTTCCGCGGGTCACACGTTTCCTGTGGCGGGTACTCTGCGCCTTTCTGCGTAACCGCGGGGTGCTGCTCGCCGGCGGGGTAGGCTACAACATCCTGCTCTCCATCGTGCCGCTGTTTGCCCTGCTGGTGGTGCTGCTGGCCGAGGTGGTCGACAGGGCGCACCTGCTGGAGGTGCTCTCGATCCAGGCCCGCCACCTGGCACCGGCCCACGCCGAGGTACTGCTCGATGCCGTGCGCGCCCTGCTCGAGTCGCGCGAGGTGATCGGCCTGCTGGGCTTTCCCATCCTGCTGCTGTTCAGCTCCTTCGCCTTTCGCATGCTCGAGGATGCCCTGGCGATCATTTTCCACGCCCCGGACTCCCAGCACCAGGGGCGCAGCGTCTGGGTCTCGGTACTGCTCCCCTACGCCTTTATGGTGGTGCTGGGGGCGGGCCTGCTGGCACTCACCCTGGTGGTCAGCCTGTTCAGCGGTCTCAATGCGCTGATGCTGGCGTTAACCGGACACGGTCTGCCCCTGGCCGGGCTCTCCGAGCCGCTGCTCAACCTGACCAGCTTCGTGGGGGTATTCCTGCTGTTCAGCGCCATCTACAAGGTGCTCCCGGTCGTCAGGATCGCCCTGCGTCGCGCCCTGATAGGTGGCTTCGTGGCCGCCCTGCTATGGGAGGGGGTTCGCCTGCTGCTGGTCTACTACTTCGCCAACCTCTCGTTTGTGAACGCCGTCTACGGCTCCCTGGCCACCTTGATCGTGGTGCTGCTGAGCCTGGAGGTCGGCGCGATCATCCTGCTGCTGGGTGCCCAGGTGATCGCCGAGCTGGAGCGCAATGCCCGTCTCGGCCTGCCCTGGCACCTGGATGCTCGTCGCCAGGCCGTCACCCATGTGGACTGATGACCAGCGAGGCGACGCCTGGCGCCGGTGCTAGAAGGTGGATAACCCCGTCGCCGCCATGACGCGATAGCGCAGACGCTGCCAGAGCGACGCCTCGTCGAAGGCGCCAAACGGCTCGCTGGAGACACGCCCGGGCGAACTGTTCCAGCGCTCATCGAAGAAGGCCCCGGCCTCCTGGAGAGCCGGCGTATCGGCCGGCCCCACCAGGCGCACACTGGTCTCGAGGTTGAGATTATCCAGGTTGCGTCGAGTGAAGTTTGCCGAGCCCAGAATCAGCTCGCCCTGACCGCCGCCGGCCGGACGACGCAGCAGTAACTTGGTGTGACACTGCTCGCCCTGCGTCACGCACCAGCGCACCTCCACCCCCTGCCGATGAAGCTCGAGGGCCACCGGCCGATTGGGGATCCCTCCCTTCTCGATGCCGAAGGCGTCGCGATTGGGATCGAGCAGCACCCTCACCCGCACGCCACGGCTCCTGGCCTGCTCCAGTGCCTCGATCACCCCGCGGTGGGCCAGATAGAACACCGCCACGTCGAGGCGGTCATCGGGGTCACTGGCCGAAATGGCGGCCAGCAGGGCATCCCGAATCGCCCCCTCGGTCAGCAGCTGCACTCGAGCCCCCTCCGACGGCGACGGGGATGCCGGGGCGGACGCGGGGCCGGGCAGGGTGATGCCCGACCAGGCCGCCACGCTCTGCTCGCTGGCCAGCAGGTCCAGCGCTGCCGCCCCCTGGAAGGCCAGCGCCACATTGCCGTGCAGGCTGCTGGCATCATGGGGGTTGGCCGAGGTCACCAGCCCGGCCCACTCTTCTCCGCGATCCACCACCAGCGTCTTGCGGTGATTGGCATTGAAGTTGAGCAGGGCCAGATAGCTGCGCAGGGTGACGCGCCCCGGCCCCAGCACATTGGGCAGCCAGCCGCCATCGGCACGATTGCCGAGCCAACGCGGCCCCAGGTGCCAGAGGCCGGACCAGAGCGGGTTGGAGGCACGCAGTCGGGTCAGGTCGGTCTCGACCACCCGCACCCCTGCCTGACGCAGGCGCTCGAAGTGATCGAGCGCGAGGCCACCGTAGAGGGTATTGAGCGGGTCGGTGATCACCACGACATCGAGCTCGGGGTAGTCACGCTTCTGATCGATCAGCGCCTGGGTCAGTTGCGCGGAGAGGGGGCGAAACGCCTCGCCGGCGGCACTCCCGGCAAAGTCGTTGAACAGGAACATGTCTGCCACCACCAGCCGACGCGCCTGCCCGATCAACGCCAGCGCCTCGTCGAAGATGGCCTGGTCGAGATGGCGCCTGCCTTCGGCGTCATACCAGGTACGGTCGGCCAGAAAGCGCACCCGTTCGGCGGGCCGCTCGGGAAAGGCCACACCCACCCCGTCGGGGAGTGGCTTGACGCGCTGCCAGGCACCCATGCCGCCCCACGCCAGCAACAGCACCGCCAGAATCCACAGCCCCATGCGTCGTGCCCTCGTCCTGACCATCTGCCGCCCTCACCGATGAATCACTCTCTGCTGATGCTCGGACCAGCATACCCGCGCACAACGAAAAGCGCAGTGTGCGAGCCATGGCCCTCGAATGACAGAGCGGGGCGCCGACCGAGTCGACGCCCCGCTTCGCCACCCCCGGGAAGGCTCAGTCCCCTTCGGGGTTGCCGGACGATGCCGACGCGACCTTCATGCGTCGACGCAGCAGCGGGCCAACGACATAGGGCAGAACCAACCCCAGGCCGGCGAATACCCACAGCCCGATGGCCAGGCCACTATCCCAGAGCACGGTCCAGTCACCATCGGAGATATCCATGGCGTGACGCAGGTTCTTCTCCATCTCGGGGCCCAGCAGCAGGCCGAGGATGATCGGCACCAGCGGAATCTCCAGCTTGCGGAAGAGGTAGCCCGCCACGCCGAAGGCGACCATGAAGTAGAGATCGAAGGTGGTGTTGCTGATCGAGTAGATGCCCACGAAGGCGACCATGGTCACGATCGGCAGCAGGAACATCGGCGGCACCGAGAGCAGCCTCACGAAGATCCCCACCAACGGAATGTTCAACAGCAGCAGCAGGAAGTTACCGATCAGCAGCGCCGCGATCACGCCCCAGACGATGTCGGCGTTCTGGGTGAACATCAAGGGACCGGGGGTGATGTTCAGCGAGATCAGCAGTGCCAGCAGTACCGCCGTGGTACCGCTTCCCGGCACTCCCAGCGTCAGCATGGGCACCAGCGCCCCGCTGGAGGCCCCGTTGTTGCCGGCTTCGGGGCCCGCCACGCCGCGCGGGTCACCCTGGCCGAAATAGCCCTTCCTGCCGACCACCTTCTTCTCCAGGGTATAGCCGATAAAGCTGCCCAGCGACGCCCCCGCCCCCGGGAGCACCCCCGCGATAAACCCCAGCACACCGCCCCTGAGGCTCGACGGGAGGATATTGCGGATATCGGCCCACTTCAGCGACAGCTTGTTGACGACCATCTTGTCCTTGCCGCCGCCGGCCTTCTCCTCGATAAAGAACAGCAGCTCGGAGATGGCAAACAGGCCGACGATGGCGATGATGAAGTCCACCCCCTCGTAAAGCTCCAGCACGCCGAAGGTGTACCGCTGCACGCCGGTGTTATCGATGCCCACCGTCGCGATCATCAACCCGATGCAGGCCGCCACCACCGTCTTCATGGGGTTCTTGCCGGTGATCCCCCCCAGGGTGGCAAACGCCAGCAGAAACAGCGCGAAATACTCCGCGGGGCCGAAGGTCAAGGCAAACCGCGCCAGCAACGGCGCCAGCAGGATCAGGCCGATGGTGGCGATCAGGCTACCGATGAACGACGCCACCGCAGAGATCGCCAGCGCCTCGGCGGCCTTGCCCTGACGGGCCATGGGGTAGCCATCCAGGCAGGTCATCATCGCCGGTTCGTCGCCGGGGATATTGAGCAGGATCGAGGAGATCCGTCCACCATACATGGCCCCGGCGTAGACCGCGGTCAACATGATCAGTGCCGTTTCGGGCGCCAGCCCCAGGCTGAAGGCCAGCGGGATCAGAATCGCGACCCCGTTGGCCGGCCCCAGGCCCGGCAGGGCACCGATCAACGTCCCCAGGAAGGCGCCGAGCAGTGCGAACATCAGATTATGCGGCGCCAGGGCTACCCCGAAGCCGTCGATCAGATAGCCGAGGGTCTCCATCAACTCACCTCCAGGAAAGAGAGCAGCCCCAGCGGCAAGGCCAGATCGAGGGCAAAATTGAACAGCAGAAACACCCCCACCCCGGAGATCGCCCCGGTGATGAAGGCGCGCAGCGGGGCGCTACCCATCCGCCAGCACAGGGTACCCACCGCCAGGGTCGTACTGAGGATAAAGCCCAGTGGCTGCAGCAGCGCCGCATAAAGCACCAGCACCACCACCGCAATCACCAGCTCCAGGCCGGTGCGACTCCAGGGCCAGGCGTTGTCGGGATCGGGGCGCACGACGAGATAGAGGCTTGCGAGGACCAGCACCACGGAGAGCAGCAGCGGGAAGGTCTCGGGCCCCACCGCCTCGCTGCCCCCGAAGGGCGCCGGAAGCTGAGTGGCACCCCAGCCGTACGCGACGGCCAGGGTGATCAGCAGAATGCCGAAGATACGATCGTTCATGGTACTCACTGGATCAGCCCGATGTCCCTGGAGAGCTGCTCGATATCGGCGATCTGCTCCTTGACGAAGGTCTCGAACTCCTCGGCCGTCATATGGAACGGCATCAGGCCATTGCTGACCATCAGCTCCTTCCACTGGTCGCTCTCATAGATGGTATCCATGGCCTCGAGCCAGTACTCACGGGACGCGTCGGAGATATCGGCGGGCATATAGAAGCCACGCCAGTTGGGGCCCACGGCCTCGATACCCTGCTCGATGGCGGTCGGAATCTGATCGAACTCTCCTGGCAGCCTCTCCTCGGAAAGCACCGCGAGAACCCTGAGATCCCCCGACTCCATGAAACCCTGGGCCTCGGAGATATCGCCGGTAAAGGCATCCACGTGGCCGCCGACCACCTGGGTCATCGCCTCTCCCCCATTGTTGTAGGAGAGGTAGGGGATTCGCGGCAGCTCATCGACACCGGCGGCATCGGCAGCGATCAGTACCTTCAGATGGTCCCAGCCGCCCTTGGCGCTGCCCCCGGCGAACTTGACGCTGCGGGGGTCCTCGTCGATCGCCTCCATCAGGGCCGGCAGGTCCTGGTACTCGGAGTCCGCGGCGACCGCGATCACGCCGTAGTCGGCGCCAAGCGCCCCGATCCAGTTGACCATGTCGGCGTCCATGCCCGGAAACTGGCCCTGGGCCAGGCGGGTCGTGGTGGCGGTCGAGGCAGCCACCAGCAGCTGCTCATCACCGGCACGCTTGCTCACCACATGGGCATAGGCCACACCACCGCCGGCCCCCGCCATGTTCAGGGTCTGAACGTTACCGGGCACCAGGTCCAGGTCCTGCAGGACATTGCCGACGCTGCGGCAGGTGAAGTCCCAGCCGCCACCGGGATCCGCGGGCGCGATGCACTCCACCTTGCCCTCGGGTTCGAACGCCATGGCACTTCCGGCGCCGACGGTCAGTGCGGCGACGGCGGCGAGGCTGAGCGACGTCTTGATCAACATGAAGGTGTCCCCTTTCTTGTGTCGGGTAAAAGCAAAAGCAGGCGTCTTGCCGAGTGCTGCCACTTGCCGGGTTCAGTCATCTGGCTTACAATTCCGTAAGGCAGAACTTCATTCTTCAGAGTAGAAAGCTAGTGGGCGCCACCCGAGGCGTCAACACCACCCGGGTGGATTGCGACCAAAGTACGACACCGCCGGTGCCGCAACGCCTCACATGTCGGTGTCGTCCCCAAGGAGATTCTCGAGTATGGCCCAGGATCGCGTGGAAGCCGTCGAGCGCGCCTTGACGGTACTGGAGGCCTTCGATGGAGAGCGCACCGCCATGAGCCTCGCCGAACTGGCCCAGGCCACCGGCTTCTACAAGAGCACCCTGCTGCGGCTGCTCGGCTCGCTGGCCCGCTTCGACTATGTGCGGCGCGGTAGCGATGGCCTCTGGCAACTGGGCGACAGCCCCGAGCGGCTGGCACGCCGACAGGCGCCCGCCCAACGACTCGCCGCCCGGGTCCAGCCACTCCTCGATGAGATGGCCAGGGAGCTCGGCGAGACGGCCTCGCTGCTGGAGCAGACCGGAGAGACGGTCGAGTGCCGCCTCGCTTCCCTGCCCGCCACTCCGCTGCGTCATGACCTGCATCCGGGCATGGGGTGGCCCCTGGACCCCGGCATGCCACCCTGCCTCACCTTCGCCGGCGGCATCATGGTCACCCAACCACTGCTCGAACTGCCTGGCGTCCCCCGGCGCTGGCTGGCCCTCTCGGGGCCGAAGGGGCGCCTAAACAGCAACCAGGCCTCCCAGGCCCTGGTCAAGGCCGCCGCCAGCCTGGAGCGTCGACCGCGAGGAGTCGACGCCGAGGAGGTGTCATGAAGCTGCTGCTGGTGGAGGACGATGCCCTGCTGGCCGACTCCCTGCTGGAGCTGCTGCGTGGCGAGGGCCATCGGGTCGACCACCTGAGCGACGGCGATACGGCGCTGGCGTGTCTGGCGACCGCCGGCCACGGCGTCGATCTGGTGCTGCTCGACCTCAATCTGCCCGGCGCTGGAGGCCTCGAGGTGCTGGAGGCACTGCGCCGCCATGATCGGGAGACGCCGGTGCTGATATTGACCGCTCGCGGCGCCGTGGCCGATCGTGTCCGCGGCCTCGATCTGGGCGCCGATGACTATCTGGGCAAACCCTTTGCCCTGGATGAGCTGGAGGCTCGAGTACGGGCCCTGCTGCGTCGCCATGCCCGCACCACTCGCCTGACGCTGGGGCCGCTCGAGCTCGACGCCACCACCCTCGGTTTCACCCTCGACGGCGAGCCCTTTCCGCTGCCGCCGAGGGAGCAGCGGCTGCTGGCCTGCCTGCTGCGCCACGCCGGTGAACCGGTGGAGAAGTCTCGACTCGCCGAGGAGGCCTTCGGCGGCGAGCCGATGGGTGACAACGCCATCGAGGTCTATGTACACCGCCTGCGCAAGCGTCTCCCCACCGAGCGGCTCTCCCTCAGAACGGTACGCGGCCTGGGCTACCTGCTGGAAACCGGGTCGTGACGCTCGCCCACAGCCTGTATGGACGCCTGCTCGCCTGGCTGGCCCTGCCGCTGCTGACACTGGGCGCCCTGCTGCTGCTGCAGGCCTGGCTGGAAGCCAGGGCCACCGCCGACCGTGCCTATGACCGTCTGCTCGACGCCTCCAGCCTGGCCATCGCCGAGCAGGTGCAGTGGCAGGATGAGCGGCTCTGGCTCGACCTGCCCCCCGCGGCCCTGGAGATGCTCGCGGGTGATGCCCAGGAGCGTGTCTTCTACAGCCTGGTCGACCAGCAGGGCCGGCACATCACCGGCAATGCCCTGCTGCCTGCCATCGCCGACACCCACGGCACCGATGAAGGCCCCCTGCTCTATCGTGATATCGCCTGGCAGGAGCTGCGTCTGCGCCTGGGCATTCGCCGCTCGCACCTCGAGGGCTGGCGCAGCAAGGAGCGGTTCGAGGTCAGGGTTGCCCACACCCGCGAAGGACGGGATGCCCTGCGTCTCCAGCTGCTGCGCGGCAACCTGGCGGGCATCCTGGGCATGGGGGCGCTGGCGATAGCGACCCTGCTGATGGCGGTGCGCGGAGCGCTGAAGCCGCTGACGCGCCTGCGCCAGGCGATCCGTACGCGGGACCCCCGCACGCTGGCCCCACTGGAACTGGAGTTGCCCCGGGAGCTCGCCGAGCTGCGCGAGGCACTCAATGACCTGCTGGCGCGGATGCGGCGGGTGCGCGCCAACCAGGAGCGCTTCATCGGTGATGCGTCACACCAGCTGCGCACCCCCCTGGCCGGCATCTCGGCACGTGCGGAGCTGGCCCTGCGCCAGACGCAGCCCGAGCAGTGGCATACCGCCCTGACCGCCATTCACGCCGCCGGCGAACGGAGCACACGGCTCGCCATGCAGCTCCTGTCGCTGACCCGCCTGGACAACCCCGAACAGCGCCCCGAGCTCACTCCCGTGGACCTCAACGACTGCGTACGCCAAGCGGTGCGCGCGCACTGGGTGAGCTGCCACCAGGCGGGTGTCGACCTCGGTGCCGACTGCCCCGCGTCACCAACCTTGGTGGCGGCGAGCGACTGGCAGCTCCAGGAAGCCCTGACCAATCTTATCGACAATGCCCGCCGCTATGGCGCTCGCCGTATCACCCTCGGCGTATTGAGCCACCCTCCCCGGCTCTTCATCGAGGATGACGGCCCGGGCATTTCGGCCGAGCAGCGACTGGCGGTACTACGCCCCTTCTATCGTGGCCGCGACGACGGTGAGGGCTCGGGGCTGGGACTCGCCATCGTCGACGGGATCGCCCGCAAGCATGGCGCGAGACTCTCGCTAAGCGAGGGTGAAGCGGGTCGCGGCCTGCGGGTGGAACTGACATTTCCGGAGACAGCATCGTGACCCGTCATTTACTCGCCCGAGGCTTCTTCCTTGCTCTGCTCTACCTGCTGCCATTTCATGCTCTCGCCGCCCAGATCCTGCACCTGACCGCAAGCGACGACGCCATACCGCACCCGCCGCTGGTGATTCACGCCGCCCTCGACCCGCCCCAGGCGCGACCGCTGCTGGCAGCCTTCCAGCGACGCCACCCAGGGGTCGATATCACCTATCGAAACCTGACGACCCTGGCCCTGCATGAACGCTTCCTGGCACATCCCGGTGAGGCCGATGTGATGATCTCCTCGGCCATGCCCTGGCAGTTCGCGTTGGCCAACGCCGGCCATGCCCGCCCTCTGCGAGCCCATATTCCCGACGACTGGCCGGTGTGGGCACACTGGCGTCGCGAGCTGGTCGCTTTCACCTTCGAGCCCATCGTCATGGTCGTGCACCGTGAACTGGCGCAGATCAGTGCCACGCCGCGCAATCATGCCGACCTGCTGGAGCTGCTGGCCACACATCCCGAGGCACTGGCGGGCCGGGTGGCCACCTATGATCCGGCAAGCAGCGGCGCAGGCTATGCCTACGCCATGGAGGAGTCGCGACTCTCGCCACGCTACTGGGACCTCGTGGCTGCCCTGGGCAACGTCGACGCCCAGCTGGTCGAGACCACCTCGCAGATGCTAGATGGACTCCGGGATGGCCGCTTCCTGATCGGCTACAACCTCCTGGGCAGCTACGCCGCCCCTGTCGTCGAGGATGACCCCGACCTCACGCTGATCATCCCCGATGACTACGCCCTGGTAACCCAGCGTCTGGCCTTCGTTCCACGCCAGGCCCCGAATCCGGCCAGCGCCAGCCTGTTCATGGACTTTCTGGTGAGTCTGGAGGGGCAGCGCACCCTGGCAGACGCCACCACCCTGGGCGCCCTCCACCCCGCCATGAGCGGCCCGGGAACCGCCACCCAGTTGCGCGAGCGTTTCGGTGATGCCCTGCGCCCTCCCGACCTGGGGCCCGGCCTGCTCGCCGGCCTCGACCGGCTCAAGCGCCAGGCCCTGCTGGCTCGCTGGCAACGCGAATTTCAGCGAGCCCTCGGCAATGATGAAAAATCCAAACAATGACGAAGAGAACGAGGAGAGCACGGCTCTCGATCAGGGGCGCCGCCGAGCGGTCTCCCAGCCGGGGGTAACGGCCATCGAGGGCACGAACCAGCTAAGGCGATCATGCAGCGCCACCACGCCGCCGACGATGATCAGGGTTGGTGGCTGCAGGCCACCAGCGGCAAGGGCTTCGGGCAGCCCCGCAAGACTCCCCCGGTGCACGCGCTGGCGGGCGGTGGAGCCCTGCTCGATCAAGGCCACCGGCGTCTCCTCGGGCAGGCCGTGGGCGACCAGCTGATGACAGATCTCGGGCAGGCTATGCAGCCCCATATAGAACACCAGGGTCTGCCCGGGGCTCGCCAGTGCCGGCCAGTCCAGCTCGGCACTGCCGTTCTTCAGGTGCCCGGTGATGAAGCGTACCGACTGGGCGTGGTCGCGGTGGGTCAGCGGAATACCCGCATAGGCCGCACAACCCGAGGCCGCGGTGATGCCGGGTATCACCTCGAAATCTATGCCGGCCGCCGCCAGACTCTCGAGCTCCTCGCCGCCGCGCCCGAAGATGAAAGGGTCGCCGCCCTTGAGTCGCACCACTCGCTTGCCCTGGTGTGCCCAGTCCACCAGCGCCTGATTGATTCCGGCCTGGGGAAGACTATGGTCGGAGCGTGCCTTGCCCACATACAACCGCCGTGCCAAGGGGTTGGCCATGGCCAGCACCTCGGCACTCACCAGGCGGTCATGGAGGATCACCTCGGCCGCCTCGAGGCGCCGAAGCGCCTTGATCGTCAACAACTCCGGGTCGCCGGGGCCGGCACCCACCAGACTGACACGACCGGCGTGCCCGGGAGCCCGGTCGGAGGATAGCGGCGGCTCTTGCTTCATATTCCTTTACACCCATAAACTACCAGAACTTTATTCCACAAAGTAATTTATGGGGCAGGCATTTTCTACTTATCGTTCGACACAAGCATATAACCGCGAAGAGAAGAGCCCGCCCCCGGGTCCGAGGGCGAGCGGGCAGGCGACCGGGAGCCCAGCATCAGTCGCGGAGCGAGCGTCTGAGCCGAGGGCTGACCAGCTCCCCGACCAGGGCGAGTACCAGCAACATAGCCAGCAGCCAGGGCCAGTGAACCGCGAACTCCACGCGGGCGATGCCCAGGGCATCGACGAAGATCACCAGAATGCCCAGCGGACTGACGTAGCGCACCATGAACAGCCACAGCGCATACCAGGAAGAGGACAACCCCAACTCATCACGCATGGGCGCGGCACGCAGAACGAAGCCCGCCAGCAGTGCCATGCCCAGGCCGCCCAGCGGCATCAGCCAGCGCGACGTCAGATAGTCGAGCCAGTCGAAGAGATGGCGGCCCGCCAGCGTCCAGTCCGCGCCAATATTGAAGGACAGCATCGCCAGCGTGCTGATGACCCAGAGCACGCTGCCCGCCCCCCAGGCCGCGGCTCGCCGCGAAAGCCCATGACGGTCGCAGAGCCAGGAAACGGTGGCCTCCACCATGGAGATCGACGAGGTCAAGGCCGCCATGGAGAGCGTAACGAAGAACAGCACCCCGAACAGGGTGCCCAGCGGCATGGACTGAAAGGCCAGGGGCAGGCTCATGAAGATCAGCCCGGGCCCCTCGCCGGGATCCATGCCATTGGCGAAGATCGCCGGAAAGATCGCCAGCCCCGCCATCAGCGCCACCAGGGTGTCGGCCACCGCCACCGTCAGCGTGGTGCGTGCAATGGAAGCCTCCGCCGGCAGGTAGCTGCCGTAGGTAAGAATGGCACCGGAGGCCAGGGACAGGGTAAAGAAGGCATGGCCCAGCGCCGCCAGCAGCCCTTCGCTCGAGAGCGAGCCGGCGTCGAAGACAAACAGGAAGCGCAGGGCGTCGGTAAAGCCGCCGGAGAAGACGCCGTAGACGATCAGCACCAGCAGCATCACCACCATGCCGGGCATCATCCAGCCGACGCTCTTCTCGATGCCACCCTGGACCCCCTTGCCGACGATGACCATGGTGAGCACCGTCACCAGGGTGCTCCACAGGCCGAGACTCCAGGGGCTGGCGTTGTTGGCCTCGAAGATGGCCACCATGTCCTCGACGCTGCCACCGGCCAGGCCACCGCTGAGCATCTTCCAGAGATAGGCGAATGACCAGCCGGCCACGACCACATAGAAGCAGAGGATCAGGAAGCCGCAGAGCATCGCCATCCAGCCCAGCAGCGACCAGCTCCCCGACCGCCCCGACTCGGCTGCCATCCGGCGCACAGCATCGATCGGGCTGCCGCGCCCTCGGCGTCCCAGGGCAATCTCGGCCATCATCACGGGCACTCCGACCGCCAGGATGCAGGCCAGGTAGACCAGCACGAAGGCACCTCCACCATACTCGCCGGTCATGTAGGGGAATTTCCAGATATTGCCCAGGCCCACCGCCGAACCGGTGGCCGCCAGCACGAAGCCCCAGCGGCCCAGCCACTGAATGCGGGGTTGCGTCGTCGTCATATCATGCCCATCGCTTGAGGTGTCGCCGCCACGCCACAAGGCAGTGGCAAAGCCGTGTATTGTGCCGGATTTTTACCTCGCTGACAGGCTCGACTATGCTCTATACGCGAGACCATGGGATGCGGAGCCAGCCATGACCAGTGACCCTCGAATCAGACCCACCGCCCTCCCCGATACCCGTGCCCGCCGAGTCATCGAACAGCTACTCGACGGCTCGGGCGTCAGCCTCAACGGTGACGCGCCTCAGGACCTGCGGATCTATCACCCGGACTTCTTCTCCCGGGTACTGCACCAGGGCACCCTGGGTCTCGGTGAGGCCTATATGGATGGGTGGTGGGAGTGCGAACGCATCGACGAGATGGCCTATCGACTGCTTCGCCACGGCCTCGGTGATCGTGCCCACACCCCGTCGGAGCGACTCATGTACCGCCTCCAGTCGGGGTTCCTCAATCTGCAGAGCAAGGCGCGCGCCTATATCGTCGGCGAGGCCCACTACGATCTGGGCAACGACCTGTTCGAACGCATGCTCGACCCCACCATGTGCTACTCCTGTGGCTACTGGAAGACGGCAGACTCCCTGCACGAGGCGCAGCGCGCCAAGCTCGAGCTTGCCTGTCGAAAGCTCGAGCTGTCTCCCGGCATGCGGGTACTCGATATCGGCTGTGGCTGGGGCAGCTTCGCCGAGCATGCCGCACGCCACCACGGCGTCGAGGTCACCGGCATCACCATCTCCCGGGAACAGGCGGCACTGGCCGAGGAGCGCTGCTCCGGGCTGCCGGTGAGCATCGAGCTGATGGACTATCGTGACCTGGCGGGACGTTTCGATCGCATCGTCTCCATCGGCATGTTCGAGCATGTGGGTCATCGCAACTATCCCACCTACTTCGCCACCGTGGAACGGCTGCTGGAGGCGGAGGGTCTCTTCCTGCTGCACACCATCGGCTCCAACCACTCCGAGATCAGTGCTGACCCCTGGGTCAACAGATATATCTTTCCCAATGGCGTGCTGCCCTCGGCGATGCACATCGCCCGTACCAGCGAACCACACCTGCTGATGGAGGACTGGCAGAACTTCGGCCCCGACTACGACCGCACCCTGATGGCCTGGCTGGCCAATGTCGACGACCACTGGCACGAGATAGCCGACCGCTATAACGAGCGTACCCGACGGATGTTCCGCTACTATCTCGCGGTGTGCGCCGGCGCCTTCCGGGCACGCCACCTGCAGCTCTGGCAGATCGCCTTCTCTCGGGACCGCGCGACACGCTACGACGCCCCGAGGTGATTCGGCCAGCGACAAGACCGTTCTAGATAACCGCCTCGTTAGCCAATCTCCTACATTCCCTGGCACCATCTGGGGAATACTCGCACTTGATTGCGCTAGAATGGTCGCTTGATCTGACCGCGTCTCGACGGTAGGCACTTATAACGATATTAGCACCTGTACGCAGCAGGGCACTGAAAACGAAAAGGACCCCGCATGACGTCAACGGCAGTCATGCCAGACGGAAGGGTGTTCGACACGGCACTGATCGAGCAACTGCCCGGCGTTATCTTTCAGCTACACCGCAGTCACGCCGGAAAGCTGCACTTTCCCTATCTGGCGGGGGCAGGCATCCGCCTGATCGGCATCGCCCCCGAACGCCTCACCCTGGATGCCCGCCCCGCGCTGGAGCGCCTGTCGGATGACGACTACCCACGGCTGATGACGGCACTGGAGAGCTCCATGCGCTGGCAGACGCCGCTCAACACCCGGTTTCGACTGCGCCTCAAGCAGCGGGGACTCCGCTGGATCGCCCTGCATGCCCGGCCGACGCCATCCGAGGATGGCGTGCTGTGGCACGGCATGATGATGGATATCTCCGAGCAGGTCGCCGAGGAGGCACGGCTGCAACGCCTCTCCGATACCGACGACCTGACGGGACTGGCCAATCGCCGTCGGCTGATGACACGCCTCGATGAGGCCGTCTCCCTCAGCAATCGTCATGCCACGCCGCTGTCGCTGATGATCCTGGATATCGACCACTTCAAGAGCGTCAACGATACCTACGGCCATCTGCAGGGTGATGAGGTGCTCCGCCGGGTGGCACGCCTCTGCCACGACAGCCTCCGGGAGGAGGACCTGGTGGCTCGCCTGGGGGGCGAGGAGTTCGCCCTGCTGCTGCCCCTGACGCCTCGCCACCAGGCTCTGGCCCTGGCGGAGCGCCTGTGTCGCATCATCGCAAAGCATGACTTCGACCTGGCGCACCCTGTCACGGTCAGCATCGGAGTCGCCGAGCATCGCGTCGGTGCAGACCGCCGCCAACTGCTCGAGCGCGCCGACCGACAGCTCTACGTGGCCAAGGGCAAGGGGCGCAATCAGGCCATGGCCGAGACCTGAATCGGGGGCGCATTCTCCTCCCGCAGCGGCTAGACTGGACGTTCATCCATGTAAAGCTGTACACACCATGATCGACGACACCCTGCGGCGCCTCTTCGGCTATACCGACTTTCGCCCCGGCCAGCGGCCGGTGATCGAGGCGGTGATGGCCGGCCGCTCGGCGGCGGCCATCTTCCCCACCGGCTCGGGAAAGTCGCTCTGCTATCAGCTTCCCGCCCTGCACCTGCCCCACCTGACCCTGGTGATCTCGCCGCTGCTGGCGCTGATGCAGGACCAGCTCGCCTTCCTGAACCGCCACGGCATTGCCGCTGCCAGCATCGACTCCGGGCAGAGCCGCGATGAGGCCGCGGCGGTGATGGCAGCGGTCGAGCGTGGCGAGATACGCATCCTGATGATCTCGGTGGAGCGCCTCAAGAACGAACGCTTCCGCGCCTTCATTCGCCGCGTGCCGATATCGTTGATGGTGGTCGACGAGGCGCACTGCATCTCCGAATGGGGCCACAACTTTCGTCCCGACTACCTCAAGCTGCCCGACTACCAGCGGGAGTTCGCGATTCCCCAGGCACTGCTGCTCACTGCCACCGCCACCCCCAGGGTCATCGATGACATGTGCGAACGCTTCGCCATCGCGGCAGGCGACGTCACCGCAACCGGCTTCTATCGCGAGAACCTGGACCTGACGGTGGCCCCGGTCCCCGCGGATTCGCGCCCTCGGGCGCTGGCGAGCTGGCTGCAGCAACAACGTATGCAGCAACAACGTGGCGACGGCTCGCCCTTCCCCACCATCATCTACGTCACCCTGCAACAGACCGCCGAGCGCCTGGCCACCTACCTGGGCAAGGCCGGCATCAACGCCACCGCCTACCACGCCGGGTTGGATGCCGAGAAACGCGAGGCGATCCAGCGCGACTTCATGGCCGGCCACAATGACTGCATCGTCGCCACCATCGCCTTCGGCATGGGCATCGACAAGGCCGATATCCGTGCGGTCGTGCACTTCGATCTGCCCAAGTCGATCGAGAACTACAGTCAGGAGATCGGCCGCGCCGGACGCGACGGCAGGTCCTCCATCTGCCTGATGCTGGCCGGCCACGACACCCTGGGGGTGCTGGAGACCTTCGTCTACGGGGACACCCCGGAGCATCACGGCATCCGCCGCGTCATCGATGAGCTGCGGGGTGCGGGGCCTCGCTGGGAGCTGACGCTCAACACCCTCTCCCAGCACGCCAATATACGACCGCTACCGCTCAAGACCCTGCTGGTACAACTTGAACTGCGTGGCATCATTCGCCCACGACACGCCTATTTCGCCGACTACCGTTTCAAGCTGCTGTGCGAGCCCGAGAACCTGGTGGCCCGCTTTCAGGGCGAGCGTCAGGCCTTCGTACAGGCGATCCTCGATGCTTCCCAGAAGGCACGCACCTGGCACGACCTGGACTTCACCCGCCTGGAGGCGCTGGGCCGGGAGCGCGGCCTGGATACCGCCCGCAGCCGGGTCATCACCGCGCTTGACTACTTCGTCGACAAGGGCTGGCTCGAGCTGCAGAGCCGCCAGCTCACCGAGGTCTTCGAGGTGCTGAGTCCCGATATAGACCCCCAGGCGCTGAGCAACGAGCTCCATGACTACTTTCGCGACAAGGAAGCCGCCGAGATCGCCCGCCTGCATGCCATGCTCGAACTCTTCGAGAGCGAGCGCTGCCTGAGCCGTCGCCTGGCCGAGTGGTTCGGCGATGACCGGGCCCCCGAGCATTGCGGCCACTGTTCGGCCTGCCGCGGCCAACCCGCGCGTCTCCCCCGGGGGCCCGAGCGTGAACCGCTGTCGAGCCGCCAGCCAGATGCGCTGCTCGGCGAGCTCCGGCAACGCCTGGCCGATCAGGGAGACGATCACCCCATGACGCCGGACCTGCTGGCACGCTTTCTATGTGGCATCGCCACCCCTCTCTTCACCCGGATCAAGGCCAGGCAGCTACCGGGATTCGGCGCCCTCGAGGGCTACCCCTATGCCGACGTGCGCGACTGGGCCGCGCACCACGCGGCTTGACGGCCTGGCGCGGGTGCACGACCTTGCGAAGTGAACCATCATCGATCTGGAGGAGACACCATGAGCCAGCTTTCCCAACAGGCCTGCGAGGCCTGCCGCAGCGACGCGCCACGGGTCACGGAGGAGGAGGTCGAGAGGCTCGGCGCCGAGCTGCCCGAGTGGCAGATCGTCGAGCGCGATGGCATCATGAAGCTCGAGCGGGTCTTTACCTTTTCCGATTTCCAGCAGGCGCTGGCCTTCACCCAGCGTGTCGGTGAGCTCGCCGAACAGGCGGATCATCACCCGGCCCTGCTGACCGAATGGGGCCGGGTCACCGTGACCTGGTGGTCACACAAGATCAAGGGCCTGCACCGCAACGACTTCATTCTTGCCGCCAGAACCGACGAGGTAGCGAAATAAATGTTCGAACACATTGAGCGGGTTCCCGGGGATGCCATCCTCGGTCTGATCGAAGCCTTCAAGAAGGACACCAACCCTCAGAAGGTCGATCTCGGCGTCGGCGTCTACAAGGATGCCCAGGGCACGACCCCGGTGATGCGCGCCGTCAAGGAAGCCGAGGCCCTGCTGCTCAAGAACGAGACCACCAAGACCTACATCGGCTCCCACGGCGCGCCGGCGTACGGCCAGGCGGTGCTGCCCATGGTGCTGGGCGAGGGGTCGCCGGTGCTCGAGGCCGGTCGTGCCAGCGCGACCCAGTCGCCCGGCGGCACCGGCGCCCTGCGGCTGGCGGCGGACTTTATCGCCAACCAGCTGCCCGGCAAGGACGTCTGGGTCAGCGACCCGACCTGGCCGAACCACCTGGGCATCTTCCCGGCCGCCGGCCTGACGCTGCACAAGTACCCCTATGTGGATGCCGAGAACCGGCTGGACTTCGACGGCATGCTCGGCGCGCTCAAGCAGATCCCCGAGGGCGACGTGGTGCTGCTGCACGCCTGCTGTCATAACCCCACCGGCTTCGACCTCTCCCGGGCCCAGTGGCAGCAAGTGCTGGAAGTCGTTCGCGAGCGCAATCTGCTGCCGCTGGTCGACTTCGCCTACCAGGGCTTCGGCGAGGGCCTGGACGAGGATGCCTACGGCGCTCGCTTGCTGGCCGAGAACCTCGATGAGGTGATCATCACCAGCTCCTGCTCCAAGAACTTCGGCATCTACTGCGAGCGTACCGGCTGCCTCATCATGGTCGCCAGGAACGCCGAGCAGATGGAGAACGTGCGCTCACAGGTCGCCATCGTGGCCCGCGAGAACTACTCCAACCCGCCGGCCCACGGCGGTGCGATCGTCAGCGAGATCCTGCACTCCGCGGAGCTCGCCGCCCTCTGGCGCGAGGAGCTCACCGAGATGCGTGATCGCATCAACACCCTGCGCCGGGATTTCGTCGAGGCCCTCAAGCCCTACGGCCTGGACGAGAAGTACGCCTGCGTGGCCGAACAGCGCGGCATGTTCAGCTACACCGGCCTGACACCGGAACAGGTCGACCGTCTGCGCGACGAGTTCGGCATCTACATGGTGCGCTCCGGCCGCGCCAACGTGGCCGGCTTCTCCCATGAGAACCTGCCCTACCTGGCCAAGGCGATCGCGGCGGTCAACTGATCGACGCCACCTCAGCCAGTTCAGACGCCCGGGCCCTGCCCGGGCGTCTGCATTTCGGGTAGACTTCGCGCCTTCGATATCCATCGACTCGATAGCCGCCGGGGCCCGGGGCGCCGCGTGGCGTCCGTGGAACGACCGAACTTGACCAGTCAGTCAGATACAGACGAGACTGCTCTTCGGCCCTGTTCCAATAATCCGATAACCCAGAGGCTTCCCCATGGCGGCTCCCTCCGTGCATCACTCGGTCCATTACCCCTGGTACAAGAAGGAGGACACCGACGCCTTCTTCGCCCTGTTCCAGAACAATATCGCCAACTTCGTGATCATCGCCATCACCATGCTCGGCATGGACTTTCCGGCGTCGATCGTCTTCGGCCAGGTACTGCCCGGTGCCGCCGTGGCGGTGATGGTCGGCAACTTCTACTACGCCTGGAGCGCGGCACGCCTGGCACGCAAGGAGAACCGTGCCGATGTCACCGCGCTCTCCTACGGCATCTCCACCCCGGTGATGTTCGTCTTCCTGTTCGGCGTGCTGCTGCCCGCCAAGCAGCTCACCGGCGATGCCGAACTGGCCTGGAAGGTGGCGGTGGCCGCCTGCTTCATCAGCGGGGCGATCGAGGCGATCATCAGCCTGATCGGCCGCTGGGTCCAGTACCATCTACCCCGAGCCGCCATGCTGGGCGCCGTGGCGGGCGTGGCGCTGACCTTCATCGCCGGCGAGATGCTGTTCAAGACCCTGGAGATGCCGGTGATCGGCCTGCTGGTGCTGGCGATCATCATCGTCGGCCTGGTGGCCAGGGTGGCGATGCCCCTGCGACTGCCCACCTCACTGTTCGCCATCGTGGTGGGGACCGCCATGGCCTACCTGATCGGGGATGCGGGTGGCGAGCGCTTCAGCGATGCCTTCACCCATCTCGGCTTCTATCCGCTACTGCCCAACCTGGCCTGGCTGGAGGGGCTGGGGCTCCTGTTCACTGGCATGCTGGCGGTGCTCACCGTGGTGCTGCCCATCACCCTGTACAACGCCATCGAGACCATGAATAACGTCGAGGCCATGGAGGCCGCCGGCGACAAGTATGATGTGCGCGAATGTCAGGCGGTGGATGGCGTGGGCACCATGCTCGGCGCCCTGTTCGGTGGCGTCTTTCCCACCACCGTCTATATCGCCACGGTGGGCGCCAAGTGGATGGGCGCCGGCCGCGGCTACAGCATCCTCAACGGTGCCGTCTACGCCCTGGCCACCATGTTCGGCCTGATCGCCGCCCTCGCCGCCATCATTCCGGTATCGGTGGTCGCCCCCATCCTGGTCTTCGTCGGCATGTCCATGATCGCCACCGCCTTCCAGTCCAACGACACCCGCTACTATCCGGCGGTGGCGCTGGCCATGCTGCCCTACTTTGCCAACTACGTGATGACTCGCTTCAACCGCGCCGCCGAGGAAACCGTGTCCGGCATCTCCAGTGGGGTGGTTCCCCTGGGCCAGGGCGCCATGTTCACGGCAATCCTCCTTGGCGCCATGACCGTGTCGGTGATCGACCACCAGTTCCGCCGCGCCGCCGCCTTCGCCGCCGTGGCCGCGGGCTTCTCCTTCATGGGGCTGATGCACGCGCCGAAGCTCGCCATCAATGCGGCGGGGGACTACACCCTCGGCTACCTGGTGATGGGCGTCCTGTTCCTCTACTTCGCCTGGCAGGAGCAACGCCAGGCGGCGAACAGCCCCGCCGCCCCGGGTCGCTGAGCGTTACCGACTCCCTCAAACGACTCGCCCCGCCAGATGGCGGGGCGAGTCGTTCATGACGGCAAGGGCTCTCGGGACGATATCACTTCCAGAAGTCGCGAATCGACGCGACCCCCTGAGCCCCGACGGCGCGCGCATGGTTGGCATCATGACGCGTCATGCCCCCCAGCGCGAAGACGGGCATGGTGGCACGCTCCACCAACTCCTGAAAATCATGCCAGCCCACCGGCGGCACATCGGGATGCGACGGCGTGGTACGCAGCGGCGAGAGGGTCACGAAGTCACAACCGAGCCTGCCCGCCTGAACGAGCTGTTCGCGATCATGGGTGGAGGCAGAGAGCCACTTGCCCTCGGCGATGGGGCGGCGCTCCAGCTGCATCAGGCGCTCACTGGTCAGATGGATACCGTCGGCATCCACCGCCTCGAGCAGCTCGGGGTCGGCGTTGAGCATCAGGCGCGCACCGTACTGCCGGCAGCGTGCCAGCGCCGATTCCGCGCGAGCCATATAGGCGGCCCTGTCGAGCTGCTTGGCGCGCAGCTGCACCAGGCGTACTCCATCCTCCACCAGGGCGCGTTCGAGACGCTCGTCGAACAGCGCCTCATCCTCTTCCTCACCGGTGATAAGGTACTCGGTGGGCAGCATGACCGCGCGCAGGATCGGCAGATTGGCCGCCGGGAAGGGGTAATTGACCAGCTCCTCCATGGGTACCCAGCGCACCGCCTGGCCCTCGCGACCGAAGGGCTCACCGGAGAAGTCATGGACCTGCCAGACATCCAGCAGGATATGCTTGTCGGGATACTCGTGGTGGATGCGGATCAACGGTTGAGCTCGCCGGATCTCGATGCCCAGCTCCTCGTGAAGCTCGCGCTTGAGCCCGCCCAGGCCCGTCTCATAGGGCGCCAGCTTGCCGCCGGGAAACTCCCAGAGGCCACCATGATCGACATTGCTGGGGCGGCGCGCTATGAGCACCTCGCTGCCATCGGCGCTGATGATGGCCGCCGCCGCCACATGCACCCGTCTCTTTACCATTGCGTTCATTCGCTCTTCCAACGTATCCGCGCACGGCGGCGCGGGGTCTGTGTCTGACCGGATCTCACGGCACTGACCGTGTTCCAGCCTAGCTGCGGTAGTCGGCGTTGATGCTGACATAGTCGTGGGAGAGATCGGTGCTCCATACCGTGGCACTCTCATCGCCGCGATCGAGGGCGATACGGATCGGGATCTCCTCGCGCGCCATTACCGCGCTACCGGCCTCCTCGGTATAGCTCGGGGCACGCCCACCGCCCTCCACCAGCCGCACGTCGCCCAGATCGATGCTCACCCGCGAGACATCGAAGTCGGCGACCGGGGCGCGTCCTACCGCCGCGAGGATGCGCCCCCAGTTGGCATCGGAGGCATGCAGCGCGGTCTTGACCAGGGGCGAATTGGCCACGGTAAAGGCCACATCGAGGGCCTCCTGCCGGCTGGTGGCGCCGTCGACCTGGAGGGTGACGAACTTGGTGGCACCCTCACCGTCACGCACGATCGCCTGAGCCAGCTCGATCATCACTCGTTGCAGGCCGGCGCGGAAGGTGGCGAGCGCGCTCTCCCCTTCAATCACCGGGCCTTGCTGGGTGCTGATCAGCACGCAGGCGTCGTTGGTGGAGGTATCGCCATCGACGGTGATGCAGTTGAACGAGTGGTCCACGGCCTCGCGCAGCAGGCTGTCGAGCAGCGACTGATCGAGGCTCGCATCGGTGGCCACGAAGGCCAGCATGGTCGCCATATTGGGCTGGATCATCCCCGAGCCCTTGGCAATTCCGTTGATGACCACCCTGTCACCCTCGATATCGAGGGTGACACTGGCTCCCTTGGGACGAGTGTCGGTCGTCAGGATGCCTTCGCCGGCCCGGTACCAGGACTCGGCGTCGCCGCCGAGGCTGTCGAGTGCGCCCGGCAGGCCGGCAAGCAGCCTCTCCATGGGGAGTGGCTCACCGATCACACCGGTAGAGAAGGGCAGCACGCACCGGGCACTCACCCCGGTCAGCCGGGCCAGCTCGGCGCAGCAGTCACGGGCGTCACGCAGACCCGGCTCACCGGTGCCGGCATTGGCGTTACCGGTATTGACCAGCAGATAGCGAGGCACCTCACCGCTAGCCAGGTGCTCCCGGGCCACCGTCACCGGCGCCGCACAGAAGGCATTACGGGTGAAGGCACCCGCCACCCGGGCACCCTCGGGGGCCTCGATCACCACCAGGTCCCGACGACCGCCCTTCTTGATCCCCGCCATGGCGGTTCCCAGCCGAAGGCCGGAAATTGCCGGCATCGCGGGAAAGCTCGCATCACCCACTGCCATCGTCTTCTCTCCTGTTGCGTTGGTCGGAGGCCGCTATCAGCTCAGCTTGCCGCAGCACTGCTTGTACTTCTTGCCGGATCCACAGGGGCAGGGATCGTTGCGCCCCACCTTGGGGCCTTCCCGGCGCACCGGACGCCCGTCGGATGCCGGCGCCGCCGTCTCCTGCTCATCCGTGGCGGCGTCGGGCGAATCATGACGGCTCGCCGCGGTCGCCTTCTCGCGCTCCAGTGCCTCGCGGCGCTGACGCTCCAGCTCCTCGACCTCCTCGGGGCGCCGCACCTGCACATGGCTCAGGATCCGTGTCACGTCCGCCTTGATATTGGCCAGAAGGTTCTGGAACAGCTCGAAGGCCTCACGCTTGTACTCCTGCTTGGGATTCTTCTGCGCATAGCCGCGCAGGTGGATCCCCCGGCGCAGGTGATCCATGGACTGCAGGTGCTCCTTCCAGCGGGTATCCAGCACCTGCAGCATCACCTGCTTCTCGAAGCGGCGCATCAGCTCGCTACCGGCCTGCTCCACCTTCTCCTCGTAGGCCTCACGGTGCAGGGCCTGCAGGCGCTCGCGCAGCTGTTCCTCATGGAAGCGCTCATCCTCCTCGGACCACTGCACCACGGGGACATCCAGGTTGAATTCGGACTTGAGGTACTCCTGGAGCCCGGCCAGGTCCCACTGCTCGGGCAGACTCTGGGGCGGCACATAGTCGCTGATCGCGAGGTCCATCACCTCCTCGCGAATACCCGCTACCGCGGCGGAGACTTGCTCGGCGGCGAGCACTTCGTTGCGTTGCTCGTAGATCACGCTGCGCTGATCGTTGGCCACGTCGTCATACTCGAGCAGCTGCTTGCGGATATCGAAGTTGCGACCCTCGACCTTCTTCTGGGCGCGCTCCACCGCATTGGAGACCATCTTGTGCTCGATCGCCTCACCGTGCTCCAGACCGAGGGCCTTCATCATGCGCTGCACCCGGTCGGAGCCGAACAGGCGCATCAGGCTGTCTTCCAGCGACAGGAAGAAGCGGGTCGAGCCCGGGTCGCCCTGTCGGCCGGCGCGCCCGCGTAGCTGGTTATCGATGCGGCGCGACTCGTGGCGCTCGGAGCCGATCACATGCAACCCGCCGGCCGCCAGCACGGCGTCATGGCGCTGCTGCCACTCGGTCTTGAGCTGCTCGACCTGCGCGGCAGTGGGGTTCTCGAGCTTGGCCGCCTCCGCCTCCCAGTTGCCACCGAGAACGATATCGGTGCCACGACCGGCCATATTGGTGGCGATGGTGATGGCACCGGGGCGTCCGGCCTGGGCGATGATCTCGGCTTCGCTCTGGTGCTGCTTGGCGTTGAGGACATTGAAGGCGAGGCCAGCCCGCTTCATCAGGTTGGCCAGGTACTCCGAGGTCTCGATGGAGGCGGTACCCACCAGCACCGGCCTCCCCGCCTCGGTCTCGGCCTTGACGTCCTCGATGATCGCCTCGAACTTCTCCTCGGCGGTGAGATAGACCAGATCGTTGAGATCGCGGCGAACCAGCGGCTTGTTGGTGGGAATCACCACCACGTCGAGGCCGTAGATCTGACGGAACTCGAAGGCCTCGGTATCGGCGGTGCCTGTCATGCCCGCCAGCTTCTCGTAGAGACGAAAGTAGTTCTGGAAGGTGGTGGAGGCGAGGGTCTGGCTCTCGCGCTGGACGGTGACCCCCTCCTTGGCCTCCACCGCCTGGTGCAGGCCCTCGGACCAGCGCCGGCCGGGCATGGTGCGCCCGGTGTGCTCGTCGACGATCACCACCTGACCCTCGCTGACGATATAGTCGACATCGCGATGGTAGAGGTGGCGGGCGCGCAGGGCCGAGTGCATATGCTGCAGCAGATTGAGGTTCTGGGCGGCATAGAGGGAGTCCTCCTCGCCCAGCAGCCCCTGCTCGCGCATCAGGCCCTCGACCTTGTGGTGGCCATTCTCGGTGATCTCGACCTGCTTGTGCTTCTCGTCCAGGATAAAGTCCCCGTCGACCGGGGCATCGGTGTCTTCCGACACTTCCCCCTGAACCAGGTGCTCCGCCAGTCGATCGACCACCCGGTAGAGCTCGGTGTTCTCGTCCACCGCCCCCGAGATGATCAGCGGCGTGCGCGCCTCGTCGATCAGGATCGAGTCCACCTCGTCGACGATGGCGTAGTGCAGGCCGCGCTGCACCTTCTCCTCCAGGGAGAAGGCCATGTTGTCCCGCAGATAGTCGAAGCCGAACTCGTTGTTGGTGCCGTAGGTGATGTCACAGGCGTAGGCGGCACGCTTCTCTTCGGGGGTCTGGCCGGCGTAGATGACACCGACGCTGAGTCCGAGGTACTCATAGAGGGGGCGCATCCACTGGGCGTCACGTCGGGCCAGGTAATCATTGACGGTAACGACATGCACCCCCTTGTCGGGCAGGGCATTGAGATAGACCGCCAGGGTCGCCACCAGGGTCTTCCCCTCACCGGTCTTCATCTCCGCGATGCGTCCACTATGCAGCGTCATGCCGCCGATCATCTGGACATCGAAGTGGCGCATGCCCATGACGCGCTTGCCCGCCTCACGCACCGTGGCGAAGGCCTCGGGCAGCAGGGCATCCAGTGACTCGCCTTCGGCGAGGCGCTCGCGGAAGGCCTCGGTGCGCGCCTTCAAGGCCGCATCATCGAGCCCACCGAGCTCGCTCTCGAGGACATTGACGCGCTCGACCTGGCGGCTCATGCGCTTGACTTCGCGGTCGTTCTTGGAGCCGACGACCTTGCGTAACAGGGAATTGATCATTAGGAGTCCGTCATCTGCGTATGGCATGGCGCCAACCGCCGGGGCGGTCGGCCATCATCAAGAATTCAGCATGTCCACACAGAAAGGAGGGCCGCGGCGGGTCAGGACATCGTGGTCAGCGGTCGTCTGGGCCACTGTCACGGGAGTGGCCGCCGGGGAGCCAACCGGCGAAAGAGCGGCTTGCCGCACCAGGGGCCACCACCCCCGCCTGCGTCGACGCGCCTTGAGCCGCGAGCTGGCACGTATCATGGCGGGCGCGAGAATACATACCTGCACCAGTCGCTCGGCCTGACGGGCCAGATCCCCCTGGGCGAGGCCCGCGGGCAACAGGCATCCCACCAGCAGGCCCGCCAACCACCAGCGAGCGTGACGCCGCGCTGGAGCGGGCCTGGCGAATACGGCAGGCGAGTGGCTGAGGGTCACGGCCATGCTGTCGAGGAGCTCCCGGCGTGCTAGTCTGACGGGCGCTACCGGCCCATTGCATGTATCGTCTGGCCCGCCTGATGCGGAACGAGAGAGTCAAGCCCATGAGTATAAAGGTTAAGCGCTTTCGCGCCCAGCCCATGTCCCAGCTACTGGGCGGACGCGGTGAGCTCGGCTCATTGATGCGAATGGCGAGAATGATCGACCTCGCCCAGTCGCACCTGCGTGCCCATCTCCCCGAGGAGCTGGGTGAACACCTGCATGTCGGGGGCTTTCGGGACGGCCGACTGACCTTGATCGCCGACGGGGCCGCCTGGTTGACGCGACTTCGCTATGAGCAGCCGCGGCTCCTGGAGCTGCTGCACCAGCTGCAGGGCTTCGAGGCGGTGCGCGGATTCACCCTGAAGGTCAGGCCGGTACGTCCGCCCAGGGCACCACTGCGCCAGGTGCGTCACCTGCCAGCCCGCGCCGCCGACGAGATCTCCAGCTGCGCTGCCGACACCGAAGACCCGAGGCTGCGACACGCCCTCGAGCGACTGGCCTCCCATGCCGAACGCGAGCCGTAAGCCGTAAGCCGTAAGCCGTAAGCCGTAAGCCGTAAGCCGTAAGCCGTAAGCCGTAAGCCGTAAGCCACGAACAGCCTCAACCGAAACGCCCCCAAGGGCCAGGCCAAGGGGGCGTTTCTCTTACAGCGTAAAGCTTATGGCTTACCGCTCACGGACTCAGTCCGTGCGGTCAGGCCATCGCGGGAGCCGCGAAGGAGATCGGGGCGATTTCGCTCTCTTCCTCGAAGGTGACGATCTCATAGGTATCGGGCTGATCCAGCAAGGCGCGACATAGCTGGTTATTCAAGGCGTGCCCGGACTTCACACCGTGGAATTCGCCGATCAGGCTATAGCCCAGCTGGTAGAGGTCGCCGATGGCATCGAGCACCTTGTGCTTGACGAACTCATCGTCGTAACGCAAACCGCCTTCGTTGACGATCCGGTAGTCGTCGACGACGATGGCGTTGTCCAGGCTGCCGCCCAGCGCGAGGTTGTTGGAGCGCAGGTACTCCAGGTCCCGCATGAAGCCGAAGGTCCGCGCCCGAGATACCTCCTTGACGAAGGAGGTGGTGGAGAAGTCCACCATCGCGGTCTGGGTCTGGCTCTCGAACACCGGGTGATCGAAGTCGATGGAGAAGCCAACCTTGAAGCCCTTATGAGGACGGAAGGTCGCCTGCTTGTCGCCATCACTCACCGTCAGTTCTCGCTTGATGCGGATGAACTTCTTGGCGGCATTCTGTTCGCTGATACCGGCAGACTGGATCAGGAACACGAAGGGGCCGGCACTACCGTCCATGATCGGCACTTCCGCGGCGCTGAGGTCCACATAGGCGTTGTCGATGCCGAGACCGGCGAGTGCCGACATCAGGTGTTCCACGGTGGCGACCTTGGCCCCGTCATGGGTCAGGGCGGTGCACAGGGTGGTATCGGTCACCAGCGCCGCGCGTGCCGGAATCTGCACCTCGGGGTCCAGGTCGGTGCGCACGAAGACGATACCGGTATCCACGGGCGCCGGCCGCAGGGTCATGTAGACCTTCTTGCCGGAGTGCAGGCCGACGCCGGTGGCGCGGATGACGTTCTTCAGGGTGCGTTGTCTGATCATGGGCAGTTGCCAGGCGGTTATCGGATTATCAAACACCGTTCACTATAGCACCAAACGAGCGTTTCAACAAAGAAAGCTCGTTCGGCGCGATACCATGGGTCCGATAGACTTCTTCAATCGGCCTGGCGACGCAGAAACGCCGGAATATCGAGATAATCATCCAGCTCCTGGGAGCGGCGCTTCTCGGCTCGCGGCTTGGGGGCCTCCTCGGACTCTGCCCGCGGCGCAGCCGCGGCGGCCTGACGGGAAGCAATCCCCGGCTGGCTGCGGCGATAGTCGCTCCCCGCTTCGGCACGCTTGGCACCCTCGCGGCTTACCGCCTTCTGCTGCTGACCATCGAGGCCGGCGGCCACCACGGTGACACGCAGCTCATCGGTCATCTCCATGTCGATGGAGGTGCCGACCACGATGGTGGCATCCTGTGAGGCAAACTCCTGAACGGTGGCCCCCACGTCGTTGAACTCGCCGATGGAGAGATCGGGGCCCGCCGTGATATTGACCAGGATACCGCGAGCACCGTGCAGGTCGATATCCTCCAGCAGGGGGCTGCGAATGGCCTTCTCAGCGGCCTCACGGGCTCGGTTCTCGCCGGTGGCGCCGCCGGTACCCATCATCGCCATGCCCATCTCGGACATCACGGTGCGCACGTCGGCGAAGTCAACGTTGATGATCCCCGGACTGGTGATCAGCTCGGCGATACCCTGCACCGCGCCCAGCAGCACGTCGTTGGCGGCACTGAAGGCAGTCAGCAGGCTGGCACTCTTGCCCAGCACCGACAGCAGCTTCTCGTTGGGGATCGTGATCAGGGAGTCGACATGCTCGGAGAGCTCGCGCATCCCCTCCTCGGCGGCGCGCATGCGCTTGGGACCCTCGAAGGGGAAGGGTCGCGTCACCACCGCCACGGTGAGGATACCCAGTTCCTTGGCGACCTGAGCAACCACCGGTGCACCACCGGTGCCCGTACCACCGCCCATGCCGGCGGTGATGAACACCATGTCGGCACCCCCGAGCAGCTCGGCGATGCGTTCACGATCCTCCATCGCCGCCTGACGCCCGACCTCCGGGTTGGCCCCCGCCCCCAACCCCTTGGTGATCTCGTTGCCGAGCTGCAGCACGGTCTTGGCTGCCACCCGCTTGAGGGCCTGGGCATCGGTGTTGGCGCAGATGAACTCGACGCCCTCGATGCTGCTCTCGACCATATGATTGACGGCATTGCCACCGCCGCCGCCAACGCCGATCACCTTGATGACCGCGCTGCTTGAGGGTGCGCTATCTACCAGTTCGAACATTTGCCCCGTCTCCTGAACCGCCGGCGGCGATCCTGTCAGAAATTTCCTTTCAACCAGCCCTTTAGCCTCGCCAGCGCCGAGGGACCTTGCCTGTCACCGCGTCGAGCGGTCTCCTCGCGCCGGGGCTGTGCGGACATCATGCTGCCCTGTGCCTCACGACCGTGCCCTTGCCGTGTCTCTTGTAGAGCGTAATGTAACAAACCGACTCCGGTCGAATAAATCGGATTGCGCACCACATCGGCCAGGCCACGCACATTCTGGGGGCAGGCGATGCGCACCGGCATATGGAAGATCTCCTCGGCCAGCTCCACCACGCCCTCCATGCGTGCGGTGCCACCGGTCAGGACCACGCCGGCCGCCACCAGGTCCTCGTAGCCGCTGCGACGCAGCTCATCACGAATCAGGGTGAACAGCTCCTCGTAACGTGGCTCGACCACCTCGGCCAGGGCCTGACGGGAGAGGTCGCGCGCCGGGCGATCACCGACGCTGGGCACCTTGATCATCTCGTCGCTGGCGGCCAGCTGGGTCAAGGCACAGGCGTACTTGACCTTGATCTCCTCGGCGTGCTGGGTCGGGGTGCGCAGCGCCATGGCGATATCGTTGGTGACCTGGTCCCCGGCAATGGGAATCACCGCGGTGTAGCGAATCGCACCCTCGGTAAACACGGCGATATCGGTGGTGCCACCGCCGATGTCGACCATGCACACACCGAGTTCACGCTCATCCTCGGTGAGCACCGCCATGCTGGAGGCAAGCTGCTCGAGAATGATGGCATCGACCTCCAGGCCGCAGCGGCGCACGCACTTTTCGATATTCTGCACGGCGTTGAGGGCGGCGGTGACCAGATGGACGCGGGCCTCGAGGCGCACACCGGACATGCCCAGCGGTTCGCGGATGCCCCCCTGGGCATCGATGGCGAACTCCTGTGGCAGTACGTGCAGCACCCGCTGCCCCTCGGAAATGGCTCGTGCACGGGCCGAGTCGATCACTCGATCGATATCCGAGGGGGTGACCTCACGCTCCTTGATCGCCACCACACCGTCGGAGTTCATGGAGCTGATGTGGCTGCCGGCGACGCCCACATAGACTGAATGGATGTCGCAGCCGGCCATCAGCTCCGCCTCTTCCACGGCACGCTGGATGGATTGCACCGTGGATTCGATGTTTATCACCACTCCCTTCTTCATGCCGCGAGAGGGATGCGAGCCGATACCGGCGATCTCGATGCCGCCGTCATCGGTGGGCTGACCCACGATCGCCACCACCTTGGACGTTCCGATATCCAGCCCGACTACCATATTGGACGCGTTGGATGGACCTGCCATGAGTCGGGGAGTCTCCTCGAACCTGGCCCACTCGATGGGCCTGAAACACGAAATTCAACCTGGGGACAATTATAGGAAAAAGCGAACACCTTCCTCCACCCCGGGACCAAGTAGACCTCTCACGATACGGCGCTTTTGCCGTAAATGAAACAGGCGCATGCCCATTGTCATGGGTGTTTCACCGGAAAAAGGGGTCACTCATCATCCGCGTCATCCTGACCGAGGGGATCGCCCTCACCATGCCATGCCACCGCGACACCGTTCGGATATCGCAGATCGATGTAGCGAATATGCGACGCCTGCCGTTCGAGTTGCCGATGCCACGCAGCGGTCAGGCGCGCCAGCCGCCCCTCCCGATCGCCGCGACCCAGCATTACCCAGACATTGTCATCGAGCTGGAATCGCCAGGCGCCTCGCGGCTCCAGGCGCAGCTGGGTCAGCTCGAGCCCCATTTCGGCGAAGCGCGTGGCGAGACGCTCATGGTAAGCGAGTACCTCGGCCCCGCTGCCCTTCGGGCCGGCGAGATCGGGCAGGCCGCCGGGGGGGGAGACCGAGCCAATGGCGAAGGGCTCCCCCTCCGGATTGAGCAGGGCGTCATCATTCCAGCGCGCCACCGGCACCTCTTCCACCAGCTCGAGCGTCAGGGCATTGGGCCACTCGCGGCTGACCCGAGCCTCGGCGATCCAGTCGACCGTCAGTGCCTGTTCGCGCAGCTCGGAAACATCCACCGACAGCCAGGTATGGCCACGCAGCAGCGGCGACAGCCTGTCACGCAGATAGTCGGCACTGACATGCTCCAGATCGCCGCCGATCGACACCCGCTCGAGGGGCCTGTCGAGCCATAGCCACAAGGCCCTGCCACCGGCGCCGAACAGCACCAGCAGCAGCACCACACCCAGCCAGCCACCCCGCTGACTCATGCCGGGCGACTCTCCAGTGTCGCGGCGAGGATACGCAGCACCAGTGCCTCGAAGTCGATGCCGATATGAGCCGCCGCCTGGGGCACCAGGCTGTGGTCAGTCATGCCCGGGGAGGTGTTGACCTCGATCAGCCAGAAATCTCCTCGGTCATCGCGCATCACATCGACGCGCCCCCAGCCTTCGCCCCCTACCGCGACGAAGGCCCGACGGCACAGCTCACCCAGCGCGGCCTCCTCGCCCTCCTGCAACCCGCAGGGCAGGTGGTAGCGGGTCTCGTCGGAAAGGTACTTGGCCTCGTAGTCGTAGAAGCCCCCGGCCGCCTCCACGCGAATCGCCGGCAGCACATCGTCGCCGAGAAGTGACACCGTATACTCCTCTCCCTGCACGAAGCGCTCGGCCATTACCCGCGCGTCAAACTGCGCTGCCTCCTGATAGGCAGCGGCCAGTGCCTCGGCGCTCTCCACCACGCTGATCCCCAGCGTCGACCCCTCATGAACCGGCTTGACGATCAACGGCAGCCCCAGGCGCCCGACCACGGCCTGCCAGTCGGCAGCCGGGCCCAACATCTCGGCCTCCGGGGTCGGCAGGCCCAGTGCCTGCCACACCTGCTTGGTGCGCTGCTTGTCCATGCCCAGAGCCGACCCCAGCACACCGCTGCCGGTGTAGGGGATTCCCATCAGCTCGAGCGCCCCCTGCAGCGTGCCATCCTCGCCGCCACGCCCATGCAGGGCGATAAACACGCGATCCGGGGCCAGTGCCTCGAGCCCCACCAGACCACCGTCGGCGGGATCATAGCCGACGGCATCGACACCGGCTCGAACCAGCGCCGAAAGCACCGCCTGCCCACTCTTCAGGGACACCTCACGCTCGGCGGAGCCGCCACCGAACAGCACCGCCACACGCCCCAGTTCCGACACCAGCGTCATAGCATCACCTCGTCGAGTACCAGGGCCGACTCGGCCAGCGCCTGGGCGATTCCACCGATATCACCTGCGCCCTGAGTAATCAGGATATCGCCCGGCCTCAGCACGCGACCCAGCAGCTCGGGCAGCTCCGCCTTGTCCTGCACGAAGATCGGATCGACGATGCCGCGCTGACGAATCGAGCCGGCCAGGGCGCGTCCGTCGGCACCGGGAATCACCGCCTCGCCGGCACTGTAGACGTCGAGCAGCAACAGGGTGTCGACACCGCCCAGCACGCGCACGAAATCCTCGTAGAGATCGCGGGTGCGAGTGTAGCGATGGGGCTGATAGAGCATCACCAGGCGGCGTTGGGGCCAGCCGGCACGCACCGCCTGAATCACCATCTCCACCTCACGCGGATGGTGGCCATAGTCGTCCACCAGCATCACCTCGCCCTCTTTCCCGGGGGTCGGCTCACCCTTTTTACTGGGTATCGGAAAGAGGCCATGGACCTGGAAGCGGCGCCCCACTCCCTGGAAACCGGCCAGGCCTCGCAGGATGGCGGCGTCATCCACCCCGGCATCACTGGCCACGGCGATGGCGGCCAGGGCATTCAGGGCGTTGTGACGGCCAGGCATGGCCAGCTTCACCTCGAGGGGCGCCAGCCCGCCGGGGCGTCGAGCGATGAAACGCACCTCCCCCTGCGCCTGCACGAACCCCTCGATGCGGTAGTCGGCATCCTCGCTGAAGCCATAGGTGACGAACTGGCGACTGACGCGATCCAGCAGGCTCCGCACATGCTCGTCATCGATGCACAGAATGGCCAGCCCGTAGAAGGGAAGGTTGTGCAGAAACTCGATGAAGGTACCCTTGAGCCGCTCGAAGTCGCCGCCGTAGGTACTCATGTGATCGGCATCGATATTGGTAACGATGGATACCAGCGGCTGAAGGTGCAGGAAGGAGGCATCGGATTCATCGGCCTCGGCCACCAGGTAGTCGCCCTCCCCCAGTCGCGCGTTGGCTCCGGCACTGGTCAACCGCCCCCCGATCACGAAGGTGGGATCGAGCCCCCCCTCGCCGAGCAGCGTGGCGGTCAGGCTGGTCGTCGTGGTCTTGCCGTGGGTGCCTGCCACCGCGATGCCATGGC
Source organism: Halomonas sp. KAO (assembly GCF_015595025.1). Classification (GTDB taxonomy): domain Bacteria; phylum Pseudomonadota; class Gammaproteobacteria; order Pseudomonadales; family Halomonadaceae; genus Halomonas. The sequence goes on from NZ_JADNRL010000026.1 coordinate 87,663, forward strand.
GGAAGCGCATCAGCTCGGCGAGCATCTCGGCACGCCTGACCACCGGTACTCGATTCTCCTGCGCCCAGCGTATCTCGGGATTGGTCTCGTCCACGGCGGTGGAGACCACCACCACATCGGCACCGGCAACATGTTCGGTGGCATGACCGATGGCCACGCGAACCCCGCAGCCACGCAACCTGGCAACCACCGGTGACTCGCGCAGGTCACTGCCGCTGACGATATAGCCCTGGTTGGCGAGCACCTCGGCGATGCCGCACATACCGGCGCCCCCGATGCCCACGAAGTGGATATTTCGGATGCGGCGCATGCCCAGCCCGCGGCCATGGCGATCGGATTCGGCCTGACCGGCCATCGAATGTGATCTGCTATCGCTCAAAACCTGTCTCCATGCAGCCGGCCACCAGGCGCTCGACGGCGTCGAGATGGGCGCAGGCGCGAGCCCGCGACGCCATGGTGGCCAGGGTATCGGGGTCAAGCAGCACCGTCAGGCGCTCGGCCAGCGTTGCTGCAGAAAGTCTGATCTGGGGCAGCAGCTCGGCGGCCCCCTCCTCCACCAGTGCCCTGGCATTGGCGGTCTGATGATCATCCACGGCATGCGGAAAGGGCACGAACAGGGCCGGCTTGGCCGCGGCGGCAAGCTCCGCAACGGTCAGCGCGCCGGCTCGGCATACGATCAGGTCGGCCCAGGCATAGGCACTGGCCATGTCGTCGATAAAGGCGGTCACCTCGGCCGAAACGCCCTGTTGCGTGTAGGTGTCTCGGGTGGCGACATCCTTGTCTCTCCCGGCCTGGTGCCACACGGCGGGACGTCGATTCTCGGGCAGACGCGCCAGTGCCGCCGGCACTGCCTCATTCAATGCCCGGGCCCCCAGGGAGCCACCCACCACCAGCAGCCGTAGCGGCCGACCGGCCATCGCGGCGGCGCCACGCGGCGCCTCGCCGAGGCGCGCGATCTCATCACGCACCGGATTGCCGATCACCTCCCCACGACCCCGAAAGGCCTGGGGAAAGGCGGCGTAGACCCGCCTTGCCAATCGCGCCAGGGCACGATTGGTCAGTCCGGCCACGGCATTCTGCTCATGGATCACCAGCGGCCGCCGTGACAGCCAGGCGGCGAGCCCTCCGGGCCCGCTGGCGAACCCTCCCAGCCCCACGACCAGCTGAGGGTCGAAGGTACGGATCACCCGCCACGCCTGCCATACCGAGCGGGTCAGGTTGAATGGCGCCAGCAGCCAGCCGGCCGCGCCATTGCCGCGCAGGCCGGCCACGGCGATCCGGTGGAGGGGAATGCCCGCCTCGGGCACGAGACGGTTCTCGATGCCCCTTGGGCTGCCGAGCCAGGCCACCTCCACGCCACTCGCCTGCAGGCCACGGGCCAGGGAGAGAGCGGGGATCACATGGCCACCGGTACCACCGGCCATGACCAGCACTCGACGCGGGGAGGTGTGACTCATTGCTGGGCTCCTTGTCTGACCAGTGGTGGCGATCCCTTCGCCGCCGTTCGCGGGGCCGCCGGGGAGCGGCGGCGCTTTTCACGCCGGGTCTCGATATCGACGCGCAGCAGCATCGCCACCATGCAGGTGCAGACCAGCAGGCTGGAGCCGCCGTAGCTGAGCAGTGGCAGAGTCAGCCCCTTGGTGGGCAGCATGCCACTGCTTACCGCAATATTGATAAAGGCCTGGGCACCGATCACCAGGGCGATGCCGTAGCTGAGGTAGGCGGAAAATGCCCGTCCGGCAAGCTCCGCGCGGCGCCCCACCGCCATGGCACGCCACACCAGCAGGGCGAACAGGCCGATCACGCAGACGGCGCCCAGCAGGCCCAGCTCCTCGGCGAGCACCGCGAACACGAAGTCGGTATGGGCTTCAGGCAGATAGAAGAGCTTCTGGACGCTGTTGCCGAGCCCCACGCCCAGCCACCCACCACGACCGAAGGCGATGAGCGCCTGGGTCAGCTGGTAGCCACTGGCGAACTGGTCGGCCCAGGGGTCGACGAAGCTGGTCAGGCGAGCCAGGCGATAGGGCTCGGCGATGGCCAGCAGCGCGCCGCCCGCCGCCACCACCAGCGCCAGGAAGAGGAACCGCCCCCAGGGGGCACCGGCCATCAGCAGCATGCCCATCACGCAGCCGGTCATCACCACCACCGCACCGTAGTCGGGCTCCATGATCAGCAGGACGCCATACAGGCCAAGCACCACCAGTGGACGCAGGAAGGCCCCCCAGTGGCGACGGACCTGCGGCAGGAAGCGCTCGAGATAGCCCGCCAGATAGACGATCAGGCACAGCTTGGCTATCTCGGAGGCCTGGATATTGAAGGGGATACCGGGCACCGACAGCCACCGCTTGCTGCCGTTGACCTCACGCCCCACCAGCAGGACCAGCGCCAGCAGCACTACCCCCACCAGCAGCAGCAGCGGTCCGTTGGCTCGCCACCACCCCATCGGGATGCGCAATACGCCGGTCGCTACCAGCACCGCCACCGCGACGAAGAAGCCGTGACGCGCACTGAAGTACCAGGGATTGCCGGTCAGGCTCGCCGCCACCCCGGTGGAGGCGGACGTCACCATCACCCAGCCGGTCAGCAGCAGGGCAGTCGCGGCCACCAGCAGCCAGCCATCGAAGGGATGGTCGCGGGTCGAGAGGCCCTCTCGGAGTCGTGCCAGACGGCTCATGCCCCCTCCTGTGCCTGATGGTGGTGAACCCAGTCACGAAAGGCATCGCCGCGCGCCTGGTAATTGGCAAACTGATCGAGGCTGGCACAGGCCGGCGAGAGCAGCACGGCGTCTCCCGGCTCGGCGATCGCCGCCGCTCGCGCCAGGGCGGCCGACAGGTCAGCGCTCCGGGTCACCGGCAGTGCCCCGGCGAGGGCCGCCTCGAGGCGCCCCGCATCGCGGCCGAACAGGATCGCCTCGCGGCCGAAGCGGGCCAGCGGCTCGGCCAGGGGAGTAAAGTCGGCGCCCTTGCCCACGCCACCGGCCAGCAGGATCAGGCGCCCCTCGAGGGTGGGGCCGAGGCCAGCGATCGCGGCCAGCGCTGCCCCCACATTGGTCCCCTTGGAGTCATTGATCCAGCGTACGCCCCCCACCTCGGCCACCAGCTCGCTGCGATGGGGCAGGCCCGGGAAGCGTTCGAGCACCCTGCGCATGGCAGACAGCGGAAAGCCCAGCCGGTGCCCCATGGCCAGCGCCGCCAGGGCATTGGCCTGATGATGGCGCCCCGCCAGGCGCATGGCCGCCACCGGCATCAGCGGTCTTTCGCCGTGCATCAGCCAGTCGGCACCGGCGTGGCTGGCCACCCCCCACTCGTTATCCAGAGGCGGCGCGGCGGAAAAACGGTCGATAACGGGGAGCTCGCCCTCGGGCCAGGTCAGGGGGTCATCGGCATTGACCACGGCGTGGCGTGCACCACGAAAGATGGCCAGCTTGGCCGCCCGGTAGCCGGACATGTCGCCGTGGCGATCCAGGTGGTCCTCGGAAAGATTCAGGAAGAGTGCGCACTCGGCGCCCAGCCGCGGAGTCGTCTCGAGCTGGAAGCTGGAGAGCTCGAGCACATACAGCTCGGCCTCGCCCACCTCATCCAGCAGGTCGAGGGCCGGCCTCCCCAGATTGCCCCCCACCGCCGCCTTCACACCGGACTCTTGTGCCATCTCACCCACCAGGGTCGTCACGGTGGACTTGGCATTGGAGCCGGTGATGGCGGCGATGGGTGCCGCCGCCTCACGCACGAACAGGGCGATCTCACCCACCAGACGCGGCTCGCCGCTGGCAGGATTGACTCGCCCGGCGAGCGCCTCGAGGCCGGGCGTCTGTGGGTCGACTCCCGGGCTCAGCACCACCTCCTCGGCCTCCATCAGGTCGAGATCCTGTAGAGGACCAAGATGCACGGCAACGCCGGGATGCGCGACCCGGAAGTCATCCAGCCCGGGCGGCGCCTCGCGGGTATCGGCCACCATGAAGGGGACGCCACGACGCGCCAGATGCCGGCAGATCGCACGCCCGGAGAGCCCCAAGCCCACCACCAGGGTGGAACCCGGCGGCACACGGCCCCCGGCGGCCCGGGAGGTGATCGCTGCGCGCTCCATCAACGCACCTTGAGGGTAGCCAGCCCGATCAGCACCAGCACCACGGTGATGATCCAGAAGCGCACGATGACGCGGGGCTCGGGCCAGCCCTTGAGCTCATAGTGGTGGTGGAGCGGCGCCATGCGGAAGATGCGACGACCGGTAAGCTTGTAGGAGGCCACCTGCAGGATCACCGACACGGTCTCCATCACGAAGATGCCGCCCATGATGAACAGCACGATCTCCTGGCGGACGATCACCGCGACCACGCCGAGAGCCGCCCCCAGGGCCAGTGCCCCCACATCGCCCATGAACACCTGGGCCGGGTAGGTGTTGAACCACAGAAAGCCCAGGCCGGCCCCCGCGATGGTGGCGCAGAACACCGCGAGCTCCCCCGCGCCGGGTATCCCCGGAATCTGCAGATACTCGGCAAACACCGCATTGCCGCTGGCATAGGCGAAAATTCCCAACCCCATGGCCACCAGCACCGTCGGCATGATCGCCAGGCCGTCGAGGCCATCGGTGAGATTGACCGCATTGGAGCTGCCCACGATCACCAGGTAGGCGAGCACCACATAGAAGAGGCCCAGCGGCAGCACGAACTCCTTGAACAGCGGCACGATCAGGCTGGTTTCCACCGGCGAGGCGGCGGTGGCATAGAGCAGCACCGCCGCGGCCAGGCCGATCACCGACTGCCAGAGATACTTCCAGCGTGCCGGCAGGCCACGCGGATTCTTCTCCACCACCTTGCGGTAGTCGTCGACCCAGCCGATCGCGCCGAAGCCCAGCGTCACGGCCAGCACGATCCATACATAATGGTTGGCCAGATCGCCCCACAGCAGGGTGCTCACGGCAATGGCCATCAGGATCATGGCGCCCCCCATGGTCGGGGTGCCGGCCTTGGAGAGATGCGACTGGGGCCCATCGTCACGCACCGCCTGACCGATCTGTCCTTCGACCAGGCGGCGGATCATGACCGGCCCCAGCCACAGACAGAGCACCAGTGCCGTGATGGTGGCCAGGATCATCCTCAGTGTGAGGTACTCGAAGACATTGAAGGCGCTGAAGTAGTGCGCCAGAAACTCAGCCAGATAGAGAAGCATGTATCACGTTCACCGTGTTGTGTCCTGGCGCAGTGCCGCCACCACCTGTTCCATGGCGGCACTGCGCGACCCCTTGACCAGCACGCTGGCGCCGGGGGGAAGATGATCCAGCGCGTGGCGCACCAGCGCCTCGCGATCGTCGAAATGGCACCCGCCTTCACCGAAGGCATGACAGGCGTGGCGTGCCGCCTCGCCCAGGGTGCCCAGGAAATCGATCCCCAGTTCCCGTGCGTGGCGTCCGATCTCGGCATGCAGCGCCGCGGACGCCTCTCCCAACTCTCCCATGGCACCCAGCAGGCACCAGCGTGGTCCTGGCAAGGCAGCCAGGAGCTCGAGCGCGGCCTTCACCGCGCCGGGGTTGGCGTTATAGCTATCATCGATGATTCGGGTCTCGCGGATACCGGCCACCACATCCTGGCGGCCCGGCATCGCCTCGGCCGCCGAGAGCCCTGCCAGCACATCGTTCGTGGAGGCGCCCATGGCGAGGGCCGTCGCCGTCGCCGCCAGGGCATTGGCGACGCTGTGCCGCCCCATCAGCCGCAGCCTGACATCGCCAAGCCGGCGGCCATCGACGACAAGCGTGAAAGCATAACGTCCGAGAGCGTCGGCGACCAGCGAGCGGGCCGTGACCCTGGCCCCCTCGCCCAGCCCGAAATCCAGCACCTCCCGCGGGGCCGCGAGCCGACGCCAGGTAGCGAAGTAGGCGTCGTCGCGATTGAGTACCGCGATGCCCTCGGCATCCAGCCCCGCCAGGATCTCGGCCTTGGCCTGGGCGATCTGCCCCATGCCGCCGAACTCACCGACATGGGCGCCGGTGACATTGGTGATCAGGGCCACACGCGGCTCGGCAAGGCCCACCGTCCAGGCGATCTCGCCCAGATGGTTGGCCCCCAGCTCGACCACCGCCTGCCGGTGGTGCGGGGTCAGCTCGAGCAGGGTCAGAGGGACACCGAAATCGTTGTTGAGGTTACCTCGGGTGGCATGCGTCGCCCCCTGCCGGCCGAGGATGGCGGCCAGCAGCTCCTTGACGGTGGTCTTGCCGCTATTGCCCGTTACCGCTGCCACGGGACCACCCCAGGCCCGGCGCCTGGCCCGGCCCAGCAGCCCCAGGGCGAGACGGGTATCGGCCACGACCAGTTGCGGCAGCGGATCCTCCACCGCCCTTTCGACCACGGCGGCCACGGCCCCCGCCTCGCGGGCCTCGGCCACGAAGTCATGCGCATCGAAGCGTTCGCCGCGCAGAGCCACGAAGAGCGCACCCGGCGACACCCGGCGCGTATCGGTGACGATCGCCTCGATCGACAGATCATCCTCCGCGCACTCGAGACCCAGCGCATCGGCCACCTCGGCAAGGCTCGTCAGCCCGCAGCGGGTCATGAGGCGGACCCTCCCGTGCAGCGAGCCTGAAGCGCCTGCTCGGCCACCTCCCGATCGTCGAAGGGGTGGCGAACACCGGCGATCTCCTGATATATCTCGTGCCCCTTGCCGGCGACCAGCACGACATCATCGGGTCCCGCCTCACGGAGCGTTTGCCGGATGGCCGCGCCGCGTCCGGAGATGGCCCAGGCCTGGCGTCTGGCTTCCTCGCTCAGTCCTGCCAGCACCTGGTCGCGAATGGCTTCGGGGTCCTCGCTGCGCGGGTTGTCATCGGTCACCACCAGGCGATCGGCATGGCGCTCGGCGGCGGCGGCCATGGGCGCTCGCTTGCCGGCATCACGGTCGCCGCCGCAACCGAACAGGCACCAGAGTTCGCCTCGCCCGGGCAGATGGTCACGCAGTGCCGCCAGCGCGTTGTCCAGGGCGTCCGGGGTATGCGCGTAGTCGATCACCACGGTGGGCGCCCCCGGGTGCGTCAGCACCTCCATGCGTCCGGGCACCGGCACCAGGCTGGCCGCCGCCTCGATCAGCGCCTCGAGGTCATGCCCCCGGCCCAGCAGCGTGGCCATGGCCAGCAGCACGTTGTCGAGGTTGAAGCGTCCCACCAGCGGCAGCACCAGCTCTCGCTCCCCCCGGGGGGTGGCGACCAGGGCACGCTGCCCGGTGGCGTGGGGAGTACACTCCAGCACACGCAGGGTCACCGCCTCATCACGCCCGGTCGCCAGCACCCGCACACCATCGGCCACCCCGGCCAGCATCAGACGCGCCAGGGGGTCATCGCCATTGACCACGGCGAGCTCGAGCTCCCGGCGTCGAAACAGCCTCGCCTTGGCAGCCGCATAGGCGGTCATGCTGCCGTGATAGTCGAGATGATCGCGGCTCAGATTGGTGAACACGGCGGCCCTCATCCGGCAGGCCGCGAGACGCCCCTGCTCCAGGGCATGGGAGGAGACCTCCATCGCCACCCGCGCCACGCCCTGGCGGGCGAGCTCGGCGAGCGAGGCCTGGAGCGCCAGCGGCCCCGGCGTCGTAAGGCCAGTATCCGCCAGCTCGCCGGGACGCCCATGGCCCAGGGTGCCGATCACCGCGGCATCGACACCGAGCGCCTGGCTCAGCTCGGCCAGATAGTGGGTCACTGAACTCTTGCCATTGGTACCGGTGACACCGATCAGCTCCAGGTCGTCGGGCACGCCGTAGAGCAGGCGGCCGAGCTCGCCCAGCCGCTCACGCAGCCCGGCAAGCGCCACCACCCGGGCATCATCGGGGCAGTCACGGCCGTCTCCGGTGTGGCAGAGCACCCGTACCGCGCCGTCGGCGAGCGCCCTGTCGATATAGTCGCGCCCATCCACCAGCACTCCGGGTACCGCAACGAACACATCGCCCGCCGCCACCTGCCGGCTGTCGGTCTGCAGTCGGGTCTCCCCCTCTGGGACACCGTCCAGCCCGCAACCGGGCCAGAGCCGCGCCAGGGTAGCGTCGAGGTGGGACATGGCGATCATCATGGCAGGACTCGCTTCAGACAGGGGTTGGCAGGAGAGGCATGCTATTCGGCCTCCTCGAGGTCACGCCGGTCGGGGGGCACATCGAGCAGCCGCAGCGCACTACCGGCGACACGTGAGAATACCGGTGCGGCCACCGCGCCGCCGTAGTAGGAATCACCACGCGGGTGGTCGATCATCACCACCGTCACGATACGGGGATCGCTGACCGGGGCGATGCCCACGAAGAAGCCACGATAGGCGTTCTCCTGATAACCGCCGGCGCCGGTCTTGCGCACGGTGCCCGTCTTGCCGGCGACCCGATACCCCGGCACCTCGGCTCGGCGTGCCCCGGTATCCGGCTCGACAACCCTGTCCATCATCTCCAGTACCCGGCGCGCCACCACGGAGGAGATGACCTGCTCACCCGCCACCGGCTCATCCAGGCGCAGCAGCGAGGGCTGCAGCAGGCGCCCCTCGTTGGCGATGGCGGTGAAGGCACTGGCCAGCTGAAGCGGCGTGACCGAGAGGCCATAGCCATAGGAGAGTGCCGCCCACTGGCTGCTCGACCAGCGCACCGGCGCCGGTACCTCGCCGGTGGCCTCGCCGGGGAAGCCGGTTCCCGGCGGCTGGCCGAAGCCCAGACGACGGTAGAGCTGGGGGATGACCGGTTCATCGTAGCGAAGCGCCAGCTTGGACATGCCGACATTGGAGGACTTCTCCAGAATGCCCGCCAGGTCGAGTTCCTTGTAGTTACGGATATCGCGAATGGTAAAGCGGTCGATGCGCATCCACCCCGGGGCGGTATCCACCACCGTGTCGGGCGACAGACCACCGGCATCGAGCATTGCCGCCAGCGCCAGGGGCTTGACCACCGAGCCGGGCTCATAGGGGTCGACAAGGGCGCGATTGCGCAGCCCCTGGGGGTCGAGCCCGGCGCGATTGTTGGGGTTGTAGGAGGGTTGGTTGGCCATGGCCAGCACCTCGCCGGTGCGGGCGTCAAGCATCACCACCACGCCACCGTCGGCGTCGTTTTCCGCCACCGCGGCCTTGAGCTCGCGATAGGCCATGTACTGCAGGCGCTGGTCGATGGCGAGCGTCAGCTCGCCACCGGGCTTGGCCTCGCGCAGCACTTCGAGGTCACGCACCAGGCGGCCGCGGCGATCCTTGAGCACCCGGCGCAGCCCCGGCGTTCCCGCCAGGTAGGGCTGATAGGCGAGCTCCAGCCCCTCCTGCCCCTTGTCGTCGACGTTGGTCACGCCAAGCAGCTGGGCGGCCACCTCGCCGGCCGGGTAGTACCGCTTGTATTCGTCCTGACGATAGACACCGGGCACCCGCAGGTCGAGAACCCGCTGGGCCGCTTCGGGGGTCATCTGGCGGCGCAGATACATGAACTCACGCTCGGAATAGCGTGCCAGACGCTCGTTGAGGGCCTCGAGGTCCACGCCCAGCGCCGATGCCAGCTGGACGCGCTGAATCGGGTCGTCGGGCACATCCTGGGGATTGGCCCACAGGGTGACCACCGGCGTTGAGATGGCCAGTGGCTCGCCGTGGCGATCGGCAATCATGCCACGGTGGGCGGGAAGCGAGTCGGTACGCAGCGTGCGTGCGTCACCCTGCCCCTGCAGGAAGGGCCGGTCGAGCACATGGAGGACCGCCACGCGCCCCACCAGCAGCCCCAGCCCGACCAGCACCAGCCCCAGGATCACCCCATAGCGCAGTCGGCCCATGGGTGCACCGGGCGGCGGGCGACGCGGCGATACACCGCTGCGTACCTCGGTGCTCATGGCTGGATCACCTCCACCTCTTCCACCCCGGGCAGGCGCATCTCGAGACGCTCCACGGCGAGATGCTCGATGCGCGCCGGCGACGACCAGGCACTCTCCTCGAGCAGAAGCTGTCCCCACTCGGTCTGCAGCTGCTGCTGCTCACGCTCGAGTTGTTGCAGGGCGGCGTACTGCTCACGGGTCAGGTGGCTGACCGCGATGACGGCCATGGCACTCCCGAGGCAGGCGATCAGCAGCACCAGTAACAGCAGTGCACGCAGATTCAAGCGCAGCGCCGAGGGCCAGGCGAGACGAGCGGTAATGGACCTTCCCTGTGTCATGCCGACTCCCTCAGTAGCGTTTGCGCGCCACTCGCATCACCGCGCTGCGCGCGCGGGGGTTCTCCTTGACCTCCGCCTCGCCGGGCCGCCGAGCCTTGCCCAGAGCCTCGAGACGGCGCTCCAGCTGGTCATCGCGAATCGGCATGCCCCGCGGCAGGTGGGTATCGCCACGCACATGATGGCGAATGAAGCGCTTGACCCGGCGGTCCTCCAGGGAGTGGAAGCTGATGACCACCAGATGCCCGCCCGGCGCCAGTGCCTCGAGGGCGGCCTCCAGGGCCGCATCGAGCTGGTCGAGCTCACCGTTGACCTGGATACGCAGGGCCTGGAAGACCCGCGTCGCGGGGTGCTTGTGCTTCTCCCAGGCGGGGTGCGCGGCCTTGACCACCTCGGCCAGGTCGGCGGTGCGCTCGAAGGGTCGCTCGCCGCGACGCTCGAGAATCGCCCTGGCCAGGCGCCGGGCGTAACGCTCCTCGCCGTACTCCTTGAAGACCCGGGAGAGCTCGGCCTCGCCGACCCGTGCGATAAACGCCGCCGCGCTCTCGCCCCGGGTGGGGTCCATGCGCATGTCCAGGGGGCCATCACGCAGGAAGCTGAAACCGCGCTCGGGGTCATCGAGCTGGGGTGACGAGACGCCGATATCGAGCAGCACGCCGGACAGGCGGCCATGCAGCTCATGGCCACGGGCCACCTCGGCGAGACGGGCGAACTCGGCCCGCTCGATGGTGAAGCGGGGATCATCGATGGTGCCGGCTTCGGCGATCGCCTGGGGGTCACGATCGATGGCCAGCAGTCTGCCCCGGGGGGCGAGGCGTGCAAGGATCTCTCGCGAGTGACCACCGCGACCGAAGGTGCCGTCGAGATAGACGCCTTCGGAATCGTGGATCAGGGCATCGACCGCTCCGTCGAGCAGGACGCTGGCGTGTCGAAATCCCCGCGGGGGTGTGTCAGGGGCTGACTGCATGCGCTTCTCGATCCACGGTAAAGCGACGGAGGGCTCCGTCGCCGGACTGAAAATGGTCACCTTCTTGAAACAGGGGGGGAGCCGGCCGATAAGCCGGGTTCTGTCGTGGACAGCCATTCATCTAGGGGCCGCGTCACCACGGCCCTCGAGCAACCTACCCGAACCCGACGCGGGCCACGCCAGCGGGTTCCTATTTGGTCTTGCTCCGAGTGGGGTTTACCGTGCCACGCACTGTTGCCAGGCGCGCGGTGCGCTCTTACCGCACCCTTTCACCCTTACCGGCCTCCCGAAGGAGACGTAGGCGGTCTGCTCTCTGCTGCACTTTCCGTCGGCTCACGCCGCCCAGGCGTTACCTGGCACTCTGCCCTATGGAGCCCGGACTTTCCTCCCCCGGATCACTCCGGCGGCGACTGTCTGGCCGACTCCCGCGGCAAGGATACCAGCGCCCCGGCACCCCCTCAACAAAAGTGACACCAAGACGCCTTCTGCCGAATGCCGGGGGAGAGGACAGGCCAGGCTCAATCGTCATCCTTCAACGCCTGGGCGCGGGCATACCAGGCCTTGCGGGCACCACCAAGAAGCCGGGACGCCACTCCCGCGGCCTGCTTGACGCCAGCCCCCTCGGCCAGCAGCGCCGCCAGCAGCGTCTCGCCCTCCACTTCGCCACCCACTCCCTTCTCGCGGGGCGGCGCACCGGCCACCATCACCACAAACTCGCCACGCGCCTGGTTCGGGTCATCCTCCATGCGCGCGGCGAGCTCGAGGGCGCTTCCCTCCAGGAAGGTCTCGAAGGTCTTGGTCAACTCCCGGCCCACGACCAGATGGCGCTCACCGAGGGTCGCACCGATATCCGCCAGGGTATCGCGGATACGATGAGGTGACTCATAGAACACCAGCGTCTCGGTACGCCCCGCCAGCTCCTCGAGCTGAGCACGGCGGGCACCGCTCTTGGCCGGCAGAAAGCCGTGGAAGGTGAAGCGGTCGGTGGGCAGGCCGGCAACCGAGAGCGCCGTCACCAGCGCGCAGGCTCCCGGGATCGGCACGATGCGCCGCCCCCGGGCACGCAGTTCGCGCACCAGCACGAAGCCGGGATCACTGATCAGCGGTGTGCCGGCATCAGAGACCAGGGCAATCGACTCGCCCGCGGCCAGGTGGGCGTCGATCCGGTCGACGCGTGCCGCCTCGTTGTGTTCATGAAGCGACAGCATGGGTACCCGCACCCCCAGATGACGCAACAAACGAGCGGTGTGGCGGGTATCCTCGGCAGCCACCATGGTTACCTCGGCCAACACGGCCGCGGCCCGCGGGCTCAGGTCCTGCAAATTCCCAATTGGCGTGGCGACCACGTACAATGCAGCTGAGTTCGATTCTGACACGTCGCCTCCTGGGCGGGCTCCCGATACGACGGATGGATAAAGGAAGGATTCATGCTCAAAGTGACACGCGGCCTGCTGGCCACTGCGCTTCTCGCGCTGCTGCTGGCCGGCTGCGCCTACCAGCCGGGCATCGTCGAACGCGCCCTCGATGACGACCCCGCCACGCTACTCGAACAAGCTCAACAACAGGAGCCGGCCGAGGCGGCCCGCACTCGACTGGACGCGGCGGATATCCTAGCACGCCGGGGCCAGCGCACCCAGGCACTCGAGGTCGCCCGTCAGATTGATCGATCGCAACTTGCCGGCGACCCTCTGGCGCGCTGGGCGCTCCTGCTGGCCGATCTCGGCGAGAGCGAGGGCGACCCCGAGGCCGTGATCCAGGCCACCCAGGATCTCGACGACCTGGCCCTCAACCGCAGCCAGACGCTGGCCCTGCGCGAACAGCGTGGCCTGGCCCTGCTCGAACGGGGCAACCCCTTCGCCGCAGCCAGGGCCCTGCTGCTGGTACAGGCTGAGTCCGACGACGAGGCACTCAACGACCCCATCTGGCGAGCCCTGGGTGGCGTCGAGCAGCGGCGACTGGCCCAGCTCGGCGAGCTCCAGGGCACCCTGACCCGCGGCTGGGTGGAACTGGTCGAGACGGTACGCAGTGGCGATGGCAATATCGACCGCCTCTTCCTTCGCCTGGACGAGTGGCGCAGCCGTCACCAGCGCCACCCGGCGGCACGACGCCTGCCGGCGGATCTCATCGCCCTGCGCGAGCTGCGCGGCCAGGAGGTGCAGCATATTGCCGTGCTGCTGCCCGAATCCGGCGCCCTGTCGCGTATCGCCACGGCGATCGGCGAAGGCATCCGCACCCGGCATCGCCTTTCAGACGACAATATCCGCCTCAGCTTTATCGACAGCGCCTCCGGCAGTCTCGAATCGCTCTATCGAGAGGCCCAGAATCGCGGTGCCCAGGTGGTCATCGGCCCGCTCGACAAGGATCGGGTGAGCGAGCTTGAGCGCCGCAACCGGGTGCCACTCCCCACCCTGGCCCTCAACTACGGCAGGAGTGCCACTAACGCCGCCGAAGGACTCTTCCAGTATGGCCTGTCCGCCGAGGGTGAGGCCAAGCAGGTCGCTCGGCGCGCCTGGGACGACGGGCACCGTCGCGCCGCCCTGCTGGTCCCGGACAACGACTGGGGTCAGCGGGTCGGCGAGGCCTTCTGGGATGAGTGGCGCGCCCAGGGTGGCAAGGTCACCAAGGCGGTTCGCTACAACCCCGGCGCCTCAGCCACCGAGAGCACTCGTCGCACCATCGCCGAAAGCCGTCCCGATCTCCTGTTCATGCTGGCACTGCCCGACTACGCTCGCCAGGTCCCCCCGACCCTCGACTACTATGGCGCCAACAAGCTGCCGGTCTACGCCACCTCGCATCTGTTCAGCGGGCAGCTCAATCCACGCCTCGATGGCGACCTGAACGACGTCATGTTCCTGGATATCCCCTGGCAGATCCCCGATGCCGCGGCGGGCGGCGAGGACGCCCTGCCCTTCACCGCAAGCTATCGCAGCCTGCGCGAGGAGGCGGACCCCAACCTGTTCCGCCTGAACGCCATGGGAGTCGACGCCTTCGAGCTGGCACGCCGGCTCCCCCAGTTCCAGCTGGTCTCGAACAGCGAACTGTTTGGAGCGACCGGCAGCCTGCGCGCCGGGCAAGATGGACGCATTCAGCGCACGCTGCCCTGGGCACGCTTCATCGATGGCGTCCCGCAACCGGTATTGAGCCCAGGGGCTTTCGGCGATGAGCGGACCCCGTGACGCCAGGGCCCGCGGCGAGGCGGTCGAACGCCTCGTCGCGGCCTGGCTGACCGACCGCGGCCTCCAGCCGGTGGCCGCCAACCAGCACGCCAAGGGAGGCGAGCTGGACCTGGTGATGCGTGATGGCGAAACCCTGGTCTTCGTCGAGGTGCGCCATCGTGCCGATAGCCGCCATGGCCACCCCCTCGAGACCATCACGCTCACCAAGCAGCGCCGCCTGATAAGGGCGGCACGTTTTTATCTACAGAACAACCGGCTATCATGTCCCTGCCGCTTCGATGTGGTGGCCGTCACCGGCCTGCCACCCGAACTCGACATACAGTGGGTGGTCAATGCCTTCGACGCCTACTAACCCGCCACAGGAACCTGACTCAGCATGGATTTCCAGCAGCGCATTCTTGATCACTTCAACGCCAGCATCGATACCAAGACCTATGCCAGCGAAGTGCTGCCGCCCTTTATCGAGGTCGCCAGTCAGATGATGGTCCAGTGTCTGGTCAGCGAGGGCAAGGTCCTGGCCTGCGGCAATGGCGGTAGCGCCGGCGACAGTCAGCACTTCTCGTCGGAACTGCTCAATCGCTTCGAGCGGGAGCGCCCCAGCCTCCCCGCCCTGGCCCTGACCACCGACACCTCGACCCTGACCTCCATCGCCAACGACTACAGCTACAACGAGGTGTTCTCCAAGCAGGTGCGTGCCCTTGGCCAGCCTGGCGACGTTCTGCTGGCGATCTCCACCAGCGGCAACTCGGCCAACGTCATTCAGGCCATTCAGGCCGCCCACGACCGTGACATGACGGTGGTGGCACTCACCGGTCGCGATGGTGGCAACATGGCCTCGCTGCTCGGCCAGGACGACTGCGAGATCCGCGTCCCGGCGACCTCCACCGCACGAATTCAGGAGGTCCACCTGCTGGTGATCCACTGCCTCTGCGACCTGATCGACGAACAACTCTTTGGAGCAAGCGAATGATGAAACGCCCCACCCTGCTCGGCACCCTGCTGCTGATCACCTCTCTGGGCCTCGCCGGCTGTACCACCGTGACCAGCGTGACCCATCAGGGCACCATCGAGGAGAATTACGGCAAGCGTACCACCGGCGACCAGATCGAAGACCAGAGCATCGAGACCAAGATCACCCATAACCTTGGCCATACCGACGCCCGCCTGGGTGACGCGCGAATCAATGTCGACAGCTATGCGGGGCTGGTGCTGCTCACCGGCCAGGTGCCCAGCGAGGAACTCAAGGAGAAGGCCGGCGAGGTGGCGAGCCGGGTACGCAATGTTCGCAATGTCCATAACGAGCTGAGCATCGCCGGCAACCTGCCCGCCAGTCAGCGGCTTTCGGACACCTGGCTCAACACCCGCATCCGCACCCACCTGGCCGCGAACCAGGCGATCGACTCGAGCCGCATCCGGGTAGTCACCGAGAATGCCAGCGTCTATCTGATGGGCATCGTGACCCGCGCCGAGGCCGAGCGCATCGTCCAGGCGGTCTCGCAGCTGGGTGGCATGCAGCGCATCGTCAAGGTCTTCGACTATCTCGACTGAACCGGCTCGACTGAACCAGCCCGACTGCTCGCTGCAAGCGCAAGACGGCAGGCCTCAGGGCCTGCCGTCTTGCATGAACCATCATCACCCCGGTACGAGAACTACTTGATCACCCGCAGGGAGGGCTTGCCCTTGGGCGGCCGCCGAGAGCCCTCGCCCTGAGAGTCCTCGCCCTTCTCTTCCGACGCCTCCTTCTCCTGCGAGGTATCGGCGTCACGCTCGACCTCCGCCAGCGTCGGCGGCTCGTCCTCGGTCGCCTCGGCCGGCTGGGGAATCACCGGCTCATGTCCGAAGACCATGCCGACACCATTCTCGCGACCATAGATGGCCACCAGGGCATCACTCGGCACCATCACCCGCATGGGATGACCACCGAAGCGCGCCTCGAAACTGATCGCGTCATTCTCCATCGCGAGCTCACGAACGGCGTTTGGCGACAGGTTGAGAACGATCTGGCCATTCTGTACGAACTGTCGCGGCACCTCCACCTGGGGATGCTCGGCATCGACCACGATATGGGGCGTGAGGTCATGGTCCAGCAGCCACTCGAAGAGGGCTCTGGCCAGGTAGGGGCGACTGGATAGGCTGGGACGACTGGAGTCCATCGCCTCTCCCTCCTGCGTTGGCCGGCTGCCCGAAGGCGGCCGGGAAAAGTGTATCAGCTGCGAATCTCGCGCTCGCGCTCGCTCAGTGACGCCTTGAAGCCGTCTCGCTCGAAGACTCGCTCCATGTAGTCGAGCAGGGGGGCTACCTGTTTCTCGGGCAGTTCGATGCCCAGGGCGGGCAGACGCCACAGGATCGGCGCCAGGCAGCAGTCCACCAGGGTGAACTCTTCGCTCATGAAGAACGCCATGTCCTCGAAGATGGGCGAGATACCGACGAGGCTCTCACGCAGCTCCTTGCGCGCCTTGTCCGCCTCCTTCTTGCTCCCCTGCTCGATCTGCTCCACCAGCGGGCACCACTCGCGCTCGATGCGGTGCATCCAGAGACGACTCTGGGCACGCGCCACCGGATAGACCGGCAGCAGCGGAGGGTGTGGGAAGCGCTCGTCCAGGTACTCCATCATCACCTTGGACTCGTACAGCACGAGATCGCGATCCAGCAGGGTCGGCACGCTGTTGTAGGGGTTGAGATCGGCGAGATCCTCGGGGGGCTGGTCCGGGTTGACCTCCACGATGTCTACCGCAACACCCTTCTCGGCGAGCACGATACGCACCCGATGACTGAAATGATCGGAGCCACCGGAATAGAAGATCATCGACGACCGCTTGGCCACTACACCCATGAAACAATCCTCGCATCAAATCGAATAATCATGATAACACGCGGGCCTCGCTCCGCGGGGAAGCGATTGACGCGACACATACGCCACGGGGGCGCATGGCCCTCGGCCATGCGCCCCCGTCAGCCTGCAACCCGGCGGTCAGTGGATATCGCGCCAGTACTCGCGCTTGAGCAGGTAGGCGATGACACCGAAGATGAAGATAAAGATCAGCACCTTCGGGGCCAGAGCCTGAGCCTGCAGCTTGGATGGCTCACCCACATAGGCCAGGAAGTTGGTCAGATCGTAGACCGCCTCCTCGAACTCATCCGGCTCCAGCTCGCCCGGCTGAGTCACCTGCAGCACATTACAGGACTGGTACTTGCCAGTCAGCGGATCAAGCTCGGCCCCCTCCACCGGACGATCGGTCTCGGAGCACACCATCTCCTGCACGCCCTGCAGAGGCTCAAGCACGTTGGGCATGGCCACCATGTCGAACACGGCATTGTTCACCCCGGTACCGGTGCTCGGGTCCTTGTAGAACGAGAGCAGGTAGGAGTAGATCCAGTCGGTGCCGCGCAGCCGTGACTCGAGGGTCAGGTCGGGCGGCGGCGCCCCGAACCAGGCCTCGGCATCGTCCTTGTTCATGGCGATATGCATCTGGTCATTGAAGGCCAGATCCGAGGAGAAGATCAGGTTCTCCTCGACCAGGTCCTGGGGCATCCCCAGGTCATCGGCGGCACGGGCAAAGCGCTGGTGCTCCAGGGAGTGACACCCCATGCAGTAGTTGGTGTAGAGCTGCATGCCTCGCTGCAACGACGCCTTGTCATCAAGGTCGGGCGTCATGGAGTACGGGACGCTCGCGCCTTCGGCGGCCATGGCCGTGAGGGGCACCAGCGCGAAGAGCAGTGCGAACAGTTGCTTTTTCATTAGCCAGTCACCCTCTCCGGAACGGGTTTGGTCTTCTCCAGCCGGGTATAGAACGGCATCAACAGGAAGAAGGCGAAATAGACGGCGGTACACACCTGAGCGAGCACGGTGCGGCCATCGGTGGCCGGCAGTACGCCCAGGACCCCCAGGATGACAAAGCTGATCGCGAACAGCACCAGCATCCCCTTGGACATCCAGCCCTTGTAGCGCATGGAGCGCACCGGACTGCGGTCCAGCCACGGCAGCACGAAGAGCACCGCGATGGCCGCCCCCATGAAGATCACGCCGAGGAACTTGGCATCGAGCCCGAACAGCGAGAAGGTGATCGCGCGCAGAATCGCGTAGAAGGGCGTGAAGTACCACACCGGGGCGATATGGTCCGGCGTCTTCAGCGGGTTGGCCGGCTCGAAGTTGGGCTTCTCGAGGAAGTAGCCACCGCCTTCGGGGAAGTAGAAGATCACCACCGCGAAGACGAACAGGAAGACGGCCACGCCGACGATATCCTTCACCGTGTAGTACGGGTGGAAGGGAATGCCATCCAGCGGCTTGCCGGTCTCGTCCTTCTTCTTCTTGATGTCGATGCCATCCGGGTTGTTGGAACCAACCTCGTGCAGGGCGATGATATGCAGGACCACCAGCGCCAGGATCACGATGGGCAGCGCCACCACGTGGAGGGCAAAGAAACGGTTGAGCGTGATGCCGGAGATCAGGAAGTCACCACGAATCCACTGGGTCAGGTCGGGGCCGATGACCGGAATCGCGGAGAACAGCGAGATGATCACCTGGGCGCCCCAGTAGGACATCTGACCCCAGGGCAGCAGATACCCCATGAAGGCCTCGGCCATCAGCGCCAGATAGATCGCCATGCCGAAGATCCACACCAGCTCGCGGGGCGCCTTGTAGGAGCCGTAGAGCAGGCCGCGGAACATGTGCAGATACACCACCACGAAGAAGGCCGTGGCGCCAGTGGAGTGCAGGTAGCGGATCAACCACCCCCACTCGACATCGCGCATGATGTACTCGACCGAGGCGAAGGCGCCCTCGGCGGAGGGGTTGTAGCTCATGGTCAGCCAGATCCCGGTCAGAATCTGATTGACCAGCACCAGCAGGGCCAGCGAGCCGAAGAAGTACCAGAAGTTGAAGTTCTTGGGGGCGTAATACTTGGACAGGTGCTCCTGCCACATCTGCGTCGCGGGGAAACGCTCATCCACCCAGCGCATCAAGCCCTTTTCCGCCATCGGCTTGTTCGGGTTACCCATCAGGCAGTCTCCTCATCTTCGCCGACGATGATGATCTCGTCGGACTCGAAGCGGTAAGGCGGCACCTCCAGGTTGGTGGGCGCCGGCACCCCGCGGAATACACGGCCCGCCAGATCGAAGCGCGAGCCATGGCAGGGGCAGAAGAAACCACCCGGCCAGTCGCTGGTACCCACATCGTCCGCATCGGGTTCGGGTCGAAACAGCGGCGAGCAGCCCAGATGGGTACAGATGCCGATCAGGACCCCGATCTCGGGCTTGATGGAGCGCAGGGGGCCATCGATATAGGCCGGCTGCTGCGGCACGTCTGATGTGGGATCGGTAAGCCGCGAGCCGTCGACGGACTCGATGCGCTCGATCATCTCCGGGGTGCGGTTGACGATCCACACCGGCTTTCCACGCCACTCCACGGTCATGCGCTGACCGGGCTCAAGCTTGGATATATCCGCCTGAACCGGCGCGCCCGCCGCTCTCGCCCTGGCACTCGGCTGCCAGGAAGCCACAAAGGGGACCGCAACCCCGACGGCACCAACCCCACCTACAACGGTGGTAGCACCCACGAGGAAACGGCGCCGACCCTTGTTCACGCCGTTATCTGCCATTTCAAGGTTTCTCCCATCAGCTTACCCGTTGACCCATCACGGGCATCATCCCCGCGACCACGGACATCAAATGCGGTACATGTTAAGAAATCGCGCCGCCGCACACAAGGAAAAGGACCCTGACCAGGACGGCTTGATGCACACAAATCGTTGACGCAGAACAAGAAACGCCCGGGTTGATAACCCGGGCGTCGCATGCTCCATGGCGGCTGGTGATCAGCGCTTGGAGAACTGCGGACGACGGCGCGCCTTGCGCAGACCGATCTTCTTACGCTCGACCTCACGCGCGTCACGGGTCACATAGCCCGCCTGACGCAGCGGCGCACGGAAGTCTTCGTTGTACGCCATCAGGGCACGGGTGATGCCGTGACGGATCGCGCCGGCCTGGGCGGAGCCACCGCCGCCCTTGACGGTGACGTAGACGTCGAACTGCCCAAGGGTCTCGGTCAGCTCGAGGGGCTGGCGAACGACCATGCGGCCGGTGACGCGGCCGAAGTACTGGTCCAGCTCACGGCTGTTGACGGTGATCTTGCCGGTGCCCGGCTTCATGAAAACGCGGGCGGTAGAGGTCTTGCGGCGCCCGGTACCGTAGTATTGCTGTGTCATGGCGAAGATTCCCTCAGATGTTCAGTTCTTGCGGCTGCTGGGCGGCGTGCGGATGTTCGGCACCGGCGTAGACCTTGAGCTTGGTGTACATGGCGCGACCCAGGGGACCCTTGGGCAGCATGCCCTTCACGGCGCTCTCGATGATACGCTCGGGAGCGTGATCAAGCATCTTGTCGAAGGTCATGGAGCGCAGGCCACCGGGGTAGCCGGTGTGACGATAATAGGTCTTGGCCTTGGCCTTGTTGCCGGTCACCTTCACCTTCTCGGCGTTGATCACGACGATATAGTCGCCGCCATCCACGTGGGGGGTGTATTCCGGCTTGTGCTTGCCGCGCAGGCGACGAGCGATCTCGGTGGCCAGTCGGCCGAGCGTCTTGTCCGCGGCGTCGACGACGTACCAGTCGCGCTCGACGGACTGCGGTTTGGCAGTGAACGTCTTCATGAAATCTCACCAATCAAGTGTATTGGGTTCTGCCACCGGATGACCGGCATGGAACCATCCCTATTCTTCTTGGTTGGCCTCGACGCGCGAGACCAACGAGTAGAGCGCGCGAAGTCTACATGAACTCGCCCCTTCCATGCAATGCCAGCTTCCGGGCGAAGGCCGGGTCAGGGCTTGTGGGCTAGCGCCAGGTAGTCGTGGGACTGCATCTCCTGCAGGCGGGAGAGGGTCCTCTTGAACTCGAACTCGAGTCGACCATCGGCATAGAGCCGCTCGGCAGGCACCTCGGCGGACATCAACAGCTTGACCCCGCGGTCATAGAACTCGTCGACCATGTTGATGAAGCGCCGCGCCTGATCATCGGACTTCCCATCCATGCGCGGCACGTTGGAGACCAGCACGGAGTGAAACTCCCGCGCCAGCTCGATGTAATCGTTCTGGCTGCGGGGCCCATCACAGAGCGCGCGAAACTCGAACCACACCACATCATCATGGAATCGGCGTGCGTGCAGCACCCGATGATTGACCTCCAGCGGCACATCGGCCTCGCCCTCCTGGCCGGCAATCTCGCGAAAGCTGCGCGCAAGCTCGACCTCGGCGGCATCATCGAGCGGCGAATGAAATATCTCGGCACGCTCGAGCGCCCGCAGCCGATAGTCGATGCCAGAGTCGACATTGACCACCTCGCAGTGCCGCTCCAGCAGGTCGATGGCGGGCAGGAAGCGTGCACGCTGCAGCCCCTCCTTGTAGAGCTCGCCGGGCACGATATTGGACGTTGCCACCAGCACCACGCCACGTTCGAACAGCGCCTCGAGCAGATTGGCGAGAATCATCGCGTCGGTGATGTCCTTGACGAAGAACTCATCGAAGCAGATCACCCTGGCCTCGGCCGCGAACTTGGCGGCGATCAGGCGCAGGGGGTTCTTCTCGCCCTTGTAGTGCTCGAGCTCGTTGTGCACCCGCTGCATGAAGCGGTGGAAGTGAGTGCGCATCTTCTCGGGGAAAGGCAGGGATTCGTAGAAGGCATCCACCAGATAGGTCTTGCCACGCCCCACGCCTCCCCAGAAGTAGAGGCCGCGAATCGCCGGCAGGTCCGGCGCGACGGGCTCACTGCGCGCCCGCCTGCCGAACAGCCCCGCCACACGCGAGGCCAGCCCGCCGCCCGATGCGGCGGCGCGGGAAGGTGCCTGGGGCGAGCGCAACAAATCATCATAGAGACGCTGCAGATGCTCCACGGCCTGGGCCTGGGCGGCATCATACTGGAAGTCGTCGCGTTCCAGATCGGCACGATAGCGGGCCATGGGTGTCGGGCGAGTGTCTCGATTGGCAGCATGCATGGGGACGAAAACGGCCTGTTTCGGCTTCGACAGGAGGCATATTATACGCGCCTGAACAACGAAACGCATCGCTGGCGCCAGCGCGCGTTGACCCATCGCCTAGGCTCGACCCTATAATAGTGCGCGTCGGGGCCCACGCCCCACCACCGGATCCGCTCGCCGTAACGTCGGCCGCAGGATCGTTCACCGCCGCAGGGAGACCGACGTGGACGAGAGCAACATCAACTGGATTCTGGCCATTGCCTGCCTGCTGGCCGGCATCGGCCTGGGGGCACTGGGATACCACCTGCTCAATTCCGGCGCCGACGGCATGCAGCGTCTGCGCCAGCGCCTGGCCGAACGCGACAGGGAGCTTTCGGCCCTGCGCGACGGCATGGACGAACACTTCGACGAGGTCGGCCGGCTGACGGAGACGCTACGCCAGAATGGCGAGGCGCTGGCCGCGCGCCTCGCCACGGACGCCGACACCCTCGGTGCACGCTCTCGGCCGGCCCGTGGCCTGACCATGGATGAAGCCGCAACCGCTGCCGATGAAGGGAGCGACAACTCTCCCCCAGCGCCGCGTGACTACGCCGACGGCTCCGGTGGCACCCTCTCCGAGGACTTCGGTCTCAAGGAGGCCGATAGCCAGGATGGCGAGAAGCTCGACGCTCCCCGTTACTGAGCCGGCCGACGCCTGCCACTACATGTCATGTCACTACCGACGCGATGCCCCGCTTCATGAGCGGGGCGTTCGCTTTCGAGGCTACGCCGGGTTGTCGATATCCACGAAACGGTGCTCGAGACCGAACTCCTCGGCCAACCACTCACCCAGTGCCCGAACGCCATCTCGCTCGGTCGCATGATGTCCCGCACAGAGGTAGTGAATGCCGAGCTCGCGCGCCAGATGGGTGGTGCGCTCGGAGATCTCGCCGGAGATGAAGGCATCGGCCCCCGCCTCCCAGGCCGCCGTGATCATGTCCTGAGCCCCGCCGGTACACCAGGCCACGCGGCGAATCTCGCCGGCATGCGGCGCCTCCACCAGCAGCGCCTCGCGCCCCAGGCGCTCGCCCACATGAGCGCTGAGCGCCTGGGCATTCATGCCCGCCGGAGGCGTCCCCAGCCACAGCAGCCCCTCCCCCATCGTGCCGTCGGCGCACCCTTCCGCCGTAAAGCCCAGCCGCCGCCCCAGCTCGGCGTTGTTGCCGAGCTCGGGGTGAGCATCCAGCGGCAGGTGATAGGCCAGCAGGTTGATATCGTGGGTCAGCAGGGTCTGCAGGCGCCGACGCTTCATGCCGGTAACCGCCACCGGCTCGTTCTTCCAGAAGTAGCCATGGTGCACCAGCACCAGATCGGCTCCCCAGGCGACCGCCTCGTCGAGCAGCGCCTGGCTGGCGGTGACGCCACTGAGCACTTTCACGACCTCCTCTCGCCCCTCCACCTGCAGGCCATTGACGGTGTAGTCTTTGAAGCGGCTGGCCTGCAGCCTGCTATCGCAGGCGGCTACCAAGGCATCGCGATGAGCCATCGTCTCCTCCGGACGCTGTGGAATGAAGGTGTTACCATGCGTCGATTGTAACCGTCGCCGCCCCGCTTCGGCGAACGCTCTGACGAGGACCGCGCCCCGCATGCCCTACCGATCGCCGCGCCATCACCTACGCTCGCTTATGCCCTACCTGCTTCCCGTTCTGATCGGGCTCCTGCTTGCCGTGGCACTGCTCAACGCCTTCCCGCAACTGTCGGGACGCCATGGCAGTGAGGCCCCGGTGGTTACGCCCTCCCCTGCTCCCCGCGAGCCGCTGGCGGTATCACCCGAGGCAACGGCGCCCCGCGCCCCCATCGAGCGTCCGGCACCGGAACTGCGCCAGGCGCCACCGCTCTCCCGCGAGCAGGGACCGGCAAGCTACGCCGCAGCGGTCGAGCGCGCCGCCCCCGCCGTGGTCAACATCTACTCCTCCCGGGTCGTCGAGCGCGACCAGCACCCGCTGATGTCGGACCCCTTCTTCCGCCAGTTCTTCGGCGACGACATGCCGGCCCGCCAGCGCATGCTCTCGAGCCTGGGCTCGGGTGTGATCGTCAGCGAGCAGGGCTACGTGCTGACCAACCATCACGTCATCGGTGGCGCCGACCAGATCCAGGTCGCGCTGCGTGACGGCCGCGAGACACTGGCCGAGGTGATCGGCACCGATCCGGAAAGCGACCTCGCCGTGCTGCGTATCGAGCTTGACGATCTGCCGGTCATCGAACTGGCCGACTCCACGGAGGTGGCCATCGGCGATGTGGCCCTGGCCATCGGCAACCCCTTCGGGGTCGGCCAGACGGTCACCATGGGCATCATCAGCGCCACCGGGCGGAGCCACCTGGGACTGAACGCCTATGAGGACTTTATCCAGACCGATGCCGCCATCAATCCGGGCAACTCCGGGGGGGCACTGATCAGCCCCGATGGCGCCATGGTCGGCATCAATACCGCCATCTTTTCACGCTCCGGCGGCTCCCAGGGCATCGGCTTCGCGATCCCTGCCAACCTGGCACGCAACATCCTCGAGGAGCTGGTCACCCAGGGGCGGGTGATTCGAGGCTGGCTGGGGGTCGAGGCCCAGGAGCTCAATCCGGAGCTGGCCGCCTCCTTCGGCCTCAAGGCGCCACGTGGCGTGATCATCGCCGGGGTCGTACCCGACGGCCCCGCCGACCAGGCCGGCCTGCGCCCCGGTGATGTGCTGCTCTCCATCGATGGCCGAGCGATCCTC
The DNA here is from genome assembly GCF_015595025.1 of Halomonas sp. KAO. GTDB lineage: Bacteria > Pseudomonadota > Gammaproteobacteria > Pseudomonadales > Halomonadaceae > Halomonas. The sequence goes on from NZ_JADNRL010000026.1 coordinate 112,641, forward strand.
GACGCGCGGGAAACGATGGCCGATATCGCCGCCGTGGAGCCCGGCGACAGCCTGCCGCTCAGCGTGGTGCGCGGCGGCGAGAAGCTTGCGCTGACGGTCGAGGTGGGTGAGCGCCCTCCCCCCGAGCTCCAGCAGCCCGAATAGCCCCAGCCCGGCATGTAAAACGCGAAGGGCCCCACCTTGCGGCGGGGCCCTTCGCGTGTCTCGACTCGACCCAGCGGCTCACGTCCTGATGCGATACTCGGCGCTGCGCGCATGCGCGGTCAGCGACTCGCCGCGAGCCAGCACCGAGGCGACCCTGCCGAGGGTCGAGGCGCCTTCGGCCGAGCAGTGGATGATCGATGAGCGTTTCTGGAAGTCATAGACGCCCAGTGGCGACGAGAAGCGTGCCGTCCCCGAGGTGGGAAGCACGTGATTGGGCCCGGCACAGTAGTCGCCCAGCGCCTCGGCGGTATAGCGCCCCATGAAGATGGCTCCGGCATGGCGCACCTCGGGCAGCCACCCCTCGGGGTTGGCGACCGAGAGCTCAAGATGCTCGGGGGCAATGCGATTGATCAGGGTCACCGCCTCGGCACGATCGCGGCAGCGAATCAGCGCTCCCCGCCGTGAGAGAGACTCACGCACGATCTCGTGGCGCTCCAGGGTCGGCAGCAGGCGGTCGATGGCCGCCTCCACGGCATCCAGATGTTCGCCATCCCAGCTCACCAGAATCGCCTGGGCATCCTCGTCGTGCTCGGCCTGGGAGAAGAGATCCATGGCCAGCCATTCGGGGTCGGTGCCGCCATCCGAGACCACCAGGATCTCCGAGGGGCCGGCGATCATGTCGATGCCCACCTGACCGAATACCGCTCGCTTGGCGGTGGCCACGTAGATGTTGCCCGGGCCGACGATCTTGTCGACCCGCGGCACCGTCTCCGTGCCGTAGGCCAGCGCGGCAACCGCCTGAGCGCCGCCCACGGTGAAGACACGATCGACACCGGCCAGGTGCGCCGCGGCCAGCACCAGCTCGTTGAGCACGCCGTCCGGCGTAGGTACCACCATGATGATCTCGCGTACACCGGCCACATGGGCAGGAATCGCGTTCATCAATACCGAGGAGGGGTAGGCCGCCTTTCCGCCGGGCACATAGATGCCGGCACGATCCAGTGGCATGACCTGCTGGCCGAGCACGGTGCCGTCCTCCTCGGTGTAGTGCCAGGATTCGGGCTTCTGGTGCTCATGGTAGAGCCGGATGCGCTCCGCCGCCTGGGCCAGCGCCTCGCGCTGCTCGGTGGGCAGCCCCTCATAGGCCCGGCGCAGGCGCGGCGCATCGAGAGTGAGCTCGACCATGTCCGTGACCGCAAGACGGTCGAAGCGATTGCTGGCCTCCACCAGGGCCGCATCGCCGCGCTCCTTCACCGCGGCAAGGATCTCCGCGACCCGGGCCTGGACCTCGCCATCGGAGACCCCCTCCCAGGCGAGCAGATGGTCGAGCCGTGTCGAGAAGTCGGCGTCGGCGGTCGCGAGGCGGGAGATTCCGGAAGAGGCGTGGGTCTCGGTCATGGCTGCATCTCTATGGTGTCGGGCCTGTTGATATCGGGCCTGTTGATATCGGGCTGGTCGAGTCTGTCGGCAAGCACCTCAGTCGGCAGACAGCTCGCTCAGCCGGCAACGTCTTCACGGCGGGCGGCAACCGCCTGCTTGAGGCGCTCGAGCAGCGGCTTGATGCGGGCATGCTTCATGGTCATGGAGGCCTTGTTGACCACCAGCCGGGTCGTGACCGGCGCGATCAGCTCCCGGGGCTCCATGCCATTGGCGCGCAGGGTATTGCCGGTATCGACGATATCGACGATCTCATCGGCCAGATTCATCAGTGGCGCCAGCTCCATGGCACCATAGAGCTTGATGACCTCGGCCTGGATGCCCTGCTCGGCATACCAGCGCCGGGCGATATTGACGAACTTGGTGGCTACCCGACGCCTGGCGCTGGCCGGCTCGGCGCCGGTGATCCCGGCGGTCATCAGCTTGCACCGCGCAATCTCGAGGTCGAGGGGCTCATAGAGACCCGCCGCCCCATGCTCGAGCAGCACGTCCTTGCCCGCGATGCCCAGGTCCGCGGCACCCAGCTGCACATAGGTCGGCACATCGGTGGCTCGAATGACCACCAGCTTGACGTCGGGCAGGTTGGTGTCGAACAGCAGCTTGCGACTCTTGCCCAGATCCTCCACCGGCTCGACGCCGGCATCGGCCAGCAGCGGCAGGGTCTCTTCGAGGATACGGCCCTTGGAGAGGGCCACGATCAGTTGTTTGCTCATGCTCTTGCCTTGGTCCGGGTACAGGCTAGCCGGGTACACGACGGATGCGTGCGCCCAGCAGTTGCAGCTTCTCCTCGATACACTCGTAGCCGCGATCGATATGGTAGATGCGATCGACCAGGGTCTCCCCCTCGGCCATCATCGCCGCGATCACCAGCGATGCCGAGGCACGCAGGTCGGTGGCCATCACCGGGGCGCCGGAGAGCCGCTCGACCCCCTCGATCACCGCGGTATTGCCCTCAAGCGCGATCCGCGCCCCCATGCGATTGAGCTCCTGAACATGCATGAAGCGGTTCTCGAAGATGGTCTCCACCACCCGGGAGCTGCCATCGGCCACCGCGTTCATGGCCACGAACTGGGCCTGCATGTCGGTCGGAAAGGCCGGATACGGCGCGGTGCGAATATTGACCGGTCGCGGGCGCTTGCCGTGCATGTCCAGGGCGATCCAGTCATCACCGGTGGTGATCTCGGCACCCGCCTCCTCGAGCTTGGCCAGCACCGCCTCGAGAATATCGGCGCGGGTACGACGCACCTTGACGCGGCCACGCGACAGCGCCGCGGCCACCAGGAAGGTACCGGTCTCGATCCGGTCGGGCATCACATCATGGTAGGCACCATGCAGGCGCGGCACGCCCTCGATGGTGATGGTGTCAGTGCCGTGACCCCGGATGCGGGCCCCCATCTTGATCAACAGCTCGGCCAGGTCGACCACCTCCGGCTCCCGGGCGGCATTCTCGAGCACCGTGGTGCCCTCGGCCAGCGCGGCCGCCATCAGGAGATTCTCGGTACCGGTGACGGTGACGGTATCGAAGAAGACCGTGGCCCCCTTCAACCGGCCCTCGACGCGGGCACGTATATAGCCGCCCTCGACGCGGATCTCCGCCCCCATGGCCTCGAGGCCTCTCAGGTGCAGGTCTACCGGGCGCGAGCCGATGGCACACCCCCCCGGCAGGGAGACGTCGGCGTGGCCAAAGTGAGCCAGCAGTGGCCCCAGTACCAGGATGGAGGCACGCATCTTCTTGACCAGCTCATAGGGCGCATCACAGTGCGCCACCTGGGAGCCATCGAGCTGGATGGTCATCTTCTCGCCCATCACCGCCTCCACACCCAGGTGCCCAAGCAGCTCCAGGGTGGTGGTGATGTCCTGCAGATGCGGCAGATTGCCGATGGTCACCGGCTCGTCGGCCAGCAGGGTGGCGCAGAGGATGGGCAGGGCGGCGTTCTTCGCGCCACTGGCCCAGACCTCACCGTCGACCGGCCCGTTGCCGGTAATGATCAACTTGTCCATGGGGCTCGGGGTCTCAGGCGCCGGAGTTCTCCGGCGCACCTTGCCACTGCGCCGGGGTATAGGTCTTGATGCTCACGGCATGCAGCGCACCGGACGCGATCTCTTCGGTGAGAGCGCCATAGATCAGCTGCTGGCGCTTGACCGGCGACAGCCCCGCAAAGCGCTCGCCCACGGCCACCACCTGAAAGTTGCAGCCCTCGCCCTGAATATGGAACTCGCAGTCATCGATACGTGACTCGAGCAGCTCCTTGACGTCACTGGGTTGCATGGTCAGGCACTCCTTATCGTACTGAATATGGTACGGAAACGATCAAAGACACCTCGCACGATGACATCATCCCATCGTCGACGGCGGATTATGGATGCCCCATGGTAATGAAAAGCACCGCTCTTGGCGATCGCCCCTGCTGGCCGCGACTAGCCGCGCACCGACTCCACCGGCAGCAGGCGCTCGAGACCGGCCAGATCGGTGAGCCGCAACAGCGCCGCGGAGAGTCGCACTCGCTCGAGAGTCAGGCCGGCCCGGCGTGCCGCGCGCGCCCACTCCAGCAATACCGTGAGCGCCGCACTGCTGACGCCGGTGACCCCGCGCAGATCGAAGCTGACGGCCTCTCCTGCCTGGCGCCGGGCGAGCCAGCGGCTGCCCGCATCGGCGAGTTCGGCGGCGTGCTCGAAACCCACCACCCCGCAGACCACCAGGCACTCATCCCTGGCCTCGAGGTCCAGACCGTTGCGTGCCAGCAGCTTGCTCACGCGCCCTGCTCCAGCTCCTCGACGCCGACATCGGGCGACCAGCCATCGATGACGGCATCGTAGTCGCGCGCGTTGTCACGCATCGCCTGATCGAACTGGTTACGGAAGGTCAGTCCCAGATTGATGCCATTGACGATGACGTTGACCACCCGCCACTCACCACCGGAGAGGCGCAGTGAATAGCTGACCGGATAGACGGTGCCATCCTTGGCCACCACTTCCATATCGACGCTGGCCTGGTCCTCATGGCGGCGCGGCCCCTGGCTGGCAAGCACACGCAGCTCCCGATAGTCGAAGGTGACCAGCCCCTTGGCGTAGGTATCGATCAGGGTCTGGCGAAAGGTGTCGACGAATCGCGAACGCTGCTCGGGCGTGGCATTGGAGAAGTAGCGCCCCATCACGCTGGCGCCGATATAACGAAAATCGGCGATCTCGTCGAGACTCTCGTCGACCAGCGCCTCGAGCTCGGCCATGTTCTCGGCGAAGTGGTCACGCCTGCCCTCGATCTTGCCGGTCAGCGTCTCGACACTGTGGCGGATGACCTCGTCGGGCTGCCGCTCGGGGGCCGCCTGGACCGTCAGGCTGAACAGCACGCTCAGCAGCAGTGCCGCCAGGGTCAGAGGGATACGAATCATGTTCAACGTCTCCATATCGGGGTCATTAGGGAGGAGTCAACCAGCGCCGGAGGATCGGTGCCCTAGTCGCTGACCATATTTGACACGAACTGCTGGATGAGTTCTTCGAGCACCAGCGCCGACTGGGTATCACGCAGGGCATCGCCGTCGGACAGCGTCTCGGGATCCCCTCCCACGGAAAGGCCCACGTACTGCTCCCCGAGCAGCCCCGAGGTCAGGATCGACGCGGTGGTATCCTTCGACAGGTGGCCTTCCAGTTCGTCATCGATCTCCAGCACCACCCGGGCATCGTACCAGTCGGTATCGAGCTCGATGGCCGCCACACGCCCCACGGTCACGCCTGCCATGGTCACGCGCGCCCGCGGCTTGAGACCGCCGATATTGGCGAAGTTGGCTTCCAGGCGGAAGGTGTCGCTGGGGGCCTGCATCGCCAGGCCGCTGACCCGCAGGCCAAGGAAGAGCACGCCGAGTATACCGGCAAGCATGAACAGCCCCACCCCCAGTTCCATGGTTTTACTGCGCTTCATCTAGAATCTCCATACGACAGGGCAGACGCTTGCCAGTCAGGCGAGCCCGCCGAACATCATGGCGGTCAGTACGAAATCAAGGCCGAGCACGGCCAGCGAGGAGTAGACCACGGTACGCGTCGTGGCCCGCGAGATGCCTTCCGACGTCGGCACCAGATCATAGCCCTGGAACACGGCGATCCAGGTCACCACCACGGCAAACACCAGGCTCTTGATGATGCCGTTGCCCACGTCGTCGATAAAGTCGACGCTGGCCTGCATATTGGACCAGTAGGAGCCCTCGAAGACCCCCAGCCAGTCGACCCCGACCAGATAGCCACCGTAGATGCCGACCACACCGAAGCCCACGGTGAGCAGCGGCAGGGCCACGAAGCCCGCCCACAGACGCGGCGCCACCACCCGACGCAGCGGGTCGACACCGATCATCTCCATGCTGGTCAGCTGCTCGGTGGCCTTCATCAGGCCGATCTCGGCGGTGAGTGCCGACCCGGCCCGACCGGCGAACAGCAGGGCCGCCACGACCGGGGCCAGCTCCCTCAGCAGCGAGAGCGCCACCATCTGGCCCAGCGCATCCTCGGCACCGAAATCGACCAGAATGGTATAGCCCTGCAGCGACAGCACCATGCCGATGAAGAGCCCCGAGACGAGGACGATGGCCAGGGAGAGCACACCGACGAAGTGCATCTGGCGCACCCAGAGATAGACCCCCTCCCTGCTCGGCACCCCCACGGCGGACTGACACAGGAAGAGGCCGGCACGGCCGAGGGCCTCGAACAGATCACAGCCGCGGCGCCCCAGGCGACGAATTCGCTGGATCATCGGGAATCTCCGGTTCTTAGCATATCGCTGACGAAGTCCAGCGATGGGTAGTGGAAGGGCACCGGCCCATCCGGCTCGCCATGCACGAACTGACTGACACGCGGATCGCGATCCACGTCGAGGTGCTCGGGCGTACCCTGGGCCATCACCCGACCATCGGCCACCACATAGACATAGTCGGCGATACTCAGCGTCTCCTTGATATCATGAGAGACAACGATCGAGGTCAGCCCCAGCGCCTGATTGAGGCGCTTGATCAGCTGCACCAGCACCCCCATGGAGATCGGGTCCTGGCCGACGAAGGGCTCATCATAGAGGATCAGCTCGGGGTCCAGGGCAATGGCCCGCGCCAGGGCCACGCGGCGCGCCATGCCCCCGGAAAGCTCCGCCGGCATCAGCTCTCGAGCGCCCCGCAGCCCCACCGCCTCGAGCTTCATCAGCACCAGGTCACGCACCATCGCCTCGGGCAGGTCCGTATGTACCCGCAGCGGGAAGGCCACGTTCTCGAAGACGCTCAGGTCGGAAAACAGCGCACCACTCTGAAACAGCATGCCCATGCGGCGACGCATGGTGAAGAGGTCTCGCCGCGACTGGCGATGGACATCCTGGCCATCGATCAGCACCCGCCCCGAATCCGGCAGGAGCTGGCCGCCGATCAGCTTGAGAAGGGTGGTCTTGCCACTGCCACTGGGGCCCATGATGGCGGTAACGCCACCACGCTGGATCGTCATGTCGACGCCGCGGAAGATCTCCCTGTCGCCACGCGCGAAATGCAGCCCCTCCACCACCACGAAGGGAGTGTCACTCATCGGCCAAACCATCCTGATAAAATTATCGAACATCGTATCCTAACTATCCTGCCAGACGCCAGCCCGATGCGCTGTGGCGGGTTGCACCCCGCCTGGCCAGCACGTTTAATGGCGACCTTCCGCTACCGACTGAGCGAGCCGAGTTGTCATGCTGTACCCCCTGATCGCCATACTGCTGGGCCTCGTGGCCCTGCTGTGGAGCGCCGACCACTTCGTTGGCGCGGCGGCTGCCACCGCCCGCCGCGCGGGCATGAGCACCATGCTGGTGGGCATGACCATCGTTGCCCTCGGCACCTCGGCACCGGAGATCGTGGTGTCGCTGATGGCCTCCCTCGATGGCATTCCCGACCTGGCCACCGGCAACGCCCTGGGCTCCAACATTGCCAATATCGGCCTGGTGCTGGGGGTCACCGCCCTGGTCGTGCCCATCCCGGTGCGCTTCTCCGTGGTGCGCCGCGAACTCCCCCTGCTGCTTGGCGCCACCGGCCTGGCCGGCTACGCCCTGGCCAACGGCCACCTCGGCCGCCTGGATGCGGCACTGCTGATTGCCCTGCTGCTGTTCAGCCTGTGGTGGCTATTCCGTGCCGATACGCCGGATGCCGAGGAGGAGGTGGCGGGCGAGATCCCCGACATGCCGCTGATTCGTGCCCTGCCATGGCTGGTGGCAACGCTTGCCGTGATGGTGGCCGGCTCCCGCGGGCTGGTATGGGGCGCCAGCGAGATCGCCCGCGACCTGGGGGTCAGCGAGCTGGTCATCGGCCTGACCATCGTCGCCATCGGCACCAGCCTGCCCGAGCTTGCGGCCTGCGTGGCCAGCGCGCTCAAGCGTCACCATGATCTCGCCATCGGCAATGTAATCGGCTCCAATCTCTTCAATCTGCTGGCGGTACTGCCGATCCCGGGTCTGCTGGCGCCCGGCGCCGCCGACCCCGCCGCCGGAGAGCGTGACTACCCCGTGCTGCTGGTGCTGACCCTGGCGCTGGGCGCACTGCTACTCTGGCAACGCCGCAACCACCTCGGCCGGCTCCCCGGCGCGGCACTGGCCGCGACCTATGCCGGTTACTTGATCTGGCTCGGCACGGCCAGTCTGGGCGCCGGCTCTTGAGTGAACCCTCACAACAGGCAACAATCGGCATCATGACATCCGAAACCCCTGGGGCCGGATCGGCCCTTCGCGACAGCGCCCGACGCACCCTGCGCCTCGAGCAGCAAGCCATCGGCGCCCTGGCGGCACGCCTCGACGTGGCCTTCGACCACGCCTGTGAGCTGATCCTGGCCTGCCGTGGGCGCGTGGTGGTCACCGGCATGGGCAAGTCCGGTCATATCGCCGGCAAGATCGCCGCCACGCTTGCCAGCACCGGCACACCGGCCTTCTTCGTCCATCCCGGGGAGGCCAGCCACGGCGATCTGGGGATGATCACCCCCGGCGACGTGGTGCTGGCCCTCTCGAACTCCGGCGAAACCGCCGAAGTGACCGCGCTGCTGCCGCTGCTCAAGCGCATGAAGGTACCGCTGATCAGTATGACCGGGCGACCCACGTCGAGCCTTGGCCGCCACGCCGACGCCCATCTCGACACCGGGGTCGAGCGCGAGGCCTGCCCCCTCGACCTGGCACCCACCGCCTCCACTACGGCCGCCCTGGCCATGGGGGATGCCTTGGCCGTGGCGCTGCTCGAGTCTCGCGGCTTTACCGCCGAGGATTTCGCCCTCTCACACCCCGGGGGCAGCCTCGGCAAGCGACTGCTGCTGCGCGTCAGCGACCTGATGCACAGTGGTAGCCGGTTGCCGCGAGTCCCCCTGGGGAGCCCGCTGCGCGACGCCCTGCTGGAGATCACCCGCCAGGGCCTGGGCTTCACCTGCGTGGTCGCACCCGACGGCCGTCTCGCCGGGGTCTACACCGACGGCGATCTGCGGCGGACCCTGGACCTGCACAGCGACCTCAGCGGCCTGAGCGTCGATGACGTAATGACCTGCCCCGGCAAGCGAACCACGCCGGAGACCCTGGCCGCCGAGGCAGTCAGCCTGATGGAAGACCACCGCATCTCCGCCCTGGCCGTGGTCGATGACGAGGGGCGCCCGGTTGGCGCCCTGCATATGCACGACCTGCTGGCCAGCGGTGTGATCTGACCCCAACGATACGGAGCCCTCATGCCCCATACCTCCCCCCTCCAGGACCCGCAGCTCATCGCCCGCCTGCGCCAGATTCGCCTGCTTGCGCTGGACGTCGATGGCGTGCTCACCGACGGGCAGCTCTACTTTCAGGCCGATGGCATCGAGATCAAGGCGTTCAATGTTCAGGATGGCCACGGCCTGAAGCTGCTCAAGCGTGCCGGCTTCCAGGTGGCGCTGATCACTGGTCGCGAATCGACCATGGTCAGTCACCGCGCCGCGGCACTGGGTATCCAGCACGTCTTCCAGGGCGTCGAGAAGAAGCTGCCGGTCCTGCGGGAACTCGCCAAGCGTCTGGGGCTGGAGCTCGAGCAGGTGGCCTACTGCGGTGACGACATGCCCGATGTCGGCGCCATTCGTCGGGCCGGCATCGGCATCAGCGTGCCCAATGCACCGACCTATATCCAGAAGCATGCGGACTGGGTCACCGAGCGCGGCGGTGGCCAGGGGGCGGCCCGCGAGATCGCCGATACCCTGCTGCGCACCCAGGGGCACTGGGATGCGGTCATCGACACTTACCTGCACGGAGCCGGCTAGGATCATGCGACTGCCGCGCCCCGGCTTTCGTACCGGACTGACCCTGCTGCTGCTGGCACTGGGAGGCGGGTTGGCGCTGCTCGATCTACGTGGCCCCGACATCATCCAGCAGATACCGCGCGATGCCGCCGGGGAGCCCGACTTCTATCTCGAGAATGCGCACCTGACCCGCTTCAACGCCGAGGGGCGCCTGCACCAGCAGGTGACGACCCCCCGCCTGGCCCACACCCCCATGGATGATGTGACGCGTCTTGAGTCACCCCATATCAGGCTCCATGACCGTGGCGGCCGACTCTGGCTTGCCGAGGCCGACAGCGGCCGGCTGGGGCCCGGGGGCAATCCGCTGCGGCTCGAGGGCGAGGCCCGGCTGCACGCCCCCGCCGAGCAGTGGTCACTGGCGACCGACACCCTGCACTATGATGCCGACACGGGGCATGCCTGGAGCACCACCCCTGCCATCCTGCGCCAGCCTCCGCAGCATATGCGTGGCGAGCGCTTCGATGCCTGGATCCATGACAACCGGGCACGCCTGACCGACAATGTGCGCGGCCACCATCCGCCCGAGACCTTCGAGGAGTCCTCGTCATGAAGCGCCCCCTGCCCTCACTGCTGACCGGCGCCCTGCTGCTGACGCTGCTGCCTCTCGCCCCAGCCAGCCTGGCGCAGAGCCAGTCTCAGAATCAGGATGCCAGCGCGCCCATTCTGGTGGAGGCGGACCGCCTCGATCTCGACGACCGCGCGGGCACCGCCGTGTATACCGGCAACGTGGATATTCGCCAGGGCAGCATGCGCCTGACCGGGAGTCGCGTGGAGATCCGCCGTAACGCGGCAGGCGAACTCTCCCGGGCAACCGCCATCGGCGATCGAGCCTATCTCGAGCAGCAGCCAAACCCCGCCGAACCCGTCATCAAGGGGTGGGGGCGCACCATCGTCTATCATGTGGCCGAGCGTCGTGTTGAGCTGATCGACCGCGCCGAACTCCATCAGGGTGGCGACACCTTCGAGGGCGGTTACCTGGAGTACTTCCTCGATCGCCGGGTCGTGCAGGCCCGCGCCGATGCCGAGGGGGTCGAAGGCAATCAGCGCATTCGCATGACCCTCCAGCCGGAACAGCAGCAAGGGGAACCATGAAGACCCTTCACGCCCGCCACCTCGCCAAGAGCTACAAGCGTCGCCGTGTGGTGCAGGATATCGGCCTGTCGATCCGGCAAGGCAGCATCGTCGGACTCCTCGGCCCCAACGGCGCCGGCAAGACCACCTCCTTCTACATGATCGTGGGGCTGGTGCGCGCCGATGCAGGCACGGTGACCATCGACGAGCAGGACCTCTCCCACGCCGCCATGCACGAGAGGGCCCGGGCCGGCATCGGCTACCTGCCTCAGGAGGCCTCGATCTTCCGCAAGCTGTCGGTGGCCGACAACATCATGGCGATCCTCGAGACCCGCCGCGACCTCGACCGCAACGGCCGCCGAGCACGCCTGGAGCAGCTGCTCGAGGAGTTCCATGTCACCCATATCCGCGACAACCTGGGCATGAGCCTGTCCGGCGGCGAACGCCGCCGGGTGGAGATCGCCAGGGCCCTGGCGACCGAACCCGCCTTCATTCTTCTCGATGAGCCCTTCGCCGGCGTCGACCCCATCTCGGTGGGCGAGATCAAGGGCGTCATTCGTCAGCTGAAGGCTCGCGACATCGGCGTTCTGATCACCGATCACAATGTCCGCGAGACCCTCGACATCTGCGACACCGCCTATATCGTCGGCGACGGTCAGATCATCGCCGAGGGCGATGCCGAGTCGATCCTTGCCAACCAGAAGGTGCGTGAGGTCTATCTCGGTGCCGACTTCCGCCTCTGACGCAAGCCCCCTCGCGCCTGGTGATGGCGATGGCGACAGCCCTGGCAGCGGCAGGCCAGCGCGACAGCGCCCACCAATGGCATGATTATTGCTTAAGATCGTATTGCACGATGCCCTGCCAGGCACTAGGGTAAGGCTTTCCGACATGCCAGGAGGACGCCTGCCATGGCCATGAAGGCATCACTGCAATTACGGGTCGGCACCCAGCTAACTATGACTCCCCAGCTGCAGCAGGCCATCGCCCTCCTGCAGCTCTCCACTCTCGACCTGCGCCAGGAGGTCCAGCAGGCGGTGGAGAGCAACCCGCTGCTGGAGCTCGACGATGACTTCGGTGAGCAGGCCACTCAGGAGCCTGTGCAGGACGACTGGGCAAGCGAGATTCCCGAGCAGCTCGCCACCGACAGCGACTGGTCGGACACCTATCAGGACCTGGCGGCGCCCAGCGGCGGAGAGGGGCCCGATTTCGAGCGCCAGGCGGAAGGCCAGAGCCTGCACGGCCACCTCTCCTGGCAGCTGGCGATGAGCGATTTCGACCCACGGGAGCGCCAGATCGCCGAGAGCCTGATCGACGCCGTCAACGATGCCGGCTACCTCACGGCCCCCCTCGACGAGATTCGAGACGGCCTGCAACAGCAGGGACTGTCCGACCTGCGCAGCCAGGAGATGGAGCGAGTCCTGCGCCATCTGCAGCAGTTCGAGCCCACGGGGATCTTCGCCCGCGACCTGAGTGAATGCCTGCAGCTTCAACTCGCCGCCCTCCCCGACGATACGCCGCACCTGCCCCAGGCGCGGCGCCTGGTCCGCCAGTTCCTGGAGGCCCTCGGCAACGATGACCGCCGCCTGCTCAAGCGGCGCCTGGGGCTGGACGACACGGCGCTCGACGCCTCCATCGCCCTGGTGCGCAGCCTGGACCCCCGCCCTGGCAGCGCCTTCTCAAGCGTCACCGATGACTACGTGATTCCCGACCTCGTCGCCTTCCACGACCAGCGTGGCTGGCACGTCGAACTCAACCCCGAGGCGATCCCACGGCTGCGCATCCAGCCCGATTACGCGGCACTGATCCGCCGCGCCGACAAGAGTGACGACAACACCTTCCTCAAGGAGCACCTCCAGGAGGCGCGCTGGCTGATCAAGAGCCTGACCAGCCGCAACGACACCCTGCTGCGAGTGGGGCGCGAGATCATGGCGCGCCAGTTCGACTTCCTGGAGCAGGGTGAAGAGGCCATGAAGCCACTCACCCTGGCCGATATCGCCCAGACGGTGGAGATGCATGAATCCACCATCTCGCGGGTCACCACCCAGAAGTTCATCCACACGCCCCGCGGGGTCTTCGAGCTCAAGTTCTTCTTCTCCAGCCAGGTCGGCAACGAGGGCGACACCCACTCCAGCACCGCCATTCGCGCACGCATCCGCAAGCTGATTCAGGAGGAGCCGCCGCGCAAGCCGCTATCCGATAGCCGCCTGGTCACGCTGCTCGACGAGGCCGGCATCCAGGTCGCCAGACGAACGATCGCCAAGTACCGTGAAGCCATGGGCATCCCCTCCTCCAGCGAGCGCAAGCGCCTGCGCTGAGGGCGATTGGCAGGGAACCATGGCCCCCTGCTCGACCGGCTCAACCCCTTGAACATGGCGGGAAATCGCCCCGGGACCGCCGGGGGGTATGCAAGGCAGGAAAAAGGGTTACAATCGAATCACAACCATCGAGCAAGGAGCGTGTCATGCAAGTGAATATCACCGGCCTTCATGTCGAACTGACCGATGCCCTGCGTGACTATGTCAACGAGAAGCTGACTCGCGTGGAACGCCATTATGACAACATCACCAATGTGCAGGTGACACTGTCTGTCGAGAAGGAGCGTCAGTCCGCCGCCTGCACCATGCATGTTGCCGGTGCCGAGCTGCATGCAGAAGCCCAGGATGTCGACATGTACGCCGCCATCGATGCCCTCGCCGACAAGCTGGATCGCCAGCTGGTCAAGCACAAGGAAAAGGCCCAGGCTCGCGCCCAGGGCGCCGGCGCCCGCTGAACCCACGATGTCCTCACTCGAAACCATTCTCCCCCCGGAGCGCACCCTCTTCGATGTGCCCGGGGGCAGCAAGAAACGGGTGCTGGAGTTCTTCAGCACCTTCATTGCCCAGAACACGCCCAGCCTCGACAGCCAGGAGGTCTTCGCGAGGCTGATTGCCCGCGAGCGTCTCGGCAGTACCGGCATCGGCAACGGCGTGGCCATTCCCCATGCCCGCAGCCCGCACTGCAAGGCGCCCATCGCCGGCTTCCTCAAGCTGTCCGAGCCGGTGGACTTCGACGCCATCGATGGAGAACCCGTCGATCTGGTGTTCGTGCTGCTGGTTCCCGAGGAGGCCGATGCGGCCCACCTGACCCTGCTGGCCCAGCTGGCCGGCATCATGAACGACGTCGATACCCGCATGCGCCTGCGCCGCAGCTCGAGTCAGCGCGACCTCCATGACAGCCTTATCGAGGCCATTCGACGACAGGGTTGAGCGGTAGCGCCCCCTCAGCCAGAACGACCAGGAGACCTCCATGCGACTCGTGATCATCAGCGGCCGCTCCGGCTCGGGCAAGTCAATCGCCCTGCAGGCGCTGGAGGATCTCAGCTACTACGCCATCGACAACCTGCCGGCCATGCTGCTGGGTTCGCTGGTCGACGAACTGAGCAACCCCGAGTCCCAGCGTACCTCGATCGCCGTCAGCATCGATGCCCGTAACCTCCCCCAGGCCCTGAAGCGCTTTCCCAGCCTCCTCGAGGAAGTACGTGAACGCGGCATCGACTGCCAGGTGATCTACCTGAACACCGACGCTCGCATTCTGATCGAGCGCTACTCCGCCACCCGGCGCCGACATCCGCTGACTCGCGAGAGCGAGATGACGCTCGCCGAGGCGATCGACTCCGAGGAGCAGGCACTCTCCGGGATTCGGGACCTGGCCGACCTGGTGATCGACACCTCACGACTGACGGTCCATGAACTACGCGCCCGTATCGCCGACCAGGTAGCCCACCATCGCCCCGAGCAGCTGACCCTGACGGTGGAGTCCTTCGGCTTCAAACGCGGCGTCCCCCTGGACGCCGATCTGGTGTTCGATGCCCGCTGCCTTCCCAACCCCTACTGGGACCCACGCCTCAGGCCCTTCAACGGCCAGGATGCCGAGATCGTCGCCTTTCTCGAGGACTACCCGGTGGTGCAGGAGATGCTCACCGATATCCACGACTGGCTGACACGCTGGTTGCCCAGGTACGCGGCCAGCCATCGCAGCTATCTCACCGTGGCCATCGGCTGCACGGGGGGCCAGCACCGTTCGGTCTATCTCGCCGAGCGCCTGGCCAGGCAGCTCGCCCAGCAGCAGACGCGGGTACGCTTGCGCCATCGCGAACTGGGCACTCAGGACACCTTGCCCGGCCCCGAGACCCCACCTCATCAAGGAAGTTGAGCGTGCCGCAACGCAGGTTGACCCTTACCAACAAGCGCGGGCTCCATGCCCGCGCCGCCACCAAGCTGGTCCAGTGCTGCCAGCCCTTCGCTGCCCACGTTCAGGTGGCCAACGGCCCGATGCAAGGGGAAGCCAACAACATCATGTCGCTACTGATGCTGGCCGCTCCCTGCGGCACCGAGCTCACCGTCAGTGCCGAGGGCAGGGACGCCGAACAGGCCCTCGACGCCATCGAGGCCCTGTTCGACGCCCGCTTCGACGAGGATGAGTAAAAAGCCGTAAGCCCGCCTCAGCCGCCGGCCACCGTCATCTCGTCGATCAGCCAACTGCCGGTATGGATACTGCCGCGGGTATCGATATCGCTGCCCACGCCAGCCAGCCCGCTGAACATCGTTTCCAGGTTTCCCGCAATGGTGAACTCCTCCACCGGGTACTGAATCTTGCCATTCTCCACCCAGAAGCCGGCCGCCCCCCGCGAATAGTCCCCGGTGACGCCATTGACCCCCTGCCCCATCAGTTCGGTGACCAGCACCCCCCGGTCCATGCGAGCAAGCAGCTCATCGCGTGATGCCAGCGGCGCCGAGATCCGCAGGTTGCGAGCCCCGCCGGCATTGGCGGTGGTCTGCATGCCGAGGCGGCGCGCACTGTAGGCCGAGAGCATGTAGCTGGCCAGGCGCCCCTCGTCGATAAAGAGGTTGTCACGGGTCTGGACGCCATCGTTGTCGAAGGGGGAACTCGCCATGGCACCGACCTCCATGGGCTTCTCCTGCAGGCTGAACCACTCGGGGAAGAGCTCCTCGCCGAGACGGTCGCAGAGGAAGGTTGCCTGGCGGAACAGCGCGCCGCCGGCGATGGCACTCATCAGCGAGCCGACCAGCCCGCCGGCCAGGTTCGGGTCGAAGAGTACCGGCATCCGCCCGGTAGCCGGACGCCTTGCCCCCAGGCGGCGCAGCGTGTGCTCGGCGGCGCTCTCGCCGACCCGCTCCGGTGCCAGCAGGTCGCGTGGGTCCCGGGCGCTGGTGAAGTCATAGTCACGCTGCATGCCGGCATCGTCTTCGGCGATCAGCATGCAGGAGAGCGAGTGGCGACTGCCGCACTGGCTGCCCAGAAAGCCGTGGCTGTTGGCATAGACCCTTACCCCCTCGCCGCTGGAGAGCGAGGCACCGTCGGAGCTCTTGATTCCGGTCTTGCCGCGGCCGGCGGCCTCGCAGGCCAGCGCCAGCTCGACCGCCTCCTCGGTGGTCAAGGCCCAGGGGTGGTGCACATCGAGGTCCGGCAGATGGGTGGCCATCAGCGCGGCGTCGGCCAGGCCGGCGGCGGGATCCTCGCCGGTATAGCGAGCAATGGCGATGGCCTTCTCGACCACGGCACGAATGGAGGCTTCGCCGGCATCGGTGGAGGAGGCACTGCCCTTGCGCTGGCCGAGATAGACCGTCACCGCGATACCCTGGTCGCGCGAGAGCTCGACAGTCTCCACCTCCCCTTCGCGAACGCTGACGCCGACGCCCTGGTCGACGCTGGCGCCCACTTCGCAGGCGTCGGCCCCCAGCTTCCGGGCCAGTTCCACGGCCTGTCGGGAACGGCTCTCCAGCAGGGTCTGCTGGGCGGCGGCATCGAAAGCCTGAGTCATCTCTAATCCTCCTTCGGCGGGCCTGCGAGCCACGCCTGTGATGTTCATTCTCAGCCCGGTGAAACGGACTGGTATACTGTCGGGACACCCAGCCCCAACCGATGGAAGCGGCATGTCCCAGGAATCTCCCCGCGAGTTGCTCGACCAGATCCTTCAGCAATCGGACAACGACGAACGCCCCAGCAAGTCCCAGCTCAAGCGCGAGATGCAGGCGCTGCAGACGCTGGGCGAACAGATCATCGCCATGACACCCGGCGAGCGAGCGCGCTTTCCCCTCTCCGACGATATGCTCGCCGCCGTGGAGGAGACCTCACGCATCCGCTCCCACGAGGGGCGGCGGCGGCACATGCAGTACATCGGCAAGCTGATGCGTCGCGAGGATCTCGCGGCGATCCGTGCCGTCCACGACGAGATCGAGCAGGAGACGCTGCGCCGCGATCACGCCTTTCATCGCCTCGAAAAGTGGCGCGATCGCCTCGTCGACGAGGGCGACACCGCGGTGGAGGCCTTCGTGGCCGACTACCCCCACGCCGACCGCCAGGCCCTGCGCCAGCTGATCCGCAATGCCCAGCGCGAACGCGCCCAGGGCAAGCCGCCGGCCAGTTCACGCAAGCTGTTCAAGCTGATCCGCGATACCGCCGGAATGTAGGAGCCCGGTATACCGGGCGATTGGCGCCGCCGTCCAGCGCCCCGAAGGCCGCCACCGGCCTGACCGGTGACTGCTAGCGCCGCTTCGCGCCGCCATCGCCCAGCGGAGCTGGGCTCCTACAAGCCAGTCGTCTACGACTGGGTGCCACCCACGGTCAGCTCGTCCAGCTTGAGGGTCGGCTGGCCAACACCCACCGGCACGCCCTGCCCCTCCTTGCCACACACGCCGATACCGGGATCCAGCGCCATATCATGGCCGATCATCGAGACTCGCCCCATGGCCTCGGGGCCATTGCCGATCAGCGTCGCCCCCTTCACCGGGGCGGTGATTCGGCCATCCTCGATCAGATAGGCTTCACTCGCCGAGAACACGAACTTGCCGGAGGTGATATCCACCTGGCCACCGCCGAAGCTCACCGCATAGAGGCCACGCTTGACGCTGTTGAGGATGTCGCCGGGGTCATCCTGTCCGGCGAGCATCACGGTATTGGTCATGCGCGGCATCGGCAGGTGGGCGAAGGATTCGCGGCGGGCATTGCCGGTGGGCGCCATGCCCATCAGCCGCGCGTTCAACTTGTCCTGCATATAGCCGGTGAGGATGCCATCCTCGATCAGCGGGGTACGCTGACCCGGGGTCCCCTCGTCATCGACGCTCATCGATCCGCGGCGGTCGGCCAGGGTGGCGTCATCGACCACGGTCACGCCCGGGGCGGCGACGCGCTCGCCCATGCGGCCGGCGAAGGCTGAGCTTCCCTTGCGATTGAAGTCTCCCTCCAGGCCGTGGCCTACCGCCTCATGGAGCAGGATGCCCGGCCAGCCAGGCGCCAGCACCACCGGCAACTGGCCCGCCGGGGCATCGACGGCCTCCAGGTTGACCAGCGCCTGACGCACCGCCTCCTGGGCGAAGCGTTCGGCGACACCCTCGTCGCGCAGGCGCGACATGGGATAGCGGCCACCGCCACCGGCACTGCCCCGCTCGCGCCGACCATTGCGTACCACGATCACGCTCACGTTGAAGCGCACCAGGGGACGGATGTCGGCCGCCAGGGTGCCATCGCTGGCGCGCACCAGCACCACCTCATGGACCCCCGAGAGCGAGGCACTGACCTGGCTGACCGACGGGTCGGCGGCTCGGGCCACGCGATCCGCCTCCTTGAGCATGGCGACCTTCTCCTCGGCGCTGAGCCCGGCGAGCGGATCGACACCGGCATAGCGCGCCGGGGGACCGACGGCAACCGGCGTGCCCAATGGCAGACGGTTGCCGCTGCGCACGATGCCGGCCGCGGTACGCCCGGTCTCGCCAAGCGCATCGGCGGTAATCTGATTGGAGTAGGCGAAGCCGGTCTTCTCGCCGGCCAGGGAGCGCACGCCCACCCCGCCGTCGATGTTGTAGCTGGCCTCCTTGACCTCGCCATCTTCCAGCACCCAGCCCTCGTGCCAGCTGCGCTGGAAGTAGAGGTCGGCATAGTCGATACCCGCCCCCATCGCGTGGCCGAGGCCGGTGTCCAGGTCATCCAGAGAGAGACCACCGGGCGTCAGCAGGATGCCGGCGGCTTCATCAATCAATGCGTGTCTCGCTTGGGTCATTCGGCGCTTTCCACTGAAATCCGCGGCGCGGTCCAGGGGCCGCGCACGCGATAATGAATTCGGGTAACACTGTCGATGGCATCACCAAACAGGCGATCGGCGATAAACAGGGCCCCCCCCACCACCGGAGCACCGGCGATGACCGCCGCCAGTGGCAGGTTGCGGCTGACAGGCAGTGTGACGCCCAACCGCATGTCGAGTTCCCGGCGCGCCAACGCGACGCTGCCATCGAGAGTGAAGCGAGTGGCAGGGCCCACGATCTGGACCGGCCCCCGCGTCTCGAGACTGCCACCATACAGGGTCGCCGCGCCAGTGACACGGTCGAAGGCCGTTCCTCGCCCGGTCATATCGGAGAAGTCCAGCCGCAGACGGCGCACCAGGTTATCGATATTGAGCAGCCCCACCAGACGCGCCGGGGTCGACTCCAGCTTGACGAAGCGCCCATCACGCAACTCCGTCTCGACGCTGCCCCGGGAGCGCTCCAGGGCAAACTGCCAGGGCGTCCCCGGCCAGGCCAGCTGGCTCTTGACGCTTGTCTCGCCGCTACGGATCACCGGGTCCTGAGCCAGGCGTTCCAGCGCCGTTCCCAGGTCCCGTCCAATCAGCTCCAGGCGCGCACGGGTCAGGCTGGCCTCGGGACCCGCCGCCTCCCAGACCAGCTCGCCGCGGGCACTGATCTCCCCCAGGGTAAGCCCCAGGGGAGCGATGCTGAGTCGCTCGGGCGTCGCCTGCCAGCGGGCGGTCAGAGGCCCCAGACGCTGGCCCTGGCGCTCGATATCGGCGATGCGCAGGCGCCCGCCGGGCAGGTCGGCGACCCAGCCGGGAAGCGGCTGAGGCTCCGGGGGCGTGGCTATCTCGTCGAGCAACGAGCCGACCCGCTGGCCGGTGGGCATCAACGCATCCAGCGAGAGGCGACTCAGGCCGATGTCCAGTGGCTCGGCGAGCCGGGGCCGATAATCGAGCCGCCCCTCGAGCAGACTGCCATCCAGGGCCAGGTGCCAACCGCCGCCAGGCTGCGGACGCGCGGTGGTATAGAAGGAGCCGAGGCAGCGATCCTCATGCTGCAGACAGTCGCTGGCCACACGCACCTCACGCAGGTCAATGCCTGCCCCCCCAGTACCACGACGGCCTGCCACCCCCGAGAGCGCCTCGCTCCACGCGGCGGGAGAGAGGCGCGGCAGGTAGGCATCGACCCACCATCCCGCCCCCGAGGGCCAGGCAGGCGCGGATTGGCGGCCCAGCCACACCTGCCCCTGGCTACGCTCACCACCCGGCAGCGAGCGCCAGCGCAGCTTAAGCGCCTCGCCCAGGCGCCCCTCCAGGTGCCCCTGCGTCAGATTCATGTCGAGCCGAAGGGGGCGAGACTGTGCCGCCGGCTTGCCCAGCGGCGCCGGCAGATCGGCGGCCAGCCCCTGAAGTGAGCTCTGCAGGCGCAGGGAAGCCTCGTCGCCGACGCCCAGCCGGCCACGCCAGTCGAAACGCCCGCTCAGCCGCTCGGCAAGGGCGGACGCGCCCCCCAGCTCGAGCAACGGCCTCGCCTCGGCGGTACCAGTAAACTCGACCCCGCCGTTCAGGGTATCGATATCGGCACGCAATGGCCCGCCGAGCAGGCGCCCCTCGAGGCGTCCCGTAAGACCACCCTCGGTGCCCTGCTGGCGCCATGTCAAGGGGCCACGCAGCTCCCTGGCACGCAGGCCCAGTGGCTGATATTCGACAAGGTCAAGACTCGCCTGGGTCTCGATCGAGAGGTCCAGCGCCTCGGGGCGCTCCAGGGGCAGCTCGAGTTGCAGGGCGCCCTCGGCATGCCCTTCGGCTTGCCACTCCTCCATGATCTCCATGCCCTCTACCGGCATGTTCAACAGGAAGCGTCGCAACGCGGAGGCGCTGGCATACAGTTCGCCTTCTACCTCCAGGCGTTCGTCGACCAGCCGTACCCGGCCGTCGCTCGCTGTCACGCCGAGACTCTCGGCGTGCTTCACTTCGGCCTCCAGGGTGGTGTCGTTGAGCCGCATCCGCCCCTCGACACCCTCCAGCATCGGCCAGCCCGGGGCGATGGGCAGACGGCCGTCGCGAATGGCGAGGTCGAGGCCAAAGCTCGGCATGATATCTTCGTCGCCGTCTCCGGAGAGCGGCACATGCAGGCGCAGCGAGCCCTCGGGAACCCGGCCCGCCACGCCATCGGCAAGCCAGTCGCGCAGCTCGTCATCGAGAACGCCCACCGGCAGCCACTCGATAAGCGGTGTCTCCACGGCATCGACCTCCTCGAGGGCCAGGCTCAGGCCGAAGCCTCCCCGATTCCCCTGCCCGGCGGAGAGACCGAAGCCACCGCTGACCTCGGCACCGTTCCATCCCACCCGCAGATCACGACCGCTGACCATGCTGCGAGGGCCATCGTAGACCCAGCGCACCTCCCCGGAGGCGTGGTCGAGTGCCATGGGGGCGGCGAAGATCTCGGGGAAGTGAAGGGTGGACGTCTCGTTGCCGCTGAAGCGCACCCGGCCATTGCCACCCTGAGCCTCTACCCACATATCCAGCGGCCCGCCCCCCGGCGCCTCCTGCCAGGGCGATACCTCGACCCCATGCAGGGACGCCCGGGCCTGCCACTGCCCCTCCCGGAAGCCAAGCCCGAAACCGGCCACTCGGCCGCGTGGATCGAGGCTGTCCACCGCCCGGGCCAGCGCCTCGGGCAGCGGCACCCGATCGCGCCAGGCGGCCAGGGACCCCAGGTCAAAGGCGCTGGTGTTGAGCCACCACTCATCGCCATCGCCGCTCAGATGCCAACGGTAGGGCAAGGCAGGCCCCCAGCGTGACGCCAGTTCGTCCGGCTCACTCGTTTCGGGGCTCTCCGCATCGCCCTGAAACCAGGCCTGCCAGCCGCTCTCCCCCCTCGACCACTGGCCGCGCCCGGTCACGCTATCCAGCGTCAGATGATGACGCTCGCCCTCGGCGTCGCGATGGCTGACGGCCAGCCGCTCGACATCCAGGGCCAGGCGGGCATCGGCCAGGCGGCCGCGCTGCCAGCGTCCCCACAGGCTGGCCTCGCCCCGTGCCTCATCGAGGCGCAGCGGCTGATTGCGCCCCAGCACCGCGGCCAATGCGACCAGGCTATCGAGACGCATCTCGGCCTGCAGGGCGGCGCTGAAGTCACGAAACCCGGTCTCGCCCGGCAGCACCTCCAGGGCTACCTGCATGGCGATATCCGCGTCGCTCACCAGGCGCAACCTGCCCTCGAGATGGGCGCGGCGGGCATCGCCAGTCATCAGCAGCCGCGGCGCCTCGAAGGCGACGCGCTGCTCACGCCCATGCAGTATCACGCGCACATCCTCGGCCCAGGCCCGTTGGCGCAGCAGCACCCCGACCCAGAAATCGAGACGCTCGAGATTAAACTCCCCCTCGGGCTGAAGTTCGGGAGGAAGTTCGGCGGGGTCGGGCCAGTGCCAGCCCCCCTCTGGAGTCTGATAGAGGTGCAGGGTCATGCCTTCGAGGCGAGCCCCCTCCACCACCGGTATCCCCTCGCGCAGGCTCTGCCAGGTGTCCAGGCGCAACTGCCCCCCCTTCACCTCCAGCAGCGGCCGGTCACCATCGCGGGTGCGCAGGCTCAGTGCACCAAGCTTGAGGTAGGGGTCGAAGCGCGCCAGCCCGCCCTCCAGCGAGTCGATCCGGGTCTGTGCCGCGAAGCGCGCCGAGAGCAGGGCCTCCAGCCGTGACACCTGGCCATCGGCCAGCCCCAGTGCCAGTCGCGCCAACAGCGTCAGCATCGCCACTGTTGCCAGCCCCAGGGCCAGCAGGGTCAGGGTCCAGCGCATCACCAGGCGGGTCACGGACATGGGCTCACATCAGCACGATGTCGTACTGCTCCTGGGAGTAGTGGGTCTCCACCTGGAAGCGGATGGGCTTGCCGATGAACTCTTCCAGATCGGCCACCGCCGCGGACTCCTCGTCGAGCAGGCGGTCCACCACCGCCTGGGACGCCAGCACCATGTAGGTCTCGGCGCTGTAGGCCCGCTCCTCACGCAGGATCTCGCGAAAGATCTCGTAGCAGACCGTCTCCGGGGTCTTGAGCGTTCCGCGACCGCCGCAGGTCGGGCAGGCTTCGCAGAGAGTCTGCTCCAGGCTTTCGCGGGTACGCTTGCGGGTCAGCTGCACGAGGCCAAGCTCGGTGACACCGGTACACTTGGTCTTGGCGTGATCCCGCTCCAGCGACTTCTCGAGCATGCGCAGCACCTGACGCTGATGCTCGGGATCCTCCATGTCGATGAAGTCGATGATGATGATACCGCCCAGGTTGCGTAGACGGAGCTGGCGGGCGATGGCGGTCGCCGCCTCGAGGTTGGTCTTGAAGATGGTCTCCTCGAGGTTGCGATGCCCCACATAGCCGCCGGTATTGACATCGATGGTGGTCATCGCCTCGGTGGGGTCGATCACCAGGTAACCACCGGACTTGAGCTGCACCTTGCGCCCCAGCGCCTTGTGGAGCTCGTCCTCGACGCTGTAGAGGTCGAAGACCGGTCGCTCGCCGGCATAGTGCTCGATACGCTCCACCGCATCGGGCATGAACTCCTCGGCGAACTCCACCAGCCTGACGTAGTTCTCCCGAGAGTCAATGCGCACCTTCTCGATATCGTCACGCATCACATCCCGCAGGATGCGCATGAACAGCGGCAGGTCATCGTAGATCACGCTGGGCGCCGAGGAGGTGACCTTGCGCTCGCTGACCTTGCGACATAGCCGCAGCAGGAAGTGCATATCGGCGGCCAGCTCCTCGACGCCCACCCCCTCGGCGGCGGTGCGCACGATAAAGCCGCCGGTCACCTCCAGGCTCTGCTGGGCCTGGGCCTCCTCGATCAGGCTGCGCAGGCGCTCGCGCTCGCGTTCGTCTTCGATACGCTGGGAAACGCCATGGTGGGGCGCATCCGGCATGTAGACCAGATAACGCGAGGGTACCGAGAGGTGAGTGGTCAGGCGCGCCCCCTTGGAGCCGATCGGATCCTTGGTCACCTGCACCACCAGCGCCTGCCCCTCGTGGAGCAGATGCCCGATGGAGAGCTGCTCCTCGGCCGGCGTACCGGCCGGCATCACCTCATGGGCATGGATGAAGGCGGCGCGGTCGAGGCCGATATCCACGAATGCCGCCTGCATGCCGGGGAGGACCCTGACCACCCGGCCCTTGTAGATATTGCCGACGATGCCGCGACGGCAGGAGCGCTCGATGAAGGCCTCCTGCAGTACGCCGTTTTCCACCACGGCGACGCGGGTCTCCATCGGCGTCAGATTGATCAGTACTTCGCCGCTCATGCGGAAATCCTTGTCCAGAATGCCTTGCGGCCATTATGACATAGTGTCAAGCCTCCAAGGCGTTGATCCTTGCATCATGACAGGGCGATCGCCGATGGCAGCACCACTCGACAAGGCGATTCCGGCGAGAGGCTGCCGGTAGCAATCAGTGCATCACGACCCGAGCGCCCCGTCCCATAGTGCCACCCCCTGACGGCGCAGCAGCTCGGCGGTCTCGTAGAGCGGCAGCCCCACCACCGCGGAGTGGCTGCCGGCAATATGCTCGATAAACACCGCCGCACGCCCCTGGATGGCATAGCCACCCGCCTTGTCGGCGGGCTCCCCGGTGGCCCAGTAGGCGGCGATCTCGGCATCGGAGATCTCACGCATCACGACCCGCGTGGCGACACAGCGCTCGAGCAGGCCCGCGGGGCCGGTCACTGCCACCGCCGTGAGCACCCGATGCTCGCGGCCGGCCAGGGAGCGCAGCATGGCGGCGGCGTGCTCGGGTCCCTCGGGCTTGCCGAGTATCTCACCGTCACGCACCACGGCGGTATCGGAGCCAAGGGTCGGCAGGCGAGAGCGCTCGGCACCGGCCAGCGCCTTGTCGCGGGCCAGGCGGGTGACATAGGCCTCGGCCCCCTCACCCGGAACCGGGGTCTCGTCGATATCCACCGGACATGCCTCCAGAGATACACCGATGGAGGCCAGCAGGTCGCGGCGCCGCGGTGATGCCGAGGCCAGACAGAGGAGAGGGGGAGTGATGACGGACATGGATAACCTCCGATCAGCCACCGGTCAGCCGCCGCCCCAATGCATTGAACAGGGTGGCGAACCAGGGCCAGAGCAGCGCGCCGATCAACGCCGGCGTCAGGAAGGAGAGATGAATGGAGAAGGGTCCCAGCAGGGTTCGCAGCCACTGCTCGCCCAGCTGCATAAAGCCCAGCAGCACCAGCACCATCAGGGCCTGCTGGAGCAGCGAGTAGGCACGAAAACGCGGATAGACCAGGGCACACAGGAAGGCCAGCAGCGACAGCAGCAGGGCGTTCTGGCCCAGCACCGCCCCATCGATCAGGTCGAGCAGTATGCCCAGCACGAAGGCGTGAAGCACGCCCACCCGAGAGGGTGTCTTCATGCACCAGTAGACCAGCATCAGACCCAGCCAGTCGGGCCGCCAGATCTGCCAGCCTTCGGCCAGCGGCATCACCTGCAGGCAGAGCGCCAGCAGGAGGGAGAACCAGATCCAGGGAAGCGCCAGATTGGCGGCGGAAGGGACGGCCATCAGCGTGCCTCCTCGTGGTCATCACGGGCGGTGGCCCGGTGCGTATCGCCCTCATCGCTCACCGCGCGGGCGGCCTGGATGGCGCTCAAGCCGATATCGCCCTCCCAGCCGGGGTCATCGAAGCGCGGTCGACTCGGCGGGAAGAGCAGCAGGAAGTGGCGCGAGCGCTGCAGCTGCGCCACCGGGGTGGCGGTCACCCGGGCGAAGGGTTCGCCCGGGTCATGCACCACCCCATCCACCCTCGCCACCGGATAGCCCGGGGGGAAGCGTCCGGCCAGGCCGGAGGTAACCAGCAGGTCGCCCTTGCGGATATCGGCGGTATCGGGCACATGACGAACGCTGAGGCGATCATAGCGCCCGCCGCCCTGGAGGATATAGCGAAGCCCATTGCGATTGACCCGTACCGGCAGCGCATGACTGGCATCGGCCACCATCAGCACCCGACTGGAGTAGGCCAGCACCGAGGTCACCTGCCCCACCAGCCCGGCGGCATCCATCACCGGCTGTCCGACATAGACCCCATCGCGGCGACCGCGATCCAGCACCATCTGATGGGCGAAAGGATCAGGGTCCAGTGACAGCAGCTCGGCGGTCATGAAGGGCATGTCGTGCTGGCGAGCGGCGCGGAGCAGCTCGCGCAGGCGCACGTTCTCGGCGGTCAGGTCCGCCATGCGCTGCACCCGGTGGGATAGCGTCAGGAGCTGTTCACGCAGTCGCCGATTCTCGTCGACCAGGTCACGCTGATCGGAGAGTGCCAGGGTCCCCCAGCTCAGCACGCTACTGGGCAGGCTGACGATCCACTGGATCGGCGCCACCGCCGTGCTGAGCTGGGCACGCACCTCCTCCATGCGGGTCAGGCGAAGATCGGCAACCATCAGCGCAAGCGCCACGATCGTGCAGATCAGCAGACGATAGATGGGTAGCGATCCCTGCGAGAACAGCGGCTTGATGACGCGTCTCCCGGATCAGTCGCTGGACAGCAGCTCGAAGGTGTGCTTGTCGATCATCTCGAGGGCCTTGCCGCCCCCCCGCGCCACGCAGGTCAGCGGATCCTCGGCCACGATCACCGGCAGACCGGTCTCTTCGGCGATCAGCTTGTCGAGGTCGCGCAGCAGTGCGCCGCCACCGGTCAGCACCAGTCCGCGCTCGGCGATGTCCGAGGCGAGTTCCGGAGGGGACTGCTCCAGGGCATTCTTCACCGCGGCGACGATGGAGGCGAGGGTCTCCTGAAGCGCATCCAGGATCTCATGGGAGTTCAGGGTGAAGCTGCGGGGAATGCCCTCGGCCAGATTGCGGCCGCGCACATCGATCTCGCGAAGCTCGCCGCCCGGATAGGCACAGCCGATCTCCTCCTTGATGCGCTCGGCGGTGGCCTCGCCGATCAGGCTGCCGTAGTGGCGACGCACATAGCCGGTGATCGCCTCGTCGAAGCGGTCGCCGCCGACGCGGATCGACTCGGAGTAGACGACGCCATTCAGGGAGATGATGGCGATCTCGCTGGTGCCACCACCGATATCCACCACCATGGAGCCCTGGGCCTCCTCCACCGGCAGGCCGGCGCCGATGGCGGCCGCCATCGGCTCCTCGATCAGGAACACCTCGCGGGCCCCGGCACCTTCGGCAGACTCCTTGATGGCGCGACGCTCCACCTGGGTCGACATGCAGGGCACGCACACCAGTACCCGGGGGCTGGGCGTCAGGAAGGTGCTCTGATGCACCTTGCGGATGAAGTGCTGCAGCATCTGCTCGGTAACGGTGAAGTCGGCGATGACGCCATCCTTCATCGGCCGGATGGCCGTGATGTTACCGGGGGTGCGGCCCAGCATGCGCTTGGCGTCGGAGCCCACGGCGGCCACGCTGCGCATGTTGCCGGACTGGCGAATGGCCACGACCGATGGCTCGTCGAGCACGATGCCTCGGCCGCGGACGTAAATCAGCGTATTGGCCGTTCCCAGGTCGATCGAAAGATCGCTGGAGAACAGTCCCCTCAAGCGTTTGAACATGGAAGTCGTTACCTAGTGCAGTCCGGGAGCCCTGTGCGGAGGCAAACGGTATCACCGCGCCCCCTCAGCAGCAAGCAAAACCCCGGGGCAAGGCCGCACCGAGACCCTGCCCGCGCGACGCCGAATATGGTACCTTCAGCGGCCTGATTTTTTCATCGAGGACATCCGACTCATGGCGCTTGAACACGCTGACGTGCTCAGGGCCGCGCATCTTGCCCGGCTCGGCCTCTCCGACGAAGACGCCACCCACTACCTGGACGACCTCGGCCGCATCCTCGAGATGGTCGACCACCTCCAGGCGCTGGACACCGAGGGCATCGCGCCCCTGGCTCACCCGCTGGATGCGACCCAGCGGCTGCGCGCCGACGAGGTCACCGAGACCGACCGTCGCGACCATTTCCAGCGCTGTGCCCCGGCGGTGGAAAATGGCCTCTATCTGGTACCCCGCGTCGTCGAGTAAGCCACTGCCTACGGAGCCTCCGGCCCATGCATGACAAGACACTGACCGAACTCGCCGCCAGCCTTACGGCGGGCGAGTTCACCAGCCGCGAGCTGACCGAACACCAGCTCGGCCGCATCGAGCGCCACGATGGCGCCCTCAACAGCTTTATCACCGTCACACCGGACGCGGCACTGGAAGCGGCGGACCACGCCGATGCCGCCCGCGCTCGTGGCGAGGCCGGCCCGCTGACCGGCCTGCCGGTAGCGATCAAGGACCTGTTCTGCAGCGATGGGGTACTGACCACCGCCGGCTCGAAGATGCTGGCCAACTTCATCGCTCCCTATGACGCCTGCGTGGTCGAGAGGCTCAAGGCCGCCGGCACGGTAAGCCTCGGCAAGACCAACCTGGACGAGTTCGCCATGGGCTCCTCCAACGAGAGCAGCGCCTTCGGTGCGGTGCACAACCCCTGGGACACCACCGCCGTACCCGGTGGCTCCTCCGGCGGCAGCGCCGCCGCGGTAGCCGCGGGCCTGGCGCCTGCCGCCATGGGCACCGATACCGGCGGCTCGATCCGCCAGCCCGCCGCCTTCTGTGGCATCACCGGACTGAAGCCCACCTATGGGCGCATCTCGCGCTGGGGCATCATCGCCTACGCCTCGAGCCTCGATCAGGCGGGCCCCATGGCGCGAACCGCCGAGGACTGTGCGCTGCTGATGAATGCCATCGCCGGCCATGACCCCAGAGACTCGACCTGCGTGGCCCGCGGTGTGCCCGACTACACCGCCGACCTCGCCGCTCCGCTGTCCGGCCTGAAGATCGGCCTGCCCAGAGAATACTTCGGCGACGGCCTCGACCCCGCGGTGGAGGCCGCCGTGCGCGAGGCGGTGGCGGTCTACGAATCACTGGGCGCCACGGTTCGCGAGGTCAGCCTCCCGCACACGCACTACGCCATCCCCGCCTACTACGTGATCGCCCCGGCGGAGGCCTCGTCCAACCTGTCGCGCTACGATGGGGTACGCTTCGGCCATCGCTGCGAAACCCCCTCTGATCTGATCGACCTCTACAAGCGGTCGCGGGCCGAGGGCTTCGGCGAGGAGGTCAAGCGGCGCATCCTGATCGGGACCCACACCCTCTCCGAGGGCTTCTTCGACGCCTACTACAAGAAGGCCCAGCAGGTACGCCGGCTGATACGCCAGGACTTCCTCGACGCCTTCGAGGAGGTCGATGTGCTGATGGGGCCAACGTCCCCCACCCCGGCCTTCGATCTCGGCGCCCAGAAGGACCCGGTCTCCATGTATCTCCAGGATATCTACACCATCGCCGTCAACCTGGCCGGCATTCCCGGCATCAGCGTGCCGGCCGGCTTCGTGGGCAAGCGCCCGGTGGGGCTGCAGATACTCGGCACCCACTTCGCCGAGCAGCGCCTGCTCAATGTCGCTCACCGCTACCAGCAGGCCACCGACTGGCACCTGCGTCGCCCCGAGCTTGCCGAGGAGAACGCCTGATGCAATGGGAAACCGTGATCGGTCTGGAAGTTCACGTCCAGCTCGCCACCCAGTCCAAGATCTTCTCCGGCGCCTCCACCGCCTTCGGCGCCGACCCCAATACCCAGGCCTGCGCCGTGGATCTGGGCATGCCCGGCGTGCTACCGGTGCTCAACGAGCAGGCGGTGGCCATGGCGGTGCAGTTCGGGCTGGCGATCCACGCCGAGATCCCCGAGGTCTCGGTATTCGACCGCAAGAACTACTTCTACCCCGACCTGCCCAAGGGCTACCAGACCAGCCAGATGTATCACCCCATCGTGGGCCCCGGCGAGGTCGAGATCGGCCTGGATGATGGCACGACCAAGCGCATCCGGGTCCACCACGCCCACCTCGAGGAGGATGCCGGCAAGTCCCTTCACGAGGACTTCCATGGCATGACCGGCATCGATCTCAACCGTGCCGGCACGCCCCTGCTGGAGATCGTCTCCGAGCCGGACATGCGCTCGGCGAAGGAGGCCGCCGCCTACCTCAAGGCGATCCACTCCATCGTGACCTATCTGGGCATCAGCGACGGCAATATGGCCGAAGGTTCGATGCGCTGCGACGTCAACGTCTCGGTGCGTCCCAAGGGGCAGGCCGAGTTCGGCACCCGCGCCGAGATCAAGAACGTCAACTCCTTCCGCTTCGTGGAGCGCGCCATTGAGTTCGAGGTGGAGCGCCAGATCGAGCTGATCGAGGATGGCGGCGAGGTGGTCCAGGAGACCCGCCTGTTCGATCCCGAGCGCGACGAGACCCGCAGCATGCGCACCAAGGAGGAGGCCAACGACTACCGTTACTTCCCCTGCCCGGACCTGCTGCCGGTGGTGCTCGACGCGGCCTACGTCGACCATCTGCGCGAAAGCCTGCCGGAACTGCCCGACGAGAAGCGCGCCCGCTTCCAGGGCGAGCTGGGGCTCTCCGCCTACGACGCCGGAGTGCTCGCGGCGAGCCGCGAGATGGCCGAGTACTTCGAAGTGGTCAAGGACACCTGCGGCGATGCCAAGCAGGCCGCCAACTGGGTCCAGGGTGAGCTCTCCGGCGCCCTCAACCGGGAGGGTCTCTCGATCCACGACAGCCCGGTCAGCGCCGCTCGGCTCGGCGGACTGATCAGTCGGGTGATGGACGACACCATCAACGGCAAGGCCGCCAAGCAGGTATTCCAGGCGCTCTGGAATGGCCAGGGCGAGAGCGCCGATGAGGTGATCGAGGCCAAGGGACTCAAGCAGGTCACCGACAGCGGCGCCATCGAGGCGATGATCGACCAGGTGATCGGCGACAGCCCCGCCCAGGTGGCCCAGTACCGCGACGCCGAGCCCGAGAAACGCGGCAAGATGATCGGCTACTTCGTGGGGCAGGTGATGAAGGCGTCTCGCGGCACCGCCAACCCACAGCAGGTCAACGCGCTGCTCAAAGAAAAGCTGGATGCCCTGTGCTGATGCCCGGGATGCTCCAGCAAGCCAAGGAGGCCCGGCATGGCCGATGATGTAGGTGAACGGCTGCGCGCCTTGCGCACCCTGCGCGGTATCTCCCAGCGCGAGCTGGCCAAGCGCTGCGGCGTGACCCACTCCAGCCTGTCGTTGATCGAGCAGGGCAAGGTGAGTCCCTCGGTCAGCTCGCTGAAGAAGATCCTCGACGCCATCCCCATGAGCGTCGGCGACTTCTTCACCCTGGAGCTGGAGTCGGGTCGACGCGTCTTCTATTCGGCCGAGGAGCTGGCCGATGTGGGCTCAGGAGACGTGGTGTTCAAACTGGTGGGCGCCGACCGTCGTGATCGTGCGCTCTCCTTCATGGTCGAGA
Organism: Halomonas sp. KAO; assembly: GCF_015595025.1. GTDB lineage: Bacteria > Pseudomonadota > Gammaproteobacteria > Pseudomonadales > Halomonadaceae > Halomonas. Next base: position 143,959 of record NZ_JADNRL010000026.1, read on the forward strand.
CCTACCCCCCCGGGGCCGATACCGGCCGCGAGATGATCACCCATCAGGGTGAGGAGGCCGGCGTGGTGCTGGAGGGCGAGATCGAGATCACCATCGGCGCAGAGACCCGCACGCTCAAGGCCGGCGAGGCCTACTACTACGAGACCAACGTGCCCCACCGCTTTCGCAATCCGGGCGACGAACCCTGCCGCCTGGTCAGCTGCGCCACTCCCGCCCGAGCCTTCTAGGAACCGACTTCACTCCTTCTTGAGCTTATCGATCCGCGCGTGCAGCGCCTCCGCCTCGAAAAGGAAAGAGGCCGACACCCGGGTGCCGGCCTCCTGCTTGTCACTTCATCGTGGCGTCGCGTCAGCTGGAGAGCGACACCCACACGCTCTTGAGCTCCGAATACTCCTGCAGCGAGTGGTGGGACTTGTCGCGGCCATTGCCCGACTGCTTGACCCCGCCGAAGGGCACGGTCTGGTCGCCGCCGGCCCAGTTGTTGACGAACACCTGGCCCGACTCCAGTCGCCGGGTCACGCGCATGATGCGGTCGATATCCTGGCTCCAGAGGCCTGCGGCCAGGCCATAGACGCTATCGTTGGCTAGCCGCACGGCTTCCTCCTCGCAGTCGAAGCCGAATACCGAGAGCACCGGGCCGAAGATCTCCTCACGCCCGATGGCCATCTCGGGGGTCACGCCATCGAACACCGTGGGGGTAATGAAGAGCCCGGGGCCGTCCAGGGCCTGGCCGCCGGCACGCAGGCGGGCACCCTCCTCCTGGCCCTGGCGAATAAACTCGAGCACCCGACGGTACTGGGTCTCGTCGACCATGGCGCCCATGAAGCTGTCGGGGTCCAGCGGGTCGCCCGGCTGCATGGTCTCGGCGCAGGCCACCACCTTGTCGATAAAGGTCTCGCGGATCGAGTTCTCCACCAGCAGTCGCGAGCCGGCGATGCAGACCTCGCCCTGGTTGTGGAAGATCGCCGCGGCGGCGTGCTTGGCCACTCGATCCAGGTTCTTGCAGTCGGCGAAGACGATATTCGGGCTCTTGCCACCGCACTCCAGATAGAGCCGCTTGAGATTGGACTCGCCGGCGTACTGCATCAGCTGCTTGCCTACCCCGGTGGAGCCGGTGAAGGCCAGGCAGTCGACATCCATCGACAGGGCCAGCGCCTTGCCCACGGTGTGACCGAAACCCGGCAGCACCTGGAAGACACCCCGCGGAACCCCCGCCTCCTGAGCCAGCTGGGCCAGGCGCAGGGCCGAAAGCGGCGACTTCTCCGAGGGCTTGAGGATCACGCTGTTGCCTGCCGCCAGCGCCGGGGCCACCTTCCAGGCGGTCATCATCAGCGGGAAGTTCCAGGGCACGATGGAGGCCACCACGCCGAGCGGCTCCCTGAGCACCAGGGCAAGGGCCTCCTCACCGGTGGGGGCCACCTCGCCGTAGAGCTTGTCGATGCACTCCGCCTGATAGCGGAAGCAGCCGATGGCGCCCGCCATGTCACCCAGGGCGCTCTGGATCGGCTTGCCCATATCGAGGGTATCGAGCAGCGCCAGCTCCGCCTTGTGGGTCTCCATCAGGTCGGCCAGGCGCAGCAGCACCCGCTTGCGCTTGCCGGGAGCCAGTCGTGACCAGGCGCCACCCTCGAAGGCGGCACGCGCATGGCTGACGGCCACGTCCGCGTCGGCGGCATCACAGCTCGCCACCTTCGCCAGCACCTCGCCGGTGGCCGGGTTGACCGTCTCGAAGGTCTCTCCACTGGCCGCCGGGACGAACACATCGTTGATAAAGGCGCGGGACTCGAAGGTCAGGTCGGCGGCACGCTGGCGCCATCCATCCAGGGTCTGGGGCATTTCGTTCTTGGGCATCTCGGAATGACTCACGTCAGGCTCTCCTTGATCTTGTCGGGTGTGGTGACAGCCAGCCGCCGATGGGTGGCGTCCAGGGCGGCGCGCGCCTTGTCGACCAGCTCGTCGATCTCCGCGCGACTGATCACCAGGGGTGGCGAGATGATCATGGTATCGCCCACAGAGCGCATGACCAGCCCCGAGGCGAAAGAGAGGTCGCGGCACAGGTTGCCTGCCCCCAGCGCCTTGTCGAAGCGCTCACCGGTCTCGGGGTCCACCAGCTCCAGGGCCCCCACCAGTCCAAGCGAGCGCGCCTCGCCGACCAGCGGATGGTCGCCAAGCGCTCCCCAGCGTTCGGCCAGGTAGGGCCCCAGGTCGTCACGCACCCGCTCGACCACGCGCTCGGCCTCCATCAATTCCAGATTCCTGAGCGCCACCGCCGCACAGGCGGGGTGTCCCGAGTAGGTGAAGCCGTGGAAGAACTCGCCCCCCTCCTCGATCAGGGTATCGGCCACGCGATCCCCGACCAGCACCCCTCCGATGGGCAGATAGCCCGAGGAGAGCCCCTTGGCAATCGGCATCAGATCGGGTTCGAGATCATAATGGACGCTACCGAACCACTCCCCCAGGCGGCCGAAGCCACAGATGACCTCGTCGACCACCAGCAGGATGTCGTACCTGTCGAGTACCGCCTTCACCGCCGGCCAGTAGCTCTGCGGCGGAATAATGGCACCCCCGGCCCCCTGCACCGGCTCGGCGATAAAGGCCGCCACGTTCTCCTCGCCCAGCTCGAGGATCTTCGCCTCGAGGGCCGCGGCACACTCGAGACCGAAGGCGTCCGGGTCCTGCCCCTGCGATCGCCCCTCGCCGAACCAGTAGGGCTGTCGCACATGGCTGATGCCCGGCACGCAGGGGCCGCCCTGCTCATGCATGGGCGCCATGCCGCCGAGGCTCATGCCGGCCACGGTGGAGCCATGGTAGCCATTCTCACGACCGATGACCCACTGCTTTCCGGGCTTGCCCTTGAGCGCCCAGTAGCGGCGCACCATGCGCAGCACCGTATCATTCGCCTCGGAGCCGGAGCCCGTGAAGAAGACACGATTCATATGCTCGGGCGCCAGCGAGACCAGCTTTTCCGCTAGCTGCACCGCCGGTGGGTGCGTGGTCTTGAAGAAGCTGTTGTAGTAGGGCAGCTGATGCATCTGCTCCGCGGCGGCCGCCACCAGCTCCTCACGACCATAGCCGAGATTGACACACCACAGCCCCGCCATGCCGTCGAGGATGCGATTGCCCTCGGAGTCGATGATATAGACGCCCTCGGCGCGCTCGATGATGCGGCTGCCCTCCTCCCCCAGAGACTTGAAGTCGGTGAACGGGTGCAGATGATGCGCGCGGTCGAGGCGCTGCAGCTGGCCAGTCTTCGAGGCTGACATGACGAAGCCCTCCCGGAATCGGTGGTGGAAAATGTTATTGTTTAATCAACATACCCTCCCCTGCGGTATCTGCCAACCCCTTTCCGAAACATGGCGGCAATACATCTTTAACATCATGATTTTCATATAAAAATTGAAAATTAAAAAAATCGACATTCAACTAAAGTTATGACAAACACCTTGACGCTCCCAACCCTCTAGGTCATTTTTCATTGACGCCCTGCACACTCGCTCGGCGCCATCAACAACAAGTATCCGGAGCGAACATGACCACGATCCTGAGCAGCTGGACGATGCGTCTGGCCCTACTACTGACACTCTGTCTCGGCACACTGCCCAGTCAGGCGGCAACACTCGGTGCGCCCGACACGATCCTGCAGGGCGTCGCCTTCGATCTGACCCTGGAAGAGCTCCCCGAAGGTTCCTTCACGCTACGCCTCGACGACCAGAGCTTCGAGGTGGTCGGTGACGATGGCGGCAGCGCACTGGTCGAGGGACTCACCCTGAACGACAGCGCCGCCAGCCTCGAGCTGATCGATGCCACCGGGAGCACGCTGGCCAGCGAGACGCTGACGGCAATTCCCGCCTGGCTGTCGCTGCTGCCGGCCCTGGTCGCGATCGTCCTGGCGCTGGCGTTTCGCCAGGTGATCCTGGCACTCTTCGTCGGCATCCTGCTGGGCGGCTGGATCATGCACGGCATGGATTTCGGCGCCCTCTCCAGCGCCTTCGGCGACTCGGTCAATGTGCATGTCCTGGAGGCCGCCAGCGACAGTGAGCACATGTCGATCGTGCTGTTCTGCCTGCTGATCGGCGGCATGGTGGGCATCGTCTCCCGCAACGGCGGTACCCAGGGCATCGCCCAACGCATCTCCCGGGTCATACGCGGACGACGCCAGGCGCAGACCTCGACCTTCCTGCTGGGGATCGCGATCTTCTTCGATGACTACGCCAACGCGCTGATCGTGGGCAACACCATGCGCGCGATCACCGACAAGATGGCGGTCTCCCGGGCCAAGCTCGCCTATATCATCGACAGCACCGCGGCACCGGTCTCGGCCATCATGCTGGTGACCACCTGGATCGGCTTTCAGGTGGGGTTGATAAGCGAGGCGATGAGCAACATCAGTGACTGGAACGAATCGGCCTACTCGGTATTCGTCAACGCCATTCCCTACAACGCCTACCCGATCCTGGCCCTGGCCTTCGTGTTCATGACCACCTGGCTGGGTCGCGACTTCGGTCCGATGCTCACCGCCGAGCGCCGGGCCCTCGACGCGGGCGGCCGTCGCACCACCCTCAGCGACCGCGAGGCGATCGTCGAGGAGGCGGAGATCAATACCAAGCCCAATATCCCGATTCGGGCCATGAACGCCATCGTGCCGATGCTGGTGCTTGCCGCCATCACCCTCGGCGGCATCTATGCCACCGGCCTCGAGGCCCTGGGACCCGGCTCCCACTCCCTGCGCGACATCTTCGGCGAGGGCGACTCCTTCAGCTCGATGATGTGGGGCTCCCTGGCCTCCTGCGTGGTCGCCGTCATCATGACCCAGGCCCAGCGCCTGATGGCCATGACCGAGACCAGCCACTACTGGTTCGAGGGCGTCAAGTCGATGCTGCTGCCGATCACCATCCTGATGATGGCGTGGGCACTGGCCAACGTGAACGCTTCCCTGCAGACCAGCGACTTCCTGGTGGCGGCCCTCGGGGAGAGCCTCAGCCCGGCATGGCTGCCCGCGGTGATCTTCGTGCTGGCCGGCTTTACGGCCTTCGCTACCGGCTCCTCCTGGGGCGTGATGGGCATCATGATGCCGCTGGTCGTGCCCCTGGCCTGGGCCGTGCTGGAGCAGAACGGCATGAACGGCACGGCGGAAGGCATGCCCATCCTCTACGCCTCGGTGGCGTCGGTGCTCGCCGGCGCGGTCTGGGGAGACCACTGCTCGCCGCTGGCAGATACCACCCTGCTCTCCGCCATGGCCAGTGGCTGCGACCTGGTCGAGCATGTCCGCACCCAGCTTCCCTATGCCCTGCTGGTGGGCGCGGTGGCGCTGATCTTCGGCAACCTGACGGTCGGGTACGGCATCAGCTGGTGGCTGGGGCTGGCGGTCGGCGCCCTGCTGCTGCTGGGCACCCTGCTGGTCGTCGGCAGGCGTCCGGAGCGACAGCCCGTCACCACACAGTGCGCCATCAACACCCCGGACCAGGCGCCCCGATAACAACTCTGGCGCCATACCCCTAGAGCTTCCAATGGAACCACAGAGCCCGCGGCCATGGCCGCGGGCTCTGTGATTTGGGGCATGTTAGCTTGGTGCATGCCAGCCTTGCGACATCACGCCAGCCTGCTTTTTATAGCGACTAGCGCGAGTCGACGCAGGCCGCGGCGAAGCCCTGGAAGATGGCGTCGTACAGGGGATGACTGGTGGGCTGCCACTCCGGGTGCCACTGGACCCCCAGCGCGAAGGCACTGGCGTCACGCACGGAGATGGCCTCGATCAGACCATCCGGCGCGACGCCCTCGACGCTCAGGCCATCGCCAAGCCGGTCGATGCCCTGCTGATGAAGCGAATTGACTCGAGCACTGCGCTCGGGATAGAGGCCGGCCAGCACCCCGCCCGGCTCGATGGAGAGCTCATGGGACGGCGCATACTGCTGCTCGGCATCGCCCTCGGGCTCACGGTGGTCGAGCTTGCCTGGCTGATTCTGCACCGCCTGATAAAGCGTGCCGCCGAAGGCCACATTGAGTTCCTGAAAGCCGCGGCAGATACACAGCAGGGGCATGCCCCGCTCCAGGCTGGCCGGCAGCCAGGCCATGGCCGCGGCATCGCGGTCCTTGTCATCACGGGTATTCTCCGGCGCCCTCTCGGCGCCGTAGCGTGCGGGCTCCACGTTGGTATGGCTGCCGGTCAGCAGCAGGCCATTGAAGTGGGACAGCAGTCGCTGGGCATGGTCGGGGTCGGTGTCTTCCCATACCGGCAACACCACCGGGTCCAGCCCGTAGGTGCGCAGTGCCGTCAGATACTTGTCGGTCACCATATGGGCCGGATGACCCTCGACCTCACGACGACAGGCGATCACTGCCACCAGGGGACGGTTTTGCATAAGACTCTCCTCAGGGTTGTTGCCCCCCATCGACACTCGGCGTCGATCGGGGGTTGCTGGCCGGCAGGGTCACGCGGGGAGCGCTCCCGGGATATCAGACACCGAGCCTGTCGCGCAGGCCGTACCACCATGACCCCATCACCGAATAGGGCACGCGGAGCAGACGCCCGCCCGGGAACGGGAGCCATGGCACCTTCTCGAAGACATCGAACCGGGTCAGGTCGCCGTCGATCGCCTCGGAGAGGATACGTCCGAAGGTATGCGACCCGGTGACGCCATGTCCGCTGTAGCCATGGGCAAAGTAGGTGTTATCGCCGATGCGTCCCATCTGCGGCACGCGGCTGAACGAGAGGGCAAAGTTGCCGCTCCAGGCGTAGTCGATCCTGACCCCCTTGAGCTGCGGAAACACCTTGTCCATGTTGCGCTCAAGCTTGGCCTTGATATCGCTGGGGTCCGAGCCGCCATAGACCGTGCCACCACCGAACAGCAGCCGCTTGTCGCCCGACAGGCGGTAGTAGTCGAGGATATAGCGGATATCCTCGACGCATGCATCGGTCGGCAGCAGGTCGTGAGCCCGCTCCTCGCCCAGCGGCTCCGTCGCCATCACCTGGGTGGAGACCGGCATTACCCGCGAGGTCAGTGTCGGCACCACCTTGCCCAGATACGCATTCCCGCACAGGACCAGGGTCTGGCAGGTCATGGAGCCCTTGGCGGTTCTGACCACCGGCTGTGGCGAGGCGTGATCCACCTCGACCACCGGCGACATCTCGTAGATCACCCCACCGTTACGCTCGAACGCCGCCGCCTCACCCAGGGCCAGGTTCAGCGGATGCATATGACCGCCGGAATGATCGATCAAGCCTCCGGCATAGAGATCGGAGTTCACATGCTCGCGCAGCTGTTCCTTGTCCAGCATCTCCTGATTCCTGATACCGTAGCTGGCCCACAGATTCATGCGCTCTTCCAGCTCTTTCATGTGGGCGCCGGTCAGGCCGGTGAAGATGTTCTTCTCCTTCAGGTCGCACCGGATGTCATAGGTGCGTACCCGCTCGCGGATGATCTCGCCCCCCTCCTGCACCAGGCCGGCAACGAAGGTCGCCGTATCCTGGCCGTAGCGCTTCCTGATCGTCTGCAGGCTGGCGTTCAATCCATTGACGATCTGGCCGCCATTGCGCCCCGACGCCCCCCAGCCGACTCGCGCGCCTTCGATGATGGCAACCTTGTAACCCTTCTCCGCCAGATGCAGCCCGGTCGAGAGGCCGCTGTAACCCGCACCGACGATACAGACATCGATCCGCTGGTCACCGACCAGCTCGGGTCGTTCCGGCGCGGGATTGGCAGAGGCAGCATAATAACTCGTGGTATGGCTGCCATCGCCGGCATAGGGGTGTCTCTTCATCGTCATCATGCGACCTCTGATTCGTCATGCTTGTTGAGTGTTATTCAGGTGGAGTCGAGAATTCTCACCAGCCGGATGAGTGTTGCTCTTTCATCAACAAGCTACCACCCAACACCCAGGCGCGCAAATTCTAGTTAACTGCATGTTTTTAAATATATTTAACAAGAACACCATTGTTTTATTCGACTAAAGGCTTGATCTATACGGTATATAAAATTTGACAACAGCGGTCGCCGGTCTGAAAAATGAACCCGACGACAACACAACAGGTGCCAACATGACCGCTCCCAATGCCGACGAAGCGAACACCTTTCTCGAGCAGCATCCCGAGATCACCAGCATCGACCTGCTGATCAGCGACCTCAATGGCGTGCTGCGCGGCAAGCGAGTGTCACGGGAGAATCTCGAGAAGGCCTATACCCAGGGCATCAACCTGCCCGCCTCGGTGTTCGCTCTGGATATTCTCGGCAACACCGTCGAGGAGACCGGCCTGGGCCTGGACAGCGGCGACGCCGACCGCGTCTGCCGCCCCCTCCCGGGTACCCTGATGCCCACGCCCTGGCGTCGTCAGGGTCGCCAGGCACAGCTGCTGATGGTCATGGAGGAAGCCGACGGCAGCGGCTTCTTCGCCGAGCCGCGGCATGTGCTGGAGCGTCAGCTGAGGCGCCTGAAGGCTCGCCGTCTGACCCCGGTCGTGGCCGTGGAGATGGAGTTCTACCTGGTCGACCGTGAACGGGCCGAGGGGGGCATGATCCAGCCCCCACGCTCCCCCGTCACCGGTGAGCGTGCCAGCCAGAGTCAGCTCTACTCGGTGAACGAGCTCGACGAATATGCCGACTTCCTGGAGGCCGTACAGGCTGCCGCCGAGGCGCAGCAGCTGCCGCTGGACACCATGTTGAAGGAGTGTGCGCCGGGGCAGTTCGAGATCACCCTGAAGCACGGCCCCGATGCGCTGGCCGCCTGCGACGCCGCGGTGCTGCTCAAGCGTCTGATCAAGGGGGTGGCACAGAATCACGGTTTCGAGGCCACCTTCATGGCCAAGCCCTATGGCCTGGAGGCGGGCAACGGCACCCACGTGCATATCAGCCTGCTCGACGACTCAGGCGACAACGTCTTCGCCGCCGCCGATGGCGATGTGCTGGGCAGCACGACCCTCAAGCATGCCGTTGCCGGACTGCTCGAGCAGATGCCGGCCAGCGTGGCGCTGTTCGCCCCGAACCTTAACTCCTTCCGACGCTTCCAGCCCGGGCTCTATGTGCCCATGACCCCCACCTGGGGCTTCGACAATCGCTCGGTGGCGATTCGCATTCCCTCCGGCCCCAACGCCGCCCGGCGCCTGGAGCACCGCGTGGCGGGTGCCGATGCCAACCCCTACCTGCTGCTGGCCGCCCTGCTCGCCGGTATCGAGCATGGCATCGCCGGAGAGCTCACGCCTCCCCCGGCGGTGACCGGCAACGCCTACGACCAGTTCGCCCCCAGCCTGACCAACAGCTGGCGCCAGGCCCTGGACCTGCTCGAGGAGAGCGAGTCGCTGCGCGAGGCGCTGGGCCACGACTTCCTGACGGTTTTCCTGGCCAATCGGCGTGTCGAGCGCAGCCAGACCATGCAGGAGGTCAGCCAGCTGGAGATCGACTGGTACCTGCGTCACGTCTAACTCTCTTCCGCTCCGACGAGAGACAACCACAACAGCAACGTCGACCCGTCGCCCTACTGCCGACCGGGAGGTAACCCCATGAGCTCCAACCAGGCCGCGCGCCACCCCTTCTCCCCTTCCCTGCCGGACCGTCGCGGTACCGGCAAGACCTTCGCCCTGGTCACCGCCCTGCTGCTCACGGTCGGGGGCCTGACCCTGAACCATGAGCCCGGCACGCCATTCGGCTGGATCAGCCTCGTCCCGTCGTTGATCGTGCTGGTGGTCGCCATCGCGACCCACCGCACCCTGGAGGCGCTGGCCATCGGCGCCCTCTCGGGGCTTATCATGCTGCAACCCGACGACTTCATCGGCGAGCTGTCCGACATCTCCATGGCGGTCATGATGGATGAGACCATCGCCTGGCTGATCCTGGTGTGCGGCCTGATGGGTGGCTTCATTGCCATGCTGGAAAAGTCGGGCTGCACCCTGAGCTTCAGTCACTTCATGACGCGACTGGTCAAGACTCGCCGCCAGTCGCTGCTCAGCACCGCCACGCTGGGCGTACTGATCTTCATCGACGACTACCTCAATGCGCTGGCCACCTCGGCCGCCATGAAGCGACTCACCGACCGATTCGGTGTCTCCCGGGAAAAGCTGGCCTACATCGTCGACTCGACGGCGGCCCCCATCTGTATTCTGGTACCGATCTCCACCTGGGCGGTCTACTTCGCCGAGCTTCTCGAAACCAACGGCGCCACCGATGGCCCGGGAATGTGGCTCTATATCCAGTCGATCCCCTTCATGCTCTATGGCTGGGTGGCCATGGGGCTGGTCCTGCTCGTTGCCATCGGCATCATGCCCGATATCGGCCCGATGAAGGCCGCCGAGGAGCGCGCCAGAAACGGCCAGCCGATCCCCGACAATGCCCCGGAGGTCGCCCTCGGGGAGGATGATATGCCCATCACGCGGCCCTGGGTCGGCGTGATGAACTTCCTGCTGCCGATGGCGGTACTGATCGGCGCCAGCGCCTGGTTCGAGATCGACCTTCTCAAGGGCGTGATCGTGGCCATCATGTTCACCATTTTGCTCTACCTGATCCAGCGACTGGCCACCTTCGCCACGCTGATGGACGCCATCATGGACGGCTTCAGGACCATGATGCTGCCGCTCGCCATCGTCGCCGTCGGCTTCGTGCTTCGCGAGATCAACGACCAGCTCGGCATGACGGCCTTCATGATCGACTCCCTTACCCCCTATCTGACGGTCGCCATGCTGCCGGCCATCGTCTTCCTCTCCATGGCCATCGTGGTATTTGCCACCGGCTCCTCATGGGGGGTGTTCGTGATCTCGATCCCCATCGTGATCCCCATCGCGCAAAGCATGGGTGCCCCGTTGCCGCTGGTGGTCGGTGCCCTGCTTTCCGCCTCGAGCTTTGGCAGCCACGCCTGCTTCTTCTCCGACTCCTCGGTGCTCTCCTCCCAGGGCAGCGGCTGTCAGCCGATGCAGCATGCGCTGACGCAGATCCCCTACGCCTTGATCGGGGCCCTGGTGACCACCCTGGGCTTCCTCACCCTGGGCATTCTGATGACCTGACCCCTCCGGACAGCTCCCTGGCACCTGGCCACACCACACCGCCCCCGAGCCTCTCGCTCGGGGGCGGTGTCATTACGGAAGGGCAGACGGGGTCCGTCGAGGGCGAAACCTTCGTGCAGCGGGCGGAACCGGGATTTCACACCTCGGTGGATGCCTCGGACGTGGCGTCGGACTCGGCCTGCCACTGCACCTCGCCATCGATCACCGGCAGACGCTCGGCCTGGGGAGGAGTCTCCAGGCGCCGGGAAAGCTCCTCGCCATCGAGGCGGTAGGTGACCTCATAGCCCTGCGACTCCTCGTGCTGCTCCACGACCGTCCGGCACTCCTCCTCGGTAACCACCCGCTGGCGGGTCTCGTAACGCGTCTCATAGCGGGTCTCGTACTGCACCTGGCCACCGGCCTGGGCATGCTGGCGCGCCTCGACGCGCTCCTGAACCTCGCGTCCGGCCAGGGCGCCGCCGATGGCACCCGCCACGGTGGCGATCTTCTTGCCGCTGCCACCCCCGACCTGGTTGCCCAGCAGTCCGCCGACGAGAGCGCCGGCGGCACTGCCGACGATGCGGTGAGGGTCGCGGCTGGCCGCCGGACCGGACGAAGTCGGCGCCTCCACCGGAACCTGAACCGGCACCTCGACCGGGACTTCCTCGCTCACTACCCGCTCAACGTCCTCGCAGACCTCTCTTGGCCGCTCCACGGTTCGGGTCACGGGCTCTACCGCCAGGATCTCGGCATATACCGGCCCACGCGGCTGCTGGACCTGCCAGGCCCCGAACGCCAGTCCTCCAACCCCCAGCACGGCCAGCGTCGCGCCGACAACGATCGACGTCTTGCTCATCTGTCATCTCCTGATAAGAGCGGAACACCATTCACTGAAACACTTTCGGGCTCAAGACGAGCGTGACCTTGATGGCTCGTGGCGATGAGAGGGGCAGCGCAATCCGGTGCTGCCCGACCCGGCACAGTATAGGGCGAGGAGTGGCATCGAGGCGGCAGCGACGACGACTTCCACAGAGCTTCCCCACCCGTCGCCAGATGGTGACATCTCAACCTCAGGCCAGGGGTTCGCCGGCCGAGATGACGGGGCCGGCTCCCGACGACGCCGACTCTGGCCGGCCGGACATCAGGCGCAGACGCGCCTCCAGCCAGCGCCGGGTGGGTTCGACCCGATTGAAGGTATAGACATGCAGGCCGATGAAACCGTCGACACCATCCTCCAGCAGCGGCTCCACGCTCTCCAGCAGGGCGTCGGGGCGAAAGTCCGAGGGCCTCAGCAGCCGTCTCAGCCAGCCCGACTGGCGACGCAGGGCCCGCATCGAGGGCCCCAGCCCCAGGCGCATGGCGATGGCCAGCAGCCGCTTGGGCTCCATCAGCCCGGGGACGCCGGCATAGACCGGCAGGGCGAGCCCGAGCCGTGACTGACGCCTGCGCCAGGCCAGCAGCGGATCGGCCTCGAAGCAGAGCTGGGTCACGGCATAGTCGGCCAGAGACGCCTTGGCGACGAGGTCACGCTCCAGGACATCTCCGTCGACGGCGTGATGCCCCTCGGGATAGACGGGAACCCCCACCCGCAGCGGTCGCTGTGCCAGGCCCGCCATGGCCTCGAGCAGCGCGAGGCCGTGGGGGTAGTCGCCCAGCGGGCTCTCTCCATCGCCACCCACCACGAAGACATCATCGACACCCAGGGTCACCAGGCGCCCCAGCAGCGACTCCAGGTGGGCGCTATCCCGCACCCGCCGGGCCGCCATGTGCGGCACCACATGAAACCCTCTCTCGACCAGCCACTCGGTGGCCTCGAGGGTCCGCTCGAGGCCGTGGCGTGGTGAGCAGGTCACGGTGACCGTGGCGCCTGCGGGCAGGGATAGCGCCGCTTCCTGCATGCCGACGAGGGGCATCAGTTCGAAGCGGATCGACGTCATATGCTCTCACTCCTTGGGGATGGTCTTGGCCGGATCATGGAAGGGCTTCTCCACGACCACGGCATCCTGCAGTCCGGTATTGGCCTCGATCCGCAGTGCCGTGCCCAGCTCGGCATGCTCGATGGGTACCATGGCATAGCCGATATTGCGCTCCTGGCGCGGCGAGCGGGTGGCCGAGGTGACCTGACCGATACGCTCGCCGCCCGGAGTGAATACCGGGAAGACGTCGATCATGCTGCCATCGGTGAAGTAGCCCACGCTAGGCCCGTCGATCTCCACCCCCACCAGCTTGCGCGAGACTCCCTCGGCCTTGATGCGCTCCAGGGCGGAACGACCGATGAAGTCATCATCCCCGCGCAGGTCCACCATCCAGTCGTATCCCATCCCCACCTCGAAGGGGTTGGTGTCGTACCAGATGTCGCAGCCGAAGGCGAGGATCCCCCCCTCGATACGACGGATATGGCAGGGGCCGATCACCTGCATGCCGTGGGGACGGCCGGCCTCGAACACGCGCTGCCACAGGGCCTCGCCGAAGCGACTGGCCTCGCGCAGATAGATCTCGTAGCCGACCTCGCCCGAGTAGCCGGTGCGCGAGATCACCACCGACATGCCGTCGAGCTCCGCCTCCATCAGGTGATAGTAGGGCATCGCCAGCACGGCTTCGCCGAACAGGTCCACCATCACCGCCTTGGCCCTGGGTCCCTGGACCTGCACCGGTGCCACATCCACCTCGCGCAGGGTGACATCGAGTCCCGAGTTGACGGCTAGCCCCTGGCACCACAACAGGATGTCGCTATCGGCCAGCGACAGCCAGAAGCGGTTCTCCTCGATGCGCAGCAGCACCGGGTCGTTGAGGATGCCACCATCGGGGCCGGTAACGAAGACATACTTGCACTGCCCGACCTGGCAGTGGCGCATGTCACGGGGGACCAGCCGCTGGGTGAAGGCGAAGGCATCGGGCCCCGTTATCTCAATCTGGCGCTCGACGCCGACATCCCACAGGGTCACACCCTGTACCAGGGCCCAGTATTCGTCCACGGGGTCGGTATAGAGCCGCGGGTGATAATGGTGGTTGTAGACACTATATTTGCGCACCCCATGGCGCCGCGATGCATAGAAGAAGGGTGACTTGCGGATACGCGGATAGAGCAGAATCTCCGGTGCTTCCCGGGCGTGCTCGACGCTTTCGATGACCTGGGACATGACGCTCACCTCATGGGTCGCTGTGACAGGTACCGGCCCCGCGCCGGTCCCATGCCTTCGACACTAGACCCGACTCGGGCCACCCATCTCGCCATGGGCGGCCCACTCTTAGCCGTAGGCGACAGCCCCGACGACGGCCTGTCGCCAGCGGACAAGGAGGCGTCGTCGCGGGACAGCGTGACCTGCCGGGGCTGCCTTATGCTGGCAGAAACTCAGGTGCTCTCAGGAGGTTGACCATGGCAACCCTACCCTCGCAGGCAGACGCGGTGATCATCGGCCTGGGCGGCATCGTCGGAGCCTCGGTGGTCCACCACCTCATCGAGCTGGGCTGGACCAAACTGGTGGGTCTGGAGACCGCCGCCCTGCCCTCGGACGTCGGCTCCACCGCTCACGCCTCCGACTTCTGCTACATGACCTCCCACGACCGCCTGAGCTGCTATACCACCACCTACAGCCAGCGCTTCTTTGAAGCAATGGGCCACTACCACAAGTCCGGCGGGCTGGAGATCGCAAGGGTCGGCGACGACGCGCGCCTGGCCGAGCTCCAGCGCAAGGTCGCCTCGGGCAAGGCGTTCGGTACCCGCGCCTGCATGATCGATGCCGATGAGACGGTGGCACGCTTCCCGCTGCTGGAGCGCGACCTGGTGCTCGGCGCCCTCTGGGATCCCGATGCCGGGCTGGTGGTGCCACGCTCCCAGCGCGTTGCCGGCGAGCTGATCGAGAAGGCCGTTGCCAGCGGCCATCTGCACGCCTTCGCCGAGACCCCGGCGCTGGATATCGATGTCCGCGATGGACGGGTTCACGGCGTCGAGACGCTGAAGGGCTATGTCTCGACGCCTCTGGTGATCGTTACCGCCGGTATCTGGGGACCGATTCCCGCCGCCATGGGCGGTGCCGCCCTGCCGCTGATGCCACTGGAACACCCGCTGATCTTCTTCGGCCCCTTCGACACCTTCGCCGGCAGCGGCAAGGAGATCGGCTACCCCTTGCTGCGCGACCAGGGCAACTCCGCCTATCTGCGCGATACCGGTGACCCGGCCAGCACCGAGGGCGGACAGCTCGAACTGGGCCACTATGAGCCGCGGGAACCGCGCCTGGTGGAGCCGCACGCCATCCTCGATCGCCACCGGGCCCGGCTCTCCCCCTCGATGCGCGACCTGGAGATCGACCAGGTCGCCGAGGCGCTGGAGCGCGCCATGACGCTCACCCCGGTGCTGGGTGAGCTGGGGCTGGACGAGAAGCACTCCTTCAACGGCCTGCTCTCGGTCACCTCCGACGGTGGCTCGTTGGTGGGCGAGTCGCCGGAAACCCGCGGCCTGTGGTTCTGCGAGGCGGTCTGGGTCAAGGACGCCCCGGGCATGGGCAAGCTGCTAGCCGACTGGATCACCCGGGGCCGGCCCGACATGGACCCCTGCAGCGTCGATATCGCTCGCTTCTATCCGGTGCAGAAGACCCCGCACCACATCCATGGACGCTGCCGGGAGATCGCCCAGAAGATCTACGACCCGCCGGTGCACCCCCGGGAGCCCTTCGCCAGCGGCCGCAACCTCAGGCGCGGCCCCTTCTGGTCGAGGGAGCAGGAGCTGGGGGGCTACTTCATGGAGGCCGCCGGCTGGGAACGCGCCCACGGCTATGCCGCCAACGAGACGCGTCTGGCCGCCTATCTGGAACGGGTGCCGGAACGCCCCGCCGAATGGGATGCCCGCCACTTCTGGCGTGTCGCCAATGCCGAGCAGCTCGCCATGAGCGATGACGTGGGCATGGTCAATCTCTCCCACTTCGCCATCTACGATATCTCGGGACACGACGCCGAGGCACTGCTGGAGCGTCTATCGGTGGCACGCATCGGTGGCGACACCCCCATCGGCAAGGGGGTCTACACCCACTTCCTCGACGACGCCGGCGGCGTGCATTCCGACCTCACCATCGTGCGCCTGGCGCCGGACAGCTGGCGGGTGATCTGTGGTGGCGATACCGGCCACCGTGACCTGATGTGGATCATCCGCCGTGGCGAGGGGTGGGGGCTGACACGCTGGCACCTGGAGGACCGCACCGACGGCCTGGCCACCCTGGGCCTGTGGGGCCCCAACGCCCGCCGCACCCTGCAGGCACTCGCCGATGTGCCTGAGGCCCTGGACGATGCCCACCTCCCCTTCGCCACCGCCCGCGAGATCCGTGTCCAGGGCCTGCCGGTCTGGGCCTTCCGAATCTCCTACGTGGGTGAGCAGGGCTGGGAGCTATACATCCCCTTCAGCTACGGGCTGGCGCTCTGGGACCGGCTGTTCGAGGCCGGCGTCACGCCGGTGGGGATCGACACCTACGCCAACAGCCGTCGCCTGGAGAAGAGCCTGCGCCTTCAGAATGTCGACCTGCTCACCGACTACAACCTCGTGGAGGCGGGCCTGGCCCGCCCCAAGGTGAAGAGTGCCGAGTTCCACGGCAAGAGCGCCCACCTCGAGCAGCGTGGTCGTGAGCATCAGCCGGCCACCCTCTGCACCCTGGTGATGGAGGATCACCACGACAGCAGTGGCATACCGCGCTTCCCGGTCGGCCAGGCACCACTGCTCGACCCCGAGAGCGGCGAGGTGCCGGTGGACACCCTGGGACGGCGTTCCTATACCACCAGCATCGCCTGGGGCCCCTCGCTCGAATGCAATATCGCGCTGGGCTATCTGCCCCAGGCCTATGCCGAAGAGGACCGCCGACTGCTGCTGGAGTACTTCGGCGAGCACTACTCGATGCGCGTAGCCGCGGTGGGCTACCGGGCGCTCTACGACCCGCTGGGCGAGCGACCACGCAGCTGAGCGGCCTACTCCTCCAGGGTCCGTTCGTGGGATATCGTCAACTCGGCCTGGCGCAGCGCCCGCCGCTTGCGCTCGCCGCTGGGCGAGTGCCCGAAGTGGTCGTGATAGCACTTGGTGAAGTGAGGCGGTGAAATGAAGCCACAGGCCAGCGCCACCTCGGTGATCGGCATATGGGTCTGCAGCAGCAGGAGTCGTGCCCGGGCCAGGCGCAGGGCCAGGTAATACTTCAGCGGGGGCACCTCCACATAGCGCTGAAACAGCCGCTCCAGCTGGCGCCGCGACAGGCCGGCATAACGCGCAATCTCATCCAGGGCCAGCGGCTCCTGCAGGTTGGCCTCCATCAGGGTGGCCACCTCCTCCAGCTTGGGATGGCTATGCCCCAGGCGCACCCGCAGCGGGGCGCGCTGACGGTCATCGACCCCGCGAATGCGTTCATGAATGAACTCCTCGGCAATCGCCTCGGCCAGGCCGAGGCCCTGCTGGCGACCAATCAGGTTGAGCATCATGTCCAGCGGGGCAATCCCCCCCGAGCAGGTGTAGCGGTCGCGATCCATGACGAAGAGTTGCGAGGAGAAGGTCACGGCGGGAAAGCGCCGCGCCGCGTGGAGACTGCCGATATGTTCCCAGTGCAGGGTACAGCGGTAGCCGTCGAGCAGCCCCGCCATCGCCAGCACATAGCCACCGGTGCACAGCGCTCCCAGCGGCGTGCCGCGCTCGGCCAGGCGGCGCAGCCAGGCGAGTACCGGGCGTTCGCAGTGCGCCTGCACCCCCACCCCACTACATACCAGCATCAGATCCAGGGCTGGCATCGGCTCCAGCGCCTGGTCCACCAGCGTGGCCAGGCCGTTGCTGGCATGCACCTCACCCCCATCACGACTCACCAGATGCCAGGTATAGAGCCGGTGGTCGGCCAGGTGGTTGGCCATCCGCAGCGGCTCCAGGGCCGAGGCGAAGGCCAGCTGCGAGAAGCCCGGCAGCAGCAGAAATCCGATATCGTAGTGGCAACCTGCCACGTCGGTGGTCGACATACTCACTGGCTCCCGAAAGGCAGGCGATGACTCTTGGACATCAGAGATAGCCTATCCTCGTCGCTTGAGGCAAGTGGGTGACAATCACGCTCAGGGTGTCGCTGTGCCATAGACCCTCGACGTCGTCAGACAAGAGAAGCGGACGATGCGGGCGATACTGAACCCGACGACCGGCGTTTCCTCAGGAGCAACCGCCATGCCGACCCAAGCGACCGACCCCATTCCCGCGCAACCCAACGACAACCTGAGCATCGCCAGGGCGGCACGACTCTGGCCCATCGAGGAGATCGCCCACCGCCTGGGCCTGCCCGGCGAGGCGGTGGAGCCCTACGGGCGCGGCATCGCCAAGATCGACCTTACGGCCATGACGGCACTGGCCGAGTCTCCTCGCGGGCGCTATGTGGTCGTCACCTCGATGACTCCGACGCCTCCCGGCGAAGGCAAGACCACCACCGCCATCGGCCTGGTGCAGGGGCTCCAGCGCCTGGGCCATCGCGCGGCGGTGGCCCTGCGCCAGCCCTCCATGGGGCCGACCCTCGGGCTCAAGGGTGGCGCCACCGGCGGCGGCCACAGCCAGGTACTGCCCATGGAGCGCATCAACCTGCACCTCACCGGTGACCTGCATGCCGTCGCCGCGGCCCACAACCTGCTGGCGGCCATGGTCGACAACCATCTGCATCACCGTCTCACTCCGGAGCTCAGCCCGCGGGACATCTGCTGGCAGCGGGTGATCGACCTCAACGACCGAGCGCTTCGCCACCTGGTGCTGGGCCTTGGCGGGCGCGGCGACGGCGTGCCCCGCCAGGGGGGCTTCGAGATCACCGCCGCCTCGGAGGTAATGGCGGTGCTGGCGCTGGCCGACTCCCTGGCCGACCTGCGGAAACGGCTGGGGCGGCTGATCGTGGGGCTCGACCACGACGGCGAGCCGGTCACCGCCGAGCAGATCGGCGCCGCCGGTGCGATGACGGTGCTGCTCAAGGAGGCGCTCAAGCCCAACCTGCTGCAGACCCTGGAGCATGCGCCGGCGCTGATCCACGCCGGCCCCTTCGGCAATATCGCCCACGGCAACTCCTCCATCGTCGCCGACCGCATCGGCCTCCACGCCGCCGACTTCGTGGTTACCGAGGCCGGCTTCGGCGCCGACATGGGGGGGGAGCGCTTCTTCAATATCAAGTGTCGTGCCTCGGGCCTCACCCCCGACGCCGCGGTGCTCGTGGTCACGGTGCGCGCCATGAAGTACCACTGCGGCCAGCACCGGGTGGTTCCCGGCCAGCCGCTACCGGCCTCGCTGCTGGCCGAGGCCCCCGAAGAGGTCATGGCGGGAGGTGCCAACCTGCTCAAGCAGATCGACAACGTGCGGGACCATGGCCTGACACCGGTCGTGGCGATCAACGCCTTCCCCGGGGACCATCCGAGCGAGGTGGCCGCCATTCGCGAGCTATGTGCCTCGGTGGGGGTACGCGCCGAACTCTCCACCCATGTGCGCGACGGCGGTGAGGGAGCCGTGGCGCTGGCCGAGGCGCTGGTCGAGGCGACGGAGGGGGCCGCCGGAGACACCGACGCCTTTCACTACCTCTACCCCGATGAGCTGCCCCTGGCGGACAAGATCGAGCGCATCGCCACCCGGCTCTATGGCGCGGATGGCGTCGACTTCGCCCCGGGCATACGGGAGCGCCTGGCGGGCTGGGAGGCGCGGGGATATGGCGCGCTGCCGGTGTGCATCGCCAAGACGCATATGTCGCTGTCTCACGATGCACGCCTGCTGGGTGCCCCCACCGGCTGGCGTCTGCCGGTACGCGAGGTGCGCCTCTCGGCCGGCGCCGGCTTCGTCTACGCCCTGGCCGGCGATATCCGCACCATGCCCGGGCTCAACGCCTCACCGGCTGCCACCCGAATCGATATCGATGACGAGGGTAATACCGTGGGCCTGTATTGACACCCTCTCACCCTATCGACCCCTGTCGGTCCCGGCGCCCCTGGTGACCACATCACGGCTCAGAACCCGAGCTTGTCACGGGCCTGGTAATACCAGGCTCCCAGGGCGGAGAGCGGCACCCGCAGCAGGCGTCCACCGGGGAACGGCAGATGCGGCAGCCCGGCAAAGGCGTCGAAGCGCTCCCCCTGGCCGTGCATCACTTCGGCGATCAGCTTGCCGGCCAGGTGGGTACAGGTCACACCGTGGCCGGAGTAGCCCTGGGCATAGTAGACATTGCCGTTGATCACCCCGAACTGAGGCATCCGGTTGAGGGTCATCAGGAAGGTACCGCTCCAGGCATAGTCGATCCCGACGTCGGCAAGCTCGGGGAAGGTCTTAAGCAGCTTGGGCCGGATGACACTCTCGATATCTGCCGGGTCGCTGCCACCGTAATTGACGCCGCCTCCATAGAGCAGCCGGTTGTCGCGGGTCAGGCGGTAGTAGTCGAGCAGGTAGTTGCAGTCCTCCACCGCCAGGCCATTGGGCAGCAGCCCACGCGCCCTCTCCTCGCCCAGGGGTTCGGTGGTGATGATCTGGGTACCACAGGGCATCGACTTGCCCTCGATTTCCGACAGCACACCCTTGAGATAGGCATTGCCGGCCATGACCACCCGCTCGGCACGCACCCGCCCCCTGGCGGTCGACACCACCGCCGGGGCACCATGCTTCAGCCCCGTGACCGGCGAGTGCTCGAAGATACGTCCGCCCAGGGACTCCACGGCGGCCGCCTGGCCCAGCACCAGGTTGAGTGGATGCAGGTGGCCACCGCCATGATCGACCAGCACGCCGGTATAGCGGTCGCTGACCACTTCGCGCTTGAGCGCCTCTCCTTCCAGCAGCTCGAGCTCCCGGTAGCCGTAACGCTCCCACAGCGCCTGATGCTCGCGCAGCCCCTTGAGCTGCCGACCGTTACAGGCGGCGAAGAGGTTGCCGTCGCGCAGATCACAGTCGATGGCATACCGGGCCACGCGTTCGCGGATGATGCGGTTGCCCTCGAAGGCCATGTCGCCCAGGACCCGGGCGGTCTCGGCGCCGTACCTGGCCTCGATCACGTCCATGTCGCGGCTGTAACTGTTGACGATCTGGCCGCCATTTCGCCCCGAGGCACCGTAACCGACCCTGACCGCCTCCAGCACCACCACCGACAGCCCACGCTCCGCCAGATGCAGGGCGGCGGAGACTCCCGTGAAGCCGGCTCCCACCACGCACACATCACAGTCGATATCACCCTCGAGGGCGGGGCGTTCGGGCGTCGGGTTGGCGGTATCGGCATACCATGATGCGGCGTGACCGGATTCGAACGAGACGGACATGGCGACCCCTTATTGGCAATTTTACTTGACGCTATGACGCGATATTACCGGCCAAAACGGCAGAAAAACAACAATCAAGGCATATGATACTCACCAAAAACCGCCGACGGCCACTCCGTCGGCGGCATCCCCACTGGGTGGCGGTGATTGGCGGTGATCTCAGCGGCTGCGCGCCTCGTTCCAGAGCTCCTGCAGCAGCTCCAGCTCCTCGCCACTCACCGAGGGGGTGAAGTGGAGTCGCTCCCGGGCCGCCGGACCCGGCATCACCGGCGGTTCGCGCAGGACATCATTGACCAGCTCCAGCGCCGCCTCGTTGGGCGTGGTGTAGAAGTTGTAGTTGGCCAGCCGCGCGGCCACCTCGGGGCGCAGCAGATATTCGATAAAGGCCCGGGCGGCCTCGACATTGGGTGCCCGCGACGGGATCGCCAGCACATCGACCCAACGCTGGGAGCCCTCCTCGGGAATGAAGAACCCCAGCTTGCCGTAGGTCTCGGGAGCCTCGGCACGCTTGTTGGCCAGGTCGCCGTTATAGGCCACGCCAGCGTGGATCACCCCGTTGGCCACCTGCTCGATGGCCGCCGTGGCATCCGTGAAGCCCACGAAGTTGTCGCGATTGCGGGTCTCGATGATCTGCCTGGCGGCCGCCACCCAGGGCTCCTGGCCCACACAGTCGAAGCCGGCTCCCTGGAAGGCGCAGGCAGTGCCGAAGGTGAACTGGGCGTCCCCCTTGAGCAGCGCGAAGGGATAGTCGGCATTGACCTGGGGGTCGTAGAGCAGCCCCCAACCAGGCTCGGGCGAAGGCCAGGTCTCGGTGTTGTAGACGATGCCGGTGGCGCCCCACAGGTAGGGCACGGTGTAGATCCCCTCGGGGTCATAGCTCGGCCCGCGGAACTCGCCGAGGATATTGTCGTGCCCCTCGAGCCCTTCCCCCTCGGCCGTCAGCGGTCGGATCAGGCCGGCCTCGATCAGTCGCGGCACGAAGTAGTCCGAGGGCACGATCAGGTCGTACTGGGCGTCACCGCCGGCGGTCAGCTTGGAGAACAGCTCGGCGTTGGAGTTGTAGTAGTTCTGCACCACCTCGAGACCGGTCTCCGCCTCGAAACCCTCGATGATCGCAGGGTCCATGTAGTCCGACCAGTTGAACAGCCGCAGCTTGCCATCCTCGGCCGCCGCGGCAAGGCTCAAGGCCAGCAGGCCCAGCCCCGCAAGCGGCGCCCAGTGTCTTGGTGTCAGCATCGTCGATCTCCCTGTTTCGAATCGCCGAGGGCGCAGGCCCCCGGCCACTAGCCTAGACCCTGAGCAGCAGGTGCTCCCGCTCCCAGGAGCTGATGACCTGGAAGTAGGCGCGATGCTCGGCCCGCTTCACCGCCAGATAGCTGTGCGTGAAGCGCTCGCCGAGGATATCGGAGAGGGCCTGGCACTCCTGCAGCAGATCCAGTGCCGGCCCGATATCGTCGGGCAGCTTGTGGCCGCCTGACCAGGCCGAACCGGTCATCGGCGGACGCGGCTCGAGTTGGCTCAGCATGCCCAGATAGCCACAGGCCAGCGAGGCCGCCATCACCAGATACGGGTTGGCATCGGCACCGGCCAGCCGGTTCTCCACGCGGCTCGACTCGGGCGTCGATACCGGCACCCGCAACCCCACGGTGCGGTTATCCATGCCCCACTCCACGTTGATCGGTGCCGAGCCGCTGCTGTCGGTGCGCATCAGACGACGATAGGAGTTGACGTTGGGCGCCAGCAGCGGCATCGCCGCCGGCAGGTACTTCTGCAGGCCACCGATGAAGTGGTGGAACAGCCGGCTGGGCTGGCCATCGTCGGCGGCGAACAGGTTATGGCCGCGTTCGCTATCCAGCAGGCTTTGGTGGATATGCATGGAGCTGCCGGGCTCATTGGCCATCGGCTTGGCCATGAAGGTGGCATACATGCCGTGACGCAGCGCGGTTTCTCGCAGGGTGCGCTTGAACATCACCACCTGGTCGGCCAGTGCCAGCGGGTCCCCATGCTGGAAGTTGACCTCCATCTGCCCCGCTCCCTCCTCGTGGATCAGGGTGTCCAGGTCGAGGCTCATGGCGTCACAGTAGTCATACATCTCCTCGAACAGCGGATCGAACTCGTTGACCGCGTCGATGGAGAACGACTGGCGACTGCTCTCCTGTCGCCCGGTGCGCCCGATGGGCGGCTCCAGCGGGTAGTCGGAGTCGGTGTTGGTCTTGACCAGATAGAACTCCACCTCCGGCGCGATCACCGGTTTCCAGCCCCGCTCGGCGTAGAGCCCCAGCACCCGCTTGAGCACATGGCGCGGCGCCAGATCCACCGGCTCGCCGGTCAGGTAGAAGCAGTCATGAATGATCTGCGCGGTGGGATCCTCGGCCCAGGGCACCAGGTAGATGGCACCGGGATCGGGCACCAGCTCCATGTCCCGCTCGGTCTGGTTCCAGAAGCGAATATCCTCGTCGTCGGGATAGCCTCCGGTAACGGTCTGGATAAAGATCGAATCGGGCAGACGGGGGCGTCCACCGTTGAGGTACTTGCCGGCGGGCATGATCTTGCCCTTGAGAATGCCGGTCAGGTCGCTGACCAGGCACTCGACCTCGGTGATGCCATGTTTCTGGAACCAGTCGTTGAGAAGCGGCTGTTCCTGTCGGTTACTCATGGGGAATGTCCTTGCTTATGGAAAGGCGGCCCCGCATACCGGGGCCGTCCACTCAGCGCGACTGCACTTCCGACCACAGCTGCTGGAACACCTGCAGCGACTCGCCCTCGAGGCTCGGGGTGAAGCGCAGGCGCTCCATATCCGCCTCGCTGGGCTGCACCGGGGGCTGGGTCAGCACTTCATCCAGATAGGGCTCCGCCGCGGCGTTGGGGCTGGCGTAGTAGTTGAAGTTGGAGAGCTGGGCACCCACTTCGGCGTCGAGAATGAAGTCGATGAACTGATGCGCCAGGTCAGGGTTCGGGGCCTCGGCGGTGATCATCATCGAGTCGACCCACATCTCGGCACCTTCATCAGGGATCATGAACTCCAGCGACGCGAAGGTATCGGGGTCCTCCTCCTTGAAGTAGAGGTAGTCGCCGTTGTAGGTGAGGCCGGCATGGGTCACCCCCCGGGCCAGTTGCTGCAGCTGTGGCGTGCCGTCGCTGAAGCCACTGAAGGTCTCTCGATTCTTGGTCTCGATCAGCAGCCGCGCGGCCTCCTTCCAGCCCTCCGGGTCGGTGCAGTCGTAGCCATGCCCAAGATAGGCACAGGCTCCCCCCAGATTGACCTGGCCATCGCCCATCAGCGCGAAGGGATGGTCGGGATTGACCTCGGGGTCGAAGAGCAGCGACCAGCTCTTGGGTGCATCCGGGAAGGTCTCGCTGTTGTAGACCACCCCGGTGGTGCCCCACTGATAGGCCGCGCTGTACTCGCCCCCCGGGTCGAAGGTCGGATCCTTGAACTGTTCCATCAGGTTGTCGAAGTTGGGGATCTTCGACTTGTCCAGCGGCTGCACCAGCCCGGTCTTGATCAGCCTCGGCACATAGTAGTTGGAAGGCACGATGATGTCGTACTGCGAGACACCACCCGCCTGAAGCTTGGAGAGCATCTCCGGCAGCGAGTTGAAGTAGTTCTGCACCACCTCGACGTCGTGTTTCGCCTCGAAGGCCTCGATGATCTCGGGGTCCATGTACTCGGTCCAGTTGAACAGGTAGAGCTTGTTCTCCTGGGCCTGGGCGCCGCCGGCGAGCAGCGCGGCACCGATGGATAGGGCGAGTGCACTCTTGTTGATTGTCATGATGACTCTCCTGGTTTCCCTGTGAAGGCAAGTGCCGGCTCAGGCCTGCCGGCGACGGCTGAAGATCAGGCTGATGGCGGCGACGATGGCGACCGCCGCGATCATCAGGGTAGCGATGGCATTGATCTCCGGTGAGATTCCCTTCTTGATCGCACCCCAGATGTAGATCGGCAGGGTCGCGCTCTCCGGTCCCGCGGTGAAGAAGCTGATGACGAAGTCATCCACCGAGAGGGTGAAGGAGAGGAAGAAGGCCGAGATCAGCGCCGGCTTGATGGTCGGCAGCATGAAGTGGATGACGCGCTTGATAGGCGTCGCGTAGAGATCCTTGGCCGCCTCGAACAGCGTCGGATCCAGGCCCACGAAGCGCGAATAGACGATCAGCGCCACGAAGGGAATCTGGAAGGTGACGTGGGCGATGATCATGGTGCCCAGGCCAGGCTGCAAGAAGCCGGTCAGGCGGTGGACCTGCACGAAGAAGGCCATCTCCGAGATGCCGAAGACGATATCCGGCAGCACGATGGGTAGATAGATCAGCACGATCAGCCAGCCCAGCTTGCGATGGCGGTGGCGATACATGCCGTAGCCGATCAGACAGCCGACCACCAGCGCGACGGTCGAGGAGACGATCGCCAGCCCCATGCTGTTGGCGAAGGCCGAGAGGATCTCCTCGTTGCCGAGCAGCCGCTCGTACCAGCGCCAGGAAAATCCCGTGAAGCGCGCGGCACTGTTGGAGGCGTTGAAAGAGAACAGGGCGACCACGGCCAGCGGCAAATAGAGGAAGGCCAGGGTGAACCACCAGAAGCCGGTCAGGCTTCGCTTGAGTGTGCGCTTTCTCATATCACCACCTCTTCCCCGCCACCCAGACGCTTGCCGATGCGACGCATGGCGTAAAGCCCGATGAAGGTGGCGATCAGCATCAGGATCGCGCCGGCCGCACCGAGCGGCCAGTTGGCCCCGCCCGAGAACTGGTTGGCCACCAGGTTGCCGAGCATCATGCCCTTGCCGCCTCCCAGCAGCTCGGGAATCACGTACATGCCGAAGGCGGGGATCGCCACCAGCACGACGCCGGCCAGCAGCCCCGGCAGGGTCTGGGGGAAGACCGCGTGCCAGAAGGCACGCACCGGCGAGGCGTAGAGATCCTGAGCGGCCTCCACCTGGGCGGTGTCGAGCTTCTCGAAGGCGGCGTAGAGCGGCAGCACCATGAACGGTAGGAAGTTGTAGACCAGCCCCAGGGTAACGGCGAAGTTGGAGGGATAGAGCCCCATGTTGGGCGCGATCAACCCCAGCCCTTCGGCGAGGCTGGAGAGCGGAGTGCCCGGTGCCAGCAGGTTCATCCAGCCGAAGGTACGGATCACCTGATTGGTCCAGCTGGGCACCACCACCAGCAGCAGCATGATCGGTCGCCATCTCTCGCGGCAGGTGCTGATGTAGTAGGCGATGGGGTAGGCCACCAGCACCACCAGGCCGGTGGACACCAGGGTCTGCCAGAGCGAGCGCAGCAGGGTATAGAGATTGCCCGGGCTCCAGCCGAGAAAACCGAAACCGGCCAGGCGCTCGAAGGACCCCAGCGACAGTGGCATCTCGGGCAGCCCGTAGGGGCCGTTCGTCATGAAGGCCACCCCCATCAGATAGGCGCTGGGAAGCACCAGGAAGATGACGATCCAGATGGCACCCGGTGCCACGGTAAACAGCAGGTGGCGACTCTCGCGCACCATGGCCCGGCTGCGGGCCGATGGGGTCACGCCGGCATAGGACATGGGTGGCTCCTTATTCACTCAGGGTGACCAGGTCTTCCGGCGCCACCGACACGGTGACCCGGTCGCCTACCTCGGGCAGGCGTCGACCGCGGTTGTTCAGGGTCGCCTGCAGCGTGGTCTCACCCACCTCGAGCCGGTACTCCGCGTGGCTGCCGCGATAGAGCCGCTCGGTCACGGTGGCCGGCAGACGATTGTCGCCGGGCTGCTCGCCAGGCAGCAGATCCAGGGTCTCGGGACGAATCAACAGCAGATCGCCCTCCCCGGCCGCCTCGGCGCTGAGCACGCCCAGGGGCGTGGTCAGTCGGTCGCCATCCCGGGCCTCGATGGGATAGAGATTGTCATGGCCCATGAACCGCGCCACGAAGGCATTGGCCGGATGCTCATAGACCTCCCGGGGTGGTCCGACCTGCTGGATCACGCCGCCGTTGAGCACCGCGATGCGGTCGGACATCACCATCGCCTCGTCCTGGTCATGGGTCACGAACACGAAGGTCATGCCCAGGCGCTTCTGGACCCGCAACAGCTCCACCTGCAGCTGGCTGCGCAGGCCGGCATCGAGCGCCGACAGGGGCTCATCGAGCAGCAGCACGTCGGGCTCATTGACCAGCGCCCGGGCCAGGGCGATGCGCTGACGCTGCCCGCCGGAGAGCTGGTCGACGCGCCGCTCCACCAGGTCACCCAGCTGGATGAATTCGGCGATCCTGGCGACCCGTGCCTCGCGCTGCTCGGGGGGCATGCCGCGCATCTTGAGCCCGAAGGCCAGGTTCTCCCGCACGGAGAGATGCGGGAAGAGCGCATAGGACTGAAAGACGGTATTGACGCTGCGCTGATGGGGCGGTACCTCGGTAACGTCGCGGCCGCCGATGGCCAGGCGCCCGTCATCGGCCTCCTCGAGGCCCGCGAGGATGCGCAGCAGGGTGGTCTTGCCGCACCCCGAGGGGCCCAGCAGGGTGAAGAACTCCCCCGCCTCGATCACCAGGTCGACACCATCCAGCGCCACGGTGTTGCGGCCGAAGCGTTTGTGCAGCCCCTGCATCTCGATGGAAGAGGCCTCGCGACTCGGCTCCTCCACCTCGGTTGAAGGGATGTCGGCGGCCTCCAGGGTCAGGGTATCGGTCATCGGCTTGCTCTCTGTTCTTGTGGAGTCGGCTGTTATGGAATCGGCTGTTGCGGAGTCGGTTGTGCTGGCATCGCTCGTCGTGGCGTCGTGAGCCATGGCATCGCACCTCCCCGTCAGAGCCGATCGCGAAGCTTGTAGAAGGTGGTGGCCAGCACCAGCAGAGGGGTACGCAGCAGGGAGCCGCCGGGAAAGCGCCGGTGAGGCATGGCGGCGAAGGCATCGAGCCGCTCGGCCTGGCCGGCAATGGCCTCGGCCATCAGCCGCCCGGCCAGCCCCGCGAGTGCCATGCCATGACCGGAGTAGCCCTGGGCGTAGTAGAGGTTGTCCCCCAGGCGGCCGAAGTCCGGTGCACGATTCAAGGTGATGGCCACGTCGCCCCCCCAGCGATACTCGATGGGAATCCCCTCGAGCACCGGGAAGAGCCTCGCGATCTTGGCATCCATGCGCGCCTGGATGCCCCTGGGTTCGCGGCCGTCATAGCTGACCTCGCCACCGTAGATCAGCCGGCGATCGCCGGAGAGGCGATAGTAGTCGAGCACGAAGTTGGCATCCGACAGGGCATCATTATGGGGAAGCACCCGGGCCGCCTGGGACTCGCTGAGCGGGGCCGTGGCGATCATGTAGTTGGCGGCGCGCATCACCCGCCCCGACAGCTCCGGCACCAGGCCTGCCTGGTAGGCATTGGTCCCCAGCACCACGAAGTCGGCGGTGACCCGGCCGGTGGCGGTGCGTACGCAGGCCGGCTGGCCGCGCTCGATCGCCACGGCGGCGCTATGCTGGTGAATGCTTACCCCTGCGTCGCGTGCGGCGCGGGCCAGGCCCAGGGTGTAGTTGAGCGGATGCAGATGGCCGGCCGCGGATTCATGCAGGGCGGCCGGATAGGCATCGGTAACCACCCGTTCGCGCAGCGCCTCGCCCTCGAGCATCTCCAGATCGTGATAGTCATAGTCGCGGGCCATGCGGTCGCGGTGCTCGGCCAGCTCACGCACATGACGCTCCTTGACCGCCGCATGCAGATAGCCCCACTGGAGATCACAGGGAATGGCATGACGCTCGACACGCTCGGCGGTCAGCGCCACCGCCTCGCGGCTCAGGCGCCAGATATCACGGGCGGCCTCCTGCCCCAGCGCCCTCTCCACCGTGGCCATATCGGTGCCCAGGCCCGGCAGGACCTGCCCGCCGCTGCGCCCCGAGGCGCCGTGCCCGATCTCGCCGGCTTCCAGCAACACCACCGAATAGCCCCGTTCGGCCAGTTCCAGGGCCGCCGAGCAGCCGGTGATCCCCCCACCAACCACACAGACATCGGCACGCACCTCCCCCTCGAGAGGTGGGCAGGGGCCAGGGTCGACGGCGATGGAATCTCGATACCAGGAACTCGGCGGTGCGGCGTGGTCGGTCATGCAGGCTCCCCGGGATTGGGCGCTGATGGGATATTGTCGTTGTTGTCATGAGGTTGTCATGAGAGTGCTGACTGGGTGTCAGTTTGATACCAGGCGACGCGTTGATGTCAAGTATTCAATAACACCCCGCCCCGCACCGCCATGCCACAAGTCCCCGGGGCGTCATATGGAGGGCCATCTGCTCAGCTCAATCTCAGCTCAATCTCAGTTCCAGCTCAGCCCCGGATCATTCGCCAGCAGGAGACCAGACCCGAAACCCGGTGCGTTGCCAGCAGCGTCAGGAAGTCGCCATCACGGGGCAGACGCTCGATCGCCGCAGGTGGCGCAGGCGGGGTCGCGGGAGATGCCGAAGCGGCGCCACTCACCGCTCAGGCCATCGAAGGTGGAGAGCCCCTGATGAGTCGTGCCGGCGCCGCTCAGCAGCTTGATCGCCTCGAGTGCCTGAAAGCTTCCGACCAGTCCCACCAGCGGTGCCACCACGCCACTCTCGGCACAGGAGAGCGCCTCATCGCCCTGACCATCGGGCGGATAGAGACAGGCATAGCAGGGGCTATCGGGATCGCGATGATCGAATACCGCCAGCTGGCCGGAGAAGCGGATCGCCGCGCCGGAGATCAGCGGCACCCCGGCCGCGCGGCAGGCGGCGTTGATCGCATAGCGGCTGGAGAAGCGATCGGTACAGTCGAGTACCGCATCGACGCTGGCCACCGCCGCCGCCATGCTCTCCCCCTGCAGGTGGTCGGTGAGCGTCTCGATGCAACACCCCGAGTTGAGCGCCTGTGCCGCTTCGCGCGCAGAATCGGCCTTGTTGCGCCCCAGGTCCGCTTCGCCATGGGCGATCTGGCGCTGCAGGTTGGAGAGCTCGACTTCATCGGCATCGGCCAGGGTCAACCGCCCGACCCCGGCAGCCGCCAGGTAGAGGGCCACCGGCGAACCGAGCCCACCGGCGCCGACGATCAGAACATGGCTGGCGAGCAGGCGCTCCTGGCCCTCGATGTCGATGGACTCCAGCATGATCTGGCGGCTGTAACGCAGCAGTTCCTGGTCATTCATGGCGCGACTCACTTGTGTTCAAGCTCCTCGATATCGGGAATGTGAAGGGAGAACTCCTCCTTGACCTCCTCCATCACCACATAGCTCTTGGACTCCTTGACCCCGGGCAGGGTCAGCACCACGTCACCCAGCAGCTGGCGATAGGCGGACATCTCGGGAATGCGACACTTGAGGATATAGTCGAACTGCCCCGAGACCAGGTGGCACTCCTGGATCTGCGGCAGGCGCGCCACGGCGCGACGGAACTCGTCGAACACCGCCGGCGACTGGGTCTCCAGGCTGATCTCGACGAACACCAGCAGATTGGCCTTGAGGGCCCGGGGATCGAGCACGGCGCGGTAGCCACGGATCACCCCCGAGCGTTCCAGCCGCTTGACCCTCTCCAGGCAGGGCGTGGTGGAGAGCCCCACCTGGCTGGCGAGGTCGACATAGGAGATGCGGGCGTTCTCCTGCAGGCAGCGCAGGATCTTCAGGTCGATGCGATCGAGGGTACGAGTCTTGGCTTTCATGGAGTGAGGGACACCGTCGAAGGAGCATTAGCGCCGCCGCAACAGCAGAATCTACCAGGATTCACCCTGCTCCGCGGCAGCTAACGGAAATATCATCTGCAAAAGGTGTACCACAGCAAAGCATCGACGGCTATCAACGCTTGGTCTGACTCGCCGAGAGCGCCTCGACTGGCTCTACCTTCCATGGCCAGCCGGCCAATCACGGCAGTCGTCGCCCCAGGCTGACCCGCTCATGGCCGCCGAGATCCCGGCGGCTGGCTACCTCGCAGTAACCTGCCGCCTCGAGCGCCTCGCGCACCGCCGCGGCCTGGCTCCAGCCATGCTCCAGCAGCAGCCAGCCGCCGGGTAGCAGGTGCTCCCTCGCCATCGTCACCAGGTGGCGCAGGTCCGCCAGCCCGTCGCCATCGGCCACCAGCGCCGAGCGTGGCTCGAAGCGCACATCCCCCATGGCCAGGTGGGGGTCATCCTCGGCGATGTAGGGCGGATTGGAGACGATTAGAGAGAAGCGTGTTCTGCTCTCCTCGTCCTTCAGGACGGCGAACCAGTCGCTCTCGCGGAACTCGGCGTTGGCAAGGGCAAGTCGTGAGGCGTTGTGTTGTGCCAGGGCGACCGCCTCGGGACGGATATCCAGGCCCAGCACTCGCCAGGCGGGACGCTCGCTGGCAAAGGCCAGGGCGATGGCCCCGCTGCCGGTGCCCAGGTCGAGCAGCCTGCCCTCGTGCTCTTCCGCCAGCGACAGGGCGGACTCGACCAGGGTCTCGGTGTCGGGTCGTGGGATCAGCGTGCTGGGGTCGGTCGCCAGGCGCAGGCCCCAGAACTCCCGCTCGCCGGTGAGATAGGCCACCGGCTCCCCCGCCTCGCGACGTGCCACCAGCGCTCGAAAACGCGCCGCCGCCTCGATATCGGCCCGACGATCGCCCCAGGTATAGAGCCAGGTGCGCTCGACGCCCAGTACATGGCAGAGCAGAACCTCGGCATCGAGGCGCGCCGTGGGGGAGCCGGCCGCGCTCAGTCTGGCCGAGGTCTGGGCCAGCAGGGCATCGAGGGTCACTTCTCCACCCTGCACTTCAGGCCTCCTGCTGCAGGGCGGCGAGCTGTTCGGCCTGGTATTCGTGGATCAGGGGCTCGATCACCTCGTCGAGATGTTCGCCACCGATCACCTCGGAGAGCTTGTAGAGGGTCAGGTTGATGCGGTGATCGGTGACCCGCCCCTGGGGGAAGTTGTAGGTGCGGATGCGCTCACTGCGATCCCCGGAGCCGACCAGGCTACGCCGCGTATCGGCCTGCTGCTGACGCTGGCTATCCACGGCGTGCTGCTTGAGACGGGCGGCCAGCAGCGACATCGCCTTGGCGCGATTCTTGTGTTGGCTACGCTCCTCCTGGCACTCCACCACCACACCGCTCGGGAGGTGGGTGATGCGAATCGCCGAATCGGTGGTGTTGACGTGCTGGCCGCCGGCGCCGCTGGAGCGAAAGGTATCCACACGCAGGTCGCTGGGGTCGAGATCGATGTCGCCCACCGCATCCACCTCGGGCATCACCGCCACGGTACAGGCCGAGGTGTGGATGCGCCCCTGGGACTCGGTGGCCGGCACGCGCTGCACGCGGTGGGCGCCGGATTCGAACTTGAGCCGGGCATAGGCCCCCTCCCCCTTGATGCGGGCGATGACCTCCTTGTAGCCACCCTGTTCACCGTGGTTGGCGCTGACCACCTCCACCTTCCAGCCATGCTTTTCGGCGTAGCGCGAGTACATGCGAAACAGGTCACCGGCAAACAACGCCGCCTCGTCACCCCCGGTGCCCGCCCGGACTTCCAGGAAGACACCGCGGCCATCATCGGGGTCCTTGGGGACCAGCAGGCGCTTGAGCTCCCCCTCCAGGGCGTCGCGCTTCTCGCGACTCTCGCTCAGCTCCATCTCGGCGAGTTCGCGCATCTCGGGGTCGCTGTCGGAGGCGAGCAGCTCGGCTTCCTCGATATTGCCCTCCACGGCACGATACTCACGCCATGTCTCCACCAGAGCCTCGAGCTCGGCGTATTCACGGGAGTAGTCGCGGAAACGGGCCTGGTCGCCGATCACCTCGGGCGCCGCCAGCAGGGCGGCGAGCTCCTCGAAGCGCTCGCCGAAGTCGTCGAGACGCTGGCGCAGGGAAGCTTTCATTCGTCGATCCTATCGGGTGGTCGTATCGGGGGTCGCCTCGAGCAGCAGCGCGCTGGCCGCCTCGAGCAGATCGTGGCGCTCGGCAGAGGCGGCCTCGCGCAGCGCCACGGTGGGGCCATGCAGCAGCCGGTTGGTCAGCTGATGGGCCAGTCGCCGAACCACGGCCTCGGGGTCCTCGCCACGCGCCAGACGCGTCAGCGCCTGCTCCAGGGAGTGGTCGCGATGCGCCTCACCCCGGGCGCGATAGTCGTGAATCAGCTCGCCCCCGCTGCGGATGCGTCGGTCGTGTTGCCAGGCGCCCACGCCGTGCTCGATCAGCGATTCCGCCTGGTCGGCCGCGACCTGGCGGTGGCGGCGGTTCTCGGCGATCACCTCCTGAAGGTCGTCCACCGTATAGAGGAAGATGTCGGCGAGCTGCCCCACCTCGGGCTCGATATCCCGGGGAACGGCGATATCGACCATGAAGATCGGCCGGTGACGACGCTTCTTCAGCGCCCGCTCCACCATGCCCTTGCCGAGAATCGGCAGCGGGGCTGCGGTGGAGGAGATGACGATATCCGCCTCGGCCAAGGCATCGGGGATGGCGTCCAGGGTGATCGCCTGGCCACCCAGGGGCGCAGCCACCTGTTCGCCACGCTCGCGGGTACGGTTGGCCACGGTCAGCTGGCTGACACCCGCCTCCTTCAGATGACGGGCCACCAGCTCGATGGTCTCGCCGGCGCCGATCAGCAGTGCTCGCGCACGGCCGAAGTCATCGAAGATTCGGCTCGCCAGGCTGACCGCCGCATAGGCGACCGAGACCGGATTGCGGCCGATGCCGGTTTCCGTTCGCACCTGCTTGGCCACGGCGAAGGTGTGCTGGAACAGACACTCCAGCTCCTTGCCGAGCCCTTTGCCCAGGCGGCTGGCCTGATAGGCGTCCTTGAGCTGACCGAGGATCTGCGGCTCGCCCAGCACCATGGAATCCAGGCCTACCGCTACGCGCATCAGGTGGCGGGCGGCCTCGTTGTCCAGATAATGGTAGGCGCACCGGGTGAGATCCTCGACCGGCAGGCCGTGGAAGCGGCCCAGCCACTCCAGAACGGCTGCCTCGCCTTCGGGCTCCGTCACGCAGTAGAGTTCCGTGCGATTGCAGGTCGAGAGGACAGCCGCCTCCTTGACCTCGGGCAGGCCGCGCAGCTCACCTAGCGCGGCATCGAGCTCGGCGGGGGCAAAGGCCACCTGTTCGCGCACCTCGACGGTGGCGGTACGGTGATTGATTCCAAGGGCAAGCAGCGTCATGCGTCGGGCATCTTGAACGTGGGGTGTGCGGCCATTAAGACCTCGCAATCGAGGCGCATGGATTCTATCACATCCGACAGCCGATGGCGGCCCATCGGGGCTATCCCAGATGACAGCACCGCACAAGGCGGCTCCGACGACAGGCCGTGCCTTTGCCCACGCCGGCCGAGCCGTTATGCTGAGACCACCGCACCACAAGCGAGACACCCATGGCCCGCGCCCTTGACTCCCTGACCCCTCTATCGCTGGCGACGCCGGCACTGGCGCTGCTGCTGGCCGGCTGCCAGGCGTGGCCGCTAGACGATGGCGCGCCCCCGGTGATGGAGGACCCGCTGGTCGGTGCCCCGCCTATCGAGCAGGGCCTGGATGCCGAGGGCCTGGCCGGCCTGATCACCGCGGAGCTGGCCGGCCAGCGCGGCGACTACCGGCGTGCCGCCGAGGGCTACCTCACAGCCAGCCAGCGCTACCGCAGCGCCGGCCTGGCAGAGCGGGCGGCACTGGCCGCAAGCTTCGGCAATGAGCGCGAGCTGCTCGACCGTGCCGCCAGGGAGTGGCAGGGGCTGGCTCCCGACAGCGTCGCCCCGGCCCGGCTGCTGGCCGGCCTCGCCGTACAGCGCGGCGACTGGGATGAAGCGCTGCGCCAGCGACTGGCAGTGGTTCGAGAAGGCGGCGACAGCGAGATCTCTTCGCTGGTGGAGGCCGCCCTGGCCGCCAACGCCGACCCGGCCCCCCTGCTGGCCCGGCTGCGTGACCACCTGGACACGACCCCCGAGGATGCCCGCCGCCACGATGCCGAACTCGCCACCGCGATGCTCGAAGTGGCCGCCGGGGAGACCACCGCCGCCAGGAGACGCCTGGCGCGCCTCGATGCCCGGGCGCCGGAGCTGCCGGCCCTGTGGCTGACCCGAGCCCGGCTGGCCCAGGAGGCGGACGACCCCCACGCCGCCCGTGCCGCCGCGCGCCGCGGCCTCGCGGTCTCGCCCGACGATGCGCGCTTCATCCTTCTGCTGGCGCAAAGCGAGCTGCGTCTGGGCAATGTCGCCGCCGCCGAGGTGCAGACCGAAGCCCTGCTCGAGAAGCACACCGGCGATAACGCACTGCGCATCGGCCTGGCGCGCCTCTATCTGGAGGAGGGACACCGAGAGCCGGCGCGTCGCCTGCTCCTGCCTCTGGCAGCGCTTCCCGAGCCCCCGGCCGAGGCGCTCCTGCTGCTGGGCGATATGTCCCGCGACGAAGGCGAGATCGACAACGCCCTGCTTTATTATCGTCAGGTGCCGGCAGAGGAGGCGTTCCTGCTCAGTCGTCTGCGTGCCGCCGAGATGCTGATGGAGAATGACCGACTGAACGATGCCCGCGCCTTCCTGCGCAGCGAGCGGCTGCGTCATGCCGACAGCCATAGCGACCTGGTCGCCCTGGAGGTGGAGCTGCTCGACCGAGAGGGGCTCGACGACGCGGCCGATGCCCTGCTCGACCGCGAACTGACACGCGCGCCTGCCGACGAGCAGCTGCTTTATCTGCGCGGCATGCGCGCCTGGGAAGCGGGTGACCTGGACGGCATGGAGCGTGACCTCCGGCGCATCATCGAGCATAACCCCGATAGCGCCTTGGCACTCAATGCCCTGGGCTACACCCTCGTCGACCAGGGACCCAGGACACGCCTCGACGAGGCCCGCGAACTGATCGAGCGAGCCCATGCCCTCGACCCCGACAGCCCGGCAATCCTCGATAGCCTGGGTTGGGTGCACTACCGCGAAGGCGACCCGCAAGGCGCCCTGCCCTGGCTCGAGCGGGCCTATCGCGCCATGCCCGACCAGGAGATCGCCGCCCACCTGGCCGAGGTGCTATGGACCCTGGACAGACGCGACGAGGCCCGGGAGCTGGTCCGCGAGGTCCTCGAGCGCCTCGATGAGCACCCACAGATCGACGACCTGCTGCGCCGGATCCCCGAGCTGGCCCCCGCCGCCATACCCAACTGACCACGAGACCACCATGCAACGTCACTACTCGCCGCTTGTCATCGCCACCCTGCTGCTGACTCTGGTCGCCGGCTGTGCACGCCAGGCACCACTCCCCGAAGGGCAGCGCACCTCGGGGCAGTGGCAGTCCCAGCAGCAGCGCCTCGAGTCATTGGATACCTGGAGGCTGGCCGGCAAGGCCGGGCTGCGCACTCCCGAGGACTCCACCAGCGCCAATCTCGACTGGAGCCAGCACCCCCACTACTACCGACTGCTGATCAGCGGGCCCTTCGGCAGCGGCCGCAGCACCCTGGAGGGGCGCGAGGGGCGCTTCTCGATGACCACCTCGGAGGGACGCTTCGAGGCCGAAACCCCCGAGGCGCTGATGGAGCAGCAGCTGGGCTGGTCGCTGCCGCTCGGCGCCCTGTCCGACTGGGTGCGTGGCCTGCCGGGTGACGGTCACCCCTATCGACTCGAGAAGGACGAGCTGGGGTTCCCGGCTCGACTACGACAGGCCGGCTGGGAGATCGACTACCGAGACTGGACCCATACCGACGACCTGTGGCTGCCACGCCGGCTGGTAATGCACTACGGGGATCTGCGCGTCACCCTGGTGATCAACGAGTGGCGCCCGGTGATCGACGATGCCTGAACACAGCGCCCAAGGCGCGAGCCTTCGCCTGCCCGCCCCCGCCAAGCTCAACCGCATGCTGCATATCACCGGCCGCCGCCCCGACGGCTACCACGAGCTGCAGACGCTGTTTCAGTTCCTCGATCATGATGACACCCTGGAGTTCACCCTGCGCCAAGATGGCGAGATCCATCTGACGCCCGACATTGCCGGTGTCCCCCATGATCAGAACCTGATCGTGCGCGCGGCACGCCTGCTACAGGAGCGGAGCGACTGCCCCCTGGGCGCCGACATTCATCTCGAGAAGCGGCTGCCCATGGGAGGTGGCCTGGGCGGTGGCAGCTCGGATGCCGCCACCACCCTGCTCGGCCTCGATGCCCTCTGGGGCCTGGGGCTGTCGCTCGACAGTCTCGCCGAACTGGGCCTGACCCTGGGCGCCGATGTTCCAGTCTTCGTGCACGGCCACGCCGCCTGGGCCGAAGGCGTCGGCGAACGCCTCACCCCGGTGGATCTCGACACGCCCTGGTTCGTGGTGGTTCACCCCGGCATCGAGGTGGCGACACCGGCAGTCTTCAAGGCTCCCGAATTGACACGCCACACCCCCCCTATTACCATGGCGCGCGCCCTGCAGGGGGGAGCGTCCAGTTGGCGCAACGACTGCGAGGCAACAGTCAGGTCGCTCTATCCAGCGGTATCCTCGGCATTGGACTGGCTGGCTCGACGTGCCCCCAGCATGCTGACCGGCACCGGTGCCTGCGTCTTCGCCCGTCTGGCAGACGAACAGGAAGCCGACCGGTTGCTGGATGAGATCGATGGCCGCTGGCAAGCCTTCAAGGCCCGCGGCTTGAACCGTTCTCCGCTGCATGACGTTCTGGATCGCTGATCACAGACGATCCTTCCCCCCGATGACCCAACACACTGCATAGGTGGCTGCGCGTGTCAAAATTGATGGTTTTCGCCGGGAATGCCAATCCCGAACTCGCCCGCAAGATCGCCGAGAGTCTGGACACCCGCCAGGGCAATGCCACGGTCGGCCAGTTCAGCGACGGCGAGATAGCGGTTGAGATCAACGAGAACGTGCGCGGCAAGGACGTGTTCGTTCTGCAGTCCACCTGTGCGCCGACCAATGAGAACCTGATGGAGCTGATCCTGATGATAGATGCCCTGCGCCGGGCCTCTGCATCGCGGATCACCGCTGTGGTGCCCTACTTCGGCTATGCCCGTCAGGACCGTCGCGTGCGCTCCGCCCGTGTGCCGATCTCGGCCAAGATCGTCGCCGACATGATGGTCAAGGCCGGCGTCGACCGTGTCATGACCATGGACCTCCACGCCGACCAGATCCAGGGCTTCTTCGACGTGCCGGTCGACAACGTCTACGGCTCGCCGATCCTGCTCGATGACATCGAGCGTCAGAACTACGAGAACCTGGTGGTGGTCTCTCCTGACGTCGGCGGCGTGGTGCGTGCCCGCGCCATCGCCAAGCAGCTCAATGCCGATCTTGCCATCATCGACAAGCGTCGCCCCGCGGCCAACCAGGCCCAGGTGATGCACATCATCGGCGAGATCGAAGGACGCAACTGCGTCGTGGTAGATGACATGATCGATACCGCCGGCACCCTATGCAAGGCCGGCGAAGCGCTCAAGGATCACGGCGCCGAGCGCGTGGTGGCCTACGCTACCCACCCCATTCTCTCGGGACCGGCGGTGGACAATATCGTCGGTTCGGTGCTCGACGAGGTCGTCGTCGCCGATACCATTCCGCTCTCCGAGACGGCGTGCCGCAGCGGCAGGATCCGCCAGCTGAGCGTCGCCGGCCTGATCGCCGAGGCGATCCGTCGGGTGAGCAACGAGGAATCCGTCAGCGCCATGTTCCACTGAGAGAGCTCCACTGAAGGAGCTCCACCTCGGCACGACAGGCGCCGGAAAGCGCCCTTCGGGGCACCCGGAAGTGTCAGGGCTCTGGTCGCGGTCCCTGTCGCTTTCCTACTTCAAGCAAGAGGCAATTCCATGTCCGATTTTATTCTTAATGCCAGCGTTCGTAACGACCTGGGGAAAGGTGCGAGCCGCCGCCTGCGTCGTGCGAACGAGCAGGTTCCCGCCATCATCTATGGTGGCGAGAAGGAGCCACAGCCGATCTCCGTCGAGAAGGCCGCCTTCTACAAGGCGATCGAGGAGGAGGTGTTCTTCTCCTCCATCATCAACCTGGTCGTCGACGGCAAGAGCGAGCAGGTCGTGGTACGCGACCTGCAGCGTCACCCCTTCAAGCCGCTGATCACCCACGCCGACTTCCTGCGTGTGGCAGCCAACCAGGAGTTCACCACCCGTGTGCCGCTGCACCTCGCCGGTGAAGAAGCCTGTGTGGGCATCAAGGACCAGGACGGCGAGCTCCATCAGCTGGCTTCCGACGTCGAGATCAGCTGTCTGCCCAAGGACCTGCCCGACTACCTGGAGTTCGATATCAGCGATCTCGAGGTAGGTGCCATCAAGCACCTCTCCGACCTGAGCCTGCCGGCCGGCGTCACCATCCCGGCACTGGCGCTGGGCGAAGACCACGACGGTCCGATCCTGAGCATCGTCAAGGCCAAGGTGCGCTCCGCGGGTGATGACGCGGAAGATGCCGAAGGCGGCGAAGAAGGCGAGCAGGGCGAGGAGTAATCCTTACCCGCTCCGGGGCCGCGCCAGACGCGGCCCCTCTGCTGATGATCAAGCGCCCCGGCGCTTGATTTTTTTTGGAGGTGACACATGAGTCAGGTCAGAGCGATCATCGGGCTGGGCAATCCCGGCGCCGACTACGAGGCCACCCGCCATAATGCCGGGGCCTGGCTGGTGGAGGCCCTGGCGCGCCGCGCCGGCGGCGAGCTGCGCGCCGACCGCAAGTTCCTGGGCCTGCATGCCAGGGTCCAGTTCGAGGGGCGTGATCTCCATCTGCTCAACCCCACCACCTTCATGAACCGCAGCGGCGGTGCGGTGGCGGCCCTCTGTCAATTCTACAAGCTGGCACCCGATGAGCTGCTGGTCGTTCATGACGAGCTCGACCTGCCGCCGGGCAGTGCCCGGCTCAAGACCGGCGGTGGCCATGGCGGCCATAACGGCCTGCGCGATATCATCAGCGCCCTGGGCAACACACGGGACTTCCACCGCCTGCGCCTCGGCATCGGCCACCCCGGCGACTCGCGCCAGGTCACGAACTACGTGCTGGGCCGCCCCGGAAAGGCCGAGCATGTCGCCATCGAGGCCGCCATCGACGAGAGCCTGGCCACCCTGCCCGATGCCATCGACGGTCACTGGACCAAGGCCATGAACCGGCTGCACAGCTTTTCAGCCGCCGGCTGACAGGCCAGCCATAGGCTGAGGGTACACGCTGTCAGTCTCCCCTTTGTCGGCCGGAAGGGCTTTCTTACGGCTGACCGCTTATGGCTTACCGCTCGGTCGAGTAGAATACTCGCTACTTTTCACTCGCGTACACGCTTTCCAGGATGATCCCATGGGTTTCAACTGCGGTATCGTCGGCCTGCCGAATGTCGGCAAGTCGACCCTCTTCAATGCGTTGACCAAGTCCGGCATCGACGCCGAGAACTTCCCCTTCTGCACCATCGAGCCCAACGTGGGCATCGTGCCGATGCCCGACCCGCGACTCGACAAGCTGGCGGAGATCGTCAAGCCGCAGAAGGTGCTGCCGACCACGATGGAGTTCGTCGATATCGCCGGCCTGGTCGCCGGGGCCTCCAAGGGCGAGGGTCTTGGCAACAAGTTCCTGGCCAATATCCGCGAGACCCAGGCCATCGCCCATGTGGTGCGCTGCTTCGATAACGACAACGTGATCCATGTCGCCAACCAGGTCGACCCGCGTGCCGATATCGAGATCATCAACATGGAGCTCGCGCTGGCCGACCTCGACACCGTGGAGCGCGCCATCCAGCGCCTGGTCCGCGTGGCCAAGGGCGGTGACAAGGAGGCCATCGCCACCAAGGCGATCCTCGAGCGCATCCAGCCCCACCTGGCCGAGGGCATGCCGCTGAGAAGCTTCGGGCTGGACGAGGAGGAGCAGCATCAGCTCAAGGGCTTCGGCTTCCTGACCCTCAAGCCCACCATGTACATCGCCAACGTCAACGAGGACGGCTTCGAGTCCAACCCCTACCTGGACGTGGTCCGCGACATCGCGGCAGAGGAAGGGGCCGTGGTGGTACCGGTGTGCAACCAGCTCGAGGCCGAGATCGCCGAGCTGGACAACGAGGAGCGCGCCATGTTCCTCGACGAGATGGGCATGGAAGAGCCCGGTCTCGATCGCGTCATCCGTGCCGGCTACGCCCTCCTCGGTCTGCAGACCTACTTCACCGCCGGAGTGAAGGAGGTGCGCGCCTGGACCGTGAAGGTGGGTGCCACCGCCCCCGAGGCCGCCGGCGTGATCCACACCGATTTCCAGAAGGGCTTCATCCGCGCCGAGGTCGTCGCCTACGAGGACTTCGTCACGCTGGGTGGCGAGCAGGGTGCCAAGGACGCCGGCAAGTGGCGACTGGAGGGCAAGGAGTACATCGTCAAGGATGGCGACGTGATCCACTTCCGTTTCAACGTCTAACGTTTCACCGCCCAAGTCCACGCTCGACGCCAGTCGCCCCCGGCACACCACCGGGGGCGACTGCGTTGAGGGGACGTGAATCCTTGTCGAGGGGGGACTCCCCCGCCCGGCCGCGTGCATGCCACAATGGAGGCATCAGCCCGATGAAAAGGAGAGCCGCCATGCCCCTGAAGACCGACAAGCCCGACGCCGAATGGCGCGAGACGCTTACCCCGGAACAGTACCGCGTCACCCGTGAGAAGGGTACCGAGCCTCCCTTCAGCGGCGACTACCAGGTCACCGACGAGCACGGCATCTACCACTGTGTCTGCTGCAACGCGCCACTGTTCGAGAACGAGCACAAGTTCGACGCCGGCTGTGGTTGGCCGAGCTTCGACCGTCCCATGACCCCTTCCTGCGTGGAGGAGCACGTCGACACCTCCCACGGCATGCGCCGCACCGAGGTCACCTGCGCGCGCTGCAGCGCCCATCTCGGGCACGTCTTCCCCGACGGCCCGCGCGATACCACCGGCCTGCGCTACTGCATCAACTCCGTGGCGCTCGACTTCCACGCCGGCGAGTAGGCCGCGCAATCGGCCCGGGTGCCCCCAGCAGTATCGCAGTTACTGACAAGATGACAGTGAAAGGCGCCGGGGGCAGGTCGGAGAGGGAGTCCGAGGACCAGGGGTGAGGAGCACTGCTCCGAACGGGCTGGCCATGGATGGCCAGCACCGGACCTGCAAGCGGAGCGGGGCGCGAGAGCGCTGCAGGGCCGAGGTAGCCTACAGGGAAGTACTCGTAGCGCCCCCTCGACGGCCTGTCGCCGGAACAGCCTTGAGCGGGGCTGCCATCTGCGATGACCCAGGGGGCCCCTGACTGGGCCGTGTATCTGCTAACATGGGCGGCCGATTTCTACAGGCAGGAGAGGCCCATGCTCGGCTGGTACCCGGGACACATGCACAAGGCGCGGCGCCAGA
Source organism: Halomonas sp. KAO (assembly GCF_015595025.1). GTDB lineage: Bacteria > Pseudomonadota > Gammaproteobacteria > Pseudomonadales > Halomonadaceae > Halomonas. The sequence goes on from NZ_JADNRL010000026.1 coordinate 186,352, forward strand.
TCACCGAGGCGCTGCCGGAGGTCGACGTGGTGGTCGAGGTCCTCGACGCCCGCCTGCCCTACTCCAGCGCCAACCCCATGCTGGCGGAGCTGACGCGCCACAAGCCGGTGCTCAAGATCCTCTCCCGGGCCGACCTGGCCGACCCGGAGCGAACCCGGGAGTGGACCGCCCACTTCGACGCCCAGCCCGATATGCGAGCGCTCGCCGTGACCACCACCAGGGTCAAGGAGCTCAAGCGTATCCCCAGGCTCTGCCATGAGCTTGCCGGCCAGATTCGCGCCGACCGAGACGTGCGCGTGATGGTGATGGGCATCCCCAATGTCGGCAAGTCGACCCTGATCAATGGCCTGGCCGGCAAGAGCATCGCCAGGACCGGCAATGAGCCCGCGGTGACCAAGCGCCAGCAGAAGGTTCGCATCAACGGGCGCGTCGCCCTTATCGACACCCCCGGGGTCCTCTGGCCCAAGATCGAGGACCAGGCCAGCGCCTACCGCCTGGCGGCCAGCGGTGCCATCCGTGACACTGCCATCGACTACGTGGATGTCGCCATGGTCACCGCCGCCGAACTGGCCAGGCGCTACCCCGAGGCCATCACGGCACGCTACCGACTCAAGGCGCTGCCCGGCTACCAGGCCAACCCCGATGCCGACCGGGTGGAGGCCGACGGTCCGGCACGAGTGGACCTGCTCGCCGTGGCCGGGTTCGACGGTCATGCGATCCTGGCCGAGATCGCCGCCAAGCGCGGTGGCCTGCGTCCCGGCGGTGAAGTGGACCTGCACCGTGGCGCCGAGGTGCTGCTGCATGAGCTGCGCGACGGCAAGCTCGGTCGCCTGACCCTGGAGGCCCCGGATGATATCCCGCTCGAACCCGCCCTGGAGCCGGACGGCGACGATGACGCCGATCCAGACACCCTCTAATCCTATCGCCCTCGCCGACCAGGACACCGAACGACATGGACACCCCTCCGCTTCGCAAATCCCACAAGCTGCATAATGTCTGCTATGACATCCGCGGCCCGGTACTCGACCACGCCAAGCGCCTGGAAGAGGAAGGCCAGCGCATCCTCAAGCTCAACATCGGCAACCCCGCGCCATTCGGCTTCGAGGCCCCCGAGGAGATCCTCCAGGATGTGATGCGCAACCTGCCCACGGCCCAGGGGTATTGCGACTCCAAGGGACTCTACTCGGCGCGCAAGGCGATCATGCAGGAGTGCCAGCGCCGGGAAATCCCGGGCGTGGGAATCGAGGATATCTATATCGGCAACGGCGTCTCCGAGCTCATCGTGATGACGCTCCAGGCACTGCTCAACGACGGCGACGAGGTACTGATACCGGCGCCCGACTACCCGCTGTGGACCGCCGCCGCCAACCTCTCCGGCGGCCATGCCGTGCACTACCTGTGCGATGAGCAGGCGGACTGGGCCCCGGACCTCGACGATATCCGCGCCAAGATCACCGCTCACACCCGGGCGATCGTGATCATCAACCCCAACAACCCCACCGGGGCGGTCTACCCCCCGGAGGTGCTGCGTGAACTGCTCGAGATCGCCCGCCAGCACGATCTGGTGGTGTTCTCCGACGAGATCTACGACAAGATCCTCTACGACGACGTGCAACATGTCTCCACCGGCGCCCTGGCCGGCGAGGACCAGCTGGTCGTCACCCTGAACGGCCTCTCCAAGAGCTACCGCTGTGCCGGTTTCCGCTCGGGCTGGATGATCCTGTCCGGCAACATCGCCAAGCAGCGTGCCGCCGACTTCATCCAGGGGCTGACCATGCTCGCCTCCATGCGCCTGTGCGCCAATGTGCCGGCCCAGCATGCCATCCAGACCGCCCTCGGTGGCTACCAGTCGATCAACGACCTGATCCTGCCCGGCGGCCGCCTACGGGCCCAGCGCGATATCACCTTTGAAAAGCTCAACGCCATCCCGGGCGTCTCCTGCGTGAAGCCCAAGGGAGCGCTCTACGCCTTCCCGCGCCTGGACCCCAGGGTCTACAACATCCAGGACGATCAGCAGCTGGTACTCGACCTGCTGCTGCAGGAGAAGATCCTGCTGGTCCAGGGAACCGCCTTCAACTGGCCGGACCCCGACCATGTGCGGATCGTCACCCTGCCCTGGGCCGACCAGCTCGGCGATGCCCTGGACCGTTTCGCCCGCTTCCTGTCGCGCTATCGCCAGTAACTCCCTCACGGGCCGGGCGAACCCGGGGCTTGAAACCCGCACCGCCCGGTCGTATCTAAGCAGTAGCCTGTTCCTGCCGCCCACATCGGGCGGCTTCCTTTCGATGATCGATGGAGATCCACCGACATGATGCGAATCCTGCTCTTCCTGGCCACCAACCTGGCGGTACTGCTGGTGGCCAGCGTCACCCTGCGCCTGCTGGGCGTGGACAGCTATCTCAGCGGCCAGGGCATCAACTTCCAGAGCCTGCTGATCTTCTGCTTCATCTTCGGCATGGCCGGCTCGATGGTCTCGCTGTTCATCTCCAAGTGGATGGCCAAGCGCAGTACCGGCACTGTGGTGATCGAGACGCCCTCCAACGCCACCGAGAAGTGGCTGGTGGACACCGTGGCGGAGCTGGCCCGGGATGCCGGCATCAAGACCCCGGAAGTCGGTATCTTCCCGGCCCAGCAGTCCAACGCCTTCGCCACCGGCTGGAACAAGGATGATGCCCTGGTGGCGGTCTCCGCCGGCCTGCTCAACCGCATGCGTCCGGAAGAGGTGCGCGCGGTGCTGGCCCACGAGATCGGCCATGTGGCCAACGGCGACATGGTCACCCTGGCGCTGATTCAGGGCGTGGTGAATACCTTCGTGATGTTCTTCGCCCGGGTGGTCGCCCAGCTGGTCGACCAGTTCCTGCGCGCTCGCAGCGACGGCGAGGGTGGCCTGGGCTTCATGGGCTACTTCGCCGTGGTGATGGTCGCCGAGATCGTCTTCGGCATCGCCGCCTCGGCCATCGTCGCCTGGTTCTCGCGCTTCCGCGAGTATCGCGCCGACGCCGCCGGTGCCAAGCTGGCCGGCTCCGGCGCGATGATCAACGCCCTCGCCCGCCTCAAGGCGGAGACCGAGCTGCCCGACCAGATGCCCGACACCCTGCGCGCCATGGCCATCACCAAGGGGCAGACCCGCTCGCTGGTGGAGCGCCTGTTCGCCAGCCACCCCCCCCTGGATGACCGCATCCGCGCCCTCAAGGAAGCCGCCTACCGTCAGTAAGCTTCCCCAATGCAAAAAACCAGAGGGCCCGCCAATGGCGGGCCCTCTGGGTTACGAGGCGAAAATCGTCCTGTCACTCAAGCCGTCGCCCCACACGAAACCCCGCCCCCGCCAGCAGTGTGGCCAGGTGCCGATCCTCTTCGGCCAGGGCCACCTCCAGGGTGGCGAATTCCCGGCGTAGGGGATAGTTGGCGCGACAGGCATCGAAGCCTCTGGCCATGCCCTGCCGGCGGCTAGCGCGCCTCAGGGAGTCATGGTCACGGCGCGGGTCGTAGACGGCGCGCATGGCAAGGCTCAGCGCCTCCTCCTTCTCGAGCCCTTCACCAAGCGCGAGGGAGCGCAGCGGTGGCGTCGGCAGCAGCTCCTCCAGGGTTACCCGGCACGGCAGGCCAAAGGCGCGACACAGCGCACGAGTGACCTGGTGGGTGCCGCGCAGCTTGCCGTCGAGGCTGTAGCCGGCGATATGCGGTGTGGCGATCTCGGCAAGGTCGGCCAGCGAGGCGTCGATGCCGGGTTCATTCTCGAAGACATCGAGAATCGCGTTGATATCTCCCTCTCCGCTCAGGCGGGCGCGCAGGGCCTGGCCATCGACACAATCACCGCGCCCGGCGTTGAGCAGCAACGACCCCGGTGCCAGGGCGGCGATGCGCTCGGCATCCAGCAGATGGTGGGTGGCATGGGGGCCCTGGCGAACCAGAGGGGTATGCAGGCAGAGCACGTCGCACTCGTCGATCAGGGTATCCAGACTCACGAAGCCGGCCGACGCCTCGTCCTCGGCGTCCCCCCTCCCGGCATACTCTGCCTCGACCCGGGGTGGGTCGCAGGCCAGACAGTCGACGCCCATGGCCGAGAGACGCGCCAGCAGCCGCCCGCCCACATTGCCGGCCCCGACGACGCCCACCCGGCGCTCGGCAAGCCGCCAGCCCTGCCGCTCGGCAAGCGTCAGCAGGCTGATCAGCACGTAGTCGACCACCGCCTCGGCGTTGCAGCCCGGGGCGCTGGCGAAGGTGATGCCGCGCTCGGCCAGCAGCCGGGTATCGACATGATCGGTCCCGATGGTGCAGGTGCCCACGAAGCGCAAGCGCGACGCCTCGGCGAGCAGCACCTCGTCGACCCGCGTGATGGAGCGAACCACCAGGGCATCGATATCCCGCAGGGACGCGGCATCGATCTCGCGGCCCGGCAGGCGCACCACCTCACCCAGTGCCGCGAGGCACGTCTCCGCGGCAGGCACATTGGCATCGACGAGTATCTTCATAAGACGTTGTCCAGCTCCGACAAGGCATTACAATACGCCCTACCATATCACCTCGCCGTCCAGGCCGGCACAGAGCAGCTCGGGAGCTTCGATGATCATTCGCTGGGAAACCGACCATGACTATGTCCTGGTGCATATCCACCAGGACATGTTTGGCGACTGGATCTTCAGCCGCGCCTGGGGGCAGATCGGCACCCAGTTCGGCGGGCTGAAGCACCAGCTGGCCGATGACCGCGAGCAGACCCTGATGTGGCTGGCCGATGAGGCCACCATCCAGGCATCACGGGGCTTTCGCAAGGTGCTGGAGGTGGAGGATCACAGCCCCGAGGGACGAGAAGCGATGAGCCAGCTATCCCTACTCGAGACGTAAGCTGGAAGGCAGCATGAGTCGGCCCACCAAGGTCTCAAGCCCCTTCTTCGAGCTTCTCGCTTCCAGGAGCGAAGCGACGCTCTTCAAGCTCAAGCCGGCTTAGCTCAGATAGCGCCGCCCACCGCGCATTATCGCACCACACGCTTCAGGCGCCTCGTCCTCACCATTCAGCCGGCGACGCAGCGCCTGCCAGGCCTCATCATCCAGCCAGCCACGCGCCTCGAGCCAGGACGCCAGGCGCTCCGGCTCGAAGCCGCGGTCGAGCTCGTTGCCTGCGGCATCCACCAGCACCGGAATGCGCACCCCGTAGCGAGCCAGCAGGAGATCATCCTCGCTGATCTCGACTCGCTCGAGCCCCACCGGCTCACGAGATAGCTGTGCCAGCAGCCCCTCCAGCTGCTGGCAGAGATGACACCCCAGCGTCGTATAGAGGGTCAGCTGGATCATGCCGACGCCTCCCCGTCCCCTCGATGACGGATCAGGAAGACATGGTGCAGATCGGGATTGCGCACGAAGTCGGGGTCGAAGGTCTGCCCCGAGATCTCCTTCACCGCATAGTGGTCGACCAGATCGGCATCCAGCTTGAAGCGGCGCTGGTTGTTGGAGAACACCAGCGTCCCGCCCGGCGCCAGGCGCGCCATGGCCAGGCGAACCAGCCGGCCATGGTCGCGCTGGATATCCAGGGTCTCCTCCATCTTCTTGGAGTTGGAGAAGGTGGGCGGATCCATGAAGATCAGATCGAACTCGGCATTGGCACGCTCGAGCCAGCGCAGGCAATCCTCGCGCACCACGCGATGCCGCCCCGGGTCGAGGCGGTTGAGGGCGAAGTTGTCCCGCGCCCACTGCAGGTAGGTGTTGGAGAGATCGACACTGACGCTCTCCGTGGCACCGCCTGCCTCCCCGTTGCCCAGCGCCGCCTGCACGGTGGCGGCCCCGGTGTAGCAGAAGAGGTTGAGGAAACGCCTGTCCGCCGCCATCTCGCCAAGCATCCGGCGAACCGGGCGGTGGTCGAGGAACAGGCCGGTGTCCAGGTAGTCGCGCAGATTGATCCACAGCCTGGCCGGCCCTTCCCGAACCTCGAAACGCTCGCCGGTGGCGGCCTGCTTCTCATACTGGGCACGCCCGCTCTGACGCTGCCGCCGCTTGACCACCACCCGCGTGGGGGCCACCTCGAGCACCTCGGGGATCACCGCCAATGCCTCGAACAGCCGCTTCTGGGCCTGGTCGACATCCACCGACTTCGGTGCGGCATACTCCTGCACATGCACCCAGTCGGCGTAGACGTCCACCGCCATCGCATATTCAGGCATATCGGCATCATAGAGCCGATAGCACTGCTCGCCGCTGCGCTTGAGCCACTTCTTCAGGCGCCGGCGATTCTTCTCCAGCCGATTGGCGAACATCTGCGCCCCTTGCGAGCGCGCCGGCGTAGCCGCCGCCTGCCCATCCTGCCGTTCGGGCACCGCCATCAGCAGCAGCTTGGCCTCCAGGGGGCCATTGCGCAGTGCGTACTGCTTGTGAGCGCGCAGGCCGATGCGATGGCCGAGATCGGGGTTAGCGGTGAAAACCGCCAGCTGCCAGCCAGGAAAGGCGTCACGCACCCTCTCGCCCAGCCGGGCATAGAGGGTCACCAGCTCGGGCAGCTCGCCGAGGCGCTCGCCATAGGGTGGGTTGGTGATCAATAGCCCCGGCGATGCCTCCGCAAGGCCCTGGGGACTCGCCAGCTCGCCGAGCCCCGCGCCGCGAAGCTCGATCAGCGCCGGGATGCCGGCACGCATGGCATTGGCCTTGGCGGCGGCAAGCGCCGCCGGGCTCTGGTCGAGGCCGTAGAATCGCGAGCGACAGCGCTTGCGGCCGATGCTCGCCCGCGCCTCGGCCTCGCGCCTGAGCTCTCGCCAGCTCCCCTCGTCATGGCCCGCCCAACCGTGAAAGCCGAAGCGATCACGCGCCAGGCCGGGGGCCATATCGGCCGCCATCATCGCCGCCTCGATCAACAGGGTCCCGGCTCCACACAGTGGGTCCACCAGCGGGGCGCCCTGGCGAGCCAGCTCGGGCCAGCCGGCACGCAACAGCAGTGCCGCGGCCAGGTTCTCCTTGAGCGGCGCATGACCGACATCGCGGCGATAGCCACGACGATGAAGACTCACGCCCGAGAGGTCGATGCCCACCACCAGGCGACCGCGATGCAGATTGGCGTAGCAGCGCAGGTCGGGCTGCTTGAGGTCCACCGAAGGACGCGGGAGGCCTCGGGCCTGCAGGCGGTCCACCACACCATCCTTCACCGTCTGGGCGCCGAAGCGGGTATGACGGATCGCCTCGCTGCGACCATGGAAGTCCACCGCCAGGCTGGCGGAGAGGGGCAGGTGCGCCTCCCAAGGAATCGCAGCCACCGCCTCTCGAAGCTGTTCGGGCGTGGCGATGCCCTCATCGCGAACCAGACACAGGATCACCCGGTTGGCGAGGCGTGACCACAGGCAGACCCGATAGGCGGTGACCCGATCGGCTCGCGCACTTACCGCCCCCACCGTACTCTTGACGGGCACGGCACCGAGGGCTTCCAGCTCCTCGCTCAGCAGCTCCTCGAGGCCACGGGGGCAGGTTACCTGTAGATCAAGGGAAGGGTCGGATGGAGTCGGATTCATCGGCAATCACCGCGGAGGCAGAAGGGTAAATGTGCACCATGTCAGGCAGGTGAACGAGTTGTTACAAATCGTTGGTCGACAACGCGGAGCGAGTTGCGCTATCTATAGGGCAGTAGCTACGAAGAACACGCATGCGTTTACTGTCATCGAGTCCGCCCCTTCACATTACTGGGCTCGAGGCCTGTTACGGCTCGGCACGAGTCACTCCCGAGCCAGTTAGATACCTTATCAAGAGGTAGTCCAATGAAACGACAGAAACGTGATCGCTTCCAGCGTGCCTATACGCATGGCTACAAGGCAGGTGTCTCAGGACGCTCCCGTGATGACTGTCCCAGTCAGGACGTCAATCTTCGTGAATACTGGATGAGCGGTTGGCGTGAAGGTCGTGGGGATCAATGGGACGGCATGACCGGTATCTCCGGCATCCACAAGAACCCCATGGTGGTGTGAACCCGAAACCTGAATCAAGCGAGATTCACGCTTCCTCAAGCCCGCGGCGAGCCGCGGGCTTTTTGCGTTCCGTGCACTTCTATCCAGCATAATACTTCTATCCAGCACACCTTTCTCTCAGCGCGTTTCACGCAAGGCTCGGCTGCACTCCGCCACCAGTGCCGGGCCGCGGTAGATGAACCCCGAATAGAGCTGTACCAGATCGGCGCCGGCCTCGCGCTTGGCCAGCGCCGCCTCGCCGCTGTCGATGCCACCCACCCCGATGATCGGCATCTCGGGAAGACGGCGGCGAAGCTCGCGGATAACGCGATTGGAGGACTCGAATACCGGCCGCCCCGAGAGTCCCCCCTGTTCGTCGGCATGGGCCAGCCCCTCGACGGCCTCCCGCGAGACGGTGGTGTTGGTGGCAATCACCCCGTCGATTTCATTCGCCGCCAGACACTGGGAGACCAGCCCCACCTCGTCGGCATCCATGTCCGGCGCGATCTTCACCGCCAGGGGCACCCGGCGCCCGCTGTCGCGATCGAGACGCGAACCCGCCTCGCGTAGCGCCGACAGCAGACCATCGAGGTGGTCACCGAACTGCAGGTTACGCAGCCCGGGGGTGTTGGGCGAGGAGATGTTCACGGTGATGTAGTGGGCGTGAGGGTGCACCTTCTCCAGGCATGCCAGGTAGTCATCTACCGCCCGCTCGACCGGGGTCGTCAGGTTCTTGCCGATATTGATGCCGATAACGCCGTCGAAGCGACTGGCCCTGACCCTGGCCACCAGATGATCGACCCCCGCGTTGTTGAACCCCATGCGATTGATGATGGCGCACGCCTCCGGCAGGCGAAACAGCCGTGGCCGCGGATTGCCGGACTGAGGCCGGGGCGTTACGGTTCCCACCTCCACGAAGCCGAAGCCCAGCGCGCCCAGGGCATCGAGATGATCCGCGTTCTTGTCGAGCCCGGCGGCAAGCCCCACCCGGTTGGGGAAGCGCAGCCCCATCAGCTCTACCGGGTCCTCCACCCGCTCGCCCCCGAGGCGTGCCGCCACTCCCAGGCGACCGGCCAGATCCAGCCCCTTCAAGGCCACGCCATGGGCGGTTTCGGCGTCCAGGCGAAAGAGCAGCGAACGAGCGAGGGAATACATGGCGTCTCCGGCGGGTGGTGGTCGCGAGCGGGCGAGAGTATAGCAGTGCCTCCCGCCAGAAACGACGTCACAGCCGACAGCCAGCACCAATTTTGTGATCTACTGTAGGCCGCCAAGACATACCGGGGGATGGGGCATCACTGCCACACCGCCGAGGAGCCAGGGAGACTGACATGGCCGACACCACCGAAACCCTCGAACACCGCCTGTCCCGGATCCATCGCGCCCTGGGGGAGAACCGCCTCGACATCGTCGACGCCGTGCTGGCCGAACTGGAGCCCGCCGAAGTTGCCCTGCTGCTGGAGTCGCTGCCGCCGGTGGCGCGTATTCAGCTATGGAAACGGGTGCCCGGGGAAGTCGACGGCGAGGTGCTGCTGCACGTCCATGATGAGGTGCGCAGCACCCTGCTCGATGATATGGACCACGAGGAGATCGTGGCCGCTGCTACCAGCATGGACACCACCGACCTGGCGGAGATCTTCGAGGACCTGCCCCAGCAGGTGGCCGAGGACATGCTGCGCTCCATGGACGCCTTGCAGCGCGAACGCCTGGAGGAGACCCTCTCCTTCGAGGAGGACAGCGCAGGCCGGCTGATGCGCACCGATACCATCACGGTGCGCAGCGACGTCAGCCTGGAGACGGTGTGCCGTTTCCTGCGCTGGAAGGAGTCGATCCCCGACAACACTCACCTGCTGATGGTGGTCGACCGTGACGGCCTGTTCCAGGGCACCCTGCCGGTGGCTCGGCTCATCAGCCATCCGCCCGAGATGGCGGTGGCCGACCTGATGGACCACGAGGTGGACAGCATTCGGGTCGACATGAAGTCGCGTGACGTGGCCACCCTGTTCCAGACACACGACCTCGCCGCGGCGCCCGTGGTGGACGAATCGGGTCTGCTGCTCGGCCGCATCGTCATCGACGATATCGTCGATGTCATCCGCGAGGATTCCGAACAGGCGCTGATGAACATGGCCGGCCTCGACGAGGAGGAGGACCTGTTCGCTCCCGTGCTGTCCAGCGCCAAGCGTCGTGCCGTCTGGCTGGGCATCAATCTGCTCACCGCCTTCCTGGCCGCCGGGGTGATCGGGCGCTTCGAGGATGCCCTGGAGCAGATCGTCGCCCTGGCGGTGTTGATGCCGATCGTCGCCAGCATGGGCGGCATCGCCGGCAGCCAGACCCTGACCCTGGCCATACGTGGCCTGGCCCTGGGACAGATCAGCACTACCAACAGCGCCTGGCTGCTGCGCAAGGAGGTCGGCATCGCCATCCTCAACGGCGTGCTCTGGGCCCTGGTCGTGGCGGTACTGGCACTGCTGTGGTTCAAGAGCATTGCCATCAGCGTGATCATCGCCGCCGCCCTGACGATCAACATGCTGGCGGCGGGTATCGCCGGGATTCTCGTCCCGCTGCTGCTCAAGCGTGTCGGTATCGACCCGGCGCTGTCCGGCTCGGTGATTCTGACCACGGTGACCGATGTGGTGGGCTTCATGTCCTTTCTGGGCCTGGCCACCTACTTCCTGCTCTAGACACACTCTCCTCCGATGGCCCTACGGCTTCTTTTCGCCCTCGCCATAACGAGAGACCCCGCCTGAAGGCGGGGTCTCTCGGTTGCGGTGGGTGAAGGTGTGTATCAGGCGTCGCGGCTGCTCTCGGCCAGATCCACCAGCTCGCGAACCGCCACGGCAAACAGCGGGAAGCCGCCCTGTCCGCCGCTTCCGACCTGCTCGAGCAGGCGGCACCAGCGCGCATGCATGGCATCGTGCCGCTCGAGCCACTGCTCGACCCGGGCAGAGGGATCATCGGCTCCCTCCCCCATATGCAGCACACTGACGGTCAACGCCAGCTGCTGGCGGTCGATATCGTCACGGAAGGTCTCGCGGGCCTGGGCCTGCCAGCTGTCCCGCACCTTCAGCTCGGTAATCCGGCGGATCATCCAGGGGAGTTGCAGACGGTTGCCGATCGCATAGAAGACCTCGGCCACCTGCTCGGGTGCCACGTCGGTCTGGCGGGCGGCCTGGATGATGCCAAGCCCGGCATAGAGGCTGCCGGCGGCGGCCACATTGGCCGCCAGGGAATCCGGCACTCCAGCCTCCATCAGCTCGTCTCGACGCGCCTCCCAGGACTCCCGCTCCTCGCCGCTGAGGCGTTCACCGATGCCCTCGCGGATCGCCACCAGGCGCGGCGCGAAGAAGTCGATGCACTGGCGAGTATCGAGGCCGGTACGACTGCGCAGCAACCAGCGCGTCGCACGACGGATCAGTCGCATCAGATCGAGCATCATGGCGTACTGCACGCCGCTGGGTACCTGGTTGTCCAGCGCCTCGATCTGCGACCAGGTCTCGTCCAGCCCGAACACTTCCCGCGCGATGACGTAGGCACGGGCGATCTCGGCACGGCCGGCCCCGGTGGAGTCGATCAGCCGACGCACGAAGACGACACCCATGTGGTCGACCAGGTCGTTGGCCAGCTGGGTGGCAACGATCTCGCGCTTGAGGCGGTGCTCGTACATCTCGTCGCGATAGCGCTCCACCAGTACCCGCGGGAAGATGCGCTCGACATAGCGCTCGATGACCGGATCGTCGGGAAGATCGGAGACGATAAGGTCATCCTTGAGCACACTCTTGGCATAGGAGATCAGCATCGCCAGCTCGGGCAGCAGCATGCCCTGCTGATTGGCGGCCCGCTCCTGAAGCTCCTCGTCGGCGGGCAGGAACTCCAGCTCACGATCGAGCTGTCCGGCGGCCTCCAGTTCGCTGATAAAGCGCCGGAAGGGGCCCACACCCTGCTTCGACAGCAGTTCGGCGAGGTCGAGCGCCTGGGTCTGGCGGTAGTTGCCGAGCAGTACCAGCTCACTGACCTCGCCGGTCATGTCGGCGAGCAGCTGATTGCGCTGCTTCTCGGTCATGTCGCCGCGCTTGACCACCTCATCGATCAGGATCTTGATATTGACCTCGTGGTCGGAGCAGTTGACCCCGCCGGCGTTGTCGATGAAATCGGTATTGATGCGCACGCCCCGGGCGGCGGCCTCCATGCGACCACGCTGGGTCATGCCGAGGTTACCGCCCTCGCCCACGACTCGGCAGTTGAGCTCACGGCCATCGATCCGCAGGCCATCGTTCGCCTTGTCGCCCACCTGGGCATCGGTCTCGTCACTGCCCTTGACGTAGGTGCCGATACCGCCGTTCCAGATCAGATCCACCTCGGACTTGAGCATGGCGCTGATCAGCTCGTTGGGGGAGAGCCTCTCCTCACGGATGCCGAATCGAGCCTTCATCTGCCTGGAGATGGGGATCGACTTGGCGCTGCGCTTGAAGACCCCGCCCCCCTCGGAGATCAGCGAGGCATCGAAGTCTGCCCAGCTGGAACGCGGCATCTCGAACAGGCGCTTGCGCTCGGCGAAGGTGGCCGCCGCGTCGGGCTCGGGGTCGACGAAGATATGCAGGTGGTTGAAGGCGCCCACCAGCCGGATCCTGTCCGACAGCAGCATGCCGTTGCCGAAGACATCGCCGCCCATGTCGCCGATGCCCACCACGCTGAACTCGTCCTCCTGGGTATTCACGCCCAGGCCTCGGAAGTGGCGCTTGACCGACTCCCAGGCCCCTCTGGCGGTGATCCCCATCTTCTTGTGGTCGTAGCCATTGGCACCGCCGGAGGCGAAGGCATCCCCCAGCCAGTGGTCATACTCGGCGGAGATCTCGTTGGCGATATCCGAGAAGGTGGCGGTTCCCTTGTCGGCGGCCACCACCATGTAGGCGTCATCGGCGTCATGACGCACCACGTCACGTGGTGGCACGACGTCACCGCCCTTGAGATTGTCGGTCACATCGAGCAGCGCCCGGATAAAGGTCTTGTAGCACTCGACCCCTTCGCGCTGGAAGGCCTCGCGGTCGCCCTCGGGCAGCCGCTTGCAGACAAACCCGCCCTTGGCGCCCACCGGCACGATCACCGAGTTCTTGACCTGCTGGGCCTTGACCAGCCCCAGCACCTCGGTGCGGAAGTCCTCGTGGCGGTCCGACCAGCGCAGTCCGCCCCGCGCCACCTTGCCACCGCGCAGGTGTACCCCCTCGACCCGCGGCGAGCAGACGAAGATTTCGAAGGCGGGACGCGGCTTGGGCATGCCGGTGACCTTCGAGGGCTCAAGCTTGACGGCGATATAGTCCTTGACGCCACCATCCTCGCGTCGCTGATAGTAGTTGGTGCGCAGGGTGGCCAGAATCAGCTCCATGTAACGACGCAGCAGCTGGTCATCATTGAGACTGGCCACATCGTCGAGAAGCCGCTGAATGCGCTCCACGCAGGCCTCCTCTTCGCCCTCGCCGGGACGGTCGGCGGGGTCGAAGCGCAGCTCGAACAGCGTCACCAGCTCGCGGGTGATCTCCGGATAGCTGGCCAGGGTATTGGCCATGTAGTCCTGAGATACCCCGAAGCGGATCTGCTTGAGGTAGCGGGCATAGGCCCGCAGCATCGCCACCTCACGCCAGTCGAGGTTGGCGCCGATGATCAGGCGATTGAAGGCGTCGTTATCCGTCTCTCCCGCCCAGATACGTTGAAAGGCCTCACAGAAGGGTTCGCGCATCTCCTGGAGGTTGACCTCGGTGCTGGTGTGATGCTCGAGGTTGAAGTCATGGATCCAGTAGCTGGCATCCCGGGCGCCGATTTCGTAGGGGCGCTCACCGAGCACCCTGAGGCCCAGGTTCTCCATCATCGGCAGCACATCGGAGAGCGGAATCGGGGCGTCGCGATGGAACAGCTTGAGATTGACCCCGCTGCCCTCCTCCTCCACCAGCCGGTAAAGCGACAGCGCCAGTGGCTGTCCCTCGTCGAGCTCACCGATATGGTGCAGATCATAGACGGCGGTACGCGCGCTGAAGTCGTCGCGATAGCTGGCCGGGAAGGCATCGCGGAATCGACTCATCAGGCGATTGGCCTGCTCCTCGCCGAAGCCATCGATACAGGCGTTGTGCAGATCATCACGCCAGTTGCGCGCCAGCTTGGCCAGCTTGGCCTCGAGACGCTTGATCTCGTACTCGACCGGACGATCGCCCTTGAAGCGCAGGATAAACTGGATGCGTGCCAGCACCGACTCGGAGAGATAGGTGTTGAAATCGCCGAAGGTGGCGTCGAGCTCCTCGCACAGCATCTCCTGAATGCGCAGACGCAGCTCGGTGGAGAACACATCCCGAGGGACGAAGATCAGGCAGGAGTAGAAGCGGCCGGGGAGGTCCTCGCGCACGAACAGCCGGACGCGACGGCGCTCGCGAATGCTGAGGATCCCCAGCGCCGTCTGGGCCAGCTCCTCGGTATCGATCTGGAAGAGATCGTCGCGGGGGTAGACCTCGAGGATCTGCAACAGCTGCTTGCCGTTGTGCCCCTTGGGGTTGAAGCCGGCGATCTCCATCACCGCCTTGAGCTTGCGACGCAGGATCGGCACGTTGCGCGGCGACTCGTTGTAGACGCTGGCCGTGAACAGCCCCAGGAAGCGATGCTCACCGATCAGGCGCCCCTGCTCGTCATAGCGATCGATGGAGATATAGTCGGGATAGGTGGGACGATGAATCCTGGCGTGGTGGGCGCTCTTGGAGAAGGTCAGCAGCTCCGGCACCAGCACGTAGTGGCCATTCTCGATGCCAAGCTCGGTGCGGATACGCTCCCGGTAGCGTGGCTGGTCGAGACGAAAGACGCCAAGCTCGCTCCCCTTCTCCTTCTCGAAGGTCTCCTTGTCCGCCGTCCCCTTCACCGAGTAGGTGTCATAGCCCAGGAAGGTGAAGTTGTCCTCGAGCATCCACTCCAGAAAGGTGATCGCCTCGGCATGATCATCCGGATCCGTCTGCGGCGGACAGCAGGTACGCAGCTCCGACAGCGCCTCCTCGACCTTGGCACGCATCGGATCGAAGTCGGCCACCGCGGTGCGCACATCGACCAGCACCTCCTCGAGGCTGGCCTGCATCTCCTGCAGCTCCTCGCTATCGGAGTGGCGGTCGATCTCGATAACGATCAACGACTCGCGCTGGGCCGGGGCCGCACTGTCCTTGGGAGAGGTTACCGACAGCAGGCGGTGGCCGCGATCCCGCTCCGTCGCCAGCACGGCATTATGGATGGCGTGCACGGTCATGCCACGGCGATTGAGCTCGATGCGCACCGAGTCGACCAGGAAGGGCATGTCCTCGTGCAGCACCGCCACGAAGGTGTGCGGCGACTGCCAGCCATGCTCCTCGAAGTCCGGATTGAAGACCCGTACCTTGGGGTCGGCCGGGTCGAACTGCAGCAGGAAGTGCCACATCGAGAGGGTCGCGCCGTAGATATCATCGAGCCGACGGTCCTCAAGGTCATCCAGCGGAATCGCGGCATAGAAATATTTGGCGAAGGCCCCCACGGCCTCCGCCTTGGCGGCATCCAGCTTGGCGTTCAGGCGCTCATCAAGCTGCTTTAGCAGGTCCTGTCTGGCTTCGTCATTCGCAACGTGCTGCATCCATCACCTCGGCTACCGGCGGCCGCTCCTGCGGCCGGGAAGTGTTCGACACGACCCCGGTGGGGCCCTGTCGTCAGCTTACGCGACACCCCGAGTGCGACCTAGTCACTTGATGATCTGCTCATGGAGCATGTCGAAAATGCATTACGCTGAGGTGTCACGAGTTCGTCAGTCGCGTCGCTCGAGCAGCACACCGCACTCGCAGTGGTGGGTCCAGGGAAACTGGTCGAACAGCGCGAAGCGCGTGATGCGATGGGTCTCGGTCAGGCACTCCAGATTGCTCGCCAATGTCTCCGGATTGCATGAAATATAGACGATACGCGAATAACCGCTCAGCTGGCGGCAGCTGGCATCATCGAGACCGGCGCGAGGCGGATCCACCAGCACGGTGCTGAAGGCATAGTCATCGAGCGCCCACTCGGCGACCCGGCGCCCCCCCTTCTCTCCCTTCAAGGCCGCGGCGAACTCCTCGGCCGACATGCGCCCCACGGTGACGTTGTCGATGCCGTTGGCGGCCAGGTTCTGCCTGGCGCTGGCGACCGAGGTGCGCGAGATCTCCGTGGCCAGCACGCGCCGGAAGTTCTCGGCCAGCGCTACCGTGAAGTTGCCGTTGCCGCAGTAGAGCTCCACCAGGTCTGCAGACTCGCTGCCCCGCGTCACGTCCCGCGCCCAGGCCAGCATCGAGCGGCAGATCTGGGCATTGGGCTGGGTAAAGCTGTTCTCTACCTGCTGATAGACGAACTCACGCCCCTCCACCTCGAGACGCTCCCAGACATGATCACGCTCAAGCACCCAGCGCTGCTTGCGGGCACGACCGATGATCATCACCCCGAGGCGCTCCTGCAGGCTACGCGCCTCGGCCTCCCAGGCGTCGTCTAGCTGGCGATGGTAGATCAGGGTCACCAGCGCCTCGCCGGAGAGGGTGGTGAGGAACTCGACCTGAAACAGCCGGCGGCGCAGCGTGTCGTTGTCGCGAATGGCATCGAGCAGGCGCGGCATGAGGTCGTTGATCTGCCGGCTGGCGACCGGGTAGTCATCCAGGCGGATGACCGTCTTCTTCTTTTTCTTGGGGTCCTCGGTGTCCTCCTCGGACGCTTGAATTTCGAACATGGCGTAGAAGAGGTCATCACCCTCGTGCCAGATGCGAAACTCGCAGCGCTGACGATAGTGGCTCGGCGGCGAAGGGTAGACCTCGAGTGCCGGCGGCGCGAAGCGGGAAAAGTCTCGGACGATACGCTCGCGCTTCGCTTCGAGCTGCTGGTCGTAGCGGTCGGGGTCGACGACAGGAATGGCCACGAAGCCTCCAGATAAGTAGGAATGTAAATGAGTGAAAGGGATAGACGTTTTGGGCGTGGATGATCAGCCCAGCGCGAGCGGCCGCGGGCCGCTGAAACCGAAGCGCGACAGGACCCCGGCCAGCGGCGCATCGGGGGCGCTGGCAAAGCTCTGCCCCGGGCCAGCCCCGAGTGCCACGCCCGATGCCACCTGGGCGGTGCGCCGCGCGATGGCATCGCTGGAGTCGACCCAGGTCACCGCACGCGGCGCGGCGGCCGACAGGAGATCGCGCAGCAGCGGGAAGTGGGTGCAGCCCAGCACCACGGTATCGAGCTCGGGCTCCTCCCACAGGGGGGCCAGGGCCGAGGCGATCACTGCGCTGTCGGGCAACTCTCCGGCCAGGTGCCGCTCCGCCTCGCGCACCAGGGGGTCGGCCGCGACTCGCCTGACGCGACAGTCAGCGGCGAAGGTTTCGATCAGGCGTAGTGTATAGGGGCGCGCTACCGTGGCACTGGTCGCCAACAGCCCGATATGGCGACTTCGGCTGACCATGGCTGCCGGCTTGATGGCCGGTACCGTACCCACCACCGGCACCCTCAGGCGTTCGCGCAGGGCATCCAGCGCCAGGGTGCTGGCGGTATTGCAGGCCACCACCAGCGCCGCACAGCGACTGGCCGCCACGGCCGCCTCGCATACCGTCAGGATACGCTCCACGAGCCAGGCATCCTGACGGCGCCCATAAGGCAGCATGGCGTTGTCACAGGCATAGGCCAGGGCCGCGTGGGGCAACCGCGCACGCAACGCGGCCACGACCGAGAGTCCGCCCACGCCAGAGTCGAACACCAGAATCGGTCCCGCCATCACCCGTCCCCCCGTGGCCCGGGAGGGAAACAACAGGAGCGAAGTAATGGCGGAAATATCAGGAACAGGCTGGGCATGGCAAGGGTGTGGCCGCTGAAATGCCGGCCATTCTACCTCACATCTACCTCACAGCGGGGATGAGCCGAAGCACCGGCCTATCAAGGGCCGGCCTATCGAGGGGAAGTCCAGATTCAGGTCACCGGCTCGGGAGCATCGCGCAGCTCGGCATACAGCTCGGGATAGGCCTCCTCCAGGCGCTTGACCTGTGCCTGGGCGCCTTCGGGCAGCGCCGCCGCCAGGGCCTCGAGGTCCGCATCATCGAAGTTCTCCCGAATCAGCGGGAACAGCAGCTCGCGCTCATCTCTCAGATAGGCACGGTGGCTCTTCAGGTAGGCATTGAGATCCTCGGCGAAGTGCTCCATGGGCACCACGGCATCCATCAGGATCATGTCGATATCATTGGAAAGTCGCTTGAGCCGCGACTGCAGCGCCCGGTAGTCCCGGGCCAGGCGCTCGGTGACCTCGACACTGGAAGGAACCAGCTCCATGAGTCGCTCGGTGCAGACCTTTTCGAGAGGCTGGGTGAAGCCCTCCTGGTAATCGAGGATATAGTCTACGACCTCGCGCACCAGCTGGAAGTTGGGACGCTCGCCGGCAGCCAGGGTCTTCTGCTTGAGCTGCAGAACGTGCAACATGCGCGCCATATTGGCATGATCCTGACGCAACTGGGGCAGCATTGGCATGTCGGGCCCTCCTGAAGGAAGCATGGGAGAAGGCACTCTCCCTTGGATACGCCATTCGGGACTGAGTTCATCTCGAGGCCCCCACGGCGCTCACAACGCAACCCCACTCTAGCAGGAGTGACGCCGACCTGCCCCCTCCCCATCAACGCAAGGAGACGCCATGGACCTCTTCGCAAGCGACCGCGACGACGACGCCCCCCTCGCCTGGCGCATGCGCCCGCGCGGCCTCGCCGACTATGTGGGCCAGCAGGCCCTGGTGGGCCCCGGCAAGCCACTGCGACGCATGGCCGAGAGTGGCCTTGTGCGCTCGATGATCCTGTGGGGGCCGCCAGGCACCGGCAAGACCACCCTGGCGGAGATCCTGGCCGTCGAGTCGGGTGCCGATCTCGAGCACCTCTCCGCGGTGATGGCCGGCGTCAAGGAGATCCGGGCCGTAGTGGAGCGCGCCCAGGCACGCCAGACCCAGGGGCTGGCGACCCTGCTGTTCCTCGACGAGATCCACCGTCTCAACAAGAGCCAGCAGGATGCACTGCTGCCTCACGTGGAGTCGGGACTGCTGACGCTGATCGGCGCCACGACGGAAAACCCCTCCTTCGAGGTCAACTCGGCCCTGCTCTCAAGGGCCCGGGTCCACGTCCTGACATCACTCTCCGAAGAGGAGCTGATGGAGGTGCTGCAGCGCGCCCTGGACGACGAGGAGAGGGGCCTGGGAGCACGCCGATTCCGGCCCGAGCCCGATGTACTCAGGGTGCTAGCCCGCTCCGCCGCGGGCGACGCTCGCCGCGCCCTGGGGCTGCTGGAGAGCGCCTGCGACTTTACCGAGCCCGGCCCGGAGGGCAGCGAGATACTTCGCCGGGAAGCACTGGAAGCGGTGCTGGGGCACCAGGCAAGTGCCTTCGACAAGCAGGGCGATCACTTCTATGACCTGCTGTCGGCGATCCACAAGTCGGTGCGCTCCTCACGTCCGGACGCCGCCCTGCTCTACATGGCGCGCTTTATCCAGGGTGGCGGCGACCCCCTGGATGTGGTCCGTCGGCTGACCGCCATCGCCTCCGAGGATGTGGGAAACGCCGACCCACGCGCCCTGCCGCTGGTCATGGCCGCCTGGGACGCCTATCTGCGACTGGGGGATTACGAGGGGCAGCGGGCCATCGCCCATGCCGCCATCCACCTCGCCGTGGCCCCCAAGAGCAACGCCATCGATCGGGCCTGGCATCAGGCCAAGGCCTTTGCCGCCAGCCAGCCCCGGCTCGAGGTGCCGAGTTATCTGCGCAACGCCCCCACCAAGCTGATGGAGTCCCTGGGTCATGGACAGGGCTACCGCTATGCCCACCACGAACCCCACGGCTATCCCGCCGGCAGCAGTCACGACTGCTGGCCGGATGCAACGCCTCGCGAACACTTCTACCGGCCCACCGAGTACGGTCAGGAGAAGCGCTATGCGCAGATCATGGCCTGGCGGGAGCAGCTCGATGCCGAGGTGGACGAAGACGATACCTAGCTGTGATCTCTCTATAGGTTGTTCATCCGGAACCAACCCGGAAGACTGGAGATGCGAACCAACCAACCGCTCCAGGAGGCCCGGATGAACACCCATAAGAATGCCCGTCTCACTCCGCATGGTCGA
>NZ_JADNRL010000026.1:206404-249006 GCF_015595025.1 Halomonas sp. KAO
GCGACCCGTGCGGGCCGCGACCAGCGGCGTGGAGGAGCTGGCACTCGAGACCAGCGTGTTTCTATCCGCGCGACCCGTGCGGGCCGCGACCCCGCGGATCCTCGGGCGGGTGTTTTGGGTGGAGTTTCTATCCGCGCGACCCGTGCGGGCCGCGACCAACGGCTGGATGCTGGCCCTGTCACTCGCCGCCGTGTTTCTATCCGCGCGACCCGTGCGGGCCGCGACTGCTCCCTTGTAACAGGTTGATTCAACTAATGAAATACTAGTGAACCAGCGAAAGATCGCGGGAACTCCGGTCAGAATCGCCAACATTTGATTAGGGCATGAAAATATCAATTAAAACATAATGTTAAAGAGCCGCGAACAGATCGGAAAAAAGCAGGACGCTTGGGGTTCGCAAAGCACCGTGGCTGCTAAAAAACGAGTGGGCCATTCATATCCAGTGCCGGTTTGGCACCGACATGCTCGATGCGTTTTTGCCACTGTCGCCCCAAGAAATAGAAACGCAGGCTATCGACCTCTTCATCGATCAAGTCACACAGCTGCTGACGTAGCCGTGCCCACTGGTCCGGATCGACTTCGATCTCGAATACCGAATACTGCACCCGCTGTCCGAAGTCACGACACGCCTTGGCCACACGTCGCAGCCGCCGAGGCCCACCTTCGGATGTAGTGCTCACGTCATAGCTGACCAGTACCATCATTGCATTCGCCTCCCAAGCAAGACGCTATTTCCAGAGAAAGGGCGGATAGGCATCCAGATCCCCACGAAGATGGCGTGCCAAAAGCTGGGCTTGTAGTGATGGCAGTAAACCGATCGGCGCCTTCTCACCGATAAAGGCATGGTTGAGCTCGTCACGCTTTCGCTCCTGGTAGGCGGTCAGCACGGCCTTGCGAGCATCATCCGTCAATATGACGCCACCACTCTCGGTCACCGTGAAGTCCCGCTCACGCAGCTGTCGCCGATTGATCAGAGACAAAGCCAGTCGGTCCCCCAGCAGCGGCCGGAATTCCTCGGCGAGATCGAGTGCCAGGCTGGGACGCCCTGGCCGGTCGCGATGCAGAAAACCGACGGATGGATCGAGGCCAACACTCTCTAGCGCCGAACGACAGTCGTGAGTAAGCAAGGTATAGAAGAACGACAGCAGCGCGTTGGTACGATCCCGTGGCGGCCGACGATTCCGCCCCTGAAAGCGAAAGGCCTCATCGTCACGCCGAATAAGTCGGTCGAACACGCTAAAGTAGACCTGCGCAGCTTCGCCCTCGAGTCCTCGTAGCCCGCTGGTCAGCGGTTCCGTCAGCAGGTCGCGGGCAATCCGCTCCAAACGCGAACGTGCCTGCGCTAGACGGCTACGTTCACCTTCCGGGAGTTTGGCACCGTAGTCTCGCAGGCCACGTGAGAGCACGGCGCGCTGATTGTGGACCTTGCCGACGAGAATGCCACGCACGATGGCCGCACAACCGGCTTCATCGTCACTTCGCCGGTACTGCGTACGCCGTAGCAGCACGTTGCCCGACACCGGCCCCTCGATACGGGCCAGAAACTTGCCGTTGGGCGAAAGATGCGTGATGGTGACGCCCTGCTCGGCGCAAAACCCCATCAGGGGAGGCGAGACCAGAACGCGGCCGAAACAGATCAGCGATTCGAGCATATGGATGGGCAAGCGTGCACGCTCCTTGCCCTCGACCTGCATGACAACATTAGCGCCTTCTTTCTTTAACCAAGCGCCTTCGGTCGTAATGTAAAGGGAATTCAGCTGACGTCGCATGGCGTTTACTCGTTGCCCAGGGTTTGGAGCTGGCGCGCCAACCAGCGACTCGCCGAGCGTTGCTTTCCCATTATCTGGGGCTGGCAACAATCGATCAGGGAGCAGCGATCGCAGCGCTTAGGTTCATAGATGGCCGCAGGCGTCTCGACGCCTTCGAACAGCGTGCGCGTGTTCGCGATGACCTCCCGGGTCAGCGCTCGGAGCGCCTCATCGAAGGCGATGATCTTGCGCCGCCGTGTCTTGCCATAGTAGAGCGCACCCTCGCCGATCGTGACCTCAAGCATCTCCTCGAGGCAAAAGGCCTGGGCGCAAAGCTGCACTTCATCGGCGCGATGCGCCTTGGGCCGGCCCCGCTTGTACTCGATCGGCCGGACCACTATCGTCGCTTCGCGCTCATCGAACTCGACCACATCCGCAACGCCCGTCAGTCCCAGTCGCTCGCTGGCGAGCGGCAAGGCCGTGGCGGTGTGAACACCGCGACGTCGCTCGTGCCCGGAGCGATCGACGCGTTCATGCAGGATGCGCCCTTCAGCGGTATAGCGGTTTTCTGCCCACTGCTGCTCAAGGTGAATCAGCGCGCACTGCCGTGGACAGAACAGGTAGTGCTGCAGCGCCGACAGCGGTAACGGACGAACCTCATCCTCCATGCCCTGAACCGCCTAAAGCCGCACATCGATCGTAATGCCGGACGGCAGCTCGTCGCGGTCGACGGTGACGGCATAATTACTGTAGTAACGCGCCGGCGTGTCGGTTTCGCCTTCGACGCGCTTGACCTGGACGCGGTCGAATAGGGTGTGAGCCGGCGCATTGCCCATCGGGTTTTCGTGCTTGAAGACGATCAGTTTGCGCGCCGACATTTCCCCTCGTGAAGCGGAGCGATCATGTTCAAACATGTTGATCAGGGCACGCCAGAGCAGCTCAAGGTCGTCTTCAGTGAAACCAGTGCGCTCACCAAGCTTGGCGGAGATATAGCCGTGAACCCGATAGAGCCCATAGGGGATGATATGCTTACGCCCCATGGTGCGCTCTTTTTCGAGATCCTTCTCATTGGTCACCGCCATGCGTGTGATCGAGACTTCCATCGGTACGACGGGATCGATCGAGGTGGCGAACGCCATCTGCACCGGGCCGCGTACCTGACCGGAATTGACCTCGGTGGTCATGACCGCACCAAAGGTTCGCACGTCGAAGAAGTTGGCACACATCCATGCGGTCAGCTCTCGTGCCTTCGCCTGGTCTTTCGGCAGCTTCTTGGCCTCGGGCTCGATACCCAATGCCTCGTATGCCTTCTTGTGCTGATTGTTCAGTACCGACTTTTCCTGCATATAGATCGCGTAGCCCGCGTTGCCTTCCTGCTCCAGCGCCACATAGTTACGGATCTTGCGCTTGAGGCACACATCGGTCACCAACCCCTGGTTGGTCTCCGGGTCGAGTCGCGGCAAATTTCCGGCATCCGGATCGCCATTGGGGTTGCCGTTGGTCACGTCGAACAACAGCACGAATTCATAGCGATTGGCGATAACACTCATTTTGACTCTCCCTGTTCATCTTCTGCGTTGTTAGCGGCGCCATCTTTCGTGGCAAAGCGTGCTTGCGACTGATGGTAGTAACCGATCGCAAAACGCCCCTGATCCTCGATGCGAAGACTCTTGGGAAAGCTTTCTCCAAGCCCATCGATGATTGCCCCGATCTCGCTTTCGATCTTGTGTGCCAGCCCTCCCTTTTCTTTCTTTCGCATATTCGATAGGTGGTGCTGGACATTGCGCAACAGCATCGGGAAGACGCTGGCCGGCGTCGCCGAGGCGGCACCGTAATAGCGATCACGGATAGTGGCGTTAAGCTCTTTTCCCAGCGCACTACGTTGGGCATTTTCCAGTTCGGCGAACAGTCGACCAAGCAGATAGCCTTGGTGGGTGGAGTGTGGATCGAGACTCACGGGCACCTCCTGTGTGGATGACGTCATATGCGCCGCGAGACGCGCTTCACGCGCGAGCACGGCCTTGCAGAGGGCAACACGTGGACCAGTAACCTGTCCATCGCTGCGAAAGCGCATCACAATATTGTTCAACAAAGCCCGAGGATAACGGCATCCGGTGATAATCGAACGCATCAGCTCTCCGGCTAGCTGAGGTGGAACATCCTCGGCACTTGGCTTGCCATCTTTTTTTCGAATTGGCGCAGTCTGTTTTGTTAACCAAGAGCTACTCGGCGCCACCCCTTTCCAAGGCGAGGGCTCCAAGGCAAGGTCACGCCGATGGTCGACGTAATGACGGACCAGATGATCGAGATCGTTGACGCACCAGAAACGAATCGAGAGTCGAGCGGCATTTGGGGCCAACCCCAGTACAAAGAATTCTGTGCTGCCGTCCAGTTCAGGATCCAGGCTAGCCAGCGGCCGCCCCATCGCCACACCCTCGAGCACGGTCTTCAACCGTGCAGCCTCCTGCTCATCCGTAGGCGGGTTGTTGAGCAATGCAAACAACCCCTCGGCGGCTTCGGCATGCACCGTGTCTTGCGCCCGCGCCCAGAACACCACCGTGGCGTCACCGATCTGCAGACGTTGGTGGTTGTGCGCATCACGTCGCAGTATATGGTTGAGCGCCGTGGCATAACCGAAAACGGCGGCCTTCGAGATCGAGGCATTGGCCATGCCACCCTTGCTATAGGATTCGTAGGCGTCGCTGTTGAAGGAGATCAACGCCGCGCCCGAGCTTTGAGCCCCGTTGACTTCGCGGATACGAGGATGGCCCGGTGCCAGTGGCCCAGTCTCGCCAGTCACCAGGCACTGCCCATGGGCTCCATCGTCTTTCTCCATCACCTCGCGCCAAATATCGCGCACAGCCGTCTTTTCATGCAGATAGGCGTGCTGGCCATCGATGCGAAAGACGAAATTGGCATCCAGCGCCTCATCGCTATATCCCGGCAGTGTCTTCAGCCGCTCCGGCTGCCATTGCTCCATCAGCCGCAAAAAGGCACGCAGATCCGGATCATCGCTATCGCCGAACAGCTCAAGCTGACGCTCTTTGAATGCGGCATGCTCATCGGCAAGTCGCTTGCCTGCGCCCTTCGTCACACCGAAGGCGTAAGCGGTCTTGTCCCATAGGGGATAGGCGTGAATGCCTGAAGTTCGCGACTTATCGATGGGAACCTGCATCAGCACCGGCCGCGGTTTCTTTCCGGTGGTGTCGCGAAGATCGGCGATTTCTATCGGTTGGCCATCGGCAGACAGAATCAGTGCGAAGCTGACTTTCTCGCTGCTAAACCCCGGCGCCGGCACCTTACCCTGCACCGCCAGGCGGTGATAATAGTCGTTCAGAGCGGAAAGCATCATGCCAGGGCCTCCGCGAAGGGCGGAACTTCGATCACGCCATCGCGCATGCCGGCACGAAAGAAGCGTGGCGTCTTGCCGTTGGCGAAATCGATATCGTGAAGCATGAAGCCCAGATCTCGCTCGCCGGCCAGTTGCTCATCGACCGAGGGCATTGCCTCGTCGGACTCGATCAGCGCAAACGACGCCGGAAACTCACGTGTTCCCAGGCACGGCATATGAAAACATTGTCCCTGCCTGGCGCGACGGTTGAAGATATCCAGGTGCTTGCCGGGCGTGTCGCTGTCATCGGCGCGTGAGGTGAACTCGAAGTGCGCTTCGATCACATAACCCACATCGCGTAAGACGGTGGCCGCGCGCTGTTGGCGTCCCTGGTCGACGTAATAGGCAACATCATCCACGCGCCCGGCCTTCATCGCCTTCGAGACCGTTGATGCTGGCAACTTATGCCCTACCTCGTTGCGTCGAATCGACTCGAAGCGAATCGGTTTCAGAACATGGATGCGATCAACACACCATCGGATCGCCGGCTTCCAGTGGATGGCCTCCAGGATGCCACGTGCCGCCGAGGGCGTGATCACATCGTAAGATACCCGTTCCACCTTCATCTCGGGGCGAGTAAAGCAGGCCCGCTCTCCCCAGATATGTAAACGCACCCCGAACGTCATCCTTTACTCCTTGTGGTGTCTTCTATCGCTTCATCAGCCGACATCACCAAATGTTTGACTCGCTTGCACGAAACGTCGGCTCATTCCAATTCAGGCCCAGCCAATCGTCGTAGAGGTCCTCGTTAATCAGCACCATGAACTGCTCGCCGAATTTCGCCGGCTCTACCGCGGCAATGGCGCCGGCGTGCTGGAGCGCCTCGAAGCCCCGCCGCGGCACCTGCACCGTGTAGGGCTGAAGCCGGCGGGCAATGCCACCGACGCCCTCGACATGGCTGAGCCGCCTGATGGCGTCGCGGGCGGTATCGTCGAAGGGAATGATCACGGCTTGCTGGGTGTTCTCGATCATGCGGAACTGCTGTGCCACCGTATCGAATGGCAGCCCCTCTAGCCCGCCACGCTCGAAAAGCCCCAACAGGTCATGCTTGTCGAGCGTATCGTGCCCCTGCTGCCAATAGAGCAGACGGAAGTAGGCGTCGATGGCATCCAGTGCTAGGGGGGCATCGCCGTGGCTGCGCAGCACCTCGCGGGTCACCTGGGCAAACTGCTTGAGCTCCGGCGGCGGCGCCCAGTCTTCGTTGGCCGTAGCGAAGATGCGCACCTCGCTATCGGAGGCCACACGCTTGCCCTCACGATTGCAGCGCCCGGCCGCTTGAGCAATGGAGTCCAGTCCCGCTTCGGCGCGCAGCACAAGAGGGAAGTCGACATCGACCCCCGCTTCAATCAAGGACGTTGATACGACTCGACAGGGTGAACCGGCTTTAAGCGCTTTACGTATGTCGGCTAGCACTTGCCGACGATGCACGGCACACATGGAGGTGGTGAGGTGAAAGGCGCCAGGGTGATCCTCGATCGACTCAAATAGAGCACGGGCATGTCGGCGATTATTGACGATACACAGCACCTGATCGCACTCGATCACCTGATCACGCAGTGTCACATCATCGAGCGTACCAATATGGCATACACGAACGCGCTCCAACTCCTGGTAGAGCCTTTGAGGACAGGGAGCTAGCTCTTTAAGGTCACGGAGCCCACCCTTGAAACTATGCTCGGGTTCATCCAATTCCGCGAGCGCTGGCTGGGTCGCGGTACACAGCACAACACTGGCGTGATAGTTCAGGGCCAGCTCGTCCAACGCCGCCACGCTGGGGCGCAGCAGTGGCAAGGGCATGGTCTGCGCTTCATCGAGGATCACCACGCTGCGCGCGATATTGTGCAGCTTGCGACACCTCGAGGTCTTCGCCGCGAACAGGCTTTCGAAGAACTGCACGGCAGTAGTGACGATAATGGGTGCATCCCAGTTCTCGCTGTCCCGACGCAGCTTATCGATGCTTCTGCTATCGCGCCCACTAGCACCATCATTGGCGTCGAACGCACTATGGTGCTCCAGCACGGCAGCCTCGCCATGCTCGCCCAGCGCCTGGCGAAACACTGCCGCATTCTGCTCAACGATGCTGGTGAAGGGGATCACGTAGATGATGCGATCCATGCCATGGGCGATGGCATGCTCGAGCGCAAAGGTAAGCGACGCCAGCGTCTTGCCACCACCGGTCGGAACCGTCAACGTGAAACGTCCCGGTGGTTCGCTCGCCTGGCCACGCACATGGGCCAGAATCTCACCGCGTAGCCGATTGACCTCGCTGTCGGCCTTGAATCTCGATAAGTGCCGATCCAGCGATTCACACAACACCTCGAGCGATGGACCACCACCACGAGCGACGCGCAACCCCCGCTCATGCTGGGCGTAGAAGCGTTCGGTATCGATGAAATCGGCATCGACCAGACAGGAGAAAAGCATGCGAACCAAAAAGCCTAGCTGGAAGCAGGCGCGATCTTGGCGCGGCGTAAAAGTGGCCGGTGCCGGCACGCTGGCCGGCAGAGCGACTTCATCCCGCCAAGCCGTATCCAGTTCCGGCAGTTCGGCAAGCAAGCGCTGGCTCAGCGGCGTACGCTCGCCGAGGTCGCGCCCATTAGCGAGCCCGGCATGATGGCCAGCGATGGCATAGGCGAGAAGATGACCTAGCTGCCCGAGCTGCTCCTTAGCGACAACGGCTCCAGCTGTGGAGTGATCGACTCGTTTAGGTGCCCCCTCGAGTCGCTGCTGAAACGGCTCTGTATATTTGCCAAGATCGTGCAGAAGCCCGGCAACTCGCCCCAGCTCGGCAGAACCGAAGCGCTCGGCCCGGCATGCCGCTAGCCGTCCGACCTCAGAAAGATGACTCTCGAGTGTCTGCCAGTCGGATTTATCGGCCACAGATGTGGAGTGCGCGTAGTACATGCGTCCCTGCTACTTTTTAATTAGCTTTCTCCTAGCTAAGCATCCCGAACCCCACTTTGCCACCCTGCGCATCTGTCCACGTTATTCTTCCGTCCGGCGTTGATGCAGGTCATCGTCGCACTATACCTGGACGGGAATTCTGTGGAGGCATCTGAAACATTTCCCTGGGCCACCCTGGCCCACTGCCGGCTGATCGAGATTCTGCCCCCCTGAAGGTCGGGTAGTGGTCGCACAAATCGGCGATGCCGTCAGGAGCTTCTCCGTCGCCGACGTCGCCAGAATCGCCTTGGCGACAATCACCGCACCCCTGGCGAAGCCTGCGCCATGCAACGCCGAATACCCTGGCAAACAGGGCCGCCCGCAGCTGGGCGTTGCACTGCTCGATGTCACGAATTTTTGGGTTCGGGTTGTGGAAGGCCATCGGCTCCTCCGCGGTCATCTCACCCCTTAGCGACCTTCACCGCGGTCCCGGTCGCCACCAGAAACAGCATCGACTTGCCGCCGCCGGAGATCTCGCTGTAATCGAGGTCGATGCCGATGACCGCATTGGCGCCCACGGATTCCGCCTCCTTTCGCAGCTCATCCAGGCAGGTCTTTCTGGCATCGCGCAGCGCGTTCTGGGACGACTTGTTGCGCCCGCCGAAGAAGTCGCGGAAGCCGGCGAACATGTCCTTGAGAACGTTCATGCCGAACACGCATTCGGCGGAGACGATGTCGATATGCTCGGTGACTCGGTAGCCCTCGAGGTGCGATGAGGTGGTCAGGATCACGCGTTCAGCCATGGTCGGGTCACTCCTGGGGTGGTGATTACTGTGGTGATTGCGGTGGTAAATGATATGGCGACGGCGGTAGCGAACAGGCCACCTGGGTTCGGTTCCTGCGCCAAGGCGCTACAGTGGAGAGTATGTCTTCCTTTACCCCATGGCGACCTCGCCGGCAGACCCTGGCGGCGCTAAGCGGCGACATTTCCGGCGCCTTCGGCGACCTGGGCACGCTGCTGCCCTATGTGATCGCGGCGACTGCCCTGGGCGTGCTGTCGCCGCGGCCGGTGTTTGTCGGCCTCGCCATCGGCTATCTGCTGGTGGCCCTGCTCTACCGCGCGCCCATCGCCGTGCAACCGATGAAGGCGCTGGGCGCGATGATACTTGTCGGCGGCCTCACCGCCGGTGAAACGGCCCTGGCCGGCGCCACGCTTGGTTTGGTACTGCTGGCGCTGGCCGCCACTCCCTATCTTGGCCGTGCGGCCCGGGCGCTGCCCCAGTCCGTGACGGTCGGCCTGCAGGCCGGCCTGGGCCTGATGCTGATGGCACTCGCGTTCGAGATGATGGCCGCAGGCTGGTGGCTGGCACTGCCGGCCGTGGCCGCCCTGGGCCTGTCCTGGCGATGGTCACGTGGGCCCTGGGCGCTGGTCGTGGTCATCGCCGCCATCTGGCTGGTGCCGGCTGACGCACTGCCCGAGGCAGTGCATTCGACGCCGGCGGGCGAAGGCATCTCGCTTCCATCGGTGGCAGGCGGGATCCTGGCCCAGCTGCCGCTGACGCTGCTCAATGCCGTGGTGGTGGCCACCGCCGTATCACGGTCACTGTTTCCGGCCGCCGCCTCACGCGTCAGCGAACGTCGCCTGGCGGCGTCCAGCGGGCTGCTCAACCTGGTGCTGACGCCGCTGGGGGCCATGCCGATGTGTCACGGCGCCGGTGGCATGGCCGCCCACTATCGCTTCGGCGCCCGTAGCCTGATCGCTCCGCTGACCATGGCGGCAGCCTGCGCTTTGGCCGCGCTGCAGGGTAGCGCCGTGATCACCTGGCTGGCGGCGATTCCCACGCCGGTGGTCGGTGCCCTGCTGGCCTTTGCCGGGCTCGAGCTGACGTTGAGCAGGCGGCTTTTCGACGCCCGCCCCGACTGTCGGCCGGTAATCGCCGCCACCGCCGTGGCAACTCTCTTCGGAGGAGCGCTGATTGGCCTGGGGGTAGGACTTGCCAGCGAGCGCCTGCGCCGGCATCTTGTGCGCAGGCGCGCCGAGGGCACGCCGCCTGACAGGGGCCAATGCCCCTGACCCACCACACTCGAGGAGACTCAAGGATGAAGATCAGCGCACGCAACGTGATCAAGGGCACCGTGCTGGAAGTGAAGGAGGGCCCGGTCAACAGCCAGGTCCGCGTCGATATCGGCGGCGGCAACACCATCAAGTCGATGATCACCAGCGACGCCATCGAGGAGCTCGGCATCGCCGTGGGCAGCGAGGTTCAGGTAGTCATCAAGGCCTCGGATGTGATGCTCGGCATCGACGACTGAGGTAAGCGAATCGCCCAACGGTGCACTAGGCCACAGCCTTGGCCTCGGCATCCAGCCGTTGGGCGGTCTGGTCCACCCCGCGCAGCCACACCAGCAGCACCGCCCCCAGGGCGACGAAGCCACCCGCCAGCCACAGGCCGATATCGTAGTGGCCGGTGGCCTCGGCCAGCATGCCGGTCAGCGCCGGGGCGATGATCTGGGCGGCGCCATAGGCCAGTGTCATGCGCCCCATCATGCGCGCCGGGCTCTGGGGGTAGAGCCGGCCGGCCATGGTCAGCACCAGGCTGACACAGCCCAGGAAGGTGCCGCCGTAGAGCACCGCACTCGCCAGCACCCCCGCCAGGCTGTCGGTCACCGCCGGCAGCACGATCCCCACCACCTGCAGGCCCATGGCGGCGATCAGCGCGCCGAGATAGCCGATCCAGCGCGCGATCAGATCCCACAGCATTACCGCGGGCGCCGCCGCCAGGCCCACCAGGGCGAAGGTCCAGTTGCCGGCCCCGGCCAGCAGCGGCTCGCGCTCGACGATGGCGACGATAAAGGTCGCGCTGATCACGTAGCCGTAGCCGGCACAGAAGTAGGCGGCCAGCATCAGCCTCATAAAGGTGCGGCTGGGCGGCTGGGCCCGGCGCTGCTCTCCCCCGCTGCCCGGTGCCGGCTTCGCGGGTCTCGGCAGCCAGCACCAGGCGGGGATCAGCAGCGCCACGGCCAGGGCGGCGAAGCCCCACCATTGAGCCTGCCAGTCAAACGAGAGTCGCAGCATCAGCTCGACCGCCAGGGCCGCCAGCAGCATGCCCAGGCCGACCCCGGCGAAGTGAATGCCAAGCTCGCCACGCTGCCGATGGCTGATCAACCAGTGCAGGATCAGCCCCGAGGCGAGCAGCATGGCGCCGCTGCTGGAGAAGCCGGCCACCAGGCGCATCGTCGCCCATAGCCAGAAGCTTTCGGCCAGCGCCATGCCGGCGGTGGAGAGCAGCGCCAGCACCAGGGTGAGGCGGTAGAGCGTATCCTTGAGCCGGATGCTGCTGATGGAGGCCGCTGTCAGTGCCCCGAGCATATAGCCGGCGTAGTTGAGAGCGGCCAGCCAGCCTCCCTGGGCGTCACTCAGCCAGGTCTGCTGCTGCATCACCGGTAGCAGCGGGGTATAGGCGAAACGCGCCACGCCCACACACAGCAGCTGGCTGAACAACCCGGCCAGCAGCACGCGGTAGCGCGGTAAGAGTAGAAAGGGCTTGGCCATGCCTGGCGCTCCGTGATCCTTGGAAGGTGGCGCCGATAGGGGGCGCATCACCGGCCAACCTACCACATGCTCGGTGATAGGAAATCGCGACGTTCGCCCAACTGGGCAGGTGCGTCCCGGCAGACGAGTCAGGCTTGCACGGAGAGGACCCGGCCCATGGGGGCCACCGGATAGCGATTGCGAGCGGGAAGATGATGCAGGCCACATCATCTCTTTTTTGGTCGCAGCCAATGCATGGAAGCAGTCAATGCGTAGAAAAGTGCCATGCCTTCACCGCCCCTCGAGACGAAATCGGTGCGATCGAGCATCGTGACAAGCCGCTTAATCAGCCGTGTAGGAGGCACTTTTCTGCTTTCATTGACGGCCAGCGCCGAATGGCGACGGCTGGACGATGGCAGGGCCGAAAGGATAGCATTGAGCGATCACTCAAGCTTTATCCTCAAGGGTTGAAGCGCTTAAATCATGGACCGGCATCATGTCCCGAGTTACACAACACAACCGGCAAGAGTCTCTGGAACGTGCCTTGCAGCTATTTTGGCACAAGGGGTTTCATGACACCTCACTCAAGGATCTCGAGCGGGCGCTGGAGATGCACCCCGGGAGTATCTATGCCACTTTCGGCAGCAAGGGTCAGCTATTCCAGGAAGCGCTGGAGCGCTATGCCCACCTGGCACTGGTTGAGCTTGAGCGCACCCTGGCGGCTCACGAGTCACCGCTAGCCGGACTGGCTGCCTATTTGCGCCAGCTTGGCGGGCTTCGCGATCAAGCGGTACCCAGCCGTGCCTGCATGCTGGTCAAGAGCCTGCTGGAACTGGGGGAGCGGGAGAAGGACGCCCGAGAGAAAGCAGAGGCGCTACTGACGACGATGGAGAAGCGCTTTATCGACAGCTTCGCGAAGGCCCAGCAGACAGGAGAGCTGGACGAGGAGCTCGACCCCACCCGGCTTGGCCGACGGTTACAGGCCGAGGTGATGGGGCTGCGCTCCTTCGCCCAGCGCGATGTCGATAGTGCAGCCGTACATGCTCTGGCCGACGACATGGCATCCTCTCTGGAAGCGCTGCGCTCCTCTGCTCACTGAGCGGTAAAGGCGTGGCCCGTTGAGGCGATCTCCTCAACGGGCCACGTAACGCCTCTCGATACCCAGGCGCCTAGCCTCGGATGTTGCGATCCAGCAGGGCGTCCAGGCTCTCCTTGGGCTGCACTCCACTGAGTGACTCGAGCTTTTCCCCTTCCCTGTAGAGGGTCACGGTAGGCAGGCCCCGCACGCCATTCTGGGCAGCCAGCACCGGCGCTTCATCGACATTGAGGGTCACCACCTTGAGGGTCTCCCTGCGCTCCTCGGCGATGGATTCGATTACCGGGTCGAGCATCTTGCAGGGTGCACACCACGGCGCCCAGAACTTGATCAGTACGGGCTTGTGGCTTTCCACTACCTCGTCGACGTAACTGCCTTCATCGACTGCTGTCAGATTATTCACGTCGTCTCCCTATCTCAGCTGACCTTGTGCCACTCGAACTTCTTGAAGGGTTCGTCGAGCGGTGTATCGGCAAGGTGGTTGGTGTAATTGCTCATGACCTTTTGCGCCACCGCCAGAACCACCTCAAGGATCTGACGCTTGGTGAAGCCCATCTCCAGGAATGCCTGAACGTCGCTGTCCTCGACGTTTCCGCGCCCGCGCACCACTGCAAGCGTGAAGTCTCGCAGGGCTTCCAGACGTGCCGTAGGCAGCGGAGTTTCGTTGCGCAGGGCCTCCGTGATGGCATCGTCCACCTGCATGCTCTTGGCTATGCCGGTATGCGCGGGCACGCAGTAGTGGCACGCATGCTCAACGTTGATGGTTTGCCATACCACGGTCACTTCTTCGTCATTGAAGCTGCTGTCCAGAAACAGCTGGTGAAGCTGCTGGTAAGCATCGAGCAGGCCGGGCGCCTCCGCCATCACGGCGTGCAGGCCCGGGACCATGCCGAAGGCTTGTATGGAGTTATCAAGAAGCTTCTGGCTTTCTTCTGGTGCGCTTTGCTTGTCGTGAAGGGTAAATTCGGTCATTTGGCGAATCCTTGAGTCAGGTAAAGTAGCGGTAGACCGACAACATGTCGTCGGGACCAGCACGCGCTTGAGTGATCGCTCAAATTTAGACGCATGCATGGCTACGCCGTGTTTCATTGGTCACCCTAACCCATCTTGAGCGATCGCTCAAATTTCGACGCCTGGTCAACCGATCAGGTGGCGTCGACCCGACCTGCCCTTCCGCCTGGAGACAAGAAACGGTATCAGGTAGCGGCCAACGGGATGGCGTATCTTGATACTCTCGGGGCCCAGGCGGTGACCATGGGGGACGCCCTCATCTGCATCGCCAGGTGAACCGAGCCTGACACTTGGCCGCGTGGTGAAGATTGTCGCCTGCCATCTCTGAACACACTGCAAGGAACCGTGATGAACCCCCTGATCGCTCGCCTCAAGGCCGTCTCCTCCCCCGCCATCGGCCTGGGCTGCATGAATCTCTCCCACGGCTACGGCCACTCGCTTTCGGAGGCCGAGGGGCGGCGCGCCCTGGAGGAAGCGTTCGAGATGGGCTATCGCCACTTCGACACCGCCACCCTGTATGGCGCCACCGCCAACGAGCGCCTGGTGGGCAGGGCGCTCGCCGGCAAGCGTGACGAGATTCTGCTGGCCAGCAAGTGCGGCATGGCCATCGACCCCGAGCTGGGCCGAAAGGTGATCGATGGCCGCCCGGCCACCCTGCGCCGCCAGTGCGAGGCGAGCCTCGAGCGCCTGCAGACCGACCACCTCGACCTCTACTACCTGCACCGCTGGGACAAGGGGGTACCCATCGAGGAGAGTGTGGGCGCACTGGGTCGACTGATGGAGGAGGGCAAGATCGGCGCCATCGGCCTCTCCGAGGTATCCGCGGCCACCCTGCGTCGGGCGCGCACCGAGCACCCCATCGCCGCGCTGCAGACGGAGTACTCGCTATGGACCCGCAACCCCGAGATCGCGGTACTCGAGGCGTGCCGCGAGGCCGATACCCTGTTCGTGGCCTTCAGCCCGCTGGGGCGTGGCTTCCTCGCCGGGTCGGTCCGCGAGCGGGAGAGTCTGGTCGAGGGCGATGTACGCCTCGGCATGCCCCGCTTCACCACCGAGAACCTCACCCGCAATCTGGAATTGCTGACCGAACTCGAGCGCCTGGCCCACGAGCGGGAAGCCACCACTGGCCAGCTCGCCCTGGCCTGGCTGCGTGCCAAGGGCGACGACATCC
Source organism: Halomonas sp. KAO (assembly GCF_015595025.1). GTDB lineage: Bacteria > Pseudomonadota > Gammaproteobacteria > Pseudomonadales > Halomonadaceae > Halomonas. The sequence goes on from NZ_JADNRL010000026.1 coordinate 221,237, forward strand.
TGCCCATCCCCGGCACCCGCCGCGTGGCCCATATGCGCGAGAACCTGGCCGCGAAGGAGCTGACCCTTAGCGCCGACGACGTAACGAGCCTGGATGCGCTGTTCGCCCCGCCGCGTATTTCCGGCGCACGCTATGCCGAAGGGCCGCAGGCCGAGGTCGATACCGAGCAGTTCGGCGAATAGCGGGCCCCTATAAGCCCGCCTCCCGACCACACTCCCGGATCATGGGGAGATGGCAGCCTCGACGCGATTGCCCCCGGGCATGCAAATGAAAAAGGAAAAGGAAAAGGAAAAGGAAAAGGAAAAGGAAAGGCCACACCATAACCATAAAAAGAGCAAGGCCGCCCCCCGAAGGGTGCGGCCTTGTTAACGACTCGCGCAGTCAAGGTGCGCCATTAGTCATCGAGTGCTGCGGTGTACGCGTCTGCTGAATCGCGCTGGATCCACAGCGGGTTACTCCAGGCGGTATCGTCATCCTGATCGTCCACCTCCAGGGCGACCCAGCCCTCCACGTCGCTATCAAGCTCCAGTGCCAGCTCCGCCTGGCGACCATCCAGCGCAACGGTCTGCAGGACCTCGCCGCCGCGACCGATCAGGCGTGCCTCGGCCAGGCCATCCACGGCCTCCACGTCCAGCGTCCAGGTGTAGGTCTCACCTTCGGTCAGGCGCAGCGTATCGCCGAACAGTCCGTTGCGCGGATACAGCAGCGGACCTTCGGTGGCGTAACCGTGGCCATTCTTGAGGGCCCGGGCAAAGGCACGCGGCGTCAGTTCGCCAGGCACCCGTGCCATCATGCGGATACGGCCGGTAAGGTCGTTCCAGGCATCGTGGGTGTCGGTGCCGGCGGTGAAGTAGACGCCTGTGCCGACGTCCCAGAGATTATGGGCGGTCGCCACGGTCGGCTCATTGTCGACCTCGGCGTTGATCTCCAGCAGGTCGAAGCCGGTCGCGAAGCCACCGGGTACATTGTCGGCGGCTAGATTGCGGAGATAGCCATAGTCGTTGAAGGGGTGGTTGAGCGGGATCACCTCGGCGTTGAGACGCCGGGCCTCGGCCAGCACGTCCTGTACGCTATCGGTGCCCGGGTCAACTTGCAGCTCTGCACCGATGTCGATGGGGAAGGGGTTCTGATGCCCCCAGGAGGGCGAGATCTCGATGGAGGGGATAAAGGGCACCCCACGCCGCTCGGAGAGCGCCTGAAACTCCGCATGGTTGACCGTGGAGTCGTGGTCGCTGACGAAGGTCAGGTCGAGATCCGTGGCCAGCTGGGCGCGCACCACCATCTCGGGCGGCGTGGTGCCCTCCAGCACGTTGGCATGGTGGTGCAGGTCACCGCCGTACCAGTCCTGGTCGTTGGGCTCAGCCAGCCGCTCGATAACGAAGGTCTCGTCGACCGTCTCGCCGGACGCCAGGCTGACCTCAAGCTCCTGGGCCTTGGCGGTGAAGCCGGCACCGGCATTCACCCCCAGACGATAGTCGCCGGGTGCCAGCTCGAGCCTGGCCTGGCCCGCGGGCTCCAGCTCGGTGAAGAAGGTCTGCTTGCCGAGGAACTCCACCGGCGGCTGCTGGCCCTCGAGGATCACCAGGCGTGCGTCGCGAGGAGTATCGGAGCCCGCCTCACGCACTTCGAGATTGAGCGTGCCGGGCCCCTTCAGGCCATCGACATCGAGCGTTTCCGTGTCACCCGCCGCGATACTCAGCGACACAGGCTCACTGCTCGCGTGGCCAAGCCCCGTGGCATAGGCCGAGTAGTCGCCCTCAGGCAGGTCGATCGCGTACTGACCCTCCTCTGCCAGTGTCCAGGCATAGGGATGGCCATCCTTCTCGATCATCACCAGGCCATCCGATGGCGCCTCGCCCTGATCGTTGCGCAGGCTACCGCTCAAGCGCCCGGTCGCCTCACCGCGACGCTCGGCCTCGGCGGCGACTACCGGTGCCAGGTCGCCATCCGGAACCACCTGCAGCCAGCCCTCGAAGGTGCGCGACTCACCGGGCGCCAGATCATGCTCCAGGTACATGTCCTGGCCCTGATAGTTGACGCGGTCGAAATAGGGCGCATGCAGGGCAAAGGCCCAGTCACGGTCATAGGCCACCATGCGATCGCTGCGCGCGTTCTCGGCGGTGGTCTCCTTGGCATCACCGAGGCCGGGCACGCCAAACAGGTAGCCGGTATCCGGCCACAGGGTAAAGCCTGAACGAATGGCCTCGAGGGGCTCCTCGCCCGCGTTCTCCAGCTCGGTATGGAGGTGGATCCGGTCACTACCGGCTTCCAGCGTATAGGTGGTGGTCACCCAGGCATCGGCCCAGTTGCGCCGAATGCGCACCACGGCACGCTCGGGAGTGTCCTCGACGATCTCCACTTCCTTGCCGTCGTTGGGCCAGGCGGACCAGTTATTGGGAATAAAGTCGGCGAAGGCGATACGGTCGAGGTCGATCTCGCCATCCTTGACCGCGGCCAGGTCCACCAGGGTTCCGCGTGGCACGCCCCAGGGTGGGCGTGACTCCGTGGCGATGGCAAAGGCCAGTCGATCGTTGGCGACGGTCAGGTCCTGGTCGGCCTGGGCTTCACCGTCGGGTATGGCAGTCGCACCACGAGTGATGCTGACATCGGCCTGCACGCCCGAGGCACCCGCCAGCAGGCCGGCCAGCACCAGGCCACTGAGTCGCTGATTCATCGGAGACTCCTTTGCGTTTCGTGTTGTATTGGAAGCGTCGTATTTTCAGCATGATTTATTTTAAATGAACATTCAAACAAGGATCTGGAGCGCTCTCGAATCCCATGGCGTCGCCGAACGCGTTATGCTGCCAGCCCCGTACGGCAATCTGGCAAGGCACCTGGCGAGGAGAGAGGCATGAACGACACCCTGGATGCGGTCATCGTTGGCGGCGGCATGGTCGGGGCGGCCGTGGCGGCGGCGCTGGGTCAGGCCGGCATGCGCGTGGCACTGGTGGAGGGCGGCGCTCCACCGGCGGCGATTCCCGATGACGCTCCCTTCGACCTGCGGGTATCGTCGCTCAACCTCGCCTCCCAGCGCCTGCTGGAGGAGGTCGGCGCCTGGTCCTTCATTCCCGAGTCGCGGCGTTGCCCCTTCCGCCATATCGAGGCGAGCGATGCGGCCGAGAAGCGCCATATCCGCTTCAGTGCCATCGACCTCGAACTGCCCGACTTCGGCTTCTTCGTCGAGAACCGGGTGATCCGTCGCGCCCTGTGGCAGCGCCTGGCCGAGTTGCCTGGCGTCACCACGATCTGCCACGCCGGCCCGGTGGCCTGGGTGCCCGGCGGGCACCGCTGCCTGCTGGAGCTCGATAACGGCCGCCTGCTGGCGACGCGGCTGGTGGTGGGTGCCGACGGCGCCGGCTCCCACACCCGGGAGCTGGCCGGCATCGCCACCCGCGACGAGGACTACGGCCAGCGCGCCCTGATCACCAACGTGCGTACCCGGCTGCCTCAGCAGGATGTCAGCTGGCAACGCTTCGCCCCCCGGGGGCCCCAGGCGATGCTGCCGCTGCCCGGTCACTACGCTTCGCTGATCTGGTACGACACTGCCGAGGCCACCCTGGCCCGGGAGGCGCTGGATGACGAGGCGCTGCGCCTGGCCATCGAGCACGAGTTTCCCACTCGCCTGGGCGGCGTGGAGGAGGTGCTCGGGCGGGCCAGCTTCCCCATTCGGCGTCGCCATGCCGAACGCTATGTGCGCCCGCGCCTGGCGCTGGTGGGCGATGCCGCCCATGTGATCCACCCGCTGGCCGGCCAGGGACTCAACCTGGGCATGCAGGACGCCGAGGCGTTGAGCCGGCGGGTGATCAATGCCTTCCGGTCGCGGCACGACCCCGGCGGCCGGGCGCCACTGGCCGGCTATGCCCGGGAGCGGCGCCCCCAGACCCTGGCGATGATCGCCGCCATGGAGACCTTCCACCATGTCTTCACCGGCGCCGCCCCGCTGCGCCACGCCGGTGCCGCCGGCATGGCCGTGGCCGAGCGCCTGGAGGGTGCCAAGCGCGCGGTGATGCGTCACGCCCTGGGGCTGTAGGCCCCCCCCCCTACGAAGCCCCGCGCAGCGACCGCTCCAGGCAGGGGCCAGTCGGCCTATAGGCACTGGTCAGCCGGCATTTTGTTATGTTATAACCTTTGCCGCTTTCCGCCGCCTACTGCCCAGAGGACCCCATGGCACACCGCAGACACCGGCACCGCCCGGAAGGACCCTGCCACTTCTCGCTGATGTCGCTTTCGGCCACCCGCCGCCTGCTGCTGGCGGCACTGCCGCTGGTGGCCCTGTGGCTGGCGGTGGCCTGGGCCGCCGGCTGGGGGGTGTGATGTCACGCCTGCAGCTCGAGAACCTGACCCTGGCCCGCGGCGGGCGCACCGTGCTGGAGCATCTGGAGGGTCGCTTCCAGGACGGGGCCATCACCGCCCTGATGGGCACCAACGGGGCCGGCAAGAGCACCCTTATCAGCGCCATCATGGGCATGCTGCGACCGATCTCCGGCCGGGTGGCCTGCCAGGTGCCCAAGGAGCGCCGTGCCTGGCTGCCCCAGCAGCTGGCCCTGGATCTCACCTTCCCGATGAGCGTGGAAGAGCTGATCATGACCGGCAGCTGGCCCAGCCACGGCGCCCTCAAGGGGTACTGTGCGGCCCACTACCGCCGCGGCCGCGAGATCATGGCGCGCCTGGGCATCTCGCACCTGGCCCATCGCCAGCTGGGTGAGCTCTCCGGCGGCCAGCGCCAGCGCGCACTGATCGGCCGCACCCTGATGCAGGAGGCCGAGCTGCTGCTGCTCGACGAGCCCTTCGCCAACGTCGATATCGAGACGGTGGACGTGCTGATGGATGTGCTGCGCGACATGGCCCGGAATGGCGCCACCATCGTGGTGGTGCTGCATGACCTGGAGCAGCTCTCGCGCCTGGCCGATGACGTGCTGATACTGACCGGTGGCCACGGCCGTTGGGCGAACCCCGCCTCTCTGCTGGAGCGTTACGCCGGACAGCCGCCCCGTGCCCCCCGCCTGCCCCTCACCTTCCCGGATACCTTCGATGCTGGAACTGCTTGACGCCTGGCTGCTTGCCCCCCTCGACTACGGCTTCATGAAGCGCGCCCTGGTGGCCGGCCTGGCGCTGTCGCTGGCCGCACCGCCGCTGGGGGTGTTCCTGATGCTGCGCGGCATGAGCCTGATCGGCGATGCCATGGCCCACGCCATCCTGCCCGGAGTGGCCCTGGGCTTCCTGGCCGCCGGCTTCTCGCTGCCCCTCATGAGCCTGGGCGGCATCCTCTCGGGCCTGCTGGTCGCGGTGCTGGCCGGCAGCGTGTCGCAGATGACCGGCCACCGCGAGGACTCGGCCATGGCCAGCTTCTTCCTGATCTCGCTGGCCGCCGGCGTCATGCTGGTCTCCATGGGTGGCAGCAGCGTCGACCTCACCCATGTGCTGTTCGGCTCGATACTGGCCGTCGACACCACCGCCCTGCTGCTGATCGCCGCCATCAGCAGCCTGATCGTGGTGGTGCTGGCGGTGATCTTCCGCGCCCTGGTGGTGGAGTGCCTGGACCCGCTGTTCCTGCGTGGCCAGGGCAGCCCGGTGAGCCTGATCCATGGCGTCTTCCTGGGCCTGGTGGTGCTCAACCTGACCGCCGGCTTCCAGACCCTCGGCACCCTGATGGCGGTGGGCCTGATGATGTTGCCGGCGACCACCGCCCGCTTCTGGAGCCAGCGCCTCGAGGGGCTGATCGGCATCGCCATCCTGGTCGCCCTGATCGCCAGCAGCGGCGGGCTGCTGCTCTCCTATCATCTCAACCTGCCCTCGGGCCCCTCGATCATCCTGCTCGCCGGGAGCGGCTACCTGCTCTCGGCCCTGGTGGGTCGCCACCACAGCCTGCTCGCCCGGCTGCGTCGCCGCGCCACGCCGCTGGGCGCCCCGGAACCCGAATGACTCAACGGAGATCCCCTGTCATGCGTCCGCTGTCCCCCGCCATCAATGCCCTGGGCCTGGCCGCCCTGCTCGCCCTGCCCACCGCCCATGCCGAGGAGCCCGTGCAGGTGCTGGCCAGCTTCAGCATCCTCGCCGATATGGTCGAGAATGTCGGTGGCGAACATGTCGAGGTCACCTCCCTGGTGGGGCCCAACAGCGATGCCCATGTCTATTCACCGCGGCCCACCGACGCCCGAGCCCTGGCCGAGGCGGATCTGGTGGTCTTCAACGGCCTGCAGTTCGAGGGCTGGATGGAGCGCCTGGTGGCAGCCAGCGACTACACCGGGCCACTGGTGGTCACCACGGAGGGCATCGAGGGGCTGGTCGATGCCGAGCATGAGGAGCACGGTGGCCATAACGAGCATGACTACAGTGACCAGGACGAGCAGCACGGCGACCAGGACGCACATGGCCACGCCAGCCAAGATGCGCATGACCATGGCGACCAGGACCCCCACGCCTGGCAGAACCTGATCGCCGGCAAGCGTTATGTGGCCAATATCCGCGACGGCCTGGTCGAGGCCGACCCGGAGAACGCCGATGCCTATACCGCCAACGCGGCCCGCTATATCGACGCGATCGAGGCGGCCGATGACGAGGTCCGCGCGCTGATCGACGAGATCCCCGCCACCACCAGCGTCATCACCGGTCACGCCTCCTTCGGCCACTTCGCCCACGCCTACGGGCTGCGCTTTATGTCACTCCAGGGACTCTCCACCGACGCCGAACCCAGCGCCGCCGATATGGCCGGCCTGATCGAGGTGATCCACGAGCAGGATGTGCGCGCCCTCTTCCACGAGAACATGACCAGCCCCGCCCTGCTCGAGCAGCTGGCCGAGGAGACCGGCCTGCCCATCGCCGGCACCCTCTACGCCGACGCCCTGGCCAGCGAAGGCGAGGCCAGCACCTGGCTGGGCATGATCCGCCACAACGCTCACACCCTGCACGACGCCCTGGCCGAGCCGGGCCAAGAGGACCACGATCACGAGGATCATGGTCACGATCACTGAGCCACTCAGCTACTCAGCCACTCAGCTACTCAACCACTCAGCCACCGAGTTTGACCAGTCAGCATGAGGCGCCTTCGGGCGCCTCCTTGCGTTATTGGGGGTCTCATATCTTGGCCGCATATGTCGACTAACCGAGGCCTTGATTCCGCCAGCACGGCGATATGGCCGAAAAATTGGCAGTAAATGCAAAAATCCTGGCCCGATAGATCAACCCCTTCCCGATCTTTGTTCCTACCATGGGTCACGGGGCACCGGTTCACCACCCGCTCCAAGATCGACAACAACAACGCAAAAACGCAAAGGCACCCACATGATCCCTACCCGCACGCCTGCCCTCGGTGCTCTCGCCGCCTCCATGCTGCTCGCCTCACAGGCCGCCACCGCCGCCATCACCGATAACGAGATCCGCATCGGCTACCTGGCCGACATGACCGGCGCCTATCGAGACCCCATCGGCCCCCTGGGCGAAGACGCCATCCGGATGGCCATCGAGGACATGGGAGGCAAGGTGGCCGGTGCCAAGGTGGTGCTGTTCAGTGCCGATGACCGCAATAGCCCCGACGTGGGCTCCAGCGTGGTACGCGAGTGGATCGACGAGCGCAACGTGGACATGGTGACCGGCCTGGTGGCCTCCTCGGTAACGCTTGCCACCGTCAAGCTCCTCGAGGAGGAGAACCGCCTGGGACTGGTCAACGGTGCGGTCTCCTCGAGCATCACCAACGAAAACTGCTCACCCAACCATGTCCACTGGGTCTACGACACCTGGGCCATGTCCAACGGCACTGCCAGTGCCATCACCCGGGAAGGCAACACCGACTGGTACCTGCTGAGCGCCGACTACTCCTTCGGCCACGCCCTGGAGCGCGATGTCGCGCGAGTGGTGGAGGAAAGTGGCGGCAACGTGGTCGGCAGCATCCGCCACCCCTTCCCCAGCAGCGACTTTTCGTCGTACATGCTGCAGGCCATCGAGTCGGCCGCCACCGATGAGGCCCAGGCGGTACGCGCCCAGATGGCGGCGACTCCGATCGACGACATCTTCGCCAGCGGTGGTTATATCCGCGAGGACGGGCGCATGGTTCATGACATGTACCTGGTGGAAGTGAAGTCACCGCAGGAAGCCGCCGACGAGGACGATATCTTCCGCCTGGTACGCACCATTCCCGCCGCGGAAGCGTTTCGGCCCCTGGACCAGAGCGACTGCCGCCTGATCACGCCCAGTGATGCCTGACGCCCCTCTCCCCCCAACAAGACAGCACAACTCGTGGAGATGAGATGACCATGCAGAATCGCATCCAGCAGCACACCATCGGCGCCGCCCTGGGGCGCACCGCCCGCAAGCACGCCGTCCGTTCGGCACTGACCTTCAACGATCGTCAGTGGACCTATGGCGAACTCGACCGGGCAGTGAACCGGGTGGCCAACCGCCTGCTGGCCCTGGGCCTCGAGCCGGGGGATCGCCTGGCGGTCTACGGCAAGAATTCCGACGCCTATGTGATTGCCTGGCTGGCCGCCACCCGTGCCGGCCTGGTGCATGTGCCGATCAATTTCGCCCTGAGCAGCGAGGAGCTCAGCTATATCCTCGAACAGTCCGGCGCCAGCGGCCTGCTGAGCGACCTCAGCCTGGCCGACAAGGTGGAGGCCGCCTGCCGGGGCCGTGACCTGGTACTTTCCGGCACCCTGCATGCTCAGGAGGGTGACGATTTCGATGTGATTCGGGAGGCCCTCGGCACGGGTGATGCCTCCGAGCCCGAGGTCATGCTCGATAGCCAGAGCCTGGCCCAGCTGCTCTACACCTCGGGCACAACCGCCGCCCCCAAGGCGGCGATGATGACCCACCAGGCCCTGCTCGCCGAGTACATGGCCTGCATGGTGGAGCTGGATATCAAGGCCGACGAGCCGATGCTGGCCGCCCTGCCCCTCTATCACTCGGCACAGATGCACGTCTTCTTGATGCCGGCCCTGCTGCTGGGCGCACCGATACATCTTCGCGAGGCGCCGGCCCCGGACGACTGCCTGGCACAGATCCAGCGGCACGGCATCGTGTCATTCTTCGCCCCGCCCACGGTGTGGATCGGCCTGCTGCGCCATCCGGAGTTCGATCGGCATGATCTCGGCCGCCTGAAGAAGGCCTACTACGGTGCCTCGATCATGCCGGTTCCGGTGGTGGAGGAGCTGCATCGCCGCATCCCCGGGGTAGGGCTCTACAACTGCTACGGCCAGAGCGAGATCGCCCCGCTGGCCACGGTGCTGCGCCCCGAGGAGCACGATGCCAGGCCGGCCTCGGCGGGGCGCCCCATCCTCACCGTGGAGACCCGCATCGTCGACGCCGAGATGAACGACGTGCCGGCCGGGGAGCAGGGCGAGATCATTCATCGCTCGCCTCAGCTGCTCACCGGCTACTGGGGCAAGCCCGAGATGACCGAAGAGGCGTTTCTTGGCGGCTGGTTCCACTCTGGCGATGTGGGCTACCTCGATGAGGAGGGCTATCTGTTCATCGTCGATCGCATCAAGGACGTGATCAATACCGGGGGTGTGCTGGTGGCCAGTCGCGAGGTGGAAGACGTGATGTTCCAGCACCCCGCCGTCTCCGAGGTGGCCGTGATCGGCCTGCCGGATGAGAAGTGGATCGAGGCGATCACCGCCGTGGTGGTGCTCAAGGAGGGGGAGGAAGTCAGCGAGGAGGCGCTGATCGAGCATGCCCGAGCCCGCATGGCCCACTACAAGGTACCCAAGCAGATTCACTTCAGTGATGCGCTGCCCAAGAGCACCGCCGGCAAGATTCTCAAGCGACACCTGCGCAAGGAGCTTCACCCGTGACCGTGAGTACACCACAGGACGAGATGACCCCGCTGTTTCACGACATGATCTGCCGTTTCCTCGAACAGGAGGTCACTCCCCACTATGAGGCCTGGGAGGAAGCCGGCGAGATGCCTCGCGCACTCTGGCGCCAGATGGGTGAGGCGGGGCTGTTGGGTATCGACATGCCGGAAGCCCTGGGTGGAGCCGGCGCCGACGTCGCCATTACCCAGCTGGTCATCGAGGAGATCTCGCGGCACGGCTTCGGCGGGCTGGCCAGCGCCTACAACATCCACGCCAATATCGTCATGCCCTACCTGCTGCATATCGCCACCCCGGCGCAGCAGCAGCGCTGGCTCCCCTCCATGGCCAGTGGCGAGGCGATTGGCGCCATCGCCATGACCGAGCCCGGGGCCGGCAGTGACCTGGCGGCCATCAAGACCCGGGCCCGGCGTACCCCAGCGGGCTGGCGCCTGGAGGGCAGCAAGATCTTCATCACCAACGGCCAGGTGGCCGATCTGGTGATCGTCTGTGCCAAGACCGATCCCGATGCCGGCGCCAAGGGCGTCTCGCTGTTCCTGGTCGACACCTCGCTGCCCGGCTTCACCCGTGGTCAGCCGATCAAGAAGATCGGCCAGCACGCCAGCGACACCGCCGAGCTGTTCTTCGACGGCATCGAGCTGCCCGAGGATGCCCTGCTCGGCGAGGAAGGCGCCGGCTTTGCCTACCTGATGCAGGAGTTGCCCCGGGAGCGCCTCGGCGTCGGTGCCCAGGCACTGGGCGCCATGCAGGGCGCACTGGAGCTGACCCTCGAGTACGTGAAGGAGCGCCGCGCCTTCGGCCAGCGGGTGGGCGATTTCCAGAATACCCGCTTCACCCTCGCCGAGGTGCGGGCGGATATCGACATGGGCCGTGCCTATCTCGAGAAGTGCATGGCCCAGTATCGCCAGGGCACCATGGGCCCTACCGAGGCTGCCATCCTCAAGCTGCGCCTCACCGAAATGCAGTGCGCCACCGCCAATACCTGCCTGCAGCTGTTCGGTGGCTATGGCTATACCCGCGAATACCCCATCTCACGCTTCTATCTGGATGCCCGAGTGCAGACCATCTACGCCGGCACCTCGGAAATCATGAAAGAAGTCGTCGCCCGCTCGCTGCTGGGCAAGGCCTGAACCTGGAGGATCCCTTATGCATCTCGATTCCGTTGTTATCCTGGACGGCGCCCGCACCGCCATCGGCGGCTTTGGCGGCAGCCTCGCGGGGCTGGCCCCCCATGAGCTCGGCACCATCACCGCTCGGGAGGCGTTGAAGCGCGCCGGGGTCGAGGCCGAGGCGATCGATCACGCCGTCTACGGCCATATCATCACCACCGGCCCCGAGGACGCCTACCTGGCACGCCATATCGCACGGGATGCCGGCGTTCCCGATGCCGCCGGCGCCTTCAACGTCAATCGCCTATGTGGCTCCGGGGTGCAGGCGCTGCTGTCGGCCGCCCAGCAGATCGCCCTGGGCGATAGCCGCTTCGCCCTGGCGGGCGGTGCCGAGTCCATGAGCCGTGGGGCCTATCTGCTGCCACCCCAGGCGCGCAGCGGCTTGCGCATGGGCCACGCCGGGGTGACCGACCTGACCCTGGGCATTCTCAGCGACCCCTTCGGCAGTGGCCATATGGGCGTTACCGCCGAGAACATCGCCAGCCGCTGCGGGCTGAGCCGGGAGACGGTCGACCGGTTTGCCATGCAGAGTCACCACAAGGCGGCCCGAGCCATCGCCGAGGGGCGCTTTACCGAGCAGATCGTGCCGGTCACCGTGCGTGAGGGGAAGCAGGAGCGCGTCTTCGAGCGTGACGAGCATGTGCGCGACGGTGTCACCCTGGAGGAGCTCGCCCGCCTCAGGCCTGCCTTTCAGAAGGAGGGCCTGGTCACCGCCGGCAACGCCTCGGGCCTCAACGATGGTGCGGCAAGCCTGGTGCTGGCCCATGCCGACGAGGCGGAACGCCAGGGTCTGAGGCCCCGAGCGCGGATGCGCGTGGGCACCAGCGCCGGAGTCGAGCCACTCCTGATGGGACTGGGGCCGATTCCCGCGGTACGCCGCTGCCTGGAGCAGGCCGGCCTCTCCATCAACGATATCGATGTCATCGAATCCAACGAGGCCTTCGCCGCCCAGGCCATCGCCGTCGCCGATGCGCTGGAGTTTCCCGCCGACAAGCTCAACCCCAATGGCGGTGCCGTGGGGCTGGGCCACCCCGTCGGCGCCACCGGCGCCATCCTGGTGATCAAGGCGCTGGCCGAGCTGGAACGTATCGATGGCCGCTACGGCCTGATCACGCTCTGCATCGGTGGCGGCCAGGGCATCGCGCTGTTGATAGAGCGCTGCTGATTCATGAGCTGCTTCAGGGTGGTGCATGACCGGACCCAGCCAGGTCATTGGGCTGCGTCCTGAGAGCGACGAAGTGGCCGTTGCCGGTGTGTCCGACGACAAGTTCGACAGCAACGTCGTCAGCAGGCATGGGCCAATGCCGCCCGCCGGTAGGCGGCGGGCGTATCACCGGTCCAGCTACGAAAGGCGCGGCTGAAGCAGGCCTGGTCCTCGAAGCCGAGCCGCTGAGCGATACTCGCGAGAGGCTGGTCGCTGCGAGTCAGAGCCTGCACGGCGACATCGCGTCGGCACTCGTCCTTCACCGCCTGAAAGCGCGTGCCCTCCGCGGCCAGGTGGCGCGACAGGGTTCGCACCGACATATGCAGCGCCTCGGCTACCTCGGCCACCCCGGCGGCATAGGCATCTTGGCGAGTCAGGTGCTCGCGCACCCGGTGGGAGAGCAGCCGCTCCTCGAAGGAGACATAGAACCAGTCCGCCGGGGCGCGCTGCAGAAAGGCACCCAGGTGACGCTTGGTCTGGCGGATCGGCTCGTCGAGCACCGCCCGATCGAAGTAGATCGCGGTCTGGGGGCGATCGAAGAGTAGCCGGCCGGGATAGAAGTAGCGGTAGTCGGCGCTATGCGCGGGCTGGGGGTAGGCGCACTCCAGGGTGATCGGCGGAATCTTGCGGGCGATCATCCAGGAGGCGATGCCATGCCAGAGCTTGAGCATCAGCTCATGCACCAGGATTCGGCTGCCCGTCGGCGGGCGATGTTCCACCAGGCCGATCCGCACCAGGTCATCGGCATGACTGATCTCGTAGCCAAAATCATCAAGCAGGATATGGAAGAACAGCCGATAGCGGTGCAGGGCCACCTTGAGGGTGGGCGCCTCCAGCAGACTCAGGCAGAGCAGCTTGAGGGTGCCGCCTCGCAGCGGCCGCGAGAAGAAGCCCGGGGTCTCGTCGTCACACTCGTTGACCAACAGTCGATAGAGGGTGGCAAACTGCCCGACGGTCACCCGGCCATGTGACGACTCCAGCAGCCGCGGCGATATGCCGGCGCGCCGCAGCAGGCTGGCTCGCTCGGCCGCCATGCCCGGCACACCCTGGAATAGCTCACCAACGAAATGCCGTGACACCGTCACCGTCATGCTCTTCGTCTCCCTCTTGCCATCCGGCCCATGAGTGCTTCGGTTATACCCGATCATGGCGTCGGTCACACTCCTCCCACCGTCGTCTGGGGCTGACACGAGTTCTGTGCCACCATTCCAGGCTGGACTGCATCCGCTCACTCCAGCGTCTGGGAGGCCGCCATGCTCGAGTTTCACCAGGTCTACAAGGCCTATACCACCCCTCAGGGGCCCCTCGAGGTGCTGCGTGGCGTCGACCTGACGCTGGAGGCGGGCCAGAGCCTGGCGCTGATGGGCGAGTCGGGCAGCGGAAAGTCCACCCTGCTGCATCTGGCCGCGGGCCTCGACCTGCCGGATAGCGGCGAGGTGCGCCTCGCGGGCCGAGCGGTCTCCACCCTCGGCGAGCCCGAGCGCGCCAGGCTGCGCCGCGAGAGGCTGGGGCTGGTCTTCCAGCAGTTCCACCTGGTGCCCAGCCTCAGCGTGATCGACAACCTGCACCTGCAGGCGCGCCTGGCCGGCGTGGAGAAGAGTGCCTGGTCGAGGGAGCTGATCGAGCGGCTGGGGCTGGCCGGGCTGGAGGGGCGCTATCCCGAGCAGCTCTCCGGCGGCCAGCAGCAGCGCCTGGCCATCGGCCGCGCCCTGGCGCCACGCCCCTCTCTGCTGCTCGCCGACGAGCCCACCGGCAATCTGGATGAGGGCAGCGCCGACGCTATCCTGGCGCTGCTGCTGGAGCTGGTCCGCGACACCGGCTGTGCGCTGCTGATGGTGACCCACAGCCCGAGAGTCGCCGCCCCTCTGGATCGTCGCCTGGTGCTCTCGCACGCCCGGCTGGCCTCGCCGCAACAGGCCGCGCAGGAGTCCATATCGTGATGGCCACCCCGCTTGCCACGCTACTCGCCACCCTGCTCTCCCACTACCGCCGCCACCCCGGCCAGCTGGCCATGCTGCTGCTAGGCCTGTGGGTGGCCAGCGCCCTGTGGAGCGGCGTGCAGGCGATCAACGCCTCGGCCAAGGAGAGCTATGCCCGGGCCGAGGCGCTGTTCACCACCCGCCTCGACCGCCTGGAGCGACTCGATGGCGCCCCCCTGACCCGTGACGACTACCTCGCCCTGCGCCGCCAGGGCCTGCCGGTCTCCCCACTGCTGGAGGGCGAGCTCACCGCACCCGACGGCACCCGACTGACGCTGATCGGCATCGACCCCCTGACCCTGCCCGGCGACAGCGTCTTCGCCACCGCCAACAACACCGGTGATCTGACCGACTTTCTGACGCCACCCTGGCAGACGCGCATCGCCCCGGACACCCTGCCGGCCCTGGGCCTGGCACTCGATGACGCACCAGGCGCGACGCCTGCCCTGGGGGCGGGGCGACTGCCGCCGCTCTCCCTGGCCCCCTCGCTGCCACCCCACACGCTGGTGATGGATATCGCCGCGGCGGCCAAGCTGCTCGAGAGCGGCGCGACCCTGAGCCGACTGGTCAGCGCCCCGGGGGCGCTGGAGGTGGCCCCGGCAGGCCTCACCCTGACCCGTTCGACCCGCCTGGTCTCGCCGGGCCAGCTGACCCAGAGCTTCCACCTCAACCTCACCGCCCTGGCCCTGCTGGCGCTGATCGTCGGCCTGTTTATCGTCCAGGCGGCCCTGGGCCTGGCCCTGGAGCAGCGCCTGGAGATGCTGCGCACCCTGCGCGCCCTGGGAGTGTCGGGTCGCGCCCTGGTGGCCGGCCTGGCCCTGGAGCTGCTGCTGTTCGGCGTTATCGGTGCCCTGGCCGGCATCGCCGGCGGGGTGTGGCTGGCCCGGGCGCTGCTGCCCGACGTGGCCGCCACCCTGGGCAGCCTCTACGGTGCCGGGGTGGGTGTGGAGCTGCGCCTGCCCTGGCACTACTGGTTCGGCGGCCTGGCGGTCACCCTGGGGGGCCTGCTGCTGGCCGGCACCGGAGTACTGTGGCGAGCCGCCCGCCTGTCGGTGCTCGACCTCGGCCGCGCCCAGGCATGGCGCACCGGCTACCAGCGCCAGCTGTGGCGCATGACCCTGGCCGGCGGAGTCGTCGCGCTGAGCGGCCTGGGGCTATGGACCTGGCTGTCGCGACAGCCCGCCGGCGAGGGGCTAGCGGCGGGGTTTGCCCTGATGGCCGCCATGCTGCTGCTGGGGGCGCTATGGCTGCCGCCGCTGCTGGCCGCGGCCCTGGCGGGGCTTGCGCGCCTGGCCCGCCGGCGCCCGCTGGCCCAGTGGGCGCTCGCCGATCTGCAGCTGCAGCTACCGCGGCTGTCGCTGTCGCTGATGGCGCTGCTGATCGCGCTCTCGGCAAGCCTGGGGGTCAACAGCATGGTCGGCGGCTTCCGCCTGACCTTCCTGGAGTGGCTCGATCAGCGGCTGGTGGCCGACCTCTACCTGGACCCACCGGCGGAACGCTTCGTGGCGGTGCACGCCTGGTTGGGCGAGCGCCCGGAAGTGGAGGAGCGCCTGGCCACCCGCCACGGCGAGAGCACCCTGCTGGCGGTGAGCGGCGATTCGGGGGAGCGCCCCCTGGAGGTGCCGGTCTCGCTATTCGGCCTGACTCCGGGGAAAAGCCTGACCCCGACCTGGCCGCTGCTGGAGACCCACCAGGATGTGACGGCGGCCTGGGCGTCGCTGCGAGACGGGGCCGCCTTTATCAACGAGCAGCTGGCCATCGCCGAGGGGCTCGCCCCCGGGGATCGCCTGACCCTGGCCTCATCCGGCGGCCGGGAGATCCTTCAGGTGGCGGCGATCTATCCCGACTACGGCAACCCGCGGGGCGAGGTGCTGATGGCCACCGACGAGCTGGGCAGGCGTTTCGCCGCCCCAGCGGACTCCATCGGCATCGTGCTGACCCGCGGCGCCGATGCCGAGGCCCTCGCCGCGGCGCTGGGCCGCGAGTTCGCCCTGGGCCGTGATGCCCTGCGCGACCAGGCCGAGGTCAAGCGCATCGCCACCGACATCTTCGAGCGCACCTTCACCATCACCCGCGCCCTCAACACCCTGACCCTGGCGGTGGCCGCCCTGGCGCTGCTGGCCAGCCTGCTCGCCCAGGCCCGCGAGCGACGCCGGCGGCTGGCGCCGATGTGGGCCCTGGGCGTGCCGAGGGGCCGGCTGCTGCGCGTCCAGCTCGCCCAGCTGGGTGGCGCGGCACTGGCGGTGGGCCTGGTTGCCATGCCGCTGGGCATCGCCATCACCTGGGGCCTGGTGGCGGTGATCAACGTGGCCGCCTTCGGCTGGCGGCTGCCGCTGCATCTCTTTCCTGGAGAGATCGCCCTGACCCTGGCCACCGCCGTGGTGGTGGCGCTGCTCGCCGCGACGCTGCCGGCACTGCGCCTGTGGCGCACGCCACCCCGGGCGCTGCTGGCCGAGGAGCAGGCCTCTTGAGTGACGCTCGCCCCGGGCACTCAGGCGCCCCGATGCGGGCCCGCCCTTCGGGTTAGCGCAGTTGCCAACAGGGTAATGTGAAAGGCGACAGGGTCTGTCTCCGGAACAGTCTGAGCGGTGCTGCTCTCCGCGAGAGTGCTGGCCTGCCCTCGGCGCTAGTAGAAAATCACGGAATCACCATGCCACCTAGGTCCAACCCCTCGACTCGGGGCAGTGGTAGATGACGCAACGTCACTGCTGCTGCCCTTCTCCACATTATTGCCCCATGGCAACAATATCATTCCCTGCTGCAACGGTGCGGAGTGATGCCCTTTGCTATACCAGAGGCTGCAAGGCAATAAAACTAATATAAAAAAAGGCCGGAACAGCATATGCCTTCAATTGAGTCATGCCGGCGACCGTCATCTCGATACGGCAGAAATATTGACCGGCAGTTGTTCGCTTAATAATTCAACAAGAAAGGAAGACAGGATGCTCAAGAAGTCCCTCTATCGCACGGGGCTGGCCGTGTCGCTAAGCTCCCTGCTCATATCGACCGCCTGGGCCCAGCTGGCGAGAGAAAGCTATTCGATCGAGACCCTCGACGAACCGGATCAACACCGCACCTATATCGTCGACAACAACTTCACCCATGCGCTCTCCACCCGCATTCGCGTCGTCGATCCCGACGAGCAGAAACTTCTCGGCACCATATCGACGGGTTATATGGCTCCCATGGTGCTGTCTCACGATAAAAGCACGATATATACGGCCGATATCTTCTACGCTCGCGGCACCCGCGGCGAGCGCACCGATGTCCTGACTGCCACGGACGCACAAACACTGAACCCTCTGTGGGAAGTCGAACTCCCCGCCAAGCTCGCCAACATGTTGACCGAGCTGTATATGCTGACCATCAGCGATGACGACCGCTTCGTCTACGCCTACAACTTCACGCCGGCGACCTCGATCACCGTCGTCGATGTGAAGAACCAGGAGATGGTCAATGAGATCGAGATTCCGGGCTGCATGCTCAACTACCCGGTGGGCGATCGCGCCTTCGCCTCCATCTGCGGCGACGGCACCCTGCAGAAGGTGGTGATCGACGACCAGGGGCAGGAGGTCAGTCGTAGCAAGACACGGTTCTTCGACCCCGACAAAGAGCTGATGAACGAACGGGCCATTCTCAACGGGGACACCTACTACTTCACCACCACCGATGGCGTGATCCAGCCAGTGCATATCGTCGATGGCGAGCTTCAGGCCGGCGAGCGCTGGTCGCTGTTCGGTGAAGATCACCAGCAGGAAAACTGGGGTGTCGGTGGCTGGCAACTACTGGCCGCCTCCCCTCACCTGAACCGCCTCTATGCGCTGGTGCACCCTGACCATGAGCCACGCAAATGGGAAGACCCCAGCGATACTGTCTGGGCCTACGACCTGGAGAGTGGCGAGAAGGTCGGCGAGATCACGCTTCCCAATCACGTCTGGAGCATTCATGTCACCAAGGATGAGTCGCCGCTGCTGCTCGGCGGCACGGTAGAGGGTGACATGGAGGTCTACGACCTCTCCCAGGATAGCCATGTGGCCACCATGGAAGAGATCGCCGGCACCCCCATCCTGATGCTGAGCCACTAAGGGGGACGGCATGACACTCTATCCCGTTTTTACCCTGGCGCTCTCGGCCATCCTGGCCGTCATCCTGCTGAGCGCCGCGATGCACAAGCTGCGGGCCCCCCAGCGCTTTCGACGACAGCTGGATGACTACGCGCTGCTGCCCCCAGACAGCCTGAGAATCGTTGCCCGCATGGTGCCGGCGCTGGAAATCGCCCTGGCCATCCTGCTGCTGACCCCTGCCCTGCGCGTGGTCGGCGCCCTCGGTACGGCGCTGCTGCTGGGCGGCTATGCCGGTGCGATGGCCATCAACCTGTGGCGCGGGCGCAGCGACATCGACTGTGGCTGCAGTGGCCCGGGGATGGAACGCCCGCTGAGCTCGGCCCTGCTGTGGCGCAATGGCCTGCTGGTGCTGATAGCACTGCTGGCCGCCCTGCCCACCCACCCGCATCCCCTAGGCGGCTTCGATCTGTTCCTGATCCTGGCCTGCAGCCTGATGGGATTGATGATCTACACCTCGGTTGAGGGTCTCCTGGCCAATCGGCCACGTCTCAATGCACTACAAGGAAAATAACGCTATGGATGCCAACATGATCTCGCACATCCTGCTCTGGATCGGCCTCATCGCCCTGGCCCTGGTGGTGGTGGCTCTGGTACGACAAATCGGCGTGCTTCACGCCCGCATCGCCCCCGCCGGCGCCCTGATCCTGGACAAGGGTGTCGAGGTGAACAACCCCGCCCCACAGGTGACCTCCGCCGACCGGCACGGCAGGCCGGTCAACGTCGGCTACAAGGGCGAGCGCGGCCAGCTGCTGTTCTTCCTGTCGCCCACCTGTCCGGTGTGCAAGTCGCTGCTGCCGACGCTGCGCTCGCTGGGCAAGACCTATCGCCAGGAGCTCGAGGTGATCTACGTCAGTGACGGTGATCAAGAACAGCAGATGGAGCTGATCAAGCAGCACCACCTCGAGGATGCCCGCTATGTCATCGGGCCGGAGATCGGCATGACCTATCAGATCGGCAAGCTGCCCTATGCCGTGCTGATCGATGCCGAGGGCGTGCTCAAGGCCAAGGGACTCGTCAACAACCGCGAGCATCTGGAGAGCCTGTTCGAGGCCCAGACGATGGGCGTCGGCACGCTGCAGGAATACATGCGCCAGCAGACCGCGGCGACTCAATAACAGGCACAACAACGAACACAACAACAAGCACAACAACAGGAGGACCGCTCACATGAGCCTACTCGACCGCCTCTTCGAACGCACCTCACGCCGTGTGGCCCACTCCACCTCCCGCCGCAACACCCTGTTCAAGCTGGGCTCCTGGATGGTGGCCGGTAGCGCCCTGCCGCTGATCCTGCCCATCGACCGCAGCGCCGGCAACGCCCATGCGGCCGAGAAGGGCGAACCCGGCGACCCAGGCGATCCCACCTCGTGCGACTACTGGCGCTACTGCTCCATCGACGGCTACCTGTGCAGCTGCTGTGGTGGCAGCAAGACCTCCTGCCCCCCGGGCACCGATATTTCCCGGGTGGCCTGGGTGGGCACCTGCCGCAACCCGGCGGACGGTCGCGACTACATCATTTCCTACAACGACTGCTGTGGAAACCAGCCGTGCGGCAAGTGTGCCTGTAACCGTAACGACAGCGAGCAGCCGATCTACCGGCCGTTCAACAACAACGACATCAACTGGTGCATCGGTGCGGAGAGCAACACCTATGTCTGCACCATCACGGTCATTCAAGGGGTAGCCACCTGATTGCCATGATGACGCTACGTATTTCCAACGGCGCCAGAACGCTGGTGGGACTATTCAGCTTGATCGCGGCCAGCTCGCTGGCCGCACAAAGCCTGCCCATGCCCAACACCAAGCCGGCACCGGGCAACGAGATACGACCGGCCCCACCACACCAGATGGCCTACCGTCCCGAGGTCTACTACCGGCTCGAATGTGGCGGCTGCCACCTGGACGATGGCGAAGGCAAGCGCAAGAACGACATCCCCCGCATGAAGGACTTCGTCGGCCACTTCCTGTCGGTCGAGGGCGGGCGGGAGTTTCTCGTCCAGGTGCCCGGCTCGGCCTACTCGAGCTTCGCCGACGACCAGCTGGCCGAGTTGATCAACTGGATCATCACCGACGGCATCGCCGGCACCAGCAAACCCGAGGAGTTCACGCCCTACACCGCCGAGGAGGTGGCGGCACTGCGTGCCCAGCCGCTCGGCAAGGTCGAGGAGACCCGCGATGTGCTGCTCGACCGCATGCGGGCCAAGGACATTGCCATTCATGATGGCCTCAAGGATCGCCCCTAGCGGCAGCGCCGCAAGGGGCGGCCCTTGCCCAGGCCGACAACGGAGAGCTCACGCGTGGCAACGCCGATAGTCATCGGCGCCGGGCCTGCCGGCATGCACCTGGCGCGCCGGCTGGCCCGGCACGAGGAGGTGCTGGTGCTGGACGCCGACCCCGATAGCCCCCAGGCCACCGAGGCGCGTCCGCAACTGCTTGCCCATCTACCCTTCGACCCCTCCCACTCCGCTCGCGTGTCTCCGGACACGCCCACGAACCCCGGCCCCTTGCCGCCGACAGCAGGGCTCCGTCTGCTTTCCGGACGCCGGGCGGTAAGGATCGACCGGAATAACCACCGTGTCATCGACGAGACCGGCCAGGCCCATGATTACTCTCGCCTGTTCCTCGCCCTGGGCGCCTCGCCCCGCTGGCCCACGCTCCTCGGAAGCCGGCTCGCCGGAGTGCAGACCCTCTATACCCGCCGCCAGCTCGACACCCTGCTCGACGCCCTGGATCATCGGGAACCTCTGCTGATCGTGGGCGGCGGCCTGCTGGCCGTCGAGCTCGCCGCCCTGGCGGCAGAGCGCGTCAGCGTCACCCTGGTCGCCCGCCGCCGGCTACTGGGACGCTACCTAAGCCCCGACATCGGCGCCAGCGTCGTTCGGCATCTCGAGAAACGCGGTGCCCGGGTGCTGGAGCAGGCGCCGCCGCACCGCCTGCTGGGCCGTCACAGGGTGA
This sequence comes from Halomonas sp. KAO, assembly GCF_015595025.1. GTDB lineage: Bacteria > Pseudomonadota > Gammaproteobacteria > Pseudomonadales > Halomonadaceae > Halomonas. The sequence goes on from NZ_JADNRL010000026.1 coordinate 242,477, forward strand.
CCGGCGTGGCGCTGGCAGACGGCCGGACCCTGATGACACGACGCATCGTGCTGGCCTGCGGCATCACCCCCAATACGCGACTGGCCCGGGAGGCGGGGCTCGCCACCGACGCGGGCACCCTGGTCAATGCCGACATGCGTAGCCCCAGTGACCCCAGGATCTTCGCCGTGGGCGACTGTGCCCAGCCGCCCTGGCCATCGATGCGGGGCAATATCACCCTGGTCCTTCACCTCGCCGATCTGGCCCTCGCCACGGTCGGTGGCGAGCCGCCACCGGCGCCCCCGGAAGGGCTGCATCGGGAGTGCCGGCTGGGAAACGACACCCGGCTGGTCGTGGCCGGGACCCACCCGCCATCGGTCTCGTCCTCAAGCGCTACACCCACCAAGGGGGAGACGCTCACGGCTCGACGCGGAGGCCGCGTACTGCACGCGACGCTACATCAGCAGCGCCTCGTTGCCTTCGAGGCACTGCTGCCCTCCCTTCAGGCCAGGCGGCTCACCGAGCGCTGGTCGGACCGTGGGGCACTCAGCCGAACGGACATGGTGGGACTGCGCTGGCTGGCCTGGCTGCCACCGCGCCGCCCCTCCGATCCCCTGATCTGTCGCTGCGCCGGTGTTCGCCACTCGGCCATTCGGGCGGCCATCGCCGAGCACGGTGGCGAGCCGGCGATGATCCGCCGGGCCACCCGGGCAGGCAACTACTGCGGCAACTGCCTCGATGAGATCGCCAGCCTGGCCGGCCGACGCCCGTGGCGCAGCCGCCTGATGCGCTGGTCGCTGGCCGTGGCGACACTGCTCCTCGTCGGCGTGCTGGGGGCGCTGCCGGTCTGGTCGGTTCCCGACAGCGTGCTCCCGGCGCATGTCTTCATGGCCTACCGCCTGATGACCGATGCCATCGTCCGGGAGCTCAGCGGCTACCTGCTGCTTCTCGCCATCCTGCTGACGCTGGTGATCCGCGGCGGCCCCCGCCGCTACTGGTGGCATGGCCTGCTGGGCGGCAGCGCCCTGCTGCTGATGCCCCTGCACGCCCTGGGCGGCCTTTCCAGCGGCGCCGGCCTGAATGCCGGACTCGTCGCGCTGATGCTGCTGGTCATGCTGAGCGGTGCCCTGGCGATGCTGCACCGGCGGCGGCTCCTGCTGCGTCTGGGCCATCGGGTCGCCACGTTGCTCCTGCTAGCGGCGACCCTGCTGCATCTGGTGTTCATCTATCAATATTGAGGGCGCATACCGACAATGATCTCCAGCCAACGCCTTCTGTTTATCGGCCTGTTGCTGGCCCTGCTGGCCGGCGCCGCCCTGCTGATGCTGGGTCAATGGCAGCACGCGGCCAGCCCGGCACCGCTCTCCCGTGGGCATGCCGGCCTCGAGTGCGCCGACTGCCATCTCGACATCAACAGCAGTCAGGCCACGCTGAGCATCGGCTGCCAGGGCTGCCACGAGGAAGTGCTCGGCGAGCAGCGAGCCCACTCGCCAGAGTACCTCTCCGTCGTTGGCCGCGGTGACTCCCCCTGGCACACCCGACCGGATGGCTGCCTGGACTGCCATAACGGGCATGTTCGCGCCGGTGACGGCTTCGCCAGCGCGCTGCCCGCCGATCAATGCACGCTATGCCATGCCGGCATCATCACCGAACACGACTACCACCTGGGTCTCGACTTCAACAGCTGCGCAAGCTGCCACCGCTATCATGACCGGGTCATCTCCCGGCCCAGGCCCGCTGACTAGCCGGGCGTTGTGCCGCTTCCGGGCTACGAGGCACCCCTCGCTTACAGCGAGCCGCCGGGCCGTTCCCACCGGCAGGCGACGGCGCTACTGTAGGGGGCATCTACCTCGAGGAGCGATTCGCATGCCGGTTCGTGCTATCTGGCGGTCTTGGCGGCCGGTATTGTTGCTGGGATCACTGCTGGGGGCCCTTCTGGCCATGACCGGGTGCGACGACGCCCCACCCGAGCGCTCGAGCGCCGGCTTCGCCGGACTGGGTGAGAGCGATGGCGGTTTCATGCAGGCCAGCCCCGACACGCCACTGCACTTTCCCGCGGATCACGGTGCGCACCCCGGCTACCGCATCGAGTGGTGGTATCTCACCGCCAACCTGGAGGATGAGCAGGGCGAACCGCTGGGGCTGCAGTGGACCCTGTTCCGCCAGGCGCTGCTGCCACCTGGAGCACCACCCGGGGAGACGCCCCCCGAGCCGGCCCCCTGGGTGGCCGACCAGCTCTGGATGGCGCATATGGCCGTCTCCCGGGGTGGACAGCACGCCGTCAGCGAGCGCTTCGCGCGCAGCCACTCGGCGGCCCCTCCCCAGCAGGCCGCCAGCCAGGCCGGCGCGACCGCCCACCCCTTCCGGGCCTGGATCGACGACTGGGCACTGGCCAGCGACGTCAGCGACCCCGAGGCCGACACCTTCGAGCGGCTGAGGCTCACCGCCTTCGACGGCGAAGGCGACAAGCGCTTCGGCTATCGTCTCGAGCTGACGGCGGAGGGACCCCTGGTGCGGCATGGCGACAGCGGCTTCAGCCAGAAGTCGGCCGACGGTCAGGGCTCCCACTACTACAGCCAACCCTTCTGGCGTATCGAGGGCGAGGTGACCCTGGCCGGCGAGACACGCGAGGCCAGCGGTCGGGGCTGGCTCGACCGCGAATGGAGCAGCCAGCTGCTGAGCCCCGACCAGACGGGTTGGGACTGGTTCTCGCTGCATCTCGACAGCGGCAACCGCCTGATGGCCTTCCGGTTGCGTGGCGGCGGAGACGACGGCGGTGACTACCGCTCCGGCAGCTGGATCCTGGCGGATGGCACCACCCATCCGCTGGGTTCGCAGGAGCTGGCGATGACCCCGCTGGCCACCACCCGCGTGGCGGGCCGCGAGATGCCAACCCGCTGGCGTTTGAAGGTGCCCGAGCGCGACCTCGACCTGATCGTGGAGGCGCCCCATGCCGAGCGCTGGATGGAGACCACCGTGCCCTACTGGGAGGGCGAGGTGATCGCCCGCGATCATGATGGCGGCGAGCGGCTGGGAGTGGGCTATCTGGAGATGACCGGCTACTGAGTGGCCACCCGGCTGTCCAACTGCGCAACTGCCCAACTGCCCAACTGCGCCACTACCCAACTATCCAACTATCCAACCGGGAATATGGAAAAAAAGTGATTGACTGTGCCGTTGGTGCAAATGAGAATGTATCTCCTTCTGATAATAGTTCTCTTCCACCATCTCCCCTGACAAGGAACTGTGCAGTGAAACCTGGCATCACCTCCGTCCAACGCTCCCCCTACCGTCTTCTGGCCTCGGCGGCGGGTCTCGCCATGGCGTCGGCCGCCGCCCCCTCCATGGCCCAGTCCAGTGAGGCGGTAGAGCTCGACTCGCTGACGGTGATCGGCGAGTACAGCGATACCGGCTACAAGAGCGAGCGTTCGGCATCCGGCAAGTACGTCAAGCCGCTGCTGGATACCCCCCAGACGGTCAGTGTGGTGCCCGAGCAGGTGATCGATGAGCAGCAGGCGCTGAGCCTGCGCCAGGTGCTCTCCAACGTGTCGGGCATCACCTTCGACGCCGGCGAGGGCGGCGGCGGCTCGGGTGACAAGATCAACATCCGTGGCTTCAGCGCCAACGCCAACATGAAGGTGGATGGCCTGCGCGACAGCAGCCAGAACAACCGCAGCGACATGTTCAACACCGAGCGCGTCGAGGTGATCAAGGGCCCGAGTTCGGTATTCGGCGGCGCGGGCACCGCCGGCGGGGTGGTCAATATGATCAGCAAGACCCCCAAGAACCGCAGCTTCGTGGATGCCGGCCTGGGACTTGGCAGCGACGACTACCGCCGCCTGACCCTCGATGCCAACCAGACGCTGGATGGCGTGGGGCAAGACAGTGCCCTGCGCCTGAACCTGATGGCCCATGAAAATGACGTGCCGGGCCGCGATGATATCGGTCGCGAGCGCCTTGGCATCGCACCCTCGCTGACCCTGGGGCTGAGCGATGCCACCCGTGCGACCCTGAGCTATGTCTACCAGAAGGATGACAACCTGCCGGACTACGGCCTGCCGGCGGAGAACGGCAGGGTGCTGTCCGGCGTCGACCACGAGGCCTACTACGGCTGGCGCAACCTCGATGAGGAGAGGATCGAGAGCAATATCGCCACACTCACCCTGGAGCACGACTTCAGCGACAGGACCTGGCTGGAGAACAAGACGCGCTACACCCACCTCGACCGCGATACCACCATTTCGGCGGCGCACGTCGATCGCGACGGCCTGGCGCCGGGACGTTACAAGCCGGCAGGCCCCCAGGCCTACCGACGGGACGTGACCACGGAGATGTGGATCAACCAGACCCACCTGACCACCCGCTTCGACACCGCGGGCTTCGAGCATGAGCTGCTGGTGGGCGCCGAGGTGTCCCGCGAGACCTACGACCGCACGGCCTCCAATCTGGGGTTGGGTAGCGATGCGCACCCCTACCCCGACGGTGGCTATGACCTCTCCAACCCGCCGGGCCGCTGGGATGGCGACACCACCTATACGCCGCGTGGCGCCAACGAGGCCACACTGAATAATCAGGCGCTCTATGTGTTCGATACCATCACCCTGGACCCGCAGTGGGACCTGAGCCTGGGCCTGCGCCACGACTGGATCGACGGCGAGGCGATCGACAAGGAGAGCAGCGAGCGTCAATCCACCCGCGACAAGGAGCTCAGCGGGCGCGCCGGGGTGGTCTACAAGCCAGCAGACAACGGCCGCGTCTACCTGGCCTACGGCACCTCCTTTGCTCCCTCCGCGGAAAACCTGGCCACCTCGGGCGGCCTGCCCCGGGGCAATGGTGGCGAGAACCTGTCGCCCGAGGAGAGCTCGACCTGGGAACTGGGTACCAAGTGGGAGTTCATGGAGGGTCGGCTGGGCCTGGAGGGTGCGCTGTTCCGGGTCGACAAGGACAACGTGCGTGAGCAGGATGCCAACGACGACCTCCGGCTGGCCGGCGAGCAGCGGGTACAGGGGGTCGAGCTGGGGATCACCGGCCAGCTCACCGATGCCTGGGGCGTCTATGCCAACTACACCTATCTCGACAGCGAGACACGCAAGTCGATCGCCGAGCCTCAGACCAACGGCCGTGACCCCGTCGGTCACTCCCTGGGCAACACGCCGGATCACAGCTTCAACCTGTGGACGACCTACGATATCGCCCCGGACCTCCAGCTGGGCTATGGCGCCCGCTACGTGGGCGAGCGACAGGTCGCCTCCGACGTGGCCGGCACCGTGGACAGCTACTGGCTGCATAACGCCATGCTGGCCTATCGGGTAACCGACAACCTCAGCGCCCAGTTCAACGTCAACAACCTGTTCGACGAGGAGTATGTCGAGCGCGTGCGTCCGCGCCCCGGCACCGCATCGCGCAGCTCGGCAGTGGAGATCGGCGACGGTCGCGCGGGCATCCTGACCCTCGACTATCGCTTCTGACCCAGTGCTTCTGATCGACCGGCAGTGACGACAGCTGTCTTTCCTCGCCCGACCCCGCTCAGGGGTCGGGCATGCTTCATTCAAGAGGGTCGTGACCCATGATGCTGCATATTCCCGAGGTGCTCGATAAGACGCAGGTCGCCGAGTGCCGCGAGCTGCTCCTCCAGGCGCCCTGGCAGGACGGCAAGTCCACCGCCGGCTTCCAGTCGGCACTGGCCAAGCACAACCTGCAGCTGCCGGAGGAGGCCGAAGTGGCCCAGCGGCTGAGCAGGGTGGTGCTGGCGGCGCTGGAGCGCCATCCGCTGTTTGTCGCCGGCGCCCTGCCGGCCAGGATATTTCCGCCGCTGTTCAACTGCTATCAGGGCGGGCAGTCGTTCGGACTGCATGTGGACAACGCCATGCGCATGGATCGCCGGCGCGGCGAGTACCTGCGCACCGATCTGTCGGCCACGCTGTTCTTCAGCGAGCCGGAGAGCTACGACGGCGGCGAGCTGGTCGTCGAGGACACCTATGGTGCGCACAGCGTCAAGCTGCCGGCGGGGGATCTGATCCTCTATCCCGCCTCCAGCCTGCATCGGGTCACCCCGGTGACCCGTGGCGCGCGCCTCGGCGCCTTCTTCTGGATTCAGAGCATGGTCCGCGACGAGGGCCAGCGCAGCCTGCTGTTCGACCTGGACACGGCCATCCAGCAGACCCATCAACAGCTCGGGGCCGACCACGCGACCAGCATTCAACTGACCGGGGTCTACCACAACCTGCTGCGCCGCTGGGCGCTCTAGCTGTGATCTCTCTATAGGTTGTTCATCCGGAACCAACCCGGAAGACTGGAGATGCGAACCAACCAACCGCTCCAGGAGGCCCGGATGAACACCCATAAGAATGCCCGTCTCACTCCGCATGGTCGAGCCCTGCTGGCCGCTCGCGTCATCGATGAAGGGTTACGGCCCAGAGATGTTGCGCAAGCTCAAGGCGTCAGTGTGAGAACAGTCTATAAGTGGGTGCGTCGTTTCCGAGAGGAAGGGCAGGAGGGGCTCCAGGACCGTCGGTCACGCCCGGCCCGAAGCCCGTTGGCGACCGACGCAA
>NZ_JADNRL010000026.1:249333-452849 GCF_015595025.1 Halomonas sp. KAO
GCGTCAGCGACGCCAGACCTATTGCCAGATTGCTCAGGCGCTGGGGGTTGGCCAGAGCACGGTGGCGCGCATTCTCAAGCGTAAAGGGCTGAATCGTCTGGCGGCGCTGACGCCGCCAAGGCCCGATAATCGCTATGAGCACGCCGCCCCCGGAGATCTCTTGCATCTGGATATCAAGAAGCTCGGCCGCTTCGAGCGCCCGGGGCATCGGGTCACCGGCGATCGCCAACAGGCCACGCGTGGCGCGGGGTGGGAGTATGTCCATATCGCCATCGACGATCACTCGCGGGTGGCCTTCGGCAGCCGCTACCCCGATGAAACTGGCTGGAGCGCGTGTTACGCGCTGTTGGAGGCCATGCGCTATTACCGAGGGCTGGGGACTCGCTTCACGCGGGTGCTCACCGACAATGGCGCTTGCTACCGATCCAGAGCGTTTCACCGCCTGTGCCGGCGACTGGGGCTGAAGCACAAGCGCACTCGCCCCTATACGCCCCGCACCAACGGCAAAGCAGAACGATTCATTCAAACCGCTCTGCGCGAATGGGCCTATGCCCGGTCGTACAAGAGCTCGAAGGAGCGAGGCCAGCATCTACTCGCCTGGCTCCATCAGTACAACTGGCATCGACCGCATGCCAGCCTGAATTATCAGCCTCCGGTGAGCCGGCTGGGGCTTTCCGTGAACAACCTGGTGGGTTTACACATCTAGCTGTGCAACCCCATCGGGTCAGGCACTCCCGCCGCATGCCAGTGGCACCATCATGCCAGTAGCACCACCGAACGGCGTGGCGCTGGTTCACCATGCTTCCAAAAGCATCAAGGCCGCCCGTAGGCGGCCTTGATGCGGCAACGATGGGCAGCGCCTCATCGACCGATTCAGGCGTCGGGAATCTCCAGTGCTTCCTGAACCACCGGCCAGGCTTCCTTGCCACCGTCTCGGGTGGTCACGCCCTCCAGGAAGGCCTTGACCCGCTCGGGGTTGTCGCGCAGCCACTCCAGTGCGACCTCCTCGGGCGGGCGCTCCTCGAAGCTGAAGCCGTAGATCATCGCACTCTGGTCGTCGGCGCTGAACACCAGCTGGTCGAGCAACCGGGTAGCATTGGGGTTCGCTTCGGCGAAGCGGCGGGTAACCAGCGAGATAACGTCGCTGCGGCCACCATCCGGACCCCAGGCATCCTCTGGGTCATCGAGGAAGCGGATGTCGTATTCGATGGTCATCCAGTGGGGCGTCCAGGCGTAGAAGACGATCCACTCATCCTTGGCCATGGCCGCCCGCGCCTGGCTGAGCATGCCGGGTGTCGACGTTTCCGACAGTTCCCACTCGTCGAGGCAGTAGGTGCCGTTGTCCTGCATCTCGGCCAGCAGATCGCTGGTCCCCGAGCCCACCTCGATGGAGTAGAGCGTGCCGCCGGCCTTGCCCCGCAGCTCTTCACTGCAGAGATCCTCGGCCGAGGTGTAGCCTTCATCATGGATGTAGGTGGGTACCACGAAGCCCAGCCGTGCACCGTCGACGTTGGTGCCCAGATCGACCAGCGGATTGTCGCTCTGCATGGCGGTGTCGTACATGCCTTGCTGAGCCGGCAGCCAGGCGGCCAGGTAGGCGTCGAGCTCACCCTGGCCAAGTGCCTGATAGGTGATGGTGGACCCCACCTCCTGTGACCGACTCTCATACCCCAGTGCATTCAGCAGCTGTGAGGCGAGCTCGGTCTTGACCGTCACGCCGGGCCAGGGCGGCACGGAGAAGCGTACCGTGGCAGGCTCCTCGGCCTGGGCGGTCATGGCCAGCGGAGCGGCCAGCAGGGCACCAGCCAGGGCCAGGGTGATAGGTCGACGTGGCAAGTTCATCGGGTCTCCTTGGCAGTTCATGCCATGTATGGACATGAACTTACCTTATCGCCCTCCGGCGTGGAGGGCAAAGACGCCGCCTTCCACGAAACGCCTCTGCGCCGACGCGATCTCAGTCGCCCATCGCGGCAAGCCGGTCGGCCTGAACGACCTCGATCCAGTAGCCATCGGCGTCCTTCACGAACACCACGTTCTTCATCTTGCCCTGGTCGGAACGCTTGATGAACTCGACATCGTTGGCGTCGAACCACGCCTCGGCCGCCTCGAGATCCGGCACGCTGAAGCAGATATGTCCGAAGCCCTGGGGCTCGGCATTGCCGTCGTGATAGGCGAAGTCCTGCTGCTCCTCGGTGCCCCAGTTATGGGTCAGCTCCAGCAGCCCCTTCTGGCTGAAGGTCCAGACGGTACGCTGCCCGGCCTCTTCCGGCACGGCGTCATCCTTCTCCAGGCGGGCCAGGAAGTAGAGCGAGAACTGCATCTCCTCGAAGTCGAGGCGGCGCACCACCGACATGCCGAACACCCGCGAGTAGAAGGCCAGGGCCTTCTCGGGGTCCTTGACCCGCAGCATGGTGTGATTGAGGCGGAATCCCTCGGTCTCGGCCGTGGGGACCTGTACCCCGGGATGCTGTTCACCCTGGAAGCTCATGGATCACTCCTGTTTTGCGCGAATGTAAGCATAGATATGGGGGCGAAGACGGCGGTTTTCCAGCCAGGTCAATCTGCATAAGAGCAACACACAGCAGCTATACATAAGCACTACATATAAAAGCTATACAATGCATCACCTTTACGCCTTCTCACTCCGAAAATTGCCAGAAAAAGGCCAACTTCGGCTTGAGTGGCGCCACAATAGCTCTACACTTCCTATACAGGGATGATGCTTTCCGCTTGCCATTCGGCTGAATCAACCTTAGAGGCCTCCCCATGAACGCCCATGCCTACGACCTTCACGACCGTATCACCCTGAAACAGCTGGCCAACGCCCTGAACCACGGCTTCACGCCTGTCGTCGAGATAGAGTCCATGGATGGCATCTATACGGTGCGCTTCCATCACGGCACAGGCGTCTGTGAGCTCGCCGACGCAAAGGGCAACACTCGCACCTTCCTGGGTACCGGAGAGATTCGCGATCTGCTTGGCAATCTGGGGCTGAGCCACGGGGTATTGACCTGGTCCGATCAGTGCGGCGACGAGATGATCGGGGTGCCCGGCCATGCCGTGACACCCGATGAAATGCTTGCCTATGGCACGCGCATCGCCTTCCGTTAGTGCGTTCGCCGGACTAGGCTAGGGGCGAACTTGCCGCCCGCGTGGAGCTCGAATGCCCCCTTTCCTCTCCGTTTATCTACCTCCGGTATCGATACGACTGATCGCTCTGCTGTTGCCCCTGATGCTGCTTACCGGCTGTGCCGGCAAGCAGCTGGCGGTGGAGGATCCGCCGCCTCACGAAGGGCTCTCCATCGATCGCGTGCTGATACTCGCCGCGGCCGAGCGCACCCTGGGCACACCCTATCGCTTCGGCGGCAACACCCCCTCAGGGGTCGACTGTTCGGGCTTGGTGCAGCTGGCCTACCAGGCCGCGGGCATTGCCGTCCCACGCACCGCCGACGACCAGTTTCGCCAACTGCCGAAGGTGGACCGCGCCCGCCCGGGCGACCTGCTGTTCTTCGACACCAGCGGAGGCGGCAAGGCCAGCCATGTCGGCATCTATCGCGGCAATGGGCAGATGATCCATGCCCCTGGTCGTGGCCGCCGAGTGGAGACCTCGCCGGTGGAGATCGATTACTGGCAGGAGCGCTTTCTGGGTGCCGCCGCCCTGGTACCCTGATCTCCAGTTTGACAAGCCAGCCCCCAAGGAGAGAACAACCGATGCGCATCCTGCTGGTGGAGGATGATCCAAGCCTGGCCGCGGGCATCCGCCTGGCCCTCAAGCCGGAACACTACACCGTGGACCATCTTGGCGATGGGACCATGGCCCTCGCCGCCCTGCAGGGCGACGAGCCCTTCGATGCCGTGATTCTCGATCTTGGCCTGCCGGGGCTCGACGGCATGCGGGTGCTGGAGGCCGTGCGGCGGAGCGGCAATCGGGTGCCGGTGCTGGTGCTCACCGCCCGGGATGCCGTGGATGACCGTATCGAAGGCCTCGATGCCGGCGCCGACGACTACCTAGTCAAGCCCTTCGAGGTCGCCGAACTCAAGGCGCGGCTGCGCGCCCTGCTGCGCCGCAGCCAGGGCCAGGCCACACCGCTGCTGGAGTGCCGTGGCATCCAGCTCGACTCCACCAGACGCCAGGTGAGCTACCAGGGCCAGGAGATCACCCTGTCGCGCCGTGAGTTCACCCTGCTTCAGGAGTTCATGAGCCATCCGGGGCGGGTCTTTACCCGCGATACCCTGACCCGCCTGGTCTACGGCTGGGAGGAGGACGTGGAGAGCAATGCCATCGAGGTGCATGTCCATCATCTGCGTCGCAAGCTGTTCCCCGGCCTGATCCGCACGGTACGCGGCATCGGCTATGTGCTGGACCGTGCGCCTCAGGAGGCCGGAGCGTGAGCTCCATTCGTCGCCGTACCCTGGGACTGGTACTGCTGGTATTCGGCGTCAGCATGCTGGCCATCGGTCTGGTCAGCTACCGCTACGCCGCCCACGAGATCGAGGAACTCTATGATGCCAGCCTGGCCCAGAGTGCCCGCCTGCTGGAAGGGTTGATCCAGGCACCACTACCGGAGGGGCAGCGACAGGCATTGCTGGCCAGCCTCGAGAGTGCCCTGCTGCGAGCCGAGCAGTCGGACAAGCGCTTGGCCGGCCATCGTTACGAGAGCAGGCTGGCCTTTCAAGTGTGGGAAGATGATCGACTGGTACTGCGATCGGCCAGCGCTCCGCCCGAGCCGTTCACCGATGCGCCCCCCGGCTATGCCAGCAGCCAACGGGCGGACCATGACTGGCGGGTCTATATCCTCGACCTGCCCGAGTCGTCGCGGCGGGTGATGGTCGCCGAGCGTGATGACGTGCGCGGTGAGCTGATTCGCGCCGTGGCCCTGCGCACCCTGCTGCCGGACCTGATCGGCCTGCCCCTGCTGGCTCTGCTGCTGTGGTGGGCCACCGGCCGTGGGCTGCGGCCGCTATCGCGGCTGGCCGCGGCGATCCGCCAACGCGATCCCCACAACCTGCAGCCGCTGGTGATGCAGTCCCTGCCCCGGGAACTGGACACCATCGTCGGTGCCCTGAACCGCCTGCTGGAACGCATCCGGCATCTACGGGTACGCGAGAAGCGCTTTATCGCCGATGCCGCCCACGAGCTGCGCACCCCCCTGGCGGTGCTCGACCTGCACGCCCAGAACGCCCTGGCCGCCGAGGACCCCGCCGACCGCCACGAGGCGCTGCAGGAGCTACGCGGCGGCGTGTCCCGAGCCACCCGGCTGGTCTCCCAGCTGCTGACCCTGGCACGCCTGGAGCCCGAAGAGGTGGAGCAGGAGGCGGCGCCGCGTGTGGCGAGCAATTTGCTGATCGAGGTACGCGAGGCGCTGGCCGAGCTCTCGCCGCTGGCCATCGAGCGAAACCAGACCCTGGACCTTGTCGCCGACGAGGCAGATGACTGGCAACTGGCCGCCGAGCCGGGCGCCATCGGTATCCTGGTACAGAACCTGGTCGGCAACGCCCTGCGCTATAGCCCGGACGGCGGCCGGGTGACGGTGGCCCTGGAGGCCAGTACGGACCGCCTGATGCTGCAGGTGGATGACCAGGGCCCGGGAATCCCCGCCGCGGAGCGCGAGCGCGTCACCGAGCGTTTCCATCGCGTCGGCCCCGGTGCCGGTGCCGGCCTGGGGCTATCCATCGTCGAGCGCCTGCTGGCCCGCCACGGCGGCACGCTCGATCTCGGCCCCGCTCCCGGGGGTGGGCTGCGTGTCGTGGCGATGCTGCCCCGGGACGCCTGAGCTTCGCGTCCCTCCGCAACCTCCCTACTCGTCAGCCAACGACGCTTGCGGCTCCCCATCGGTCGACACTGTCTTCTCGCCCCCAGCCTCGTCCCCACCGAACGTCATCCCCAATACGCGCCTGTCGACATAGTGCAGCAGCCCTAGCTGAAAAAGCAGCACCAGGAAACACCAGAACAGTGCCTTGATCATGGCCCCCTCCTTTCGAAGGCTCACAGCCTTCATGCTTGTGATTGCGATTCCGCCGTCGACAGAGAAGGCGCCTTCGTCGTCAAGAACTCGACAGCGTCCTGAGCATCCTCGCGATAGCTTCGCTGAAACACCGCCAATACCTATCGCGACATGGCCTGTGCCAAGGTCATCCACTGCCTCACAGATCATGTCCCATCATCATCCTGTAGGTATCTGCAAAGCTATTCGCCGTTGCCACCTCCGGCGTTGCGCTCTCCGTCCGCCCGACGGCCCGTCGAATATCAGCCGCCGAGACCAGGCCACGAATTCGCAGGCTTCCCTGCTGATCGCGCTCGGTCACCAGCAGGTGCTGGTCGGTCATCGATTCCAGTGATAGCAGCAGGTCGCCAATGGTTAAAGTGGCAAGCTGCTCCAGCGGCATGGCCGAGAGCTTCTGCCAGGGTGTCATGATCATGCCCACGGTCACCTCATCGCTCGAGAGACCATGCTGTTGCTGGGCAAGCGTGATGCGACGACCACCAATGACCTCACGGGCTGCCAGCACGCCGATGCAACACTGCTGATCATCGATGACCAATAGCAGGCGAAATCCACCATGGCGCATCATCAAGTGGGCCTCATTGACATCGGCATCGGCCCGAATCGTGCGGGGAGCCACCCGCAAGAAGTCCGTGAGCATCTCGAGGGCAGGATTCAATACGCTGAACCCATCCCGGGCAGGGGTAGCCAGCCGCGGGGCTGCCTCGAGCCGACTGAGAGGCATGAAGGAGGCGTGTAACTGGTTCATGGGATTACTCCTGTGCGGGGTAAATGGGTACCACCGGCATTCATTTATTTACATTCACAGGACTCCCTTAAGGCAGCCTTAAGGCTAGAACAGCTATCATGCTGCCCCCTCTTCCTCGACGCTTCACTGCCACCATGACATCTCCCCTGAACGCCCTCCGCCAAGCGCCTTACCGCCTCGGCGCGTTTCTGTTTCTTGGTTTTTGCTGCCTGGCCATACCCTCTCTTGCCATGGCCAGCGCTGGCCCCCTCGATCTCACTGGCTCAGGGGTCGGCGTGATCTCGGTGGCACTCTTCGTGCTCGCCTACGCCCTGGTCATGTCCGAAGAGCTGCTGCACATGCGCAAGTCGAAGCCGGTGCTGGTCGCCGCCGGCCTGATCTGGGCGCTGGTGGCCTGGGCCTACACCAGCGCCGGACTGCCCCAACAGGCCGAGACGGCCTTTCGCGAAACGCTGCTCGAATACACCGAACTGCTGCTCTTCCTGCTGGTTGCGATGACCTATATCAACGCCCTGGAGGAGCGCCGGGTATTCGATGCGCTGCGCGCCTGGCTGGTACGCAAGGGGTTCAGCTACCGCAGCCTGTTCTGGATCACCGGCTGTCTCGCCTTCTGGATCTCGGCCATCGCCAACAACATGACCACCGCCATGTTGATGTGCGCCGTGGTGCTCAAGGTGGCCGAGGGCGACGACCACTTCATCCGGCTCTGCTGCATCAATGTGGTGGTGGCATCGAACGCCGGGGGCGCCTTCAGCCCGTTCGGCGACATCACCACGCTGATGGTGTGGCAGGCCGGCCAGCTACCCTTCGGCGCCTTCTTCCAGCTGCTGGCGCCTTCGCTGGTCAACTTCCTGGTACCGGCGCTGGTAATGAACTTCTTCATTCGCAACCGCAAGCCTCCGACCCTCACCGAGGAGGTGTGGCTCAAGCGCGGTGCGCGGCGCATCATCCTGCTATTCCTGCTCACCGTGGCCATCTCGGTGCTGTGCCACTCGGTGCTCGGCCTGCCGCCGGCCATGGGCATGATGTTCGGGCTGGGGCTGCTGCAGTTCTTCGGTTACTTCCTGCGCCGCAGCCTGCCACGTTCACTGGACAGGAAGCGCACCCGTTATGCCCAGCGCGGTGACTGGAAGAAGCTGGAGCAGCTCGGCAGCGTGGTGCCCTTCGATATCTTCAGCCGTATCGCCCGCGCCGAGTGGGACACCCTGCTGTTCTTCTATGGCGTGGTGATGTGCGTGGGCGGACTGGGCTTCATGGGCTACCTGGCCCTGCTCTCGGAGACGCTCTACGGTGGCTGGAACCCGCTGTGGGCCAACATCGTGCTGGGCATCGTCTCGGCGGTCGTCGACAACATTCCGGTGATGTTCGCCGTGCTCTCCATGGCACCCGACATGTCCGAGGGCCATTGGCTACTGATCACCCTGACCGCCGGTGTCGGTGGCAGCCTGCTCTCCATGGGCTCCGCCGCCGGCGTGGCGCTGATGGGACAGGCTCGCGGGATCTACACCTTTGCCGGCCATCTACGCTGGGCGCCCGCCATCGCCCTGGGCTATGCGGCCAGCGTGGCGACGCACCTGATGATCAATCACTCCCTGTTTTAAGATCGATGCACGGGCTTTACAGGCTTATCCGGGGCAGGGATAGTGATGCCCACGACAGGGGCGCCGCGGCATCCACCGCGGTTGAGACGCACCCTTGGAACCTGACCCGGATCATGCCGGCGTAGGGAGTCGTGCAGCCCACCCCGGCGACTGCACCTCCCGCGCCCGGGAGGAATGATGACTACCGCCATCCGCGGACCGATCGACCCCGCCGCCCACCTGGCACGCCTGCGCGAGCGGGCGCCGCTGATTCACAACATCACCAATCTGGTGGCCATGAACCCCATGGCCAATGTGCTGCTGGCACTGGGCGCCTCGCCGGCCATGGTGCATGCCCGCGAGGAGGCCGCCGAGTTTGCGGCGCTGGCCGATGCGCTGACGATCAACATCGGCACCCTTTCGCCCCACTGGCTGGCCGCCATGGAGGAGGCCGCCGAGGCCGCACAGCTGGCGGGCAAGCCCTGGGTATTCGACCCGGTGGCAGTGGGTGCCACCGCTTATCGCCGCGAGGCAGGCCAGCGCCTGCTGGAACATCGACCGACGGTGATTCGCGGCAACGCCTCGGAGATCCTCGCCCTGGAGCGTCAGGGCAGTGGCGGTCGCGGGGTCGACAGCAGCGACCCCATCGAGGCCGCCGAACAGGCCGCGATCACCCTGGCGCGGCGCACCGCGGCGGTGGTGGCGGTCACCGGTGAGGTCGACCTGGTCACCGATGGCCGGCACCTGGCCCGGGTGCCGGGTGGTCATCCCCTGATGCCCCGGGTCACCACCCTGGGCTGCGCCCTCACCGGGGTGGTGGCCGCCTTCCTGGCAGGGGCCGAAGATCCCTTCGCCGCCAGCGTGGCGGCACTCGCCTGCTACGGCGAGGCGGGACGCCGCGCCGGTGAGGTGGCCAGCGGCCCCGGCAGCTTTGCGGTGGCCTTCCTCGATGCCCTCTACGCCCTCGACCACGACCAGCTTGTCACCCTGCCCACCCTGGAGGTGTCCGATGCGCCTTGATCTTTCCCTGTACCTCGTTACCGACCCGAGCCTGTGCGCCGGCCATGGCCTGGAGAAGACCGTCGTGGCCGCGGTGCGCGGTGGCGCCACGGTGATACAGCTGCGCGACAAGCACGCCGGTGACGGTGAGCTGATCGACCAGGCCCGGCGCCTGAAGGCAGCGCTTGCCGGCAGTGGCGTGCCGTTGATCATCAATGACCGCCTGACGGTGGCGGTGGAGAGCGGCGCCGACGGCCTGCATATCGGCCAGGACGACGGCGAGGTGGCCGCGGCCCGAGCGGCACTGGGGGAGCAGGCGATCCTGGGGCTCTCGGTGCAGACCCTGGACCAGATGGCCCGCCTCGACGTCGAGCGTCTCGACTACCTGGGGCTGGGTCCGGTCTTCGCCACCCCGAGCAAGCACGATCATGCCGCACCCCTGGGTTTCGAAGGGTTGGCCAGCCTCGTGGCGGCAAGTCCCCTGCCCAGCGTGGCGATCGGCGGACTCAAGGCGGAGCATGCCGCCGCGGTACGCCAGGCCGGCGCCCAGGGCCTGGCGGTGATCTCGGCGATCTGCGGCATGCCGGACCCGGAGGCCGCAGCGCGCGCCTTCTATCCCGACTAAATCATGCCCCGACTGATGCCTGGGTCAGGCGGTCGGGCGCCGCGCGAGCGAGGTGCGCCGCTCGTGGTAGGCGATCGCCAGGCCGCTGGCGATGATCAGGCTGCCGCCGACGAAGACCCAGAGGTCCGGCACCTCGTCCCAGAACCACCACCCCAGCAGCACCGCCCATAGCAGCGCGGTGTAGTCGAAGGGCGCCACCAGGGCGGCCGGTGCGTAGCGAAAGGCCAGGGTCAGGCCGGTCATGGCGCCCACGCCGAGGAAGCCCGCCATCAGGAAGGCCGGCCAGTGCAGGGGCGCCGGCATCTGCCACACCCACGGCAGCGTCGTGGCAGACACCAGCAGCGGCACCAGGGTGCTGTAGAAGACCAGCGCCCAGAGGTGCTCGCGGCTACCGTAACGCCGCGCGGTGATCATCGTCAGCGCGTAGAAGACCGCCGCGCCGACCACCACCAGGGCCCCCAGCTGGAAGCTCTCGCCACCCGGCCGCACCACCACCAGCACGCCCACAAAGCCCAGCGTGGTGGCCAGCAGTGTCGGCCGGTCGACCCGCTCACCCAGCAGCGGTACCGAGAGCAGGGTGACGAACAGCGGGGCGGCGAAGGCGATGGCGGTCGTCTCGGCCAGGGGCAGCAGGGTCAGCCCCCACATGAAGCAGATCATGGTGCCGGTGAAGATCAGGCCACGCAGCAGATGCACACCGGGACGCCGAGTGCTCAGGGTGCGCAGGCCACCGTTGAAGCGCGCGATCAGCGCAATCAGCGGCAGCGACACCAGGGTGCGAAAGAAGATGATCTGCAGCGGCGAGTGCACTTCGCCCAGCCACTTGGTGATGGCATCCCCCAGCGCCAGGCAGAGCACCCCCAGGCACATCAAGCCGATTCCCTTGAACGACTCAGACATCGCGACTCCCCTTCCCGATCGTCCCGCATGACAAAAGCACCACCCCGTCGATCAGGGATCGACGGGGTGGTATCGAGATAAGGCTAGAAGGTTCGCAGACGAACGGCAAGAACTAGAGGGTGGCGTTGACCACCATGCAGTCGATGCCATCCCGAACCAGGCTTCGACAGGCGCGATAGGCCTGGTTCTCGTCGAGATTGACCAGGCGGGCACGGAACAGGGATTGCGGCCCGGGTACCTCATGGACATCCACGCGGGCATTGGCCAGGTCGCTGGCCAGCCGGTCGGCGGCACGGCCGGCCAGGTTGCGGGCGTTGTCGGGGCTGCTGAAGGCGCCGACCTGGATACCCCAGCCGCCTCTGGGCCCCAGCGGCTCGAGGCGCTGGGTGGTACGGCTGACCGGTGCATCGGCTCGGCCGATCAGTTCGCGAATCGGGTCGTTGGCGGAGCCCTGGGCGGTCTCGGGCAACGCCGAGGCCGCGCGGGGCAGCGGCTCGGGCGCCTCCAGACTGGCCACCTGGACCGCCGGCTCGGGTGGCAGACGACGCGTTACCCGAGCGGCTGGCTCAGGCGTCTGGCGGCTTGCCACCTGCACGGCCGGCGGAGCCGACGGCAGCGTGCGGCTGGGCACCGGTGCCGCCCGAGGCAGATCCATGCGCTCACCCGAGAAGTCGGCCTGGGCGACCCAGTCACCGCGCCCGAACAGCGAGGCCCGCACGAAACCGCGGTTCAGCAGGTCCGCCATATGGGCGTCGCGGGAGGCCGCGGTAAAGCCTCCCATGACCACCGACACCAGCCGACGTCCGTCGCGCACCGCCGAGGTCGCCACATTGAACCCCGAGGCGCGGATAAAGCCGGTCTTCAGGCCGTCGGCACCGGCATAGTTGTCGAGCAGGCGGTTGTGCCCGGTGATGGTCTTGCCCTTCCAGTCGAAGCTGGTGCGCGAGAAGTAGTGGTAGTACTGGGGGAAGTCCTGCATCAGACGCAGCGACAGGGTCGCCATGTCGCGGGCGGTGGTGGTCTGGCCGGCGTCGGGAAGACCGTTGGCATTGCGGAAGGTGGTGCGACTCATGCCCAGCTCGCGCGCCTTGTCGGTCATCATGCGGGCGAAGTTGGCCTCGCTACCGCCCAGCGCCTCGGCCACCACCACGGCCACGTCATTGGCCGACTTGATGATCAGCGCCTCGATGGCGGTCTCCACCGGGATCGTCGAGCCCGCCTTGACATAGAGCTTGGAGGCGGGCTTTCCGGCCGCATAGGAAGAGACCGCCAGCGCATGATGCAGGCTCAAGCTACGATCCTCGAGCGCCTCGAAGAGCAGGTAGAGGGTCATCATCTTGGTCAAGGAGGCCGGGTAACGCGTCTCCTCGGCGTTGGCGGCATGCAGAATCTCGCCGCTTTCCACATCGACGACGATGGCCGCATAGCGAGGGTTGGCCTGCGCCACCCCGGCCAGCAGCACCGCCAGGCTCACCAGTAGCCCGAACGCCAATAGCCGTGAGCGGCCCATGGCCATGATCGCGGTCACCATAGTCTTCTCCCTCGAATGTCCCGAAGCGCTTTTTTTGAGGTTTCTAAAGGCATTATGGCCAGCATGACACCAGTTTACAGTGTCAGTTGCCAAAAAAAGAGGCGTCCTCCATCCCCTCACCCCATCAGCCGGGACGCCCCCAGCCAGACCAGTCGCAACGCCAGCAGCGTCAGGGCCCACTTGAACAGCGTATCGAAGCGGTGATCCGAAAGCCGACTGAGCAGGCGCAGCCCCAGCCAGGTGCCAAGAAACCCCGAGGCGATCATGGCCAGCATCAGTCCCAGCCAGTCGCGAAACACGAAGCCGGCCATGCCGAACACGAAGGCCTTGGTCAGGTGCTGTGCGCTCATGCAGGCCGAGAAGGTGGCCACCTTGGTCAGCCGGTCGGCCTGACCCTGCTTGATGAAGGCGGCCACCATGGGTCCACTGGCACCCACCAGGCTGGAAAGCAGTGTGGTCAGGGCGCCGGCCAGCAACACCCCGGCACGCCCGAGGGCACGCCTGGGCAAGCCCGGCCCCCAGCAGCTGTAGAGCACGAAGGCGGCGATACACAGCTCCAGCAACCCGGCAGGCAGGCGTATCAGTAGCCAGGCCGCCGCCAGGGCACCCAGTACCACCCCGGGCAGGAAGGCCGCAATCACCTTGCGGTCGACATGACGCCAGGTCAGCGCTACCCGCCCGACATTGGAGCCCGTCTGCACCATGCCGTGCACCGGGATCAGCGCCGCCGCCGGCATCACCTGGGCCAGGGCCATGATCAGCAGCAACCCGCCGCCAACCCCTACCGCCGCGGTAAAGGCGGAGGTAAACACGGAAATCACGATCAGCAGCAGATTGATGCCGGCGGAGAGCGGCGACAGCAGGTCGAGCAGCAGCATTGGGGCTCCCGGGGAGGATTTATTGCGGCGTCCAAGGGTAGCGAGAAAGCGCTCCGCAGGCCCTTATTTATTGACCATGTTCCGCGCCAGCCCCCACAACCGTCGTGTTTAATCAATCAAATGTCGCTTACCGCCAACAATGTGTATCGATGGCTGGCCACACTATGCGGGTCAAATCCTCCAACACAGGGAGCGGAGCATGAACCGCAACGTTATTCTGACCTGCGCCGTCACCGGTGCCGGCGACACCACCGGCAAGAACCCCAATGTGCCGGTCACCCCGCAACAGATCGCCGATAACTGCATCGAGGCCGCTCGCGCCGGCGCCAGCATTGCGCATATCCACGTGCGCGACCCGGAGACCGGCGGCATCAGCCACTCCTTGGACCACTTCCGTGAAGTAATGGAGCGCGTTCGCGAGGCGGACGTCGACATCGTCATGAACATCACCGCCGGCGGCGGTGGCGACTGGATCCCCGATGTCGAGGACCCGACCCGCGGCGGCCCGGGCACCGATATCCAGACGCCCGCCCAGCGCCACGAGCCGGTGGGCGAACTGCTGCCCGAGCTGTGCACCCTGGACTGCGGCAGCCTCAACTTCGGCGACATGGTCTATATCAACACCGCCGACTGGCTGCGCGAGCACGCCCGCCTGGTGCAGGCCGCCGGCGTCAAGCCGGAGCTGGAGTGCTTCGACCTGGGCCACGTCTGGTTCGCCCGCCAGCTGCAGCAGGAGGGGCTGATCGACGGGGACCCGCTCTACCAGCTGTGCCTGGGCATCCCCTGGGGCGCCGAGGCCGACCCGGAAACCATGCTGGCCATGCGCAACAAGCTGCCCCAGAACGCCAACTGGGCGGCCTTCGGCATCGGCCGTCACCAGATGCCGATGGTGGCCCAGGCGATGATGCTGGGTGGCCACGCCAGGGTCGGCCTGGAGGACAACCTCTACCTCGAGAAGGGCGTGCTGGCCACCAACGGCGGCCTGGTCGAGAAGGCCGGCAACCTTATCGAGACCCTGGGCGGGCGTGTCATGACCCCGGCCGAGACTCGCGCGCATCTCAAGCTGCGCGACCCGAGCACCGGCAAGGTCGTGGGAGGTGAAGCATGAGCCAGCAACTGAGTGTCATCGGCACCGGCGTCATCGGTAACGGCTGGATCGCCCGGGCCCTGGCCCAGGGCTGGGATGTCGTCGCCTTCGACCCGGCGCCCGAGGCCGAAGCCCGCACCCGCGCCTTCGTCGACAACGCCTGGAGCTCGCTCGAGAAGCTCGGCCTGGCCGAAGGGGCGAGCCCCGAGCGGCTACGCTTCGTCGCAGGCCTGGAAGAAGCCGTCGAGGGCGCCGACCTGATCCAGGAAAACGTCCCCGAGCGCCTCGAGCTGAAGCGCGAGATCCTCGCCGCCCTGGATGCCGCGGCGGCGACGGAGACCATCATTGGTTCGTCGACGTCCGGCTTCAAGCCCAGCGATCTTCAGCAGGATTGCGCCAAGGCTCCCGGCCGGGTGATCGTCGCTCATCCCTTCAACCCGGTCTACCTGCTGCCGCTGGTGGAGCTGGTCGGCGGCGAGGCTACCGAGACCGCACAGATCGAGGCCGCCCAGGCCCTCTACCAGGATCTGGCCATGCGCCCGCTGGTGGTGCGTCGCGAGATCGAGGGGCATATCGCCGACCGCCTGATGGAGGCGTTGTGGCGCGAGGCGCTGCATCTGGTCAACGATGGCGTGGCCACCACCGAGGAGATCGATGCCGCCGTGGTCTACGGCTGCGGCCTGCGCTGGTCACTGATGGGCACCTTCCTGACCTTCCATCTGGCCGGTGGCGAGCAGGGCATGCGGCATATGCTCGAACAGTTCGGCCCGGCGCTGAAGTTGCCGTGGACCAAGCTGGAAGCTCCCGAGCTCACCGATGAGCTGATCGACAGGGTGGTCGATGGCTGCGAGCATCAGGCCGCCGGCCGGCCGGTCGCCGAGCTCGATCGCCGTCGCGATGACTTCCTGGTCGAGCTGCTCGACCTGGTGCAGAAGTACTGGCCCGAGGCCGAAGGCCTCGAGGGACGCATCTGATGGTGATCCTGGAGAGCCGTGTCGCATCGGAGTGGGTCGACTACAACGGCCACATGAACGACGCCGAGTATGCCCGGGTGTTCTCCCTGGCGCTGGAGGCGCTGATGGATCATATCGGCCTGGACGCCGCAGGACGCGAGCGCCACGGCTATACGATCTACACCCTGGAGACCCACCTCTGCTATCGCCGCGAGGCCCACGAGGGGCAGCCACTGAGCGCCGCCGTGACCCTGCTGGATCGTGACGCCAAGCGTCTGCATGCCTTCCTGGAGATGCACGACGAGGAGGGCAACCTGCTGGCCACCAGCGAGCAGATGCTGATGGGCATGAACCAGGCGAGCGGCCGACCGTCGCCCTTTCCGCCGGAGGTCGTGGAGGCCATCGCCACCCTGCCCCAGGCAGAGGCTTCGGCCTGGCCGGCCCTTGCAGGCCGCACCATCGGCATTCGGCGCTAGGACTCGATGCTGTTCGACGACGGTGCCGCCCTCGGGCGGCACTCCGGGATCGCCGGCCCGTTGCCCGGTTAAAGAGGACAAGACCATCGCTAATCACACACCCCCCATTCGTCCCTCATCCCCACCCAAGGATGACTCCCCCTATGTCGAGCTCGACACCGACTACATGGTCACCGAGCTGGCCCAGGGTGGATTCTTCCAGGGCATGCACCGCGGCATGACCCTTACCTCCGCGCTGCTGGTGCTGTTATTTGTGGCTTTCACCGGCTTCGGCTCGGAGACCGCAAGCACTCTGTTCGGCGCCACCCGCACCTGGATCGAAAGCACCTTCAGCGGCTACTACCTGATCACGGTGATGCTGCTGTTGACGGTCTGTGCGTTCATCGTCCTCAGCCGTTACGGCAGCGTGCGTCTGGGCCCCGATGACAGTCGCCCGGAATTCAGCAACTTCGCCTGGTTCTCGATGCTTCTTTCCGCCGGTATCGGCATCGGCATCCTGTTCTTCGGCGTCGCCGAACCGATCTTCTATCTCGACGATACCGGCGGCTTCGGCTACCCCAACAACCCCCACGCCGACATGGCCGGGGCCACCGCCATCGGCTATGAGCGGGCCATCGACGCGCTGCGAGTCACCGTCTTCCACTGGGGACTGCACGGCTGGGCCATCTACGTGATCGTCGGCATGTCGCTGGCCTACTTCGCCTATCGCAAGGGGTTACCCCTGGCGCTGCGCTCGGCACTCTACCCCTTTATCGGTGAGCGGATCTTCGGCCCACTGGGGCATCTGTTCGATATCCTCGGCGTGCTGGGCTGTGTCTTCGGCGTCGCGACCTCCCTGGGCCTGGGCGTCAGCCAGATGGCCGTGGGCCTGGAGCGCCTGGTGGGTATCGGCTCGGGCCTGCCGACGCAGCTGATCCTGATCGCCCTTATCTCGGTGATCTCGATCCTCTCCGCCGTTACCGGGGTACGCCGCGGCATCCGCATCATCTCGGAGATGAACATCTGGACCTCGCTGTTCGTGGTCGGTGTCTTCCTGATCGGTGGACCCACCCTGTGGCTGATCACCGCCTTCGGCGAGACCCTGCTCGACTATGCGATCAACTTCATTCCCATGGGACTGTGGTTCGCGGACGAGCCGGCGACGGAGACGTGGCAGCAGGGCTGGACCATCTTCTACTGGGGCTGGTGGCTGGCCTGGGCGCCCTTCGTCGGGCTGTTCATCGCACGTATCTCCAAGGGCCGCACCCTGCGCGAGTTCGTGCTGGGTGTCCTGCTGGTCCCCACCCTGATCATCTTCGTCTGGCTGATCATCTTCGGCGGCAACGCCATGTATCAGGAGCTCAATGCCAGCGGTGGCCCCGGTAGCGCCGGCATCATCGAGCTGGTCAACGCCTGGCAGCTCCCCGCCGCGCTGTTTGCTACGGCCGATGGCATCGTGGGTACCGGCGTGTTCGGCTGGATACTGTCGGCGCTGATGGTCTTCCTGTTGATGAGCTGGTTCGTCACCTCCTCCGACTCCGGCACCCTGGTGTTGACCACCATCCTGTCGCTGGGTGACGACGAGCCGCCGGCACGCTTCCGGGTGTTCTGGGGTATCGTCATCGGCCTGGTGGCCGCGGTGCTGCTGGTGGCCGGCGGTCTGACGGCGCTGCAGACGGCGCTGATCGCCGCCGCCCTGCCGCTGAGTGCCGTCATTCTGGTGATGACCGTGGGGGTGCTGGTCTCGCTGCTGCGCGAGACGCGCCGAGCCAGGCAGGCCATCAAGCAGAGCTGACCCCTCGGGGCACAAGACACCCTGCTCCAATGACAAGGCCCGCCCCGGAACGTTCGGGGCGGGCCTTGTCTTTGACGGCCCGACGGCTTGCCGGGGCCTGTCTCTCGGCTCAGTAGCGGCCGAGTGTCGCTTCCAGCTTGAACAGCCGTGCAGAGAGCTCACCGGGGGTCATCACCGGGGTCTCCGGGGCCACCGCGGACGGCCATGCCTCGAGAGTGGACTCATAGGCCGCGAGCAGCTCATCATAGGTAGCCTCCTCATAGAGGCCGGCCTGCTTCTCGAGCAGCGATCTGGCCGTCAGCACGAAGCCACGGCTGTCCTGATACTCGACGACATTGACGAAGCGACCATCATCCACCGCTTCCTCGTACTCGTGCAGTGCCTGGCGCAGCAGCGCCAGCTGGGCGCGACTCTGGAAGGCCACATCGTCACGCAGCTCGCCATCCACGTCATGCATGGCGTCATCGATCGCCTCGAGCGCAGTCGTGTAGGCATCGGCCTTGCTCTCCCACTCGCCGCCGCCACGCATCGTCTCGACCAGCGCTTTCAGATTCGACTCCATGCCCTTCACGCCGTGCGCCTCAAGGGCCGGCTCCAGCATCTCGTAGTGCTCATGGATGGGGTGGCCGAAGTGTGGCTGGGCGGCGGCCTGCTCACCGGCCTGGTAGAGCTCGCGGGCCACGGCAAGATGGCCTTTCATCATCGCCAGGTTGGTGTAATACACGCCGGGGTTGCTGACGTCGATGGCATAGCCGCCTTCACCGCCTTCACCGCCTTCACCGCCTTCACCACCTTCGCCGCCTTCGCCACCTTCGCCACCTTCACCGCCGGCGGAGACGTTCAGATAGTCAAAGACCGCATAGGGGTCGGTCGCGGCGCTGCCTTCACCGCCCTCGCCGCCTTCACCGCCTTCGTGGTGATGGCCGGCTTCACCGCCCTCGCCACCTTCACCGCCTTCTCCGCCTTCGTGGTGATGGCCGGCTTCACCGCCCTCGCCACCTTCACCACCTTCACCGCCTTCGTGGTGGTGGCCGGCTTCACCGCCCTCGCCACCTTCACCACCCTCGCCGCCGTGATCGGCCTGGGCCAGCAGCAGACTGTCGGGACCCTGGGTATAGTCGACAGCGGGCTCGGCCTCTGCCCAGCCGGCAGTGCTGGTGCCAAGCAGAACGCTGGCGCCGACGCCGACCCAGAGCTTGGTGCGGGTGCTGTTTGTCATGCAGACCTCCTTATTTATACATTTGACAGCTTATACGTTTGACAGGGGGTGGCCCTACAGGCCGATAGGAGCACGGGCGTAGAGTGCCGGCTTGGAAAGCTCAATGCAAACGATTCCCAGTTGTTTATAATCGAGGTTCATTTCTCGACCGACTGGAGCACCCCGTGATCCTCTGCATCGACCAGGCCATCTCCCCCGAGCTGCTCTCCCGCGTCCGGACCACCCTGACCGATGCCGCCTTCCGCGACGGTCGCGAGACCGCCGGCTGGCATGCCCGCACGGTCAAGCACAATCAGCAGGCCGACGGACGTCACCCCGAGATCGCCGAACTGCACAAGGAGGTGGCCAAGGGCCTGCAGGCCAACCCGCTGTTTCAGATGGCGGCACGCCCGAGGCGCATGAAACCGTTAATGTTCAGCCGTTACCGGGAAGGCATGAGCTACGGCAACCACGTCGACGATGCGATCATGGCCACCCCCCAGGGGGCGATGCGCACCGACCTCTCGTTCACGCTGTTTCTCAACGAGCCCGAGAGCTACGATGGCGGCGAGCTGCTGATCGATTCGACCGCTGGCGAGCAGACCTACAAGCTGCCGGCCGGTGCCCTGATCCTCTACCCCTCCTCCACCCTGCACCGGGTCGTGCCGGTCACCCGCGGTGAGCGTCTGGCCGTCGTCGGCTGGGTCCAGAGCCAGGTGCGTGACCCCCTGCAGCGCGAGATCCTGTTCGACCTGGATAGCACCCGCCGCCAGGAGTTCGAGGCCAATGGCAAGACCCGCACCTTTGATATGCTGTCGAAGAGCCTGGCGAACCTGCTGCGGATGTGGGCCGAGATTTAAACGCTACCGTGGACCAGCCCTTTGGGGCCCGAAAGGCGTATAGAAGAATGCCCGCTGTTTAGCGGGCACTCTTATTCCATGAATCCGGGGTTTATCCTGAAAAACTTATTCTTATACAACTCTCAATCCAACCAGCCACCCTGCTCTCAACCCAACTATCAATCCGGCTCTTCATCTGGCTCATCAGTTTAATTTAAAAACAGACCCTTGGCTTCACCCCCAGACAGAAAATTATAAATATTAATAATTCAATATCACTATAGAGAGGCGCTCCCCGAATAATTAAAGCCAGGATCAGTGGAGCTGCACAGGGGTTTTTTATTTACTGAACCTCAATGATGCGCACCTCTTTTTCAAACCCCATCATCACCACTTTCACGACCTCTCCCACCTTGGAGGAGAGCAGCGCCGCGCCGAGAGGCGAGAATATCGACACCAGCCCCCGTCTCGGATTCGCCTTGCCGGGCTCTGTCAAGGTATAGGTGCGTCGCTCACCCGTCGACAGGTCGACGATACGTATCATCTTGTCAATCGATGCCACGCTCGGATCCCCTCCCGCACCGGCCGCCAGTTCTTCGATCTTCTCCACGACAGATGCGTAATCGACTGGGCGACCTCGAAAGAAGAAGGGGTGACACATACCCTTGGAGAAAACCTTGCCGACCGAACGATTTGCATAAATCACTCTAGACCTCAAAGCCACTTTCACGCCTCAAGATAAATAGCTTGCCATAGCAGCCATGTTGCATATGGGATCATTACTGCCAAACCTCACAACCATACCCGGTATAATAAAAAAGGCAAGCCAGAAGACTTCCTTAGAGAAGTTGGCCAAAAACGCTGTTTAAAACACTTAACCAGGAAGAATCGCCAAAAACACCGAGAAAGTAGTATCATTTACTCCGCGCGCACCCTTGCAGCAAGGTACTGAAGAAAAACGTCCGGCAACAGGCCACCACCTCGGCACCCCTGACCATGAGAATTCAGCCCCCCGATACCCGTCCAGAACGCATCGGCTTCCTGCTGCTGCCGCGATTCGCCATGGTGGCCTTCTTCTCGGCGATCGAGCCGCTGCGCATCGCCAACCGCATCAGTGGCAAGAGGCTGTTCGAGTGGGACCTGATCAGCCGTGATGGTGAGCCGGTAATCGCCTCCAACGGCATGACCCTGAACGTCAGCTACTCGCTTTACGAGGCACCGCTGCTGCCCAGCCTGACGGTATGCGCCAGCTTCGAGCCACAGAGCACCATCGACGACGAGCTGATTGCCTGGCTTCGCAAGCGCGCGGCGACAGGCTGTGTGCTGGGGGGCATGGATACCGGTTGCTACATCCTGGCCGCCGCCGGCCTGCTCGACGACCAGACGGTCACCCTGCACTGGGAGTGCTTGTCCGACTTCCGCTCCCGCTTTCCCCGGGTCGATGCGGTCGAGTCGATCTACGAGGTGACCACCGAGGGCTTCTCGTGCGCCGGCGGCAGTGCCGCGATCGACATGAGCCTCGACCTGATCCTCCGCCGGCACGGCGAGGACCTGGCAACCCGGGTGCGTGACCAGTTGGTTCACGATCAGGGCCGTCGGCCTGCCAGCCGCCAGCGCGACCCCGTGATCCCCCAGGAGCCGCTGCTGCAACGCGCCATCGCGCTGATGGAGGCCAACCTCGAAACGCCCCTGGGCATCGGCGAGCTGGCCGACGAACTCGATATCTCGTGGCGCCGACTCGACCGGCTGTTCGCGCGTCACCTGGACACCTCCCCCCAGCAAGCCTATCTGGCCCGGCGCCTGGATCATGCCCACCGCCTGCTGCGCGTGACACCGCACAGCGTCATGCAGATCGCCCTGGCCTGCGGATTCGCCTCACCCTCGAGCTTCTCTCGCGCCTTCAGGCGACAGCATGGCCTCACCCCCAGTGAGCTGCGCCGGCAGGAACTGTCGAATCGTGCATAGTCGGTGTCGAACTCCGCCAGGCGTCACGGCCTCCCCACTGGCACTCTAGGCGGCGTTATGAATCCCCCGAGGAGGCCAAGATGACCACCGCACTTCCAGCGACACCCGATTACGACGCCTGGCCGATCGAGGCGCATCTCGAGACGCTAACCTTCTCGCCACGCCTGGTGACCGTGCGCTGGAGCGATGGCCGCGAGAGCCGCTACCACAGCATCTGGCTGCGTGAGAATGCCGCCGACGACTCCACCATCAATCCCGCCACCCGGGAGCGCATCCTCGACCTCTCCGCCCTGCCCGGATGGCCGGAGATCGCCGGCGCCGAAATCGATGCGGCCGGCGCACTATGCGTGGACTTTGCCCCGGAGCAACTTCGCCTGCGCTTTCACCCAGGCTGGCTGCATGCCCACGATTACGACAACGCCGAGGATCCCGAGGCGCCGCTGGTAGCGGTACAGCTCTGGCATGGCGGCCCCGAGGCGGCCCCGGAGAGTCTCGATGCCGGCGGCCTGCTCGACACCACGCCTGACAGCGAGGCCGAGGAGACGATTCTGGCCCCCGCCCTGGAAAGCGTGCTGGGCAAGGGGCTGGTGCGCCTGCGTGGCCTGCCCACCGAACCCGGCTCGCTGGAAGCCATCGCACGGCGCATCGGCCCGGTACGCCCCACCAACTTCGGCCTGCTGTTCGACGTCAAGGCCAAGCCGGACCCGGACTCCAACGCCTATACCTCCATCGCCCTGCCACCCCACACCGATCTGCCGACGCGCGAGTATCATCCGGGCCTGCAGATGCTGCACTGCCTGGAAAACAGCGTCGCCGGCGGCCAGGCGGTAATGCTCGACGGTTTCGCCGTGGCCGAGGCGCTGCGCCAGCGCGACCCCGAGGCCTTTGACACCCTGACCCGGGTTCACTGGTGCTTCGCCAACACCGCCCGGACCACCGACTACGTCTGGTACTCGCCGATGATCCGCCTGGATGATCGCGGCGAACTGCTCGAGGTACGCATCGCCGACTTCCTGCGCGGCCCGCTGCAGACCGACTTCGATGAGGTGGAGTCCGCCTATGCGGCGCTGATGACCCTGCAGGCGATGCTGCGTGAACCCGAGTTCGCCATCCGCTTCACCTATGCGCCGGGTGATCTGGTGATCTTCGACAACCGCCGCCTGCTGCATGCCCGCGACGCCTTCGAGGGCTCGAGCGGCCACCGCTGGCTGCAGGGCTGCTACATGGAACGTGACGAGATCCGTTCGCGCTACCGCATGGTGGAGCGTCGTCGCCGTGAGCGTCGCGTGGCGGCCAAGGGGCAGCAGGAGTCGTGACAGGCAAATGATGCCCTTGGGCATGCCTGCACGACCTCCCGAAAAGCACAGCGCCTGGCAGAGACTCTGCCAGGCGCTGAAGGATCGACTCGGCGCATAACGCCGTCGAGCTTACTGGTAGAGGGCGCGTACCGCCTCGACGCCTTCCAGCCAGCCGGCCACGATATCGAGGTTTTCACCGATCCAGTCGCTGGCGACCTCGTCCGCCGGCCGATCCTCATAGCTGTAGCCGTGGACCCAGGCGTTCTGACTCTCGATCTCCACCACTTACTGTGACTGGAAGCGGTGCAACTGGGGATGTTCCTCCGCCAGACTCGCCGGCACCACCGTCCACACCATACTGCCGATCTCTGCGATGCCCGCGCCGTCAGCGTTCTCCAGGTAGGCCAGCTCGAAGCTAACGTTCATCTAGTGCGATTCCCAACCAAAACTCGCTGTCGGCCATCTTGCGCTCGGCCTGTGCCAGCATGGCCGCCGTGGAGCTCTCGCGCAGATCCCAATCGCCGAGACCCGCAAGGTCGTTATCGATAGCCTTAAGAATGGCGGTATTGATACCGGCGCCTGCCTCGATGCCCTGTATCTCGCCGTCAAAGCGATCGCGATGGGCATCGAGACCCGTCACCGAGGTCACGCCGGCATCATGGACGTATTGCGGCACCACCAGCCCCTCAGGTAGACCTCCAGATCGTTGCGGGTCAGCCCTTCCAGGATGACACTTACTGCCAGATCGTTCTGACGTGCCTCATAGCCCATCGCCTTGATCAGCTGGGCAGCCACCTTCTCGCCCGGCCAGGGCGGTACACCGAAACGCACCACCTCATGGCTTGACGGTCTGGGCGCTCTCGACTATTAATATATTTATTCGCATAAATACAACAATTAGAACCGATACAACCACCACCTTCTCCAGATGGCTTATGTCAGACGGAGATTCCTCCCCCACTAACCAAAAACAAGGGGAAGCACAATGAGAACGACCCTCCCAACAAAGAAGCTCGCCATTTATGGCGGCATGCTACTCGGCTTCATTATGCTCGAAAGCCCCATAGTCATGGTGGCCAACAAAGTTGAGCCCATGATCATGGGTGCTCCATTCTTGCTCGTCTGGAACCTAGGGTGGTGGGCTTTTATCACCGCCCTTTTCCTTGTGGCCTACCTCACCAACTGGGGTAGCGGCAGCACCTCCACCGCCCAACGCAGCCGCTAAGGAGATCGTGCCATGACCGGTAGCATTTTCATTATTGCAGCCTTCATGATCATTCCCTTGCTAGTAGGTGTGGTTTCCGCCAGAAAATCGAAGGACACCAGTGAGGACTTTTTCGTTCAAGGACGAGCAATGGGCAGCATTGCCGTATTTTTCACGGTGGCCGCCACTTGGTGGAGTGCTTTTGCCTTCCTGGGCTCCAATGCCACCTTCTACACCAGTGGCCCTGTCTATCTCACCGCGCTGGCGTGGAACCTGCTGTTTGGTTTCATGTACTACTGGGTCGGCAAGCGGGTCTGGTTCCTGGGAAAGCGCTTCAACTACCTGACGCCTTCTGATCTGATGGGTGATTTCTATAACAGCGAGGCACTACGTCTTCTAGTCGTCGTGATCACCCTGGTATTCACGGTCCCCTATCTCCAGATCCAGCTAACCGGAGGGGCATATTTGATCGAAGTTGCCTCTGGGGGTGTTATCCCTTTCTGGCTGGCAGCTCTCCTCTTCTACTTTATAATTATTGTCTACGTTTGGATTGGCGGCATCCGAGCAATCGCCTGGACAGATGTAATCTACGGCGCACTACTATTCTTCGGAATGCTATTTGCCGGCTACTACATCTCCCATCAACTGGGAGGCCCAGCGGCTCTATTTTCCCAGCTTCATCAAAACTCACCTGAGCACCTGACCATGCCAGGGCCAAATGGCAACATGGGATACAGCATGTGGTTCTCCCTGTTCGTCATCGTGGCAATTGGAGCTTTCATGGGCCCTCAAATCTGGCTTCGCATGTATTCAGTCAAGAGTGGGCGCCTGTTTAACCTCATGCCTTTTCTTTTGGGTCTTGCGGCCTTCGGCTACTTTGGTTCCGTTCTGACTGGCTACAGTGGCGTTCTGCTTGAGCCAGGCCTGGAGAATGCTGACCAGATTCTGCCTGTCATGTTGATGAATTATGCACCATACATGATCGCATCACTTATAATGGCTGCTGGTGCTGCTGCCGCGATGTCTACGGCCAACTCGCAGATACATGCTGTATCTACAGTGGTGACCATGGATATCTACCAGCGCTATGTGAACCGCGAAGCGAGCCAAGCGAGAATTGTGACTATCGGCCGCCTCTCGTTAGTCGGTTTCTCCTTGGCTGCTTACATCCTGGCACTGACAGTCCCTGGACTTTTGGTAACTATTGGTATCGCAGCCTTGGCAGGCACCGCCCAGCTAATTGTACCAACCATCGGCGCGATTACTTGGCGACGCGCGCACCCTATGGCGGCATTCTGGGGACTGATTGCTGGGATACTGTGTGTGCTGTTTCTCACCTATGGCCCAACAGTCAGCAACCCACTTGGCCTGCATGCTGGTATTTGGGGGCTACTGCTCAACGGAGGGCTCTTCGTGAGTCTTAGCCTTGCGCTTAAGCGCAAGGACCACAATGTAGTCGAGCGATTCGTACAAGCTCGTCAAGAGTATGACGCAGAGTATCACCCCGAACGTCTGGAAGGTGAAGCCAGACCTGTAGGTGAAGCGGCTACGTCCCGATAAGTCCAGTGCGGGGCCTGCCCACAGGCCCCGCTTATTACAAGGAGCGATCCATGACCAATATCCCACCCCGGCGCCGGCAAAAACTAGCTGAACTTATAAGTGATGATATCAAGCGTTGGATCGCGACTGAGGGAATGACGGAGGGCGACCGCCTCCCCAATGAAAAATCTCTTATGGAACTCTACGACTGCGCCAAAGGGACAGTTCGTGAGGCCCTGAAGATTCTCGAAGTTGAGGGATTAATTACTCTTAAAACAGGTCCGGGTGGTGGGGCAATCCTGCATACTCCCAGCATGGAGCCGGCCAGCCGAATGTTGCGTAACTTTCTACACTTCCGATCGCTAGATGGCCACCATGTCTATCAGCTACGTCGACTACTAGAAATAGAGCTAGCCGTTTCCGTTGTAGGAAGACTTTCTGAGCAGGATCTGGAAATCCTGGCTGCCAACATTGATGCCTGCCAGAGTTGCCATCCCGGCGAAGAGGATCAACGGCGCCAGCGTTTCCTCGAGCTGGAATTTCACAATCTACTGGCTCGCGCTTGTCCCAATCCACTACTGGCTTTCATGTGCCGCTTCCTAAACGACATGCTACGCGACCTCGTAGTAGTCAAAAAAGCCTATGTACCCGAGCGACAACAGTTCGACAAGGCCAATCATCGCTACCACCGCGAACTAGTCGAAGCCTTCCGTGAGGAAGATCGCGAGCTAGTAGCTAGGCTGATGGACGAGCATATGCGTGACGCTGAAGAGCATATGTCGGCACTTGAGGCCGAAATGGCCGATCAGATGCTGGTTACTCATAACACACCTTACGACGATACAGCCTCGCCTCTTCGGCGGCTTACCCAGACTGAACACTAGCCAATAACGTTGCAGCTGCCTTAGCACGGCCACCTGCATTACATTTCTCAAAATTTACTCTTAATAAACAACCAGTTCTCTTACAAACAACCACAACGAGGCTACTTCATGACCACAGCTAATATCCAGCATCTCATAACAGAGTTACGTACAGACCAGCAACGACTTTGGCGATCACTGATGGAGATGGCTAGAGTCGGCGCCACCCCCAAGGGCGGTGTTAATCGACAAGCCTTCACTGAGCTCGATCGCCAATCACGCGAATTGTTCATCGAGTGGTGCCGCGCCGAAGGGTGCAGCATCCGCGTAGACGCCATCGGCAATATCTTTGCCCGGCGTGAAGGACAGGACCCTAGCAGTCCCGCAGTATTGACAGGAAGTCATCTCGACAGCCAACCCACCGGTGGCAAATTCGACGGCGTATATGGTGTGATGGCCGGGCTAGAAGTAATCAGGACCTTAAACGAGTCCGATATCCAAACCCGTGCCCCAATTGAGGTCGTCGCTTGGAGCAATGAAGAAGGGTGCCGATTCGCTCCCTGCATGATGGGCTCCGGTGTATTTACTGGTCAACTCAAGCTAGAGGAAATGCTTGCCCGGCACGACGATGAGGGCATCAGCGCAGGTCAGGCGCTAGAGGCCATCGGATATCGAGGCACGGATCATGTAACGCCAGAGAATATCAAGGCGTTCTTCGAGTGCCATATCGAGCAGGGGCCAATCCTTGAGGACACCGGCAATACCGTTGGTGTGGTGGTGGGAGCTCTGGGACAAAAGTGGTTCGACCTCACTCTGACCGGGTTGGAGGCGCATGCCGGCCCGACACCAATGACGCTGCGACGCGACGCCATGCTCGGTGCCGCCGAAATCACGCAGGCAATCAATCGAATCGCCAATACCTATCAGCCACATGGCCGCGGTACAGTGGGCGTAATGCAGCTGCACCCTGGCTCGCGCAATGTCATCCCCGGGCAGGTCAGGATGACCGTCGACATGCGCCACTTTGACAGCAATACTCTTGAAAAGATGGCAGCCGAACTGCGCGTGGCAGTTGAGGAAACGCGCCAACAACATGGACTCGAAGCCGAGCTGGTTGCCACTGCAGACTTTGCCCCCGAGCACTTTGCCGACACCTGCGTCGGTGCCGTGCGGCGAGCAGCCGAGATGCTGGGCTGCTCGCATATGGACATTGTCAGCGGCGCGGGACACGATGCCATCTTCATGGGCCGCATCACGCGGGCTGGCATGATCTTCGTACCTTGCGAGAATGGTATCAGTCACAACGAGATCGAGAACGCCACTCCCAGCGACCTGCACGACGGCTGCAATGTGCTGCTTCACGCCATGCTCGAGCAAGCCGGCGTAAGCGAGGAGTGATTCATGCCCCAACAGACCTCTCTTCCAACTCGTCTTGCCGAACTGACCGCTGTGCAAGCCCTCGAGCTCTTCCGCCAACGACTATTATCACCAGTGGAGCTAACCCAGGACTGCCTGGCACGTATCGAGCAGCATAACCCGACGGTCAATGCCTTCGCTCACGTAGATACTACTCAGGCGTTGACCTCTGCTCGTGCCGCCGAGGCGCGCTGGCATGCCGGCACCCCCTGTGGCCCCCTGGATGGCATTCCCACCACCATCAAGGATCTGACGCTAACGGCTGGTATGCCGACGCGGTTCGGCTCAGCTACCAGCGACCCTGATGACCCGTGGGAAATCGATGCACCGATCAGTCACCATCTGCGTCAGGCAGGCGCGGTAATCCTCGGGAAAACTACCTCACCGGAGTTCGGCTGGAAGGGAGTAACCGACAACCCCTTACATGGCATCACTCGCAACCCCTGGGACCACCGTCTGACACCGGGTGGTTCCTCGGGAGGTGCAGCGGCGGCAGCGGCCCTCAATCTGGGGCTGCTTCATCAGGGTAGTGACGCCGGCGGCTCCATTCGGATTCCCTGCAGCTTCACAGGCTCCTTCGGCATCAAGCCCACCTTCGGCTGGGTACCACAGTGGCCGGCCAGTGCCATGAGCCAGCTCTCACATTTGGGACCGATGACCCGCACCGCGAATGACAGCGCCCTGATGCTCAGCGTCATGGCCAAACCCGATGCTCGTGACGGGTATTTAGGCAACCCCCGCGCCGACGATTGGCTGACGCCGCCACCTACGTCGCTGAAAGGATGGAGGATCGCGTACAGCCCTGACCTTGGCTATGTAGATGTGGCCCCGGATATTACGGCGAGCACCCGAAAGGCAGTTGAGAAGCTGCAGGACTTAGGTGCCACGGTTGAAGAGATAGACCCTGGGTTTGACTCTCCTCTGGAAGTCTTCAATACCCTTTGGTTTGCTGGCGCCAGTCAGGTGCTGGAGCGCCTTGATATGGACCAGCAAGACAAGCTGGACCCTGGATTCCTGGGTATTGCCCGACGTGGCGCGGACATATCGCTAAGAGACTACCTGGCTGCCTGTCGCGCCAGAGAGCAGCTTACCGCGCAGATGCAGCTATTTCATCAGCAGTATGACCTGCTGATCACACCCACCCTCCCCCTCTCTCCCTTTGAGGCAGGGCACAATGTTCCCCCCGGCGGCCCCTACAGGGAATGGATGGAGTGGACTCCCTTCAGCTACCCGTTCAATCTGACCCAACAACCTGCCGCCTCGCTGCCCTGCGGCCTGGACGATCAGGGATTACCGGTTGGTCTGCACCTGGTCGGACCACGCTTCCAGGACCTCAAGGTTCTGCAGGTTGCTCGGCTACTAGAGCAACATCTGCCGGATCATCCCAACCTCGATCTCTAACCGGGATGGTGCCGGGGTGGCTCCCGGCACTCCACATTCCAATCTCCCGGCCTACCGCATAACGCAAGCCGGCAAAGGCTTAGAGCTGGGTACGAAGCAGGCACCGACAGGGGGATGAGCCAAACCGGCTTGCTCAAAGGTCCATCGCCCTTCTACCGCCAAGTGCGCCCGCTTACAGCAGGTAATAACCGCCATTGAGGGCATCGATCAGCAGCTCGAGATCGCCATGCCGTTCATGGTGAGCAGTGAGGCGCCACAGGGGCTTGCGAACGGTCTCGCAGCGCATCAGCTCGAGACCCGAGGCGCTTCGCCGCTTCAAACGATGGCGGCGCACCTGCATCACATGCTGGCGCGCCTTGCGCTCGAGGGGTGGAATCTCGAGCTCGGGGGATGGCAGCGTGGCAGCGCTCAGGGGGGTACCGAACTCGATGCCCTCCACTGTCGTACTGACCCCTTGGCAGCGATCGACCAGACAGCTCATCAGCTCCTGCCGCGACATGCCCCAGCGTCGAGTGTTCCAGCGATAGAGGCAGAGCAGATACGGGAAGCCGATCGGCTCGACCCTATCGATCGTGAGCTCGGCATCAATGGTAGCGACACGTCGTTCGAGGCCGTCGAGGGGAAGCCTGGCCTTGAGCCAGGCTTCCCGATCATCGGCGACGTCCACCACGGGACTCCCCGAGGGCTCGATCACGCCGGGCGCTCACTGAGCTTGAGCGTCAGCGCCTCATGTGCCATCTCGAAGCTTTGCTGCGCCTTCAGTGGCCTCGGCAGGGGGCGCAGTTCGGCGGTCTCCTCCATCGCCTGCAGGATATGCTCGGGAACGGGATGGCTGGTTTGCGTCAGCAGGCTGGCGACGACCATCGCCAGGCTGGAGAGCACCACACCGGCCAGCATGGGATGCAGGCCGGTCACCCCGTCCAGCGCCAGATACTGCCAGAAGAACGCCACCAGGCTACCGACAATCATCGAGGCCAGGGCACCGGGCGTATTGGCCTTTCGCCACCACACCGCGGCCACATACGCCGGCAGGAAGGCACTGCCCAGTACAGAGGTCGTGAAGACGACGATGGAGAAGATCGCCGGCGGCTCGAAGACGGCCACGACACCGCAGACGGTTCCCAGCAACAGAACGATCAGCTGGGACACTCTCACCATCTGTTTCTCCTCCATGTTCGGATTGATAAACCGCTCATAGAGGTCTCGCGCCGCAATGCTCCCCGTCTGCAGCAGGATCGAGTCGGCCGTGGACATGATGGCCGCCATGATGGCCGCCATCACGATACCCACCACGGCGGCAGGCAGCAGGTTCTGGGCCAGGGCGAAGATGGCCTGCTCAGGGTCGTCGAGATCGGGCAGCACCAGGATGGCCAGGGTGCCGAGAATATAGGGGGCACTGACGAACACCAGGTTCCACAGGGTGGAGTAGACGCCGGCGCGACGCGCATGGAAAGGGTTGCGCATTGCCATGTGACGCGTGACGACGTGGGGCCAACCCATATAGCCGATGGAGAAGATCAACAATGCCCCCAGCACGATTCCCCACTGCCCTTCATGGACGAGATCCTTGCCCCAGATGCTGAGTAGCGTCGGATCAATGGAAGCGATGGCCTGGTTGGCAGCCGTCAGGCCACCGACCTCCTGAAGCGTGGCGACCAGGATCCAGACGATGCCGATGATCATCACGAAGCTCTGCAGCAGGTCGGTGTAGGCCACCGCGCCATAGCCGCCCATCAGGGTATAGGCAAGAATGACGCCCACGGCTATCGCCAGCGCCACCTCGTAGGGCAGTCCTGTCACCAGTTCCAGGCCCTTGCCACCGGCGATGAACTGCGCCAGTACATAGGCGCCCAGCAGGGAGACCGACAGCACCGCCGCGATCAGGCGGACCCACTTGCTGGGATAGCGCTTCTCGAGATACTCGATGGAAGTCAGTGCCCCCATGATCTGGGAGAGCTTTCGCATCCGCCGTCCGAGAACCGAGAGGTTCACCACCCCGCCACCGATATCTCCCGCGGCATACCAGAATCCATAATACCCCTGGGTGTAGCCGAGAGACCCGGCCCCCAGGAACATGTAGCCACTCATGGATGTCGACTGCATCGTCATGGCGGTCACCAGAGGCCCTACATTGCGACCGCTAAGATAGTACCCCTCCATGCTGCTCGAGCCGCCTCGGCGCATGGAGATGACGCCTACGGCCAGCATGCCGATGAAGTACAGGGCAAGAAACAGCAATACCGTCGAGTTCACTCATTTTCTCCTGTCACGCGATTCTTGTTTTCATGACCAGCCGCCTCGACTCAGCGACCGGACTCCGAGTTCTTGAGTCCCGGCCAGCCTCGCGTTACCCAGAGGAAGCCCAGCGTGTAGAGCACCCAGAACACCGGCACACCGATGACCAGCCAGGTGGTGGATACGGGTAATCCGAACATCGTTATCTCCACTGCTTTTTGTTGATATTTTTGGCGTCTCAATCACGATGGCCCCGCCTAGGCGGAGCCACTTAGCCTCAACGAAACCACCGGGCTCAGGAGGGAAAGGAGAACTGCGCCCCCTCGCGCACGCCGGCGGAGGGCCAGCGCTGGGTCACGGTCTTGCGACGCGTGTAGAAGCGCACAGCATCGGGGCCATAGGCGGAAAGGTCACCGAACAGCGAACGCTTCCAGCCGCCAAAGCTGTGATACGACACGGGCACCGGCAGCGGCACGTTGATTCCTACCATGCCGACCAGGATATTATCGCTGAAGTAGCGTGCCGCCTCACCATCGCGGGTATAGATGCAGGTGCCATTGCCATACTCATGCTCATCGATCAGCCGCATGGCCTCTTCCATGCTGTCGACCCGCATGACCAGCAGCACGGGACCGAAGATCTCTTCCCGATAGCAGGTCATCTCGGGCGTCACATTATCGATCAGGGTGCCGCCGACATAGAAGCCCCTCTCGTAACCCTCGACCTGGACATCACGACCATCGACCACGAGGGTCGCGCCCTGCTCCGCGGCACTGGCGATATAGCCGCAGACCTTTTCCTGATGCGCCCTGGTGATCACCGGGCCGAAGTCGTTGCTCTTGTCGGAGAAGGGGCCGACCTTGAGGGTCGCCATCGACGCCTGCATCTTGGCGATCAGGGTATCGGCCGCCTCATCCCCCACGGCCACCGCCACGGATAGCGCCATGCAGCGCTCGCCGGAGGAGCCGAAGGCGGCTCCGGTCAGCGAGTTGACCACATTTTCCATATCGGCATCGGGCATGACGATGGCGTGGTTCTTGGCGCCACCCAGTGCCTGACAGCGCTTGCCGTTGGCGCTGGCCCGCGAGTAGATATACTCGGCGATCGGCGTGGAACCGACGAAGCTGACGGCCTGGACGCGCTCGTCATCGAGCAGGGTGTCCACGGCCTCCTTGTCGCCATTGACCACATTGAGCACGCCCGCGGGCAGGCCCGCCTCCAGCGCCAGCTCGGCGATAAAGAGTGCCGAGGTCGGGTCGCGTTCCGAGGGCTTGAGCACGAAGGTGTTACCACAGGCGATGGCCATGGGGTACATCCAGAGCGGCACCATGGCGGGGAAGTTGAACGGCGTGATGCCGGCCACCACCCCCAGGGGCTGATGCTCGCTCCAGGAGTCGATGCCCGGCCCGGTATTCTTGCTGTGCTCTCCCTTGAGCAGCTCCGGCGCGCCGCAGGCGTACTCGACATTCTCGATACCGCGGGCCAGCTCCCCCTGGGCATCGTGGGAAATCTTGCCATGCTCTTCACCGACCAGGCGAACGATCTCCTCGGCATGCTCCTCCAGCAGCTGCTTGAAACGGAACATGACCCGGGCCCGCTTGGCCGGGGGCGTATTGCGCCAGGCCGGGAAGGCCGCCTGAGCCGCGGCGATGGCCTCCTCGACGGTCGCCCTGCTGGCCAGGCTGACCTGGCCCTTCACCTCACCGGTGGAGGGGTTGTAAAGATCCTGGCTGCGCCCTTGGCGGTCGACACGAGCGCCGTTGATCAGGTGGCCGAGTGCTGTCATGAATTACCTCTTGCTGTTGCATTGTTGTGGGAAAATTCCGCCGTGAGAAAGGCTCAGTCCAGCTCGCCGATGACCTCGCCAAGCACATTGACGACCCGATCGACCTCCTCTTTCTCGACGATAAAGGGCAGGCCCAGCTGGATGGTGTCGGCGCCATAACGCACATAGAAGCCCTTCTCCCAG
This sequence comes from Halomonas sp. KAO, assembly GCF_015595025.1. GTDB lineage: Bacteria > Pseudomonadota > Gammaproteobacteria > Pseudomonadales > Halomonadaceae > Halomonas. Next base: position 282,817 of record NZ_JADNRL010000026.1, read on the forward strand.
CACTTCATGGCGATCTCGAAGGGGCGGCGGGCCGGCTCGCCGGGGTAGTGTTCGATCTGCAGGGCACCGGCGAGGCCGTAATTGCGAATATCACTGATATAGCGAATCCCCTTGAGGCTGTGCAGGGCGTCCTCGAAGAGCGGACTCATCTGGCGCACCCGCTCGATAAGATTGTCCTGCTCCAGGATATCCAGTGAAGCCATGGCCGCGGCGCAGGCCACCGGATGACCGGAGTAGGTGTAGCCATGGGGCAGCTCGAGCATATAGTCGGGTCCCCCCTGCTCCATGAAGGTGTTGTAGATCTCGCCGGTGACCATCACGCCACCCATGGGCACCGCGCCGTTGGTGAGCTGCTTGGCGAAGTTCATCATGTCGGGAACCACCCCGAAGGCGTCGGCCCCGGTCATGGCTCCCATGCGCCCGAAGCCGGTGATCACCTCGTCGAAGATCAGCAGGATATCGTTGGCATCGCAGATCTCACGCAGACGCTGCAGGTACCCCTGGGGCGGAGGAATCACGCCAGCCGAACCGGCCAGCGGCTCGACGATGACCGCGGCGATATTGGAGGCATCATGCAGCGCGATCAGCTCCAGCAGATCCTCGGCCTTCTCGGCGCCGCGCTCGGGCATGCCCCGAGTAAAGGCGTTCTCGGCCATCAGGGTATGGGGCAGGTGATCCGCGTCCACGCCCTGACCGAACAGCGCTCGGTTGGCACCGATGCCACCCAGGCTGATGCCGCCGAAGTTGACCCCGTGATAGCCCTTGGCCCGGCCGATCAACTTGGTCTTTGTGGGTTTGCCCTTCTTGCGCCAGTAGGCACGGGCGATCTTCAGGGAAGTGTCGGCGCTCTCGGAGCCTGAGCCGGTAAAGAAGGCGTGGTCCAGCCCTTCCGGCGTCAGCTCACGCAGCCGATGGGCCAGCTCGAAGGCCTTGGGGTGGCCAAACTGGAAGGCCGGCGCATAATCCAGCTCGCGCAGCTGCCGGCTGACGGCATCGGCAATCTCGGGGCGAGAGTGCCCGGCACCGCTGGTCCATAGTCCGGAAAGGCTATCGAAGACCCGACGGCCATCGGCATCGATCAGGTAGCTACCCTCGGCGCCGACGATGATCCGCGGGTCGCGCTTGAACTGACGGTTGCCGGTGTAGGGCATCCAGTAGGCATCCAGCTGCTCGGCGCTCAAGCCGGCGGCGTGGCGAAACTGCTGTGCGGTCATGATGTTGACCTCCCCTGTTGTAGCGATCTGCCGTGCTGCCATGGCGATCTATTGTTGCTATCGGTTGTAAGTATCGGTTGTCGGTGCCGATGTGCATTACCACCCTCAAGCTAGCCCCTGGCTTGCATCAATTAAATCACAAGCTGTTTAATCTCATGCAAGCGATCACTTACCTAACTAGGCGCCGAGACATTCGGCACCCGACATCCACGCCAACAAGACAAACAAGAGGAGGCGAGACGCCATGACACGGCGCAGGAGTACGCCCATGGGGCAGCCCGGAGACGCCGACCTGCGTCTGCTGCGGATCTACCGCAAGGTGGTGGAGTGCGGGGGATTTTCCGCCGCCGAGGTAGCACTCGGCATCAGCCGCGCCGCCATCAGCATGGCCATGAACGACCTGGAGACCCGGCTCGGCCTGCGCCTCTGCCAACGCGGACGCAGCGGCTTCGCCCTGACCGACGAGGGAGCCGAGGTCTACGAGTCGACCCTGCAGCTGCTCGCTGCCGTGGAGGGGTTTCGCACCCGGGTCAACGGCCTGCATGCCCAGCTGAAGGGAGAGCTCAACATCGGCATCACCGACAACCTGGTGACGATGCCCGAGATGCATATCACCGACGCCCTCAGCGCGCTCAAGGAGCGCGGCCCCGAGGTGCGCATCAATATCCGCATGATTCCCCCCAGCGATATCGAGATGGCGGTGCTCGATGGGCGACTCCACACCGGGGTGATTCCCGACCTCAAGGTGCTACCGGGGCTGCATTACCTCTCTCTCTACGCCGAGGAGTCGCGTCTCTACTGCTCCAATGAGCATGCGCTGTTCGATAGGAAGAGCATCGACGAGGAGGCTCTGGCCGACCACGATGCCGTGGTCCCCGCCTACGCCCAGACCCCCGAGATCAAGGAAGTTCATGAGCCACTGAAGGAGGCCGCCTCGGCCAGTGACCGCGAAGGCATCGCCTTCCTGATCCTCTCCGGCCGCTTTATCGGCTATCTGCCGACCCACTACGCGGAAGGCTGGGTCCGCGAGGGGCGCATGCGCGCCCTGTGCCCCGAGAGGTGGCGTTACTGCACCCACTACAGCGCCATCACGCGCAAGGGCGCACCACCCAATCTCGTGCTGGAGAGCTATCTCGAGGAGCTGACTCGTCTGGTGCAGACATAAGCGGAGGGCGATGTACTCTTGGGCAGGCAGGGTCACCACCCCATGTCCTGGCCGAGCGCGGCGGCGATGATGCAAGACTCGCCACACCGAGAGCCGACCGTCACGCCTGCAGCTCGGAGTCGGCGGCGGCCTCCAGCAGATGATTGACGAAGTGGCGAACCTTGGCCAGTTCGCCCAGGTGTTCCGGATAGACGAGATAGTAGGCGTTGGGGCTGCCGAGCACCGCCGGCCAGGCCGGCACCAGGGCACCCTGCTCCAGCTCGTTCAGGATCATGAAGCGAGGAATCAGCGCCAGGCCGCCGCCGGCCATGACCGTTCCGATCAGGGTTTGAAAGGTTTCAAAGCGGATGCCGTGATAGCTCTTGTCGGTGCTGGTCCCCTGGCCGGCGAACCAGCGGTGCCAGGCGTCGGGGCGAGTCGACAGATGCAGCAGCCGGCAATCGGCCAGGTCGTCGGGGGAGGTCAGCCGTCGACGCGCCAGGTAGCCGGGAGCCCCCACCGCCACCACCTCTTCATCGAACAGCTTGTGACACTCGAGGTTGGGCCAGCTGCCATGGCCATGGAAGATCGCCACATCGATGCCGTCGTTCTCCAGGTCGAAGGTCTCGACGCGTTCGGTCAGGTGCAGGGTAATGCCGGGATGGGCCGTGAAGAAGGCCGGCAGATGCTGTGCCAGCCAGCGGGTGCCGAAGGTGGGCAGGGTGGTGACGTTGAGCACCTCGCCATGACCGCTGTAGGTCATGATGGCATTGGCCGACATCTCGAGATGCGCCAGAATCTTGCGCACCTCGGTCAGGTAGAGCGAGCCTTCCGGGGTCAGCACCAGAGTGCGCCGCAGTCGCCGGAACAGCTTGTGCTGCAGGTAGTCCTCGAGCTGCGCCACCTGCTTGCTGATGGCACTCTGGGTGATGCTCAGCTCGTCCGCCGCCCGAGTGAAACTCAGATGCCGGGCGGCGGCTTCGAAACACTGCAGAGTGGTGGTCGAGGGTAGATGACGAGCCTTCATGGACGCCGACTCCAGCGCAAAAAAGGTCATTCTACCCCAGACGGTCAGCTCGAACAGAGGCCTCGCGGCCGTAGCCGCGGGGCCTCTGCATCAGGCCAGTGCGCCGTCCCGGGGCTGCTCCGGGCGGCGTGACTGCCACCAGGCCAGCAGCGCCAGCGCCACCAGCCCCAGGGTGCTGGTGATTGGCTCCGGCGCCACCATGGCCAGGCCGGCCACCAGCAGCACCAGACGCTCCCAGGCCAGGGTGTCGCGCACGAAGTGGCCCATCAGGGCCGCACTCACCCCGACCAGCCCCACCAAGAGGAAGCCCACCGCCGTCACCAGGCCGAGCGGCGTGGCGTCGATCATTACCAGCGCCGGATTGTAGATCAGCGCATAAGGAATGATGAAGGCGCCGATCGCCAGTTTCAGCGCGGTCACCCCGGTCTTCATCGGATTGGCGCCGGCGATGCCCGCCCCGGCGTAGGCGGCCAGGCATACCGGTGGGGTGATGTCGGCCACGATCCCGAAATAGAACACGAACAGGTGCACTGCCATGGGGGCCAGGCCGAACTCGTTGATCAGGGCCGGCGCTGCGATGGTGGCGGTCACCACGTAGTTGGCGGTGGTCGGCAGCCCCATGCCCAGCACGATGCAGGCCAGCATGGTGAAGATCAGCGCCAGGATCAGGGTGCCGTCGGCCAGGCTGATGATGCCGGCGGCGAACTTGGCGCCCAGTCCGGTCATGCCCACCACGCCGGCGATGATGCCGGCGGTGGCCACGGCGGCGATCACCGGCAGTGCCACCCGGGCGCCCTTGTCGAGCAGCCGCACCAGCTTGGCCGGCGAGGGGCGCGTCTCCTTGCGAATCAGGCTGACCGCCAGGGCGGCGGCGATGCCCAGCAGCGCGGCGCGCTGAGCGGTAAAGCCGACGCTGACCGTGGTCACGATCACCGCCAGTGGCAGCAGCATATAGCCCTGGCGCAGCAACAGCTTGCGCTTGCTGGGCAGCTGATCCTTGGGAATGCCCAGGATGCGGCTGCGCTTGGCCTCGAAGTGAACGCCGATGAAGATTCCGGTGAAGTACATCAGTGCAGGAATCAGCGCCGCATACATGATCTCGCGGTAGGAGACCCCCACGTACTCCACCATGATAAAGGCGGCAGCGCCCATCAGCGGTGGCATGATCTGCCCGCCGGTGGAGGCCGAGGCTTCGGTGGCGGCAGCCATCTCGGGGCGGAAGCGGGCGTTCTTCATCATCGGGATGGTGAACGAGCCCGACGCCACGGTATTGCCCACCGAGCTGCCCGAGATCATGCCCTGCAGGGAGCTGGCAATCACCGCAGCCTTGGCGGTGCCGCCGGTGAAGCGGCCGGTGGCGGCGAAGGCCAGCTCGTTGAAGAAGCGGCCGACCCCGGTCTGGATCAATACCACGCCGAAGAACAGGAACAGGAAGATGAACTTGGCCGAGATCTGCAGCGGCGTGCCGAACACTCCGCTTTCGCGGAACCACAGATAGGGCATGATATCGTGCAGGGCGAAGCCCGGATGCGACAGCAGCTGCGTGGGAATGTGGTTGCCAAGCAGCGCATAGGCCAGCGCCAGCAGTGCCACGATCACGATCGGCAGGCCCACGGTGCGGCGCGTCGCCTCCAGCACGAACAGCACACCCAGCCCCGCCACGATCAGGTCCAGGGTCGAGTAGCCGGTGATGCGGGCGCGCAGCACCTGATCGTAGAACAGGATCTTGTAGTAAGCGCCGAAGGTGGCGACAAAGGCCAGCACCACATCGTACCAGGGCACCCCCTGACGCGCGCCGGCACCGCGATGGGCGGGAAATAGCAGAAAGATCATCCCGAGCGCCAGGCCCAGATGGACCGCGCCCTGCTTCTGCGAGGGCAGGGTGCCGAAATAGCCGGTATAGAGGTGAAAGGTCGTCAGCGCGATGCCGAGCAGCGAGACCGCCCAGCCCCAGCGGCCGAGCGTCACTCTGACGCTTGACTCGCGGTCGTACTTCTCTAGTAGCGCCTGAGTGTCGTCAGGACTTTTTTTTTAACTGCGGCGTCTTGAGTCACGACAGGGTCTCCGATGGCCCCGCGGCACCGCCGAAGGCGGCGCCGCGGCGGCGTGGGTTACTGAGCGAGGTCGTTCAGGTCGGTGATGCCGCTGGCGTCGCGGGTCACGATCTGAATGACTTCCGGATAGATATGGCCGATGAAGGCGACGTTGCCGATGGCGTTACCATCGAACTCGCCGCTGCCGGCCACCGCGTCCTGGGCCGGTGCATGCACGGTCATGCCCAGGTCCATGCGGTCATCTCGGATGCTGACCAGGTTCTCGATCGAAGCGCCTGTCTCGATGTTGGTGAAGTTGGCACCGTCCAGATAGTTGTTCCAGATGGTGGCCATCTCGCCGCCGAGGGGGTAGTAGGTGCCACCCTGGCTGCCGGTGCCCAGAATGAACTCGCCCTTCTCCTCGCTGATGTCGAGCTCGGCCACCGGATTGTCGACCTGAAGCCCCTGCTCCTCGTAGTAGCGCTTGGCGCCCGGATGGATCGGCAGACCCTCGGCGCCGTTCAGTGCATTGTCCAGGGTCATGAACGCGGACTGGGAGTGGGTGTTCTCGGCGGCCTTCTCGTGCATCAGGCGGGCCAGCTCGTAGCCCAGCTCCTCATCGATGCTGTGGGTGTTGCCCACCAGCACCGCGTAGGCGGTTACCGTGGTCACGTCCTCTGCAAGAAACTCATAGCTGTCCTTGGGGATCACGAAACGGCGGTAGGCACTGTTAGCCTCGATGTATTCCACCGCTTCATCATCCAGGCCGATCATGCGCACGTCGCCGGCGGCTGCCTGCAGGTTCTCGATGCTGCCGGAAGGCAGGCCGAGAATGCCGATGGAGAGATCGATGTTGCCGTCCTGAACGCCGTCCAGGGCGGCGCCGAAGCCCTCCTGGTAGGCGCTGTAGTCGTCCTCGGTAACACCGTGGGCATCGAGAATCAGGCTGGACACCTGCTGGGTGGTGCTGGCCGGCGGACCGATCGCCACATTGGGGGTGGACGAGCCGGCATCGCTGCAGGCACCGAGCAGGGTCGCGGCGGCGATGGCCACGGCGACCGGCATCAGGGGATAGGGCATGGGGCGCTCCTGTCAGGGGGTTGGGGTGGCCTAAGGGCTCTTGTAGGTAGTTCATCGGTTGCTGTGCCAAAGCGGCCGGCATTGGTATCACGAGGGGGTGCCTTTGACAAAAGAAATAACGGCATTTACCCATTCTTTTTACTCATCTTGTATTCCAACCTTCCGCCTGAGCGTGCCGGCAGCGACTCGATGTGACATTCCTTCAAGGAATGGAATAAGCGCTTTTTTTCGTTTGCGACCGCCGTCCCACGCTGGTTACATCGGTGACACTCCCCTGATGAACCGACTGGAACCCGTACATGGACCTTCCTCACGTCAGCCGCTCGCTGAGCATCGTTCACCCGCTGTGCGTTGAGCGCGGCCGCAATGCCGAACTGTGGGACGAGCAGGGTCGGCACTATATCGACTTCGTCGGCGGTATCGGCGTGCTCAACCTGGGCCACGGCCACCCGGCGGTCGTCGAGGCGGTCAAGGCTCAGGTCGACAGGCTGATGCACTCGGCCTTCAACGCACTGCCGCACCGCGGTTACCTGGATGTCGTCGAAGCGCTCGACCGGTTCGTGCCGGTCTCCTACCCGCTGTCCTGCATGCTGACCAACAGCGGTGCCGAGGCCACCGAGAATGCGCTCAAGGTGGCCCGCGCCGCCACCGGGCGCCAGGCCGTGATCGCCTTCGATGACGGCTTCCACGGTCGCACCCTGGCGGCACTCAACCTCAACGGCAAGGTCAAGCCCTACAAGAGCGAGCTGGGCAGCCTGCCGGGGCCGGTCTACCACCTGCCATTTCCGAGCCGCGACAGCGGCGTCGACGCCGACGAGGCGATGCGTGCCCTGGACCGCCTGTTCGAGGTGGAGCTCCCCGCCGAGTCGGTGGCGGCAATCATCGTCGAGCCGGTACAGGGCGAGGGCGGTTTCAGGCTGCTCGACGCCGACTTCGCCGCTCGACTGCGCGAACGCTGCGATGCCCAGGGCATCGTGCTGATCTTCGACGAGATCCAGTCGGGCTTCGGCCGCAGCGGAACGCGCTTCGCCCTCACACACCTGGGCGTCGAGCCCGACCTGCTGCTGATGGGCAAGAGCATGGCGGCGGGCCTGCCGCTGGCGGCGGTCGCCGGCCGTGCCGAGCTGATGGACGCCCTGCCCAAGGGCGGGCTGGGCGGCACCTATTCGGGCAACCCGGTTGCCTGTGCCGCGGCACGCACGGTGATGGAGGTCATGAGCGACGCCAGGCTGTCTCGCTGGAGCGAGACGCAGGAGGCGCTGATCCTCGAGGCCCATACCCGCCTGGCGGAGCGCTTCCCGATGGTCGGTGCCCTGACCGGTATCGGCACCATGCGTGGCATCGTCTTCGAGGACACCAGCGGTGCCAGCGGCGGTGAACACCTCGCGGCGCTGCTCGACGCCGCCCGCGAGGCCGGGGTGCTGCTGATGCCCAGCGGACGGCGCCGCAATGTGCTGCGTCTGCTGCCGCCCCTGACCGCCGAGCCCGAGGTCCTGCGGGAAGGGTTCAGGCGTCTCGAGCAGGCACTGGAGACGCTGCGCCCATGATCGCTCGGCTGGCACCGAAGGCCCCGCCGCAAGCGTCCTACCTGGGCTTTCTCGAGGCCCTGAAGGCCGCCGGCTTCGCGGGCGAGATCGCTCCGGACTACGCCAACCGTACGGTGCTGGCCACCGACAACTCCCTCTACCAGCGCCTGCCCCAGGCGGTGCTCTATCCCCGCCACGCCGAGGACCTGGTGCGCATCGCCCGGCTCGCCGGCCAGGAAGAACACCGCGGGGTGGTACTCACCCCCCGCGGCGGTGGCACCGGCACCAACGGCCAGTCGCTCACCGACGGCCTGGTGGTGGATCTCTCCCGGCACATGAACCGCATCCTCGATATCGATGTGGCAAACCGCCGGGTTCGGGTCCAGGCCGGGGTGGTCAAGGACCAGCTCAACGCCGCGCTCAAGCCCCACGGGCTCTTCTTCGCCCCGGAGCTCTCCACCTCCAACCGGGCGACGATCGGCGGCATGATCGCTACCGACGCCAGCGGCCAGGGCAGCTGCACCTATGGCAAGACTCGCGATCATGTGCTCGAGCTCGATAGCGTGCTGCTCGGCGGCGAGCGGCTCACCAGCCGGCCGGTGGACGAGGCCGAGCTCGAGGTGCTGTGCGCCCGCGACGATGTGACAGGCCGCGCCTATCGCACCGCCCGGGAGATCATCGACACCCAGAGCGAGCGGATCAAGGCCACCTTCCCGCCGCTCAACCGCTGCCTGACCGGCTACGATCTGGCGCACTTGAGAACGGCGGAAGGTAAGTTCGACCTCAACAGCCTGCTGTGCGGCGCCGAGGGCTCGCTGGCCTTCACCTGCGAGGCGGTGCTTAACGTCCTGCCGATCCCCAGGCACGCGACCCTGGTCAATGTGCGCTACTCGGGATTTATGGACGCCCTGCGCGACGCCAGGGCGCTGATGGGCGGAGGCAGCGCTTCACAGCACCAGCCCCAGGCCGGACCGACCTCCATCGAGACGGTGGACGACACCGTGCTGGGCCTGGCCATGCAGGACTTCGTCTGGGATAGCGTCGCCGAGTTCTTCCCCGACTCAGGGGGCACCCCGACCCACGGCATCAACCTGGTGGAGTTCAACGACGATGACCCCGAGCGCCTGGCTCGCCGGGTCGAGGCCTTCTGTCGACATCTAGGGCAGGACGCCAGCGTGCCGCGCCTCGGCTACACCCTGGCCGAGGGCCGCGCGGCGATCCAGAAGGTCTACGCCATGCGCAAGCGCGCCGTGGGCCTGCTCGGCAACGCCCAGGGCGAGCGCCGCCCCCTCCCCTTCGTCGAGGACACCGCGGTGCCGCCGGAGCACCTCGCCGACTTCATCGCCGAGTTCCGCGCCCTGCTCGACGCCCGCGGCCTCGACTACGGCATGTTCGGCCACGTCGACGCCGGGGTGCTCCACGTGCGCCCGGCGCTGGACATGAAGGACCCGGCCGACGAACGGCTGGTACGCGAACTCTCCGACGCGGTCGCCGCGCTGACCCGGAAATACGGTGGGTTGCTGTGGGGCGAGCACGGCAAGGGGGTGCGCTCGGAGTACGCCCCGGCCTTCTTTGGCGCGCTCTACCCCAGCCTGCAGCGAGTCAAGGCGGCCTTCGATCCCTACAACCAGCTCAATCCCGGCAAGATAGCGACGCCACTCTCCAGCCCGCCCGAAGCCGCGGACAGGACTACCTCGCCCAATGACGCGGAACCCTTGAGCACGCCCAATAGCGCGGAGCCCTCTGCCTCAGCCGATAGCGACACAGACGAGCGGGCTGTGAAATGGGTCGACCCCGGGCTGCTGGCCATCGACGGGGTGCCCACCCGGGGCCAGTACGACCGCTCCATTGACCCGCGGGTGTGGCAGGCCCATGCCGCCACGGTCTACTGCAACGGCAACGGTGCCTGCTACAACTACGACCCCGACGACGCCATGTGCCCGTCGTGGAAGGCCACCCGCGACCGCGTGCACTCGCCCAAGGGCCGCGCCAGCCTGGTACGCGAATGGCTGCGCCTGCAGGGGGCAGCCGGGGTCGATCTGATCGAGGAGGCGCGACGCCGTCGTCGCGAGGGCGTCTGGGGCGGCATCCGGCGCCTTCCTGCCCGCGCCTGGAACACGCTGTGTCGCCGCCGCGAGGCGGACTTCTCCCACGAGGTCTACGACGCCATGGCCGGCTGCCTGGCGTGCAAGTCCTGCGCCGGCCAGTGCCCCATCAAGGTCAATGTACCCGACTCCCGCGCCCAGTTTCTGGAGGTTTACCACGGCCGCTACCTGCGGCCGCTGCGCGACCACCTGGTCGGTAGCCTCGAGTTCCTGCTACCCGCGCTGTCACGCATCGCCCCGCTCTACAACGCCGCCCTGGACAACCGCCTGGTGGAACGGCTGCTGGCCGGCTCGGTCGGTATGGTGGACAGCCCGCGGCTCTCGCGATCACGCCTGCAGAGGCGACTCGCCGCCTGGGGCGTGGACGAGGCCACGCCGGCGTCACTGGGCCTGCTCAGCGAGGCCCAGAAGGCCAACAGCGTGATACTCGTCCAGGACGCCTTTACCCGCCACTTCGAGGCCAGGCTGGTACTGGAGGTCGTCGAGCTGCTCACCCGCCTTGGCGTGCGGGTATTCGTGGCGCCCTATGCCGCCAGCGGCAAGCCGCTGCATGTCCAGGGTTTCCTCGGCGCCTTCGAACGCACGGCCGCCAAGCAGGCCAAGCGGCTACGTGCCCTGGCCGAGTTCGGCGTGCCACTGGTGGGCATCGACCCGGCCATGACCCTGACCTACCGGCAGGAGTACGTGAAGGCACTGGGGCCCGAAGCCGTGCCCGAGGTGCGGCTACTCCAGGAGTGGCTGGCCACCCATGCCGACCGCCTGGCGAACCGGCTTGCCGACGGTCCCGCCCTGGCCGACCCCGGCTTTCGGCTGCTCGCCCACTGCACCGAGGCGACCACCGCCCCCGGCAGTCCCAGGGCCTGGCAGCGGGTGTTCGCCGCCTTCGGTCTCAAGCTGGAGCTGGTCAGCACCGGCTGCTGCGGCATGTCCGGCACCTACGGCCACGAGGCCCGCAATCTGGCGACCTCGAGAACCCTCTATGCCCAGTCGTGGCAGCCGCTGGTGGAGGACCCGGCCAACGCCGGCAGGCTACTGGCCAGCGGCTACTCCTGTCGCAGCCAGACCCGACGCTTCTCCGACGCCGCGCTACCTCACCCGCTGCAGGGGCTGCTGGCGGTGCTCAAGCGCAGCGATCGGCGACCACTCCCTGCTGCCACTGCCCCTGTCGATAGCCGCACCCACTCCCCTGATCCACAACCCGAGAGACAGATTCCATGACCCAGGCATCCCTGATTTCCCCCGATGAGATCCGTCACCGCTTCGCCGCCGCCATGTCGGCCATGTACCAGAGCGAGGTGCCGCAGTACACCACCCTGCTGGAGCTGGTGGAGCAGGTGAACCGCGAGACGCTGGAGGCGAACCCGGCGCTGGCCGAACGACTGACCGAGGCCGATGAGCTGGCACGGCTCGATGTCGAGCGTCACGGCGCCATCCGTGTCGGCAGCGCCGAGGAGCTTGGCATGCTGCGCCGCCTGTTCGCGGTGATGGGCATGTACCCGGTGGGCTACTATGACCTTTCCGAGGCCGGCGTGCCGGTGCACTCCACGGCCTTTCGCCCGATCGATGATGCGGCCCTTTCGCGCAACCCGTTTCGCATCTTCACCTCGCTGTTGCGCCTGGAGCTGATCGAGAGCGAAGCACTGCGCGAGCGCGCGGCGGCCATCCTGGCCGAACGTGACATCTTCACCCCCGGCGCACGGGAGCTGATCGCCCTTAGCGAGGCCCAAGGCGGGCTCAACGATGAGCAGGCCGAGCGCTTTGTGGCCGAGGCGCTGGAGACCTTCCGCTGGCACCATGATGCCACCGTGGACCTTGCCACCTATGAGGCACTGCACGCCGAGCACCGGCTGATCGCCGACGTGGTCTGCTTCCGCGGGCCGCATATCAACCACCTGACGCCGCGCACCCTGGATATCGACGAGGTTCAGCGACGCATGCCGGCGGCCGGCATGACGCCCAAGGCCATCATCGAAGGACCGCCGCGCCGCGACTGCCCGATCCTGTTGCGTCAGACCAGCTTTACCGCGCTGGAGGAGACGATTCGCTTCGCCGGGGAACAGGCCGGTACGCACACCGCCCGCTTCGGTGAGATCGAGCAGCGCGGTGTGGCGCTGACGCCTCGTGGCCGCGAGCTTTACGACCGCCTGCTGACCCATAGCCGCGAGCAAGGTACCGGCGGCGACAACGCGACTCACCAGCAGCGACTGGCGGAGGTGTTCGCCGACTTCCCCGACAGCGAGAGCGCGCTGCGCCGCCAGGGTCTGGCGTTCTTCGAATACCGCCTGACCGACGCCGGCCGTGCCGCGGACAAGGTTGCCGAGGCGGACCTCGAGACGCTGATCGAACGCGGACTGGTCAGCGCACGGCCGATCACCTACGAGGACTTCCTGCCGGTCAGCGCGGCGGGCATCTTCCAGTCCAACCTGGGCGGCGGGGATAACGGTGCCTACGCCGGCAACGCCAACCGCGCGGCCTTCGAGGCGGCACTGGGCGCCCCGGTGACCGACGAGCTGGCGCTATACGCCGAGCGGGAGCGTGCCAGTCGCGACGCCGTGCTGCAGGCGCTGGCCTACTGAGCCAGGACCGCCGGCAGCACGACGGAGCCAAGGATCAGCACTCGATGGCGCTGACGGCGAGGCCGCCCTTCGAGGTCTCCTTGTACTTCTCCTGCATATCCGCACCGGTATCGCGCATGGTGCGGATCACCTTGTCCAGCGAGATGAAGTGCTCACCATCGCCGCGCAGTGCCATCTGGGCGGCGTTGATCGCCTTCACCGAAGCGATGGCGTTGCGCTCGATACAGGGCACCTGTACCAGGCCGCCCACCGGGTCGCAGGTCAGTCCCAGGTTGTGCTCCAGGCCGATCTCGGCGGCGTTCTCCACCTGGTCGACGCTGCCGCCCATCAATTCGGTGAGGCCGGCGGCGGCCATGGCGCAGGCCGAGCCCACCTCTCCCTGGCAGCCCACCTCGGCACCGGAGATGGAGGCGTTCTTCTTGCACAGGATGCCTACGGCGGCGGCGGCCAGCAGGAAGTCGACCACGTCGCGCTCGCAGGCGCCCTGGCGAAACTGCATATAGTACTGGAGCACCGCCGGGATAATCCCCGCCGCGCCGTTGGTGGGCGCAGTGACCATGCGGCCTCCGGCGGCGTTCTCCTCGTTGACCGCCAGCGCATAGAGATTGACCCAGTCCATGGCCGACATGGTGGAGGCGATCAACGAGTGGTCGTCCTTGCTGGCCAGCATGCGCTGGTGCAGATTCCTGGCGCGACGCCTGACGTTGAGCCCGCCGGGCAGCACGCCCTCGGCTTCCATGCCCTTCTCGATGCATGCCTGCATCGCCTTCCAGATGGTCAGAAGGCCCTCACGGATCTCCGTCTCGCTGCGCCACGCCTTCTCGTTTTCCAGCATCAGCTCGCTGATGCGCAGGCCGCTATCGCGACACATGCGCAGCAGCTCGTCACCGGTCTGGAAGTCGAAGGGGATCTCGGTATGGTCGGTATCCAGCACCCCCTCGGCAGACTGGGCCTCGTCGATGACGAAGCCGCCACCCACCGAATAGTAGGTATTGCGGTAAAGCTCGCCCTCGTCGCCATAGGCGAGCAGCCGCATGGCGTTGGGATGCTGGGGCAGGCTCTCTTCGAGCAGCCGCATGTCGCGCTGCCAGTCGAAGGCGACAGCGTGGCGGCTGGCCAGCTGCAGGGTACCCGAGGACTTCAGGGCATCGATCCGCGGGGCGATGACATCCGGGTCGATCAGGTCGGGCCGCTCGCCCATCAGACCCATGACCACCGCATGGTCGGTGCCATGGCCGATGCCGGTGGCGGAGAGCGAGCCATAGAGCTCGACCTCGAGGCGCCGGGTGTGCTCAACCAGCTCCCTGGCCTCGAGTTCGGCGACAAAGTTGCAGGCGGCCTGCATCGGGCCCACGGTGTGCGAGCTGGACGGTCCGACGCCGACCTTGAAAAGATCGAAGACACTGATTGGCATGGCTATTGTCCTTGCAGAATAATCGTTGTACGTCAGGGCTTATCGCCTCGGAACAGCAGCGTGCGTGGCGGTTCCACGTCGTGCTGCTCCCGGCGCCCTTGCTATGAAGGCCTGCAGTGAACTGACAGGTGACTGGCGGTGTCGTTAACGGTCGAAGACCACGGTGCGCCTGGCGTGCAGGAAGACTCGGCGCTCCACATGCAGGGCCACGGCGCGTGCCAGGGTGAGGCATTCGACGTCGCGCCCCTTGGCCACCAGATCCTCGGGATAGTCGGCGTGGCTCACCGGCTCCACTCCCTGGGTGATGATCGGGCCCTCATCGAGGTCATCGTTGATGTAGTGGGCGGTAGCGCCGACCAGCTTGACGCCCTTCTCATAGGCCTGGTGATAGGGCCTGGCCCCCTTGAAGCCCGGCAGCAGCGAGTGATGGATATTGATGGCGCGGCCGCTGAGCTTCTCGCACAGGTCGCTCGAGAGCACCTGCATGTAGCGGGCCAGGATCACCAGTTCCGCCCCCGTCTCCTCGACCACCTGCCACACCTGAGCCTCCTGCTTGGGCTTGGTATCCGGCGTGATCGGGAAGTGGTGGTAGGGAATGCCGTGCCACTCCGCCAGATTGGCCAGATCCGGATGATTGGAGACGATGGCGCGGATCTCGATGGGCAACTGGCCGATACGGTAGCGATAGAGCAAATCGTTCAGACAGTGATCGGCCTTGGAGACCATGATCACTACCGGCATCCGCCGGTCTGGCGGTGTCAGTTCGAACGTCATGCCAAACTCGGCGGCACGCTCGGCGAAGCCGGTCTCGAAGCTTGCGGCCTCAAACCCTTCTGCCTCCGGCCTGAACTCCGTGCGGATAAAGAAGCGTCCGCTCAGCCGATCATCGAAGGAGTGCTGCTCGGTAATGTAACAAGCATTCTCCTTGAGAAAGCGTGTGACCACGTCCACGGTACCCAACCGACTCGGGCACTGCGCGGTCATGATCCAGTTATCTGAATGACGCCCCATGAGCCTGACTCCTGTGATGGCGAAAAGCCGGGAGGGGGAAACATCCCGCCCCCGGCCTGACCCTGACGAGTGGTACAGCGGCTGGCATCAACCGCCGATACGCCGCCATATCAACTCAATGCGAAAGATTGATTCAGGCAAAAACAAAATACTTGCGTACCGTTTCAACCACTTCCCAGGTCCCTTTGAACCCCGGCTCGACGATAAAGATATCACCCGCCTTCAGGTGAATCGGCTCGCCATTTTCCGGGGTGAGAATGCAGTACCCTTCACGGAAGTCACAGTATTCCCACTTGTCGTAGTTCACTGCCCATCTTCCCGGGGTACAGATCCAGGTGCCCATGGTCTTGGTCCCGTCCTCCGACGCGTAGGCGTTGAGGTTGACGGTATGAGGATCGCCAGAGAGCTTTTCCCAGGAGCCGGCGTCCAGCAGCACGTCCGGCTGTGCATCACGCAGTACCTTGATCTTGTCGGTCATTGTTCTTCCTTAACGATATTGTTGATCTTGTTGCATATCATGGTGATATGCCCCTATGCCGCTCCTCGGTTCGTGATGCAGCAAGCTCGAACAACAGGCATCCCTGCAGAACAAGCCATCCTGCAGAACAAACAAAGAAGCGGCCTTGCTCACCGCCCGGCTCCTAACGCTGCACACCAATGCCATACTCGGCGCCGGCGTCCAGGATCCAGCGATAGAGGTAGTCGGCGAAGCTTCTGCGCAGTACCAGCTCATAGCGCTCCTCGCCGGGACGGCGCAGGACAAGGCTGGACTTGCCGAACACCACACTGACCGCCTTGCCCACCGGGAAATTGCTCGGGTGGACATCGTAGTTGGTCGACTTCATCAGCAGCTCGCGGACCTTTTCCCCCTCCAGGGAGACCAGGGTCTGACCGCCGCTGACATCGACGATGGCATAGTGGGCATCACCCAGGGCGTCGCGCAGTCGCTGCTCGACGTCGAGCTCCTCGCCACCGGGCACGATCACCAGCCACTCATCCGGCGACAGCCACTGAACGCTGCGCTCGCCGCTTTCGTCCAGCGACAGCCCCAGGGGCTGGCCGGGCAGGCTGATGCCCAGCACCTTGCGCACGGCTTCATCGAGAACGATGGCCCCGCCGCGCAGGATCAGATGGCCCAGGAAGGCCTGCTCCTTGAACAGGACTCCGCTGCCGGATGTCGCGGCCGGCACACTGCCCGTGTTGTACGCCACGGACAGCGGTGACTCCTTGGGAATCGAAGCGTCCGGGTGGGTGTTGAAGGTCGCAACCTTGCCGTAAGTGATATCAGACATGCTGACGCTCTCCCTTGGGATCGATGAATACGGGGCTGACGACCTCGACCTCATGGGCCTGACCGTCCGGCATCGGCACATAGAGCTTCTCGCCCATGCGGTCCCGACCGCCCTTGATCACTGCCAGAGCAAAACCGCTCTCCAGGTTCGGGCTGTAATAGCTCGAGGTCACATGACCCAGCATATCCATGGGAATGGGCTGGTCCTTGTCGACGACGATATGGGCGCCCTCTTCCAGCACCACCTTCGGGTCGACGGGCTTGAGCCCCACGAACTGCTTGCGGTCCTTGCGCGCCGTATCCGGACGCGTCAGGGCGCGCTTGCCGATCCAGGAGAAAGGCTTGTCGTAGCCGATCGCCCAGAACATGCCCAGGTCTTCCGGGGTCACCGAACCGTCGGTGTCCTGGCCGGCGATGATCAGTCCCTTCTCGGCACGTAGCACGTGCATGGTCTCGGTGCCGTAGGGCGTCAGGTCATACTTCTTGCCGTGCTCGAACAGGGTCTTCCAGACATGCATGGCGTAGTTGGCCTGCACGTTGATCTCGTAGGCCAGCTCCCCGGTGAAGGAGATGCGGAACACCCGCGCCGGGACATCGGCCACCTTGCCGTTGCGCCAGTCCATGAACTTGAACTGCTCGCGGTCGAGATCGATATCGGTGATCTCGGACAGCAGCTTGCGCGCATCCGGGCCGGTCACGGTCATGGTCGCCCAGTGATCGGTGACCGAGGTGAAGTACACCTGCAGCTCCGGCCACTCGGTCTGGTGCCACAGCTCCAGCCACTCCATCACGCCGGCGGCGCCGCCGGTGGTGGTGGTCATCAGGAAGTGGTTCTCGCCCAGGCAGCTGGTGGTGCCGTCGTCCATCAGCATGCCGTCGTCCTTGCACATCAGGCCGTAGCGTACCCGGCCAGGCGCCAGCTTGGCCCACTTGTTGGTGTAGACGCGACCGAGGAATTCCCGCGCATCCGGCCCCTGGATATCGATCTTGCCCAGGGTGGAAGCATCGAGGATGCCGACGCCGGTACGTACCGCCAGGCTCTCGCGTGCCACGGCTTCATCCATGGTCTCGAGCTTGCCGTTGACCTTGCGTGGGAAGTACCAGGGGCGCTTCCACTGGCCGACGTCCTCGAACTCGGCACCATTCTCCACATGCCACTGATGCAGGGCGGTGTAGCGCTCGGGGTCGAACAGCTCACGGCAGTGACGTCCGACGATGGCGCCGAAGGTGACCGGCGTATAGTTGGGCCGGAACACCGTGGTACCCACCTCGGGAATCGACCTGCCGAGACAGCGCGCGGCGATGGCCATGCCGTTGATGTTGCCCAGCTTGCCCTGGTCGGTGCCGAAGCCCATGGCGGTGTACCGCTTGACGTGCTCGATGGACTCGAAGCCCTCGCGGGTGGCCAGCTCGATGGCCGCCGCGGTGACGTCGTTCTGCATGTCGACGAACTGCTTGGGCGCACGCAGGGTCGGCTTCTCGTGGGGCACCTGATAGAGAGCACAGGCCTCGCCTTCGCGAATCGTCTCGGCTCGGGGCGGCTCGATGGCGCTGGCAGACTTGCCCAGCGCGGCAAGCGCCTCACTCGCCTTGGCCGCACCATCGGCCAGGCCCTCGGCCAGGTCATGCACGCCGCGGGCGCTGCCGGCGGCGTGCACCCCCTTCACCAGGCTGGGCACGAAACCGAGGATCTCTTCGTCCCAGGTGGGCCGCGCACCGGTATGAGAGGCCAGGTGGATCACCGGGCTGTAGCCGCCGGAGCTGGCGATGGTGTCGCACTCCAAAAGCTCGGCCTGACCGGTGACCTTGAAGGCCGCGGCATCGATGGTCGCCACACGGGCGCCGCTGACACGCTTGTCCCCCTTGGCCTCGAGCACCGCCGAGCCTTCGATGATGCGGATGCCACGGGCACGGGCCTGCTCGACCAGCTCACCATCCGGATGACGGCGCGCATCGACGATGGCCACCACGTCACGGCCGGCTTCATCCCAGTCCAGGGCGGCACGATAGGCATGATCGTTGCTGACGGAGAGCACCAGCTTGTTACCCGGTACCACGCCGTAGCGGCGAATATAGGTGGAGACCGCACCGGCCACCAGGTTGCCCGGCACATCATTGTTGCCATAGACCAGCGGGCGCTCATGGGCTCCTGTGGCCAGCAGCACCTGCCCCGCCCGCACGCGATGCATGCGTGAGCGCGTGAGCCGGACACCGTCGACCGTCGGCGCGGCCTCACCGAGATGCTCGGTGCGCCGTTCGTGCAGGGTCACGAAGTTATGGTCATGGTAGCCGTTGGCCGTGGTGCGCGGCAGCAGGGTGACATTGTCGTTCTCTGCCAGCTCGCTGATCACCTGTTCGGCCCACTGGGCGGCCGGCTGATCGTCGAGCAGCTCACGGCTGGCAAGCAGCGAGCCACCCATCTCCTCCTGCTCATCGCAGAGGATCACGCGAGCGCCGGCACGGGCGGCGGTAAGCGCGGCGGCCAGACCCGCGGGGCCAGCACCGACCACCAGCAGGTCGCAATGCTGGTTGAGGTGGTCGTAACGATCGGGGTCGTTCTCCATCGGGCTGCGACCCAGACCCGCTCCCTTGCGGATGTATTTCTCGTAGGTCATCCACATGGAGGCCGGCGCCATGAAGGTCTTGTAGTAGAAGCCCGGCGGCATGAAGCGCCCACCCAGCTTGCCGACCAGACTCATGACATCACGCTGCACGTTGGGCCAGCCGTTGGTGCTCTGTGCCGTGAGGCCCTCGAACAGCGCCTGCTGGGTGGCACGCACGTTGGGCACCTGGGCCGCCTCGGTGCTGCCCAGCTGGACCAGCGCATTAGGCTCCTCGGCCCCGGCGGCGACGATGCCGCGCGGACGCGAGTACTTGAAGCTGCGGTTGACGAGATCCACCCCATTGGCCAGCAGTGCCGAGGCCAGGGTGTCACCGGCATGGCCCTGATAGCGCTTGCCGTTGAAGGTGAAGCTCAGGGTGCGGCCGCGGTCGATGCGTCCACCCTGGCGAAGACGATTCGGCTGATTCATGCCTTGACTCCTTCCTGACCTGCGACCATTCCCGCCTCGTCGGCGACGTTTACAGCAGCCCCCTGCTCGGCGGGCTTGCCCTCCGGGTGCTCGGCGCTGAAGCGAGGCTGCTCACCCATTCGATAGGTCTCGAGGATCTCGTAGCTCGCCGAATTACGTGTGATGTTGAAGAACTTGCGGCAGCCGATCGCGTGCACCCACAGCTCATGGTGGATGCCGCGCGGGTTGTCACGGAAGAACAGGTAAGCACCCCACTGATCATCGCTGCAGGACTCGGGGTCCTCGGGACGGGCGATATGCGCCTGGCCCTTGGGGGCGAACTCCTCTTCGTCGCGGTATTCGTCGCAATAAGGGCAATGGATATAGAACATGTTGTTATCTCCTTAGTGCGCGACGCCGGCGGCGCCATGTTCGTCGACCAGGGCACCGGTGTTGAAGCGGTCGATCGAGAACGGCGCTGCGATGGGATGCATCTCGCCCTTGGCGAGGCTCGCCGCAAAGACATGACCGGAACCCGGAGTGGCCTTGAAGCCGCCGGTGCCCCAGCCGCAGTTGAAGAACAGCCCCTTGACCTTGGTCTTCGAGAGGATCGGACAGGCATCCGCACAGGTGTCGACGATGCCGCCCCACTGACGGTTCATGCGCACCCGCGAGAAGATCGGGAACATCTCGACGATGGCCTGCAGGGTGTGCTCCACGGTGGTGTAACTGCCGCGCTGGCCGTAGCCAAGGTAGCCGTTGATACCGGCGCCGATGACCAGATCA
This sequence comes from Halomonas sp. KAO, assembly GCF_015595025.1. Classification (GTDB taxonomy): domain Bacteria; phylum Pseudomonadota; class Gammaproteobacteria; order Pseudomonadales; family Halomonadaceae; genus Halomonas. The sequence goes on from NZ_JADNRL010000026.1 coordinate 303,035, forward strand.
CCCTTGTCGGACTGGCTGATATAGCCATGCACATGGTTGGACATCACCACGGTGTCGAGCACCGGCTTGAGCGGCTCGGAGACCAGTGCCTGCAGCGGATGAGACTCCAGCGGCAGCGTGAGGCCGGCCATCTTGGCCACCACGCCGGAGTTGCCCGCCGTGACGCAGCCGATGGTCTTGGATTCGATATCACCGCGATTGGTGTGCACGCCATACACCTGGCCATCGCGAATCTTGAAACCCGTGACCTCGGTGTTCTGCAGGATATCCACCCCCAGGGCGTCCGCCGCCCGGGCGTAGCCCCAGGCCACCGCATCGTGGCGAGCGACGCCGGCGCTCTTCTGCCAGGAGGCGCCGAGGATCGGATAGCGGGCGCGCTTGGAGGTGTCGATGACCGGCACGATCTCCTTGATCTGGTCGGGGTAGATCACCTCACTGTCGACGCCGTTGAGCCGGTTGGCATGCACCCGGCGCTGGATATCGCGCATATCCTGCAGGGTGTGTCCCAGGTTCATCACGCCACGCTGGGAGAACATCACGTTGTAGTTGAGGTCCTGAGACAGCCCCTTCCACAGGTCCAGCGAGTGGTCATAGAGGCGTGCCGACTCGTCCCACAGGTAGTTGGAGCGCACGATGGTGGTATTACGCGCGGTATTCCCCCCCCCCAGCCAGCCCTTCTCCAGCACTGCCACGTTGGTGATGCCGTGGTTCTTGGCCAGGTAGTAGGCGGTGGCCAGGCCATGGCCCCCGCCACCGACGACGATGACATCGTACTTTTTCTTGGGGGTCGGATTGCGCCACTGGCGCTGCCAGTTCTCGTGGTGGCTGAGCGCGTGCTTGGCCAGCCCGAAGCCTGAATAGCGTTGCATGTCTCTCTCCTGAATCCGCTGCTGATTCGTTAAGGCGATCAGACCGCTGACGCGGCATCGGCCTGGGCGGGGGTCTGGTGACCCGTGGCGGCAGAGTCGCCATAGACCGGGTGGCGTCCACAGAGCTTGGCCACCTGTTCGCGCACCTGCGCCTCCACGGACTCCGTCGACTCCTGGTCGGCCAGCACGTCGAGGATGTCGCAGATCCAGCCTGCCAGCTCGGCGCACTCGGTCTCGTCGAAGCCACGGCTGGTCACCGCCGGGGTGCCGATGCGCAGGCCGGAGGTAACGAAGGGACTCTGGGGGTCGTTGGGCACGGCGTTCTTGTTGACGGTGATATGGGCACGGCCGAGTGCCGCATCGGCATCCTTGCCGGTGACGCCCTGCTTGATCAGCGAGACCAGGAAGAGGTGGTCGTCGGTACCGCCGGAGACGACATCATAACCACGCTCCAGGAATACGCCGGCCATGGCGCGGGCGTTGTCGATGACGCGCTGCTGATACTGCACGAACTCCTGGCTCATGGCCTCCTTGAAGGCCACCGCCTTGGCGGCGATGACATGCATCAGCGGGCCGCCCTGCTGGCCCGGGAAGACCGCACCGTTGAGCTTCTTGTAGAGGTCCGCATCGCCGGTGGCGGAGAGGATCAGGCCACCGCGCGGGCCGCGCAGGGTCTTGTGAGTGGTGGTGGTGACCACATGGGCGTGGGGAACCGGGCTCGGATAATGACCCGCGGCAATCAGGCCGGCCACGTGGGCCATGTCGACCATGAACCAGGCACCCACCTCGTCGGCGATGGCGCGGAAGCGGCGCCAGTCGACGACACGCGCATAGGCGGAGAAACCGGCGATGATCAGCTTGGGCTTGTGGCTGCGTGCCAGGCGCTCGACCTCCTCGTAGTCGATCTCGCCGGTCTCCGGATTCAGGCCATACTGCACGGCATGGTAGTGCTTGCCCGAGAAGTTAGGCGCGGCGCCGTGGGTCAGGTGGCCACCGTGGGCCAGGCTCATGCCGAGGATGGTGTCGCCCGGCTTGACCATCGCCATGAACGCCGCGGCATTGGCCTGAGCGCCGGAGTGCGGCTGAACGTTGGCGTAGTCGGCGCCGAACAGGTCACAGGCGCGGTCGATGGCCAGCTGCTCGACCACATCGACATGCTCGCAGCCGCCGTAGTAGCGCTTGCCGGGATAGCCTTCGGCATACTTGTTGGTCAGCTGGGTGCCCTGGGCTTCCATTACCGCACGGCTGGCATAGTTCTCGGAGGCGATCAGTTCGACATGAGCCTCCTGGCGGGCCACCTCATCGGCGATGGCGGCGGCGATCTGGGAATCGAAGTTGGCGAGACCTACCTGGTTCATGACTGGCTCCTGTTGTTATCGATGTCGGGCAGGGTGTACCTCGAATCTATCGCCTACCCATCAGAAGGAAAAATTTGAAATCCTTATGCGTGGATAACCACCACGCTGTGCGTCTGGCATACCACTCGATTAAAGACGACTGCGACGGGGAGGGATTGAACAGATGCGACAGGATTCCTGAACGCCGAGGCAGGCTGGCCACCACTAGAGCGGCGAGAAACGGCAGGCTGCGGCGTGCTTATTGAAAGCGTGAGGGGGCGAAAACCGGGAGGCGGCCGAGGACTCAAGGCACAGGCCGGCCGTCGATATGTAGGAAGAAGGGGTCGACCCGGTCACCGCCCGGCTCAACGGCACGTTTGCGCATCTCCGACGGCGTGGCGTCGAAGGCCGTGCGGAAGTGACGCGAGAAGTGGGCGGTATCAGCGAAGCCGCAGCGCTCGCCGATCTCGGTGATGCTCTTGCCGGTGTAGTGCAGCAGCCAGAGGCCGTAGCGCAGACGAAGGTCCCGGGAGAACTTGAGCGGACTGACGCCAAGCGTATCCCGGAACCGCCGCTCCAGATTACGGCGTGAAGTACCGACGCGCTCGGCCAGCGCCTCCATCGACAGCGCCTCCCCCAGGTGCTGCTCGAGCACCGCAATGGCGCGGCGCACCAGGCGATCCTCGATCTTGCCGAACACCACCGGCTGAGGCTGCGGGTGGGTACCGGCTCGCGCCTCGTCGAGGAGCATGATATTCAGGCTCTTCATGGCCCAGGCCTTGCCCTGATGACGCTCGATCAGATAGGCCGCCAGGTCGGCCGCCGCCGCACCGCCGGCACAGGTGAGCCGGTCTCCGTCATCGATGAATAGTCGGTCGGCTACCGGCTCGATGGCCGGAAAGCGCTGGACCAGGTCGCGGTGGTGATACCAGCTGACGCAACAGCGCCGCCCCTTCATGAGCCCAGCCTGGATCAGCGCGAACACCCCGGTACAGAGCCCCACCAGTGGAACGCCGGCACCGGCCGCCTCACGCAGGTAGGCCAGGGCAGCGCTATCCTGCCGGTCGCCCTCCGCCTGAACGCCCCCCACGACCACGATATAGTCGAACTCACCCGGGTCGCTGAAGGGCTCACAGGGCGAAATGGCCGCACCGCTGCTGGAGAGCACCGCCTCGCCATTACTGGCCATGAAGGTCCAGCGACAGCGCAGCTGCCGGCTGCGGTCGCCCTCATCGGCGGCCAGGCGAAGGCAGTCGACGAAGGCGGCGAAGGGCATCAGGGTGAAACGGTGCAGCAGGACGAAGCCGATGGTGAGAGGAGCACCTTGAGATGCGGGATTGAGGGTCATGCCTGACGACACCGTGCGATAGCCCGAGAATTTGATTCGTGCTTGTCAGTTGAGTAAACGCATACCAGCGGTGTTGGCAGCCTGCTTGTCGAACGTCACTATATGGGGGCATCCGGCCGCGCTGGCGCAGCGTTCGATCAGGCAGTCAGCGAAGTCCGCCTTGGCACCGTCGAAACGCCGTAAGGCTTGCCAAACGATTTCCGCTTGCTCGACGACCAGTTCTCGCGTTCTCAGAATGGTTTCGAGAACGTTGACGGTTTCTTCCTTCGTGGCCTGGTAACAGCTTTGCAGTATCCACACCAATTCCACCATCGACACCATCGTAATAAAGCCAGGCTCGTCCGTGGAAAGGGATTCGATCATTGCCGTGGCCTTGGGCGACTGCTGCGTGTCGTCCTGAGCCACGTAGCGAACGACCACGTTGGTATCCAGGCCGATCATTCCGAGCCTGCTCCTTGCCGGGCGATTGCGTCGTTCATTTCCTCAATACTCACAGGCCTTTTTGGCTTGCGAATCATACCTTTGAGCTCCTGAACAGGGCGATTGACCGCCAGGATGGTGAACTTGCCTTTTTCAACCTCCACGAACTCTATTCGGTCTCCGGTGCCGACCCCTAGCGAGGCTCGAACCTGGGCAGGAATCGTTACCTGTCCTTTGGAAGTAAGCGTTGAAGTTGTCATAAAACAATCCTTCAATTTGGCACTTCCTTACTATAGGGTAAGGAATAGACACTGGCAATGCGCGATCGCCCTGGCGATACCCGCCGGCACGTAGCCTTGCCCAGGCGGGAGACGTAGACTCGGTAGGCCTACTCCGACGGTTGCGAACACCATGAAGATCAGCCCCCTACCTCCTCTGAACAGTCTCGTGGCCTTCGAGTCGGCGGCGCGCCATCTGAGCTTCACCCTGGCGGCCAAGGAGCTGCATGTCACCCAGGGCGCCATCAGTCGCCAGGTCCGCGGCCTCGAGGACTACCTGGGCAAGCCGCTGTTCGAACGCGCCAATCGCAGCGTCAAGCTGACCGCCATGGGCCAGCGCTATGCCCAGGCGGTGCGCCAATCGCTTGCCGATATCTCGGCGATCACCGACGAGGTACGCAGCTGGCACGGCATGCACCAGCTCACCGTGGCCACCACCAGCGCCATGGCCTCCCTCTGGCTGCTACCCAAGATCCCCCGTTTCCAGCGCGAGCACGACGACATCGAGCTGCGCATCGTCGCCACCGAGCAGCTCCGCGACCTGTCGCGGGTGGAGTCCGACGTGGCGCTCTTCTACTGTCGAACGCCGCCGGCCTCCATGCACGCCACGACGCTCTTCCACGAGGAGGTCTTCCCGGTTTGCAGCCCCGGCTACCTCGAGCGCTATGGCCCCTTCGAGGGGCCCGAGGCCCTGCTCGACTGCACCCTGCTGTCACTAGAGGATGCCGACCAGGACTGGATGAGCTGGAAGCAGTGGTTCTCCCAGGTGGGGGTAGCCTCCGCCAGGGCTCCCCGCCGGCGACTCAATATCAACAGCTACTCGATGCTGGTGCAGGCGGCGATGATGGACCAGGGGGTGGCCCTGGGGTGGAGCCAGCTGGTCGACGACTACCTGGTCGGCGGCCACCTCGTGCGCCCGGTGGAGACGGTACTGCGTACCGAGGCGCGCTTCTGCCTGCTGGAGCGCAGCGAGGCGCCCGCCCACCGTTGGGGGGTACGCGCCTTCCGGGAGTGGCTGCTGGAGACGTTTCCCAAGGAGGTCGGCGACCTGGGCCTGACGTGAGAGGCCACCCGGGGCTCAGGCCGTGATCGACACACCGCTTTCGGTCATAAACCAGTCGCGGAACCGTCGCAGCGCCTCGTCGTCGGCCTTGGCCAGGTAATGGCGTGTCTCTTCCAGCACCACCGTGTCGATGGCAACCTGGCCCTTTTCCGAAACGTGGGGCCGCACCTGACGGCGACCGGGCACATACACACCCCGTTCGGCGATCCTGTCAAGCTGCCGAGTGAAGCGGGAGGAAAACCCCTCGTCGATCACGGAGGGTTGAATGGCGATGATCGTCATCCCCGCATCAATCGGCTGGTCCCCGTTCTGGAAATCCGGCATGTCCAGCGACCAGGCGGCGCCGGACAGCCCTGCCGCCAGGCACTCCACCATCAGCGCCAGGTTCGCGCCTTTTGCACCACCGAAGGTGAGCAGGGCACCGCGCAGGACGGCCGCGGCGTCGGTGGTCACCTCACCGCGCTCATCGATGGCCCAGCCTTCGGGGATCTGCCGTCCTTCTGCCGCGGCCTGTGACAGGCTGACGAAGGCCGTGGCGCTGGTCGCCTGATCGATCACCAGCGGGGCCCCGGGGTCGGCCAGAGGCGCGGCAAAGGCCAGCGGACTGGTGCCGAACACGGCCTGGCCTCTGGGCGCACCGGCCACCACCGCCGGGCTATTGGAGACTGCAAAGGCGACCAGCCCTTCCAGGGCCAGGCGGCGGACATAGTCGCCCAGCTCACCGGTGGTATAGCTGTTGCCCTGGGTAAAGAGCGCGAGACCCAGTTCCTGAGCTCTCGCGACAAACGTCGGCATGGCTCGGTCAAAGCCGAGCTGGGCGATGCCGCCATCTGCATCCGAGTAGAGAATAGCGGGTAGGGGAGACGAGGTGGTCGGCTCGGCATCGCCCTTGATGCGTCCCGCGCGAAAACCGGCGAGATAATCCAGAAGATGAGGAAAGTCGACGCCGGGCCGGCCGTACAGTGCCGCGGTGAGCGTCGCCCCGCCAGGGAGCCTGCGCTGGCCTGGCTGGCTCCTGCGGCGAGACAGGCCTACTCGACGAGTCACCGGGCCTCATCAGCGGACAAGGTCTGCTGATTCAAGACATACCTCCTGTCCTGCGCCTGGTCGGGGATCATAGATCCTTGACCAGGCGCAGGGCATCGTAGATGGCCGCATGGGTGTTACGCGACTCGACGGCATCGCCGATCCGGAACAGCTGGAAGCTTCCCTCCGGGTTGCGAATCACGGCCTGGGGGTGGCCGACAATCAGGTCATCGTAGTTCACCTCGCCCGCATTGCGGGAACACGCTTTCAAGTCGAAATAGAGGTTGGCCATTGGCGTGATCCCGTAGTTGACCACCACCTGGTCGATCCGCCGCTCGTGCTCGAGGTCCAGATAGTCGCTGGTGATGCTGGCACGCAGTTCGCCTCCCTCTCGCTGCACGAACTTCAGCCGATAGGTGGGCGTGAAGGTGACATTGGGCCGCTGCAGGGAGCGCATGTACGGCACCAGGTTCATGGCCATGATCTCCGCCGAGAAGGTGCGGTCGGGGGTCATGATCTCGAGCTCGGTCCCGGTGGCGGCGATGATCTCCGCGGCCTGCAGGGCAGCATGATCGCCGGCCTCGTCGAACAACAGCACTCGTTTCCCCGGCGCAACGTGTCCGGAGAGGATATCCCAGGTGTTGACCACCAGGTCGTGTCCAACCTCGGGCTGATCGTCCAGGGGATAGCCGCCGGTGGCCACGATCACCACGTCCGGCTGCTCGGCGAGCACGTCCTCAATCTCGGCCCAGACGTTGTAACGGATCTCGACGCCGAGGGCCTCACAGCGCGCCAGGCGCCAATCGATGATGCCCATCATCTCGCGGCGGCGCTCGCTCTGCGCCGTGAGGCGCACCTGCCCGCCGGCATCGCTGGCGGCCTCCAGCACCAGCACCGCATGGCCCCGCTCGCCGGCGACCCGCGCGGCTTCCAGGCCGGCAGGACCGGCGCCGATGATCACCACCCGACGCTGCTGTGGAGCCTGGGGGATGGTGTGAGGCATGGTGGTTTCTCGCCCGGTGGCGGCGTTGTGGATGCAGTAGGCGGCGCCGCCCTGGTAGATGCGGTCGAGGCAGTAGTTGGCACCGACGCAGGGGCGAATCTCCTCCTCGCGCTTCTCCATGATCTTGCGCACGATGTGCGGGTCGGCCATATGGGCGCGGGTCATGCCGATCATGTCGACCTTGCCCGAGGCAATGGCATGGCGGGCGGTGGCGACGTCCTGAATCTTGGCGCCGTGGAAGGTGGGAAAGTCCACCTCGCGACGAATCTCGCCGGCGAAATCCAGGTGCGGGGCGCTGGGCATGCCCTGGATCGGGATGACATCGGTGAGTCCCGGGTCGGTGTCGATATGCCCGCGGACCACGTTGAGAAAATCGATCAGGCCGCTGTCCTTCAGGCGCCGTGAAATCTCCATCCCGTCGCTGGCCGTGAGCCCGCCCGCCAGCCTCTCGTCGCCGGTATAGCGCAAGCCGATGATGAACGCCTCGCCGACCCGCTGACGAATGGCGCGCAACACCTCGAAGGTGAAGCGCAGCCGGTTATCGAGCTCGCCCCCATATGGGCCCTCGAGGGTATTGGTCAGCGGCGACCAGAACTGGTCCATCAGATGGCCATAGGCCTGCAGTTCGATGCCGTCCAGGCCGGCGGCATGCATGCGTTCGGCGGCATCGGCGTAGTCGCGGATCAACCGCTCGATATCCCAGTCCTCGACCTGCTTGGGAAAGGCCCGGTGGGAGGCTTCGCGGCGGTGAGAGGAAGACATCGTCGGCAGCCAGTCCCCCTTGTCCCAGCGAGTGCGTCGGCCTAGGTGGGTCAGCTGGATCATCACCGCTGTCCCATGCTCGTGGCAGGCGTCGGTCAACTCGCGCATCCACGGCACCACCTCATCCTTGTAGGCCAGGATGTTGTTGAACACGGGCGGGCTGTCCTTGGCCACCGCCGCCGACCCGGCCGTCATGGTCAGGCCGAGACCGGCCCTGGCGCGCTCGACGTGGTAGGCGCGATAGAGCGCCTTGGGCATTCCTTCCTCGGGATATGCCGGCTCGTGGGACGTCATCATGAGCCGGTTCTTCAGGGTCAGGTGCTTGAGTCGGAAGGGCGTCAGCAGCGGGTCGGTCGCCATGGTCGGGCCTCTCTCTTGTTATGCGTGAGACATTGAGCCGCTTGGCCAGCGGCAGGATCCGTACGCCGTCCACGCCGGACTCGAGCAGTAACTCGAAGGCCGCATCGAGCCAGGCGTCACGGGAATCTCTCCATTTGGTGTCGTGGGTCTCGGCAGGTGGCATCGTGATGAGTTTTCCTGATTTCATTCCAGCCAGTCGGTCTCCAGCGGATAGCGGGACAACAGTTCGCACCCCTCACGGGTGATCAGCACCTGCTCCTCCAGCTTGACGCCTTCCTGGCCGTTCCGCGCGCCGATATAGCTCTCGACGCAGACGGTCATGTGCTCCTCGAACACGCCGTCGTAGCCGCTGCTCGTCCAGTCCTTGCCAGGGTGAGCGATGGCCGGATACTCGTCTGCCAGGCCCACGCCGTGGGCTACGCAGCAGTAGCGATTGGCATGGTACTTGTCGGGAATCGGCCAGCTCCGCTCGGAGAACTCGCGGAAGCTCAACCCCGAACACAGCAGTGCCATGTTGTGTTGGAGCTGCTCATGGGCGAGCAATACAGACGTCGTTGTTCCGCGCTTGGCGGCACTCGGCCGACGGTCCAGGTCCGGGAGATGTCCGCACAGTAGCCGTAGGGGCCGATCAGGTCGGTATCGAAGGCGATCAGCTCACCTTCCTGCATTACCCGGTCGCTGCATTCCTGCATCCAGGGATTGGTGCGCAGCCCTAAAGCCAGCAGCCGGGTCTCCAGCCACTCGCCGCCATGGCGGATATTCTCAAAATGCAGCCAGGCCCACAGCTCGTTTTCCGTCATGCCCGGGCGAAGCTCGTCGGCCATGCGCTGGATGCCACGTTCGGCGACGCGAATCGTCCAGCGGATCAACTCAAGCTCCTCGGCCGACTTGATGGCCCTAGCCCGCTCCATCAGCGCCTGGCCCTGGACCAGCGTGATGCCTGAGGCGGCAAGTGCCGCGACGCCCGATGGATCGAGCCGGTCCACCGCCAGGCGCGGGTGGTCGCCGGCGTGATGGCGGATCAGGTCGACGATCTCGGCGGCCCATTCGCGGGCCTTCTCCGTCACTCGAGGGCCGGCGCCGAAGTAGGCCCAGTTGATCGCCCCGCGCACCTCGTCGATGGTTTCGAGGTGGGCGCAGAGGTGTTCGCAGTTGTGGAACTCCCAGAGGATCACCGGGCCCTCGGCGAAGATCAGCGCGTAGCGCGAGGGGTTGTGGGCGGTCCACACCTGCATATTAGAGCTATCGGTGGCGTAGCGGATATTCACCGGATCGTAGAGCAGCATGGCCGTGACATCGTGGTGCCTGAGTTGCTCACGGACGCGTTGCAGACGATAGCGGCGTGCAGCGGCGAGGGTCGCGTCGGATATAGGGTTCCTCAGCGGTCGATCCCCGGCCTCGGCGTTCAGATAGATGGGCTTGTCGGGTGACATGGCATCACTCCCATGACGAACCATGAAAGCGGGGCCGGCTCGACCGGCCCCAGTGGGAGGATCAGGCTTCCTGAAACGCAGCCGGTCGGACGCGCTCTGGACGCTGCAGTTCATTGTCCACGCCGCTGTGGTGGTCGAGGTCCTCGTGGGCGGGGCGCACCTGGGGTGGCAGCATGGCGGCGGCTATCGGCTCCCGGCGCAGGGTGCGGTAGAGACTCAAGGTCATCACCAGGATGAAGACCGCGATGGGTAGCCCGGCGATGATCGAGGCGGTCTGGATCGTCTTCAGGCCCCCGGCGTAGAGCAGGGCACCGGCGATGCAGCCGATCACCAGGCCCCAGATCACCCGGATCGGCTGGGGCGGTTCGGGACTCCCCATGCTGTCCAGGGTGCACAGCACCAGGGTGCCGGAGTCCGCCGAGGTGATGAAGTAGGTGGCCAGCAAGAGCACCGCCAGCAGCGACAGCACGCTGCCCAGCATGCCCGGGTCCAGGGCATCGAACAAGGTGAACAGCGCCAGGGTGGTGTCCTCCTGGGTGGCCTGGAGCACCGCACCGCCCTCGAACTCGGCATCGGTGGCCAGTGAGCCCGCGACCACCGCCTGCTCATGGGCCTGCCGCGCCTGCTGTTCCTCGAACAGGGCGCTGCCGCCGAATACCGACATCCACACGAAGGTCACCAGGGTCGGCACTAGCAGGGCGCCGCCGATCAGTTCGCGGATGGTGCGGCCCCGCGAGATACGGGCGATGAACATGCCGACGAAGGGCGCCCAGGTCATCCACCAGGGCCAGTAGAAGGCAGTCCACCAGTTCTGCCAGCCACTGTCGGCGTTGGCGTCGCTCCACAGGCTTATGCCGATTAGGTTGTCGGCGTAGTCGCCGGTGCTCTGCAGCAGGGTGTTGAGGATGTAGCGGGTCGGGCCGATGGCCAGCACGATGGCGACGATGGTCACGGAGAGCAGCATGTTCCACTCCGAGAGCCGGCGGATGCCGCGACCCACGCCGGACATCACCGAGGCGATGGCGAACAGCGTGATCACGGCGATCATGGTCAGCTGGATGCCGATGCTGACCTCCACGCCAAAGACGTTGTTCAGGCCGCTGTTCATCTGGATCACCCCCAGGCCCAGGGACTGGGACACGCCGAAGGCGGTAATAGCGACCGTAAGGATATCCACAGTGTGACCGATGGGACCGTAGATGCGCTCGCCGATGAAGGGGTAGAGGATCGAACGCAGGGTCAGCGGCAGCCCCTTGCGGTAGGCGAAGTACGCCAGGGCCAAGGCGACGATCAGGAAAGTAGCCCAGGGATGCAGGCCCCAGTGAAAGAAGGTCAGGCGCATGGCCATGCCGGCGGACTCGTCGCTCATGCCCTGGGTGAAGGGATTGTCGGCGTAGTGCCACATGGGCTCGGCCACCGACCAGAAGATCAGGCCGATACCCATGCCGCCGGAGAACAGCATGCTGACCCAGGACAGGAAGCTGAACTCGGGGCGCTCGTCGTCCTTGCCCAGGCGGATATGGCCGAAGCGGCTGACCATCAGGTAGAGCAGGAAGGCCAGTACGGCGGTGACCAGGCCCAGATAGAACCACTTGACGTTGTTCAGCAGGGCGGTGGAGACATCCTGGAAGATGGCGCCGGCCTTGTCGGCCAGCACGGCGCAGAAGATCACGAAGCCGATGACCAGCACCTTGGAGGCGATGGTCACCGTGGGATTGAGGCCCTTGAACAGGCCGTTTTCTGAGCGCATGGCGTCACTCTTGGGTTGTTATTGCTTGAGGTCGTCGGGGATAGGGCTCACGGCAGCCCACTGGGAAGACTGGGGGGTCGGCGGGCCTCGAACAATGCATTTTTTGTCATCTATTAATGATTATTTATCATCTTTATACATCTTGATAACGTCATTTCTTCATCCGCGAGAAACAAAGTTAATGAAAATTTATGGCTTTCACCATTCGTCTAATACTTGAGTTTTTATCATTAATTGATGCCGATTCATCGATTGTCGCCGCCTCATGCCATGCCCAGACTCAGCTTCACCAGCCGGTACTCCCGGCAGGACTACAACAAACCAGAACCCGCCCGTGACCCTGTGAGGAGGCCAAGATGACCGACCTGACCCAATCCCTGATCCCCGCCCAGCGACTCGACGACGTCCTCGCCCCCATCGAGCTGGCCACCGGCATGCCCAACGAGGCCTACGTGAGCGAGGCTTTCTTCGCCGCCGAGCGTGATCGCCTGATGGCCAGCACCTGGGCCTGCGTTGGCTTCGCCAGCGACCTGATCAAGAACGGCTACGTCAAGCCGGTCGACTTCATGGGCCTCCCGCTTTTGATGATGCGTAACAAGGATGGCGAGACTCAGGTCTTCCATAACGTCTGCAGCCACCGCGGCATGCAGCTGGTCGCCGAAGAAGGCGAGGTGCAGGGCATGATCCGCTGCCCCTACCACTCCTGGACCTACGACCTGAACGGCAACCTCAAGGGCACGCCGCACATCGGTGGCGTCGGCCAGCATAAGGTCGAGGGCTTCAAGTGCGAGAAGCACGGTCTCAAGCCGGTGCGTAGTGCGGTATGGATGGACATGATGTTCATCAACCTGGATGGCGAGGCTCCGGAATTCGCCGAGCACGTGGCCCCGCTGGAGAACCGCTGGCGCGACTTCATCGGCGCCGAGGGCTTCGAGTTGCTGCGTCGCGTCAACATGGGCGGCAACCTCGAGATCACCGTCAACTGCAACTGGAAGCTGGCGGTCGAGAACTATTGCGAGAGCTATCACCTGCCCTGGGTGCACCCCAGCCTGAACAGCTACTCGCGCCTCGAGGATCACTACAACATCCAGTTCGGCGAGCATTTCTCCGGGCAGGGCAGCCTGGCCTACCGGCTCTCCAATGTGTCCGGCACCCGCCTGCCCAAGTTCCCGTCCTGGCCGCAGGACAAGCTCGAGCACGCCGAGTACATCTCCTTCTTCCCCAATGTGCTGCTGGGCATCCAGGCCGATCACGCCTTCGCCATGAGGCTCGAGCCAGTCTCCGCCGGTAAGACCGTGGAACACCTGCGCGTCTACTACGTCGGCGACGAGGCCACCCAGGACGCCTACGCGGCCTGCCGCACCTCGACCCTGGAGTCCTGGCGGGTGGTGTTCGGCGAGGACATTGGCGTTGTCGAGGGCATGCAGCGAGGCCGCCTGTCCCCGGGCTTCCAGGGCGGCGTCTTCTCGCCGGTGCTGGATCACCCGACCCACTTCTTCCATCAATGGGTGGCGCGTCGCGTACGCGGCGATGCCGAGGCCACCTGAATTCCCCGTTTCCGGAGCCCTGATGAGCACATTCGACCGCTACTACAACTATATCGACGGCGCCTGGGTAGGCGCCGACACCTGGCTAGTGGTCGCTGATCCGGCCACCGACGAGCCCTATGCCGAGATCGCCGAGGCCGGCCTCGAGGACGCCGACGCGGCCATGGCGGCGGCGCGGCGCTGTGTGGCGTCGGGCGCGCTGAGTTCGGTGCGCCCGGCCCAGCGAGTCACCTGGCTGCTGGCCATCGCCAAGGAGATCAAGGCGTTGACCGAGGAGGCAGCCCTGGTGCTGTGCCGCGAGAACGGCAAGTCCCTGGACGTGGCCCGCGGCGAGTTCGAGGAGGCTGCCCGCTACTTCGAGTACTACGCCGGCATGGCCGACAAGATCGAGGGCACCTCGATTCCGCTGGGCGACGACTACGTCGACTTCACCAGCTATGAGCCCATGGGGGTCTCGCTGCAGATCGTGCCCTGGAACTTCCCGCCGTCGATCTGTGCCCGCTCCCTGGCCCCGGCGCTGGCCGCCGGCAATGCCGTGGTGATCAAGTCGCCGGAGATCTCGCCGCTGGCGATGACCTTCCTGATGACCGCCTGCGAGCGCGCTGGCCTGCCGAAGGGCGCGGTCAACCTGCTGTGCGGCAAGGGCTCGGTGGTCGGCAGCCATCTGGTCAAGCATCGCGATGCCAACCAGATCGTCTTCACCGGCTCGGTGCCTACCGGCCAGCGCATCCTACGCGACGCCGCCGAGCGCGCCACGCCGAGCGTGATGGAGCTGGGTGGCAAGTCCGCCGCCATCGTGCACGCCGACGCCGACATCGAGCAGGTCATCGACAGTGTCAAGGCGGGCATCTTCTTCAACGCCGGCCAGGTCTGCTCGGCCATGTCGCGCCTGCTGGTGCATCGCTCGCGCTTCGACGAGGTGGTTGAGCGCGCCCGCGAACTTGCCGAAGGCCTGTCCATCGGCCCCGGCGTCAACAACCCCGACCTGACCCCGCTGGTCTCGCGCGACCAGCTCGAGCAGGTCGAGGCCATGTGCCGCCGCGCCATCGAGGCCGGCGCCGCCTGCATCACCGGCGGCGAGCGGGTCTCGGGCACCGATGGTTACTTTATGCAGCCGACCCTGTTCACCGACGTGGCCGTGGACAGCGAGATCTTCCAGGAAGAGGTCTTCGGCCCGGTGCTGGTGATCCATCCCTTCGACACCGAGGACGAGGCCGTCGAACTGGCCAACGGCACCGCCTTCGGCTTGGTGGCCGGGGTCTTCGATGAAAACCTGAATCGCGCCCTGCGCACCGCGCGGCGCCTGCGCGGCGGCCAGGTGTTCATCAACGAGTGGTTCGCCGGCGGCGTGGAGACGCCCTTCGGTGGCGTGGGGCTCTCCGGCTTCGGCCGCGAGAAGGGCCAGGAAGCGCTCTACAGCTACGTCCAGACCCGCAACATCGCCGTCCGCGTCAAGGGCGCGTGAAGGAGGTCCCGATGAAGAAGTGGCTCTGCATCATCTGCGGCCTGATCTACGACGAGGCCGAGGGCTGGCCCAGCGACGGCATCGCTCCCGGTACCCGCTGGGAGGACGTGCCGGAGGACTGGCTGTGTCCGGACTGCGGCGTGGGCAAGGCGGATTTCGAGATGATCGAGATCACCGATGACACGCCTGCCGCCGCCCCTGTGGCTTCGTCGCCCCTGGTCGATGCGGTGGCCGTCCCGGCGGCCGCTGCCGCTGTCTCCACCAACGCCCAGGAGCCGCTGGTGATCATCGGCAGCGGCCATGCCGGTTACGGGCTGGCCGAGGCAGTGCGGGCCCGGGACGCCGAGCGCGAGATCCATGTGATCACCGCCGATGATGGCGGCCTCTACTCGAAGCCGGCGCTGTCCAATGCCTTCGCCCTAGGCAAGGACGCCGAGGCGCTGCTCGACGAGCCAGCGCTTTCCATAGAGCGGCGCCTGAACCTCCGGATGCATGCCTTCTGTCCGGTGCAGCGTATCGATGCCGAGCGCAAGTGTCTCACCACCCGGCTCGGCGAGCTGGATTACGGCCAGTTGGTGCTGGCCACCGGCGCAAGCCCGATCCGCATCCCCGTGGCGGGCGAGGCGGGCGCACTGCTCTCGGTCAACGACCGGGGCGACTATCGCGAGATGCGTGAGCGCCTCGACGGCCTGGGCCGCGAGGCGCGGGTGGTGATCATCGGCGACGGCCTGATCGGCTGCGAGTTCGCCAACGACCTGGCCCAGGCCGGCCACGAAGTCGCGGTGGTAGGCCTGGCCCAGCGGCCGCTGCCGCGGCTGCTGCCCGAGGCGGGCAGTAAGGTACTGCGCGAAGCGCTCTCCCGGCTCGGCGTAGGCTGGCACCTGGAGCGTTCGGTGGCAAGTGTGGCCGCCGAGGACGACGGCTACCGGCTGACCCTGACCGACGGCCGCGAGCTCGCGGCGGATCTCGTCGTCAGCGCCGTGGGCCTGGCGCCCAATACCGCCCTCGCCCTCTCGGCCGGCGCCGACTGCGGCTGCGGCATCCGGGTGGACGACCATCTGGCCACCTCGCTGCCGGATGTCTATGCCCTCGGCGACGCCGTGGAGATCGACGGCCAGCTACTGCCGTATCTCGCGCCGATCAACGCCGGCATCCGGGCCCTGGCGGCGACGCTGACGGGCACACCGACGGCGGTCAGCTACCCGGTGATGCCGGTGATGGTCAAGACCCCGGCGGCGCCGGTCTGCGTGGTGGTGCCGCCCGCCGAGGCTGAGGTCAACTGGCGGGTCACCGCCACCACCGACGGCATCGAGGCCGGCGGATATGACGCCACCGGCCGGCTGCTGGGCTTCGCCCTGGTGGGGGAGACGGCCATGGCCCGGCGCAGCGACTGGGTCAAAGCCTGCGGCCAGGCCCAGGTGGCTTGATCCAGCCGACACGACATGCGGCGCCTGTTGGCGCCGTCTTCTTGCAAACCGCCGGGCCCGCCCGGCGATGACGTCGCGCCCCGGCGCGGCAGAGGTCCGAGATGTCAAACGCCATCCTTCCCCGTGACGACAACTGCAACGGCTGGTATCAGCTGCTCGACGCCCCGGCCCCGGCGCGTCGCCTCAATAGCCGTGAGAGCGCCGACTGGCTGGTAATCGGCGCCGGCTTCACCGGCCTGGCCGCGGCGCGCCGCGTCGCCGAGCTGTGCCCCAGTGATCGCGTGGTGCTGCTCGAGGCCCTGCGCGTGGGCCAAGGCGCTTCCGGGCGCAACACCGGCTTCGTCATCGACCTGCCCCACAAGCGCGATCTCGAGGGCGGCGACATGGCGCGCAAGCACAAGCTGCTGTCGCTGAACCGCGCGGCGGTGGACGACCTCGAGACCCTGGTCCAGCGCCACGGCATCGACTGCGGCTGGTCCCGGGCCGGCAAATATCAGGGCGCGGTAGGCGAGCGCGGTCTCAAGTACCTCGACCACTACGAGACATTGCTCCGCGACTTCGACTATCCCTATCGGCGCCTGGAGCGTGACGCGCTGGCACCGATTATCGGCACCCGCCACTACGCCGCGGCCATCTACACCGCCAACACCGCCCTGATGCAGCCCGCTGCCCTGGTGCGCGGCCTCGGCGAGACCCTGCCGGACAACGCCGAGCTCTTTGAACACACCCCAGTGGTGAGCCTGAACCGCGGTGGGGGCAAGTGGTGCGCCACCACGCCGGAAGGCGAGGTGCGTGCCACCAACCTGCTGCTGGGCTCCAACATCTATGCCCAGGAATTCGGCTTCCTCAAGCACCGGGTATTGCCGGTGATGACCTTCGCCAGCATGACCCGGGAACTGACCGACGAAGAAATGGGCCTCTTCTCCGCCGCACCCCATCACTTCGGCCTGACCCCCGCCGACCATGCCGGCACCACGGTGCGGCTGACCCCGGACCGGCGGCTGATCATCCGCAACCAGTACCGCTTCGTGCCGCGCTACCACGACGACCTGGCCGAGCGGACCCGTATTCGCCAGGGCCACCGGGCGTCCTTCGAGGCGCGCTATCCCGAACTCGCCCAGGTGCCCTTCACGGCCACCTGGGGCGGGGCCTGCGGGCTGTCTCGCAACTACACCGCTTTCTTCGGCAAGGTCGGCGACCTGGCCTGGATGTCCGGCGTCCATCAGAGCGTCGGGGCGGCTCGGGGCACCATCTCCGGCAAGCTGCTGGCGGAGCTCGCCACCGGCGAGGACTCCAGCCAGCTGGCCGACATGCTGGCGGTCTCCGGCAAGCCGGCGCTCAATCCGCCGGAGCCCTTCCTGAGCCTCGGCGTGAAGACGCGCATGAAGCAGGCGGCGTGGGCGAGTCGCAGCGAACTCTAAGGATACCGACCGCCATGAGCGATACCCCCATCCGCGCCATCAAGTTCGACCATCGTGAGACGCAGTTCCGACATCGCGGCGGGCCGCCCGGGCATGCCGAGATCGGCCGCACCGTGGAGACCGCCCTGCGCGACCCTTGGGGCGGGCTTCGCCCGCTGGGAAGGCGCCGAGGTGGCCTGGACGCTGCTCTACGACGAGGTGATCTTCGTCATCGAGGGTAAGCTCGAGGTCACCGCCGACGGCGAGACCCACCGCGTCGCGCCCGGCCAGATGCTGTGGATCCCCGAGGGCACCGAGCTAGTCTACGGCGGCCATGCGCTGTTCGGCTATGCCCTCTATCCGGGCAACTGGAAGGCCCTGCACGGAATAGAGTGACGCCGCGTCTGGCGCAGTTTCTGTCGAAGGCCGTCGCAGCCCACAAGAATCAGGTTTATCGCCTTTCACCGGGAAACGGCCGGCGGAGCTCGCAGGCTCGTTTATCCAGCCTGCACCGGGCTCAGCCTGTTTCACGCTGATTGGTGCAGAAACCGGATCAGGCCCCGGCATACCGAGCTGCCGGGGCCTTCCGTCGTCAGGCGGTGGCTACCGATAGACGACCACCGGGTCGCCGAGATCTCTGGATGGATCTCGATCCCCAGTCCGGGCGAACCGGCACCCGGACACTGCCGCCAATTCTTGTTCGACAGGCGATCAGCAAAACGTGCCTCGCGAATAGCACAGGCGGCTTCGAAGGGTGTTTAACAGCGTTATGCAACCAATGCTCTGCCCAAAGTCAAGGAAGATCTGCCGCGCCTTGTGAGTCACGAGGGCCGCACGGTGCACCAACTCCTGCAACGCCGCCAGTGTCCGTTGCCGCTTGGCGGGATGGCGGACCGAAGTTAGTTCGCCGGTCATGCCCAGCTGCCCCATCAATCGCAGGATGTGTAGGCCAGTTGGGCGAGATGCAGGATCAGGTCGTTGGTGGCGAACTTGCCCGAGGGCAGCCGCTCCAGATCGAGATTGGTCTTGATCCCACTGTGAAACTGCTCATGAGTGGCATGCGCCTGATGGCTTTGATCACCGCCTCCGGCGACTCGCCCAGGCTGGTCCACCAGCCTTCCAGCTCATATCCCGGTTCGATCAGCCACTGTCCATCGCGGTCAGCGGTGCGCTCCACTAGGCGCATCACACGCTTGACGACGTATTCAGCTTTGCTGTTGTCGTGGTTTGAGACGGTCTGTTTCCACTGCGCCTGGCGCAGAACTTGACGTTGGGCAGGGAACAGCCCGGGTGAATGGCGACATCTGCTACATTGCCATGCAGGTTAGTAGGTTAGAAGCTTTTCAGGGGGCCAGACTCACGGATTCAGGATCTTGGCCACGAGTATCTCCACTGCCGCAACCATGAGGTTTATCGAGGCGCCCCCAACTGGATCACTTGAGAATTATTGAATTCAAAGAAATCCTAAGCGTCTTGGCAACCACAAGGAAAGCTCTGGCACAAACGTCGTGATCAGCATCACGGGTATACCGACGAAGGCGATAAGCAACAATGAAGGCGCGAAAACCTTGTGAATTGATACCCGCCCTATCCGGCAGGCCATATAGAGGATAGGTGCTACCGGAGGACTATTAGCCCCGATCACCACTGAGCAAGCAACAATGGCGCCAAAGTGGACAGGGTGAACCCCGGTATCAACCATCAACGGAAGGAAAAGCGGTGCCACAACAACTGTCACTGACACATCATCAAGTATTGCTCCGGCGAGCACCAGAAAAATGTTTACTGCTATCAGGATCAGCAATGGATCGCGAATCAGAGTCATGATCAACTCAGTAAGGTCTTGCGGTACGCGCTCAAAAGCAAGAATGCGACCGATCATGAAGGAAAAAAGCAAAATTAAAACAATCGATCCGGTTGTCTCTGCAGCGGCGACCACGCTTTGTGCAAATTGCTTGATGGTCTGATCACGGTAGATCAAAAATCCGATAGCAAGGGCTGCGAAGGCCGCTACCGCTGCTGCTTCAGTGGGCGTGAAGACACCACCATATATGCCGCCAAGGATGATAACAGGCAAACTTAGTGCCGGTAACGCTCGCCAGGTCGCCACTCCCTTGGCCGGTGCTTTACCAGCCGCTAGCCCCTCGCTAGCTATCTCTTGAAAGAACCTTCCTGCCGCCAGGCGATTGAAAAAAATCAGCCCCAGAATCAATAACAATGCTGGACCCACCGTGGCTGCAAACAGCGCTGCCACTGACTGCCGCGTCACCACTGCGAAGAGGATCATGGTAATCGACGGCGGGATCATGATTCCCAGCAGCGAGGAAATCCCAAGTAGCGCCGAAGAGTAGCTTCGAGGATAGCCTCGCTTCTCTAGCGGACCAACCATAATGGTACCAATAGAGGCCACTGCAGCGGTGGCAGTACCAGCAATGGCGCCAAATACTCCAGAAGCCAGCACCATGGAGGCGCCCATTCCACCGCGACGCTTACCTACCAACGTCTCAATAAAGGTAACTAGCCGACTGGCAATCCCACCGCTTTGCATCAAATATCCCGTCAACACGAACAACGGCAAGGCGATCAGGACCACCGAATCTAACGAACGAAAACCCTGCATCATCAAGATGTCCAGGTTGGAGTCATAAGCCACAGCCAGATAGGTCAGTACGCCAGCGAATGACCAGGCAACGGGTACACCGAGCCCCATTAATATCAGCAGAAGCAGGATCGCAAACAAACCTTCCATCAGGCTTCCTCCCTGGTCATTGCATGGTTGGCGCGGGAAGCCTTCAGATCTCTAATGCCCTGCCAGATATCGCGAAGTGAATAACAAAAGCAGCCTACGCTCGCGATCATAATTGCCGCCTGGGAGACCCACAGCGGGATCGACAACTCAGGAGTGTGCTGAGGACGCTGTACGCCCCAAGCCAGCATTCGCTGGGCCCAGTAAACAAAACAGGCACTAATGATAGTGACGATTATCGCCACTAGAATCTTGTGTAGTGCCATGATTCGTGCATCGCGTAACTGCAACTCAAGGAAGTCCACTACCAGATGCTCTCGATTCCGGCTGGCGATCATCGCCCCCGTCATGTAAAGCCACATTCCAGCCAACATCACCAACTCCAGAACCCCAACTAACGACCAGCCGAAGACGTAGCGAGCCAGGATGAGGAAAAGCATCAGCCCGACGGTGAGTAGGCTAGTCACGAAGGCGACCGTATTGAGTAGCAAGCCGACTTTCTCGTCCAATGCCTTTAAGAAGGGGGACATAAGCGACCCTCGCAAAGAGATGCGGCCCGTATTATGGGCCGGCACCGGTGTTCAGTAATTCAGGCGAATGAGCGTCACAGCGACGTAGCGTTGGCCCGAATGGTATCCATGATCTCGCTACCTAGCTCCTCCTCCATGAGTGGCCAGACTTGCTCACGGGCCCGGCGCGCAAAGTCGTGGAGGGTCTCTTCAGGAAGTTCGAAATACTCCATGCCCTCTTCCTGGGATTTTTCGATATAGTACTCGTCACGGTCGCGAGCATTAATGAACTGCTGATCCATGACCTCTCGAGCCGCCTCGCTGACCACCTCCTGATGTTCATCACTCAGACTGTCATAAGACTCCATATTCATAACCAAGACACCAGTCATGAAAAAATGCTTGGTATGGACGTAGTAGTCCAAGGTGTCGCGAAAATACTCATAGGGCCAGAAAATGACGTTGCCCGCCTCACCATCCACGACTCCTGTTTGCAGGGCGGTATAGACCTCGCCCCAATCGATAGCGGCGGTTTGATAGCCTAATGCCTGCATGGTCTGGGCCGCCGGAAAGACGGTCATGGTGCGCACGACCATCCCTTCTGCACCCTCGACATTTAAGGCATACTGATCGCGGGAGGCTACGCCGTTGAAGCCCTCGGGCCACGGGCCGAAGAACTTCAAGCCGATGTCGGCGAAGATATCGCCGAGAAGCTCGTTAACCCAACCGCCCGGGCTGTAAGCCTCGATGGCCTCGTCCCACGAGAGAGTCATGTAAGGGGTGTAGACGACCCCGATACGCTTGTCGTAGGAGGTCATTGGCCAACTGAGCATCATGTCGATGCCGTTGGCAACCAGCAGATCGAAGACCTCCTGCTGGCCACCCAACTGGTTCTGATAGTAGACCTCAACCTCGATTTCTCCGTCCGACTTTTCCTCGATCAGACGGCTCCACTCGTCGAGAGTATCGCCCGCCGGCGAGCCCTGAGTCCCCGAGTCAGTGGCTAGGCGGAGAGTGGCAGCTTCGGCATTAAGTGTAATTCCGCCAAGGGTGAGTGCGACTGCAGTGGCGACAACTGCCGGAAGAAGAGCATTGTTATTGGTAGAGCTCATGTGAATGTCCTCCAGATAATTATAGATATTTATGATTTGTTTTACGTGAGTCCCTCTAAAAATCCACCACCACATCGCTCTTAGGCTTGCTGCAGCATGACAGGATGTATCCCTCTTCAATATCCTCGTCGGTGATACCGCCATTATGATCCATCTCCACCTCACCGGAGGTGAGCTTAACCTGACAGGTGCCACAGATTCCCATCCCGCATGCTTTGGGGATGTGTAAACCGAGCTTGGACGCTGCGGCGTGCACAGTTTCGTCGGGTTGAATATGTACACTCTTGCCCGAGCCCCCAAATTCGATGCTGAACATTTCAGCATAATCGAGCTGTTCAGCGTCAGCCTCGGCTTGCTCGGCAAGCTCCAGCACGTCTTCCTTTACCTCGATCGGCGTGGCACCAAAGGACTCCTCATGATAATGGTTCATATCGAAGCCGTTATCATGAAGGATCCGCTTCACTGCGCTCATATATGGCGTAGGGCCACAGCAGAAAATCTCTCGCTCCATATAATCCGGCGCCATCAGCTCCAGCATCGGTTGGGTCAAGTAGCCACGATACCCGGCCCACGCCTCGCCGATATCAATCTTGTTCTCGCACACAACATGTAGCTTGAACTCGGGAATTCGCGAAAACATGTGCACCAGCTCACGATGATAGATCACATCGCGTGGGGAACGAGCGCTATGAATAAACTCGACATCGACATCGGCGTTGGTATCGAAGAGCCAACGGGTCATCGACATCAGTGGCGTTATACCTACGCCCCCGGAAAGAAACAACACTTTCTCGGCGGGGAAATCTATAATATTGAAGTTACCCACAGGGCCATGTACCGCCAACTTATCGCCAGCCTTGAGGTTTTCATGCAGCCAGTTGGAAACCTTGCCCCCTGGCATTCGCTTGACGGTGATGGAGAAGCTGTAGGGAACCGACGGAGAACTGGAGATGGTGTAGGAGCGCATGATCTGCTCACCCTCAATCTCCAGCTCCAGCGTGACGAACTGCCCCGGCTTGAAAAAGAACATCACCGGCTGCTCGGCCATGAAGCAGAAGGTGCTCGCATCCTGTGTCTCGTGTATCACCTTGACACAGCGCACCAGGTGCCTTCCATTAGACCAGGTCTGAGTAGTGATCGGATTATAGAAGCTCATTGACATCGTCATTTCTACCTGGAATTACCGCGGCTAGGCTTCGCTGGGCCATAGCAGTCACTACGGCTCAACCCCATCGTGCCTTGATTCTGAACATGCACTGGGCGACTGACTTATCTGTCAGCGACATAAACATGCCTTGCACATCTTGCCAAAGAGAAGCGCCTCGCCAAATACGTCGCTGGGGTATCACTCGGTGTCGCCGGCAGACAACCGGACCTTCACCACAAACCCCACACTCAAAATTAATAATAAATTTCCAGCAACCTGGCATCACTCTCGTAGAGAGACGGTGATTTCGAGGACCTCCGGCATGAACCTAATTGCAAGCTCCCACTTTGATAGCCACCTGACCAGTGCACGAGAAGTCGCCACTACTCTGCTCAGCAGCCGGGCTCCCGGCTTCTCGCTTCCCCAACCTTTTTATAACGATGCCCAGACCTTTTCTCTCGACATGAAAGAGATCTTCGAGAAGGAGTGGCTCTTTGCCGGAATGACCTGTGAGATCCCCGCCAAGGGCAACTTCATCACCGTGGATATTGGCGACAATCCCGTGATTATCGTGCGTGGTGCCGAAAACCGCATCCACGCCTTTCATAACGTCTGCCGCCACCGTGGCTCACGGCTGTGTCTGGAAGAGAAAGGCAAGGTTGCCAAGCTAGTCTGCGGCTACCACCAGTGGACCTACGAGCTCGACGGCCGCCTGTTGTTCGCTGGTAGCGATATGGGGGAGGACTTTGATCTCGCCAGCTACGGGCTCAAGCCGGTCAGCGTCGAGACCGCCGGCGGCTTCATATTCATCAACCTGGGCGACGAGCCACCGGTGATCGACGAGCTTCTGGAGACGCTGGAGCACTACCTAGAGCCCCACCAGATGAATAACGTGAAGGTTGCTGCTCAGTCCAGCATTGTTGAACAAGCCAACTGGAAGCTGGTGATTGAAAACAACCGTGAATGCTACCACTGCAACGGCGCCCACCCGGAACTGCTCAACTCGCTGCAGGAATTCGACGATAGCGACGACCCTCGCGCGACGCCGGCTTATAAAGCGCTGGTTGCGCGCAAGCAGGCCGAATGGGACAGCGAAAACATACCTTGGCAGCTCCAGCGTTTCGGCAAGCGTAACCGCCTGACCCGCACGCCGCTGCAGGAAGGCACCGTATCGATGACCATGGACGGCAAGCAAGGTTGCAAGAAGTTGATGGGCCGGTTTACCAACCCTGACATGGGCTCGCTGCGTATCCTGAATCTCCCCAACTCGTGGAGTCACATTCTGGGCGATCACGCTGTGGTGTTCCGCGTCCTGCCGCTGGGACCACAGAAGACCGTGGTGACGACCAAGTGGCTAGTGCACAAGGACGCCGTCGAGGGTGTCGACTATGACCCCGAACAGCTGCGCAAAGTCTGGGATGCGACCAACGCCCAGGACCGCCACCTGGCCGAACAAAACCAGCGCGGGATCAACTCGAAGGCCTATCAGCCAGGCCCTTACTCCAAGACCTTCGAGTTCGGCGTCATCGATTTCGTCGACTGGTACAGCGAGCGCATGCTACACCACCTTGGTGCTTCCACTCGTTAATCACAAAGCTTCCAGTATCAGTAACAAGCTGGCCCGCGTTAATGCGGGCCAGATCGTTTGTATCTGTATCGCTTAAAGGCTGCCGTGGGGATCGATGACAAATTTCTTGGCAACGCCGCCATCAAAGTCAGTGTAGCCCTGAGGCGCCTCATCCAGTGAAATAACCTGCACATTGACCGCCTTGGCAATCTGTACCCGTTCGAATAATATCGCCTGCATCAATTGGCGATGATACTTCATCACTGGGCACTGGCCGGTATGCAAGGAGTGAGACTTGGCCCACCCTTGACCGAGACGCAACGACAGGTTTCCGCTCTTGGCCTCATCGCTTACGGCCCCCGGGTCCTCGGTGACGTAAAGTCCCGGAATGCCAATCTGTCCACCGGCACGGGTGATATCCATACAGGCATTCAACACCGTGGCTGGCTGCTCGTGCGAGTGGTCATGGCCATGACAGCGTGCCTCAAAGCCGACGGCATCCACTGCACAATCCACCTCGCGCTCACCCAGAATAGGCTCGAGCATCTCCGCCATGGGCGTATCCTGACGCAGATCCAGGGTCTCACAGCCGAAGCTTCTTGCTTGCTCGAGACGCTCCAGGTTCATGTCACCGACGATGACGCAGGCCGCCCCCAGCAACTGTGCCGAGACCGCTGCCGCCAGTCCTACAGGGCCGGCACCGGCAATATAGACGGTACTGCCCGGCCCTACCCCGGCGGTCACGCAGCCGTGGAAGCCGGTGGGAAAAATATCCGACAGAAGCGTCAGATCCTGGATCTTGTCCATAGCGATATCACGGTCAGGGAACTTCAGCAGGTTAAAGTCCGCATAGGGCACCATGACATACTCGGTTTGACCGCCGACCCAGCCCCCCATATCCACATAACCATAGGCGGCGCCCGGACGGGCAGGGTTGACGTTGAGGCAGATTCCGGTCTTGCCCTCTTTACAGTTGCGGCAGCGTCCACAGGCGATGTTGAAGGGTACGGAGACAATATCACCAGTCTTGATAAACTCCACATCACGCCCGCACTCGATCACCTCTCCGGTAATCTCGTGTCCCAGGACCATTCCCTCCGGAGCCGTGGTGCGACCACGCACCATATGCTGATCGCTACCGCAGATGTTGGTCGCAACAACCTTCAGAATAACGCCATGCTCACACTTGCGACTGCCCAGTGCCAGCTCGGGGAAAGGGATTGACTGGACCTCGACACTACCGGAACCCGTGTAGATGACTCCACGGTTGACTGCAGTCATTGTTGATCTCCTTCAACTTGTTGTTTGAAGCGGAAGCTCCGCATCTTGACCATAGCGCCTGTACACGACGGCACTGTTCTCCATGAGTCACTGCCATATCTAATCGAGACATCAAGGCAGCAGGCCAAACTCGCGATACTGATACAGCAGGCGGGCTAGCGCAGCACATCTTCCCCTCTGAGCAGCGCGAATATCGCCTCGGCGCCCTGTTCAGGCGTCATGTCGGTAAGCACCTGCCCACCGGCCGAGGCTTTGGCGGTAGCTGCTTTCATCCGCTCGGCACCGGTCTTGGCCTTGATCACCTTGAGACGTTTCGGCCTTGGCCGTGCAGGTTGCAGCTGCGCCTCTTCAAGCAGCGCGTCCTCAACCACCGCCACTTCCTGCTGCTGTAACTGCCCGCGCCGGGCTGGGCCAAAGGCGCTTTGCCTGGCCTCGGGGGCCGCATTATCGACACTGGCCACAAAGGGCAAGCGCACCTGCAGGCGGCGACGCTGGCCACGAGGCAGGGCCTGCAACACCTGAGCCACGCCCCCCGTCACGCTTTCCACCTCGGCCAGGCCAACTATCAGCGGCCAGTCAAGCTGTTCGGCAAGCAGGTAGGGCAGCATGCCGGAACCTTCTCCGGTTTCCGCCTGGCTGCCGGTCAGCACCAGCTGAGCGCCGGCATGCCGCAGATAATTACCCAACGCCGGCAAGACATCGGCCTGGGGAGGCTGTTGCAGCACGGTCATTTCCGCCAACCCCATGCCCAGATAGGCACGCAGGGCCTCCGCCTGGGGGTCACCGGCGTGCAATAGGTGGAGCTCCTTGCCCGCCAGGCTTAGCCCCAGGTCGACGGCGCGGGCATCCTGCTCGGCACGCCGGGCGCGGCCCGTGACCGGGTGCGCACCGACGGAAACCAGGGTGATGACGTTCAACGGATCATGCGACATCGCGTAGGTCTCCTTGACGGTACTCGCTCACACGCTCGATCAGCGCCTGAAGAATCGCCGTCGAGTCGCCGATCACGGCAAGATCGGCGCGCTTGACCATGTCACAGCCGGGGTCCTTGTTGATGGCCACCACCTTGTCGCAAGTGGCAATGCCTTGAAGGTGCTGAACCGCACCGGAGATCCCCACCGCCAGGTAGACCCGCGCAGTGACCCAGGTACCGGTCGCGCCGACCTGACGATCGCGTGGCATGAACCCATCGTCGACCGCCACCCGTGAAGCACCTTCGGTAGCACCAAGAACCTCGGCGGCCTGATGAAACAGCTCCCAGTCCCGGACACCGTTGCCACCGGAAAGAATAAATTCGGCTTCGGCCATGGGGGTCAACGCCGGATCGACCGCCACGGCGCCGAGGTTGTCGATGCGCGTCAAGCTGTGGGCGAGCGTGCCCTCTAGCTCGATGGCGCGGACTTCGTGACGGGTCTCGCCCACCGGATCGGCGCACTCGGCCGCGGCCAGAATCAGTCGCGGTGCACGACGAGCCAGATCTTGCTGGCCCGCACCGGCGCGGCCGATGCACTGGCCGTCGGCCACCTGCCAGACGCGTGTGGCCGGACGCTCACCGAGCTTGGCCGCCAGCCGACGACCGAGCTCCCCTCCGCCGGTGCGGCTATCCGGGAACAACCAGTGGCGCGGGGCCAGCTGGTCATCCACCGCCCGCAGGGCCATGATCCGCTGCTCCGGGGTATAGCCCACGAAGGCCTCGCCCTGGATATGCAGCAGGCGGTCGACGCCTGCGGTGTCGAAGGCGCTTTCCTTGTGCTCCCCGAAGACCACCGCGACCACCGCGCCCTCACTACCGGCCAGCATGCTGGCCAGGCCGAGCAGGTCCTTGTCATGACTGCTCAGGCGACCGCCGACCATGTCCGGTACCACCACGATGTGAAAGGACGGCTGCTCGATGATGTGCAGCGGCAGCTGTGCCGCCGCGCTGATACTTGCTCGCTTGCCGCCGCCACCTTGCTGGGCACCGCTACGATCGATGCGCTTGAGCCCATTGGGACCAACAAAGGCAACGGCATGGGGGTTCTTGCGGATCAGGCCGCTTGGCCCTACCCAGCTAGCCCCGAGTGCCTGCAGCGAGGCGTGCAGTGGATGCAGGCGGTTACGGGCGATCCACTCGCTTCGTGGGTCGCGGCGGATAATATCACTCATCAGTGCACCTCCAGGACATCGGGGCTGGCCGCTGACGTTTTCCTCACCGGCGCGGGCGCTTCAATCAATACGTCTGCGACCAGCTCGGCAATGTCTTTGACATGCGGGCGAGGCTCGACCACGCCTTCGAACATCGCGGTGCACTGCGGGCAGCCCACGGCCACCAGCTCGGCACCGGTTTCCTTGATATCTTCCATACGCATATCGGGGATTCGCTGCTTGCCGGGGATGTCGGTAATCGGTGCACCGCCACCACCGCCACAGCAGCGCGAGCGGAAGCCGGACCGCTCCATCTCCTTGACCTCGATGCCGATGGCCTTGAGCACGTTTCGCGGCGCCTCGTACTCGCCGTTGTAGCGACCGAGATAGCAGGGGTCGTGGTAGGTGACGCTCCCCCCCTTGTGCTGACTGAGGTTGAGCTGCCCGCCGGCGATCAACTCGCCCATATAGGTGCTGTGGTGCAGCACTTGATAATTGCCGCCCAGGGCACCGTACTCATTTTTCAGCACATGGAAGCTGTGCGGATCGCAGGTCACGATCTTGTTGAAGCGGTACTGCGCCAGGCTGGCAATGTTGCGCTTGGCCAGACTCTGAAAGGTTGCCTCGTCACCTAGACGACGCGCCACATCGCCACTGTCGCGCTCTTCCAGCCCCAGTACGGCGAAGTCGACCTCTGCTGCCTTGAGCACCTTGACGAAGGCGCGCAGGGTGCGCTGGTTACGCATGTCGAAAGCACCGTCGCCGACCCAGAACAGGACATCGGCCTGTCTCTTCTCGCTCATCAACGGCAAGTTGAGATCGGCGGCCCAGTTCAGACGGCCTCCAGGGTTAAAGCCGCCGGGGTTGTCGGTGGCGATCAGGTTGTCGAGAACGTCAGCGCCCTTGTTCGGTGTGGCGCCCTGCTCCAGGGTCAGGTGACGACGCATATCGACGATGGCGTCGACGTGCTCGATCATCATCGGGCACTCCTCGACGCAGGCGCGGCAGGTGGTACAGGACCACAGCGTGTCGGCACCCACCAGCCCCTTGCCCTGCTGGTTGACGATGGGCTGGTGCGGGCCACCACTGTGCTCACCCAGCGGAACACCCGGATAGGGGCTGCCAGCAAAGCTGGCGTCATTGCCACCGGCCAGGCCGATGACCATGTCCTGGATCAGCTTTTTCGGATTCAGTGGCTGGCCGGCGGCGAAGGCCGGGCACGCCGCCTCGCACTTGCCGCACTGCACGCAGGCATCGAAGCCGAGCAGCTGATTCCAGGTAAAGTCGGTAGGCTTTTCGACACCCAGGGGCGCCTCGGGATCGTCGAGATTCAGCGCCTTGAGACCGGTCGAACGCCCGCTCCCTCCCACCCTTGTGGAGAAGCGCTCGGCACGACGATGCCAGGCCAGATGCAGAGCACCCGCGAAGGCGTGCTTCATGGGCCCGCCCCAGGTCATGCCGAGAAACATCTCGGCTACTCCCCAGGCCACACCAACGGCCAGGAGCAGCGCGAGAACCCAGCCGCCAGCGTCGGCTGGCAGAACCCCGGCCACCGGCAGGGTGACGACAAAGAAGCTCACCGAGAACATCAGCAGGCTTTTCGGCAGTCGATTCCAGGGGCCCTTCGACAGTCGCGCCGGCGGGTTGCGACGACGCCTGGCGACGAACAGGGCACCGATGAACATCAGCACGGTGGCGCCCAGCAGGGCGAAGCCAAGCAGGCGATGATGCAGGCCGAAGCCGTGCACGATGATCGCCAGCAGCGCCGCCAGCACGAAGCCGCCGGCAGTGGCCACATGGGTCCTGGACATGTACCTGTCGCGCTCGACCACCTGGTGCAGGTCGACCAGATAGCGGCGTGGCATGGCCGCCAGCCCCCGCATCAGCGGTACCGGCGACGGCCGTCCCTGGCGCCACAGGCTCACGCGCCGCCAGGCGCCGAGCATCATCACAGCTAAGGCGCAGAAAATCAGTATTGGCAGGAGGGTATCGAGCATTGGGGCTCACCTCGCAAACTTGGAGTCGTTAAGCGGCCCGGTGGTCATGTGCCGGACCGCTGAAAGCGTCATGAGCGAGCGCCATGGACGTTTGCCTAGAAGTCCTTGCAAAGGCGCAGTGCATCGTAAATCGCCGCATGGGTGTTACGCGGTGCGGTACAGTCACCCAGGCGGAACAGCAAGAAGCCCTCCCCCTCCTCCGCCAGGCAGGGCTGTGGCTGGATCGCGTAGAGTGCCTCCAGGTCCACCTGCCCCTTGTTGCGTGACTGCTCCTTGAGCGCGTAATAGAGGGTTTCGTCCGGCCGTATGCCGTTCTCTACTACTATCTGATCGACCACCCGCTCCTCCTGGTTTCCGCTGTACTCGTTTTCGAGTACCGCCACCAGTGAGTCACCCTCACGGTAGACCTGGCGCAGCATCAGGTCGGAGGTCATGATCACCTGCTTCTCGTAAAGGCTGCGGTAGTAGGTCGGGAAGGTAGTGCCCCCCACAGCGCAGCCGGGCTTGATATCGTCGGTGACGATCTCGACCTTGGCACCCTTGTCGGCCAGGTAGTCTGCCGCGGACACGCCGGAAAACTCGCAGATGGAGTCGAAAATCAGCACGTTCTTGCCCGGCTCGACACTGCCGCTGAGCACGTCCCAGGTACTGACCACCAGGCTCTCGTCAGGATTCTCGGCGTAACCCCACTCCATGTGCTGATCGAGGAAGGGGCGACCACCGGTGGCCAGCACCACGATATCCGGCCGTAGGTCCTTGAGCGTTGCTTCATCGGCATGGATTGCCAGGCGCTGATCGACCCCGAGGCGCGCCAGCTCGAGCTGATACCAGCGAGTAATGCCCGCGATCTGGTCACGCTGCGGCGCCTTGGCGGCGATGGTGATCTGCCCCCCCAGGGCATCGCTCTTCTCAAACAGGGTAACGTCGTGGCCACGCTCGGCCGCCACACGTGCCGCCTCCATGCCGGCGGGACCACCGCCGACCACCACCACCTTGCGCTTGACGCCGGAGGTCTTCTCGATGATGTGCGGCAAGCCCATGTATTCGCGGGTAGTCGCGGCATTCTGGATGCACAGTACGTCCACCCCCTGGTACTGGCGATCGATGCAGTAATTGGCGCCGACGCACTGCTTGATCTGGTCGACCTGGTCCATCTTGATCTTGGCGATCAGGTGCGGGTCGGCGATGAGCCCACGGGTCATGCCGACCATGTCGACGTAACCACCTTCGAGAATACGCGAGGCCTGGTTCGGGTCCTTGATATTCTGCGCGTGCAACACCGGGACCTGGACCACCTCCTTGATCCCTGCAGCCAGGTGCAGGAAGGGCTCCGGCGGGAAGCTCATGTTGGGAATGGCATTGGCCAGGGTATTGTGGGTATCGGCGCCCGAACCTACCACACCAATGAAGTCGAGCATGCCCGTGTCGTCGTAATACTTGGCGATCTGTTTCATGTCCTCGTGGGACAGGCCATCGGGATGGAACTCGTCGCCGGACAGCCGCATACCCACACAGAAGTCGTCGCCGACCTCGGCGCGCACGGCCTTGAGTACTTCCATGCCGAACTTCATGCGACCCTCGAAGGTACCGCCCCACTCATCGGTACGCTTGTTGACCCGTGGGCTCCAGAACTGGTCGATCATGTGCTGATGCACGGCGGACAGCTCGACGCCGTCCAATCCGCCTGCCTTGGCCCGGCCCGCCGCCTTGGCGAAGTCACCGATGATGCGCCAGATCTCCTCCGGCTCGATGGTCTTGCAGCACGCCCGGTGTATCGGCTCACGGATACCGGATGGCGACAGTAGCGTCGGCCAATCGTTGCCATGCCAGCTCGTGCGTCGCCCCATGTGGGTGATCTGGATCATGATCTTGGCGCCATGCTTGTGCATCGCATCCGCCAGGTTCTGGAAGTGTGGGATGATGCGGTCGGTGGAGAGGTTCACCGAGCTCCACCACTCGTGCGGGCTATCGATGGAGACCACCGAGGAGCCGCCGCAGATGGCAAGGCCAATGCCGCCCTTGGCCTTCTCTTCGTAATACTTGACGTAGCGCTCGGTGGTCATGCCACCGTCGGTGGCGATGACCTCGGCGTGGGCGGTAGAGAGCACACGGTTACGGATGGTCAATTTGCCGAGCTGAATCGGCTGGAACATTGCTTCGAAAGCCATGATGGATTCCTCGACTTAGAGCGGCTTGACGATGAAAAGGCCGTGGTCATGGCCTTCCTGTGATGCGCCGTAGACCTGTTCGGCACGGGTGCGGATGTTGCTGCCCTGGGCCTGCAGGATCTGGTCCATGGCCCCGGCAAACCAGCCGGTGAACATATAGTCGACCTTGCGCTCGCACTGGCCGTAGACGTAGACGAAAGCGGAGTGATCCAGACGCACTTCGCACGTGCCTTTGCCGAGGTCGATCGACAGGGTCTCGAACAGGCCCCAACCACGCTGTGACAGCCTCTTCATGTAGTGCTCGAACACCTCCACGCCGGACAGGCCGTGGCACTCGGCCTCTTTCTCGCACCAATGCCAGGCCGACTTGTAGCCAGCCTTGTAGAGAATCTCGGCGTAGGCCTCGGCACCCAACACCTCCTCGATGCCAATATGGTTATTGACAAAAAAATGTCGTGGCACATAGAGCATTGGCAGGGCATCGGTCGTCCAGACGCCGGTTTCGCTATCAACCTCTATGGGCATCTCGGGGGCATGTGTCGCCATGTGCTTAAACTCCAGGATTCAATTGTTTTCCTTGACCGGCCATCGGACCAACCCGATGGGCAGCGCACCGCGCTCCCCCGCCAGGCGGAGGGTGACCGCTGTGTCTTGCATAGCATTGGTTCAGGTCCGGTGCGCCGTACCGACAACGAGGTGAGTTACTCGCCCCAAACGTCCTTGAGTACGCGAGTCCAGTTCTCGCCCATCACCTTTCGCACCACAGGCTCGGGCATGCCGCGCCCCAACAGGGTCTCGGTGAGATTGGGAAATTCTCCGACGGTGCGGATGCCTAGCGGGTTGATGATTTCACCGAAGCGAGTCAGCCGACGAGCGTAGCCCTTGTCGTGGGTCAGCCACTCGAAGAACTCCTGGCCGTGACCCTGAGTGAAGTCGGTGCCGATACCGACGGCATCCTCACCGACGATATTCATGACGTACTCGATAGCTTCGGCATAGTCCTCGATAGTCGAGTCGACGCCTTTGGCAAGGAAGGGAGTGAACATGGTCACACCGACGAAGCCGCCGTGATCGGCGATGAACTTCAGCTCTTCATCGGACTTGTTGCGGGGGTGCTCTTTCAAGCCGGACGGTAAACAGTGCGAATAGCACACCGGCTTCGAGGACTCGAGGATAACCTCCTCGCTGGTTTTGCTGCCGACATGGGATAGATCGCACATGATGCCAACACGATTCATCTCGGTAACGATCTCGCGGCCGAAATCGGACAAGCCGCCGTCACGCTCGTAGCAGCCTGTACCGACCAGGTTCTGGGTGTTGTAACACATCTGTACAATGCCCACGCCAAGTTGCTTGAATACCTCGACGTAGCCAATCTGATCCTCGAAGGCATGGGCATTCTGGAAACCGAAGATGATGCCTGTCTTGCCCTGAGTCTTGGCCGCATGAATATCCTCGGTAGTGCGCACCGGGATCACCAGGTCGGAGTTGTCGCGAATCAGCTTCTGGTTGGCGACAATGTTGTTAACCGTGGCCTGGAACCCCTCCCAGACAGAGACGGTACAGTTGGCCGCGGTCAGGCCGCCTTTGCGCATGTCTTCGAACAGTTCGCGGTTCCACTTGGCGATGATCAGACCATCGATAACAATGGCATCGTCGTGCAGG
This sequence comes from Halomonas sp. KAO, assembly GCF_015595025.1. Taxonomy (GTDB): domain Bacteria; phylum Pseudomonadota; class Gammaproteobacteria; order Pseudomonadales; family Halomonadaceae; genus Halomonas. The sequence goes on from NZ_JADNRL010000026.1 coordinate 336,839, forward strand.
TCGGCTGGGGTCATGGGTGGCTCCATCATTGTTATGTAAACCTGCCACCAGCATAGCCCTCCGTCTTGACGCCTCGTCGCCTGGAAGCGACCGCAGAAATTCCAAAAACGTCATGTATGTCGAGAAGGCGACACGCCAAGAGCGTCTCATCACATTTTTCTTTTCAGCTCTTCATCGCTTCACGTGGATTTGGCCTGATCGACCCTGCACCCTACAAGGCTGCCAATCAGATACCTCATGACAAGTCATCTCGGCGCCGGGAGAGTTGCGGCCACGCCGCTCAGAACGGCCTGGGCCATATCGCAGGCCACCTCGACCACGTGTTCTCCGGATCGCCGCCATGTGCTGCCAGGAAGGCCTGGATGGCGCCCTTGCCATGCTCAAGTACAACCAAGATCACCGGCGCCTACTCGACTGTAGAATGAAATCGCTGCCAGGAGAAGCCCGGCACCTCGCAGCGTTTAATGCCATGCTCTGGGCACTTGGTGCAGGGCGCGCGAGCACGCAGGTACCAGCGGTGCGGGAAGCAACCAAGGTGCCGCCAGGACTTTGTCGGAAAAAAGACGTGGACCGGGCAGGCCCTGCGGCACTCTGGGGAGGGATAGAGGCTACCGCGCCGGACCTCGACTTAGAGGTCAAGCGCGGTGAGGCGAAACGGCGGTACCCAAGTGCTGGTCCTCGAGAGTCCAGGGCGCTTACAAGCCCTAGCCTGGTGCTCAGTCTTCAGGGCACACCACACCGACAGATTTCTTAACAACCACCGGTGAACGGCAAAACAGTGAGCGGTTAGCCGCTCAGCACCGCGGGCAACCACAGGACGATCATCGGCCAGAGACTGATGATCAAGGCAGCGATGCACATCAGCATGAAGAAGGGGGCCGCTGCCAGAGCCACGCGGCCGATGCTCTCACCGGTCAGACCCTGCAGCACGAAGAGGTTGAAGCCGACGGGAGGTGTGATCTGCCCCAGCTCGACCATGATCACCAGGAAAACGCCGAACCACAGGGGGTCATAGCCCGCCTGAATGATGATCGGCAGGGTGATAGGCAAGCTCATCACGGTGATCGAGATGCCATCCAGAAACAGGCCAAGCAGCACATAGAACAACGCCAGGGCCAGCAACAGGGCCAACGGAGAGAAGGCTTGCTCAGCAATCCAGCCGGCCAGCTCGCTGGGCAGATGCAGGTACCCCATGGCGGTGGAGAGCAGCGCCGCGGCCACAAGGAGGCTGCACACCATGACCGCACTGACCAGCGCACCGCGCAGCGCCTCGAGAAACAGGCCAAGGGTCAGCTGTCGCTCCCAGAGCAGCAGCCCCAGGGTAGCTGCGCAGCCCACGGCCGCCGCCTCCGACGGAGTGGCGATGCCGCTGTAGATCGCGCCGATCACGATCACGATCAACCCGAGCACGGGGGCCAAATCCTGGAGCGCACGCCAAGCCCCCTGGCCGGCATCCTCGGCGCGGGGCGCGAGGTCGGGATCAATCAGGCTACGCACTGCCACATAGCCGATGTACAGGGCCGCGATCAGCAATCCCGGCAGGACGCCGGCCATGAATAGCTGACTGATGGAGACCTCGGCCTGCACGCCATAGACGATCATCACGATCGAGGGGGGAATCAAAAGCCCCAAACTCCCCGCTCCGGCTAACGAGCCGATCGACAGACTGCGGTCATAGCGACGCTCCGCCAGCTCTCGGGTGGTGATCTTGCCGATGGTGGCCGTGGTCGCCGCACTGGAGCCACTGACGGCAGCGAACAGCGTGCATCCCAGCACGTTGGTGTGCAGGATGCCCCCGGGCAGATACCGGGTCAGCGGGGTCAAGCCACGAAACAGCCGCTCGGAAATGTCGGAGCGGAAGATCAGTTCCCCCATGAGGATGAACAACGGTATGGCCGACAGCTCCCAGCTATTGGCGGCCCGGAACAGGATTTTCGACAGGATCAGACCGATTCTCGAGGGATCGAAATCACCGAACCCCCATAGCGACAGCATGGCCACGATGACCAGCCCGGCAAAGACCCAGCTGCCGAGGGCGAGTATGCCGAACAGCAGGCCAATAACGCCGGCTCCGACAAGCAGCATCTCCATTCAGCGTTCCCCCGAGATGAAGGCGTGGCGCTGCACCAGGATACGCAGCGAGCGAACGACGAGTACCAGGCAGAGCAGATAGAGACCGACGAGCACCGCGCCTTGGGGAATCCACAGAGGCGTCTGAGCCAGCGTCTCGCTGACGATGCCACGGTCATGACTGCGCTGGACGGCCAGGGTCCAGTATCTGGCCAGCCAGCCGAAGGACAGCAATGCCGTCAGACTGACAATCAGCTCGAGCGGCCAGCGCCAGGCGCGGGGCAAGCGTTCCAGCACGAGCGCGACGCGAATCAACCCGCCCTGCTCGAGGGCATAGGGCAGGCCGAGAAAGGTCATTGCCGCGACGCTGTAGCCGATGTATTCGTCGAGAATGAAGGTGGAGCGGCCCACCAGCCGCAACCCGATCTCGAGCAGGATATGCCCCAGCATGTAGACCACCAGCAGCATGGCCAGGCCGGCGCCCAGAGTCGCCAGCCCACCCGAAAACCGGCCCAGCGCCGCCACCGCTCGCGCCAGGGCGCCGTGGGGCACGGCGCCTTCCGGGGATCGAGATGCCATCACTGGTCACTCTCTTGGCGAAATTCTTTCAGGATGCGGCGCCCACGCTCGCCGGTGTCATCGACCCAGCTCTCGACCACCGGCTGGGCTGCCTGCTCGAGGCCAGCCTGGAAGTCAGCCGGGACGGGATCATGAATCTCGACCTGATGGTCACCGAGCTCGGCGTAGTTCTCCTCCAGTCGCTGCTTCACGATGTCCCAATTGCGGGCGTCGGTTTCCCTGGCGGCCTGGAGCACTGCCTGCTGCTCCGCCTCACTCAGATCGCTGAAGGCATCCCGGTTCATATGCACCATGTTGAGCGGGATGGCGTACTGGATGGCATTGAAGTCGCTCAGGTGCTCCCAGAAGCTGGCATTGGCACCGGCCTCGGCGGAGGTGAGCACCGCCTCGATGCCTCCGGTGGCCAGCTGAGGCACCACATCAGCCCAGGAAAGGCGGACGGGTGAGGCCCCGGCGTTCATCAGCGTCTCGGTGCCGTTGCGGTCATAACTGCGGATCTTGAGGTTTTCCAGGGCTTCCATGCTGGTGACCGGATCTTCGGACCAGATGCCGCTGGCCGGCCATGGCGAGGCATAGAGCAGGATCTGATCGTTGTCCTCGAAGACCTTGTCGTACTCGGGGCGGGCGATCTCGTAAAGGCGATGGGCGGAATCGACATCCTCCACCACGAAGGGCAGAGACGACAGCAGGAAGATGGGGTCGATACCGGCCAGCGCTCCGGAGAGGCTATCGGCAATCTGCACCGCGTTATCGGCTACGCCGTAGAAGTGGTCCGATGAGCGAAAGCCGAGGGCACCACCCGTATGCAGGGTAATGTCCACCTCGCCATCGGTCAGCTCCTGGACACGCTCGATGAACCAGGCGTCCCCCTGCGCATGGATCGAATTGGCATTGTATTCGTTGGAGAAATCCATGCGTGTGGCCGAATGGGCCGGCAGACTGAAGGCTCCGAGGCTGAAGACCAGCAAGGGTAACGCCGCAGCGGCACGAGATGGGTGGGGGATATAAGTCATGAGCAGCACATCCTATTTTTATCGTGATTCACAGCCTTTTCAGTGTTCTAAAATACTCGGTACTCAAGCAGCTCAGTAACGCCCCCTGATGTTCAGATCACGACATCGATCGGAAAAGTGGGAGAAGCACCGTCTCATGGTATGCCACCGAGCCGATCGCGGTGTCGGAGATTTCTGTACTCTGCGCAGCTTTATTTTGATCACCTAAGTAATTTAGCAAAATTAAATTTAATGCTCGAAGCCTGCCGAAGGGTGCTCGAGTTTCAGGTCACAGTGGTACTAGAAGTCATAAAGGTGCCGCCAGGACTTTGACGGAAAAAGATATGGGCCGGGCAGGCCCTGCAGTACTTCGGGTAGGGGCAGAGACTACCGCGCTGGACCTCATCATGAGGTCCAGCGCGGTGAGGAAATTCGATGGTGACCAGCCCACTGAGCTTGAGGCCAGGCGAGGGTAAGAAACCGGTGTCGCCCATGCCCTGCCTCCTATCGCCATGTAGGCGCCATGGCGGTCCAGCACCGGTGCCTGACTTTATTCCCAACGACGAAGAACCCGTTTTCGTTCTTGCTTTTCACTCACGAGTCTAGCCGTACGCTGCCATATGTGGGCTCACCCTGAGCCTCACTCAAGGCATTCGTGGCGGCAGAGGCTGGCTCCTCCACCAACGGTACGAAAGTGGAACTCTTTAGCGCCCTAGAGACCTCCTTCGCCGTTTTCACCGGCCCCCTATCCAGCGCATGCCACAGACGCTCATTCTTGGGCGGTATACCGAAGTGCTCACGATAGCACTTGGAAAAGTGCGGCGTAGATACGAAACCACACACCATGGCAACTTCAATAATCGACATTGAGGTTTGCTTGAGCAGCTGCCGAGCCCGAGTCAAGCGTAACTTCAGGTAGTAGCGTGACGGTGTACAGTTCAGGTTATTCTGAAACAGCCGTTCCAGTTGGCGACGAGACACCTGAACGTAACTGGCCAGCTCATCGAGGCTGATGGGCTCCTCAAGATTAGCCTCCATCAAGGCGACGGCCTCCAACAGCTTGGGCTGCGTGGTTCCCAGCACATGCTTCAACGGTATGCGTTGCTGATCCTGTTCGCCGCGCATCCGCTCATAAATAAACATCTCAGAGATAGCCGCCGACAGTTCACGGCCATGATCGCGACCGATCAGCGTCAACATCATGTCCAATGGGGCAGTTCCCCCCGAAGAAGTAACACGATCGCGGTCGATGGAGAACAGACGGTGAGTCAGCAACACTTTCGAAAAGGCCTCCTGCATAGCGGTTAGGCACTCCCAGTGAGTACTGACCTCGTAACCGTCCAACAAGCCCGCCTGAGCCAACGCCCAGCTACCGGTACAGATCGCACCCAAACGCCGTGACCGTCTCGCCTGAGACTGAAGCCAAGTGATATGCTCAGGCTTGACGCTACGCTGATGCGCTACACCACCGCAGACAATCACCGTATCCAGCGTAGAGGCTGTCGAGGTAGCCAGGTCTGGCGTAATCTGAAGGCCATCGCTGGCGTGAACCGGGGCACCATCCAGGCTCAAGGTATACCAGCGGTAGAGCTTACGTCCCGTCAGTTGGTTGGCCATGCGTAGTGGACCAATCGCCGATGCCAATGAAATCAGCGTAAAGTTTTCCATTAGCAAAAAGCCTAGAGTCTGCGGATTAGCAGCGCTACTCGCCACCTCAGGAGCCTCTTTCATGGGTACCTCCTACTTTCAGCCTACCCAACCCTAAACTAACAAGGGTAATGGGAGGTCAGTTGCATCAATTATATTTATTCAAATCATGCTCAGGAAAGCTGTATCCCCGAAGTGATTAAAATTTCATCAAGGCAGTATGTAGCGCTATAGCTGGGGCACTAGTAATTTATTGCGCTGCTAAAGCTCTTCGCTTTTCAATATTTTCAATCTGAGGCAGGAACCCATGCATGGCACCCGCCACCTGGTAGCCAGACCACCGCCCCCACAAGACACCTTTGCCCACTGCCTCCTCTTGATTGGGCCTCAACAATTTGTTTTGGTCAAGCTAGAGTGGACAAACCCAAGGGAAAGCCCTACGCCAGAGAAGGCTTCGGTAGCAATGGGATAGGGTCTTCCCCACCCTATGCCGACATCGTTGCGCCACACTGATGGGTCAGTACGGGTCAATCACCCCTGTTGGCATCGGCCAGCTGCGCGCCATGCCTGACGCACAAAAAAGCGCCGAAGGCATTTATCCTCGGCGCTTTACGTCTGCTTAACGAAGCCTCGTCACCTCATCTTGGGGTGCTTTAGCAGATATTACTATAACCATGCTTTCTGGAAGACGTCTCGCTTAGTAACCAGCGACACACCCACGTAGCAGATCGAGGAGACCACGCAGCCCGTCAGCGGCCCGATCAACCAGCCCACATCGGCGAACAGCATCATGTAGCCGCTGGTACCGAAGCCAGCCAGCATGGCGACCAGGGCGCCCCAGGCAGAGCCCTGCCAGAAGGTGGAGATGAATACCGGTCCGATCATGCTGGCCAGCAGGGTGCCGGTACCGAGGATCCCCAGCCAGGAGAGCATGAAGGGCGGCGCGTAGAGCATCATCAGCAGGGCGACGACACCCAGAGCCACGACGGCCAGGCGATTGACCCACAGCACCAGCCGCTGGCTATGGACAAGGCCCTTGAACAGGGCAAGCCGCAAGTCATGGGATGTCGCCGAGGCCACGGTATGCAGCAACGAGTTCGCGGTGGACTTCATGGCGAACAGGATAAACAGGGTGATAAAGCCCTGAAGCGCCGGGTGCATGAAGTGTTCGAGATAGGCCGGCATGGCATTGTCAGGGTCGGCCAGTTCCGGCATCTGCGCCCTCATATAGAGACCCACGATTGGCACCAGGCTCAGCAGGGCCCCGATGATCGCCACATACACGCCCGCCTTGTGCAGCTTGACCTCCGGCTTGAAGGCCAGGAAGCGTATCGCCATGAACGGGAGGACCGCGGCAAACAGGAAGGCATAGGGCAGCACCAGGAACACCGTCGCAGGGCTGTTGCCATAATGGGCCCCGGTGCTAGGATTCAGAAGCTCCGGGTCGATCGCATTGAGCGACGCCTCCCAGGTGCCCAGGTCAATCGAGGTGAAGATCTGTACCATGATGATCACGGCGGCGACCGACATGCCGCAGACCATCACGGTATCGGTCCAGGCCACCGCGGCGAGGCCACCCAGCATGGTGTAGAGAATGATGACGCCGACCATCAGCAGGGCACTCTGGGTCAGCTCGATGCCCAGCCAGCTGGCTCCCAGCAGGCCAACGGCCTTGATCTGGCTGGTCAGGAACACCAGCAGCAGCAGGATGGTGATAAGCGCCGCGACCCCCTGCACGAGTCGACCCATGGTGCCGCCACCATGAATCTGGGCGATATACTCGGGAATGGTGTTGCTGCCCATGTCGATGGCCTTGCGCTGCAGGAAGCTCGCAAAATAGAGCACGGCGATCATCATCGCCGGGGCGAAGAAGAAATTCCCCAGCACCTCGATGGCGCCAAACTGGTAGGTAACACCCGGTGAGCCCATGAACCCCCAGCCGCTGAAGCCGGTGGCAACGATGGTACTGGCGCCGACGAAGGCCCCCAGCGAACGTCCAGCAACGAGAAAGCCTCCTTCATCGCCCTTCTTCATCATCCTGGAGGAGAGGAAGCCCAGGTAGATCATCAGGCCGAAGGTGAGGAACAGAAGCCCCCAGTTGAACAGCTTGTAGGAATCCATGATTACTGCCTCGCCGATCCATTGGTGGACTTTCTTTTCAGCTCTCTCCGCAAGTAAGCGGCTCCGGCATGGACCAGCATGTAGAGTGTCAGTATCAGGAAGGTGGTCAACACCCAGGAATCCATATGCCTATACCTCTTGTTGTTGGTGTGGCAGCAGCGTTGTGGTGTTTTCGTTTTGTCACCTTCAAGGTATTTTCCACGCATGAAAGGCGCCAATTTGTATACTCAATACACACATCAGACATCGAAATGGGCCAATAATGACTAATATACCCACCGACCTGTTGAGGACCTTCGTCACCATCAAGGATCTCGGTGGCTTTACCAGCGCTGGCGAGCTACTGGGTCGATCACAACCCGCGATCAGCCTTCAAATCAAGAAATTGGAGGAAATCCTTGGCACCAAGATTTTTCTCAGAGGTTCCAGCCTGGAGCTCACCGAAGATGGGGAGTATCTCTACAAGGCAGCGAGGCAGATACTGGAGATCAATGACCAGGTCATCGCCAGGGTAAGAGGCGAGAATATCTCGGGCAAGGTACGCCTGGGGATTCCCAACGATTTCGAACTGGCCTTCCTGCCCAAGGCGCTACGAAAGCTGTCGCGGGTCTATCCCAATATCATCGTCGAGGTCGACTGCGAAATCAGCAAGGTCATCCTCCAGCGCTATCAGAAGGGACACTACGATATCGCCATGGCCATGGAGCGCGAGAAGGAGAATGAAGACAGGGATTCTCGCGACTACCGCCTGGAAAAACTCGAGTGGGTGTTCAGGGAGGACCATCTCGTCAGCGGTGCCGATAGCCCGCTCCCGCTGATTGCCTATCCCCAGGGGTGTGTCTATCGCTCGATCATGGAGGAGGCGTTGCAGAGCCAGGCACACCCCTATCGCTTCATGTACACCAGCACCAGCCTGCTGGGCATCTTCTCAGCCGTGGAGGAGGGGCTTGGCATCACCGCGATGGCCAGCTCCGTCATTCCCGACCACCTCAAGCATGCCGTCAACACGGATTCACTGCCCGATCTGGAGCGCGTCTGCATCGGCCTTTACTACAAGGAGCGCGAGTTGAATATCGCCTCCCGTCATGTGCTCGATTTCCTGAGGACGGGAATCGCCAATATCTAGCCCGCCAAAAAACCCCAGAAAGCAAGAAAGCAGATGGCCCGACAGCGATAACGATCGCCTATCGGGCCACCTACCTTCTGCCAAAGGCTACCCATCACCTATCGCCAAGCGAACTTATTGAGAGGTGTGATGGGTAGTCGGGTATCAGGAGCTCGTCGCCCCAGGCTTCATTTCGCCGGCGGATACCGTTCGGACATCCCCCTCCTCGCTGACCTTGAGTTCCACATTGGGATCGGGGTCGTTAACCACCATCTCCAGCTCCCTGGTCGCCCTGTCGCGACTGCGCAGGCGCCGTATGGTGTTCACGATCATCAGGATGATCACGATGGAGAAGGGGAAGGCGCCGATGATGGTCCCGGTCTGGACCGTATCGACCACCCCACTGCCCCCCAGGGTGAGCAGTATCGTCGCCACCGCGCCGATGCTGAGCACCAGGACCACGCGGAACCAGGCGCCTGCACGCTTCGGTGCGGAAACGAAGTCCGCCAGGGCGTAGGTGCCGGCATCCAGCGATGTGACGTAGTAGGTCGCCACCAGTACCGTTGCCACCACCAGCAGCAAGCTGCCGATCACCGGTATGGACTCCAGCATCGCAAACAGCCCGCTGGCGACATCCGCATTCACCGCATCGGAGATGCCACGACCACTCTTGTCGTCGTAATAGATCGCTGCGGAACCGAGAACACCGATCCAGAGCATGACGATAAAGGAGGGAATGATGGTGACACCGATAACGAATTCACGCAGCGTGCGACCCCGCGAGATCCTGGCGATAAAGCCGGCCACGAAGGGGGAGAAGGCGATCACCCAGCACCAGATGAAGACGGTCCACCAGCCATTCCAGCTCTGCTGCCAGGAGGTCAGCGGCTCGGCCGTACTCGGAGCATCGGTCCAGAAACTCATGGGAACGAAGTTCGTGAAGTAGGAGCCGAAGGTCTGGGTGATATTGGAGATGATGAACAGCGTCGGCCCGAAGATGAAGGCGGCCACCACCAGCACCACACTCAGGATCGAGTTCGTCTCACTGATCAGGCGCATCCCCTTGCTGATGCCGAAGAAGGCCGAGATCGCCGCGGCGGTACCCAGGCCCACGATGACAAACAGCCAGATGGTGGGCCCCGAAGTCACACCGGTAAATGACGTGAGACCCGCGGTGAACTGCATCGCCGCGAAGGCAAAAGAGGTAGAGAGCCCCAGGATGGTTGCCATGATCGCCAGCAGCTCGACGACCACGCCGGCACCGCCACGCGCCCAACGCGGCAGCAGATCCACCGTCGCCTCGCGGAAGGTCAGGGTCTTGCCCAGGTTGTGGTGCGAATAAGCGAGACATACCGCCACGACGCAGTACATGGCCCAGGCGGTGAAGCCCCAGTGGAAATAGGCCCAGACGATACCACCGCCCGCCACATTACCTTCCATTGCCTCGAAGACCGGGCTGGAGTCACGCAGCATGATGGGCTCGGCCACCGACCAGAAGATCAGGCCGATCCCCTGGCCGCAGGCGAACAGCATCGAGTACCAGGCGAAGTTGCTGTACTCGGCCTTCGCCTTGGGGCCGCCCAGCCTGACCCGGCTTCCGACCTTGCTGAACACCAGCCAGCCGCATACCGCGACGGCAAAGAGAGAATAGAGGATAAACAGCCAGGTGAAGCCACCCGTGACATAGGTCCTCATGTCGAAGATGACTGAGGCAACACCATCGGGGTTTCCAAGCACCATCAGGATCAGCGCAATGATGGCGATGGGAGGCGCAAACTGGATGACCAGTCGCCCGAAGGGGGGAAGGTCTCGTCCCGTGAATCGTGGGATCGTGACCGGTTCTTTATCTGACATCTTGATACCTCGCTATTATTGTACTTGGCATCATCCCTGACATCTCAGGGCCCCGAGGGTAGTTCGGAGCCCATGACAGTGAATCAGTTCAAGTGCGATACGATTCCCGATATACACTCCTCGAGGATCATTTCTCCCTTCTCCGGCGTCGAATTGAGCGGAGAAGACAGGGTCCCGGACGGTGCTACCCAGGAAGGGTCGGGGGGAAAGACATCATAGGGAGGGAAGGTGGCCGGCTCCACGTCGACGGCCTTCGACATGTCGACGAGTTCAGGGTGAAGCTTGAGCATGATGGACGTCTCCAGCACACCGCCATGCTCAACGGCCCAGCCTGTGAAGCCGTCGGGGAATACCTTCTCGATGGTCTCCTCGCTGATGAAGTCCCAGTAGGAGAGCAGATAGATCTTGATCGAAATACCTTCTCCCTTGCACTTGTTGACCAGCCTGTCGGCGGCCTCACAGAGGTGCATGGAGTTCTCGAAGTGACCATTGATCAGGATGAATTCGCGATTGCCATGGTTGACATAGGCCTGCAGCACATCGAATACATAGTTCTCAAGCGAAGCGCCCGATACGCAGGTTGTGCCGGGAAAGAAGTTGCCTCCCCCGGATTTTACCTGTGACTTGTATCCATAGCTGATGGCGGGCGCTACCAGCATGTTGTTGCTTCTTTCCGCCACCTTCTCGCCAATATGGCTGGGAATCAACACATCGGGATTAAGCGACATATGAGGCCCATGTTGTTCGATGGCCCCCACCGGGAGGATGATTCTGCACTGACCATTTTCCGTCAGCGACTTGTAGGTTACCCAGTCAAGGTTCTCTATCTTGACACTGCTCATCTCGTTTCTCCCCGCACGCTATCGTCAAGAAGGGGGAGCAGAGCTCCCCCTTTGTCGTTAAAACATTACTTGATGATATTGTGCTCCGGGCCATACGGGAAGCCGGTGATATTATCGGCCCCGTGCTCGTTGACCACCAGGATATCGTGCTCGCGATAGCCGCCGGCACCCGGCAGGCCCTCCGGTACGGTGATCATCGGCTCCATGGAGACCACCATGTTGGGCTCGATCACTGTCTCGATGTCCTCGCGCAGCTCCAGACCCGCCTCGCGGCCGTAGTAGTGGCTCAGGGTGCCGAAGGAGTGGCCGTAACCGAAGGTGCGGTACTTGAGCAGGTCGTGCTTGGCGAAGATCTCGTTGAGCTCATGGGCGATGTCACAGCAACGCACGCCAGGCTTGATCAGCTCCTGACCGCGGCGGTGCACCTCGCAGTTCACCTCCCACAGACGCAGGTGCTCGTCGGAGGCATGGCCGAGGAACATGGTGCGCTCCAGGGCAGTGTAGTAGCCGGAGATCATCGGGAAGGTGTTCAGGCTGAGGATATCACCGGGCTGCACGCGGCGACTGGTCACCGGGTTGTGGGCACCGTCGGTGTTGATACCGGACTGGAACCACACCCAGGTATCCATCAGCTCGCTGTTGGGGTAGGTCTTGGCGATCTCGCGCACCATGGCGGCCTGACCGGCCAACGACACCTCGTACTCCGGCACGCCGGCATAGATGGCATCGCGCACGGCAACGCCGCCCACGTCGGCGATGCGAGCGCCCTGGCGAATCAGCGCGATCTCCTCGTCGGACTTGACCATGCGCATCTGCATGGTGGGCACGCCGGCGTCGACCAGTTCGACATCACCCAGCGCATCGAGGAGCTTCTGCTTGTTCTGCAGCGTCATATGGTCGTACTCGACGCCGACGCGACGCTTGCCTTCGCAGAGCTGTTTGACGGCCTTGAAGAAGTTGTCCTTCTGCCAGTCGGTGTAGACGATGTTGTCGCCCAGACGATTGCGGCGATAGGGCTGACCGCCGTCGATGTTGGCGGTCACGGTGGTGAAGCTGTCCTGGGTCACCACCAGGCCGTAGTCGCGGCCGAACTTGCAGTAGACGAAGTCACTGAAGTAGTTGATGTTGTGATAGGAGGTCAGCACGACAGCATCGACCTCGTTCTTCGTCATGTAGTCGCGCAGGCGAGCGAGGCGCCCCTTCATCTCGTTATCGGAGAACGTCGGTACCACTTTCTCGCCGTTGGGAATCTCGATCAGTGACGGCAGTTGCATGTTGTTATCTCCTCTTGTGTCAACGGAATCGTCATACCAGCCAGGCGTTTCCGGCCTCTGATGCCGGTATCGGGACGCCCCTCGCTTGCCATGTTGTACGGGTTACTGCTGGTACGAATGACTATGGCCAGACACCTTCCGTTGCACCAATGACTAGTGCAAATCCTCCCATTAGCGAGCGAAATACGTTTTATATTCAGTTGGTTGACAGACAGGAGGAGCCTTCAAGACTCCTCAGCACATATACAGCCCACTCTCCTCCAGCGACATGACGCGCCCACATCGACTCGGTGCATAGCCCGGCAGTGTTTCCACTGTATGCTGGAATTCGTCACTACCGAGCACCTCGAGTAGGCGCTCGAAACGCGGCTCCATCAGACTACGATGGTGGCAGACCAGCAGGTAGTCTTCCTGCGCCAACGGCACGAAGTCGAGCCCGAACCGCCGAGCCGCGGCCTCCACTCCAAAGCCAATATCGGCCATGCCGGCAGCTACATAGGCGGCCACCGCCGAGTGGGTGTATTCCTCGAGCTCATAGCCCTGGATGAGTGCTGGCTGAATATCTGCTTCTGCCAACAGTCCATCGAGTAAGGCACGCGTACCTGACGCCCTCTGGCGGTTAATGAAGCGTATAGCCTCTCCTGCCAGCTCTCCTATGTTATGAACCCCTTTGGGGTTCCCCGGTGCCACTATTAGCCCCTGGCGGCGAGCGATAAAGCCGATCAGGCGATGGCTGCGCGGCTTGAGCAAACTCCGATAGTCACGACTGACTCTCCCCCCCATTTCGCCGCGGGGCAAGTGGAAGCCAGCTAGATCGCAGGCACCGCGATTGAGCGCCGTCAGCGCCTCCCGTGGGCTGCAATACTGCAGATCGAGGCGCAGATCCTCGAGATGCTCGGGGAGCAGCTCCACCGCATAACCGTGGCTGGCATGCAGGCGCAACACCGGCTGCACACCCTCCAGGGCCTGCTGGATGGCCAGGTTGAGCTCTGATCCCAGGCTGTCCAGCTGGGGTCCGAGACGGGCGATCACCCGCTGCTCGGCCCACAGTAGCTTCTCGCCCAGCGGCGAGAGCCGTGCCCCCCGCCCCCGTTCGAGCTCAACCAGGACGACACCAAAGAACTCTCCCCAGCGCTGGAGCAGGTTCCAGGCGTGGCGATAGGAGACTCCTGCCGTCTCGGCGGCCCGGGTCAACTTGCCATGCCGATGTATTGCCTCGAGCAGCGCGAAGAGCTTGGGATCGAGCTGATTGCCGGCTTCGTCACTGAAGCGCCAGGCCGGCGTGATCCGGATACGTTTCATATGAAGTAACTTTCATATTTTGTCATTGAGACACCGATGCTAGCTTTATTGCGACCGTGACGCACGCGCCACCTCAATATATGCACTTTCATGCATAACTAATCAATAACGATCAGGTGACCCAATGAGCGCTTCCTCCGACTGGACGCCGCAGCTGATTCAGGCCGAAGTCGACGCCCTGAAGCACAAGCCCGGTGCCCTGCTACCGATCTTGCACGCCATTCAGGACCGCTTTGGCTTCGTGCCCGAGGGGGCGGTGCCGATTATTGCGGAGTCTCTGGGCCAGACCCGCGCTGAAGTGCATGGGGTGCTCAGCTTCTACCATCACTTTCGCATCACGCCCCCCGGCAGCCACGTGGTCCAAGTCTGTCGCGCCGAGGCCTGCCAGGCGGTGGGGGCCCGCGCCCTGGAGGCCCATGCCAGGACCCGCCTGGGCGTCGATTTCCACCAGACCACCCGCGACCGGGAGATCACTCTCGAAGCGGTCTACTGCCTGGGTAACTGCGCCTGTGGCCCTTCGGTTCGCGTCGACGACGAGGTGCGTGGCCGGGTCACCCCCGAGGCCTTCGATGCGCTAGTCGACGAGCTGCGCACCCGGCCCCTGGAGGTGATCGCATGAGCGTTCGAGTCTTCGTCCCCCGCGAGACCACCGCCCTCTCCCTGGGCGCCGACGCGGTCGCCGCCCGACTCAAAATCGAGGCCCACGCCCGCGGAAAAGCCTTCACCCTGGTGCGTAATGGTTCCCGTGGCCTGGCCTGGCTCGAACCCCTCGTCGAGGTCGAGACTCCGGCCGGCCGCGTCGCCTACGGTCCGGTGTCACCTGACGACGTGCCGACGCTACTCGACGCTGGCCTGCTCGAGGGCCACGACGCCCACCCGCTAGCCCTGGGGCTGACCGAGGCGATCCCCTATCTGGAACGCCAGCAGCGTCTGACCTTCTCGCGCATCGGCGTCACCGATCCGGTCTCGATTGACGACTATCGGGCCCTCAACGGCTTTCACGGCCTCGAGACAGCGCTCGCCCTCGAGCCACAGGACATCGTCGAAGAGATAAAGGCCTCCGGCCTACGTGGTCGCGGCGGTGCAGCCTTTCCCACCGGCATCAAGTGGCAGACGGTGCTCGATACCTCGGCGGACCAGAAATACATCGTCTGCAATGCCGACGAGGGCGATTCCGGTACCTTCGCCGATCGCTTGGTGATGGAGTGCGATCCCTACCAGTTGATCGAAGGGATGACCATTGCCGGGCTCGCCGTGGGAGCCACCCAAGGCTATATCTATCTACGCTCCGAATACCCGCTGGCCAAGCAAGTTCTCGACGAGGCTATCGCCCGCGCCGAGGAAGCCGGCTACCTAGGCTACAATCTCCAGGGCAGCGGCCGGGCCTTCCATCTGGAGGTGCGCCTTGGTGCCGGCGCCTACATCTGCGGCGAGGAGACCTCACTGCTGGAAAGCCTCGAGGGCAAGCGCGGCCTGGTGCGTTTCAAGCCACCGCTGCCGGCTATTGAAGGGCTGTTCGGCCGCCCCACCGTGGTCAACAATGTGCTGTCACTGGCCGCCATCCCCTTCATCCTCGCCGAGGGGGCCGAGGCCTACGCCAATCACGGCATGGGCCGCTCTCGCGGCACCCTGGCGCTGCAACTGGCCGGCAATGTCAAGCGCGGCGGCCTGGTGGAGCTGGCCTTCGGTATCACCCTGCGCACGCTGATGGAGGAGTTCGGCGGCGGCACCCTTACCGGCCGGCCGTTGCGCGCCGTCCAGGTCGGCGGCCCACTGTGCGCCTACCTGCCCGAAAGCCAGTGGGACCTGCCGCTGGACTATGAAACCTTCGCCGAGGTCGGCGCAGGCGTCGGACACGGTGGTGTGGTGATGTTCGACGACAGCGTGGACATGGCCGAGCAGGCCCGCTTCTCGATGGAATTCTGCAAAGTGGAATCCTGCGGCAAGTGCACGCCCTGTCGCATCGGCTCGACCCGCGGTGTGGAGGTCATCGACCGCATCCGTGCCGGTGAGAACCGCGATGCCAACCTCAAACTGCTCGACGAGCTGTGCGAGACCATGGAGGACGGTTCGCTTTGCGCCATGGGCGGCATGACCCCCTTCCCGGTGCAGAGCGCCCTGAAACACTTCCCCGACGACTTCCAGCGCACGCCGGAAGGAGACCGCTCATGATTCAGCACTTCGACCCCAGCCAGCACGCCAAGGATCTGGGCACCCCGGCACCGGACGCCGACGCAACCCCAGTGAGCGTCGAGATCGACGGCGTCGAGATCACCGTGCCCGAGGGCACCTCGGTGCTGCGCGCCGCGGCCCTGGCCGACATCAACATTCCCAAGCTGTGCGCCACCGACAGCCTCGAGGCCTTCGGTTCCTGTCGGCTGTGCGCCGTCCAAGTGGAGGGCAAGCGCGGCACCCCGGCGGCCTGCACCACCCCAGTCGCCGAGGGCATGAGGGTCACCACCCAGAACGATCGCCTGGCTCGGCTGCGCCGCAACGTCATGGAGCTCTACATCTCCGACCACCCGCTGGACTGCCTGACCTGCCCCGCCAATGGCGACTGCGAACTGCAGGATATGGCCGGGACGGTGGGCCTGCGCGAGGTGCGCTACGGCTTCGAGGGCGAGAACCACCTGGCCGCGGAGCAAGACCACTCCAACCCCTACTTCAGCTTCGACCCCAGCAAGTGCATTGTCTGCTCACGCTGCGTGCGCGCCTGCGAGGAGGTCCAGGGCACCTTCGCGCTGACCATCGACGGACGGGGATTCGACTCAAAGGTGGCGGCCGGCCAGGACGAAGCCTTTATGGACTCCGAGTGCGTCTCCTGCGGCGCCTGCGTCCAGGCCTGCCCAACCTCGACACTGATGGAAAAGAGCGTCATCGATGCCGGCCAACCCGAGCACAGCGTGATCACCACCTGCGCCTACTGCGGCGTAGGCTGCTCCTTCGAGGCCCAGATGAAGGGCGACCAGCTGGTGCGCATGGTGCCCTACAAGGGTGGCGACGCGAACCACGGTCACTCTTGCGTCAAGGGCCGCTTCGCTTTCGGCTACGCGACTCATCCGGACCGCATCACCACGCCGATGATCCGCGAGGCCATCGACCAGCCCTGGCGCGAGGTTGGCTGGGAGGAGGCGATCGCCTTCGCCGCCGAACGGCTCCAGGCGATCCAGGCCGAGCATGGCCGCGAGAGCATCGGCGGTATCACCTCCTCGCGCTGCACCAACGAGGAGACTTACCTGGTGCAGAAGCTGATCCGCGCGGCCTTCGGCAACAACAACACCGACACCTGCGCGCGGGTCTGTCACTCGCCCACCGGCTACGGCCTGAAGACCACCTTGGGCGAATCCGCCGGCACCCAGACCTTCGACTCAGTGATGCAGGCCGACGCCATCATCGTCATCGGCGCCAACCCCACCGACGCCCACCCTGTGTTCGGCTCGCTGATGCGCAGGCGGCTACGCCAGGGCGCGTCGCTGATCGTCGCCGACCCGCGGCGCATCGATCTGCTCAAGACCCCGCACCTAGCAGACGCCCAGCACCTCCCACTGCGCCCGGGCACCAACGTGGCGCTGGTCAATGCCTTGGCCCATGTGGTGGTAACCGAAGGGCTGGAGGATCACGACTTTATCGCGGCCCGCTGCGACACCCAGGCCTACCGGGCCTGGCGCGACTTTATCGCGGAAGAGCGCCACTCCCCCGAGGCCAGCGAGGCGATCACTGGCGTGACCGCCGAGGCGGTACGCCGCGCCGCCCGCACCTATGCGACGGTCGGCAACGGCGCCATCTACTACGGCCTGGGCGTTACAGAGCACAGCCAGGGCTCGACCATGGTGATGGGTATCGCCAACTTGGCGCTGGCCACCGGCAACATCGGCCGCGAGGGCGTAGGCGTGAACCCGCTGCGCGGCCAGAACAACGTCCAAGGCTCCTGCGACATGGGCTCCTTCCCCCACGAGCTGCCGGGCTACCAGCACGTCGCCGATGCCGAGGCCAGAGCCCGCTTTGAAGCCGCCTGGGGGGTGGCGCTCGACGACGAGCCGGGGCTGCGTATTCCCAACATGTTCGACGCCGCCATCGAGGGCAGCTTTAAGGCGCTCTACGTGCAGGGCGAGGACATCGCCCAGTCGGACCCCAACACCCAGCACGTCGAGGCGGCGCTGAAATCGCTTCAGTGCCTGATCGTCCAGGACATCTTCCTCAACGAGACCGCCAAGTACGCCCACGTGCTGCTGCCGGGCTCGAGCTTCCTGGAGAAGGACGGCACCTTCACCAACGCCGAGCGACGCATCAACCGGGTGCGCAAGGTGATGGCGCCGCTGGCCGGCAAGGCCGACTGGGAAGTCACCGTCGACCTGGCCCGCGCCCTGGGCTACCCCATGGAGTACGGCCACCCGTCCGAGATCATGGATGAGATCGCCCGGCTGACGCCGAGCTTCGCCGGCGTCAGCTACGCCAAGCTCGAGGCGCACGGCAGCCTGCAGTGGCCCTGCAACGCTGAGCATCCCGACGGCACCCCGACCTTGCACGAAAACGACTTCCCAATCGGTCGGGGGCGCTTCGCGATCACCGAGTACGTGGCCACCGAGGAGCGCGCTAACCGCCGCTTCCCGCTGCTGATGACTACTGGGCGAATCCTCTCCCAGTATAACGTCGGCGCCCAAACCCGGCGCACCAACAACCAGGTGTGGCACGACGAGGATCTGCTCGAGATCCACCCCTCCGATGCCGAGCTGCGCGGCATCCAGGACAGCGACTGGCTGGGCATCTCCAGCCGCGCCGGCCAGACCGTGCTACGCGCCCGGCTCAGCGAGCGCATGCAGCCGGGGGTGGTCTATACCACCTTCCATCACCCAGGCAGCGGCGCCAACGTCATCACCACCGACAACTCCGACTGGGCTACCAACTGCCCCGAATACAAGGTGACCGCGGTGCAGGTAGAGAAGGTCAGCCAGCCCTCCGCTTGGCAACGCCGCTTCGAGGAGTTCGACCGAGTCCAGCGCGGCCACCTGCCCGAGGTGGTACAGCGGGAGGCCACACCATGAGCACAAGGCAGCAGGCGGCGTCGCCGGCCAGCGACGCGATGCAGTCGCTGGCCGCCCTGGCCCGTCACTCGGTGGAGACCCGTCGCGGTAGCACCGGCTGGTACGCCGATACCCGCGAGGATGTCCTGGCGATGGAGGTACCCGTCGCTCTGGTCTACAACGGCATCTCCCATGCGGTGATGATGGCAACGCCCGAGGACCTCGAGGACTTTGCCCTGGGCTTCAGCCTCTCCGAGGGGATCCTGGCCCACCGACACGAGTGTTATGACCTGGAGGTTCGGCAGGAGCCCCAGGGACTGGCGGTGCATCTGAGCATCGCCAGCCAGCGGCTGGCCGAGCTTAAAGGACGTCGCCGCAATCTGACCGGTCGCACCGGCTGTGGGCTGTGCGGCACCGAGGCTCTGGAGCAGGCAATACGGCCCATTCGAGCGGTGCCGGCGCCGGCATTGGCCGACGCCGCCATTCAGCGCGCTCTGGCCGGACTGGCCGACCACCAGGCTCTGCAGGCGGCTACCGGCGCCGCGCATGGCGCGGCCTGGTGCGACGGCCTTGGGCGCATCCGGCTAGTACGTGAGGACGTGGGGCGCCATAACGCCCTGGACAAGCTGATCGGTGCCCTGGCCCGCCAGGGCGGACCGAGCGAGGGCGGATTTGCTCTGGTCTCCAGCCGAGCCAGCTACGAGATGGTGCACAAAAGCGCCAGTGCCGGCATCGGCGCCCTGGTGGCTGTCTCCGCGGCCACGACTCTTGCAGTAGAGCAGGCCCGGGCGGCCGACATGCTGCTGGTCGGCTTTGCCCGCCCCGGGCGCCATCTGATCTATCATCGCCCTGGCGCCGATGCGGCAATTAGAGTTAATGCTTGAGGAGCCGAGAATGTCCCATGAACAAGACGCGCAGCTGGTGCGTATGGTCAACCAGATCATCGCTAATCTGACGCCGGGCCGCGATCAGGACGCGGCGGCGGCAGAGGTGTGCGCGCACCTGGAGAAGTTTTGGGCCAGGCCAATGAAACAGAGCATTATCGCTTGCCTGGAAAAAGATGATACTGGACTGTCCACTCTTGCGAAGCGCTCAGTAAGATTACTGAAAACAAAAGATCGACTTTAATAAACTCAAAAAATAAACTCGACAACCTGAAGTGGAACCCGTCCTGTTTTTTATCATCAGCGCATCACTAGCACAATGTGGAAGACTGCTGGTTTTGCGCTGCCTCTCTAACAAAAAAAGATTTTTAAAAAATTAACATCAACTCGAAACAAGTTACTTACAGAATAAATAAATATCGACTCCTGTGTGACTAACCACCTGTTTGGCAAATAACCCCTCCCTGGTCGTTTAGCTTGCCATTCCTTCAATCGGCGACTGATGGTGCAGCGCCTTCTGCGGGACATGGTGGCTGTACAGAAAAAACCCTTTCATTTGCATAACACATCTAACATTAGCATTGGAAAAACTTTATCAACACAGACAAAATATAGTGTGCCTAGTATCTCTGATACAGCACAAAACCAATCAAAAAACATAACTCAAAGGAAAAATAACACTAATGAAAAATACTTTATCTGGCAAAAATGAGACATCAAATAACTCTGGTAAGAGCCGAGAAGAGAGAGACTTGCTAGGAGCTCGCAACGTCCCTGCTGATGCTTACTACGGTATTCAGACTATGCGGGCGATGGAGAATTTTCGTCTTACTGACGTGCCTCTCTCCCACTACCCACCACTGGTGAGCGCATTAGCAATGGTCAAACAGGCCGCCGCTGAAGCCAACCACCACCTCGATCATCTGCCTTCTACTCGCTTCAAGGCAATTTCCATGGCCTGTCAGGCTATTATTAACGGCCAGCATAATGACCAGTTCGTGGTCGACATGATCCAGGGCGGCGCCGGCACCTCGACCAATATGAATGCCAACGAAGTCATCGCCAATCTGGGGCTAGAGCTTCTTGGCCACGCCAAGGGCGAGTATCAGCATCTGCATCCCAATAACGACGTCAATATGGCGCAGTCAACTAACGACGCCTACCCTACGGCGATTCGCCTTGGGTTGCTGCTGGGTCATGACATTCTGCTCGATAGCCTCGCTGCGCTCAGTAGTGCCTTTGCCGCCAAGGGCCAGGAATTTGCCAAGGTGCTGAAAATGGGCCGCACCCAGCTACAGGACGCCGTACCCATGACCCTAGGTCAGGAGTTTCAGGCCTTCGCCACCACCCTTAATGAAGACCTGAGCCGACTCACACAGCAGGTGCCCGCGCTGCTGTGCGAGGTCAACCTCGGCGGTACAGCGATCGGCACCGGCATCAACGCCGACCCGCGCTACCAGCAGCTGGCGGTGGAGCGACTGACGGCCATCAGCGGTCAGCCGCTCAAGCCTGCTCAGGACCTGATTGAGGCCACCTCCGACATGGGCGACTTCGTGCTGATCTCGGGCATGCTCAAGCGCGTGGCGGTCAAGCTATCCAAAATCTGCAACGACCTGCGTCTGCTCTCCAGCGGGCCGCGTACCGGCTTCAACGAGATCAACCTGCCGGCGCGCCAACCGGGCAGCTCGATCATGCCCGGCAAGGTCAACCCAGTGATTCCCGAGGCTGTGAACCAGGTGGCTTTCGAGGTGATCGGCAACGACCTGGCGCTGACCCTGGCCGCCGAAGGCGGCCAGCTGCAGCTCAATGCTATGGAGCCCTTGATTACCTACAAGCTATTCGACTCCGTGCGCCTGTTGACTCGCGCCATGGACATGCTGCGCGAGTACTGCGTGGATGGAATTACCGCCAACGAGGCGCACTGCCGCGCACAAGTGGAGCACTCTATCGGCCTGGTGACTGCGCTTAATCCCTACATTGGCTACGACAACGCCACGCGTATCGCCCAGCAGGCACTGGCCACCAACGCCGGGGTCCTGGAGCTGTTGCGCAATGAGGATCTGCTGGATGAAGACACCCTGGCCGATGCCCTTCATCCCGATAACATGACTGCCCCGCGTTTGGTCACTCCACTTTCATGAAACGTGGCGGCAGCGAAGGCCTGTGGGCCCTCGCTGCCGCATTTTCCTGACTACCCCGACAACCTCTCCCAGGTTGCCATACGATAGCTCTTATTTATTTTCCCTTTTCGGCCTGCATGGTCACGCGAGCCGGCACCGTGGCGCGCCGCGTCGCCCAGCTGACGACCACGTAGCTGATTGCGGAGGCCAAGCAGCCGTAGAGCGGCCCCTGCACCCAGCCCAGATCGCTGCCCAGCAGCAGATAGGCACTGACGCAGAATCCGGTGCCCACCGAGGCGAAGGCGCCGGCGCTGTTGCCCTGCCAGAAGGTGGAAAAGAAGGTCACGCCAAACAGCGCGGCCATCAGGGTGCCATTACCCAGAATACCCAACCATAGGATCATCACCGGCGGCAGATAGGCCATGCCGATAAAGCCGCACACACCGACGATCAGCACCATCAGGCGGTTGAAGCTCATTCTGGCCATGAACCCCTTATCCCGGCCCAGGGCCGAGCGCAGGTCGTAGGACAGCGCCGTCGACACCGTATGCATCAGCGAGTTGGCTGTGGACTTCATAGCGAACAGGATGAACAAGGTGATCATGCTCGACATCAGTGGCCCCACGCCGTGCTCCAGGAAGGTCGGCATGGCCAGGTCGGGGGCCGCCAAGTCCGGAAAGTACGCCTTGGCATAGAGCCCGGCCATCGGCGTGAAGTTGAGCAGTAGCCCCAGCACCGCGACCCAGATACCGACCCGTGCCATGCTCACGTTCTTCTTGATAGCCAGGAAACGTACCGACATGAACGGCAGCGCCGCCGCCCACAGGAAGGCATAGGGCAGCAGCAGAAAAGCCGACGCTGGGCTGTCGCCGTAGGGCGCTCCGGTCGTGGGGTTGGCCAGCTCAGGATCCACGGCGTCGAGGCGCTCGATCAGCTCGCCGACGCCTACCTGAACAAACACCACGTAGGCGATAACACAGGAGCCCAGCGCCATGCCGATCACCATGGCGGCATCGGTCCAGGCCACCGCGCGCAGACCGCCGAACATGGTATAACCTATTACCAGCAGCGTGATCAGCAACGCGCCGATAGTAGGCGTAACACCCAGCCAGCCCGAGACCAGTAGGCCAATAGCCTTGATCTGCGACACTAGGAAAACGCCCAACAGCAGAATCATGATCACCGCCACGATACCCTGCAGCCAGCGACCCGCGGCGCCTTTCGAGTGCATCTGACCGATGTATTCGGGAATCGTCTGGCTGCCTAGGCTGGCTGCCTTGCGGCGCAGGAAGTTGGCAAAGAACAGCGTCGCGATCAGAAACGCCGGGGTATAAAAGGTGTTCGAGAACAGCTCGAGCGAGCCGTATTCATAGGCCACACCGGGCGAACCGATAAATACAAAGCCACTGTAGCCGGTGGCCACCAGCGTTGCCGCCGCCACGAAGGGGCCAAGTGAGTTGTTGGCCACCAGAAAGCCTGACTCCTCCTTATCGCCAGCGGCACGCATAGAATATAGCGAAAGGCCAATCAGCACGGAGGCTGAAAATATCAGCAATACCCAGTTCAGTAATATCAACATCAGGGAAACCTTTTTGTAGTCATTGTTTATTAGTTAGCACCATGAGGAAAAAGTTAGCGTCTCCGCTCGAGTAGTAATGCCGCTAAGGCCATGATCAGGGTTCCGGCAGAAGCGACACCGAAAGCGATAAAGGTCCAAGATTCCATGTTGGCTCCAGATTGCTTTTTTAAATCAATGGTTATTAATGCCCATCGCTGACCAGGTAGGCCTAGGGAATACAGTTCAGCTGCCTAAGTTCGATAACATAGGTCGCGCCAGTACACAAAATCAGAATTTTTCATGAGATAGCTCCGTTTCCTAGCTTTTAATTAAAAACTTCTTATAAGAAGCATCGTTGACCTGAGTCATACCCGAGTGATGTCACGATAGACGCATGGCGATCATCAATTAAAATACTTTTATACTAACACCTGAATCATTTTTTCCTATCCAAAGGGCAAATTCTACCACCATGCCGCGCACTACTCAGTTCAAAAAACCAGAGCTGGGATGCGACTCATCCTAAGCCTACGCTCGAGAGGTACCAGTCTGTCGCCGGCTAGGGTACGGCCTGCGCAAAAACCGTGACCTGCCTCTGGCCGTCGGCGGCCAGCCGATACATAGCCTCGGCGGCTGGCGCCAGCCGCAGCCCCCGAAGACAGGCGATGCCCAGCTGAAGTGGGCGAGCCGCGTCTTCCAGAGCCAACGCCTTAAGCTGGCCGCCGTCAGAGGGCTCGAAAGCATTGAGAGGAATATTGAACAAGGAATAGCCAAAGCCGTTGGCTACCAGCCCGCGAAGCATTTCCATGGACTTGGCACGATGCACCACACGCGGCGACAGACCGTGCTGGGTGAATATCGAATGGAAGTACTCGCGGCTCAACGGCCAGTCAAGGAGCACCATGGAGTAGGCCGACAGCTCCTTGAGGGTGATGCTATCGCGCTGGCTGAGCGGGTGGTCGGCGGCGACCACCGCATAGGGCGGAAAGCGATACAAGGGAGTAAAGTCGATGCCTTCAGGAATCTGCAGATCATAGATGAAGGCTAGCTCATAGTCACCCTGGCTCAGGCCACGCACGATGTCCACCTGGGTCATCTCGTCGCAATAGAGGCTCACTGCCGGATAACGGTCTGCAAAGCGTCGGAGCAGCTGGGGCAAAAACACCGGAGCAAAAGTCGGAAAGGCCACCAAGCGCAGCTCGCCGCCGATCTCTTCGCCAAGCGATGCAGCAAACTTTTCCAGCCCCTCGGCATCGTTCAGCAGTTGCCGCGCGCGCGCCATCAGCTGCTTGCCTGTGGGCGTCAGCGACAGTCCCTGGGCGTGATGGCGCACGAACAGCTGCAAGCCCATGGACTCTTCGATCTGCTGAATCGCCGCTGAGATGGACGGCTGCGAGACATGCATTTTCCTGGCCGCTTGGGTGACACTGGACAGCTCACCGGCCACCACAAAATAGCGCAACTGCTTGAGGGTGAATTTACGCATCGTTTCGGCACCGCCGTTGACTGAAGATCGTTGCCGCGGATTTACCCGGGCAAAGGAGGCATCAGCATAGCAGGTGGGGCATGGGAAAATCGTGGTCAGGCCGTCGTGGCGCTCAGCAACGTGCCCTCGACCAGGCGGCGGTGCGCCTGCGGCCCTTCCAGGGCCGCTACCAGTCGCGCCAGGAAGGCCTCACAGCGGGCCAGCTGGCCGCGGGTCACGAACTCGTCGGGCTGATGCCCCTGGGCCATGCTGCCGGGACCGCAGACCAGAGACGGAATGCCCAGCTCGTGCTGAAAGAGTCCGCCCTCGGTACCAAAACCGATGCGCTCCAGAGCGTGATCGTCGAGCAGCGCCACAATGAAGTCGACCAGGCTGTCGTCGTCGGCCATCGATAGGCCCGGATAGTCGCTGAGCCGCTCCAGGCGGATGCCGGCGTCGGGATGAACCTCGCGCATCTCCGCCTCGAGCGAGACGGCCAGGCTCATCAGCGCGTCGAGCAGCACTTCGGGGTCCTCCTCGGGGACATTGCGTATCTCGAGATCCAGTTGACAATCCTGGGGAACGATATTGAGCGCCGCACCACCCTGGATGGAGCCCACCTGCAGGGTGGTGTGGGTGATGGCAAAGCGCTCGTCGAAGGGCCCTGCGGCGGCCTTCTCGGCCGCCTTGTCGGCGACCCAGTCGACCAGCCGCGCGGCGGCATGGATAGCGTTGACGCCTTCGGGCGCCATGCCCGAATGGCAGGCCTTGCCGCGCAGGTGCAGGCGCACGGCAAGCTTGCCCTTGTGGGCGGTGGCCACGCGCATGGAGGTCGGCTCGCCCACCACGCAAGCAGCGGGCCGGATCGGCTGCTGGGCCAGGTCGGCAAGCAGGCTACGCACGCCCAGGCAGCCCACTTCCTCGTCGTGAGAAAACGCCAGGTGCAGCGGTGCGGCAAGATCAGCCTCGACCATGGCCGGCACCGCGGCCAGCACCGCGGCCAGAAAGCCCTTCATATCGGCGCTGCCGCGACCATAGAGACGCTCGCCGTCGGCGGTCAGCTGATAGGGATCGACACTCCAGCTCTGGCCGGCCACCGGTACGGTGTCAGTATGCCCGGAAAGCATCACGCCGGGACGGTCCGCGGGACCGATGATGGCATAGAGGTTGGCTTTTTCACCGGTCTCGTCGACGATCCGCCGCGAGGCCACCCCAAAGCGGGCCAGGTAATCCTCGATGAACTCGATCAGCGGCAGATTGGAACGGTGACTGGTGGTATCGAAGGCGATAAGTTCGGCGAGCAGGTCAACGACGGATGCTTGAGGCATGGAAAACACCAAAGATTCAAAGAGACAAGGCGCTGCTCGTGATGATCACAGCGCCTCAAGGCTAGCCGATTAACAACGTGACATTAGCGCTCGTCCCCGGGTACGCCGTAGGATGGCGACTGGTCGGGCCTCACGGCCCGCAGCACGTAAGCATCGCGCTGGGGCAGATAGTTCTCCCACACCATACGCAGCTCGCTCAGCGGCGCGATATGCCAGTCGACTCGCAGGTCGACCACCGGCCAGCTGGCCTTGTCCGTGACTTTCAGCCCTGCCGAAAAGACCGGCCCCATTTCACCGCCCGCCGCCAGACCGGCGTCCATGCCCGCCAGCAGTCGCTCTGCCAACTCACCTTGACTGGCTTCAAAGGCCTCGACCATGGCGCGGATGACGCCTTCATCGGCGAGCATGTTGCCGCCGGCCACGCAGTCATGGCCGGCCTGGGTGGCATGGATACCCAGGGTTTCGGCGCCGCTGTGCGCGGCGCTCTGGCCCTGGCCGTCGAGCACCTGCAGCTGGCGCCACTCGGGGTATTGTTCGTGCTCGGTGAGTCGCGTCAACACATCCTTGGCACCCAGCCCTTCCTCAAGCAGCTGCACGCCTAGTTGACCCAGCACCGGATTGGTCACATTCTGGGACAGCACCACGCCCTTGCCCGGGGCAACGAAGGCACAGCGGCTGGCTACACAGATGCTGGAGGAGCTGATAGCGGTCCCGAACTGTCCCGTATCACGGCAAAAGCCGGCAATCGAAAACGTCATGCTGTGTCCTTTTCATCCGGAATGACGGCGATCACGTCGATCTCCATCAGCCACTCGGGCTGGGCCAGGCCTGCCACGACCAGGCCCGTCGAGATCGGAAAGATGCCCTTTAGCCACTTGCCTACCTCACGATAGACCGGCTCGCGAAAGCGCGGATCAGTGATGTAGGTGGTGGTCTTGACGATATGACTGAGGTCCGAGCCGGCCTCCTCGAGCAGCTGCAGGACGTTCTTCATCGCCTGCTCGGCCTGGGCCTGGGGATCACCCAGCCCTACCAGCCGGCCCTCGAAGTCGGTACCCACCTGACCGCGCACATAGACGGTGTTGCCCGCCCGCACCGCCTGGCACAGATCGTTATCCAGGCTCTGGTTCGGGTACGTTTCCTTAGTATTGAACATGCGAATCCGCGTATGCGTCGGCATCAGCTTACCCTCATCATGCTGGCGTTGTGAGCGGGCTCGGCACGATCATCCTGACGCTTCTGCACGGCGTCGTCAGCCTGGCTCTGAGTGGCCCTGTGGTAGGTCAGGTACTTGTACTGCTTGCCAATCTGGTCGGCAATGTACTTGGCATCATGCCACACGCCCCAGATGAAGCTGGAACCGCGATGCGACAGCCAGGGAAGCCCCAGGAAATAGATACCTGGCGCACTCGACACGCCGCGATGGTGCTGCGGTGCGCCCTTGGCGTCCAGAGCGTCGTCGACCCTGAGCCAGCTGTAGTCCACCTTGAAGCCGGTGGCCCAGACGATCGAGGTCACTCCCGCATCGGCCAGGTCGAGTTCGAATACGGGGTTAGTCACGCAGTCCGGATCGGGAAGAATATTACGCGCCTCGGGCTCCTCCGGCAGGTCGAGGCCGTTATCGAGGACATAGGCGTCCGCCGCATCCAGCATCGACAGATAGTTGGCATCGCCGTAGGCCAGGTTGTCCACCAAGTCTGCTTCGAACCTAGCCACGCCGTCGTCGAAGGACCTGGTACGCCCCACCAGCGTGATGCCGTCATGGGCCAGGGCGCGAAAGTCCACCGTATTGCCGCCGCGAGCGCCGCTCACCGCGATGGTGACGTGCTCTGTGCCCGGACGCATGGTTTCCGCATCCCACTCGCCAAGCACCCCCAGCCACCAGCAGAAATCACGGCCGCGGTAGGCCCGGGGGGGGCGGTTATGCGGCCCCACCGAGAGGTAGACCTTCTTGCCGGCGCGCCGCAGTTCGTCGGCAATCTGCACTCCGGAGGATCCGGCACCGACGACCATCACGGCACCCTCAGGCAGCTGCTGGGGGTTGCGATAGTCGGCGGAATGGATCTGCTGGATGCCGTCATCCTTGGGAGCGATGGGCGGAATGGCCGGGTGCTGGAAGGGCCCGGTGGCAGCAACCACGCGGTTGGCCTCGATCACGCCATCGGAGGTTTCGATGGTGAAACCCGGCCAACCGACATTGCGCTCCACTTTCCTGACCTCCACCCCGGTGCGAACGGGGGCGTCGATCTGCCTGGCATAGGCCTCGAAATAATCTGCCACCCGCTCCTTGGGTGCAAAGGCATCGGGATCGACGTTGCTGAACTCCATGCCGGGGAAACGGTCGTGCCAGGCGGGGCCGTTGGCCACCAGCGAGTCCCAGCGCCGCGTGCGCCAGCCTTCCGCAATGCGATTTCGCTCCAGCACGATATGGGGCACAGCGAGCTTGCTCAGGTGTTCGCTCATGGCGATGCCGGCCTGGCCGGCACCTACAATCAGCGTATCAGTGACGGTAGTGGCATGCGATGCAGACGAGGTAGTCATGGGGAGGACTCCGTGTTGTTTTATCGTGTTGCTGTCTTGTTTTTCGCTGTGCCGATCACCTTAGAGCCCGATATTGATTAAATAAAATATATTTATATTTTTCATAGGATATGAAATAACTATCCAGTGATTTATGTCCCAGCAGATGCATTGAGCGCGGTCTGATATTATTGACTCCCGCGTCGCGTCACTTTCTCCAAGGCTCAGATACCGCTAACTGATCTGCCATTCATCTTTCTTCTTTCTTCACCAGCAGCACGGCTCCTCTTATGGGTCTAGTTGACTCACAGAGTTGCCAGCCAACACCACGCATCAGACAACACCACGAACTCCCTGCCGGCGTGCCTTCCGCGGAGAATGGCCATAGCGCTCGCTGAAGGCCCGCGAAAAGCTGGATGCGGAGGAGAAGCCACAGGCCAGACCAATGGCGAGTACATCCATGTCGGTCTCGACCAGCAGGTGCTGGGCACGCTCCAGGCGCAGGCCCAGGTACCAGCTCCGCGGCGTGGTGGCGAGGTGGCGTTCGAAGAGGCGCTGCAGCTGTCGCAACGAGACACCGCAGCGGTGGGCGATATCCGCCACTGGCAAGGGCGCTTCCAGGTGACGCTCCATCAGCGCTACCGCCTCCACCAGGCGACGGTTATGGGTCCCCAGGCGTCGCGCCAGGGTCATCCGCTGCTGGTCGCCGCGACTGCGCAACCGTTCGTGGATCAGCTGCTCGGAGACATCGATGGCCAGCCGCGTACCGTGGCGCCGGGCGATCACCGCCAGGGCCATGTCCATGGCCGCGGCCCCACCGGCACAGGAGAAGCGCCGCTCGCCGAGCTCGAACAGTTCATCCGAGGTGGGGATGGCGGGGAAGCGCTCATGGAAGACGGGCAGACTCTCCCAGTGCAGGGTGACCCGCTCGCCCTTCAGCAGGCCGGCGGCGGCGAGCAGGAAACAGCCGGTATCCAGCCCCCCCAGGGCGCCCCCGGCCTGGTCGAGCCGATGCAGCCATGCCATCAAAGGACGACCGAGGTAGGCCTCGGGCTCGAAGCCGCTGCATACCGCCACGGAGGGAAGATGGTGAACCTCGTCGATGGCGCAGTCTACGAGCAGGGTCATGTCGTTACTGGCGGTGACCGGCTCGCCATCGACGCTGATCAGCGTCCAGTCGAACAGTGGCCGACCGCTAATACGGTTGGCGATACGCAGCGGCTCCACCGCGGCGAAGAACGCCATCATCGAGAACTGCGGCAGGAGTAGAAACCCCACCTGCTCGGGCAACGGGCCCGTGTACTCCAGTCGCACGCTCTTCCCTCTCGTCAGCCGCCGATTCTCTCATTCGCCACCCCTCTCACCTGCCGCAATGCCTAGCCGCCCTTCTGGATTATGCTTACTCGTCGACCACCATCAGATCGCGCATCTTTTGCTCGTCGAGCACCGTGAGCCGCTGACGATCGATATTGATGGCGCCACTGTCGCGCAGCTTGCCCAGCAGCCGGGAGAGGGTCTCCGGGGTCACCGCCAGCTGGGCGGCCAGCCAGCGCTTGGGAATGGTCAGGCGCACCACCCGCGGCTCGTTGCTTCGCCCCGATGGTAGCTGGCGCAGTATATAGCTGACCAGCCGCGACATGGCATCGCCCTGGGTCAGCAGCGCCATGTCCTCGAGACGGTCGGTAAGCTCCAGCGCCAGGCGACTCATGAACTCGGCACGACATTCGGGGTGACGATCCATGGCCTCGCGGCAGCGCGCGGCGGGGATCGACAGCACATGGGTTCGGCGCAGCGCCTCGGAGGAGTAGAGATAGACGCCCTCTCGGGAGACCATGCTCAGCTCACCCAGGGTGCCCCCTCGCTCCACGCAGCGGATGGTGGCCAGCCGACCGTCGCCGGCACTTCGCACCAGCCTTACCGCCCCGCTGATCACGATATGCAGCCACTCGGCAGGGGTGTCCTGGCGAAACAGCCACTCGCGGCTGGCCAGGGTGCGCGGCTCGCAATCCTCGAGCAGCGCCTCGACCTCCGCGTCGGAGAGCGCACCGAGCCACGGCACACCGCGCACCAGATCACGTAGCTGGCGCGGCTTGAACAGCAGGTCAGCGGCCGAACTGGGCGGCTGGGCAGTATCCATAGGCATGGTGTTCCTCCACATCGGTATCTGCGTCGACCAGCAGGTAGCCATGGGCCTGGCTGGCGGCACTCAGCATATGCGACCCCTGCCCACCGGCCAGCTGCGCCACCGGTGTGCCGGAACTCCAGTCGATCACAACACGCAGCAATTCGCGGCGCCCACGCGGTCCACGTCGTGTAAAGCCGGCCTTGACCGGGAAGCGTTGCAGCGGTGGCGGCGTCATGCCCTGGCGCCCCTGCAGCAGCGGCAGGGCGAGGAATTGCCACCCCACCAGCGAGGCCACGGGATTGCCCGGCAGGGCGACCAGCGGTGTGCCGGCGTCGAGGGATTCGCCAAGAAAGCCCAGGGCGAAGGGCTTGCCAGGCTTGATCCCCACCCCATGAAAGACGATGCCCCCCAGCCGCTCGATGGCCGGGCGCACATGATCCTCCTCGCCCACCGATACACCACCGCTACAGACTACCAGATCGGCCTCGTCGCGGGCCCGTTCCAGGGCTCGATGCAGCTCATGAGGGTCATCCAGAACCACGCCGATATCGATCAGCTCGATGCCCTGGTGGGCCATCAGCGACTTGAGCATCACGCGGTTGCTGTCGAAGACCTGGCCCGGGGCACGCGGCTGGCCCGGCTCGATCAGCTCGTCGCCGGTGGAGAGCAGCGCGACCCTCACCCGCCGTCTCACCGTTACCTCGGCGATGCCATGACTGGCCAGCAGGGCTATCGCGGCGGCCTCGAGACCAGTGTTCGAGGCGAGCAGCGGTGTGCCGGCACGACTCTCCTCGCCCTGGCGGCGGATATTGGCCCCCGGAGAGAGGCCTCCCTCGACATGCACCCGGCCCTCGGCATCCAGACGCACCTTCTCCTGTGGCACCACGGCATCGGCACCGATGGGTACCGGGGCGCCGGTGAAGATACGCGCACAGCCTCCCTCGGGGAGGTGCATCACGCTTGCACCGGCGGGTACGCGCTGGATGACCGGCTGGCCCCGGGGGGTCAGCTCGGCCAGCCGCAGGGCATAGCCGTCCATGGCGCTGTTATCGACGCCGGGCAGATCCAGGGTGGCGGCGACAGCGTCACCCAGCACGCGCCCCTCGGCCTCCTCCAATGCCACCCGCTCGACCCCTGCCACCGGACGGGCCGCCGCGGCCATGCGCTCACGCGCATCGAACAGGTCCACCAGCCCCGGGGTGATCACCTCCGCACAGCCGCAGTTCATGCGTCAATCTCCTCGCCGCTTTGCATCTCGCTCAGCGCCTCGCCAGGCGCCGCCTCGGACTGGCGGCTGGCACAGCTCGAGCCATGCGGCAGCACCATGGCCACGAAGTTGCAGGGCCGGGTACGGGCATCAAGCTGTTCGAGCAGAATACCGTCCCAGGCGGTGGCACACGCCTTGGGCGAACCGGGCATGGCAAACACCAGGGTTCGGTCGATAAGCCCCGCCACGGCGCGGGACTGAATGGTGGAGGTGCCGATCGTGGCCAGCGACAGATGGCGGAACAGCTCGCCGTAGCCATCGACCGCCTTGTCGAACAGCGGGGCCAGTGCCTCAGGGGTGGTATCGCGGGTGGTAAAGCCGGTGCCGCCGTTGACCAGCACCACCTGAATGTCGTCGCGTACCACCCACTTCGAGACCACTGCCCGGATGCGATAGATGTTGTCGGGCACGATGCAGCGCTCCACCAGGGTATGGCCGGCATCGGTCAGGCGCGCGGAAAGCAGGTCACCGCTACCATCCTCCGCGAAGCCGCGGGTGTCCGATACGGTCAGCACGGCGATGCCGAGAGGGGCAAAGGGTGTATTGGCAGAAACATGGGACATGAGGGCCTCCTTTCCGGCCATGGTGCGGCGGAGCGGGGTGGGGTGGAAGTGACGGGCATCAAGAAAGCGCAAGATCCTGCCGCCCGGTGGGGCGACAGGATCTCGAGGGAGGGGATTACTGCATCAGGGCGCTACCGCTCTCGTCGTCGAGGCTGACGCCTTCGACGCCGATCTCCGCCTGAAGCGCCATCAGGTAGTGGCGCAGGGCGCGACGGGTGGACTGCTCGCGCAGGCTGTGGCGCACATGCTCGGCCACCTCTTCATAGGGGCGCTCGCGCCCCCCCTGGCGGGCATCAATGCTGACCACATGCCAGCCGTAGCGCGAGGCGAGGGGTCGATCATGGAGTCCTTCGGGCAGGCGATGCAGGGCATCGTCGAGCTCGGCCACGGTCTGGCCCGGGGCCAGCCAGCCCAGCTCGCCACCCTCCTCCTTCGAGGGACAGGAGGAGTGACGCTGGGCAAACTCGGTAAAGCGCTCGGGATGCTCGCCCAGCTCCTTGACGAGCTTCTCGCCCAGACGATAGCCGGCATCCCGAGCCTCGGCATCGTCCGGCGCCGCGGCCAGCAGGATATGGCGAACCTGCAGCCGCGTCGGCTCACTGAAGCGCTCGGCGTGGGTGGCGTGGAAGCGCCGGCAGTCCTCCTCCGAGGGCTCGGGCACCTCCAGCTCCTGCTCCAGCAGGGCGGCGATGATGGCATCATCCTCGTCGAGGTCCGAACCGTCGGCATCGGTCAGGCCCAGGGCGGCGGCGCGCTGGCGGAGCAGCTCGCGCACCACCAGGGCACGGGCGGCCTTGAGCTGGGCGCTGCCGGCGCTGTCCACCGGGTGGTACTGCATCTCCTGGGCGATGTCGGCCTCCGCGATGGTGGCCTCGCCGACCCGGATGGGAGGGGGGCTCGCGCCCCCGGGAATCATCTCGATATCGATCTTTTGCATGAATGAATCCTTAGTGCACATTTGCCTGGCCTCGAGGGCGCCGGGGACAGGCCGAAGAGGGGGTCCTATGCCAGGGATGGCATCGGTAGCGCCCAGGGAGGGGTTCACAGCGCCCCCTCGTAGGCCTGTCGCCGGCAAAGCCCCGACCTCGCGCCTGCCTTGTCTCAGCCCCGCTTGCGCACCAGCTGGTAACGACGGGTCACGTAGCCGAAGGGCACGCTCCACACATGAACCAGGCGCGAGAAGGGGAACAGCAGAATGATGGTCATCCCCAGGAAGATATGCAGCTTATAGATCCAGGAGACCTCGGCCATGTAGTCCGCCGCCCCGCCGCTGAAGAAGATGATCGACTGTGCCCAGCTGGAGAGAGTCAGCATCATCGCGCCATCCAGATGACCCAACGAGAAGATGACGGTGACCAGGCCCAGGAACGCCTGGAAGACGATCAGGCCGAGAATCACGGTGTCCATGAGGCTCGAGGAGGCCTTGACCCGCGGATTGGTGATCCGGCGATGCAGCAGCATGGCGCCACCCACGAGGCAGGCAATGCCTGCCGCCCCGCCGACGATGATGGCGATCAGCTGCTTGGTGCCGGCGTGCAGGAAGGGCGCGTAGACCCAGTGCGGGGTCAGCATGCCGAACAGGTGGCCGAAGAAGATCACGATGATGCCGACATGGAAGAGATTGCTGGCCAGACGCATGTTCTTCGAGGTGAGCATCTGGCTCGAGCCGGTCTTCCAGGTGTATTGCCCATGGTCGTAACGCAGCAGGCTGCCGACCAGGAACACCGTACCGGCCAGATACGGATAGTAGCCGTAGATCAGGTGTTGCAGATATTCGGAAAACATGGTGATTCTCCTTAACGGTCGGTCGGGCCGCGGTCAGCGGCGCTACTCGCGGCACTGCCGGGCAGGATTCGAACGGGGTCGCTGGGCACGGTCTTCTTGCGCTCGGCCAGCCGGCGCCCCTCGGCGGACTGCAGGGCACAATCCTGGTCGGAATCGGCGGTGAAGCGTACCGCCTCCTCTTCCCACACCTCGTCCAGGGC
The DNA here is from genome assembly GCF_015595025.1 of Halomonas sp. KAO. Lineage (GTDB taxonomy): Bacteria > Pseudomonadota > Gammaproteobacteria > Pseudomonadales > Halomonadaceae > Halomonas. The sequence continues at coordinate 371,461 of NZ_JADNRL010000026.1, forward strand.
CTCGGCGGTGTAGTCGGGCGCCTCCTCCTTCGCCGTCTGGCGATGGGCGGCGACGTCATCATCGGCACCGATCAGCGCCAGCAGCGCCAGGGGCACCAGGGCATAATCGGCCTCACGCTCCTCGAGACGCGCGGTAAGCAGCGCCAGGATATGGCGGATCTCGCCCAGCCAGCGGCCGATCTCGGCCTCGGAACGGGTGGAGAGATACTCCAGGAACAGCGGCAGATAATCCGGCAGTTCATGGGCGTCGAGCTCGAAGCCCGCAGCACGGTACTCGGCCATCAGGTCGACCATCGCCTGACCCCGGTCGCGGGACTCGCCATGCACATGCTCGAAGAGCAGCAGCGAGGTATTGCGACCGCGATCGAACAGCGCCACATACTCCGCCTGGAGCTCCATGATGTCGGCCTCCAGAAGTCGCTGGCACCAGTCCATCAGGGCGGTGCGTCGCGCCGCCGACAGGCGGCGCTCGGCATTCAGGATCTCGATCATCTCCGGAGCGGCGGCCTGGAGCTCCTCGGTGGGATAGTCCAGCAGCCGGGCCAGCACGCGCAGGCTCAGCATGTCTGCCACCGTTTCCATCTGTTGTGCGGCTTCAGCCATGACGGGTCTCCTCACTCTGTGCCTGCGGGTCGAAGGTCACCGGCTGGACCAGGGTCGCGGTGGTCTTGCGCCCGCCAAACAGGCTCTCGCTGCTGTCGCCGTGGCAGCCATCGCCGAAGCTGAAGCCGCAGCCGCCACGCTCCGGGAACGCCTCGGTCGCCATCTCGCGATGGCTGGTGGGGATCACGAAACGATCCTCGTAGTTGGCGATGGCCAGGTAGCGGTACATGTCCTCCACCTGCTGCTCGGTCAGGCCGACGCCCTCCAGCACCTCGGTATTGGCCTGGCCCTCCACGTGCTTGCCGCGCATGTAGAGGCGCATGGCCATCAGGCGCTTGAGCGCCAGCACCACGGGCTCCTCCTCACCGGCGGTCAGCATGTTGGCCAGGTACTTCACCGGAATGCGCAGCGACTCGATCTTGGGCATCACGCCGTCGAACTCGACCTTGCCGGCCTCGGCGGCGGACTGGATCGGCGACAGCGGCGGCACGTACCAGACCATCGGCAGGGTGCGATACTCGGGGTGCAGCGGCAGCGCCAGCCCCCAGTCCATGGCCATCTTGTAGACGGGCGAGGCCTGGGCGGCCTTGATCACGTTGTCGGTGATGCCATCCTTCCTGGCCTGGGCGATCACTTCCGGGTCGTTGGGATCCAGGAAGATCTCGCACTGACGATGATAGAGATCGCGCACGTCCGGTGAACTTGCCACCTCCTCGATACGGTCGGCATCGTAGAGCAGCACACCGAGGTAGCGAATGCGGCCCACACAGGTCTCGGAGCAGACCGTCGGCTGGCCGGCCTCGATGCGTGGGTAGCAGAAGATGCACTTCTCGGACTTGCCGGTCTTCCAGTTGTAGTAGATCTTCTTGTAGGGACAGCCGGAGATGCACATCCGCCAGCCGCGGCACTTGTCCTGGTCGATCAGGACGATGCCGTCCTCCTCGCGCTTGTAGATGGCCCCGGAGGGGCAGCTCGCCACGCAGGTCGGGTTCAGGCAGTGCTCGCACAGGCGCGGCAGATACATCATGAAGGTGTTCTCGAACTGGCCGTAGATATCGGCCTGCACCTTCTCGAAGTTCATGTCCTTGCGCCGCTTGGCGAACTCGGTGCCCAGTATCTCCTCCCAGTTGGGTCCCCACTCGATCTTGTTCATGCGCTGGCCGGAGATCAGCGAGCGCGGACGCGCGGTGGGCTGGTGCTCCCCCTGCTTAGCGGTGTGCAGATGCTCGTAGTCGAAGGTGAACGGCTCGTAGTAGTCGTCGATCTCCGGCAGGTCGGGGTTGGCGAAGATATTCGCCAGCACCCGCCACTTGCCGCCGATGCGCGGCTCGATCTTGCCGTCCTTGCGACGCATCCAGCCGCCCTTCCACTTGCCCTGGTTCTCCCACTCCTTGGGATAACCGATGCCGGGCTTGGTCTCGACGTTGTTGAACCAGGCGTATTCCACTCCCTCACGACTGGTCCAGACATTCTTGCAGGTCACCGAGCAGGTGTGGCAGCCGATGCACTTGTCGAGGTTGAGGACCATGCCTACCTGGGAACGAATCTTCATTTCACGGCCTCCTGCTCGTAATCATTGCCTTCACCGTCCAGCCAGTCGATCTTCTTCATCTTGCGCACGATAACGAACTCATCGCGGTTGGAACCGACGGTGCCGTAGTAGTTGAAGCTGTAGGAGAGCTGCGCGTAGCCACCGATCATATGGGTCGGCTTGGGACACACACGCGTCACCGAGTTGTGGATGCCGCCACGGGTGCCGGTCATCTCGGATCCCGGCATGTTCAGGATTCGCTCCTGGGCGTGATACATCATCGCCATGCCGTTCTTGACCCGCTGACTGACCACCGCCCGGGCCGCGATGGCGCCGTTGGCGTTGTAGAGCTCGATCCAGTCGTTGTCCTCGACACCGATGGATTTCGCATCGTCCTCGGACATCCAGACGATCGGACCGCCCCGCGACAGGGTCTGCATCAGCAGGTTGTCGCTGTAGGTGGAGTGGATGCCCCACTTCTGGTGCGGAGTGATCCAGTTCAGCGCGATCTCCGGGTTACCGTTGTCCTTGGGCTCGGCCACGCTTACCGCCGCCTTGGTGTCGATGGGCGGACGATAGACCAGCAGGCTCTCGCCGAAGGCGCGCATCCAGGGGTGATCCTGATAGAACTGCTGGCGACCGCTCACCGTGCGCCACGGGATCAGCTCATGCACGTTGGTATAACCGGCGTTGTAGGAGACGTGCTCGTCCTCGAGGCCGGACCAGGTGGGGCTGGAGATGATCTTGCGCGGTTGGGCGACGATGTCGCGGAAGCGGATCTTCTCGTCCTCCTTGGGCAGCGCCAGGTGGGTATGATCCCGCCCGGTGATCTTGGAGAGCGCGTCCCAGGCCTTCACCGCCACCTGACCGTTGGTCTCCGGCGCCAGGGTCAGGATCATCTCGGCGGCATCGACGGCGCTGTCGAGACGCGGACGGCCCTTATGCGGCCCCTCGGTCTTGCAGTGGTTGAGCTTGCCGAGCAGGTCCACCTCGGACTCGGTCTTCCAGCTGATGCCCTTGCCGCCGTTGCCGATGCTCTCGAGCAGCGGGCCGATGGAGGTGAAGCGCTCATAGGTCTCGGGGTAGTTACGCTTGACCTCGATCAGAGCCGGCATGGTCTTGCCGGGAATGGGCTCGCACTCGCCCTTCTTCCAGTCCTTCACATCGACCTGAGCCAGCTCGGCCGGGGAGTCGTGCTGATGCGGCAGGGTGACCAGGTCGGTCTCTTCGCCCAGATGCCCCTCGGCGGCCTCGGAGAAGGACTTGGCGATACCCTTGAAGATCTCCCAGTCGCTGCGCGACTCCCACGCCGGGTCGGTGGCCGCGGTCAGCGGGTGGATGAAGGGGTGCATGTCGGAGGTGTTGAGGTCATCCTTCTCGTACCAGGTCGCCGTGGGCAGCACGACATCCGAGTAGAGGCAGGTGGTGGACATGCGGAAGTCCAGGGTCACCAGCAGGTCGACCTTGCCCTCCGGGGCGTCGTCATGCCACTTGACCTCTTCCGGTTTCTGGCCGCCGAACTCGCCCAGGTCCTTGCCCTGGATGCCGTGGCGCGTGCCCAGCAGGTACTTGAGCATGTACTCATGGCCCTTGCCGGAGCTGCCCAGCAGGTTGGAGCGCCAGATGAACAGGTTACGCGGGAAGTTCTGGGGGTTGTCCGGATCCTCCGCGGCGAAGGCGAGCTTGCCCTCCTTGAGCTGCTGGACGGCGTAGTCCTGGGTGGACATGCCGGCGGCCTCGGCGGCCGCGGCCAGGCGCAGCGGGTTAGTGCCCAGCTGAGGCGCGGAAGGCAGCCAGCCCATGCGCTCGGCGCGCACGTTGAAGTCGATCAGGCTGCCGGGGTAGTCCTCGGCCTTGGCCAGCGGCGACAGGATCTCCTTGATCTCGAGCTTCTCGTAGCGCCACTGGGAGGAGTGGTTGTAGAAGAAGGAGGTACCGTTCATGTGCCGCGGCGGACGCTGCCAGTCGAGGCCGAAGGCCAGCGGGGTCCAGCCGGTCTGCGGGCGCAGCTTCTCCTGCCCGACATAGTGGGACCAGCCGCCGCCGCTCTGCCCGATGCAGCCACACATGACCAGCATGTTGATCAGGCCACGGTAGTTCATGTCCATGTGGTACCAGTGGTTCATGCCGGCACCGACGATGATCATGCTGCGACCCTGGGTCTTGTCGGCATTCTCGGCGAACTCACGGGCGATACGAGTGGCCTGCTCGGCGGGCACGCCGGTGATCTTCTCCTGCCAGGCCGGGGTGTAGGGCTTCACCTCGTCCAGGGAGGTGGCGCCGTCATCCTCGCCAAACCCGCGATTGATGCCGTAGTTGGCACACATCAGGTCGAACACGGTGACCGCCAGCGCCTCAGAGCCGTCGGCCTTCTTCAGGCGCTTGACCGGCAGGCTGTGGAACAGTAGCTCGTCGCTGGCGCCGCCGCTCTTGACGTGGTCGAAGTGCTCGTGGGCGATCCCCCCAAAGTAGGGGAAGGCGACCTTGGCGACCTCGTCATGCCTGTCGGCCAGGGTCAGCAGCGGCTTGATCTCGGTGCCTTCGGCGTCCAGCGGCTCGAGGTTCCACTTGCCCACCTCGTCGCCGGTCTCGCCCCAGCGGAAGCCGATGGAGCCCCGCGGGACCACCAGCTGGTCGCGGGTCTCGTCCCACGCCACGGTCTTCCACTCGGGGTTGTTGTCCTGGCCCAGGCTCGCCTCGAAGTCGCTGGCACGCATCTGGCGGCCCGGCGCGTAGCTGCCATCCTCGCGGGCCTCGAGCTCGACCAGGAAGGGCATGTCGGTATAGCGCCGCACATAGTCGGTGAAGTAGCTGCTGCTCTTCTCGAGGTGGAACTCCTTGAGGATCACATGGCCCATGGCCATGGCCAGGGCGGCATCGGTGCCCTGCTTGGCGGAGAGCCACTCGTCGGTGAGCTTGGAGACCTCGGCGTAGTCCGGGGTGACCGAGACGGTCTTGGTCCCCTTGTAGCGCACCTCGGTGAAGAAGTGGGCGTCCGGGGTCCGCGTCTGAGGCACGTTGGAGCCCCAGGCGATGATGTAGCCGGAGTTGTACCAGTCGGCGGATTCGGGCACGTCGGTCTGCTCGCCCCAGGTCTGGGGGCTGGCCGGGGGCAGGTCGCAGTACCAGTCATAGAACGACAGGCAGACACCGCCGATCAGCGACAGGTAGCGGGCACCGGAGGCGTAGCTGACCATGGACATGGCGGGAATCGGCGAGAAGCCGATGATGCGATCCGGGCCGTACTGCTTGGTGGTATAGACGTTGGAGGCGCCGATCAGCTGGTTAAGCTCGTTCCAGTCGGCGCGCACGAAGCCGCCCATGCCGCGGGCACGCTTGTACTGCTTGGCCTTGGCCGGGTCCTCGACGATGGAGGCCCAGGCCTCGACCGGGTCCTTCTTCTCCTCCAGCGCCTGGCGCCACAGCTTGAGCAGCGGCTTGCGGATCAGCGGATACTTGAGACGGTTGGCGCTGTACATGTACCAGGAGTAGCTGGCACCGCGCGGACAGCCCCGCGGCTCGTGGTTGGGTAGGTCGGGCCGGGTGCGCGGATAGTCGGTCTGCTGGGTCTCCCAGGTGACCAGGCCATTCTTGACGTAGATCTTCCAGCTGCAGGATCCGGTGCAGTTCACGCCGTGGGTGGAGCGCACGATCTTGTCGTGCTGCCAGCGCTGCCGGTAGCCGTTCTCCCAGCCGCGGGACTCGTCGCGCAGCTCGCCATGATCATTGGCGAAGGGCTCGCGGGCCTTGCGGAAGAAGTTCAGCCGATCGATGAAGTGACTCATGGTCGCTCTCCAGGCTCCTGAAAAAGAGGTGTGACCTCGCGGGGCCACTCGGTCAGCCTGGATCGAGTGCGCCTCATGCGCGGACCAGGCCGGTGATATGCAGGCAATTCTGGGTGATCGACGCGACGATTACTGCCCGGTTACCTCCATATACCGCCTCCCTACCACCAAGGAGATAGAGGCCCGTCATGGGCGAGGTATCGCCTTTATCGGGTCCCTTTTCGCCCCGCGCCGCTGACGTGATCCCAGAGCATCACCAGCATGCACACCACCAGCGACGCGTAGAGGAACATGAACCCCGCGGTGCGGATGCCTACCCAGTGATTGCCTAGGGCGAACATCAGCGGCAGCAAGGCGCCAAACAGACCGCCCAGGGTCAGCGCCAGCCCACCCACCAGCGCCAGCTGACTGCCGTGGTCGCGGTGAATCATGCGCATCAGACTGCCCTGGCCCACCCCCATGATCAGCCCCATGGCGACCAGCAGCGTCAGAAAGCCCCATAGCGGCGCGGCATAGTGCAGCGTCAGCACCCGTCCCACCCCCTCGATCTGCATGGTGAAGGGGGGGTAGGAGAGCAGGAACAGGCAGACCAGCACGAAGGCGCTGACCCACCAGCGCAGGGCGCGAAAGTCGTGGGCATCCCCCCAGGCGCCGCCTGCCACCTGACCCAGCCCCACCGCCAGCGGGAAGGGCAGTGCCAGCAGCGCGGCACTCCGCAACTCCAGGCCGTACTGGGCACCGAGGTAGCTCGGCAGCCACAGCGACAGCGCCACGAAGGCGCCATAGAAGAAGCTGTAGACCACCGCCAGTCGCCAGGGTCGCCAGTGTCGCAGGACCTCGCGCCAGCCCGGCCGCGCGCTCCTCGTCATGGCGTCATCATCGATCTCGCCCGAATCGGCCGGGGGATCCGGATCATCGGCGAACAGCCACAACAGCGCCGCCACCGCCAGCACCGGCAGCAGATAGAGCAGGGGAGCACTGCGCCAGCCATAGGCCTGGCTGATCAGCGGCAGCAGCAGATAGCTGAGCCCGGCCCCCACCATCCCGGCACCATAGAGCCCCAGCGCCAGGCCGGCATGCCGCCGCGGTGACAGCTCGGCCACATAGATCAGTCCCGCCGCCAGCGAGCCGGCCCCCAGCCCCAGTCCGGCGCCGGCGAGCAGGAAGTGCAGATAGGTGCTGGAGTGGGCCACCGCCCACAGGAAGGGACAGATCAGCAGCAGGCAGGCGATCATCACTCGCCGCCCCCCGTGACGCCGGGCCAGGGCCGCCATGGGGAGCGCCGCGAGCGCCCCGGTCAGCATCGGGGTGGCCAGCATGAGCGCGAAGCCGAGCTCGCCCAGCCCCAGCATGGCGCGCAGCTCCAGCCCCAGCACCGCGAAGATGGTCCAGCTGGCGAACACCAGCGCAAAGGCCAGCGGCGACAGCAGGACCACCACCAGGGGGCGGTAGCCGACGACGGCATCGCGCTCGGAGACGTGTGGCATCACAGGGCCAGGGGGCGATGGAGTGTGATCAAAGTCTGTGTAGAGCCGCCCCCGGGGTCAAAGGGGCAGTGGAGGTACCTGCCCTACCCCCTTGGGTGTAGTAGACTCGAGCCAGCACCATGCAATGTGCCACTCCCCGACGGCCAGTGGAGACTATGAGACTGCTGCAACACTCCCTGGTGGCCCGCATCGTCGCCTCCCTGCTCGCCATCAGCGCCATGGCCCTGGTCAGCATCGTGGTCACCATGACGGTGGCCAACGACAGCCGTGGTGACGCCGCCGCCATCAACGTGGCCGGCTCGCTGCGCATGAACACCTACCAGATCGTCGCGGCCCTGCAACGTTACGAGCGGCACCCCGAACCGGCGCAACGCGAGCGAGTGGAAGCGTTGATGTCACGCCTGGAGACCCGCCTGGCCAGCCCACGACTGACCGCCACGCTGCCCAAGGCCGAGGACCACCCCCTGCGGGAGCATTACCGGCTGCTGGTGGCGAACTGGCACACGGCGCTGGCCCCCCAGGTGACCCAGGCCATCGACGAGGCAAGGGTGCAGATCGACCCGCTGCGTCAGACGCTGGACAGCCTGGTGGCGGACATCGATCGGCTGGTCAGCCTCCTCGAACAGAACAGCGAGTCGAAGATCCAGCTGCTCAGCGTGCTGCAGGTCCTGTTCCTGGTGCTGACCGCGGTCGTGGTGGCCATCGCCCTCTATGATATTCGTCACAACCTGGTGGCGCCTCTGCGCCAGCTGGTGGTACTGGCCCGCGAAGCCGCCCGACGCAACTTCGACTACCGTGCGCACCTGACCGGCAACGACGAACTTGCCCTGCTCGGGCGCACCCTCGACGGCATGGCGACGGAGCTCGGTGCCAGCTACGCCGAGCTGGAGGCGCGCGCCTCGCGCAAGCAGCGGGAGCTCGAGCGCAGCAATCGGGCCATGGAGGTGATGCACGATGGCAGCCGCGCCCTCTACGGCGGTGGCAACGACCTCTGCGCCAGCGCCGCGCCCATGCTGCGCGAGCTGGAGCAGCTGCTCGAGGTCGGTCCGATTCGGCTATCGCTGAACGACCCCTACGATGATCGCCAGATCCCGATACTCGCCACTCACTCGCCGCGCCGCCCGGAGTACTGCCGCGACCACGACTGCCACGCCTGCCTGATCGACCACGCGCCCCTCAGGCTGGAGCAGACCGAACAGGGGGAGTGCCTGCTGCTGCCGGTGAGCGTCGGCGAGCTGATGCTCGGCACCCTGGAGGTATGGCACTCCAGGAGCCAGCCGCTCTCCGCCAGCGTGCGCCGCCTGCTCAATGCCCTGGCCGACCAGCTGGCCAATGCGATCTATCTGCAGCGCCGTATCGAGGAGCAGCAGCAGGTGTCGCTGATGAACGAGCGCGCCATCATCGCCCGGGAGCTGCACGACTCCCTGGCCCAGTCGCTCTCCTATCTCAAGATGCAGGTGGCAAGGCTCGAGCGCATGCAGCAGAAGGATGCCCCGCGGGAGAGCCAGGCGGCGGTGTTCGACGAGCTGCGCACCGGACTCGACAGCGCCTACCGTCAGCTGCGCGAGCTGCTCACCACCTTCCGCCTCAAGCTGGAGGCTCCGGGTCTGGCCAGCGCCCTGCGTCAGACGGCCCGGGAGTTCGGCGAGCGTCTCGGTTTCGCCGTCCACCTGGAGATCGACGTCCCACCCCACCTGCTCAGCCCCAATGAAGATATCCACGTGCTGCAGGTGGTGCGCGAGGCGCTGGCCAACGTGCTCAAGCATGCCAACGCCCACTGGACCGCCGTTACCGTCAACTTCCAGGCGGCCCGGCTGCACGTTGTCATCGAGGACGACGGCATCGGCCTGGCCGACGACGGCTCGCCACCGATGCACTACGGGCTGGTGATCATGCGCGACCGTGCCGACTCCCTGGGCGGCCGCCTGAGCCTGCATAATCGCCCCGACGGCGGTACGCGGGTCGAGCTGATCTTCACACCCAAGACCGCCCGTCTGATCCACCAGCAGGTGGCCCTCCACCCAGACGACGCCGCCCCCACGGCCGACGACGCGACCGATCCCCCCCATGGCTACAGGAGTCGAGGATGACCGCTACCACGACCGATCACCCCGCCACCATCCTGATCATCGACGATCATCCGCTACTGCGCCGCGGCGTCTCCCAGCTGCTGGAGCTGGAGGATGACCTGCTGCTCGCCGGCGAGGCCGGCGAGCCCGAGGAGGGGATCCGCCTGGCTCGGGAGCTCGACCCCGACATGGTGCTGCTCGACCTCAACATGCCGGGAATCGACGGCATCGAGACACTCAGGCGGCTACGCGGCAACGGCTTCGCCGGTCGGGTGGTGATGTTCACGGTCTCGGACCATGAAGAGGATGTGGTCAACGCCCTGCAGTCGGGCGCCGATGGCTACCTGCTCAAGGACATGGACCCCGACGAGATGATTCGTCAGCTGCGTCAGGCGGCACTGGGCCGCATGGTGCTCAGCGAGAGCCTGACGTCGCTGCTCGCCGATGCACTGCGCAAGCAGCGCAGCCAGCCGGCGGCACCGGATATCCACAGCCTGACCCAGCGGGAGCGCGAGATCCTGCGCGAACTGGCCGCGGGGCTCTCCAACAAGATGATCGCCCGCAAGCTGGAGATCACCGAGGGCACGGTGAAGGTCCACGTCAAGCACCTGCTCAAGAAGCTCAACCTGCGCTCGAGGGTCGAGGCGGCGGTGTGGGCCGTACAGGAGGGCATCGAGCGCTAGCCGAAGCAGGCTCTGTGTGGATACCTCCAAATACCCCCGGGGCGTCGACGCGCCCCTTACCCTTACCTCTGAAATAAAAATAACTCAATAAAAACAGCAAATTAAAATCAACCCTCTCCTACCCCCCTGGAGGTATGCCACCGCCAGGGGGAGCCGCATGCCACGTTTCCCGATGCCGCCGCGCGGCGTATCTTTTCCCCATCTTCGCGCGCCTTGATATTGATCAACCCGATCATGGCCGATGCGAACACCGCTAGACCTCAAGGGGGAAACGTCATGACCGGAAGGAATGCCGACATCGAACGGTGGGATGTCGAGAACGAGGAGTTCTGGGAGTCGCAGGGCAAGCGGGTTGCCAACCGCAACCTGTGGGTCTCCATTCCCAGCCTGCTGCTGGGCTTCGCCGTCTGGCTGATGTGGGGCATGATCACCACTCAGATGCAGAACCTGGGCTTTCCGTTCTCGGTGGAGCAGCTGTTCACCCTGACCGCGATCGCCGGCCTGGCCGGTGCCACCCTGCGCATCCCGGCCTCCTTCATGATCCGTATCGCCGGCGGTCGCAATACCATCTTCCTGACCACCGCCCTGCTGATGCTCCCCGCGATGGGAACCGGCATCGCGCTGATGAATCCCGGGACGCCGTTCTGGGTGTTCCAGGCCCTGGCACTGCTCTCGGGCATCGGCGGCGGCAACTTCGCCAACTCGATGAGCAACATCTCCAACTTCTTCCCCAGGAAGCAGCAGGGCTATGCCCTGGGCATGAACGCCGGGCTCGGCAACTTCGGCGTCACCACCATGCAGATCCTGATCCCGCTGGTGATGACGGTGGGCCTGTTCGGCGCCCTGGGGGGCGAGCCGATGGCGCTTGAGAAGGCCAGTGGCACCCTGATCGGGCGCATCGAGGCGGGCACCGATACCTGGATCCAGAACGCCGGCTTCGTGTGGATGCTGCTGCTGATTCCACTGGCCTTCGCGGGCTGGTTCGGCATGAACAACCTGCGCACCATCACCCCGAACCCGGGCTCCCCCCTGCAGGCCTTCGGCAAGATTCTCGGCCTCTACGGAGTCGGCATCGTGACCTCCATCGCCGGCGTGGTGGCGCTGGGCTATCTCAACATGTGGATCGCCCTGCCGCTGACCATCGTGCTGACCGTGGTGCTGCTGCGCCTGATCCCGGGTGATATCAAGCCCGCCATCAAGAAGCAGTTCGAGATCTTCTCCAACAAGCACACCTGGTCGATGACCGTGCTCTATATCGCCACCTTCGGCTCCTTCATCGGCTTCTCAGCGGCCCTGCCGCTCTCCATCTCGGTGATCTTCGGCAACATGATGGAGGTGGCCGCCGATGGCAGCATGACCCGTGTCGCCAACCCGGACGCCCCCAGCGCCCTGACCTGGGCCTGGATGGGTCCCTTCGTCGGCGCCCTGATCCGTCCGGTGGGCGGCTGGATCTCCGACAAGCTGGGCGGCTCCATCGTCACCCAGGTGATCACCGCCATCATGGTGGTAGGCTCCGTGGGCGCCGGCTACGTGATGATGCTGGCCTACAACGCCACCGACCCCAACCAGTACTTCTGGATGTTCCTGCTCCTGTTCATCCTGCTGTTTGCCGCCAGCGGCATCGGCAACGGCTCGACCTTCCGCAGCATCGGCTTCATCTTCGATCCCCAGCAGAAGGGCCCGGCACTGGGCTGGACCTCCGCCGTCGCCGCCTATGGCTCCTTTATCGCGCCCCGGGTGATGGGTGAGCAGATCAAGGCCGGCACGCCGGAGCTCGCCATGTACGGCTTCGCGGTCTTCTACGCCGTCTGTCTGGTGGTCAACTGGTGGTTCTACCTGCGTCCCGGCGCCTATGTGAAGAACCCCTGATCCCTTACCGAACCCGATATCGTCCCTTAACCCGATAGACTCGGAGGGTCCCATGGCCTCTGAACGCTTCAAGCAGACCTCGGTGCTGATCGCCAACACCTTCGCCTTCACCATGTGCTTCATGGTGTGGACCATGTTCGGCGAGATCGGCGTGCCGATCGCCGAGGAGCTCAGCCTCAACGGTACCCAGTTCGGCATCCTCACCGCGGTCCCCATCCTGACCGGCGCCCTGGCGCGCCTGCCCCTGGGCTCGCTGACCGATCGCCACGGTGGCCGGCCGGTGTTCTTCATCATCCTGCTGCTGATCGTGCCGGCCATCTGGCTGGTGCAGTTCGCCACCGAGTACTGGCAGCTGCTGGTACTGGGCGCCTTCGTCGGCCTGGCCGGCGGCTCCTTCTCGGTGGGCATCACCTACACCGCCAAGTGGTTCGAGAAGGATCGCCAGGGCCTGGCCATGGGCATCTTCGGCGCCGGCAACGCCGGTGCCGCGGTCACCAAGTTCATCGCCCCCACCGTGATCGTGGTGCTGGGCTGGCAGGCGGTGCCCAATATCTACGCGGGCATCATGCTGGTCACCGCCGTGCTGTTCTGGTTCTTCACCTACTCCAACCCGAGCCACCGCTCAGCCAGCCGTGTCTCGCTGCGTGACCAGCTCAAGGTGCTCAACGACCCCAAGGTGTGGAAGTACTGCCAGTACTACTCCGTGGTGTTCGGCGGCTATGTCGGCGTCTCCCTGTGGCTGACCCGCTACTACATGGGGGAGTACGGCCTCGGCATTCAGGTCGCCGCCCTGATCGCCACCATCTTCGTGCTGCCCTCCGGCGTGATCCGCGCCTTCGGCGGCTGGCTCTCCGACCGCTTCGGGGCGCATACCGTCACCTGGGCCTGCATGTGGGCCAGCCTGATCGCCCTGTTCATCATGTCCTACCCCGAGACCCAGTACCGTGTGGCCGGCGCCGGCGGCGAAGGGGTGGTGGAGTTTGGCTTCGGCATCCCGGTATGGCTGTTCACCAGTGCGCTGTTCGTGGTGGGCATCGCCTGGGGCATCGGCAAGGCCTCGGTGTTCAAGTACCTCTCCAACGAGTACCACGAGAACCTCGGCCTGGTCTCCGGCATCGTCGGGCTGGCCGGCGGGGTGGGTGGCTTCCTGCTGCCGATCATGTTCGGCGCCCTGGTGGATCTCACCGGCGTGGCCACCACCGTCTGGATGCTCTGCTTCGGCGTGACCCTGGTCTCGATCATCTGGATGTGGTGGACCGAGCGCCGCGCCCCGATGCTGACCCGCGACGCCAGGCATCCCGAAAAGCCGGCCGTGAGTTGATCCAGGCCAAGGTGATGCACAGGGCCTCGCACTATAATAGCATTCTGGATACATTATTAGACCGGCTCGTCAGGGCCGGTCGCCTGTCACGCGAGGACCCGCCATGTCCACCCCTCAGGCCATACCCACCAATGCTCGCCATATGAACGAAGCCCCTGCCGGCAAGCAGTCCCGGGGGCGCGGCGCCGCCATCATCGTCTACATGCTCTTCCTGGGCAGCGTGCTGGCGGTGATCACGGCGCCTGCCGGCGTGCTGATCGCCCACGTCAAGCAGCGCGGCGCCGAGCCCTGGGTGAAGAGCCATCTGCAGTTCCAGATTCGCACCTTCTGGCTGGGCGTTCTTGGCGGCGCTCTCTTCACCGCCGCCTGGCAGCTGCTCGGCCTGGTCGGCACGCCGCCCATGGCTCCCTGGGCCCTGGGTTACCTCTACTTCACCGCCTGCCTGATCTGGATGGTAGGCCGCTGTGCCGTGGGTATCGCTCGGCTGACCTCCAACCGCCCGGTGGATAACCCGCGCAGCCTGGCCTTCGGCGGCGCCCGGGTCACCCTGAGCGACGCATGAGGGAGCAGGAGCTTCCCAACCCCGGCTGGGGGCCGCTCTCTGCCCTGCCCGGCAACCCGCTGATATGGGTGCTGATCCTCAGCGAGCTGCTGGTGTTCATGGCGTTCTTCGCCCTCTACTCCTCGGAGCGCGCCGCCCAGGTGGCGCTGTTCGACGCCTCCCAGCAGCAGCTCGATCCGCTGCTGGGAGGGCTCAACACCCTGGTGCTGCTGACCAGCGGGCTCTGTGTGGCATTGGCGGTGGAGGCCACCGCCAGCGAGCGCATCCGGCGTGCCCGCCAGTGGCTGGCCGCCTCCATGGGGCTCGGCGTGCTGTTCGGCGTGATCAAGGTGGTCGAGTATTCGAGCAAGTTCGCCATCGGCATCACCCCGGACACCAACACCTTCTTCGGCTTCTACTATGGGCTGACCGCCTTTCATTTCGCCCATGTGCTGTTCGGCCTGGCGCTGCTGGGACTGGTCAGCTGGCGTACCAGCCTGGAGAACGTGGAGACCGCCGCCGCCTTCTGGCATATGGTCGACCTGATCTGGATCCTGCTCTATCCGCTGCTCTATTTATTGCGCTGACGGCATCTATTGGGCTGAAGGCTCCCTGCTGCGCTGAAAACGGAGGTCGCATGACATCGCTGCCCGGCACCCGCCGCCTGCTGACCACCTGGGCCGTGTTGATGGGCCTGACGGTGGTGTCGATGGTCTCGGCGCTGCTCGACGCCAGTGACTGGCAGACGCTGCCGCTATGGTCGGCGGCGCTGGTCATCCTGGCCACCGGCTTCAAGGCCCAGCGCCTGCTGATGGTCTATCTCAACCTGCGCAGGGCCACCCCGGCCTGGAAGGGGGCCTTCGTGGGCCTGGTGATCCTCACCCTGGCGCTGATCGGTACCGGCTATCTGGTGGGCCGGATGGCCTGAGGCGCATTGCTTGAGCGTCACACAACAAAGGGCCTGCAAGTGCAGGCGAGGCTATCGCATCTAGCCCTGATCGGTCGGGGCTGATCTGGAGGCAAGCCTTTGAGGAGGCGCTGTGGACCCCTCCCTGGGCGCTACCGATGCCATCCCTGGCATAGGACCTCCTCGTCGGCTTGCCACCAGCGCCCCTCATATTTCGTCACATTCTATCGTCCTAGCGTCGCTGAGGATGCTTCGGCGGTGCACTCGCCCGAGCCCAGCTCTCCAGGGAACGCCCCAGGCGCATCAGGCCGTAGACCAGCACCGGCGCCAGCAGTATCAGGCCGACACCCCAGTCGCGGTTATTGATCAGCCACACCAGCGGCAGCACCAGCGCCACGGCGACCAGACACCAGGCCGCCACGGCGAGAATCAGTCGGGTTCGAGAGGTCATGGGCGCATCTCCTCGGCGATGGTTCGGATGACAGCGGCTCAGGTGGCGATGATCTGGCGATAGATGCTCGGCAACGCCAGGGCGAGGTGCTCGGGACGCTGTACGATGGCGTAGCCACCGCGACCGAACAGGTGAGGGATATACTGCCCCGCCTCGCGATCGATGGTCACCCCGAACACCTTCACCTCCTGGCGCCGCGCCTCGAGCACCGCCTTGCGGGTATCCTCGATACCGTAGCGGCCCTCATAGTAGTCGTTATCGTTGGGTTTGCCGTCGGTCAGCATCAGCAGCAGGCGATGACGGTTGGGACGCTCGCTCAGCTGCCTGGAGAGGTGACGAATCGCCGGTCCCATGCGCGTGTAGCTACCCGGCTTCAGCGCCGAGATACGCCGCGTCACCCGCTCCCCCATGGGCTCGTCGAATGACTTTAGCGTATTGACCCACACCTTGTGGCGACGCTGGGAGGTGAAGCTGTGGATCGAGTAGTCGTCGCCGCAGCCCGCCAGACCGTGCCCCAGCACCAGCAGGGCCTCCTTGGCCACATCGAGCACGCGGCGATCCTGCAGCCACGCCTCGGTGGAGAGCGACACATCCACCAGGATCGAGACCGCCAGATCCCGAGCCTGGGTGCGGCTGGCCAGATAGAGGCGGTCACTCGCCTCGCCGGTGGCGGCCAGATCGCAGCGCGAGCGGATCACGGCGTCCATGTCGAGCTCGCTACCATCCAGCTGACCACGCAGGATCTCGCGCCGCGGGCGCAGTGCCTCGAATTCGCGCCGCACGCGACGGATACGCCGACGAGTCGCTTCATCCGGTTCCCAGTTCTCCCCCTCCTCGCTCTGCACGTCGCTGAGCACCAGGCAGTGATCGGGCAGATAGGTCTGCTTGCGATGATTCCACTCCGGGTAGGGGTGCTTGCCCTTGAGGCGGCCACCGGCGGCCTCCTCGGGGGCCAGGTCGAGGTCGAGCTTGAGGCGGGAGGCGGCCTTCTTGCGATTGGCGCTGAGCACGATCTCGTCCATCTGGTCCGCCGCCTGCCTCGCCTCTTCCTCGTCCTCGTCCTCCACATGACGATTGAGGTTCACCATCTCGGCCCAGGAGAGCATCTTCTCCATATTGTTGAGCATCAGAGGATCATCGCGATCGGCCTGCTCCTGCTCGCGACGATCGGCCTGGCGCTTGCCATGGTCGTCGTCGGCCGAGGCGGCGGCATCGGGCAGCTCCTCGTCATCCGCACTCTCCTCGCGGGCGCCGCTGCTGGTCCCAAGGGTTACCGCCTGACCCCAGAGCGGCACCGGCAGCGGCGGACGATAGCCGCGGGGGGCACGAAACTCCTCGAGGGGGAAGTCATCCTCACGGATGGCGCGCTGCATGGCCACCGCCCAGGCGTCCTCGGGGTCAAGCGCCCCCAGCTCGGCACAGAGTGCGGCCTCCAGGGCCCGCTCCATGGCGGGCAGGCGCTTGCGCTGGGGGCGGATGGCGAGCAGCTCGCCACATAGCCGCACATAGCGCTCGGTCAGCCCGGGGAAGCGCGCCAGGGCGGCCCGGGTGGTACGGCGCGCCTCGCGCAGCCGCGTCAGGTCGGCCTGCAGGGGATCCTCGGGAAGACCCCGCGGCCGCGCCTCGGCCAGATAGGCGGTCAGCCATAGATAGAGGTCGCGGTTGAGGGAGGCCTCGGGAAACAGCGCCAGGCGCGGTGGCAGCAGCAGATGCTCCTCATCGCGGCGGGCCTGGTCGAGGGACTCCTCGTCGAGACCCAGGCGCTGGCGCAGGCTCAGCCGGTGGGCCGAGGCGCGCCGGGCGATGGCGGCCACCTCGATGCCCTGCTCTCCTCCGCCGGCACGAAAGAAGACGCCGAGCATGGGGCGCAGGCTCTCGAGGCTGACCGCCGCCTCGGGATGGTCGGGGTAGCTCGCCGCCCCGGAAGCCCAGCGGTGCCAGTAGCGGCCGACGGTCTCCTCGACCTCAAGAAAGTCCAGCATCCATAGCCTCCTGATATACGTGTCGAGCCGGTGTGACGCAGCACGGATGGACCGCCGGGGCTTTCCCCGGTGGCAGGACCTACGAGGAGGCGCTGTGAACCCGTCCCTGGGCGCTACATTTGCCATCCCTGGCAAATGACCTCCTCTTCGACCTGCCCCCGGCGCCCCTGTCCGGCGAGCCGTATCTGCCAGATTCCTCGGCACCCTATCGGTATCGTCTCAGCCGAAGGTCGCCCGAATGGCTTCCATCAGGCCCTCCTGGACGTCGGTATCATCGGTGAGTGGCTCCACCAGGGTGGCGCGGGCGGCGTCGCGGATCGGCATGCCGGCCTGGATCAGGGTCGCGCAGTAGACCAGCAGGCGAGTGGAGATGCCCTCCTCCAGATCCTGGCCCTTCATGGCCCGCAGGCTGGCCGCCAGGTTGACCAGTGCCGCACAGCGATCCGGTTCCAGGCCGCTCTCGCGGGCCACGATATCGCGCTCGACCTTCGGCGGGGGGAAGTCGAAGGTCATCGCCACGAAGCGCTGGCGGGTGCTGGGCTTGAGTGACTTGAGGATATGCTGATAACCGGGGTTGTAGGAGACCACCAGCATGAAGTCGTCCGGCGCCTCGAGCAGCTCGCCGGTACGCTCCAGCGGCAGCAGTCGGCGGTCGTCGGTCAGCGGGTGCAGCACCACGGTTACATCCTTGCGCGCCTCGACCACTTCGTCGAGGTAGCAGATGCCGCCCTCGCGCACGGCGCGGGTGAGAGGCCCATCGACCCAGCGTGTCTCGCCGCCCTGCAGCAGGTAGCGTCCGGTAAGGTCGGCGGCGGTAAGGTCGTCGTGACAGGAGACGGTGAACAGCGGCTTGCCCAGTCTGGCAGCCATATGACTGACGAAGCGGGTCTTGCCGCAGCCGGTGGGGCCCTTGAGCAGCAGCGGCAGGCGCTGGGCATAGGCGTGCTCGAACATCGCACACTCGTTGCCCACGCTGTCGTAGTAGGGAATCTCCCGGTCGGCGGGCTTCGCCGCCGCGGTGGAGAGGGTCATGGCATAACTCCATCAGGGACAGTCATCAAAAACCATCAGCAAAGACAATCGAAGAAGGCCCCTTGCGGGGCCCTCGGGTGATCAGGCGCGACCCGGGCCTGCGGTCAACTGGGTGCCACCAGCGGGAACCTGCTCGCGGACAGGGCCGAAGAAGGCATAGAGCAGCAGGCAGGCACCGATGGCCACGGCGACGCCGGCGCCCAGCCGCATGGCGTAGAACAGCACCAGCTGGTCCTGCACCTCCATGAAGTTCATGCCCAGCACACGCTGCAGGTGGGTCTGGACGACGCCCGCAAAGGTCAGTGTGAAGGTCATGAAGGCCATGGCGCCGGTCATGATCCAGAAGCCCCACATGTTGATCACCTGGTTGTAGGGCTGAACGCGGCGCAGCTGGGGCATGGCGAAGCTGATGATGCCCAGCAGCAGCATCACGTAGGCCCCGTAGAAGGCCAGGTGGCCATGGGCCGCGGTGACCTGGGTGCCGTGGCTGTAGTAGTTGACCCAGTGCAGGGTGTGCATGAAGCCCCACACGCCGGCGCCGAAGAAGGCCATGGTCGGGCAGCCGAGTGCCCACAGCATGGCGGCCTTGTTGGGGTGGTTACGGCTGCCCTTCCAGAACATGGTGAAGGCGAACACCACCATGGCGAAGAAGGGGAGCACCTCCAGGGTGGAGAAGATGCTGCCGATGGGCTGCCAGTAGCTCGGCGCGCCGATCCAGTAGTAGTGGTGTCCGGTGCCCAGCAGGCCCGAGAACAGCGCCAGGCCGACGATGACGTAGAGCCACTTCTCGATCACCTCGCGGTCGACGCCGGTCATCTTGATCAACAGGTAGCCGAGCAGGGAGGCCATGATCAGTTCCCAGACACCCTCGACCCAGAGGTGCACCACCCACCACCAGTAGAGCTTGTCCACGGCGAGGTTGCTGGGGTTGTAGAAGGCGAACAGCCAGAACACCGCGGCCAGCCACAGGCCCAGCATCAGCACCATGTTGATGGCGGTTCTGCGCCCCTTGGCGAGCGTCATGCTGGTGTTGAACAGGAACATCAGGAAGGAGATGGTGATCAGCACCTTGACCCAGAACGGCTGCTCCAGGAACTCGCGCCCCTCGTGGATCCCGAACTGGTAGCCGACCAGCGCCGCGGCACCGGCGAAGGCGAAGATCGCCAGCTGGATATAGGCGATGGTGGGGCTATGGATCTCGCGCTCCGCCTCTTCCGGCATCAGATAGTAGGTGGAGCCCATGAAGCCAAGCAGCAGCCACACGATCAGCAGGTTGGTATGGCTCACCCGCATGATATTGAAGGGCATGGCCTCGGCCATGAAGTTCGGCCAGACATAGACGGCGGCGGCCAGCAGCCCGAAGACGATCTGCAGGGCAAAGAGCGCCATGGCCACCATGAAGAATGGCAGTGCCACCTTCTGGGTTTCATATTTCATCGGTGTCGTTCTCCTTGATTCATCCGCGTTGCGGCGGTCCGGCGGTCAGACGACCCCGCGGTCAGGTGGCTTACCCGGCGGGATGTGGTGGCCAGTCCTGGTCGTCGATGCTGTCGGTCCACTCGAGGAAGTCGATCAGCGCGCTCATCTCCTCGTCGCTGAAGTCGTAGGCCGGCATCTGGCGGCGGCCCTGGGTGCCCAGGGGCTGGGCACGAATCCACGCGGCCAGGCCGGCACGCGCCGCCTCGGGGTTCTGGTGGCCGCCGTAGCGCTCCCAGACGTTGCCCAGCTCCGGTGCGAAGTAGGCGCCCTCGCCCATGATGCTGTGGCAGTTGACACACATGTTCCTTTCCCAGATGTGCTTGCCTTCCACGACCGACTCGGTGAGCCCCTCCTTGTCGGTGGACTTGTTGACCATGTACCAGTGGCTGTGCGCCGTCAGGGCGGCGAAAAGCAGAAAGAAGAACAGCGACCCGCCATAGAAGATATTGCGGGCCGCCGACTTGGTGAGACCGTCGGCCATGAGCCTTTCCCCCTTGCTCGTCTGGCAGGCGCGTCGCTGATCTGCGATTGGCGCCTGGCGATTTATTAACATGCATTATCGATACATGTTAAGACTAGCAGACGAGAAGGGCGTCAGACTTTGACGCCGGTCAATTAGTGCGGGAAGGAAGGGGCGACAGGGGTGAGAAATCTGTCGCCCAAGGATAGTGCTCAGCGCTCGTCGGTGATGTCCTCGATCCAGGTGAGGGCGGCGACACCACGCGGCAGCCCCAGGGTGGGGATAGACAGCATGGCCACCTGCTTGAGGGCTTCGCTGGTCTCGCCCTCCTCCAGGGCGCGGCGGGCATGGGAGTGCACGGCACCCTCGGAGCGCGCACCCACGGCCAGGGCCAGCTTTACCAGCCGACGCGTGCGGGCATCCAGCGGGCCGCTCTCGGCGCAGGCCTTGCCCAGCTCGGCGTAGGCGTCCCACACCTCGGGATACTGCTCGGCCACCTGGCCGGCACCGGAAGGTAGATCCTGTTTCGACATGCCATTTTCCTTGCTGCGGAGGAGTGTCACATCAGTATAGGCCTATCGACTCGCCCCACGTCACGGCGGATCGATGTCATGTGGCTCTCGAGTCAGGCCAGCCAGGAGAGCGCGCTATGACGGATGGCCGCCCCCAGCATATAGAGGAAGACGAGCACCGCGGCCACGGCGGCCATGCCGCGCGTCGCCGGGCTCCGCCCACGCTTGATCGCCACGGTTCCCAGGCCGATATAGGCCAGCAGGGCGATCAGCTTGGCGGCGAGCCAGGGGTGCTGATGGGGCCACAGGGAGAGCATCACCATCAGCACCACACCCAGCGTCAACAGCAGGGTGTCGATGATATGGGGGGCGATCCTGACCCAGCGCGCCTGCAGCAGCGACGCCTCGCGCACCGACCAGACGGCACGCAGCATGAAGAAGAGAATGCTCAGGGTGGCGGCGGTGATATGCAGATGCTTGATCACCAGGTAGTTCTCCATCACGAGGGGTTCCTTGTCTCGGGTTAGCCATCCTTGCCATCGGCACGCGGCGACAGCAGCGGGCCCGTATAGTGGAACAGGAAGACCCCGTAGGCCAGGCACCAGAAGATGATTCCCAGGTTATAGGTCCAGTGGGTGATCTGCGGGAACAGCACCAGTACCGGTGAACGCAGCAGTGCGGCGGCCACCAGCAGCCCCAGGGCCACACCGATGCCGGGTAGCGTACGGACGGGGCGCGCGGTATGGCCCAGCGAGACGCGTGCCATCATCGAGAGCATCATGGTGCCCATGCCACCGATGGTCAGGGCATGCAGCGCGGCATCGGCGCGGCTGTCGGCGAGCAGCGCCAGGGCCCACATGGCGAGGCCCAGCGGAATGCAGGCGTAACTCAGATGCAGTCCCCACAGCAGCGGCTCACGCCAGCCGTGCAGGCCGCCCCAGCGCGACATGCGCACGGCATTGGCCAATGCCGCAAGCCCCATCAGCCCTGCCAACAGCCACGTCGGTAGCGGCACCCCCAGGGCAACAAGCAGCTGGCTCACCACCACCGCCATCACGCTGCCCAGGCTCAGGGTCTCGAGGGCCGGGATCGGTGGCTTGCGCGTGAGGCCCAGCCGGTTGGCGGTGAACATGGCGATCACCCGGCCGCCCACCACCACCATCAGCAGCGTGATCAGCAATACCGCCAGGTGAGCGGCGGGCCGGATCAGTTCCGCCTTGCCGCTCAAGTCGCCCAGGTGCATCAGCAGGTTGGCCAGGGTCAGAAGCCCCAAAGCCGGCAGGAAGATCAGGTTTCGCCAGCGCCGGGCGCGAATCACCAGGCTCGCCATCACCGCCGCCACCACCGGCAGGAAGGCGAGATCGACCGTCGCCACCAGCCAGCCCGGCAGCGCCATGGGAAAGGCCATCAGCACCCGCGCCAGCAACCAGAGCCCGACCAGGCCCAGCAGCGGGCCACCCTTCAGGCTGGGCAGTCCGGTCCAGTTCTGCACCGCGGTGAGCAGGAAGCCCGCCACCACGGCGGTGGCGAAGCCGAACAGCATCTCGTGCTGGTGCCAGAACATCAGCCCCCCCTGGGGGCGCAGCAGGATATCGCCGTGCCAGAAGGCGAACCACACCATCAGGGAGAGGATGCTGAACAGCGCGGCGAGCAGGAAGAAGGGCCGGAAGGCCAGGCGCGCCACGGGTAGATGCGTCGGCGAGATGGCGGTCTGGCTGGTGCGGGAGGAGGACATGTCAGGATACCCCGTCAGGAGGCTTGGATGGGATCATTGTGCGCCGACGGGCGCATGACTTCCATTACAGGCATCAAAAATGCTTCTTATTAGAAAGGCCGTTCCGCCGCCGGAGCGAAGCAACCGGAGTTGACTAGCTGCTCGACGAGGGGGCGCTGTAAACCCATTTCTGGCGCTACCCCGGCCCCCTCTTCGGTCTGCCCCGGCGCCTCTCGCTATCTGCTTTATGAGGGCTCAGGGAGAAGATAGTGAGGGATCAGCGACGCACGTGCAGCGGCACCTCGGAGTAGCCGCCGGCAGGATAGAGCGCGCGTACCGCGGGGCGACCCGGCAGCGGGGCGATGTCGACCGTGGCGTCGAGCAGCGCATCCATGAAGTCCTCGAGCTCCATGCGCGCCAGCGGCGCTCCGGGACAGACATGGATTCCCGCCCCATAGAGCAGGTTGTCTGCGGGGTCGCGATCCAGGTGGACCTCGTCGGGAGCCTCGAATACCGCCTCGTCGCGATTGGCCGAGCCCCACAGGATCGTCAGGCGTTCGCCGGCCTCGAGGCGACGGCCGCCGACCTCCACCGCACGGGTGGCGATGCGCCGATTGGACATCAACGGCGCGTCGAGGCGCAGGATCTCGTCGATGGCCGTCGAGAGCTGGTGGCGATCGGCACGCAGCCGCCCCTGCAGCTCGGGGTCGGCGGCCAGGTAGCGCATCAGAATACCGATGCTCGCCGAGATGGTGCCGAGCTCCCCCACCGTCCAGTTGCGCAGGATGCTGACGATCTCCTCGTCGGTCAGCGCACGGCCCTCGACGGTCTCGTTCATGATGCGGGTGGTGACATCATCCGGGGCATCATCGCCGGCCGTGCGACGGCTGGCCAGCTGCTCGCGGATCACCCCGTCGAACTCACAGGCCAGCTCCCCCAGCGCCTCACGATCCTGGGCCAGGGTGGCGGCCTGCTGGCGCTTCACCCAGGCCCGCAGCGGCTCGTGCAGCGTGGTCGGCCAGCCCATGAAGGCACACTGGATCTCCAGAGCGAAGTCCTGCCCCATCTCGGCCATCGCCTCCACCTCTCCGTCGGCGGGAAGCCGGGCCACCACCCCCTCGGCGATGGCACGGCACTGCGGGGCAAACTCGGCCATGGCCTCGGGCCCGAAATAGGGCTCGATGATGCGCCGAAAGTGCGTGTGTTCGGGCGGGTCCATGGCATTGGGCACCGAGAGGTGACGGCTGGCCGCATTGCTGAAGGTGTCGTGATCCTCGAGAACGCGCCTCACATCTGCATGGCGAAACAAGGACCACTGCAGGTAGTCGCTGAAGGCCACCGGGCAGCGGCCGCGCATCCTGTCATAGGCGGCAATCTGGTCGTCGAGGACATCCTCGGCGCGGGGGTCCCAGTCCTGCTGGCGTGTATCGCTCATGTCATCTCCTCGGATGGGTGAGAAACGCAGCAAGGAGACCAGAAGACGGCCCGGTGCGCATTGATTCAGGTCAGCTTGCCCCTTCGCCACTCAGGTCAGCTCGGGCCATCCGGGAAGGTGGAACTCCTCATGCAGGTGACGCAGTTCCGGCTGGTGCAGCTCGGCAATCCGCCGGGCCAGCTCGGCGCCACGGTCCAGCAGGTGCACCTCGATACGCCGGCGGTCGCCACGACTCGTGCGGCGCTCCACCAGGCCCAGCTGTTCGCAGCGATCGACCAGCGCCACCGTGCCGTGGTGCTTGGCCTGGAGCCGCTCCGCCAGCTCGCCGACGGACGCCCACTCCCGCCTCTCGAACCCCAGCAGATGAAGCAGCAGCTGGTACTGCAGCGGCGTCAGGCCGTGCTCGCGACAGATATCCTCGCTCTGACGCAGAAAGCAGCGTAGCTGGTAGCGAAAGTGAGAAAGGCGCTGAAAGTCCTGCTTGGTAAGGGCGTCATTGCTCATAAGGGGCATCCAGCATGGGCATGGTCAACGTCTCAGCCGCTTGACAGCAGGAAGGTTGCTGCCTAAACGTTAAGCAATAATATCATATAATGATATTTTTCCACCGCCGAGGATACCGCAATGAACCCGCTGACCGTGATTCGACTGCCCTTTACCCACCAGGCGGGCTGGAAGTCGCTGCAGGGCCGCAAGCCGTCGATTCCTGCCCTGGGCTGGTGCCTGGTGCTGCCCATGTCGCTGCTGCCGCCGGTGCTGCTCTACTACGCCGGTACCCACTACGGGGATGACTTCGTCATGGGCTTCGCCGACAGGGAGTGGCGCTTTATCACCACCATCCTGTTCCTGGCCGAGCTATTGACCTTCTTCGTGATGGGCTGGCTGATCCATGCCGTCGTCAATGGCACCCGTGAACTCTCGATCGACTATCACGACGCCTACCTGCTGGCGGCCCTCGCACCACTGCCGCTGTGGTCATCGGCGATCGTGCTGCTGATCCCCAGCCTGCTGCTCAATGCCCTGGCGGTGCTGGTGGCCCTGGGCATCTCCTGCAGCCTCGTCTATCACGGGCTTCAGGCGCTGTGCGAACGCCGCGACAACGACATCAACACCATGTCGGCCACCTACACCATCATGGCCGCCGGTGTGCTGGCCTGGGGACTGCTGATGGCCATCGTCTGGGCCTACTGAGCCAGGAGCGTTTGAGCCAGGAGCATTGCCGCGGCGTAGTGTCACGGGGTGGTGTCGAGGATAATAAAGATGTATTTTGTACGCATCTTAAACACATCCCCCGCCACGGAGCCCCTCGATGCTGACCCAGGAGCAGGAACACCTGATCGCCGCCACCGCCCCGGTGGTCGCCGAACACCTCGACGCCATCACCCAACGCTTCTACCCGCTGCTGTTCCAGCGCTACCCACAAGTGAAGCCGCTGTTCAACCAGGCTCATCAGGCCGATGGCGGCCAGCCACGGGCGCTGGCGGCCGCCGTGCTCGCCTATGTGCAGCTGCGCCATGATCGTGAAAAGGTACGCGAGACCCTAGCCATCGTCGTCGGCAAGCACGTCTCCCTGGATATCCGACCCGAGCACTACCCGCTGGTCGGCGAATGCCTGATGGCCGCCATCGGCGAGGTGCTGGGCGACGCCGTGACGCCGGAGGTGGCGGCCGCCTGGCAGGGCGTCTACGAGGAGCTGGCCGGCCTGCTTATCGAGCTGGAGGAGTATCGCTATCGCGAGTTCGAACGGTGCCCCGGCGGCTGGCGCGGGCCGCGTGAGTTCCGCATC
This sequence comes from Halomonas sp. KAO, assembly GCF_015595025.1. Lineage (GTDB taxonomy): Bacteria > Pseudomonadota > Gammaproteobacteria > Pseudomonadales > Halomonadaceae > Halomonas. The sequence goes on from NZ_JADNRL010000026.1 coordinate 397,108, forward strand.
GCCGCCGTTCGCCAGGAGAGTGCGGTGATCCGCTCCTTCGTGCTCGAGCCGGTGGACGGTGGCCCCGTCGCCGACCATGTGCCAGGCCAGTACATCGGCGTACGCCTGACCCTCGACGGTGAGCCGGTCTATCGACACTACAGCCTGTCGGCCCTGCCCAACGGCCAGAGCTACCGGATCTCGGTCAAGCGCGAGCCAAGGGGCCGAGCCAGCCGCCATCTGCATGACGCCATGGGGGTGGGTGATACCCTCGCACTGCTGCCACCGGCCGGCGACCTGACCCTGGCCGAGGGTGACGAGCCTCTTCTTCTGGCCAGCGGTGGGGTCGGCCAGACGCCGTTGCTGCCCATGGCGCACCATGCCCTGCGCCAGGGGCGACGCGTGGTCTATCTGCACGCCGCCCTGGATGCCGAGCACCACGCCTTCCGTGACGAGGTCGCTGCCCTGGCCGCGAAGCACCCCGATCGGCTACACGCCATCAGCATCCACGAGTCGGGCAGTGCCGCCGACCATAGCGGGCGAATCGATCGCGACCTGCTGGCAAGCTACCTGCCGAAAGGCGGCCGCTGCTACTTCGTCGGCCCCCAGGGCTTCATGACCGCCGTGGACAGGGCGCTGGCCGAGCTGGGAGTGCCCGATGAGCGCCGCCATTACGAGCACTTCGGCCCCTCGCAGCCCCTCGGCGTCGCCTGAAGCCACTCACACCTAGATACGCATAACAGCTATACGCATAGCAGCGCCGCCCCGGCCAGGGCGGCGGCGCTGTTATGCTGTTCAAGCGCTGTGTTATAGAAGGGATCGTAGTAATGGGAGTTGTACCAGCAGTGTCGCCAGCAGCAGGCCAACGACGGAGCGGATTCCTGAGCGTCGTGCGTGATGGAAAATAGGCATGCTGGCATCTCAAAAGATAGTAATTGATTACTACCTTCGGCGGTCACCTGGCGACTCTGCCAGGCCTCGTTGTCACATCTCTGACCACGATCAATTTATGCGGGAAAGTCACTGAATATCATGAACCATGCCTTTCTCAATCACTCTAACTTATTGTAATAAAATGGATAACATGGGAAAACAGGGCTAGATTCAGGCACGACTCGTCGGAGAATCAGGATGCCACAGACTCGCTCGTCCCACCTCGGGCCCGCCACCCGGGCCATCCATGGCCAGCAGCAGCGTGATGCCTTCGGCAGCCCGCATATGCCGATCTACGACACCACCACCTTCGCCTATCCGGACACCGCCGCGCTGCTGGAGGTGACCGAAGGCCGCCGCCGCGGCTCCCTCTACTCCCGCTATGGCCTCAACCCCACTCTCTTTGCCCTGGAGGAGACACTGGCCGCGCTGGAGGGAGCCGAGGCGGCATGGGCCTTCTCATCCGGCATGGCCGCCATCAGCACCCTGTTCCTGAGTCATGGTCGGCGCGGCATCGTCTGCCTGGGCGAGGTGTATGGCGGTACCCTGGGCCTGCTCGAGCAGCAGCTTCCCGAACTGGGCATCGAGACGCACTTCATGCCGGAAGGGCATGACCCCGATACGCTGGAGCGTCTGCTGGCGTCGGGTGCGGGGCTGGTCTACCTGGAAACACCGACCAATCCGACGCTGCAGCTGATCGATATCGCGGCGGTGGCCGAGCAGGCCCACCGCCACGGCGCCCTGGTGGCGGTGGATGCCACCTTCGCTACCCCCATCAATCAGCAGTCGCTGGCGCTGGGGGCCGATATCGTGGTACACAGCGCCACCAAGTACCTGGGCGGGCACAGCGACCTGACCGCCGGTGCCGTCATGGGGCCGGCCAGGCTGCTCGAGCCGATGTGGCGATGGCGTCAGAACCTGGGCAGCGCCCTTTCCCCCCAGATAGCCTCGCTGCTGTCGAGAAGCCTGCGTACCCTGCCGCTGCGCATGCAGCGCCATGAGGCTTCCGCCCAGGCCATCGCCGAGGCACTGCTGGATCATCCCGCCATCGACCGGGTGCTCTATCCCGGCCTGCCCTCACACCCCGGGCATTCGTTGGCAAGGCGTCAGATGCGTGGCTTCGGTGGCATGCTCACCCTGGAGATTGCCGGCGGGCGCGCTGCCGCCACCGCCGTGGCCGACCGGCTGGCACTCTTCGCCCTGGCCCCAAGCCTCGGGGGTGCCGAGAGCCTGGTGACCCAGCCCTGCACCACCTCCCATGCGGATCTCTCGGCCGAGGAGCGCACACGACGCGGCATCAGCGACGGCATGCTGCGCCTCTCTGTCGGCCTGGAGGATGTCGAGGACCTGCTTGCCGACCTGCACCAGGCGCTGGGCCCGGAGCCGGGGAACTGATGCCGGCCCTGCTCAGGCGCAGTGCCATGCGGCTCGATCGCGCCGCGGCCGGGCTCTTTCCGGGATACTTCGCCATCACGATGGCGACTGGCGACACCCTGCATCGGACGCCCGTCATTCCATCCTGCCCACTTGTCGATACAGAAGCGTGAGAGCGTCATCGAGTCCCGCCGGCCTGCGCTCGCGCGGATGGAGCAGATAGACGGGATAGGAGAACTCCGGCATGCCAGGGACTCGCTCGAGTACTCCCTGGTCGAGGTAGGATTGAACGACGCCTAGCCGAAAGTAGCCCATCCCCGAATGGCTGAGGAGATAGTGCAGGGCCAGCGGCCCCAGGTTCACCTCGATTACCGGGCTGGCAAACTGGGGCAGCGCCGCATCATGCTCACGGCGGAAAAGCTCTCCCCAATCCACATAAAGATAGGGGCTGGTGGCATCGGCTCCCGGCGTGCGCACCATCACCAGCCTTTCCTCTTGCAGGAGCTCGACCTGCATGCTGGGCCAGTAGTCCACCTGATGCACCAGGGCCGCATCCAGCATGCCCTGGGTCAACTTCTCCTGAAGCTCGTGACGGGCACCGACCTCGATGCGTACCGCCAGTTGAGGCTGTGACTCCCGGAGGGCATTCAGCCAACCTGTCAGCAGAGGGTCCCACAGGCTGGTCTCCCCTCCCAGCGAGAGCATTCGCTGGATGCCCTGAGGTAACGGCAGCTCGCGTTGTGCGGCCTCCCACACCTGCACCAGCCGTGCGGCATGCTCGGCAAAGCGTTCGCCGTCGGCAGTCATCGCCACCCCACCACGATTGCGCTCCAGTAACCGGCAACCGAGACGCTCTTCCAGCTTGCGCATCCGCATGGTGACCGTGGTCTGCGTGACATGCTGTGACTCCGCCGCCCCACTGAAGCTGCCGTAGCGCAGAATCTCCAGGAATGTCCTGGCCAGTTCGATATCCATCCGCCCTCATGAATCAACATTATTGATATCAAATCGCCAATATATTCATTATACATCAATATATCATCAATTTAGATTGGGCGTTAATCACACCGTTCTACCTAACTTCCGACAAAGCATTCCCTGTCCGGCCAACCTGCAACGACGGCGCAGGCAGACAGTATCGAAGGCACTCCATGACCCCCACCATTGCTATCCTGCTTATCATCACATTCGTGGTATCGGCAGTGGGCCTGCTGCTGTTGATCTGGTCCATCGCCACCAACCAGTTCAGTCACGGCCGACTCGCCGCCAGAACCATCTTTCTCGAGGGCGAGGAGGGGTACAGCGAGGACCCGGCCCGCGCCGTGACCCCCGAAACGACCGACGACAACGTCAGCGCCGACGAACTGAGAGCGCGGGGAGAGGCGGACCTCTCTTCCCGCCGCGCGACGATGGCCTGGCTCGGCTCGGCGGTGCTGTGGTTGCTGGTTGGCTCCGGCTACGGCCTGCTGACCTCCGCCAAGTTCCACTGGCCCGAGCTGCTGGCCGACAGCGAATGGCTCACCTTCGGCCGGGTTCGCCCCATGCACCTCAATGCCGTTGCCTACGGCTGGGCCTCCATGGCCGGCGTCGGGGTCGCGATCTTTTTGATTCCGCGACTGTTCAAGACGGCACTGGTGGGCGGCAGATACGCCTTGTCGGGGGCCGGCCTCTGGAACCTCGGCATGATTCTGGGCCTGGTGGCGATCAACCTGGGGCTTTCCGACGGAGAGGAGTGGCTGGAATTCCCCTGGCAGGTCGACATCCTGTTCGTGATCGGCGGCGGCCTGTGTGCCATTCCTCTGGTGCTGACGGCCGCCAATCGGCGTGTCTCGCACCTCTATGTCACCAGCTGGTACCTGCTGGCCGCCCTGGTATGGTTTCCCATCCTCTTCCTGCTGGCCAACCTGCCCGGCCTCTTCCCCGGCGCCTCCGGTGCCACCGTCAACTGGTGGTTCGCCCATAACGTGCTGGGGCTCTGGGTGACTCCCATCGGGGTCGGCATCGCCTACTACATGATTCCCAAGATCCTGGGCCGGCCGATCATCTCCTATCAGCTGTCGCTGATCGGCTTCTGGTCGCTGGCGCTGTTCTACAGCCAGGTGGGCATCCATCACCTGGTGGGCGGGCCGGTGCCGACCTGGCTGGTCACGCTCTCCATCGTGCACAGCGTGATGATGTCGATACCGGTGATCACCGTCGCCATCAATCACCATGGCACCATGTGGGGCCACTTCGGCATGCTGCGGCGCTCGCCCACCCTGCGCTTCGTCTGGATCGGGGCGCTGATGTACACCGTGTCGTCGCTGCAGGGCTCCATGGAGGCGCTACGTAGCGTCAATGTCATCACCCACTTCACCCACTACACCGTGGGTCACGCCCACCTGGGGATGTACGCCTTCCTCAGCATGATCCTGTTCGGCGCCATCTACTTCATCATGCCGCGCCTGCTGAACTGGGAGTGGCCCTGGCGGCCCCTCATCACCCTGCACTTCTGGCTGGTCTCGATCGGCATCCTGATCTACGTCGTGGCGCTCTCCGTAGGCGGCTGGCTACAGGGCCTGTCCCTGCTCGACGCCGACACGCCATTCATGGAGATCGTGCGCCTCACCCTGCCCTACCTGGAGGCGCGCACCCTGGGCGGCGCCATGATGGCCCTGGGTCATCTGATATTCGCCGTGCACTTCGTGGCCATGCTGACCCGTCGCGGCAAGGACCGGCGCCAGCCGACGCTGTTCCGCGCCGGTGAGCGCCAGCACAAGCACAAGCACAGCAGCGTGGAGGCCCAGCAATGAAGCGTGCCTTAGCGATCATGGTCGGGGCGGCACTCATCCTGCTGCTGGCCATGCTCACCCTGGTGGCCATGCCCTATGTGCAGCTCTCTTCCGAGGCCGTCCCAGAACAGCTCGAGCCCTACACCACCGCACAGCAGCGCGGCCGGGAGCTCTACATTGCCAACGGCTGCGTCTACTGCCACAGCCAGCAGCCCCGCGACCCCGGCTTCTCCAGCGCCGACGGCGAGCGCGGCTGGGGACGGCCCTCGGTGCCCGGCGACTACACCTTCGACCAGCCCCACCTGATGGGCACCATGCGCACCGGACCCGACCTGTTCAATATCGGGGCGCGCCAGCCCAGCGTGGACTGGCACCTGCTGCACCTCTACAACCCGCGCGCGGTGGTCGAAGGCAGCATCATGCCCGCCTATCGCTTCCTGTTCCGCGTGGTCGATACGCCCGCGGAGGGCGATCGCGTGGTCAAGATTCCCGAACCCTACGGTCCCGAGTCGGGCACCGTGGTGGCGACCCGCGAGGCGCTGGAGCTGACCTCCTACCTGCTGTCACTCGACCGCACCTACCCCGCCTCGACTCTGCCCCAGGCGGAGACGGCGCAGGCGCAAGGAGAAGGCCAATGAGTTCCCGCGATACCCGGCGCGCCCAGCGGCGCGAAAACCCCGAGCCCAGCGAGGGGCAGCGGCCGGTACCGCGCCTGGTGATAATCTGGATCGGCATACTGCTGGTGTGGGGCGTCGGCTACTACGCCTGGAACATCGGTGCCCCGCTGACGGGCGGTGACAGCCGCACCGCCGTGGTGCAGGAGCCAGCCAGTAGTGGTGTGAACGGCGAGAAGCTCTTCGCCACCCACTGTGCCGCCTGCCATCAACCAACCGGCCAGGGCGTGGCCGGCACCTTTCCCCCGCTGGTCGGCAGCCGCTGGCTGCTGAATGATCCCGCCCTGCCGGTCGCGATCGTCAACGATGGCCTGAGCGGACCGATCACGGTGGACGGCGAGGAGTACCAGGGCAACATGCCGGCCTTCGGCGACAAGCTCTCCGCCGAGGAGCTGGCCACGGTGCTGAGCTATGTCCGCGGCGCCTGGGACAACGACGCCGCGGCGATCGAACCGGCGCTGGTGAAGGAGCACCGGGAGCGCTACGGCGATCACGACGCCTGGAGCGTGGAGGCACTCGGCGATAGCTTCACTCTTCCAGAGTGAACGTCACCATCACCAATGCCGCCGGCGGGGCTCACGCGGCGGCGCCCACCGAAGTCGAGCGGGTACTGGCGGTCGAGGGCATGCACTGCGCCGGCTGCGCCGCCGCGGTCGAGGCGCGCGCCGGCTCGACGCCATCGCGCGTTCGGTGCGCGCCCTGCTCAGTCGCAAGAGCGCCATGCAGCACCTCGCCGACCGTCTTGCCCGATGGTTGCTGCCGCTGATATTCGCGGCCGCGACCCTGGCCGTAGGGCTGGGCATCCCGCCGGGGCGCGTGCTGGCGGGCCACTCACCCGAGCAGAAGTCAGACTTCGTCACAGCGCTGGAGCGCCGTTCGGGCGTCGCCTTTATCGGTGACGGCGTCAACGACGGGCTGGCGCTGGCCGGCGCTCGCCTGAGCATCGCCGTGGGGGCGGCCACCACGACGGCCAGCCAGGCCGCCGCGGTGACGCTGCCAGATGGCCTGACGCGCATTCCCGATACCCTGCGCCTGGGGTACCCGCCCTGCGACGCCAGACCCGACTACGCCTCCTTATGACCCGAGTCAAAAGGCCGCGCGGGATAGTCGACTAGCATGGTCGGAGTTCCCACCACAGGAGGCTCACCATGGAGCTCGTCTGCCCCGCCGGCAACCTGCCCGCCCTCAAGCGCGCCGTGGATGAAGGGGCCGATGCCGTCTATTTCGGCTTTCAGAACACCACCAACGCCCGCCAGTTCGCCGGCCTCAACTTCACCGACAAGCGTGCCAGGGAGGGCATCGACTACGCCCACGCTCGCGGCAAGCGGGTCTTCTGCGCCATCAATACCTACCCGCAGCCGGACGGCTGGGCGATGTGGACCCGCGCCGTGGACCAGGCCGCGGATCTCGGCGTCGACGCCCTGATCATGGCCGACATGGGGCTGCTCGACTATGCCGCCCGCCGCCACCCGGATCTCGCCCGGCACCTCTCGGTGCAGGGCTCGGCGACCAGCCATGAGGCGCTGCGCTTCTACCACGACCAGTTCGGCATCAAGCGCGCCGTGCTGCCGCGGGTGCTCTCCATGACCCAGGTACGCGACCTGGCGAAGCAGAGTCCGGTGGAGCTTGAGGTATTCGCCTTCGGCAGCCTGTGCATCATGGCCGAGGGGCGCTGCTATCTCTCCTCCTACCTGACCGGCGAGTCCCCCAACACCCGCGGCGTCTGCTCCCCGGCGGCCCATGTGCGCTGGGAGGAGACCCCGGAGGGCCTCGAGTCGCGCCTGAACGGCGTGCTGATCGACCGCTACGGCGAGGGCGAGAACGCCGGCTACCCCACCCTGTGCAAGGGGCGCTTCGAGGTAGAGGGCGAGACCTATCACGCCATCGAGGAACCCACCAGCCTCAACACCCTGGAGCTGCTGCCGGAGCTTGCGGAGCTCGGGATCGCCGCGGTGAAGATCGAGGGGCGCCAGCGCAGCCCGGCCTATGTCTCGAAGGTGGCCGGCATCTGGCGTCAGGCCCTGGACCGCCTGGCACGAGCCCCGGGACGCTTCCACACCGAGCCCGCCTGGATGACCGGTCTGGGCGAGGTCTCCGAAGGCAGCACGACCACCCTGGGCGCCTACGAGCGCCGCTGGAAATAGGAGAGTCCCATGCCCGCTACCCCCACGCTTCAGCTGTCGCTCGGCCCGGTGCTCTTCTACTGGACCCGCGAGCACTATGGCGACTTCTATCGCGAGGCCGCCGACTGGCCGGTGGAGATCGTTCATCTCGGTGAGTCGGTCTGCTCGCGGCGGCGCGACATGAAGCTCGATGACTGGCTGGGAATAGGCCGCGAACTCGCCCAGAGCGGCAAGCAGGTGGTGCTCTCCAGCCAGACCCTGATCGAGTCCGAGGCCGACCTGCGCGATCTACGCAAGCTGTGCGACAACGGCGAGTTCCTGGTCGAGGCCAATGACCAGAGCGCGCTGCAGCGCCTGTCGGCGGCAAATCGACCCTTCGTGGCCGGCGCCGCCCTCAACCTCTACAACCCCGCGACCCTGGCGGTACTCTCCCGCGCCGGCATGCGGCGCTGGCAGGCCCCGGTGGAGATGTCCCGGGACGACCTGGCCCGGCTGCTCGACGACTGCCGCCAGCAGGGCCTCGACGCCCCCTGTGAGGTGTTCGCCTATGGCCATCTGCCGCTGGCCTGGTCGTCGCGCTGCTTCACGGCGCGGCGCTACCAGAAGCCCAAGGACCGCTGCCAGTTCGTCTGCCAGAAACACCCCGAGGGGTTGGCACTGCGCACTCAAGAGGCGTCCCATCAGGTGTTTACCCTCAACGGCATCCAGACCCTCTCCGGAGCCTGCCAGGACCTGCGCCACGAGGTATCGGGCATGGCCGAGATGGGTGTCGGCGTGGCACGCCTGAGCCCACGCCCGGAGGGCATGGCAGAGGTGGTCATGGCCTTCGATGCAGCGCGCCGGGGTGAACTGCCTGCTCCCGACCCGCTCAGCCTGGTCGACGCCGAGATCTGCGACGGCTACTGGCACGCCCGCCCCGGCATGGATCACAGCCGGGCCGCCGGTCTCGGGTAGGCGCCGGGCGGCGGTGGTCTACCTGCTGGGGTGTCCCCTGCAGTGTGGCTACTGCGAGACGGCAAGCGGCATGGAGCCGGCACGGCGAGCCGCCGCCGAGGCGCTGGAAAGCCTGGCACACCGGCTGCGCCGTCATTTCGGGTGGGTCGAGCTACGCGGCTGACGCCCCCAAACGCACCACCCCGGGTCACTCTCGTGACCCGGGGTGGTGGAGGGTGCGAGGCTGGCGGTTAGCCTCGCACTGCTGTTATCCGCACTTGGACCAGCCGCAGCCGGAGTAGCAGGTGGGGCAGCCGTCCATCATGACCAGCTCGCCGTTGCACTCGGGGCAGTGGCCGACCACGGTGGGACCATCGCCCTTGGCCTTGTCGGCCTCCTGGGTCTTGGCGGCCTCCTGGGTCTTGCGTTCGGCCTGCTCGATCTCCTCCGCGGTAGGCGGCACCCAGAGGTGGCCACTGGCCTGACGCTGGGCGTAGCGCGTCACCAGCTCCTCCACCGGAACCTGATTGCCGTCCTGGTCGAGGAAACCACGCCGATAGAGGATCTGCTGGATCGACCAGGCGATGGCTGCGACCTCGGAGTCATGGAACATCGGCTTGCCCCAGCGGTTCATGCCGCAGCGCACCAGGCCCTTGTCCCAGGCCACCTTGCGCAGGTCGGCCACCGCCTGGGTGACATAACCGCCACGGGCCGCCAGCGAGAGGCTACGCATGGTAGCGGTGATCCACTGGTGCTCGCTGGAGAGCTGGCCGGAGGGGAAGAAGAACTCCACCGGACGCTCGATCACCACACGCTTGCCGTTGAGCACGCCCTCGACGGGCATGAACGACACCAGCAGGTAGACCTTCTTGCGGCCTTCCGCGCCGACATAGGAGATCTTCTCCGACACGGCCTCCAGGGTCCCCTCGGGACGCGAGGGAATGCGGACCGTGAGCGGGTTCTCCTCGGCCAGCGGCGGCTCTTCCACCGCCTTCTTGACGCTGTAGGAAACGATCTTGGAATTGATCTCGACGGCCATCAGGGGCTCCTCCGATAAATTGTCAGTTGGCACGCGGCAGCTGAAAGGCTCGGCTTACCACTTGCCATAGGTGCCTTCCTTCAGTGCGTCATAGAGGTTGGCCGCATTGTGCTCCTCACCGTCATAGATGACCTTCTCGTCACCCGCCAGCTCGACGCTCTCGCCGTTCTCCAGCTCGAACACGTAGGTGGTGTTCTTGAGGTCGTCCTCGCGCACCAGCACCCCCTGGAAGGCCTCCGGGTTGAAGCGGAAGGTGGTACAGCCCTTCAGCTTGCTGGCGTAGGCGTCGAGGTAGAGATCCTTGAACTCCTCGAAGGGGAACTCGGTGGGCACGTTCACCGTCTTGGAGATCGCCGAGTCGACCCACGTCTGGGCGGCGGCCTGCACCGCGACGTGCTGCTTCGGCGAGACGGCATCGGCGGTGATGAAGTAGTCCGGCAGGTCACTCTCCACGGCATCGGCGGCGATGAAGTGACGATAGGCCGCCAGCTCGAAGGAAACAACCTCGACCTGCTCCTTGGTCTTCTTGCCCGCCTGGATGACGTTACGGAAGTAACGATGCGAGAACGACGGCTCGATGCCGTTGGAGGCATTGTTGCCCAGCGACAGCGAGATGGTGCCGGTCGGTGCGATGGAGCTGTGGTGGGTGAAACGTGCACCGTGCTCGGCCAGCTGACCGACCAGCTCCGGCTCCACTTCGGCGACCTTCTGCATGTAGCGGCTGTAGCGCGCATGCAGGATGCGACCGGGGACCTTGTCGCCGACCTCGTAGCCGTCCTTCTTGAGCTCGGGGCGCTCACGCAGCATCTTCGGCGTGATCTCGTAATCCTCGGCGAGCGCGGGTGCCATGCCCTTCTCGCGGGAGAGCTCGAGCGCCTGCTTCCAGCCCTCGATGGCCAGGTTGCGGCTCACCTCTTCGGTGAACGCGAGCGACTCCGGTGAACCATAGGGGATCTTGAGCATGGTCAGGGTGGAGCCCAGGCCCAGAAAGCCCATGCCGTGACGACGCTTGGCCTCGATCTCGCGGCGCTGCCCCTCGAGCGGCAGCCCGCTGATCTCCACCACGTTGTCCAGCATGCGGGTAAAGATCGCCACCACCTCACGGTAGCGCGCCCAGTCGAAGCGCGGCTTCTTGCCGAAGGGGTCGATGACGAAGCGGGTCAGGTTGACCGAGCCCAGCAGGCAGGCACCCTCCGGCGGCAGCGGCTGCTCGCCGCAGGGGTTGGTGGCACGGATCTCCTCGCAGAACCAGTTGTTGTTCATGCGATTGACCTGGTCGATCAGGATGAAGCCCGGCTCGGCGTAGTCGTAGGTGGAGCTCATGATGGTGTCCCACAGCTCGCGGGCCTTGATCACCTCGACGATACGGCAGGCCACACGCCCCTCGGCATCGACGGTATAGCCCTCCTCCACCACCGGCCAGTCCCGGTAGATCAGCTCGCTCTCGTCGACGTCATCCTTCTCGCCGGCATGCAGAGGGAAGGCCAGCGGCCAGTCGCTGTCGTTCTTCACCGCCTCCATGAACTCATCGGTGATCAGCAGGCTGAGGTTGAACTGACGCAGGCGGCCCGCCTCGCGCTTGGCCTCGATGAACTGGCGCACATCGGGATGGCCGACATCGAAGGTGCCCATCTGGGCGCCGCGGCGACCGCCGGCGGAGGCCACCGTGAAGCACATCTTGTCGTAGATATCCATGAACGCCAGGGGACCGTTGGTGCCCGCCCCGGCGCCGAACACGAAGGCCCCCTTGTGACGCAGGGTAGAGAAGTCATAGCCGATGCCGCAGCCCGCCTTGAGGGTCATGCCGGCATCCACCACCGAGCCGAGGATATCGTGCATGGAGTCGCGGATGGTACGCGATACCGTGCAGTTGATCAGGCTTACCGCCGGCTTGTAGGCCTCGGCACCGGCGTTGGACATGATGCGGCCGGCAGGAATGGCGCCATTCTCCAGCGCCCAGCGAAACTTCGCCAGCCAGGCATCGGCCTGTTTGCCTTCCACCGCGGCGAGTGCCCGGGCCACGCGGTCCCAGGTGGCGGCCACGTCCTGGTCCACGGGCTTGCCGTGACGGTCCTTGAGGCGATACTTGGAGTCCCAGATATCACGGGACGGCCCCTGCAGGGGCACCTCGTTGGATGACTTCACTGCCTTGGTGGAAGTGCTCATTCGGATGGCTCCGGAAGAAATACGTTAATCGAAAAATGTCAGCTCGTGCGTCTTGCCAGTCGCTCCAGGCGGACCAGCAACTCGCCGAAGGGCCCCTGGGCCAAGCCCTCCTCGCGTCCGTCGAGCAGGTTCTTGACCATCAGGCCCAGTTCGGTGTCGCCCTCGATCAGCAGCCGGCGCTGGAAGAACAGCGCGTCGGGATCCTCTCGCCGGGTCGCCAGGCAGAGGAATTCTCGCCAGCCACCGCGAATGGTGGCCTCGCCGGGCTCATGGCACACCAGCAGACGCTCGCTCTCCTGGGTGAGCGTCAACGACATGCCGATGTCCTCGATGGCCAGGGTGATACTGCGCCCCTCCAGGGCGTCGAACTCCCCCTCGGCCAGAGGCTCGGCGAAGGTGCGATTGAGCAGCGGCTCCACCAGGCGGCGCTTGATACCGACCGGCACGCGCGGATCGATGGCGCGAATCAGTTGGGCGGGTGCGGGAGGATGCGGCAGGGCATGTAACGGTAAAGGCAACAACGGCAGGGACATGACAGCTCTCCTGAAGGGTAACCATGTGGCCAGAAACCTGCCGGACTTAACGCCGATCTACTCCGAAATCCAAAAATCTCTCGTTGTGATCGGTCGAATCCGACAGGCTCCCAGGCCGCCGAACCGTTCATCCTAGGCCGCTACTCCCGGGGCTGCACTGACATGCATCATGTCGGTGGCAGGCCTCATGCTCACCCGCGGCCCGACTACCATATATAGTCCATATCCGGTCAGCAAGCCCCATATCTGGTGAAACATGAGGTGCATCATGACCCATTTTCATTTGACAGCCTGGCCCCAAGAAACAGCGTCAGGTTCACCCGACTCGACGATAGATAAGATCCCAGACCCCGTGGCCCAGTTTCTCGCCGCGGGCCTCGAACTTGGTCAGCGGTCGAAACGCCGGACGTGGCACATAGGGAGAGGTCTCGGCGTCGGCGGTATTGGCGAAGCCATCGGCGGCATCCATCACCTCGGCCATCCACTCGGCATAGGCTTCCCAGTCGGTGGCGAGGTGGAAGGTACCACCGGCCTTCAGCCGCGTACGCACCAGCTCGACGAAGGCGGGTTGAACGATGCGCCGCTTGTGGTGCTTCTTCTTGGGCCAGGGATCCGGGAAGAACAGCTGCACGGTATCCAGGCTCGCCTCGGGAAGGCACTGTTCCAGCACCGCCAGGGCATCCTCACGGTAGACACGCAGGTTGGTGAGGCCACGCTTGTCGACCTCGTCGAGCAGCTTGCCGACACCCGGCGCATGCACCTCGATACCGATGAAGTCGGTATCGGGGTGAGTCTCGGCCTGCTCCACCAGCGAGGCCCCCATGCCGAAGCCGATCTCCACCACGCGAGGGGCTTCGCGGCCGAACAGGGCATCGAGGTCCTGGCGACCGTCGGCCAGGGTCAGTCCGAGTCGCGGCCATACTTCCTCGAGCCCGCGGGTCTGGGCCTGGGTCATGCGCCCGGCGCGCAGGACGTAGCTCTTGATGCCGCGGCGATGCAGCGGGGCATCCGCTCCCTCCGGGCCGGTCGTCTTGTCATCATGGTGGGGATCGGTCATGGCGCGGGGCTGCTCTCTGAACGGAATCTTCTGGGCTTGGATAGATCGGGGGCGCGTATTGTAGCGGCTAAGGCCGCCGCAGGGTACGGTAGGTAGTCAAAGTCGGCGAACTCGCGAGGCTGATACGGCGACAGGCCTACGAGGGAGCGCTATGAATACCTCCCTGTACGCTACCTCGGCCATCCCTGGTCCTCGGACCCCCTCTTCTACCTGTCCCCGGCGCCTCTCGACGACCAACACAACCGAACCGATCAGGCAAGGCTAAGGAGCATCAGAATGCAGGACAGGAGATGGTGGCTGGTCGCGGCGCTCTCCGGCGCCCTGGTGGTGATCGCCGGCGCCTTCGCCGCCCACGCCCTGGAGGGGCAGCTGACCCCACGGCTGGCGGCGGCCTTCGAGACCGGGGTGCGCTACCAGGCGTGGCACACCCTGGCACTGATGGCGGTGCTTGCCTGGCGCAGCAGCGTTCGACTGCCCGGACAACGGCTGGCCATGGGGCTATGGACGGCCGGCATCGCGCTCTTCTCCGGCTCCCTCTACGCCATGGCACTCAGCGGTGTGACACGGCTGGGGGTAGTCACGCCGATCGGGGGCACCCTGATGATTGGTGGCTGGCTGGCATTGGCGAGCGCGATTCTGCGCGCACCGCCCCGTGGCTGAGACCCGTCAGTCACGATCCGGCAGGGCATAGGTGGCGGTGACCAGGGCCACCGGCTCCTCCTGGCCGGCGGAGAAGAGCTGAACCTCGCCCACCGCCAGGCGACGACCCAGCTTGAGCAGACGGGCGGTGGCGATGATATCGCGATCGCCCCGTGGGCGGCGCAGGAAACGGCAATGCAGATCGCTGGTCACCGCCATGGGCTCGGGGCCGATCTCGGCGAGGATCGCCACATAGAGGCAGACGTCGGCCAGGCCCATCAGGGTAGGGCCGGAGACGCTGGCACCGGGACGCAGATGCTCGTCGTCGATGGCCAGGCTCATGGTGGCCTTCATATGATCGACGGCCTCGATGGTGCCGATTCGCTGGGGAAATACCTCGTCGAGGAAGTCCTCGATGGCGGCGGCGGTCATCACGGGCATGGTGGGCCTCCCTGCGGTAGCGAGTGACGATGGTGAGTGCATCAGGCACCACCTTAGCCGACCGGCCGCGACACCGACAGTGCCACCCCCTACCCTCATCAACGCAAGCGCCCCCGCGGCATGATGACCGCGGGGGCGCTCCCCGACGCCTTTCGTTGCTGCCTTACTTCGCCTTGTGCACGGCGCGCCAGTGGTGCAGCAGCGGCTCGGTGTAGCCGGAGGGCTGCACGCGGCCCTTGAAGACCAGATCGCTGGCGGCCTGGAAGGCGCTGGAGCCCTCGAAGTCCGCGCTCATCGGCGTGTAGTCCGGGTCACCGGCATTCTGCTCGTCGACCACCTTGGCCATGCGCTTGAGGGTCTCCTCGACGCGGGCGGCGTCGACCACACCATGGTGCAGCCAGTTGGCGATGTGCTGGCTGGAGATGCGCAGCGTGGCACGGTCCTCCATCAGGCCCACATCGTGGATGTCCGGCACCTTGGAGCAGCCCACACCGTGCTCGACCCAGCGCACCACGTAACCGAGGATGCCCTGGCAGTTGTTGTCGAGCTCCTGCTGCAGCTCCTCATCGCTCCAGTCGGTGTTCTCGGCGACCGGCACGGTGAGCAGGTCATCGAGACAGTCGGCCTCGCCCTGCGCTTCCATCTCGCGCTGAATCGCGCTGACTTCCACCTGGTGGTAGTGCAGGGCGTGCAGTGCCGCAGCGGTGGGCGACGGTACCCAGGCGGTGTTGGCACCCGCCTTGGGGTGACCGATCTTCTGCTCGAGCATGGCGGCCATCAGGTCAGGCATTGCCCACATGCCCTTGCCGATCTGGGCACGGCCACGCAGGCCACAGGCCAGACCCACCTGAACGTTGTTCTTCTCGTAGGCCTGGATCCAGGCGGCGCCCTTCATGTCACCCTTGCGGATCATCGGGCCCGCTTCCATGGCGGTGTGCATCTCGTCGCCGGTGCGGTCGAGGAAGCCGGTATTGATGAACACGACGCGAGAAGACGCCTCGGCAATACAGGCCTTGAGGTTGACCGATGTGCGGCGCTCCTCGTCCATGATGCCCATCTTGAGGGTATCGCGCTCCATGCCCAGCAGGTCCTCGATACGGCCGAACAGCTCGTTGGAGAACGCCACTTCCCTGGGGCCATGCATCTTGGGCTTGACGATATAGACCGAGCCCTCACGCGAGTTGCGCAGGTCGCCCTCGCCCTTCTTGAGATCGTGCAGGGCCGCCAGGCTGGTGACGATGCCATCGAGGATGCCTTCGGGCAGCTCGTTGCCCTCGGCGTCGAGTACCGCGGGGGTCGTCATCAGATGGCCGACGTTGCGCACGAACATCAGCGAGCGACCCGGCAGGGTGATGCTGTCACCGTCGGTGATTTGCCAGGTGCGGTCGGCATTGAGGCGACGGGTAAAGGTCTTGCCGCCCTTCTCCATCTCCTGCTGCAGATCGCCCTTCATCAGGCCCAGCCAGCTGGAGTAGACGCTGACCTTGTCCTCGGCATCCACGGCCGCCACGGAGTCTTCACAGTCCATGATCGCGGTCAGGGCAGCCTCGACCATCACGTCCTTGACGCCGGCCGGGTCGGTCTTGCCGATCGGGTGGGTCGGGTCGATCTGGATCTCCAGATGCAGGCCGTGATTGCTCAGCAGGATCGCCTCGGGGCTCTCCGCCGGGCCGTTGAAGCCCACCAGCTTGCCGGCGTCCTTGAGCCCGGTCTCGCGACCTCCCTCCAGGGTGACCACCAGATGGCCATCACGCAGGGCATACTTGGTGGCGTCGCGATGGGAGCCGGTCGCCAGCGGTGCGGCACGGTCGAGCACGCCACGGGCGTAGGCGATGACCTTCTCGCCGCGCTTGGGGTTGAAGCTGCTTCCCTTCTCGGCACCCTCCTCCTCGGAGATGACGTCGGTGCCATAGAGGGCATCGTAGAGGCTGCCCCAGCGGGCGTTGGCGGCGTTCAGCGCGTAACGCGGATTGTCGACCGGCACCACCAGCTGCGGGCCTGCCTGAACGGCAACTTCGCGGTCGACGTTGGCAGTGCTCACCTCAACCTGAGCCGGCGATGCCACCAGGTAGCCGATCTCCTCGAGGAAGCCGCGATAGGCGGCCATATCACGCACCGGGCCCGGGTTCTCGCGGTGCCAGGCGTCCAGTTTCTCCTGAAGACGGTCGCGCTCGGCGAGCAGTTCACGGTTCTTCGGGGTCAGATCATGAAAGAGGGTGTCGACGCCGGCCCAGAAGGCCTCGGCATCGACGCCGGTGCCCGGAAGCGCCTGCTCGTTGATAAAGCGGTCCAGTTCGGCGGCCACCTGGAGACGGTGGCGTGTGACACGCTGGGTCATGATGAATCTCCTCACACGGGGCAGACGGCGGGTGCACACCGCGCTGCCATCAACAGGGTTGGGTGACTGCGTAGCTACCAGTTTGTGGAAAACACTTCCACGTGTAAAGCGAAGAGGGCTTCCTCACCGGCGAGACTCGACCAAAAGATAATGCCGCAGGACCAACCCATCCGGCACGCATGGTGACACCTCGCGCTTGGCGCTAGCATGGTGGAACACCGTGGAGAATCAGATGAGTGACTTTACCCCCCTGCAGGCGCTAGGCCCATTCCGCAAGGTCGACCCCTCGGCCGAGCTGCCTGGTGGCGATCACCTGGAGCGTTATCTGGGCCACTACGGTCTGGCACCGCTGCTCGCCAGACACGTGGGGCTGCACCTCGGCTTCCTGGACGCCGGTGACTTCCGCCTGTGGGCCTCGCTATGGAGCCCCGCCGAGCCCATCGGCACGGTCTTCGTGGTTCACGGCTACTTCGACCACCTGGGACTCTATCGTCACCTTCTGGAGAGACTGCTCGATCGAGGCTGGCGGGTGGTGCTGTGGGATCTGCCCGGCCACGGACTCTCCAGTGGCCGGCGCGCCTCCATCGAGGACTTCGACGACTATGGCGCCTGCCTGCGCGCCCTCCAGGACCATCTGCGGCGTGAAGGGCTGGCGCCCCACCCCTGGCTGGGCATCGGCCAGAGCACCGGGGCGGCAATACTCGCCACCGACGCCCTGACCCGCGGCACGGACAGCCACTGGGCCGGTCTGGCCCTGCTGGCCCCCCTGGTGCGGCCCTGGGGCTGGCGGCAGTCGAGCTGGCTTCACCTGCTGGTGGGACCCTTCGTGCGCTCCATCCCGCGCAAGTTCCGCGACAACTCCACCGATGCCGAATTCGCGACCTTCCTTCGCGAGCAGGATCCGCTGCAGGCCGATCGCCTGGCGGTGGACTGGGTCAGCGCCATGCGCCGCTGGATGCCTCGCCTGCTGGCACTGCCCCCCACCCCGGTGCCGACCCTGATCCTGCAAGGAGAGCAGGACCTGACCGTGGACTGGGTATGGAACCTGGGGGTGCTCAAGGAGAAATTCCCCAATGCCGAGGTCCATCTACATCCCGAGGCACGCCACCACCTGGTCAACGAGGCGGAGCCCATCCGCCAGGCGCTCTTCGACAACCTGGATCGTTTCATCGACGCCCTGGCCCCCAGCCCCGCAGCGGAGAACGCACCACCATGAACACCTCCTCACGCCTGACCCTGCTGGCACTGCTGGCACTGCTCACCGGCTGCGCCGGCGCCCCGGAGAGCCCCGACAGCGGCATACGTCAGGCGCTGTTCAACCTTGGCGAGCGCGCCGCGGCGCGGGTAATGGCCGCGCCGGAACTCCCCCGCCCTCCGAGCGACCAGGTGCTGCTGCTCTCCCCCTCCGAGGTCGACGCCAGCCTCGGCATCGCGGACGAGCGCTTTCAGGAGAGCCTGGTTCGCGCGCTGCTGGCGGTCAGCGATGGTCCCCAGGTGCTCGACTGGGGCGGCGGCCTGGGCGAGGGCGGCGATAACCAGTGGCAGCTGGAGAGCCACCTCGAGGCGGACGGCCCACGCCTCGCCCTCTCCGACCGTGAGCTTCTGCCCTACCGCCTGAAGCTGACACTGCGCCGCCCCGGCGAGGAAGCGGCTCGCTGGCAAGCCAGCCTTCAGGGTGCCCTGGACGCCACGGCGCTATAACGATAGCGAAAACCTCCGGGGATAGGCCGTAAAGGGGGTCCGAGGACCAGGGGTGGCCGAGGTAGCGTACAGGGACGTATTCACAGCGCCCCCTTTCAGGCCTGTCGCCGGAAAAAGCCTTGAGCGATACCGGTTGCGATGACCATGAGCTCACCCCTTCAGCAATCGGTCGAGCTGGCGATACCCCACCGCCTCGATCAGCTGCTCGCGCTCCGGCGCTGGCGCCCCCGCCAGGTCGGCCAGGGTCAGGGCCACCCGCAACACACGATGGTAGGCCCGGGCCGAGAGGCGTAGCCGTTCCAGCACCTCGGCCAGCCAGGCGCGATCGGCCGCCGAGAGGCCGCAGGCCGCCTCCAGTTCACGCCCGGCCAGATGCGCATTGAGCGCACCCCGCGCCAGCTGACGTTCGCGCGCGGCCAGCACCCGCCGGCGTACCGTCGCGGAGTCCTCGCCGGCCTGGTTGGCGGTCAACTGCTCCGGCGGCAGTGCCGGCACCTCCACCTGCAGGTCGATGCGGTCGAGCAGTGGACCCGAGAGGCGCGACTGGTAGCGCTGGATCTGGGCCGCCGTGCAGTGGCAGGCCTGGCGCGGATCGCCCAGATGGCCACAGGGGCAGGGGTTCATCGCCGCCACCAGCTGGAAGCGCGCCGGATAGCGGCGTTCGTGGCTGGCACGGGCGATATGGATGCGCCCCGACTCCATGGGTTCGCGCATCACCTCCAGCACATGACGCGGAAACTCCGGCAGCTCATCGAGGAACAGCACGCCGTGATGGGCCAGGGAGATCTCGCCGGGGCGAGGTTTCGCACCACCGCCCACCAGCGCCACGGCACTGGCGGTATGATGCGGCGAGCGGAAGGGCCGCCGGCCCCACTCGGCACGCAGCGGCAGCCCGCTGACCGAGCGCACCGCCGCCACCTCCAGCGCCTCCTCGTCGGTCAACGGCGGCAGGATGCCCGGCAGGCGACTGGCCAGCATGGTCTTGCCGGTGCCGGGCGGCCCGGCGAAAAGCAGGTTGTGGCCGCCGGCGGCGGCCACCTCCAGGGCTCGGCGGGCCTGGAACTGTCCGCGCACCTCGGCCAGGTCGGGCAGCGGCCGAGTCGCCTGGGGCGGGCGCGTCAGGCGATGGGGGGTGATCGGAGTCTGGCCCAGCAGATGGGCCACCACCTCGAGCAGATGATCGGCGGGCAGTACCTCGAACTCACCGGCCAACGCCGCCTCATCGGCATTGGATCGCGGCACGATCAGCCGCCGCCCCGCGCGGCGAGCCGCCAGGGCCAGCGGCAGCACCCCCTCCACACGGCGGATTGCGCCGTCCAACGCCAGCTCGCCGACGCTCTCGGTGTTCTCCAGACAGTCGGGAGGCAGCTGACCCGACGCGAGCAGCAGCCCCAGGGCGATGGGCAGATCGAAGCGACCACCCTCCTTGGGCAGGTCGGCGGGAGCCAGGTTGAGGGTGATCCGCCGCAACGGATATTCGAAGCCGGCATTGACCAGGGCGCTGCGCACCCGCTCCCGACTCTCCTTCACCGCCGTCTCCGGCAGGCCGACCAGCGTCATGCCGGGCAGGCCGTTGGAGAGGTGCACCTCCACCTGCACCTCGGGTGCCTCCAGGCCGAGGCCGGCCCGGGTGTGCACGATCGCCAGCGTCATGGGCGCTCCCTCGCGAATGGACTGCCTTCAGGCTAGTCCAGCCAGCGAGGGAGCGCGCGTCTCAGCGTCCCGCTTCGCCGGCGCCTTCTTCCGGAGGGGGCGACGCCTTGTCCGTAGCGGAGGTCTGGGGCTTGTCGGCGGAGCCGGCATCACTGGAGACGGCGCCATCGCCGGCCTGGGCCTCCACCAGGGCCTCCAGAGCCGCCACCTGCTGCTCCAGCGACTCGACCCTGGCTCGGGTGCGCTGCAGCACGTCCATCAGGATGTCGAAGTCCTCGCGTGAGACCAGCTCCAGACGATCGAAGGCGCCCCTCACCACCTGCTGGACACCTTTCTGCACCTCTTCGGGCGCCTGTGAGGCTCCCTGCAGACGCTCGCCGATCTGCTGGGCCAGCCGGCCGATTCTGTCGTGGGTCACCATGGCGATTCTCCTGATTGGGAATGATGGCCTACAGGATACGCGTGGCGTCTCCGGGACGCATGCCCTCTAGCAGGGCATACGGCATGAGCCTCGGCACCATCACGGGGCATGGGTCAGTCAGAGGCACTGACAAGGTACCGCTCGCGGCCGAGAGCGGTCACGCAACATGCTGATATTGGATGGACTTCCTGCTCGCTGGCATGCCGTGCGCATGGTGCTGGTCAGCCGCCCCATCGGGTCGCCTCTCATCGCCAACGAGGAGACAGGTCATGAAGCTGATCAGCGCGATCATCAAGCCCTTCAAGCTGGACGACGTCCGCGAAGCCCTCGCCGACAACGGCGTGCAGGGCATTACCGTTACCGAGGTCAAGGGCTTCGGGCGCCAGAAGGGCCATACCGAGCTCTATCGCGGCGCCGAATATGTCGTCGACTTCCTGCCCAAGGTGAAGCTCGAGATCGCCGTGGAAGACGAGCGTCTGGAGGACGTGCTCGACGCCATCTGTAGCGCCGCCGGCAGCGGCAAGATCGGCGACGGCAAGGTGTTCGTCACGCCCCTCGAGGAGGTGATCCGTATTCGCACCGGCGAACGCGGCGCCGATGCGGTCTGATCGCCGCGACCCACCTGGAGTCGCCTGCCACTTATCTGCCGGGAGGCGCCTGCGGCTTAACTGTCTGGAGAAAACCCCATGAGTGACCTGGTCGAACTGAGCTATGCGCTCGATACCTTCTACTTCCTGATCTGCGGCGTGCTGGTGATGTGGATGGCCGCCGGTTTCGCCATGCTCGAGGCGGGTCTTGTGCGCGCCAAGAACACCGCCGAGATCCTTACCAAGAACATCGCCCTGTTTGCCATCGCCTGCACCCTGTACCTGCTGGTGGGCTACCACATCATGTACGCAAGCCCCGATGGCGGCATTCTTCCCAGCCTCGGTGGGCTGCTGGGCAGTGAGAACGGCATGGATGCCGTGCTGGCCGGCGGCGATGACGCCCCCTACTACGCCATGCGCGCCGACTACTTCTTCCAGGTGGTGTTCGTGGCCACCGCCATGTCGATCGTCTCCGGCGCCGTGGCCGAGCGCATGAAGCTGTGGGCCTTCCTGGCCTTCGCCGTGGTGATGACCGGCCTGATCTATCCGGTCTCGGGCTACTGGACCTGGGGCGGTGGCTGGCTCTCCCCCGCCGGCTTCTCCGACTACGCCGGCTCCGGCATCGTGCATATGGCCGGTGCGGCGGCGGCCCTGGCCGGTGTACTGGTGCTCGGCCCGCGCAGGGGCAAGTACGGCAGGGACGGCAGCGTCTACGCCATCCCCGGCGCCAACCTGCCGCTGGCTACCCTGGGCACCTTCATCCTGTGGATGGGCTGGTTCGGCTTCAACGGTGGCTCGGAGCTGAAGATCTCCGACGTGGCCTCCGCCAACAACGTCGCCCAGGTACTGGTCAACACCAACGCCGCCGCCGCCGGCGGGGTCATCGCTGCCCTGATCGTGGCCAAGCTATGGTTCCGCAAGGCCGACCTGACCATGACCCTCAATGGTGCCCTGGCGGGCCTGGTGGCCATCACCGCCGAACCGCTGGCTCCCTCCGCACCGGGCGCCGCCCTGATCGGCGCCGTGGGTGGGGCCATCGTGATCGCCGCCATCGTGGCCCTCGACAAGCTGAGGATCGATGACCCGGTCGGTGCCATCTCGGTGCACGGGGTGGTCGGCATCTGGGGCCTGCTGGCGGTTCCGCTCAGCAATGGCGAGGCCAGCCTCGGCGCACAGCTGCTCGGCATCGTGGGGATCTTCGCCTGGGTCTTCCTGGCCAGCCTGGGGGTCTGGAGCCTCCTCAAGGCGCTGATCGGCATCCGGGTCAGCGAGGAGGAGGAGTATGCGGGTGTCGACCTGGCCGAATGCGGCATGGAGGCCTACCCGGAGTTCAGCGTGGCCAAGCAGTGAAGCCATGCACGTCAGTGAGCAGGCGTGCTCCACCTGCCCCCGAAAGGGGGCTTTTTTTCTTCCCTGCCGACGGCGTGTATCCTAGAAGCAACCCGCCTATCGACGGCGGCACGTCCGCCCAGGAACCGACGAGGAACCAACCATGAAACTGGTGACCGCCATCATCAAACCCTTCAAGCTCGACGACGTCAGGGAATCCCTCTCGGAGATCGGCGTGCAGGGCATCACCGTCACCGAGGTGAAGGGCTTCGGCCGTCAGAAGGGGCACACCGAGCTCTACCGTGGCGCCGAGTACGTGGTGGACTTCCTGCCCAAGGTCAAGCTCGAGGTCGCCGTGGATGACGAGATGGCCGAGAAGGTGATCGACGCCATCACCAGCGTCGCGAATACCGGCAAGATCGGTGACGGCAAGATCTTCGTGACACCGCTGGAGCAGGTGATCCGAATCCGCACCGGCGAAACCGGCAAGGATGCCGTCTGAGCCGTAAGCCGTAAGCCGTAAGCCGTAAGCCGTAAGCCGTAAGCCGTAAGCCGTAAACATGATGTTGACCTTGGGGCAGATATAAAGAACCCCATCTGGCGCCTGCCAGATGGGGTTCTCTTATAGCTTAAGCGTAAGGTTTACGGCTTGGAGCTTATGGCTCCCGGCGAACCGGGTCATTTTTCGACAAACGCCCGCTCGATCACGTAGTCGCCGGGTTCCCCCATGCGCGGCGAGATCTTGAAGCCCAGCTCGTCGAGCATTTCGCTGGTGCTGTCCAGCATCGAGGGGCTGCCGCAGATCATGGCGCGATCCTGCTTGGGATCCAGTGCCGGCAGTCCGGTGTCCTCGGCGAGCTTGCCACTGCGGATATGGTCGGTCAGCCGGCCCATGGTATGGAAGGTTTCACGGGTCACCGTCGGATAGTAGACAAGCTTTTCGCTGATCTCCTCGCCCAGGTATTCATGAGCCGGCAGCTCCTGCTGGATAAAGTCGGCATAGGCCAGCTCGCTGACGTTGCGCACGCCATGCACAAGCACCACCTTCTCGAAGCGTTCGTAGACCTCGGGGTCCTGGATCAGGCTCATGAACGGAGCCAGGCCGGTGCCGGTAGAGAGTAGGTAGAGGTTGCGCCCGGGCAGCAGGTCATCGGTGACCAGGGTGCCGGTGGGCTTGCGGCTTACCATGATCTGGTCACCCACGGCGAGGTGCTGGAGTCGCGAGGTCAGGGGGCCATCAGGCACCTTGATGCTGAAGAACTCCAGGTGATCCTCGTAGTTGGGGCTGGCGATGGAGTAGGCGCGCATGAGGGGTTTGCCGCTCACTTCCAGCCCGATCATCACGAACTGACCATTCTTGAAACGCAGGCTGCGCTCGCGAGTGGTGCGAAAGCTGAACAGGGTATCGTTCCAGTGATGGACGCTGAGAACCTCTTCGAGGGCAAACTTGCTCATACCGGCTCCTTTAATATTCCAAAAAAGAATAGAAATCAGGGAAATATTTGGTTTGAATTCTAAGACAGGAGGCGTTATCTGTTAAATGGATTGTATGGATAACCTTTATTTACAGCCTTGATATAGGCCATCGGAGCTTGCCCATGCGTTTTACCCTGCGCCAGCTGGAGGTCTTCGTCGCGGTGGCCCAACACGAGAGCGTGTCCCGAGCGGCTCGTGCCCTGGCGCTCTCCCAGTCTGCCGCCAGCAGTGCCCTCGCCGAGCTGGAGAAGCAGTTCAACTGCCAGTTGCTGGATCGCCACGGTAAGCGCCTGCGCCTCAACGCCCTGGGCTTTCAGCTGCTGCCCAAGGCGGTGGCGCTGCTCGATCGCGCCGAGGAGGTCGAGGAGCTCCTCCACGGCCAGCAGGGCATCGGCGTGCTCGATGTGGGTGCCACCCTGACCATCGGCAACTACCTGGCCACCCTGCTGATCAGCGACTTCATGCAGCGCTACCCCGGCAGCCGGGTCCGCCTGGCGGTGCGCAACACCCGCACCATCGTCGATAGCGTGCGCCACCACCGGCTGGACCTGGGCCTGATCGAGGGCCAGTGTGAGGAGGAGGACGTGATCTCCCAGCCCTGGGTGGAGGATGAGCTGGTGGTGTTCTGCTCACCTCATCACCCACTGGCCACGGCCGGCACGGTGGAGCTGGATCGGCTGCTGCGCGAGGCCTGGATCATGCGTGAGGAGGGGTCGAGCACGCGCCTGACCCTGGAGCAGGCCGCTCGCCATCGGCGCAGGCGCTTCAATGTGCTGCTGGAGCTTGAACACACCGAGGGAATCAAGCGCGCGGTGGAGTCTGGCCTGGGCATCGGCTGTGTCTCCCGGCTCGCGCTGCGGGACGCCTTCCGGCGCGGCAGCCTCGTTCCCATTGCCACGCCGGAGCTGGACCTTAGCCGCCAGTTCACCTTTATCTGGCACCGCCACAAGTATCTGGCCTCCGGCATGCGTGAGTTTCTCAGGCTATGCCGACAGATGACCGAGGGCGCCACCCGTAGCGACCAGATTGACCTGCCGAAGGTGCCCTGAACGCTGCCTTTCAACGACATCGGGCCCGGCAGTGCCGGGCCCGATGGATAGACCTGAGGTCAGTCGAGTGATCAGCGCATATCGCTGACCGCTTCCTGAATATCCTCCGGGTTCGCCTTGGTGAGATCCTTGGTCAGGGAGTGGATCACCAACTTCGCGGTGGGAGCGTCGAGCTTGTCACGGAGCTGACCGAGAAAGCGGCCCGGAGCCACCAGGATCAGCTTTTCCAGGCTGTTGTCGACGCGCGCGCGATAGAGGCGCTCGGCGACCTGCTTGGCGAACACCTGCTCTTCATGGGTGCGCGCCGCACTCTCGCCGCCGGAAGAGCGCGAACTGGTCGACGTCGACTCATGCACGTCGGCGCCGCGATCCGTGACCAGGTCTCCTTCATGCAGTCGGTTCGCCGCATGCACCAGGCTCTCCTGCTCGACCAGCTTGAGCGCGTCACGGGTGAAGATTCGTGCCCGCGCCGCATCCGCCACCACGATATAAGTTGTCATGGTCACTCCTTGATACCGGTGGAACGACGGCCGGCGCCACGCCGGCCGCTCTGGATCAACAATGGCAAGCGCCTTGACGCGGGTCAACCCGCACCGACGGTAAATGGCGACAACTGCAGTGGCGTCTGTTCTGGGGTAGCATTTCCACTGACCGGCAGGGATGCCGGCACACCTATCGCCACGATGTGGCCCGGGAGGCCTCGATGCGTCAGCTACTGTTTCCCCGCCGCCCGCTATCCCGCGGCACCCTGCTCACCTGTCATCTGCTGCTGCAGGGCGGTCTCGCCATCGGTGCAGGGCTGTGGCTCGCCCCCCGCACCCCTTGGCTGGCCACCACCACCTGGCAGGAAAACTGGCCCGTCCTGGCAATGGGCGCCGGCCTGTGGCTGCTGGCCGCCATGCTGCTGCGCCTGGTGGCCGAGCTCTCGCTGCTGCCCCACCATCTGGCCGGCCAGCTCCGGGCCGGCCCGGTCATCACCCGCTCCTGGGAGCGCCGCCCGGCGGTGCATGATCCTCAGTCCGCCTGGACCAGCGAGGCGCGCCCACTGACCGCCACGGACGACGCGGTAGGCAGCCCCCGGGTAACCCGGCCCGCCGAGCCGCTACGCTCCCGCAGCGGCCGCAAGCCCACCCCGGACTCCGCCGACACCCCTTATGACGAGCCTTCATGACGCTCCCCCAGGCCCACCACCGCGCCGCTGAGCCTGCGACCCATCAACCTCGACCAACATCTCTTTGCTGTCTCATCAATCTGGCCGTGCGATGCTCAGCAGCCAGCGCAGGACGGCCAGAAGCAGCACGGCCGTTGCGGCACCGAGTCCATTGGCGAGAATATCGGCCCAGTCGCCACCGCTACGCCCCGGCACCAGAAGCTGGGCAAACTCGATGATGCCTCCGAAGCCGACGACGAGCAGCAGGGTGAGCGGCAGGCGCACGCCGGCCAGGCCGAGCAGCCCCGCCAGACCGGCATAGCCGATGAAGTGATTGAGCTTGTCCCAGGGCAATTGCCTCGGCATCTCGTTACCCGGGGTCAGACTACCGATGACGATAATCAGCGCCGCCACAACGGCCAGCGCCGCCCATAGGCGGCGCCGGTCGTGCAGTCGTCTCAGGCCAGCAAGCCCTGCCCATTCAGCCATGGGAGATATTGCGGTGATAGGCCGGACTCAGGTCGTGCAACGCCTCCATGAAGGCGGTGACGTTATCCGGGTTGGTGAACTGACTGATACCGTGCCCCAGGTTGAAGACATGCCCGGGACCTTCACCGTAGCTCTCCAGGATGCGGCCGACTTCGGCACGAATCGCCGACGGGCGAGCGAACAGCACGTTGGGGTCGAGATTGCCCTGCAGGGCCACCTTGTCGCCCACCCGAGCGCGGGCGCTGGAGAGTTCGGTGCTCCAGTCCAGACCCACCGCATCGGAGCCGGCCTGAACGATCTCCTCGAGCCAGTGGCCGCCGTTCTTGGTAAACAGGATCACCGGTACCCGACGCCCCTCATGCTCACGAATCAGACCGGCGACGATCTGCTCCATGTAGCGCAGCGAGAACTCCAGATAGGCCGGCGTGGTGAGGACACCCCCCCAGGTATCGAAGATCTGCACCGCCTGTGCACCCGCGCGGATCTGGGCGTTGAGGTAGTCGGTCACGGCCGTGGCCAGGGTGTCGAGCAGATCATGCATCACGCTGGGTGTGTCATAGAGCATGGTCTTGACGTGGCGGAAGTCCTTGCTGGAGCTGCCTTCGACCATATAGGTCGCCAGCGTCCAGGGGCTGCCGGAGAAGCCGATCAGCGGTACCCGCCCGTTCAGCTCGCGACGGATGGTGGAGACCGCCCGCATCACGTAGTCGAGATCGCGCTCGGCGTCGGGCGCGCTGAGTGCCGCCACTTCTTCGGCGGTGCGTACCGGCTTGCGGAACTTGGGCCCCTCGCCCGTCTCGAAGTAGAGCCCCAGCCCCATGGCATCGGGAATCGTGAGAATGTCCGAGAAGAGGATCGCGGCATCCAGCGGGAAGCGCTCCAGCGGCTGCAGGGTGACCTCACAGGCCAGATCCTGATTGCGACACAGATCCATGAAGCTGCCGGCGTCGGCGCGGGCGGCGCGGTACTCCGGCAGGTAGCGGCCTGCCTGACGCATCATCCAGACCGGAGTGCGGTCCACCGGCTGACGCGCCAGGGCGCGCAGAAAGCGATCGTTCTTGAGTTCCATGCAGAAGGTCATCCACGATGAAATGTATTCTGCATTGTACCCGATCCATGCGCTCCGGTCGTGAGCCTCGCTCGCCTTCCTGATAGAATGGCGTCCTACTCCAGCGGCGCCGCCCGCGGCCTGATAACGAGGTAACCCGTGACGATTCGCTTTATCGCCGCCTCCCGGCTGCCCACCCCCTGGGCGACCTTCACCATGCACGGTTTCGAAGACGAGGCCACCGGCAAGGATCATATTGCCCTGACACTGGGTGACGTGGCCGCTGGCGAGCCGGTGCTGGGCCGGGTGCACTCGGAGTGCCTGACCGGGGACGCGCTCTTCTCGATGCGCTGCGACTGCGGCTACCAGTTGCAGGAGGCGCTCAAGCGGATCGCCGAGGAGGGACGCGGGGTGCTGTTCTACCTGCGCCAGGAGGGGCGAGGCATCGGGCTGCTCAACAAGATTCGTGCCTACCACCTGCAGGACCAGGGGGCCGATACCGTGGAAGCCAACGAGCGGCTGGGCTTTGCCGCCGACCTGCGCCGCTACGACCTCTGCGTGCCGATGCTCGAACACCTGGGCATCGCCGCCCTGCGGTTGATGACCAACAACCCGCGCAAGGTAGACGCCCTGAGCCGTGCCGGCATCAACGTCGCGGAGCGGGTGCCGCTGACCACCGGCCTCAACCCCCACAACGAGCACTACCTCTCCACCAAGGCCGGCAAGCTGGGGCACATGATGGTGCTGGGCGACTTTACCCCGGTCGAGGAGACCAGCACCGAACGCAAGCCCCCCGAGTACTGACCCCGTCCCATCCTGTCTGCACGGCCAGCCAGTGACGTGTCCGTTCAGCCCCTGCCGTGCATCACCACCGCACCACGAGACATGAAGCCGGGGCCTGAATGGCAAGGCGCCCCCGGCCTGGTAAATGCCGGGGGCGCCTCGACGTTCGCTCGAGCCACCGGGGCTCGCTTCAGTTCACTTGGTCGCCACCCGCTTGCGGGGCGCCCCCCACAGCAGCCTGAGGGCGATGGCAATGGTCAGCAGCACGACCACGCCGCTGGCCCCACCCAGCAGGGCGCTCCCCGTCAGCCCGGCGACGAAGAAGGCCACGATACCCGCACTGCCTGCGGTGATCGCATAGGGAAGCTGGGTGCGTACGTGATCGATATGGTCACAGGATGCCCCGGCAGAGGTGAGGATGGTGGTATCCGAGATGGGCGAGCAGTGATCACCGAAGATGCCCCCACTCAGCAC
Organism: Halomonas sp. KAO; assembly: GCF_015595025.1. Taxonomy (GTDB): domain Bacteria; phylum Pseudomonadota; class Gammaproteobacteria; order Pseudomonadales; family Halomonadaceae; genus Halomonas. The sequence continues at coordinate 426,268 of NZ_JADNRL010000026.1, forward strand.
CGCCGCGATGGTCAGCGCCAGCGGCAGGTCCATGGCCGCGGCCACCGGCATGGCGATGGGAATCATGATCGCAAAGGTGCCGTAGGAGGTACCGGTGGTAAAGGCCACCAGTGCCGCGATCACGAACAGCAGCACCGGTACCAGGCTGGGTGACAGGCTCGCTTCGGCCAGTGTCACCAGATAGGCGGCGGTGCCAAGCTCGGAGGTCACGCTGCCGATCGACCAGGCCAGCGTCAGGATGATGTAGACCAGGGTCATGCTCTTGATGCCATCGACCACGATATCCATGGCTTCGCGGAAATCGAACAGCTTCTGCATCATGCCCATGGTCAGGCCAACCACCACGGCCACCAGCGTCGCCAGCAGGATCGACAGCCCGCCCTTGGCATTGCCCACCGCGGTGACCAGGTCATTCTCGGGGAAGTTGCCGGTCCAGAGAAACAGCGGCGGAATCATCACAAGCAGCACGCCGATCGGCACGAGCATATTGCGCTTGCGTGCCTGCTCCTCGTTCACGGCGCTGTCGCTGACGGTATGGCGCTCGGAGGGCGGCATGGCGCCGGCTGCCATTATCTCGCCGGTCGTGCGGGCACGGTGCTCGGCCGCGGCCATGGGGCCGAAGTCCCACTGGGTGATCAGCAGGAAGGCAATCAGCCCGAGCGCCAGCCAGGCATAGAAGTTCAGCGGTATGGTCGACAGGTAGATCAGATACTCGGAGCCACTGGCGCCCATATCGACCAGCTGCGTGCCGATCAACCCCATCACGAACACCACCCAGGTGGATACCGGGCCAAGCAGGCACATCGGCGCCGAGGTGGAGTCGACGATATAGGCCAGCTTTTCCCGGGAGACCTTCATCTTGTCGGTGATCGGGCGCATCACGCTGCCCACGGTCAGGGCGTTGAAGTAGTCCTCGAAGAAGATCAGGATCCCGAGCCCCATGGTGGCTCCCTGGGCGCCGCGCCGCGACGCCACCCGCGCCGAGATCCAGTGCGCAATGGCCTGGGCTCCTCCCGAGCGCTCCAGCACACCGATCAGGACGCCGAAGAGGCCACAGTAGATCAGCACCGTCACGCTCCACTCATCGCCCACGCTGGGGATGATGAAGGCATCGAAGGTGTCATAGAGCCCAGCCGCAGGGTTGCCCCCTGCCAGCATGGTGGCACCCAGCCAGACCCCGCAGAAGAGGGCCGGAATCACGTTGCGCGTCATCAGCGCGAGCGCTATCGCCAGCAACGGCGGCAGCAGGGAAAAGGCACCGAAAGACATGACGGATGCTCTCCTTGGAATCTTGATGGCGTGGTTGGTGGCGTAGTTGGCGCGGCTGGTGATCGATCAAGTCGCGGCCAGCTCACGCCAAAAGGGGGGGATCGGGAAGCCTTCGAAGGTTCAGGCGACGTCGCGCGCCTTGCGGATGCGCTCGTAGGCGTTGCTGATCTCGCTGGTGCGCTCCTTGGCCACCTCGCGCATGCTCTCGGGCAACCCCTTGGCGGCGAGCTTGTCGGGGTGATTCTGGCTCATCAGGCGCCGATAGGCCTTCTTGACCTCGGCGTCACTGGCATCCTCCTCGACCCCCAGCACCCGGTAGGCATCGGCCAGGGTCGGGCCGCTGGCCGCACCACCCCCGGCCTGCTGACCGGCGCCATGCAGCATCGCCTCCACCTGAGCGATCTCCGCCTCGGAGCAGCCGAGTCCGCGCACCACCCGCATCAGCATCTCGCGCTCGGCGGGATGCAGGCGACCGTCGGCGGCGATCGCCGCCAGCTGTACCTGCAGGAATACCTGACGCAACGCGGGCTGGCTTCCCAGCAGGCTGCGCACCTTCGCCAGCTCGGCATCCAGGTCGAAGTCGGCCGCCTTGCCGCGATTGAAGTCGGCCCGGGCCCTGGCACGCTGGGCCTCGTTCAGGCGCAGGCGCTCCCACAGCTGCCGCGAGGCATCCAGCTCATCTTCGGTGACCTGGCCATCGGCCTTGCACAGGCAGCCCATGACCGCGAAGGTCGAGGAGAGAAACTGCGCCTGGGAGGCGGCCAGCTTGCCCAGCATGCTGCGGCGCAGGCGGGCGACGAGCCAGTAGCCGAGCCCGCCACCGACAAGCGCGCCGACGAGCCCTCCGATCAGGTAGCCGAGGCCTGCGCCAATCAGAACGACAAACCACATCAGCGCATCTCCTCTTTCGCGGTGGCGTCGACGGCCACCAGGCGACGCCGAATGGTGGCCTCGATGCCATCGGCATCCAGGGCGCATTCGGCCAGCAGCTCGCCGGGTTTGCCGTGCTCGACGAAGGCGTCGGGCAGGCCGAGATTGAGCACCTCCCTGGAGATCCCCTCGGCGGCCAGCAGCTCGTTGACGGCGCTACCGGCCCCACCGGCCACCACATTCTCCTCCAGGGTCACCAGCAGGTCATGGTCGGCTGCCGCCGCCAGTACCGCCTCGCGATCCAGGGGCTTCACCGAGCGCATATTGAGGTGACTGGCATCGAGTCGCTCGGCCACTTCGGCCGCCGGCGTATTGAGGCTGCCGAAGGCCAACAGGGCCACCCGCCGACCACTCTCGGCGTCGCTCTCGCGGCGCAGCTGCGCCTGCCCGATGGGGGCCGGCTCGAGGTGGGCGGGAATCGCGGTGCCGGGGCCGGTACCCCGCGGGTAGCGAACCGCCGCGGGCCCGGGATGATGATAGGCCGCGCTGAGCATCGCCCGACACTCCGCCTCGTCGGCCGGCGCCAGCACCACCATGCCGGGCACGCAGCGCAGATAGGAGAGGTCGAGGCTGCCGTGGTGGGTAGGGCCATCCTCGCCCACCAGACCGGCACGGTCGATGGCGAAGGTGACATCCAGATCCTGCACCGCCACATCATGGATCAACTGGTCATAGCCACGCTGCAGGAAGGTCGAGTAGATCGCCACCACCGGCTTCATGGCCTCACAGGCCATGCCCGCCGCCAGGGTCACGGCATGCTGTTCGGCGATGGCCACATCGAAGTAGCGATCGGGGTAGGTCTGCGAGAAGCGCACCATATCCGATCCCTCGCGCATCGCCGGGGTGATACCGATCAAGCGCGGATCGGCGGCGGCCATATCGCACAGCCAGTCGCCGAACACGCTGCAATACTTGCGCGGCTTGGGGGGCGGCGTGGAAGCCGCGTCGCTGCGGCCCTGGACGACCGGCTTGAGCGTTGGCGGGGCGGCGTTGTTCTCGCCCTTCTCCAGCTTGGTGATCGCGTGATAGCCGATAGGGTCGGCCTCGGCAGGCAGAAACCCCTTCCCCTTGCAGGTCCTGACATGGAGAAACTGCGGCCCCTCCAGGTCACGCATATTGCGCAGGGTCTGCACCAGCAGCGGCAGGTCGTGACCGTCGATGGGCCCGATATAGTTGAAGCCCATCTCCTCGAACAGGGTGGCCGGGCTGACCATGCCCTTCATGTGCTCCTCGGTGCGGCGTGCCAGCTCCAGCGCTCCGGGCAGATGCGACAGCACCTTCTTGCCGCCCTCGCGCATGGTGGTATAGGGCTTGCTGGTCAGGATGCGCGCCAGATAGCTGGCCATGCCGCCGACGTTCTCGGAGATCGACATCTCATTGTCGTTGAGCACCACCAGCAGGTTGGCATCGACATGACCGGCATGGGCCAGGGCCTCGAAGGCCATCCCCGCGGTCAGGGCGCCGTCGCCAATGACCGCGCAGACCCGCCGCTGCTCGCCGCGGGTGCGGGCGGCCAGGGCCATGCCGAGCGCCGCCGAGATCGAGGTGCTGGAGTGGCCGACACCGAAGGTGTCGAACTCCGACTCGGCGCGCCGCGGGAAGGCGGCCAGCCCACCATGGTGGCGGATATTGGGCATCGCCTCACGGCGCCCGGTAAGGATCTTGTGGGGGTAGGCCTGATGGCCCACGTCCCATACCAGGCGGTCATGGGGCGTCTCCAGCGCCTGGTGCAGGGCCACGGTGAGCTCCACGACGCCGAGGCCGGCCCCGAAGTGCCCCCCGGAGACCCCCACGCTATAGAGCAGGTAGGCGCGCAGCTCATCGGCCACCTGCGCCAGCTGCGCGGTGGACATGGCGCGCAGCGCCGCCGGAGTGTCCAGAGTGTCGAGCAGCGGCGTGGCCGGACGCTCGACGGGAATGTCATCGAACAGCTTCATGTGGGCATCTGTCGTGTCAGTGGTCACGCTCGATCATGTATCGGGCCAGCGCCATCAGCGGGAGGGCGGACTCACCCAGCGGCGCCAGGGCGGCGGCGGCCTCCTCGACCAGCCCCGCCGCCCGGGCACGAGCCCCCTCGAGCCCCAGCAGGCTCGGATAGGTGGGCTTGTCGCGGACGGCATCGGCACCCGAGGCCTTGCCCAGGGTTGCCGTGTCCCCGATCACGTCGAGTACGTCGTCGTGGATCTGGAAGGCCAGGCCGATGGCCCGGGCGTAGGCGTCCAGGGCGTTCAGGCGCGCATCATCCTCGGCCACCGCCACCAGCCCGCCCAGACGCACCGCGGCACGAATCAGCGCCCCGGTCTTGTGGGCGTGCATGGTCGCCAGGGCCGCGACATCAGGGTGGCCGCCAACGGCCTCGAGGTCCAGGGCCTGGCCGGCCACCATGCCATCGCGCCCCGATGCCTCGGCGAGGATGGCGATCATCGCCGCCAACCGGGGATGCCGGGAGCGGGCAATCACCTCGAAGGCGAGCGATTGCAGCGCATCACCGGCGAGGATCGCCGCGGCCTCGTCATAGGCGCGGTGCACGGTCGGCTGGCCACGGCGCAGATCATCGTCGTCCATGGCCGGCAGGTCGTCGTGAACCAGCGAGTAGGCATGGATCAGCTCGATGGCCATGGCCGGGGCATCGAGGGCATCATCATCGGCGCCCAGGGCGCGGCCGGCGGCATACACCAGCACCGGGCGCAGCCGCTTGCCCCCCACCAGCACGCCGTGGCGCATGGCGGCCTCGAGCCGCGGGGCGGGAGCGGCACGCTCGGCGAACAGTGCCTCCAGGCACGCATCCACGCGCGCACGATCCGCGGCCAACGCGGTCGTCAGGGTCTCAGCGTTCACTGTCATCCTCCGACGGCGGTGTGAAGGGCTCGAGCTCGATACCGCCCTGGGCGCCCTCGGTCAGGGCACGCACCTTGAGTTCCGCCTCGTCGAGGCGACGCTGGGCATCGCGCGTCAATCGCACCCCCTCCTCGAAGGCGGCAAGCGACTCTTCCAGCGACAGCTCGCCGGACTCCAGACGCGCCACCAGCCCCTCGAGCCGCTCGACGGTGGCGGCGAAGTCCGTGGACGAGGCGTCATCGGCCTGTGGTTCCCGGGACCGCTCGTTGCGCTCAGCCATGGTGCTCCTTTACCGCCCCCGATAGTCAGAAAGAGTTCGTTCAAGGGGCGACAGTATACACGCTCTCCCCGGGGGGTCGTCTCCCCACCGCTTGCCGGCCCAAGGATCGCCATGAACTTGCGCCTGACTCATATGAGCAGCGCAGCATTTTCATCCTGGCTCATCCGAAGGCTGTGATACGATAGCCGCCTCACCAGTTTCTGACACAGCATGCGGCTCGCGCCGGAAGGGGTTGATTCGACCATGGCAAAGACGTCCCTGGACAAGAGCAAGATCAAGATCCTGCTTCTCGAGGGCATCCACCAGACCGCGGTGGACAATCTTCGCAACGCCGGGTACTCGAATATCGAGCACCTGCCCACCTCACTGGATGAAGCCGCGCTGATCGAGAAGATCCGTGACGTGCACTTCATCGGCATCCGTTCGCGCACCCAGCTCAACGAGCGGGTGTTTGCCGCCGCCGAGAAGCTGGTGGCCGTGGGCTGTTTCTGCATTGGCACCAATCAGGTCGACCTCGATGCCGCCCTGGCGCGCGGTATCCCGGTATTCAACGCGCCCTACTCCAATACCCGCTCGGTGGCCGAGCTGGTGCTGGCCGAGGCGATCATGCTGCTGCGCGGCATCCCCGAGAAGAGCGCCCGTGCCCACGAAGGCGGCTGGCTCAAGAGCGCCAAGAACTCCCACGAGGCCCGCGGCAAGACCCTGGGCATCGTCGGCTATGGCAGCATCGGCTCCCAGCTCTCGGTGCTCGCCGAGTCACTGGGCTTCGACGTCATCTACTACGATGTGGTCGCCAAGCTGGGCATGGGCAACGCCCGCCAGGTCGGCAGCCTCGAGGAGCTGCTGGCGAAGGCGGATGTGGTCAGCCTGCATGTCCCCGACCTGCCCTCCACTCGCTGGATGATCGGCGCCGAGCAGATCGCCTGCATGAAGCCGGGGGGCATCCTGATCAATGCCTCCCGCGGCAGCGTGGTGGTGATCGAGCCCCTGGCCGAGGCGATTCGCGAGGGGCGCCTCAACGGTGCCGCCGTGGATGTCTTCCCGGTCGAGCCCAAGGGCAATGACGAGGAGTTCGAGAGCCCGCTGCGCGGCCTGCCCAATGTCATCCTGACCCCGCATATCGGTGGCTCGACCCTGGAGGCACAGGAGAATATCGGCATCGAGGTCTCCGAGAAGCTGGCGACCTACTCCGATAACGGCACCACCGTCACCTCGGTCAACTTCCCCGAAGTGGCACTGCCGTCTCACCCGGGCAAGCACCGCCTGCTGCATATCCACGACAACGTGCCTGGCGTCATGTCGGAGATCAACCGCGTGCTCTCCGAGAACAGCATCAACATCGCCGGCCAGTACCTGCAGACCAACGAAAAGGTCGGCTACGTGGTCATCGATGTGGACAAGGCCTACGGCCCCCAGGCGCTGGACGCCCTGCGCCAGGTGGAGCACACCCTCAAGGTACGCGTGCTCTACTCCGAGGGTGGCCAGGACATCTGATCCCGTCACACCAGCCCGGTACCGCACTCCTCGCCGCCGCGTCTTCCCGACGCGGCGGCTTGCGTTTGGAGGCAGGACAGGCTCTCCCTTGGTCGATATGCGCAAGCACAGCCAGGTGCGTTAGGCTGTGGCACGGTTCTCACGGTACCCGAACAACAACAGGAGACTCCCATGAGCGAAACGACCCCACCGGTGCTGCGCCACGATGCCGAAGGCGTGACCACCCTGACCCTCAACCGCCCGGGAAGCTTCAACGCGCTCTCCGAGGAGATGCTCGAGGCGCTGGGCACCGAGCTCGAGCAGCTGGCCGACGACGGCGCCGTGCGTTGCGTGGTACTCGCCGCCGAGGGGCGCGCCTTCTGCGCCGGCCACGATCTCAAGCAGATGCGCGCCCACGGTGACGACCGCGACTACTTCCAGGCACTCTTCACCCGCTGCGCCAAGGTGATGCAGGCCATCGTCGAGTTGCCGGTACCGGTGATCGCCCGGGTTCAGGGCATCGCCACCGCGGCGGGCTGCCAGCTGGTGGCGAGCTGCGACCTGGCGGTGGCGGCACGCTCGGCACGCTTCGCCGTCTCCGGCATCAACGCCGGGCTGTTCTGCTCCACCCCGGCGGTGGCCCTGTCGCGCAACGTGGCCCGCAAGTACGCCATGGAGATGCTGCTTACCGGCGAGTTCATCGACGCCGACACCGCCCGCGACTGGGCGCTGATCAATCGCGTCGCCGATGACGAGCGGCTCGACGAGGCAGTCGCCGAGCTTGCCACCAGCATCTGCGCCAAGAGCGCGGTGGCGGTACGGACCGGCAAGGCGATGTTTCAGCGCCAGCTGCGCATGCCCCTGGACGAGGCCTACACCTTCGCCGGCGATGTGATGGCCGGCAACATGCTGGCGGAGGACGTCGCCGAAGGCATCGATGCCTTTATCGAGAAGCGCCGCCCCGTATGGCAGGACCGCTGACCCCTGCGCCAAGGGTTAATGGAAGCGATTTCCGAAGGCACGACAGACACCTGTCGACAAGGTATCCTGTGCCGGCGAAGCCAAGCCATAAGGAGCAGCAGGGTGAGTGAAGTGAAGCGCAGAACGGCGGGGCGTCCCGCGGGGTCGGGCAAGGCCAGCGGCGGCCATAGCCAGTCGCTGGTGCGCGGCCTCAACCTTCTGGAGCGCCTGGCCGGGCACCCCGGAGGCCTGGCACTCTCGGAGCTCGCCGAACAGGCCGAGCTGGCCCCCTCCACCACCCATCGCCTGCTGCAGGCGCTGCAGAGCCAGGGATTCATCACCCAGGATAGCGAGCTGGGCGTGTGGAAGATCGACGTCAAGACCTTTCGCATCGGCAACAGCTTCCTCGAAGCCCGAGACTTCGTCGGCACCAGCCGCCCCTTCCTGCGCCGGCTCACCGACCAGACCGGCGAAACGGCCAACCTCGGCATACGCGACGGCGGCACCGCGGTGTTCCTCGCCCAGAGCGAGTCGCCGCAGATGATGCGCATGATCACCCGTCTCGGCTCCCGTGCCCCGCTACACGCCTCCGGGGTGGGCAAGGCCCTGATGGCCTGGCTGCCCGAGGAGGAGCTCGAGCGGGTCCTCACCGAGCGCGGCCTGTCTCGAGTCACCGAGAACACCCTGCACACCCCCGAAAGCCTGCGCGACGGGCTGGCGGAGATTCGCCAGCTGGGTTTCGCCTGCGACCGCGAGGAGCACGCCATCGGCCTGCACTGCGTGGCCGCCTGCATCCACGATGAGCACGGCACCCCGCTGGCCGCCCTCTCGGTCTCCGGTCCGGTAGCGCGTATCCCGGAAGCACGCCTGCTGGAGCTGGGTGCCCTGGTGCGCGATACCGCCGCGGAGATTACCGCCCGGCTGGGCGGGCAAGTGCCGGAGGCTTGAGCCGAAAATCGATACCTCACGCTCGCTTAAGATCTAATAAGCGGTATCATGATAGAGAAAGCGTGCCGCGGTGATAAACCACACCACCTGGCCACTCACCGCGGAACTCATCAGGCAAGCCTCAGGATCCCGACATGCCCTCCGCTAGCGAATGCGTCCTTGCTCTCATCGATGACTTTCAGCAACGCCGCCCGATTCGTGCTGGCTCGCTGATCATCACTGTCTACGGTGATGCCATCGTTCCCCGCGGCGGCACCGTCTGGCTGGGAAGTCTATCGAAGCTGGTAGAGCCTATCGGGATCAACGAGCGTCTGGTACGCACCTCAGTCTATCGGCTGACACAAGAAACCTGGTTGCAGGGAGAAAAGGTTGGCCGGCGTAGCTACTACAGCCTGAGCGGGCCAGGCCAGCGCCGCTTCGACCAGGCCTTCAAGCGAGTCTATCATGGCACTCAAAGGCCATGGACAGGCCAGTGGACCCTGGTTCTATTGAGTCAGTTGAGCACGACACGCCGCCAAAAGGTGCGAGAAGAGCTGGAGTGGCTGGGGTTTGGTCACTTTGCTACAGGACTGCTAGCCCATCCGATCCTGTCCCCTAGCGAGGCACTCGGCGCCCTTCAGGAACTCGGCGATGCCGATGACGCCATCATCATGCAGACCGAAGCCCTAGAGCCGATAGCCAGCAGACCGCTACGTCTACAAGTGAGAGAGAGCTGGAACCTCGACGAACTGGCCGAGCACTATCAGCGCTTTCTGGCACTCTTCCGGCCGCTCTGGAAAGCGCTTAACGAGGAAAACCACCTCAGTGAAAGGGATTGCTTCATCGCTCGCACTCTGCTGATTCACGAGTATCGCCGGGTACAGTTGCGCGACCCTCAGCTCCCGGATGAGCTACTCCCTACTGCGTGGGAAGGCCGCAACGCCTACCAGCTTTGCCGAAATATCTACCGAATGATCTACCGCCGTGCCGAGAACTGGCTCGACCGCCACCTGGAGACCGCGGAAGGGCCACTGCCCGCCCCCGGCCCCAGCTTCTACCGACGCTTCGGCGGGCTGGAGTAGACTCGGCCAGCGCAGCCAGCCCTCTCGTTCCCATACCAATGCCCCCTGCTATAGCCTCATAGCAGGGGGCTGTACCGTTGCTGCTGCCAGTTCCCGGCGAGGGGCCGGGTCACACAACCCGACGACTGTTCGTCGGGCTCAGGTTCATGACTCCTTGCCCAAAGACTGCTGCTTGGGCTGAGTATCCCCCGCCTGCAGCCTTGGACGGTTAGCATCCAGCTCTGTCAGCGGTTCGCAAGGCTCCAGGCTGTCGCGACATCGCTCGGTCAGGCGCTGATACTCTCGGGTACCCTGCTGCTTCCAGGCCACTTCCTGATCGGAGAGTTCGCGTTTGACCTTGGCCGGCGCCCCCATCACCAGCGACTGGGGAGGGCACTCGAAGCCGGTCTTGACGAAGGCTGCCGCGGCGACGATGGAGCGAGTGCCGATCACGGCGTAGTCCATCACGACGGCATTCATGCCGACCATGGCGTCCTGCCCCACAATGCAGCCATGCAGCACGGCACCATGGCCAATATGGCCATTCTTCTCCACCCGCGTGACACAGCCAGGAAAACCATGCATCACGCAGGTATCCTGCAGATTGGCCCCCTCCTCCAGCACCAGTTGACCAAAGTCGCCGCGCATCACCGCACCGGGTCCCACATAGCAGCCGGGACCGACGATAACATCACCGATCAGCACCGCCGTGGGGTGAACATAGGCGGTGGGGTGTACCACCGGGGTCACCCCCTCGAGTCGATAGCAAGGCATATTTCTCTCCCCTCTCAGTTCAGCTGGATGAGTCCAGCTGGCCATGGCGGCGACTCTGAACCACCACGAAACGAGAAGCCACGAAGGCCTGGTCGCACAGCGAGGCGTTGGCCGCCGGATTGCCCCCGGTCGCATGGAAGTCGCTGAAGGCAGCGGACTGGTTGACCAGGATACCCCCGTCCAGATTGAGCGACAGCGGCACCGCCACCTCCATGGCCAGCTCCTCGAACCGGTCGGCGACCTCATCATCGGTAGTATAGGCACCGAAGGTGATGGCTCCTTTCTCGCCAATCACATCGCGGGCCAGCTCGATGCTATGCGCGGTGCTGTCAGTGGCGATCAAAAAGCCGATCGGGCCGAAGCGCTCCTCACTGAAAGCGTCGCGCTGGCTGGCATCCACCTTGAGCAGCAGCGGTGTATGGATACGCGCCTCGGGATACCGAGCATGCTGGCGCGGCTCGCTGTCCAGCAGCACCTCCCCCAGGCCACGACACTCCTCGATACGGGCGGCAGTGGCTGGCGTCTGGATAGCGCCCAGCACGGTACAGGCACGCTCATTATCGGCGAGGAATGCCTTGATGGCCTCGGACAGAGCACCGGCCACCTCATCGAAGGTGAGCCTGCCTTCAGGCGTCTGGATACCATCGCGGGGTAAATAGATGGCCTGGGGTGTGGTGCACATCTGGCCAGAGTAAAGGCTGAGGCTGAAAGCAAGGTTCTGGGCCACCGGCTCGATCCGCTCGAGGCTGTCGATGATGATGGTGTTGATGCCGGCCTTCTCAGTGAAGACTCGTGCCTGGGTGGCATTATGTTCCAACCACTCGCCGAAGGCACTGGAGCCGGTGAAGTCGATAAGTTTCACGGCTGGATCGAGGGCCAGCTCCTTGGCGACTGGAGCATCTGGACTGTCCGGCATCAGGCTCACCAGACAGGGGTCGAAGCCGGCCTCCTCGAGCACCTCCTGGGCGACGCGAGCGGTTATCGCCAACGGCAGGACGGCTCCTGGATGGGGCTTGAGGATCACCGGGTTACCGGTGGCCAGGCTGGCAAACAGGCCTGGATAGGTGTTCCAGGTGGGGAAGGTGGAGCAGGCCACCACCAGGGAGATGCCGCGGGGGACGATATGGTAGCGCTTGTCGAGTACCAGGGGGTCACGCTTGCCCTGGGGCTTGACCCACCTGGCCGTAGCCGGCACCTCTGACATCGCCTGCCAGGCGTAGGTCACGGCCTCGAGCCCCCGGTCCTGGGCGTGGGGCCCACCGGCCTGAAAGGCCATCAACGGTCCCTGCCCACTGGTATGGCTCACTGCCTGGGCGATCTCCGGACTCATGGCATTCAGACGCGCCAGGACCTCCAGACAGACGCCCACTCGTGCCTCGGCACCGGCGTCGCGCCAGGCCGGCATGGCGGCCTGCATGGACGCGATCAGCGCATCGCGCTGGGGCTGATCGTAGGTCACCCCCAGCTCAAAACCGTAGGGAGAGACCTCACTTCCGACCCGGCCCGCCACGCCCGGGACCTTGAGAGAGAAATGCCGGTTGAGGAGCGCCTCAAAGTGCTGCGGCGCCGCCTTCACCGCCTCTTCTGGGTACTGCTTGATGCTCTCCGGATAAGGCGTCCAGAACTTCCGAGTGGCGACAGCCTCGAGGGACTGCTCGAGGATCTCGCGATGGCGCTCGAACAACTGCTGGGCTTGCTGTGACATGCTGGCTCCTGCGCAGCGGGAGGCTGCATCCGATACGATTTAAAAGATGAAGCTACCCATAGCGTAACGAAACATCAAACCCAGGCTCACACCCCACAGCTTGAAAAGCCTGCAATAAAAAATAAATTTCAAATAAAAACAATATCTTAATCAATATTATATGATCATGACCGACATGGTACGACCATGGTATAACCTCACTGTCCAGACAGGACACTTCTTGCCGCAACCCTCTGAAAGTTAGACATTTTCAATACCGTCACCCTCAAACACGATACACCAAGACAATGTGCATCGATTTGATGCGTATCAAAATAAACCTATACTCGCTCCTATTGTTAACCTTGAAGGGCGGCGGTGCGCTGCCGCATCCATGCCGTGCCAGAGTGAGGTCACCATGCCGAATCACCTGATCGTTGAGGGACCGCAACTAGGAGTGCTGTCCATCAAACTGCATCGCCCAGAGGCTCTGAATGCCCTTAATACTGCCCTGTTGGCAGAGTTAGCCGACACTCTAATCGCTGCCCAGGATGACGCCGAGGTGCGCACTGTGGTGATAACCGGCAGTCGACGCGCCTTCGCCGCCGGCGCCGACATCAAGGAGATGGCCGAGCGCGACCTGGTGGGCATGCTGGAAGATCCACGCCAGCGGCATTGGTCCACCATCACACGCTTCAGCAAACCAATTATCGCCGCAGTAAACGGTTTCTGCCTGGGCGGTGGCTGCGAACTGGCCATGCATGCCGACATCCTGATCGCCGGCGAGGACGCCCGCTTCGGCCAACCCGAGATCAACCTCGGCATCATGCCCGGTGCCGGCGGCACCCAGCGCCTGGTGCGTGCCGTGGGCAAGGCCCTGGCCACCCAGATGGTGCTCACCGGCGAGCCGATCAGCGCTCGCCGCGCCCTGGAAGCTGGCCTGGTCAGCGAAATCACCCAACCCGAGCTGACGGTGGAGCGCGCCATCGCCGTGGCCGAAACCATCGCTGCCAAGGCTCCTCTCGCAGTGCGACTGGCCCGGGAGGCCCTGCACAAGGCAGAGGATACCGACCTGGCTACCGGTCTTCGCTTCGAGCGCCATGCTTTTACCCTGCTGGCCGGCACCAAAGATCGCGAGGAGGGCATTCATGCCTTCCAGGAAAAACGCCCCGCCACCTTCAACGGGCACTGATACAGGACATTGATCATGAGTGAAGCGCCCCTGCTCTATTCCGTGGAAGACGGTGTCGCCCGCATTACCTTGAACCGACCCGACAGCCTCAACAGCTTCAACGCCGAGATGCATGCCGAGATGCGCCAGGCACTCAAGGCCGTGCGTCAGGACGAGAGCGTGCGCGCCCTGTTGTTGACCGGCAACGGTCGTGGCTTCAGCGCAGGCCAGGATCTGTCCGACCGCAACGTGGCCCCCGGCGCCGAGGCTCCCGACCTGGGGGAGTCCCTGGAGAAGCGCTACAACCCCATGCTGCGCACCATCCGCGACCTGCCGATTCCCACCATCTGTGCGGTGAACGGCGTTGCCGCAGGCGCCGGGGCCAATATTGCCCTGGCATGTGACATCGTGCTGGCGGCCCGCTCGGCCAGCTTTATTCAGGCCTTCTGCAAGATTGGCCTGATCCCCGACTCCGGCGGTACCTGGTCACTTCCTCACCTGGTAGGCATGGCCCGCGCCAAGGGGCTGGCAATGTTGGGTGACAAGCTCAGCGCCGAGCAGGCCGAGCAGTGGGGCATGATCTGGAAGGTTGTCGACGACGACTCTCTACAGGATGAGTCCCGTGCTCTGGCCCGTCATCTGGCTACTCAGCCGACTCGTGGCCTGGCATTGATCAAGCGCGCCCTGCACGCCAGCACCGACAACAGCTTCGATGCACAGCTGGATCTCGAGCGCGACCTGCAGCGACTCGCCGGCCGCACGGACGACTACCGAGAGGGCGTCAGCGCCTTCATGGACAAACGCCAGCCCAATTTCAAGGGGGAGTGAAATGCCAGCCCTCGCACCCAGCGACATTATCGCCGTGATCGGTGCTGGCGCCATGGGCGCCGGCATAGCCCAGGTGGCTGCCCAGGCTGGTCATCCGGTGCGCCTCCATGACAATCGTGAAGGAGCAGCTCAGTCCGGTATAGACGGCGTGCGCCACCAGCTCGAGAAGCGTGTGGCCCGAGGCAAGATGGCCCAGGATGACGTGGAGACAATTATCGCGCGCATGACACCGGCCGCCACTCTTGCCGAGCTGGCCGATAGCCGACTGGTAATCGAGGCGATCGTCGAGAGTCTCGAGGTCAAGCGCCAGGTCTTCGCCGAGCTCGAGTCAGTGTGTGGCCCCGAAACCCTGCTGACCAGCAACACCTCCTCGCTGTCGATCACCTCCATCGCCGCCGGCCTGGAGCGCCCCGAGCGGTTGGCGGGTATGCACTTCTTCAACCCCGCGCCGGTCATGAAACTGGTCGAGGTGATCTCGGGGCTGGCTACCGAAGCCGAAGTCGCCGAGACCCTCTACGCCACCGCCGAGGCCTGGGGCAAGGTACCGGTCCACGCCAGCTCCACCCCAGGCTTCATCGTCAACCGGGTGGCGCGCCCCTTCTACGCCGAGGGGCTACGCCTGATGCAGGAGGGTGCCGCGACCCCTGCCACCTTGGATGCCCTGCTGCGCCAGGCCGGCGGCTTTCGCATGGGCCCCTTCGAGCTGATGGACCTGATCGGCCACGACGTCAACTACGCCGTGACCCGCTCGGTATTCGACGCCTACTACGGCGACACCCGCTTCGAGCCTTCACTGGTGCAGCAGGCGCTGGTCGAAGCCGGCCGACTGGGCCGCAAGAGTGGCCAGGGGTTCTACGACTATCGAGAAGGCGCCGAGAGCGCTGTCCCCAATGCTGCCTCACCGGTAGAAGCCGACCTGCCGCCGCTGATCATCGAGGGCCAGGCGGGCAATATCGCCCCGCTGGTGACCCGCGCCGAGCAGGCAGGACTCGAGATCGTTCGCCGCGAGAGCATCTCCGGCCAGCCTCGCCTGCGCCTCGGCGGCCTGACGCTGGCCCTGAGCGATGGTCGCTGCGCCACCGAACGCGCCTGTGACGAGGGTCTCGAGGCCCTGGTCCTGTTCGACCTCTGCCTTGACTACAACAGCGCCAGCGCCATCGCCCTGGCGGCAAGCCCTGGCGTCGATGCCGAGAGTCACGACCTGGCCACGGCACTCTTCCAGCGCCTGGGCATGGAGGTCTGCTGGCTGACCGATACCCCCGGCCTGGTAGTGCTGCGCACCGTGGCCATGCTGGCCAACGAGGCCGCCGACGCCGTACTGCAAGGGGTGTGCAGCGCCCAGGACTGCGACCGCGCCATGCAGGCCGGCCTTAACTATCCCCGTGGACCGCTGGCCTGGGCCGACGGCCTGGGACTCGACTTCGTGCACCGCACCCTGAGCCACCTGCAGCAGAGTTACGGTGAGGAGCGCTATCGCGCCTCCTTCCTGCTACGCCGCCAGGCCCTGGCCGGGAGCTGCTTCCATGAATAAAAGTGAACTGAGCCCCCAGCAGCTGGCGGAAGCCTGTGCCGACGCCATGTTCTCTCGCGACGGCGCCAGCCAGGGCCTGGGCATGCGCATCGTGAGCGTAGCACCCGGCCGGGCCGTGATTACCATGACCGTACGCCAGGACATGGTGCAAGGGCACGGCAATTGTCACGGCGGCTTTATCTTCGCCCTGGCCGACTCCGCCTTTGCCTTCGCCTGCAATACCTATGATGAAGCCACCGTGGCTTCGGGCTGCAGCATCGACTATCTAGGCCCCGGCCAGCTGGGCGACACCCTTACCGCCACCGCCGAGGAGCGCAGCCGAGGCGGGCGCACCGGCATCTACGACATCACCGTGCGCAATCAGCACGACCAGGAGGTCGCCCTGTTTCGCGGCCGCTCCTACAAGATCCGCGGCACCGTACGCCGCCTGGAAGACACCGCCGCTGGAGAGACCCAATGAAAGACGCCTATATCATCGATGCCATCCGCACCCCCATCGGCCGCTATGGTGGCGTCCTCTCCCCGGTGCGGGCCGACGACCTGGGCGCCGTACCCATGCGGGCCTTGATGGAGCGTAACTCTTCGGTGGATTGGTCCCAGGTGGACGATCTCTTCTATGGCTGCGCCAACCAGGCCGGTGAGGACAACCGCAACGTGGCTCGCATGTCGGCACTGCTTGCCGGGCTGCCGGTGCAAGTCCCAGGCACCACCCTCAATCGTCTGTGTGGCTCCGGCATGGATGCTATCGGCAATGCTGCCCGCACCATCAAGGCGGGTGAGGCAGGCTTGATGATCGCCGGTGGCGTCGAGTCCATGTCTCGAGCCCCGTTCGTGATGGGCAAGGCCGAAAAGGCTTACTCACGCAGCGCCGAGATCCACGACACCACCATCGGCTGGCGTTTCGTCAATCGCCAGATGAAGACCCAGTTCGGCATCGACTCCATGCCGGAAACCGCCGAGAACGTGGCCGAGCAGTTCAATATCTCCCGCGAGGACCAGGACGCCTTCGCCCTGCGCAGTCAGCAGCGCACCGCCGCCGCCATGCAGGCCGGTCGCCTGGCCGAGGAGATCGTCCCCGTCGAGGTCCCGCGCCGTAAGCAGGAGCCCCTGGTCGTCGATACTGATGAGCACCCACGTGCGTCGACCACCCTGGAACAGCTGGCCAAGTTACCCACGCCATTCCGCGAGGGTGGCAGCGTCACCGCCGGCAATGCCTCCGGTGTCAACGACGGTGCCTGCGCCCTGCTGCTGGCCTCGCCCGAACAGACCGAGCGCTTCGCTCTCAAGCCCCGAGCCCGAGTGGTTGGCATGGCGACTGCCGGCGTCGAGCCCCGCATCATGGGCTTCGGCCCGGCTCCGGCCAGCCGCAAGGTGCTCGCCCAGACCGGTCTGACCCTCGAACAGATGGACGTGATCGAGCTCAACGAAGCCTTCGCTGCCCAGGCTCTGGCGGTGACCCGTGACCTCGGCCTCCCCGACGACGCTGAGCACGTCAATCCCAACGGCGGTGCCATTGCCCTGGGCCATCCGCTGGGCATGAGCGGTGCTCGTCTAGTAACCACCGCCCTGCATGAACTCGAACGCCGGCAGGGACACTATGCGCTTTGCACCATGTGCATTGGCGTGGGTCAAGGTATCGCCCTGATCATCGAACGCCTTTAAGCGCACATTACAACAACCCCTGCGACCGGAGCTCCCATGAAACAGACCGTCAAGCCCATCGACACCGCTAACCTCGACCATCTGGAAACTGCCAGCATCGACGAGCTACGCAGTACTCAGCTCAAGCGCCTGCAGTGGAGCCTGAAGCACGCCTACGACAATGTGGACTTCTATCGCCAGTCCTTTGACAGTGCCGGCGTGCACCCCGAAGACATCAAGAGTATCGAGGATCTCGGCAAACTCCCCTTCACTACCAAGGCTGACCTGCGGGACAACTACCCCTTCGGCATGTACGCCACACCGATGAGCGATATCGTACGAATTCACGCCTCCAGTGGCACCACCGGCCAGCCTACCGTGGTGGGATATACACAGAATGACATCGATATCTGGGCCGATGTTGTCGCTCGCTCCATCCGCGCAGCCGGCGGCAGCCGTAACGACAAGGTACATGTGGCCTACGGATATGGTTTGTTCACAGGCGGACTCGGTGCCCATTATGGCGCCGAACGACTGGGCTGCGCGGTAATTCCAATGTCTGGTGGTCAGACCGAGAAGCAGGTGCAGCTGATACGTGACTTTCAGCCAGAAATCATCATGGTGACTCCATCTTACATGCTCAACATTGCCGATGAGATGGAGCGGCAAGGTATCGATCCGCACAAACTGCCACTGCGGACCGGCATCTTTGGCGCCGAGCCCTGGACCAATGACATGCGTCTCTCCCTCGAACAGCGCTTGGGTATCGATGCTTTGGATATTTACGGTCTGTCGGAGGTAATGGGGCCGGGCGTTGGCATGGAGTGCCTGGAAACCAAGGACGGCCCGACCATCTGGGAGGATCACTTCTACCCCGAGATCATCGATCCCATCAGCGGCGAACTGCTTCCCGACGGCGAGTATGGCGAACTGGTCTTCACCACCCTGACCAAGGAAGCGCTGCCGGTGATCCGCTACCGCACCCGTGACCTGACCCGCTTGTTGCCAGGCACCGCACGCCCCATGCGTCGTATCGACAAGATTACCGGCCGCAGCGACGACATGCTGATCATTCGCGGGGTCAATGTCTTCCCGACACAGATCGAGGAACAGCTGCTCAAGATCGAACAACTCTCCCCACACTATGAGATCGAAGTGACACGCCAAGGCAACATGGACATGGTCCGCGTACGGGTCGAGGCTTGCAACAACGATGTCGCCCGCGACCCAGTGGCCTGCGAGCAGCTGGCTGGACACCTGCAGCACGCTATCAAGACCTATGTAGGCATCAGCAGCAAGGTCGATGTCTGCAGCGTGGAAGAGGTCATGCGCTCGGTAGGCAAGGCCAAGCGTGTGAAAGACCTGCGATAACCATATGGTGATACAACTTTAATACCAGACAAGCCAATTTGCGTATCGCTTTTTGAGCCGACCTGCTATGCTGTGGGAACAGCCAGGCAACCCAGGCTCAACCCATTACTGGAGAGTATAAAGATGTCCTATGAAAAGCAGGTATCTCTTCAAGAACAGCAGTTCATGGACAAGATCAATGCTGAAGAGAAGATCGAGCCCAAGGACTGGATGCCCGAAAAGTATCGCAAGAACCTGATTCGCCAGATTTCTCAGCATGCCCACTCCGAAGTCATCGGCATGCAGCCGGAAGGGAACTTCTTGACCCGCGCGCCCTCCCTGCGTCGCAAGGCAATCCTGCTCTCGAAGATCCAGGATGAGGCGGGGCATGGACTCTACCTCTACAGCGCGGCGGAGACCCTGGGGACTACTCGTGAGGAGATGATCGAGGCGCTACAGAGTGGCAAGGCGAAATACGCTTCGATCTTCAACTACCCTGCTTTGACCTGGGGTGACATGGGTGCCATCGGCTGGCTGGTCGATGGGGCAGCCATCGTCAACCAGGTATCCCTGCAGCGCACCTCCTACGGGCCCTACTCGCGCGGCATGATTCGTATCTGCAAGGAGGAGAGTTTTCACCAGCGCCAGGGTTACGACATCATGTTGTCGCTGGTCAATGGTACTCCGGAACAGAAGGCAATGGCTCAGGACTCCCTGAACCGCTTCTACTGGCCCGCATTGATGATGTTCGGTCCTCACGATTCAGAGTCTGCTCATTCCGCGAAGTCCATGGAATGGAAAATCAAGCGTGAAACAAACGATGACCTTCGCCAGAAGTTCATCGATCAAACCGCGTCACAGATTGAATTTCTCGGTCTCGAGCACCCCGACAAGGATCTAAAGTGGAATGAAGAGCGCGGCCACTATGATAGCGGTGAAATCGACTGGGAAGAGTTCTACAACGTAATTGCTGGTAATGGCCACTGTAATCGTCAGCGCCTTGAGCATCATATTCAGGCTCACGAAGAGGGTGCCTGGGTCCGTGAGGCTCTAGCTGCCTATAATGCCAAAAAGCAGGCAAAGAAAACCAAGGCCGCTTAAGGAGAAATGACCATGAAAGACAACGCTCTGGAACTTTTCGAAGTCTTTATTCGCTCTAAGCGCGGGCTTGATCATAAACATGTCGGCAGCCTGCATTCCGAAGACCATGCCCAGGCACTCGAGTATGCTCGTGATGTCTATAC
Organism: Halomonas sp. KAO; assembly: GCF_015595025.1. GTDB lineage: Bacteria > Pseudomonadota > Gammaproteobacteria > Pseudomonadales > Halomonadaceae > Halomonas. The sequence goes on from NZ_JADNRL010000026.1 coordinate 446,229, forward strand.
GCGACGCAGTGAAGGCGTCAGCATCTGGGTAGTCAAGTCGTCGGATATTTGCGCATCTCAGGAAGACGATGCAGAAGACTTCTTCGACCCCAACGATGACAAGCCCTATCGGCACGCGACTTATTACGAACTCCCCGATGCCGTCAACAACATGTAAACAAGCGGAGATAGCGTAATGAGCAATGACATCAAGAGTGCCACTCTAGAGTACACAACCCGCCTAGGCGATGACTCCATCGTTCTGGGGCACAGGATTTCGGAGTGGGTAAGTCGCGGACCTTTCCTCGAAGAGGACATCGCCTATGCCAACGTGGCACTGGACTATGTCGGTCGCGCCCGCATGTTCTTCGGCTATGCAGCGGAGCTGGCCAGTGATGGGCGCACAGAGGACGACTTTGCCTACATGCGCGACGACCGTCAGTACCGCAATCTACTGCTGATGGAGATGCCCCGCGGCGACTTCGCCTACTCACAGGTTCGACAGCTCTTTGTGGACGTCTACTACAGCCTGGTACTGCCCGAGCTGATGGACTCCAAGGACGATACCCTGGCAGCCATCGCAGCCAAGGCCATCAAGGAGACCCGGTATCACCTGCGCCGCAGCCGCGACTGGGTACTGCGTCTTGGAGACGGCACCGAGGAGAGCCATCAGCGCGCACAGAAGGCGGTCGACAGCCTCTGGGGTTATACCCACGAGATGTTCGAGATGGATGAAACCGAGAGCGTCCTGGCCGACAACGATATCGGAGTTGATACCACCAAGCTACGCGACGAGTGGCTCAGGCAGGTTAGCAGCATCCTCACGGAAGCGACCCTCGAAGTGCCGGAAGATGGCTGGGCAGTGCGCGGTGGACGTATCGGCTACCACACCGAAAATCTGGGTCACCTGCTGACAGAGATGCAATTCGTGCACCGCTCCTATCCTGGCTGCCAATGGTAGTCAAGTATATTGGGTGATTTGTTATGAGCGAAATATCGTTAATGCCGGAGGAACAGTACCATCGGTTACAGCAGCGTAGCAGCTCCGAGGTAAAAGAGCTCTGGGACCTGCTTGACGAGGTCAAGGATCCCGAAATACCGGTACTGAGCATCTGGGACCTGGGTATCTTGCGTGATATTGAGCGTCATGGTGAGCATATTATCGTTACCATTACGCCAACTTACTCCGGCTGTCCGGCGATCAATACCATTACCGAAGACATCGAAGCCGCACTGAACGCCAAGGGGTATGAAAGCCTTGAAGTAAAAGTACAGCTATCACCCGCGTGGAGCTCCGAGTGGATGTCGCCGGAGGGGCGTCGCAACCTGCGCAATTATGGTGTCGCTCCGCCAGAAGATGCTGATATAACCGAAGATGGCTTGACACCCGACGCTCATGCCATTTGCCCGCACTGTAGCTCGCGTGACACAAGGCTCCTCAGCGAATTTGGCTCCACCGCATGCAAGGCCCTGTTCCAGTGCCAAGCATGCAAGGAAACTTTTGACTATTTCAAGACAATATAGGCTACGTGATGTCTGACACGAACTTCTATACGCTGAGAATCGCCGACGTCCAGCCGGAGACAGATACCGCCATCTGCGTGACCTTCGATGTCCCCGAGGAGCTGAAAGCTACATTCGATTTCATTCAGGGACAATTTCTGACTCTGCGGACCTGGATCGACGGAGAGGAAGTACGTCGCTCCTACTCTATCTGTTCCGGTATCAATGATGGTCATATGAGAGTTGGCATCAAGCGCGTCAAGAATGGAAGGTTTTCCAACTACGCCAATGACCATTTCAAGCGTGGTATGGAAGTTGATGTCATGCCGCCACAGGGTACGTTTTATACACAGCTGGACCCTGAAAACGCCAAGAACTACATGTGCATAGCAGCGGGGTCAGGCATCACACCAACTCTCTCTATCATCAAGTCAGTGCTTGACACCGAGCCAAACAGCAGAGTGACATTGATTTACGGAAACCGCCGTAGCAGCTCGGTTATGTTCAAGGATGAACTAAGCTTCGTAAAGAACCGTCACTTGGGCCGGTTTCAGTGGATCAATGTAATGAACTACGAGGACCAGGGGGCGGATCTTCTTAACGGTATCATCGATAACAAGAAAGGCTATGCACTACAAAAAAGTGGCCTTATCGATATCAAGAATACCGATGAAGCCTTTATCTGTGGCCCTGAAGCCATGATGTCTGAGGTCTCACATGGTTTTCGTCTCGAAGGCCTGAGCAATGAGCAGATCCACTATGAGCTGTTCGCGAACTCCGCGGCAGATTCCGAGAAGATGCTCGCCAAGGCGCAACAGCGTATCGAGGAGTACGGCGAGGAGAAGACCAGCAAGGTCACCGTGGTTGCGGATGGACGCTCGGTCATGTTCGACCTGGCGACAGTAGGTGAGAATATTCTCGATGCCGGGATCGCCAACGGCATGGATCTTCCTTACTCATGCAAGGCCGGGGTCTGCTCCACCTGCAAGTGCAAGCTGATTGTGGGCGAGGTCGACATGGACGTGGCTCATGGACTCGAGAAACACGAAATCGAAGCTGGCTATGTGCTGAGCTGCCAGGCTCACCCCCTCACCGATGAAGTGACTCTCGACTTCGATCAGCGCTGATATTCGTCCAAGCCACTTATCCCGCTCGCTTCGCCCCATACCATGTTCTGGCTACGGTGACGAATCTTGTCGTCACCGGTCAACACTTTTTTACTGGGAGAACATTTAATGTCAGTCCTTCAAAGTTATATTGCCGGCCAGTGGCTGGGTGAAACACCAGCCAAGGCACTGCCCAGTGCCATCAATGGCGACATCATTGCCCATACCCATGAAGAAGTCATCGACTTTGCACAAGCCGTCGAATACGGAAGAAGAACTGGTGTAAAAAATCTACTGACACTGGATTTTCAACAGCGCGCAGCAATCCTCAAAGAGCTGGCTATTTATATTCAGGAGCGCAAGAAGGAACTGTACGCTATTTCTTATCATACCGGATGCACGCAGGCGGACTCCGGCATCGACATCGACGGCGGTTTCAGCACCCTGTTTAGCTACGCCTCCATGGGCCGCAAGGAGCTGCCTTCCGGAAATGTGGCTCACGAAGGTCCGGTAACCCAGCTAGGCAAGGATAATCACTTCAACGGCACCCATATCCTCGTACCGCGTCGCGGTGTCTCGGTACATATCAACGCCTTCAACTTCCCCATCTGGGGCATGCTGGAGAAGTTTGCCCCGGCATTCCTGGCGGGTATGCCGTGCATTTTCAAGCCAGCGACCGCCACCAGCTACCTCACCGAAGCGACAGTGCGGCTTATGCATGACTCCGGTCTGCTTCCCGAGGGTGCTCTGCAGCTTATCATCGGCGGCACCGGTGACCTGCTGGACCACCTGAATGAACAGGACTTTGTCACCTTCACCGGCTCCGCCAGCACCGCCCTGAAGCTGAGGAATCACCCCAATATCATGGCCAGGAGCATCCCCTTCAATGCCGAAGCGGACTCCCTCAACAGCGCCATCATGGCCCCGGACGTCACACCGCAAGATGAAGAATTCGACATCTTCGCCAAGGAAGTCGTAAAGGAGATGATCGCCAAGGCCGGCCAGAAGTGTACCGCCATTCGCCGGGTTCTAGTGCCAGCGGAACATCTGGACGCCTTGACCGAGCGGCTCAAGGAGCGCCTGAGCAGGATCAGTTACGGTAACCCGGCAGAGGAAGGTGTTCGGCTGGGAGCCCTTGCCTCACAGAGTCAGCTTCAGGACGTCAATGATGCGATCGACCGCCTTCTGGAATCCAGCGAGTGCGCCTACGGCAAGACCGAAGACCTCAAGCCCGTGGGTGAAGGCGTGGAAAACGGTGCCTTTATCGCCCCCCACCTGCTGATCAACCGCGCCCCCATGGATGATGGCGGCGCCCACGACATCGAGGCCTTCGGCCCGGTGGCTACCCTCATGCCCTATAACGGTATCGATGAGGCCCTCGCTATCGCCGCCAAGGGCAAGGGCAGCCTGGTGACTACCCTCACCACCAAGGACCCCGCTATCGCTGCACAGATGATACCGGTCCTCGCCGCCCAGCATGGTCGCCTGCAGATTCTGGATGCTCAGGCATCGAAAGAATCCACGGGTCACGGCTCCCCCCTCCCCATGCTCAAGCACGGCGGCCCAGGCCGCGCCGGCGGTGGCGAGGAACTGGGCGGCATGCGCGCTGTGCATCACTACCTACAGCGCACCGCCATTCAGGGCTCACCGACCATGGTAGCTGCCGTTACACGTGAGTATGTGCGTGGCGCCGAAGTGATCGAGAGCGATGTCCACCCATTCCGTCGTCACTTCGATACTCTGCAGGTCGGCGAATCCCTGCTGACTCATCGCCGCACCGTTACCGAAGCGGACATCGTCAACTTCGGCTGTCTTTCCGGCGACCATTTCTATATGCACTTCGATGAAATCGCCGCGCAAAAGACCCAGTTCAAGCAGCGCATCGCTCACGGCTACTTCGTGCTATCCGCAGCTGCTGGCTTGTTCATCTACCCGGGTGAAGGCCCCGTCCTGGCCAACTATGGCCTGGACACCCTGCGCTTTATCACTCCGGTAGCCGCCGGTGACACCATCCGCGCCCGTCTGACATGCAAGCGCAAGATCGACCAGGGCCGTACCTCCCCTGAAGGACATCCCCAGGGCGTAGTCATGTGGGATGTCGCGGTTACCAATCAGCATGACGAGTTGGTTGCCAGCTATGACATTCTGACGCTGGTCGCCAAACAGCAGTAAGCCCTCGATATCGGTGATGAGGCCTGACTGCTGATAGGCAGCAGGCCCGAACCTGACACCATCCCACGCAAAGCGGGTGCTTTTATGCCGATACCGGCATAAAAGCACCCGCTACGTCCTCACACTCTACATTCAAGCACCTGAATTCAAGCGATAATAAGCACAGCACCCGGCCTCATTGCTCTCACGCGGCTCCCTGATGCTACGACGGACTCAATCCGAGCAGCCAAGCACCACATCCCACTTCTCACTCTATCGCTGCCTCAGCTTCCTCCGGGCCATGAGCCATAAAGCTCTCAGCGTTCGGACAGAAGCCACGACACGCCTCAATACCGGCACCAGCCCGCATTGCCTTCCAGCAATGACCGGCCACTTCGCAGCGATTGCAGGCAGATTCCAATGACATCAGTTCATCATGAGCAATGGCGTCTGGAATCACCTCGAAGGTCTTCATCATCGCCGGCATCAATACCTCTGAGGGCTTGAAGGCTGGCACCCGATTGTCATCGATGGTCCGCCCCATGGCCCTCTCCAGCGGCATGCTCAAAGGCTGCGTCAGGTCACAGAGCATCTCTTCCAGGGCCTCCGGAGCATGGTACCGAAGCTCACGAACCACGCGTTCCCCTTGGATATAATCAGACAATCTTTCCATTTTCGCTCTCCTCGTTTCGTAACACTTACTGCTCACTTTCAGGATAGCGCAACGGGAGCCACCCTGATTTGACTGACGTCAAATCAGGGTGGCTCTTGATACTAAAAATTATTTAACAAAGTATTTTATGTATCTGCTTCTACTATTGCTTCGACGTCTCAGCTAATCAATAGAGCAGATCGGGAAGGAAGAGCACAATGCCCGGCAACAGCAGCACCAGCAAGGCGCGAAGCGTGCCCGCCACCCAGAACGGCGTCACACCGCGGAAGATCGTTCCCGTCGCCACGTCCGGCAGCACCGCCCGCAGCACGAAGACGTTCATTCCCACCGGCGGCGTGATCAGGCTGATCTCGATCACGATCACCACCAGGATGCCGAACCACACCAGGTCGTAGCCGAGCCCCGCGACCACCGGGAAGAAGACCGGCACCGTCAACAGCAACATCGACATGCTCTCGAACACACAGCCCAGCACCACGTAGATGGCGATGATCGTCAGAATCACCACGAAGGGTGCCACGTTCATGCCGCTGACCAGCGCCAGCAGATCATTGGGCAGCCCGGCCCGGTTGATGAAGTTGGCGAAGATCAGTGCCGTCAGCACCACCGCAAAGAGCATGGCCGTGGTTCGCACCGTGTCCATCAGTACGTTCATCAGCACGCGTGGCGACAGCGAGCGACGCATCAGGGCGATCAGAAACGCCCCCATGGCCCCGATGCCGGCGGCCTCGGTGGGGGTGAAGATACCCAGGTAGATACCGCCGATCACCAGCACGAACAGCGCCAGCGTGCTGCCCACGCTCTTCAGCGCGGCGATGCGCTCCGGCCACGGCACCTTCTGTGCCGCCGGACCCGCCTCCGGATCGCGCCACAGCACCCACTTCACCGCCCCCAGATAGAGGAAGATGCCCAGGATGCCGGGAATAAAGCCAGCGGCGAACAGCTCGCGGATGCTCGTCTCGGTCAAGATGCCGTAGATCACCAACATCACGCTGGGCGGGATCAGGATGCCCAGAGTACCGCCGGCGGCGATGGAAGCAGAGGCCAGGGAGTCCTTGTAGCCATACTTGCGCATCTGTGGCATCGCCACGCGCCCCATGGTGGCACAGGTGGCCAGGCTCGAACCGCAGATGGCGCTGAACCCTCCACAGGCGACGATGGTGGCCATCGCCTGGCCTCCCTTGCGATGCCCCAGAAAGCCGTTGGAGG
>NZ_JADNRL010000026.1:452859-452990 GCF_015595025.1 Halomonas sp. KAO
ATACCAGCAGGGCAGCAAATCCATAGAGCGCTTCAGTCATGGTTCCCTCCAGGGCTCAACGGGCCGCCTCGCTTGATCACCTTGAAACCTTCCAGTAGATAGAGGATCGCCCGTGCCAGGGTCAGCAGGGC
>NZ_JADNRL010000026.1:453000-453514 GCF_015595025.1 Halomonas sp. KAO
CCCGAAACAGGGCGTCAGATAGCCCGGCATGGGAAACGAAGTTGCCCATCAGGATAAACAGCGGGATCACCGACAGCCCGTAATCCATGGCGGTATCCACCACTCGCCGGGCCGCCATCGCCTCGGCGGCATTCACGTTGCCGGTCAGGTAGTAGAAGCCGGCAAAGCCCACGATGCCCATCGCGAAGGCCAGCGGCACCCGCAGGAACACCAGTACCAGCAGGGCAGCAAATCCATAGAGCGCTTCAGTCATGGTTCCCTCCAGGGCTCAACGGGCCGCCTCGCTTGATCACCTTGAAACCTTCCAGTAGATAGAGGATCGCCCGTGCCAGGGTCAGCAGGGCCGAGAGTGCCAACATGATCGAGATCAACCCGATCAGATAACCATAGGGAATGCGCAGAAACTCGGTCACGTCCCCCCAGGAGAAGGCGCGCTCGGCCAGAGCCCAGACTCGCAGGGCCATCACCCACAGCGCCACGGTGACCAACAGATTGACGAGCACTTCGCGTATCC
>NZ_JADNRL010000026.1:453524-455880 GCF_015595025.1 Halomonas sp. KAO
GCACGTGTCGTGAGGGGTTGCATGGTTGACTCCATATAGCAGCGGAACGGCTAGTCATGCACCGGCCCGACACGAGACCGCGCCATACCGGTGTCATTATGCAGCTTCCGGTATGGCGCGGGCATGGAACCCCATGTCGGGATAAGCGCCTAGTGCGAGGATGTAGGGATTACTTGTACTCGTCCGGCACCTGGGGAGCGACTGTTTCTTCTTCTGCGGCAACTGCCAGCTGCTCGCGGAAGAACTCGATAGCCGCCATGGCATCCACCCCACGGTTCTCAGTAACCTTGTCCGCCCACTCGGCAATCATCTCATCGCTGATGTTGCGAAGCTTCTCGAGATCTTCCTCACCCAGATCCGTGAAGGTGTGTCCCTGCTCTTCAGCAAACTTGACGCCGCGCACATCCATCTCATCCATCATGTAGCCGAAGAGCCGAGACAAGCGCTCGCCGGATACCGACTCGATCGCCTCACGATCCTCGGGGGACACGCGATCCCAGAACATCGGGTTCATGGCGATAGTGAAACTGCCACGGTAGAAGCCACCATCCACCTTGAGGGTATGCGGGAAAATTTCAGCGACACGGAAGCTACGCAGGCCCTCCGGTACCAGCATGGCGCCATCGATAACCCCCTGTGAGCCAGCCTCGTACACGCCGGTCGGTGGCAGAGCCACACCGGTCAGCTCGAGAGCCTCAGAGAGGTCACCCATGACACCTCCACCGACACGTATGCGTTTACCTTCAAGCTCGTCCAGCGTTTCGACCTTGTCGCTGGTAAAGATCCAGCCTGGCCCGTGAACACCTGCTGCCACCACGTCAACGCCGCGGTGCTCTTCGGCCTCGGCCAGATACTCCTGATGGGTGCGCCAGTAAGCCGCAGAGGCGTTCTCAGAGGAGAAGTCCTCGAAGGTGGGAAACTCGGGCAGCTTGGTCAACTCGAAACGACCAGCGTTGTAACCGTGAAAGACCCAGGTGGCATCGGCGATGCCATCGGCGACGATTTCCATCTGTGAGTCCGGCGGTCCCATATCATGGACCACATCAACCTTTACGCGCCCCTCCGTAGCCTCTTCGATCCAAGCTCCCCAGGTCGGCCACACCATGCTGTTGATGCCATGGTTGGGGCCTGCCCAGGTGCTAATGGTCAACGTGGTCTCGGCGAGGGCCGCCGAGCTCATTACAGCGGCAGTCAAGGTGCCTAGCAGCAGGCCTGTCGTCTTGTTCATTGTAAGTATCCTCCGACGTCACGGGGCGAGCAGCATGTGCTCGGTTAGAAGGTAGTTTCCCTTCATCGAACCTGGCGAATGACCTGGTACGCCCTGGCACTCGCCATGATTCGATGCGATACAGCTTTTTAAGCCATAGGAAAAATAAGGAAACACTTCGTGGGGTACAATGCCTCGTTACCTGCCATCCCGCAATCCACACACGACTAATAGATAATACAACTTAAGTATGAAGCAGCACTGGGCCGACATCTTACGCCGCGCTACAGCAAGTAGCGCTGCAATGAAAAATGGCAACATGATCAACATCATGTTGCCATCAAGCTGAGACTGGGAGGTGCTTACTCCCAGCCAATACGCTCAAGCTGTCGCTCAAGCTTGCTCATTGCATTCAACAGGTCACGGTACTCGCTGGCACTCAGTGTGGAGACCAGCTCAGCTTCCCAGGAGTGGGCATCGGGAATCAGCCCCTCCAGTAACCGAGCTCCCTCTTGTGTCAGGTGCAGATCGTGAACACGCTGGTCTCGAGGGGATGGTCTTCGCGAAATCAGGCCCTTGTCCTCCAGGGCCTGGATCGCTCGCGATACCCGCGCCTTATCCATGTTCGTGTACGAGCATATCTTCTTTGCGGTCAAGTCATCACAGTGGCTCAGCCATGACATCACACGCCACTGAGCGACGTTCAGGCCATAGCGCTGGGAATACATGCGCTCCAGCTCACCACTGATACGGTCCGCCAGTTTATTAAGCCGATAGGGGAGAAACTGGTTGAGGTCGATCTCCGGTTTGACATGACCGGAGGCCTGGCTACCGGCCGTATCAACCGACTCACCCTCTGGCCTACTTTCTGTAATATCCATAGTACGCGCCTAATAGAGCAGATCGGGAAGGAAGAGCACAATGCCCGGCAACAGCAGCACCAGCAAGGCGCGAAGCGTGCCTGCCACCCAGAACGGCGTCACACCGCGGAAGATCGTTCCCGTCGCCACGTCCGGCAACACCGCCCGCAGCACGAAGACGTTCATTCCCACCGGCGGCGTGATCAGGCTGATCTCGATCACGATCACCACCAGGATGCCGAACCACACCAGGTCGTAGCCGAGCCCCGCGACCACCGGGAAGAAGACC
>NZ_JADNRL010000014.1 GCF_015595025.1 Halomonas sp. KAO
GACCTGTACATCCATTACTATAACCACGAACGCATCAGGCTGAAACTAAAAGGCCTGAGCCCCGTACAGTACAGGACTCAGGCCTTGGGCGCCGGCTGAACGAACCGTCCAACAATTGGGGGTCAGTTCACAGACTCGCGGAGGCGTTTTACTTTCTATCGGCTGCTAACGGCGATTAACGGCGATCAACCTCCGGTTGCCACCGGGCGGGTCGGATCTTGTACCCATTCGCTCCAGGAGCCTGGGTAGAGCCTGGGCAGCGGCTTGCCGGCTATCGCATAGGCGAGGATGTTATGGCACGCGGTGACCCCGGAACCACAGTAGGCCACCACCTCGTCGGCCTGTGGTAGCTCCTCGGCCAGACGTCCGGGGCTCTTGAAGCGCCCGCCCTCCTCCAGGTTGTCGGCACTGGGGCGACATACCGCCCCCGGGATATGGCCCGCCACCGGGTCGATGGGCTCGACGTCACCGCGGAATCGTTCGCGGCTGCGAGCGTCCACCCTCAGCACGCCGCTCGACTGCAGCGCATCCGCCGTCGTCCAGGTGTCGTCACGATAATCCGGGCACCAGCCGGAAGGGCTCGATGCCACATCATCCCCCTCATGCAGCTCGCCACCATGGGCCAACCAGGCCTGGATGCCGCCGTCCAGTACCTGCACCTCGGGGTGGCCGGCCCAGCAGGCGAGCATCCACCAGGCGCGAGCGGCGGCCAGCTGGCCGCCCATATCGTCATAGATCACCACCGGCACCTCCGGCGTCACGCCTAGACGCTGAAGCACTTCGGTGAATCGCTGCCGGTCCGGCAATGGATGCCGTCCCCCTGCCCCCGGGGGACCCGCCAGGTCACGATCCAGGTCGAGGTGCCGACTATTCGGCAGATGCGCCTGCCACCACAGGCCATGGCCGGCATCGAGGTCACCGAGACGCGCCCGACAATCCAGCAGACGTGGTGGCCGGGTGCCCGCCAGGGCGTCTTCCAACTCCCCGGCAGTGATCAGGGGCTGATTCATGCATGATCTCCTTGCAGCAGTTCGATGGGCGCTCGTCTAGCGATCAGGCGTCGTCGCCCGGCATGCCGGAAACGCACCTCGATCACGGGGTTGTCGGGGTCCCCCTCCACCAGATCGATCTCGCCCTCGCCGAATACGGCGTGACGCAGGCGCTGCCCAACGCCGAAGGCCTGTGATGGGACCATCTGATCGGTCGCCTCCGGCGTGACGGGCGCCAGCGACAACTCACGCCCCAGGGCCTCCAGATAGCGCTTCACCAGGTCCGGGCGCGATACCGCCAGTGGCGCTTTCTCCGCGTCGGCGGCAGCGTTGGCGTCATCCGCTTCGAGTCGCTGGGCCAGTCGATCGCACTCCTGCCAGGCACTCTCGGCGAGAAACCGGCTGGGACGATGATCGCCACCGTCATGGAGCAGCAGCAGCCGCTCTCGGGCGCGCGTGATGGCCACATAGAAGAGCCTGCGCTCCTCCTCGAGACGCTGGGGAAATAGCGGGTTGTCGCGGGTGTAGTGGGGAAAGTCCTGCTCATTGACGCCGGCAAGCACCACCAGGGGCCACTCCAGCCCCTTGGCGCCGTGTACGGTGTTGATCAACACCCCGTCATCACGGCTCTCCACCGGCCGACTGAGCAGCTCGACAAAGGCCTCGGTGTCATTGCCAAGCTCTATGGCCTGCTCCTTGAGCACGTCAAGCAGGCGAACATCCTCCTCGCCCTTGTCGCGCCGCGCCGCGGCCCGCTTGAGGACCCTCTCCGCATCGACCTCGGTCACCACATGGTCGAGCAGCTCGGCCGGCGAACGGGTCGCCAACCGCGGCAACTCACAGAGCAGCACCCAACGCTTCTTGAGGGTGCGTTTCTGATGTGGTTTCAGGGATGCCAGCAGCGGGTCTTGAGGCGCGGGCCAGCGCGGATCCTCCGCCAGCCGACGCGCCAGCGCCTCGAGCCTTTCACGGGCCACGAAGGGTGTCGGCTGGGCGAACAGCAGAGCCAGGTGGCCAGGGTCGCGCAGCAGCTCGGGAGTACATGCCAGCCTCAGGTAGCCGGTCAGTGCCTGCACCAGGGGCAGGCGAAAGACGAAACGGTCCTCCCGCGCCAGACGAAACGCCACCCCCTCGCGCAGCAGCGCGAGCTGCAGCGGCACCGACAGGGCCCAGCTACGCACCAGCACACAGGCTTCGTCGAGTGCCCTCCCCTCTCGCCGCCACGCGACCAGGCCCTCCAGCAGGCCACGACACCCCTGGCCCGCCCCGATCCGGGTATGCGGGTTGCCGGGAGCCGCCAGGCACTGCTGGTCGGGGCGCCGACGGTTGGCGTCGATGGCGTGATTGGCGGCCAGCGCCAGGGCATGGCCATGGCGAAAGGTGGTGGAGAGCGGATAGTCCACCGCCACACCGAAGGTGGCGGTGAAACGCTGGAGCATGGTCTCCGGATGTGCCCCACGCCACTCGTAGATGCACTGATTGGCATCCCCCACCGCCATCACCTCGGCATGCTCGCCGGCGAGCAGCGCCAACAGACGCTGCTGGGCGACATTGATGTCCTGATACTCGTCGATGATGACGTGGTCGAGATATCCCTGGATACGGCCGCGCAGGCCAGCATCGGCTTCCAGGGCTTTCAGGGGGCGATACAGCAGATCGGCGTAACCCATCAGGCCATGTTGCTCCAGCAGTGCCTCGACCTGCTCGAAGGCGGCCGGGAAGTATCGGGTCTCCTCACCGTAATCAAGCCGCTCATGCAACTCGGCGGCACTCACCATCTCGGCCTTCACCAGGCCACAGAAGTGCGCCAGCGCCTCGAGACGCTCGGCATCCAGCGCCGACTCACGCGCCTCGCTGTCCTGATCGCCGAGGGCGAGCTGGGTCGCCTGACGCAGCAGGCGCTCGAGCTGCCAGTCGGCGGTCAGCAGCTGACGGGGCACCAGTGCCCCCCAGCGTGTCAGGCTGCCAGTCAATCGATGCCCAAGGGAGTGGAAGGTGCGCACATCGGGCAGCCGCTGGCCTGCTGGGGCCATGGCCGCCAGGCGGGCCTGGAAGTCCGCTCGTGCCGAACGGTTGAACATCAGCACCAGAATACGCTGAGGGGGAACCCCCCGCTCGAGAAGCCGGAGCACCCTCGCCACCATGGTCGTGGTCTTGCCGGAGCCTGCGACCGCGGCCACACGCGCATGTCCGGCGCCATGCTCGACCACGGCACGCTGTTTCGCGGTCAGCCGCACGCCGCCTCGCCGTCGACCAGGCCCAGCGGATGCCAGACACCCCCACTGCGCAGCCCCAGTGCCTCGCGACCATCCTCCAGTGTGAAGGGGCTCGCCTCTTCGACCAGGCGGTAGAAGACATTGCGCCCCAGCCGGGCGGCCAGGCCGAAGCGTACTGTCACCTCGGGCACACACTCGCCGGCGGGGGTCTCGCTGAGGGTAAAGACGTGCTGAGCATCCAGCGTCAGCCGGTCCCCCATATTGGTGGTCAGCCACCAGAGACCGTCGTCGCCATATTCGGCGTCGACGATCAGGAAGGGGCAATCCTCGACCCGAATCAGCTGCTTCTCGACCGGCGTGACCAGTGCATGACGACCATCGGCTTCACGTCGCAGGATGGTGGAGAGCAGGCGAACCAGCCGCGGCCGTGACATGACGGTGCCCTCATGAATCCAGCGACCATCGGCCGCAATCACCAGGTCCATCTCTCCCGCGCGCTCGGGATGCCAGTCATCCACCGGGGGGATATCCCCCTCGGGATCTAGCCTTGCCACCAGCGGTTCCAGGTCCATCATGGTGCTCCTACTTGACCAGGCCGGCGCCCTGCAGGATGCCGCGCATCTCCTCGGAGACCTCCGGGCTTGCGGCACGAAACAGCTGGTAGAAGTTGGCGGTGGTCTGCATGGCGACCTCCTCCACGCTGATTCCGCGCTCGGCGGCGATGCATTCCGCCACTTCCACCACCCAGGCCGGCTCATTGGGCTTGCCACGATGGGGCACCGGGGCCAGGTAGGGGCTATCCGTCTCGATCAACAGCCGGTCCAGCGGCACCTGCCTGGCGACCTCACGCAGCGATTTGGCGCTGTGGAAGGTCACGATCCCGGAGAGCGAGATATAGAAGCCGTGGCGCACCGCCTCCCGTGCCATCTCGAGATCCTCGGTGAAGCAGTGCAGCACGCCTCCGACCTCCGGGTTGGTATGCTCGCGGATCATCGCCAGCGTCTCGTCCCGCGCCTCGCGGGTATGGATGATCACCGGCAACGCAAGCTCGCTGGCAGCGATCAGCTGGCGGCGGAAGCGCTCGCGCTGAACCTCTCGCGACGGCACCTTGTCGGGGGCCTTCCCCAGATAATGATAGTCCAGTCCACACTCGCCGATGGCCACCGCACCATAGCGGTCGGCGGTCTCCTTGATGGCCTCGATGGTCGGCTCTTCGGCCACCCGGTGCAGCGGATGAACCCCGGCGGAGATCACCACGTCGTCGTGTTCGCGGGCGATGGCGGCCACGCCGGGTACCTCATCGAGGGTAACGCCGATGGCCAGGAACTGTTTCACCCCGCGGGCTCGGGCGGCGTCCAGCGTCGCAGCGAGATCTCCACCATGGGTGGCGGGATCGAGGCGGTCGAGATGGCAGTGAGAATCAACGAACATGCAGTGAATTACCGATAGAGTGAATGGTGCCGATAGGGTGGATGGTACCAATCGCGTCAGAGCGTATAGGTCGGCGTGCCCTTGTCGAGATGACCGGCAAGCAGGCTCTCGATACGATCGCGCACGACCTGGTCGGCGGCGCTGAAGTGGATACCGACGCCGGGAATGCGCCGGCCGCTGACACCTTCCGGCGAGACCCAGACGACCTGGCCGGTGACCGGTACCCGTTCGCTTTCGCCGGGCAGCGTCAGCAGCAGATAGATCTGCTGGCCCAGCTCGTAGCGCTCACGGGTGGGAACGAAGATGCCGCCCCGCTCGAGCACCGGCATATAGGCCGACAGCAGGGTCTGGGTATCCTGGATATTCAGCGACAACGCCTTCTGAGCGACCATGGTTCTCTCCTCGATGTGCTTGCGGGGGACACGTCACGAGCGCAGCAGTGCCGACCAGCGCACCAGCCAGGCTTCCAGCACCAGCTGTGGATTGGGGTTACCGCCCGCCGCCAGCAGCCGACGCTCCTCGCGGGCGTAATCCAGCAGGCGAAACCAGTCGCGCACCCGGGCATTCTTGACCGCCTGGCGATAGAGGGGCAGCAGGTCCGGGTTACACAGTCCGGAGGCATCGCCGGAAAGCGCAAGGCGAATCAGGTCCTCGAGCCAGGCGATACCGTACCACAGGATGGCATCGATGGATTGGCGGTCAAGCCGAGCCGCCTCGGCCACCGGCTCGCCTCCTCTTACCAGGGCCTCGAAGGTATCCACCAGCTGCTGACGCAGGGCCCGTGCCTCGGGGGTCGACAGGCTCACTGCCTGCAGGGGTAGCCCCCCGGCCACTCTCAGCCAGAACGTCGCCTCTTCCTTATCGCCGAGACGCTCGGCAAGCCAGGGCAGGCAGTCGGCCGGCTCGGGAATCGCCAGGCTCCAGTGCTGACAACGCGACCGAATGGTCGGCAGCAGCCGGGAGGGGATATCCGAGAGCAGCAGGAACAGGGTCCGCGCCCCGGGCTCCTCGAGGCTCTTGAGCAGGGCATTGGCGGCGGCGACGTTGAGCGCCTCGGCCGGCGCGACAAGAATGACCCGATAGCCTCCCTGCTGGGCGGTCTGGGCGACGAAATGGTTGATCTCGCGGATCGCATCAATGCGGATCTGGCGCTTGCCCTCCTCGAGCTCGACACTCATCAGATCGGGATGGTAGCCCGAGGCCAGCATATGGCACCCATGACAGCGGCCACAGGCCACCCTGCCGGGATTGGCACACAGCGTGCGGGCGGCCAGGGCGTCGACCAGCGAGCGCTTGCCGACCCCGCGGGGGCCCGAGATCAACAGCGCATGGGGCAGTCGTCCACTATCGGCCAGGCGACCGAGCTCAGCGAAGCGCTCGCCCAGCCAGGGCAGTGGCTCCAGGGTCGTGACAGGCGTCGGGTTCAGCTCCGCCATGCCACCACCCTCTTCTCGAGCACCGCCTCGATCTGCTCGCCCACCGCCTCGCGCGTGCGGGAGGCGTCGATGATCGCGATGCGTTCCGGGGCCTGGGCGGCACGGACCAGATAGGCCTGACGCACCGACTCGAAGAACTCGGCACGCTCCTGCTCGAAGCGATCTCGCCGCTCGCCACGCTGTTCCAGGCGCTGCTGAGCCGCCCCCATGGGCATGTCGAGCAGCAGGGTCAGGTCGGGGGCGAGCCCCTGCTGAACGAAGGCCTCGAGTTCGGCGATGCGTGCGCTGTCGAGGCCACGCCCTCCTCCCTGGTAGGCGAAGGTGGCGTCGGTGAAGCGGTCGCATACCACCCAGGCTCCTCGCTCAAGGGCCGGGCGTATCACATGCGCCAGATGCTGGGCACGAGCGGCAAATACCAGCAGCAGCTCGGCGTCATCATCCAGCGGTTCGGGTTCATCCGGGTCGAGCAGCAGGCGCCGTATGGCCTCGGCCCGCGGTGTTCCTCCCGGCTCACGAGTCTGGACCACCTCCAGGCCCCGCGCCTCCAGCCATGCCACCACCCGCGCTAGGTTGGTGCTCTTGCCGACCCCCTCGCTGCCTTCCAGGGTGATAAAGCGGCCCCTCTCCGGAGTGTCCCCGGTGTTCCTCGCTGGCCATTCGGGGTGCTTGTTACCCATGCCTGCTCCAATCAGCGGTTGCGGATATAGCGATTGACCGCATTGTTGTGCTCGCGCAGCGTGCGCGAGAAGTGGTGCGTGCCGTCGCCCTTGGCCACGAAGTAGAGCGTCTCTCCAGGCAGCGGGTCGACCGCGGCCTCCAGGGCCTCCCTGCCCGGCAGGGCGATCGGGGTGGGGGGCATGCCGTCGATCACGTAGGTGTTGTAGGGCGTGGACTCACGCAGATCGGCACGGGTGATATTGCCCGCGTAGCGCTCTCCCATGCCGTAGATCACCGTGGGGTCGGTCTGCAGGCGCATGCCGCGCTCTAGGCGACGCTTGAACACGCCCGCGATCTCGCGCCGCTCCTCGGGGGCCCCCGTCTCACGCTCGATCAGCGAGGCCATGATCAGCGCCTCGTAGGGTGTCTCGAAGGGCAGGTCATCGGCACGCTCTGCCCAGACCTCATCGAGGGTGGCCCGCATGCGTGAGTGGGCCTGCTCGAGCAGCTCCAGGTCACTCATGCCCTTGTGATAGAGGTAGGTATCGGGAAAGAACCACCCCTCCGGGTGCTCCCCCTCGCGGTCGAGCAGCGCCATGACCTCATCGTCGGTGAGCCCCTCGGTGCGATGCTCCAGCTTGGGTGCCGCCTCCAGGGCGTCACGCATCTGGCGAAAGGTCCAGCCTTCGGGGATGGTCAACGGGTAGGTCACCAGCTGCTCGCTACCCAGACGCTCGAGGAGCTCACGACCGCTCATGCCGGGCTCCAGCCTGAACTCTCCGGGTCGCAACCGCGGCAGGCTCTGGGGTTCGAGGCGGGCCAGTGCCCGAAAGGCCCAGGCATCCTCGATCACGCCCCGGGCTACCAGCTCGCTTACCACCTGATGGTAGCCCGCACCCCGCGGCACCTCGTAGAGCGTCGACTCGCTGATCGCGATGGGGGCCGCCAGACGCGACTGCCAATAGCGATAGCCGCCGAACAGGGCCGCCACGGCCATCACGACCAGCAGCAGCAGGATGAACAGCACTCGCCGCATCGGTATCCTCTTGATTCAGTAGGTTGAGGGGTAGTCGTAACCCAGCAGGCCGTGGGCCTCGGCCTGGAAGCTACGATGCCGCCTTCCAAGCGTCCAGCGACGACGTACCCGGCCCGTCACATCATCCAGGCGGACCACCGGCCAGACCCCCTGTACGGAGTTGCCCAGCCAGACCGCATCAGCCTGGGCCAGCGCCTCTTCTCCCGCCTCGACCTCTTGAATCTCGCCGCGGGATATCAGCGCCTCCCGCAGCGTCCCCGCCACTCCGCAGCGGGCGAGTGACGGCGTCTCGAGGCGGCCGGCGCGGAGCCAGAAGAGGTTCATGGCGGTAGCCTCGATCAGACGCCCGGAATCGTCGCTGAGCACGCCTTCGGCGATGGCGTCGTCATCCCACTCGGCGCGCGCCAGCACATTTTCCAGGCGATTGAGGTGCTTGATCCCCGCCAACACAGGCTGGCTGGCGAGGCGGAGCCGACAGTGGCGAATCCTGACGCCCTTCCGCCAGCGCGACTCGGCAGGGGTAAAGGAGGCAAGCTGCCAGCGCAGGCGCGGCTCGGGGGCCGCCGGGGGGCGATAGCCTCGCCCGCCGCTGCCACGGGTAAGGGTCAGCTTGAGCACCTCGAGCCCACTCCCCGCCTCCGCCAGCGGAAGCGCCAGATCATGCTCCGCAGGCATCGGGATACCCAGCACATGACAGCCGCGGGCCAGCCGCGCCAGGTGTTCATCCCACAACAGCGGACGCCCGTCCCTGAGCAGGATGGTCTCGAAGAGACCGTCGCCGTAGGCGGCGCCGCGATCATCCAGCGGCCAACCGGCCTGCTCCCTCACTCGCCTGCCGCCATGCTCAGACCCGTGTGAAGATCAGGGTACCGTTGGTACCACCGAAGCCGAAGGAGTTCGACAGCGCCACGTCGATCTTCATCTCGCGGGCCGTATGCGGCACATAGTCGAGCTCGCAACCCTCCTGGAGGTTGTCCAGGTTGATGGTGGGCGGCGCGACCTGGTCACGAATCGCGAGAATCGAGAACACCGCCTCGACGGCTCCCGCGGCACCCAGCAGATGGCCGATCATCGACTTGGTGGAACTGACCGCCACCGACCTTGCCGCCTCTCCCATCACACGCTGTACGGCGCGGCTCTCGGCGAGATCCCCTGCGGGCGTCGAGGTGCCGTGGGCGTTGATATAGTCGATCGCTGCCGGGTCGAGCCCCGCGTCGTGCACGGCATTCGCCATGGACTGGGCAGCACCGCTGCCGTCCTCGGGGGGGGCGGTCATGTGGTAGGCGTCATCGCTCATGCCGAAACCCGCCATCTCGGCATAGATGGTGGCTCCGCGCGCCTTGGCGTGCTCGTACTCCTCCAGCACCAGCACACCGGCACCGTCGGAGAGCACGAAGCCGTCACGATCGCGATCCCAGGGGCGACTGGCCGCCTCGGGGTCGTCGTTGCGGGTGGAGAGCGCGCGCGCCGCCGAGAAGCCACCCAGCCCCAGCGGAGTGGTGGCCATCTCGGCACCGCCGCACACCATCACATCGGCATCTCCGTAGGCGATGGTCCGCGCGCTGTAGCCGATGTTATGGGTGCCGGTGGTGCAGGCGGTGGTGATCGCGATATTGGGGCCACGGAAGCCGTGACGAATCGCCAGGTTGCCAGAGATCATGTTGATGATCGAACCGGGCACGAAGAACGGCGAGATGCGCCGCGGTCCACTCTTGGTCAGGGCATTGTGATTGTGCTCGATCATCGGCAGCCCGCCGATGCCCGAGCCGATGGCTACGCCGATGCGGTGAGCATTCTCGTCGCTGCACTCGAGGCCGGCATCCTGGATCGCCTGAGCCCCGGCCGCCATGCCGTACTGGATGAACAGGTCCATCTTGCGCGCATCCTTGGGGTTCAGATAGGGACTGATGTCGAAGTCCTTCACCGAACCGCCGAAGCGCGTGTTGAAGCCGCTGACATCGAAGTGCTCGATGGGGGCAATGCCGCTGTTGCCGGCCACGATATTGCGCCAGCTCTCTTCCACGGTATTTCCCACCGGCGTGACCAGGCCCAGGCCCGTCACCACTACTCGTCTACGTGTCATCAGCGTTCCTCCAGGCGTCCAGGATGATCGCGACCCTCGGCGGGCCGCCTATATCAGGCGCATTATAACGGCTCTCCCTTCGACATGCCGCCCCGAGAGGGTATTCGCATGTCGTTCGGGTGCGAAAAAGCCGCCCTGAGGGCGGCTTTCCTGGGGGCCGTTCCGGCGAAGGCGGCCCCGAGCATCAGCAAGCGGTATCGACCGCCACCAGGCTTACTGGTGGGCGTTAACGTAGTCGATGGCTTCCTGGACGGTGGTGATCTTCTCGGCTTCTTCGTCGGGAATTTCGGTATCGAACTCCTCCTCAAGCGCCATGACCAGCTCGACGGTGTCCAGGGAGTCGGCGCCCAGGTCCTCGGTGAAGGAGGAGCTGTTCTGGATATCCTCTTCCTTGACGTTCAGGCGCTCGGCCACAACCTTCTTAACGCGCTCTTCGATGGTGCTCATTATGACGTACTCCAGTCGTTCACATTGGCCGTCCAGAAGACCAGCCGTTTGGGGTTCCAGATCCGCAAGCCGGAAGCTGCGGGGTAGTGTATAGAGCCCCCGGGGCCGGCGCAACCACCGGACCCGGCACCTCTCAACGCATGTTCATGCCACCGTTAACATGCACAATCTCGCCGGTAATATAACTGGCCGTCTCGCCGGTAAGGAACCCTACCGCCGCGGCGATCTCCTCGGGCTGGCCGAGGCGCGCAAGCGGAATCTGGCCGAGCAGCGCCTTGTGCTGCTCCTCGGGCAGCGCCTCGGTCATGTCGGTGGCGATAAAGCCGGGCGCCACGGCATTGACGGTAATGGCGCGCGACGCCACCTCCCGGGCCAGCGCACGGGTGAAACCTTCCATGCCCGCCTTCGCGGCAGCATAGTTGGTCTGACCCAGATTGCCCATGCTCGCCACCACCGAACTGATGCTGACGATGCGACCGAAGCGCGCCCGCGTCATGCCACGCAGACAGGCCTTGCTGACACGATAGACCGACTTGAGGTTGGTATCGACGACGTCATCCCACTCACCTTCCTTCATGCGCATCAACAGGTTGTCACGCGTGATGCCGGCATTGTTGACCAGGATGGTCGGGGCACCGAACTCCTCGCCGATCGCCTTGACCACCTCGTCGACGCTGGCCTGATCGGTGACATCCAGGCGTCGACCGGCACCCTGGATACCCTGAGCCCTGAGATCGGCATCGATCCTCTCGGCGCCGGCATCGCTGGTCGCGGTGCCTATCACGATGCGCCCCTGGCGACCCAGCTCATGGGCGATGGCCCGACCGATGCCGCGACTGGCCCCGGTGACCAGGGCAACTCTGGTTTCGCTAGTCATGAAAAGTATGCCTTCATTCTTTGGAAAGAGATCAATCGTTGCGGGCAGCCACGCCGCGCGCCAGCTCCAGGGCCGCATCGAGGCTGTCGGGGTCGTTGACCGCCAGCCCCTTGCTGCCCCGAACGATGCGCTTGCCCAGCCCGGTCAGCACCTTGCCCGGCCCGCACTCGATGAACACCTCTGCGCCACGCTCGCCGATGGCCTCGACGCAGGAGGTCCAGCGTACCGGACGATAGAGCTGCTCGATCAGCCGGGTGCGCAGCGTTTCGACATCGGCATGGGCCTGGGCGTCGACATTCTGGATCACGGTATAGCGCGGCGCCTTGAGTGTCACCTCGTCCATGGCCGCGGAAAGCCGCTCGGCGGCAGGCTCCATCAGGGCACAGTGCGAAGGCACGGAGACCGGTAGCGGCATGGCACGCTTGGCACCCGCCGCCTGACAGGCGGCGATGGCGCGCTCGACGGCGGCCTTGCTGCCGGCAATCACGACCTGACCCGGGGCATTGTAGTTCACCGCCGAGACCACATCGCCCTGGGCCGCCTCGGCACAGGCCTGCTCCACCACGGCATCCTCGAGACCCAGGATGGCCGCCATGCCCCCCTGCCCCGCCGGCACCGCCTCCTGCATGGCTTCACCACGCAGCTTGACCAGCCTGACCCCCTCGGCGAAGGGCATCACCCCGGCACAGACCATGGCGCTGTACTCTCCGAGGCTGTGCCCGGCCATGGCGCCTGGTCGCGGCCCCTCGAGCTCCTGCCAGACACGCCAGATCGCCACGCTGGCGGCCAGCAGCGCGGGCTGAGTGCAGGCGGTCGCATTGAGCGCTTCGGCGGGCCCCTCCTGGACCACCTTCCAGAGATCGTAGCCGAGCGCCTCCGAGGCCTCCTCGAAGGTCGCACCCACTACGCTGTAGCGCTCGGCCAGCTCCCGCAGCATGCCGACCTGCTGGGAGCCCTGCCCGGGAAACACGAGGGCGAGCGGTTGAGTCATATTGGTTCACCTTTGCCTTTATTGCCTGTCATCACCGCCGGTCGCGCCGACGCGAGAAATTGAATCCATTCGAACCTCGCCCAGCTCCCGCGCCAACTGTCGCGGCAGGTCATGCTCCACTTCCTGCACGGCACGCAGCACGGCGTAGCGAAAGCCATCGGCATCGGAACCGCCATGGCTCTTCACCACGATACCGGCCAGTCCCAGCAGACTGGCGCCGTTGTACCGGACCGGGTCAAGCTCGCCACGCAGGCGTCGAAGGGCCGGCCTGGCGAGCAGCCCTACCAGACGACTCCCCCAGTGGGCCTCGAAGGTGGCCTGCACACGGGCCACCAGCATGCGCGCCAACCCTTCACTGGCCTTCAACACGGCATTGCCGACGAAGCCATCACAGACCACCACGTCGACACTGCCGGCGAAGATGCCATCCCCCTCGACATAGCCGCAGTAGTTGAGCCCTGGCAGCTCACGCAACCGGGCATCCGCCTGGCGGACGCTGGCACTCCCCTTGATCCCCTCGGCTCCCACATTGAGCAGGGCGACCCGCGGTCGCGACAGGCCGTCTACATGGCGAGCCATGACCTCGCCCATGCGCGCGAAATCCACGAGGCGCTCGCTGGAGGCCTCGATATTGGCGCCCAGGTCGAGTAGATAGCAACGCCCCTGTTCACGGGTCGGGATCGCGGTACTGATTGCCGGGCGGGGTATACCGCCCACGGTGCCCATGGCACGCCGCCCAAGGGCCATCAGGGCCCCGGTATTGCCGCCGCTGACGCCGGCGCAAGCGCGCCCCGACGCCAGGCAGTCGAGCATCAGCGCCATGCTGCTATCGCCACCGTGGCGCAGGGCGTCGGAGGGACGCACCCCCGGAGCGATCTCGTCCGGGGCGTCGACAACCTCCATACGCGAACCCGCCGCGGCGAGACGCCGCGGCAGGCTGGCAATCTCACGCTCCAGGCAGGCCCGCGGACCAAACAGCTGCAGCGTGAGACGAGAATCCTGGAGGGCCGCCCCGGCGGCACCACGCACAGTCGCGCGTGGCCCGAGATCTCCTCCCATCGCATCGATGGCGATTCGCATGAGTGAGATCAGGGGCCGGGGATCACCGCAGGTCGCGTCGTCGACTTAAGCGTCGACGACCTTGCGGCCACGGTAGAAGCCGTCCGGAGAGACGTGGTGACGCAGATGGGTGGCACCGGTCTCCTTGTCCTGGGAGAGGGTCGGGGCGCTCAGGGCGTCATGGCTGCGACGCATGCCGCGCTTGGAACGTGTCTTGCGGTTCTTTTGAACTGCCATGGGATGTCACTCCAGAGTGAATCGATGATGAATCAGTGTTTTTTGCCCTTGAGATGCCGAAGCACATCGAAGGGGCTGGCTGCGGGCTCGCGGGATGCCGCGACATCCTCCCCGCTGGTCAGCTGGTCGCGTGAGACCGCACAGTCGGCCTCATCGTGGTAAACCGCCTGAGGAAGGCTGAGGATCAACTCATCCTCGACCATCGTCAGCAGGTTCAGCTGTTCGTCTTCCACCAGTACCGGCTCGTGGGTGCTGGGCAACTCGGCGGCCAGGGCGTCGCTGGAGACCATGCCGAGCAGAAACTCGCTCTCGACCTCCTGAGCCATGGGACGCAGACAACGCCGACAGGGCAGCTGCAGCGTCGCACGCAGACGGCCATGAATCTCGTGGCGCCGCTGGGGATCGATGGTGAAATCCAGCCACACCTCGACATCACCCTGCTGCGGACCGACCGCTTCGGTCAATCGCGTGAAGGCGTCCAGGGCCATCAGCCCTTCCATATGCTCGGCACGGGCGGCGAGCTTATAGGGCTCAACCCTGCCAGGGAGTCGTGTGGTCAACATAGGCGCGCAATGATAGGCACTCCCTCTGCCCCTGTCAAAGCCGCCGACGCACACACCGGGCCGCGTGATACCCTGTGCCTCCATCAATAACCTGGAGCCCCCACATGCCACGCCTCGTTCTCGCCTCCGGGTCACGCTGGCGGCGCCAGCTTCTCGACCGCCTGGAACTTCCCTATGCCTGGCAGAGCCCCGACATCGACGAGACACCCCGCCCCGGCGAGTCGCCCAGCGCCCTGGTACACCGACTGGCACTCGGCAAAGCGCAACAGCTCGCAGACGAGTGGCCCGACCACCTGATCATCGGCTCCGACCAGGTGGCGCAGTTCGATGGCGAGGCCCTCGGCAAGCCAGCCGACACGACCGCCGCCCGCCAGCAGCTGGCGCGCTTCTCGGGCAACCGGGTGCGCTTTCTCACCGGCCTGGCGCTGCTGGATACCCGCAGCGGCCGCCATCGCGTCTGTCACGAGACCTACGATGTGGTGTTTCGCACGCTGACCGACAACGAGATCGCCCACTATATCGAACGGGAGCAGCCACTGGAGTGCGCCGGAAGCTTTCGCATGGAGGGCCTGGGCATCACCCTGTTCGAGCGACTCGAGGGCGACGACCCCAACACCCTGATCGGGCTGCCGCTGATCCGCCTCTGCGCGCTGCTGCGCGAGGCGGACCTGGATCCGTTAGGCGAGCCGTAGGAGCGCGATTTATCGCGCGATTGAAGAGCCCCTCGCCCACAACAACGCGTTGCATCCTGCGAACTGGAGCACCGGCCGGCGGCAATCGCTGGATAAGCAATCGCCGGATAAATCCGGCTCCTACAACTCCGTGCAAACCCCGGCCAGTTTTTTCTTACAGCGTAAAGCTTATCGCTTACAGCTACTTCAGGGGGCGAGCTGATAGCGCACCGGAGAGTCGGCCCGGGGCAGCCCCAGCCACTCCATGGCCACACGACCAAACTGGCGAGATAGCCGCTCGAAGGGGTCCAGTCGCGGCGTGTAATCATGCAGCCTGCGCTCCTGGAGGCGCTCCCGCGCCAGCGTATCGAGGCTCCCCAGGGAGTCCACCAGCCCCAGCTCCAGCGCCTGCTCGCCACTCCAGACGAGCCCGCTGAACAGGGCGTCATCATCGCCGAGGCGCTCCCCACGCCCCTCGCGCACCGCCGCGATAAACTGCTCGTGGGTGCTGTCCAGCACCGACTGCCAGAACTCGCGCTGCTGTGGGGCCACCTCGGAAAAGGGGTCCAGGAACGCCTTGTTGTCGCCGGCGGTATAGACGCGCCGCTCGACGCCCAGCTGGTCGATCGCCTCCTGAAAGCCGAAGCTGGAATAGATGACCCCGATGGAGCCCACCAGACTCGCCGGTGCGACGATGATCTCATCGGCACCCGCGGCGATATAGTAGGCACCACTGGCCCCGATATCCTCGATCACCGCGATGATCGGCTTATCGCCTTCGCTGCGCAGTCGCATGACCTCGTCGAAGATCCGCTGGGACTGCACCGGGCTGCCACCGGGGCTGTTGATATGCAGCACCACCGCCGCGCTCGTCTCCGACTCCCAAGCGCGTCTTAGCCCGGCATTGATACGCTCCGCACTGGCGGTGCCATCGGCCTCGATCACGCCCTCTACCTTGACTACGCCCAGGTGCGGGCCATCCGCCCCACCGACCGGGGCAGGACCCGCCAGCAGGCCATAGAGGGTCACCGACAGCGAGGCGGCGATCAGCGCCACGAACAGGAAGCGAAAGAACAGCTTCCAGCGCCGCGAACGGCGTTGTTCCACCAGCACACCGTCTATCCAGCGTCCCATCATCGCCATCTGTTCGAGTCGCTGGCGTTCACGCAGGGTCTCGGCATCCTCTCCGGGCGACACCGCATCCGGATCGCTCGCCTGGCGCCGCGCCCTCGCCTCGTCGCGGCTTAGCTCCGGCCCCTGGGTCCATGGGTCGAGATCTGCATCGTGCTCATTGCGCCTATCGGTCATTGCCTACCCTCCCTGTAGCCAGTCGAATAGCTGGGGCACCGTTTCCGCTGTGAAGGCCGGCCGGCTCGTCGCCAGCCTGACGGGCGCATGCACTCCCCAGGTCACCGCCACACGATCCATACCGATGGCCCGCGCCATTTCGAGATCATACTCGGTGTCTCCCACCATCACTGCCTCCGTCACCGGTATGGCGAGCTCAGCCAGCAGCTGCTCAAGCATCAGCGGATGGGGCTTGGAGCGGGTCTCGTCGGCCGTGCGGCTGGCATGAAACCAGTGCCCGCTGCTGCTCTCATGGAACACACGATCGAGCCCTCGCCGGCTCTTTCCGGTGGCCACCGCCAGGCGCTGACCGGGCCGGACATGCAGCTCGGACAGCCCGCCCTTCACATCGGGAAAGAAGCTCATGGGCGTGTCATTGCCCTCCACAAAGTGCCAGGCATAACGACTGCGCAGCAACTCGGCCCGCCCGGGATCGATCCCCGGGCACAGGGTAGCGATGGCCTCGGGAAGCCCCAGGCCGATGATATCGCGGATGGCCTCCTCCTCCAGATGTCCCCACCCTGCATCATGGGACGCCGCCTGCATGCAGGCGACGATTCGCGCCACGGAGTCCATCAAGGTTCCATCCCAGTCGAAGATCACCAGTCGATAGCGCATGTCGTCTCCTCAGTTGCCCTGGCGTGCGCGGCCCAGCACCGCCTCGAGATCATCGGGAAGCGGCGCGCGAATCCGCACCTCGCGACCGCTGGTCGGCTCGGGAAAGGCCAGCGACTCGGCGTGCAGAAAGAGCCGGGAGAGGCCCAGCCGAGCGGCGAGCTGCTGGCTCTCGCGGGCGCCATACTTGTCGTCGCCCAGCAACGGGTGCCCGGCGTGGGCCGCGTGCACACGGATCTGGTGGGTGCGACCGGTAACCGGCTCGGCCTCAAGCAACGTTACCTTCGGCAGCGCCTCACGCACCGCGAAGCGCGTGCGAGCCACCTTGCCCTCGGCATCGACACGCACCCGGCGCTCACCGTTGGCCAGGGTGTAACGATCCAGGCGAGCCGCCACGAAGTCGCGGCGCACGGGCCAGCGCCCCGCCACCAGCGCCAGGTAACGCTTGTCCATCTGCTGCTGCTTGAGTGAGGCATTGAGCGCCAGCAACGCCGGACGCGACTTGGCCAGCAGCAAACAGCCCGAGGTATCGCGATCCAGCCGATGCACCAGCTCCAGGAAGTCGAGATCCTCGCGCACCTGACGCAACGCCTCGATCAACCCGATCTTGACGCCGCTGCCACCGTGAACGGCCAACCCCGACGGCTTGTTGATCACCAACCAGTCTCGCCCCTCCACCAGCACGCTGCCGGCCAGCAGGTTGCGCAGGTTGTCACTCACCTCACGCACCGCCTCCCGGGGGGTCAGCTTCAATGGTGGTATCCGCACCAGGTCCCCCGTCGCCAGCCGGGTGTCGGGCCTGACGCGCTTCTTGTTCACGCGCACCTCACCCTTGCGCACGATGCGATAGATCAGTGCCCGCGGCGCTCCCTTGATACGCGTCATCAGGAAGTTGTCGACCCGCTGGCCGTCCTGCCCTTCCGTTACCTCAACCCACTGTACGTCGCGCCCTTCGGCCATGCCGAGACTCCACTGCTCAGAACCTGCGAAAGGCGCATTCTAACGCAGTGTTCGCCCCGCCGCGCCAATTGCTGCTTATAGCGCTTGCTGTTATATTGCGGAATCGCTCCAATGGGCAAAATCGTGCCCCACAGCGCCTGCCCGACAGACACGCAGGCCGGAGCGAGACATCAGGCCGCGACGGCGCCAGTGCGTCTCGCCGCCGGTTGCAAGAATGCAATAGACAAGTGATATCGCGATAACCGCGCCACGCCCGTATCCCCCACCGCGTCCTCAGTCACGGAGCGGCGGCAGGCCACGGGACACGTTCAACAGCGTGCCGGAGGCCGGCGTTGGCGAATCGATGAATGCCAGGTGTTGGCGGTGACCGCAGGGCCGGATGGGTGACACCCACCGAGACACGTTCTGCCCCCGCCCCGTACTCAACAGGCTCATGCCGCGGCGCTGCCCCATCGGGAGCGACGCGGTCGGACGCAGCTGCGCATCCGCGACATGCGCTGAGCACAGGCACGCAGCACACAGCGGTTCGCCACGTCGCGCTCGCCGGCACTTTATCAGTGCGAGTCAACATGAAACGGATGCTCATCAATGCGACCCAGCCCGAAGAGCTGCGCGTCGCGCTGGTCGATGGACAACGCCTCTACGACCTGGATATCGAGTCCGGCGCCCGAGAACAGAAGAAAGCCAACATCTATCGCGGCAAGATCACCCGCATAGAACCCTCCCTCGAAGCCGCCTTCGTCGACTTTGGCGCCGACCGCCACGGCTTCCTGCCCCTCAAGGAGGTCTCCCGCGACTACTTCGTCAAGGACCCGGACGGGCGTCCCAGCATCAAGGAGGTGCTGAAGGAAGGCCAGGAGGTGATCGTCCAGGTCGACAAGGAAGAGCGCGGCAACAAGGGCGCGGCCCTGACCACATTCATCTCCCTGGCCGGACGCTTCCTGGTGCTGATGCCCAACAACCCCAAGGCCGGCGGGATCTCGCGCCGTATCGAGGGCGAGGAGCGCAGCCAGCTCAAGGAGGCCATGAATCAGCTCAGCGTGCCGGACCGCATGGGCCTGATCGTGCGCACCGCCGGTATCGGCCGCAGCCCCGAGGAGCTGCAGTGGGACCTGGACTACCTGGTACAGGTGTGGGAATCGATCACCACCGAGGCCAGCAAGCGCTCCGCTCCCTTCCTGATCTACCGTGAATCCAATGTCATCATCCGCGCCATGCGCGACTACCTGCGCCAGGATATCGGCGAGGTGCTGATCGACAGCCCCGCGGTGCACGAGGAAGCCCTCGCCTTCATTCGTCAGGTGATGCCCTCCTACCAGCAGAAGATCAAGCTCTACGTCGACGAGGTGCCGCTGTTCTCGCGCTTCCAGATCGAGTCACAGATCGAGACCGCCTACGAGCGCGAGGTCAAGCTGCCCTCCGGTGGTTCCATCGTCATCGACCATACCGAGGCACTGGTCTCCATCGACATCAACTCCGCGCGGGCGACTCGCGGTAGCGATATCGAGGAGACCGCCCTGCAGACCAACCTGGAGGCGGCCGACGAGACCGCTCGCCAGCTTCGCCTGCGTGATATCGGTGGCCTGGTGGTGATCGACTTCATCGACATGAGCCCTGCGCGCAATCAGCGTGAAGTCGAGAATCGCATGCGCGATGCCCTCAAGCTCGATCGCGCCCGGGTACAGATCGGCCGCATCTCGCGCTTCGGCCTGATGGAGATGTCGCGTCAGCGTCTGCGCCCCTCGCTGGGAGAAACCAGCGGCGTGGTCTGTCCGCGCTGCAAGGGCCAGGGAACGATTCGTGACGTGCGCTCCATCTCGCTCTCCATCATGCGCCTCATCGAAGAGGAGGCGATGAAGGAGCGTAGCGCCCAGATCCGCGCCATCCTGCCGGTACCGGTGGCCACCTACCTGCTCAATGAGAAGCGCAGGGTGCTGGCCGACATCGAACGCCGCCAGGATGTGCGCGTTGTCCTGCTGCCCAGCCCAGACATGGACACGCCACACTACGACGTCCAGCGCCTGCGCGACGACCATGTCGAGGAGGACGGCAGCAAGAAGTCCAGCTTCGAGCTCTCCCTGGAGACCGACGTCGGCAAGGAGCCCGAGGCCTCCTTCGGCAAGCCGGCACAGCGCGCCGAAGCTGCCGTCAAGACCGTGATACACCACGAACCGGCACCCGCCTCACTGCAGCAGGAGCCCCCGGCGGCACAGAAGGAGGCCCCGGTCTCCCGCAAGGCCAGTGCTCCCGCTCGCAGCACCCCACCGGTAAGCGTGGAGCCCCAGGGTGGCGTGTTCGGCCGCCTGGTCAAGGGCTTGAGCAAGCTATTGGGGGGCGACGAGGTCCCATCGAGCGATGCCTCAAGCAGCAAGCCGAGCAGCGGCACTACCCCTTCGGGCAGTGACAAGGGCGAGCGCAAGACTGCCAGTCGCGAAGAAGAGCGTGGCGGACGCAACAATCGTCAGCGTCGTCAGCGCAACGACGAGCGGCGTGGTGCATCACGTCAGGAGAGCGACCGGAACGACCGCAAGGCGAGCGACAGCGACAACTCCGACAACCGCAACAATCGCGGGAACCGCGGCCGGAATCGCCAGGAGAGCAGTCGTCAGGAGGATCGCCGTCAGCAGGAGAGCACCAAGGGCCGCCAGCAGGATGGCGGCAAGGGACGCGATGACAACCGCCGCCAGAACAATGGTGAAAAGCGCGACCCGCGTGCGGCCCAGAAGCCGGCCGAGGCTCGTAAGCAAGGCGAGGCTCAGAAGTCGGCCGAAAAGCAGCAGTCGGCCGAGACTGGCGCGCAGGCACCGGTGGATGATGGCAAGCCCAAGCGCACCCGCAACAATCCGCGCAAGCGTAGCCGTCAGCATGCCATCAGCCCCAAGGCGCTAGAGGAGCAACAGCGCCTGCAGGCCGAGGCCGCCAAGGCCGAGGAAGCCAATCCGGCCACCACCGAAGCCGAGGCCCAGCCGACCGCCCAGGACAAGCCAAACGCCAAGGCCGACACCAAGTCGGCAGAAGCCGAGCCGGTAGCCGCCAAGCAGCCGGCCGCCGAGGCAGCGGGTGATAGCCAGTCGGCCAAGAGCCAGCCTGCCGAGACGCCGAATGCCAAGGCCGACGCCAAGCTGGTAGCAACCAAGCAACCGGCCTCCGAGGCAGCGGGCGACAGCCAGCCGGCCAAGAACCAGCCTGCCGAGAAGCCGACCGCGAAGGCCGACGATGAGTCGGCTGAGAAGGAGCCCGCCAAGGCCGACGCCAAGCCGGCAGAAGCCGAGCCGGTAGCCGCCAAGCAGCCGGCCGCCGAGGCAGCGAGCGACAACAAGCCCGCTGAGAGCAAGCCTGCCGAGAAGCCAAACGCCAAGGCCGATACCAAGCCGGCAGAAGCCGAGCCGGTAGCAGCCAAACAGCCGGCCG
>NZ_JADNRL010000027.1 GCF_015595025.1 Halomonas sp. KAO
AGACGTTATCCGACAGCAGCTGATCGAGGATCGTCTTGTAGAGATCCAGCTTGCTTCCGTGCGGTATGGAAGGGCGTCCGGTGGGTGCTTCATCGCGGCACAGATGGTGGCGCACGCTGCGTTCGGAGCAACCGATCTGATGCGCAATATCCGGCTCTTCGTCGTTGGGTGTGGAATTCGCCCCCTGAGCTGGGCCAGGATATGACCTCCACGACGACAGGAGGCATGACATGGACGGCACCCAGATTCTGACCCTCGGCCTGGGCCTGGAAGCGCCCTGGATCCTCAAGGACCAGCACCTGGATACTTCCGTGTCACCCCATCGCCTGGACCTCTACGTCGAGGCCGAGCGGGGCAGCCTCTACCCCTGTCCTGACTGCGGCAAGGCCTGTCCGGCTCACGACTTTGCCGACAAGACCTGGCGGCACCTGAACTTCTTCCAGCACCACTGCTACCTTCACGCCCGCGTGCCCCGCACCAAGTGCCCGGAGCATGGCGTCAAGCGCATCGAGGTGCCCTGGGCCCGGCCGGGCAGCGACTTCACCTTGCTGTTCGAGCAAGCCGCCATGTCGCTGGTCAAGGAGATGCCGGTGCTGGCTGTCTCCCGGCAGCTGGAGATCTCCGACAAGCGACTGTGGCGCATCGTGCACTACTACGTCGGCCGGAT
Source organism: Halomonas sp. KAO (assembly GCF_015595025.1). Classification (GTDB taxonomy): domain Bacteria; phylum Pseudomonadota; class Gammaproteobacteria; order Pseudomonadales; family Halomonadaceae; genus Halomonas. The sequence continues at coordinate 668 of NZ_JADNRL010000027.1, forward strand.
GCTGGGTGAGCTGGACCTGAGCAATGTGGCCACCGTCGGTGTTGATGAAACCGCCTCTCGGCGCGGCCAGCGTTACGTGACGGTATTCCTCGACATGCAGCGCAAGCAGGAGCCGGTGATCTTCGCCGTCCCAGGCCACGGCAAGGACGCCATCGAGGCTTTCAGCGCCTTCCTGTCGGCCCATGGCGGCGATCCGGACAACGTGGTCGAGGTCGTCTGCGACATGTCACAGGCCTTCCTGAGCGGCGTGGCCGAGCATCTTCCCAGGGCCGAGGTCACGGTCGACTGGTTCCATATCGTGCAGACCTTCACTAAGCGGCTGGACGAGGTGCGCAAGAAGGAGCGCCGGGAGCAGGGGCATCCCAAGTCGCTGCGCTGGGCCCTGCTGAAGAGCCTGGACAACGAGAACCTGACGCCCAAGCAGCTGGCGGCGCTCCAGGAACTGGTGGCTGACCAGAGCGCCACGTCCGATGCCTGGGTGATCAAGGAGAAGCTGCGCTGGATCCAGAAGGCCCCGACGCCGCGGGCGGCTCGGTGGCGTATCACGAACTACCTCAAGGTCATGAAAGCGGCAGTTGCCGAGAAGCCACTGTTGAAGCCGATGGGCAAGGCTCTGGCGACGCTGGAGCGTCATGCCGACGCGGTGGTCCGGCGGTGGCTCTCGGGACTGACGAACGCACGCCTGGAAGGCATGAACGGCCTGTTCCAGGCGGCTCGGTCACGCGCACGCGGCTACCGGAACGAGGCCAACTTCATCGCCATGATCTACCTGATTGGCAGCCCAGCGGGCCGCCTGTTCGATCAGGCCAAATCCACGTGAAGTGACGAAGAACCCTTTTTTTAGCAAATCTAGCTTGTTGGAAAATGGATAGAGGTTTGGAAAGAGAAG
>NZ_JADNRL010000028.1:0-447 GCF_015595025.1 Halomonas sp. KAO
CGACGCAAGCACCTGATCGACCAATCCGCCATTCAGATACCTGAGAAAATGTTCAAGACGGTCTTTACGCGCTCGCCCCCAAAACGGTGGGTCAGGCAGCTCCAGGTCGTAGCCGAACGTATCAAAGCCGATTCGACCGCCGGCTTCGATCAGTGCCGTCTCATTGATCTTGCCCTGGCTGACACCGTCATCTGCATGCCCGAAAAGCACCCGATGACAGGGAAGCCCCTCTTCAGCAAAGATCTTCAGCGCCGGCTCACAGTCGACCGCGAGGTGAGTGAAGATGGGTGCACCGGTGATTTTGGATGCCCGCGCCGCCGCTCGATAGATGCGAAGATCCAACGCTTTCATCTTGAAACCACGGCTTACCCCGACTTTAATGATGCCAGCTTTAGCGCCAGTGTCACCGATACCGATGGAGATCTCGTGGACGAACTGATCGGTCAG
>NZ_JADNRL010000028.1:765-1495 GCF_015595025.1 Halomonas sp. KAO
TCGACACTCGCCCGTTCGAAAAAAGGCAGGGCCGTGTCGCCGCCTACAAAGCCGGTACTGGCAACCATATGCACGCCGGTTTTATCGGACAAGGTTTTATAGTAGTCAATATCTCGACCATTACAGATGCCTGTCGCATCGACAAACGTTGCCCCACCCCACTGCTGAGTGTTTTCATGAAACTTACGGAGCTTGGGTACAGTTTCATCATATCGCTGTTCAGGCGTTTTCCACCAACGACTATCAAGTTCACAACCAGGCATGCCGTAGCCGACGTGCTCGTGAATCGCTACGAAGCCAAGCTCAGCAGATGAGATGGTGCCAAGCACTGTATTAACGCGTGTCATTGATTTTCTCCACTTACACTTAGCAATTGCACTGTGTTACTGGCCAGCATCTGGCGAATATGTTCGGAAGACACACCCGCCTCCTCAAGCATCGGCACAAACTTTGTCAGTACATTGCTATACGGGAGATCATTTCCCGGCTCTCCGAAAGAGACGCCGGTAGCACTGGAAGACAAGATGATACGATCCACATAGCCCGCCTCGATCAGCTCAAGGATCAGGGCAACCCGCGCGGCATCATCAATGTAGCGAGAGTCACGTGACCCAACATGGTCAATCGCGAGGCGTGCGCCCGTCTTAGCGACTTCTAAGGGCCAGCCCTTCTCGACCGAATCACCGCGATCCATATCGCCCATTACAATGCGCTCCGCACGGAGCGACTC
>NZ_JADNRL010000029.1:0-513 GCF_015595025.1 Halomonas sp. KAO
CGCAGTGCGGCTGATAACATTGATCGGGTCAACTTGAAACCAAGGGAAACAGATGGCAACAGGGGATAATCACGAGATTAGAAGGGAGAAGGCAGGCGGAGAGCTGTTTCTCTCTGTCCGGCAGATGGCAGCTCGATACGGCGTGGGCAGGACGACCGTCTGGCGTTGGGTATCAGAGGGCAGACTGCCTACTGCCACGTCGCTGTCACCGGGATGCAAGCGCTGGAAGCTGAGCGAGCTTGAAGCATTCGAGGCCGAGCTTTGACGCCGGAGAGACAAGAAACACGGGGAGACTAGAATATGAGCAAGCTGATGGATCTGGATCACTGGCGCCGAGCCCGCTTCGCCGGCAAGCCACCAAGCATGACTACCGTGCGCCGCTGGTGTCGCGAAGGCCACGTCCCTGCCAAGAAGATGGGCGGCACTTGGTTCATCGATCTGGACGCCGAGCGCCGTCAGACCGGCAACCCGCTCGTCGACGCTATCCTGGAGGCATGACGTGGCACCACGGCC
>NZ_JADNRL010000029.1:803-1149 GCF_015595025.1 Halomonas sp. KAO
CCGTGGCCTCGAGCCCAACCTCTACGAGCGCAATGGGTACTACACCTATCGCCGCCCGGACACTGGCACCTGGCACGGGCTTGGCCGCGATCGCGCAGAAGCGCAAGACGCTGCTCGGATCCTCAATGCCCGGCTGATGCGGGGAGTGGACTACGTCGCCCAGGTAATGGGCGAGGAAGGCGACTCCCTGGGCGCTGCGGTGAAGGGCTGGCTAGCCGAGTGGGTCGAGCCCGACCGGAAGCTCAGCAAGTGGACGAAGAGCGCCAAGCGTGGGCGCGGCAAGCGGTTGATCGAGGATGCCGGTGACCTTCCCCTCGCCCAGATCACCACGCGCTGGTGTGCCCAG
>NZ_JADNRL010000015.1 GCF_015595025.1 Halomonas sp. KAO
GACCTGTACATCCATTACTATAACCACGAACGCATCAGGCTGAAACTAAAAGGCCTGAGCCCCGTACAGTACAGGACTCAGGCCTTGGGCGCCGGCTGAACGAACCGTCCAACAATTGGGGGTCAGTTCATTGATCCGCGGGCCTTTCTCGTCAGGAGATGTCGATCAGGTCAGAGCCACTGACCAAGAGTCATCAGTAGGGGGCGACGCTGACATTGCGTCCGTTGCCGATCAGACGCACGCGCTGGCCGACCTGAAAGGCCTGGTCGGCCTTCTGCACCACCACGATGTTCATGCCGTCGTCGCGACGAATCTCCATCTCCCAGGCGGTGACCCGGTTGGCAGACTCCTCGATCTTGCTGCCCGCTACGCTGCCGGCGATGGCGCCAGCCGCGGTGGCCAGGGTGCGACCGGAGCCGCCGCCGACCTGGTTGCCCAGCAGGCCACCGATCACGGCACCGCCGCCGGTGCCGAGGATGCCGCCTGCACGGCTGTCGGCCTGCACCTGGACCTGGCGCAGGGCCTGGATGGTGCCGAAGCGCACGGTCTGCTCGGCACCGACCTGATTGCTGCTGTAGACGTTGCCGCCCATGGAGGCGGTGTTGGCGCAACCGGTCAGCGTCAGCGCACCGATGGCAAGTACGGGGAGAAGACGTTTCATGGGAATCATGCTGGACCTCCTGGGGCATTGAGCGGGAATCCACCGTTCGAGACACCCCGTGGTGTAAGGGAACAGTGTTCTATTAGGCCGAAGTCTACCTCGCGTTGCCATACATGGCCAGTGCCGAGCAGGGCTATCGCAGATAGCCTGGCTGCTCGATAGCTCGGGGCTGATCTGGCGACAAGCCTATGAGGGGGCGCTATGAACCCCTCCATGGGCGCTACCGACGCCTTCCCTGGCGTAGGCCCCCCTCTTCGGCTTATCCCCAGAGCCCCTTGGTTCGGTAACTGCGATAGCCCTGCAGTGCCAATCGGGTGCTTGCTGTCAATTCTAGCCCGCCAGAGGATGTGTCGTGTAGTTCCCGGCTGGGGTGACGGCGGCTTGTGGCAGAGCGTCCGGACATGAAAGAGGGGAGGCGTATCGCCTCCCCTGGATTTTCTTCTGTATCAGCCGTTCAGCCGTTAAATTGGGCTAGAACTGGTTCATGGTGTTGTCCTTGCCACCGGCCTTGAGGGCCGCGTCGCCGTGGAAGAACTCCTTGTGGTCATCACCGATGTTGGAGCCTGCCATGTCCTGGTGCCTGACGGTGGCGATGCCCTCGCGGATCTCGCGGCGCTGCACGCCCTCCACGTAGGCCAGCATGCCCTCATCGCCGAAGTAGCCCTTGGCCAGGCTGTCGGTGGAGAGTGCCGCGGTGTGGTAGGTCGGCAGGGTGATGAGGTGGTGGAAGATCCCGGCGTCGCGAGAGGCATCGCGCTGGAAGTTGCGGGTCCACTCGTCGGCCAGCTTGGCGAGTTCGGTGTCGTCGTACTCCGGGCTCATCAGCTTGGCGCGGTCGTAGGCGGAGACGTCCTTGCCCTCTTCCTGCCACGCATCGAACACCTGCTGGCGGAAATTCAGTGTCCAGTTGAAGGACGGCGAGTTGTTATAGACCAGCTTGGCATCGGGCACCGCTTGGCGAATACGGTTCACCATGCCGGCAATTTGGCCGACATGGGGCTTCTCGGTCTCGATCCAGATCAGGTCGGCACCGTTCTGCAGGCTGGTGATGCAGTCCAGCACGACACGGTCTTCGCCGGTACCCGGCTTGAACTGGTAGAGGCCGGAGGCCAGGCGCTTGACCTTGACCAGCCTGCCATTCTGCTTGATGACGACATCGCCGTTGTTGATGTCCTCTGCCTTCTCGATAACGTCGCCATCGAGGAAGCTGTTGTACTGATCGCCCAGGTCGCCCGGTTCGTTGGTCACGGCGATCTTCTGGGTCAGGCCGGCGCCCAGGGAGTCGGTGCGCGCCACGATGACCCCGTCGTCGACGCCGAGCTCCAGGAAGGCATAGCGAACGGCGTTGATCTTGGCCAGGAAGTCCTCATGGGGCACGGTGACCTTGCCGTCCTGGTGGCCGCACTGCTTCTCGTCGGAGACCTGGTTCTCGATCTGGATACAGCAGGCGCCCGCCTCGATCATCTGCTTGGCCAGCAGGTAGGTGGCCTCGGCATTGCCGAAACCGGCGTCGATATCGGCGATGATCGGCACCACATGGGTCTCGTGGTTGTCGATCGCCTTTTCCAGCTCGTTCACCTTGGCGTTGTCACCGGCCTGCTTGGCCTCTTCAAGCGCTCGGAACAGGTGGTTGAGTTCCCAGGCATCGGCCTGGCGCAGGAAGGTGTAGAGCTCCTCGATCAGACCCGAAACCGAGGTCTTCTCGTGCATGGACTGGTCGGGCAGCGGGCCGAACTCGGAGCGCAGGGCGGCGACCATCCAGCCGGAGAGATAGAGATAGCGGCCCTTGGTGGTGCCGAAGTGCTTCTTGATGGAGATCATCTTCTGCTGACCGATGAAGCCGTGCCAGCAGCCCAGCGACTGGGTGTACTTGGCGCTGTCGGCGTCGTAGGCCGCCATGTCGTCGCGCATGATTGTCGCGGTGTACCTGGCGATGTCCAGGCCGGTCTTGAAGCGGTTCTGGGCACGCATGCGGGCGGCGTTCTCGGGGCTGATATCCGCCCACTTGCCCTGCATGGCTTCACGAAGCTGGGACAGTGCCTTGATATCTTCCTGGTATGACATGGGGCCATCCTCTCTCAGGGGTGATCGCTGGGGATCGGTCGCTTGCCGATGTTCGATGATGCTGCACCTGCGAAGTCATTGCAGAGTCATCGTTCGAAGGCAGTCTGTCTCTGCTGCCTTGGTCCAAGGCTGAGCAAACTGGAGCGAGTGCGAGGGGGCGGCGATGAAGTGCCCCCTTCAACAAACGCTCGTTGATTCGCCTTGGTCAGCACTATGGCCCATGACGATGCGCTGCAACAATCGCCCCTTTGGGTAAGGAAGCGTTGTAACCCGACTACACGGCGCCCCCTGGCGGGGGCTTTCCTGTAGTGGTTTTTCGTGTGAAGAGGGCGACTCAGCGGTCTTGGAGGGAGAGGCGCATGTTGCGGTGGGGGATGCCGGCGTCGAGAAACTCCGGTCCGTGGGCCTCGAAACCCAGCCGAGTGTAGAAGGCGAGGGCGTGGGTCTGGGCGGCCAGCTCCACGGCGGGCTGGCCTTGACGGCGTGCCGCCTCGATGGCGGCGCGCATCAGCGCGACGCCGACCCCCAGGCCACGGGCGTTTGCAAGCACTGCCACCCGGCCGATATGGGCATCGGGCAGCAGCCGGGCGGTGCCCACGGGCAGATCGTTCCACAAGGCCAGGAAGTGACGGCACTCCTCATCGCGGCCATCCCACTCCTCCTGCCGGGAGACGCCCTGCTCCTCGATAAAGACCACACGGCGAATCTCGGACGCCTCGGGCCCGAGCGTCTCCCAACTTCCTTCGCGTACCTTCACGACTTCCCGTTGCGTCATGACATCTCCTGGCGAGCCATGGATGGCCTTGTGCCTTGTGGCTCCTTGAGCATTACTCCTCGAGCTCGCTTGCCCAGGCCAGGCTTCCGGCATCGAGGAGGGCGGCGAGCAGTACGGCGGCGCCTTCGTGAGCCAGGACCTCGGCATCCAGCGGCGCCTCCGAGGCGACCAGGCGGGCCAATGGAAGTTCACACTCGGCGCCGTCGCCGTCGGCGAACAGTGTGGCACGACCCTCGCCGAGGTCCCGCCAGGCCAGGCGTGATCCCGGGCTGCGCCGCAGCTCCTCGCCCTGCTGTAGTGCGGCGACAAGCTCGGCCGGGTCGGTGGGCTCCTCATTGGGCACCAGCTGATCGACATACTTCGGTTGGGTCATGACACGACCGAACCACTGGGCGATACGCGCGGGATCGTCCAGGGTGTCGAGGAGGAGATGGCGCATGCGCTCGATGGCGGCATCGTCGAGCTCGCCGGGATCATTGGGTGGCGTCATGCCGGCGTCGGAGTAGCGCAGCGAGTCGGGGAGCTTGTCACCCAGGAAGTCGGCGAAGGAGGCCAGCGACTCGTCGGCCGAGGGGGCGCGGAAGCCCACCGAGAGGGTCAGGCAGTCGTCGGACTGGCTGACGCCATGGTGGGCCCAGCCCGGTGGCAGGTAGAGCATGTCGCCGGGCTCCAGCACCCAGTCATCGCCTGGTTCCACCGTGAAGTTCTCGAGGATGCGCAGATCGATGCCGGGGATGATGGAGACATCGTCGGCGACCCGACCGCCCAGCTGCCAGCGGCGACGCCCCATGCCTTGCAGCAGGAAGACATCATACTGGTCGACGTGGGGGCCGACGCTGCCGCCCGGCGGGGCGTAGCTGATCATGATGTCGTCGAGGCGCCAGCGGGGAAGGAAGGTGAAGCGCTCGAGCAGCTCCGCTACCTCGGGCACATAGTGGTCCACCGCCTGCACCAGCAGGCTCCAGTCGCGGTCGGGGAGAGCCGCGAAGGTCGCATCACTGAAGGGGCCATGAGTGACCCGCCAGGGGTGTGCCTGGCCCTGCTCGTCGCGGCCATGCTCCTCGACCAGACGGGCCTCGATGCCCTCCTCGCAGGCGAGCCCGGCCAGCTCGTCGGGCGAGAGCGGGCACTGAAAGTCGGGGAAGGCGCCGCGAATCAGCACCGGCTTCTGCTGCCAGTAGTCGCGCAGGAATTCGGCGCTGGTCAGATCGCCGAGCATGGTGAGCGGGGTCTCGAGGCTCATAGGCTTCTCGCCTGCTCGGCGGCATTGCCGATATATGTGCCCGGGGTCAGCGCCTTGAGCTCGGCCTTCACGGGGGCGGGCAGCTCCAGTGTATCGATGAAGGCGGCGAAGCCGGCCTGGTCGATGCGCTTGCCGCGGGTCAGCTCCTTGAGCTTCTCGTAGGGCTTTTCGATGCCGTAGCGGCGCATCACCGTCTGGATCGGCTCGGCGAGCACCTCCCAGCTGGCATCGAGATCCTCGGCGAGGCGCGTCGGGTTGGCCTCGAGCTTGCCGATACCCTTGAGCGATGCCTCGTAGGCGATCAGGCCGTAGGCCAGGCCGACGCCAAGGTTCCTGAGTACCGTGGAGTCGGTGAGGTCGCGCTGCCAGCGCGAGATGGGCAGCTTCTGGGCCAGGTGGCCGAGAATCGCATTGGCGAGCCCGAGGTTGCCTTCGGAGTTCTCGAAGTCGATGGGGTTGACCTTGTGGGGCATGGTCGAGGAGCCGATCTCGCCCTCGACGGTCTTCTGCTTGAAGTAGCCCAACGAGATATAGCCCCAGATATCGCGATCGAAGTCGACAAGAATGGTGTTGAAGCGACACACCGCATCGAACAGCTCGGCGATGTAGTCGTGGGGTTCGATCTGGGTGGTGAAGGGGTTGAAGGTCAGCCCCAGGCCCTCGACGAAGGTGCGGGCGTTGGCCTGCCAGTCCACCTCGGGGTAGGTGGTCAGATGGGCGTTGTAGTTGCCCACCGCGCCGTTGATCTTGCCGAGGATCTCGACGCCTTCGATCTGCTTCAGCTGGCGGCGCAGGCGGTAGGCGACGTTGGCCATCTCCTTGCCCAGGGTGGTGGGGCTCGCCGTCTGACCGTGGGTACGCGAGAGCATCGGCAGGTCGGCATGCTCATGCGCCAGGCGGGCGATCTGGTCGGCCACCTCGTGCATGGTCGGCAGCAGGGCCTTGAGGCCGTCGCTCAGCATCACCCCATGGGAGAGGTTGTTGATATCTTCGCTGGTACAGGCGAAGTGAACGAACTCGCTGACGGCGTGCAGCTCCGGCACCTCGGCGATACGCTCCTTCAGGAAGTACTCCACCGCCTTCACGTCGTGATTGGTGGTGCGCTCGATGGTCTTGATGCGCTCGGCATCCTCAACGGAGAAGTCGCGGATCAGCGCTTCGAGGAAGGCGGTGGCCTGGGCGGAGAGCGGCGGGACCTCGGTGATGCCGGGCTGTTCGGCCAGGCGCTGCAGCCAGCGGATCTCGACGATGACCCGAGCGCGGATCAGGCCGAACTCGCTGAAGTGTTCGCGCAGGCGCTCGGCCTTGGTGCCGTAACGGCCGTCGACGGGGGAGAGGGCGGTGAGAGCGGACAGGGGCAGCTGGGACTGGGCTTGCATGGGCATATTCCGATTCGTGAAGGCGTTGAGCATCGTAGGGGAGGGGGGCGGCTCAGGCGAGCCGGTCCAGGGATTTCTTCAGGGCGCCGCGCTGAACGATCAGCTTCCAGCGTCGGCCGCCCTGCTGGTGCCACAGCAGGGCGAAGCGGATGCCGGCCAGCAGGCAGGCGCGTACCCGCTCCGGCATCATGCGACTCTGCAGCAGCGAGGGGTCGCCCTGGACAACGATACGGGTCTTGAAGGTGGAGAGGGTCTCCTGGTAGGCCTCGCCGAGGCTGGCGATGACGTTCTCGTGGGTGTCGCCGAAGTGCTCGGCCTGGCCCTGGATACGGGTCAGCTTCTCGCCGAGGGCATCCATCATCGCCGTGTTCTGGCGCAGCTTGTTCATCAGCAGCAGCAGTGTGAAGCCATAGCGCAGCACCACCGGGTTGGCCTGCTTGCGGCCGACCACCCCTTCGAGCGCCTCGAGGCCACGACGCAGGTTGTTGGGGTGGCCGCCGTAGATCGCCTCGAAGCTGTCGGGGTTGGTGTCCAGGGTGGCGCGGATCAGGGTGTCCCAGGCGCGGGGGTCGACCTGACCGGTGCGTGCCAGCTCGTCGACCTGGCCGGCCGCCTGGAAGACCCCGGCCAGGGCCAGGGCCTGACGTGTCGTCGGGTCATTCGGAACGCGGTGGATCGGGGTGGAGGCGCTCATGAGGCCACCTCCGCGGCATTCCAGGCGGCACGAATGACGCCACCACCGAGGCAGATCTCGCCATCGTAGAGGACCAGCGACTGCCCCGGCGTCACCGCGCGCTGGGGGTCATCGAATACCACCTCCACGCTGCCATCCTCCTGGCTCTGGAAGGTGCAGGGCACGTCGGCCTGACGATAGCGGGTCTTGGCGGTGAGCCGGCCCCTGGTTGCCGGTGCCACGCCGGCTACCCACTCCATGGGTTCGGTGGCCAGGGTGTCGGTGTAGAGCAGCGGATGATGCTTGCCCTGAACGGCTATCAGCACGTTGCGCTCGAGGTCCTTGGCGACCACGTACCAGGGTGCGTCGGGGTGATTGGCCAGTCCGCCGATGCCCAGCCCCTGGCGCTGACCGAGGGTGTAATACATCAGGCCCATATGCTCGCCGATCACCTCGCCCTCCGGGGTCTCGATTACCCCAGGCTGGGCCGGCAGATACTGCTGGAGGAAGTCGCGAAAGCGGCGCTCGCCGATGAAGCAGATGCCGGTCGAATCCTTCTTGCGTGCCGTGATCAGGTCGTGACGCTCGGCGATGGCGCGCACCTCGGGCTTCGCAAGCTCACCCACCGGGAACAGGGTGCGGGCGATGGCGGCCTCGGGCACGGCGTGCAGGAAGTAGCTCTGATCCTTGTTGGGGTCGAGACCCTTGAGCAGCCGCGGGCGGTCGTCGCCGTCGAGATGACCGCGAACCTGCCCCTCACGCACATAGTGACCGGTGGCGATCTTCTCGGCGCCCAGCATCTCGGCGTACTCCAGGAACACCTTGAACTTGATCTCGCGGTTGCAGAGGATGTCCGGATTCGGTGTCCGCCCGGCCTGGTACTCGGCCAGGAAGTGCTCGAAGACGTTGTCCCAGTACTCGGCGGCGAAGTTGGCGGTGTGCAGGGGGATGCCGAGTTTCTGGCACACGGCCTCGGCATCCGCCAGGTCCTCCTTGGCGGTGCAGTATTCGGTACCGTCGTCCTCGTCCCAGTTCTTCATGAACAGGCCTTCGACCTGGTAACCCTGCTCGAGCAGCAGCAGGGCCGAGACGGAGGAGTCGACGCCGCCGGACATGCCGACGATCACCTTGCCTGGGGTGGCGGTCATGGGCGCCCTCGAAATCGGTGAGACATAAATGGGGCGAGATTATACCTGAATCGAGCGGGAAGCTCGAAGAGAGGCACTCGGCGCCAGGGATATCGCAGTCACCGAAAGCAAGGGGCGCTGGGGACAAGCCGAAGAGGAGGTCCGAGGACCAGGGACGGCCGAGGTAGCGTACAGGGAGGTATTTACAGCGCCTCCTCGTCGGTCCGGCGCTCCGGGGCTTGTCGCCAGATCAGCCCCGGCTACGGAGCTACCAAGCTAACTGCGATAGCCCTGACTCCGCGGGTCAGCGCTCGTGAATGACGTCCATCGGATAGAACTTGCCGGCCAGGGCGTCACGGATGCGCCGCAGTACCAGAGGGCTTCTGAGTCTTCCCTCGCGCTCCAGCGCCTCGATCTGCTCCAGGGTCAGCCAGTGCACGGCGAGGATGGCGGGGTCGGGCTCATGGCCCATGTATGCCAGTGCCATGCCCAGGAAGGCATGGCTGTGAAAGGTGAGGCCACTCGGGGTCTCGAGGATATACATGCCCAGGTAGTCGCTGATGCCGACCCGCCAGGCGGTCTCTTCCTCCACCTCGCGCAGGGCGGCATCGCGAATGCGTTCACCGGGTTCCAGGTGGCCGGCGGGCTGGTTGAACAGCGTCTGAGGCCCGCCGCGATCCTCTTCCACCATCAGGAAGGCGCCGGCGCGTTCCACCACGCAGGCCACGGTCACATAGGGGTGCCAGCGGCTCATCGTCTGCCTCCTCGCTTGTCGCCGGGTCGCCTGCCGGGAGGGCCACCGCGTGGGTCGCGGGTTCGCCCATGGCGGTGTCGTTTTGCCGCTGCGGCTGGGGCATGTAACGTCTCGCGGCGCCACTCTCCCGGCGCCAGGCCATCGAGTCGCCAGGGGCCGATGGCTACCCGAACCAGGCGCAGGGTGGGGTGGCCGACATGGGCCGTCATCCGGCGTACCTGCCGGTTGCGCCCCTCGTGGATGGTCAGTTCCAGCCAGGTCGTGACGGGGTGGCGCCTGGGGTCCAGCGGTGGATCGCGTTCGGCGAGTCCGCTCTCTGTCAGGCGACGAACCTTGGCGGGCAGCGTCATGCCGTCGCCGAGCTCGACGCCCTGGCGTAGCGCCTGCAGGGCCACATCACCGGGGTCACCCTCTACCTGCACGCGGTAGACCTTGGCCTGCTTGTGGCGTGGATGACTGATGCGGTGGATCAGCTCCCCATCGTCGCTGAGCAGCAGCAATCCCTCTGAATCGTGGTCGAGGCGGCCGGCGGGATAGATCCCGGGCACGTTGATCACGTCGGCCAGGGTGGCGCGTTGCTCCCCCGACGGTGGAGCACGGTCGGTGAACTGCGAGAGCATGCGGTAGGGCTTGTGGAGCAGGTACAGGTTCATGGCAACTCCTCTGAGGCCGAGTGCCTGATGCCGTGGTGACTGCTGCCATAACGCGACGGCTCCCCTCCACCGGAGGGCGGAAGGGAGCCGAAGCGTCATCCGCCCCAACCCTATAGGTTCGTACCGATAGATAGGATAGGGCGGCGAGTCACCGTGTGACGGTGGCTCAGCCCTTGGCGACCATCGCCAGGGCCTCGTTCAGCGTCTTGCTGGGACGCATGACGGAGCGCGCCAGGTCGGCATCGGGGTGGTAGTAGCCCTTGATATCGACCGGCTGACCCTGCACACCGTTGAGCTCCTCGAGAATGGTCTCCTCGTTGGCCTTGAGGGTCTCGGCCAGGCGGCCGAAGAGCTCCTTGAGGCCGGCGTCCTGGTCCTGGGCGGCCAGGGCCTCGGCCCAGTACAGCGCCAGGTAGAAGTGGCTGCCGCGGTTGTCCAGTTCGCCCACCTTGCGCGAGGGTGACTTGTTGCTCTCGAGGAATTCACCGGTCGCCTTGTCCAGGGCGTCGGCCAGCAGCGTCGCGCGCTCGTTGCCGAACTGTTTGGCGAGGTGCTCCAGGGAGGCACACAGGGCAAGGAACTCGCCGAGGCTGTCCCAGCGCAGGTGGTTCTCCTCGAGGAGCTGCTGTACATGCTTCGGTGCGGAGCCGCCGGCGCCGGTCTCGAACAGGCCGCCACCCTCCATCAGAGGAACGATGGAGAGCATCTTGGCGCTGGTGCCGAGCTCGAGGATCGGGAAGAGGTCGGTCAGGTAGTCGCGCAGGATGTTGCCGGTCACCGAGATGGTGTCGAGGCCGCGAATGAGGCGCTCGAGGGTGTAGCGCATGGCGCGGACCTGGGACATGATCTGGATATCCAGACCCTCGGTGTCGTGCTCCGCGAGGTAGGTCCTGACCTTCTTGATCAGCTCGTTCTCGTGGGGACGATAGGGGTCGAGCCAGAAGACCGCCGGCATGCCGGAGTCACGGCAGCGCTCCACGGCGAGCTTGACCCAGTCACGGATCGGCGCATCCTTGACCTGGCACATGCGCCAGATGTCACCTTCTTCCACCTGCTGTGACAGCAGCACTTCGCCGCTCTCCAGGTCGGTGATGTTGGCGACGCCCGCCGCCGGGACCTCGAAGGTCTTGTCGTGGGAGCCATACTCCTCCGCCTTCTGGGCCATCAGGCCGACGTTGGGTACGGTGCCCATGGTGGCGGGGTCAAAGGCGCCATGCCACTTGCAGAAGTTGATCATCTCCTGGTAGATGCGGGCGAAGGTGGACTCAGGCATGACCGCCTTGACGTCCTTGAGGCGGCCGTCGGCGCCGTACATCTTGCCGCCGGCGCGGATCATGGCGGGCATCGAGGCATCGACGATCACGTCGCTGGGCGAGTGGAAGTTGGTGATGCCGCGTGCCGAGTCGACCATCGCAAGCTCGGGGCGCTCGTCGTGACAGGCGTGAAGGTCGCGGATGATCTCGTCGCGCTGGGCCTCGGGCAGGGTCTCGATCCTGTCGTAGAGGTTGGCCATGCCGTTGTTGACGTCGACGCCCAGCTTGTCGAACAGCTCACCGTGCTTCTCGAAGGCTTCCTTGTAGAACATCCGCACGCAGTGGCCGAACACGATGGGGTGCGAGACCTTCATCATGGTCGCCTTGACGTGCAGCGAGAACATCACGCCGGTCTTGCGCGCGTCCTCGATCTCCCGCTCGTAGAACGCGAGCAGCGCCTTCTTGCTCATGAACATGCTGTCGATGACCTCGCCCTCGAGCAGCGAGACGTGGGGCTTGAGCACGATGGTCTCGCCGCTCTCGGTGATCAGCTCCATCTTCACGTCACGCGCACGGTCCAGCGTCATCGACTTCTCGCCATCGTAGAAGTCGCCTCCATGCATGTGCGAGACGTGGCTGCGCGAGGCCTGGCTCCACTCCCCCATATGGTGGGGGTACTTGCGGGCATACTCCTTGACCGCCTTGGGGGCACGACGGTCCGAGTTGCCCTCGCGCAGCACCGGGTTGACGGCACTGCCCATGACCCTGGCGTAGCGTGCCTTGATGTCCTGCTCTTCTTCGGTGCCGGGCTCGTCCGGGTAGTCCGGAAGGGCGTAGCCCTGGCTCTGCAGCTCCTTGATGGTGGCTCGGAGCTGGGGCATGGAGGCGCTGATGTTGGGCAGCTTGATGATGTTGGCTTCAGGAGTCTTGGCCAGGGCACCCAGTTCGGCCAGGTGATCCTCTACACGCTGGTCCTCTGCCAGGTAGTCGGGGAACTGGGAGAGAACGCGGGCGGCCAGGGAGATGTCGCGGGTTTCCACTTCGATGCCGGCGGCGTCCGTGTAGGCGTCGATGATCGGCAGCAGCGAGTGGGTCGCCAGCGCAGGCGCCTCGTCGGTGAACGTGTAGATAATCTTGGGCGTTTGGGACATAGGGCGTAGATCTCTCAGGTCACTGCGTTGGCGGGAAATGGGGGCATGCATTACAGGGCGCCCTCCAGTGAGGCCGGTACTCTATCATGATTGTCGACAAGTGTCCTGGCAGGCCCCAGGCCGTGCTTCGTCAACTCCCGGGGAGGGGGGCTGACCGCACAGGCCCTATACGCCTTCCGGGAGGCTCGATGCTATACTGCGCTCTCCACTGAACCGACCAAGCGGGGAGTTCTCATGGAGTTTCAGAAGATTGTCTTGCCTGACGGTGGCCAGAAGATCACCGCCAATGCCGACAACAGCCTGAATGTACCGAACGAGCCCATCATCCCGTACATCGAGGGTGACGGCATCGGCGCCGACGTCACGCCGGCGATGATGATCGCCATCGATGCCGCCGTGCAGAAGGCCTACAGCGGTGAACGCAAGATTCACTGGATGGAGGTCTATGCCGGCGAGAAGGCCACCCGTGTCTATGATGCCGATACCTGGCTGCCGGAAGAGACGCTGGAAGCCGTCAAGGAGTATATCGTCTCCATCAAGGGGCCGCTGACGACTCCAGTGGGGGGCGGTATCCGCTCGTTGAACGTGGCGCTGCGCCAGAAGCTCGACCTCTACGTCTGTCAGCGACCGGTTCGCTGGTTCGAAGGGGTGCCGAGCCCGGTGAAGAAGCCGGGCGATGTCGACATGGTCATCTTCCGCGAGAACTCCGAGGACATCTACGCCGGCATCGAGTGGAAGGCCGGGTCGCCCGAGGCCGACAAGGTGATCAGGTTCCTGCGTGAGGAGATGGGGGTCACCAATATCCGTTTCCCGGAGGAGTGCGGCATCGGGGTCAAGCCGGTCTCTGTCGAAGGCACCAAGCGTCTGGTGCGTCAGGCCCTGCAGTACACCATCGACAATGATCGCGAGTCGCTGACGCTGGTGCACAAGGGCAATATCATGAAATTCACCGAGGGCTCCTTCAAGGATTGGGGGTATGAGCTGGCCAGGCAGGAGTTCGGCGCCGAGCTGCTCGACGGCGGCCCCTGGATGACCATGAAGAACCCGAAGAGCGGCAGGGATATCGTCATCAAGGACGTGATCGCCGATGCCATGCTGCAGCAGATCCTGCTGCGCCCTGCCGAGTACGATGTGATCGCGACCCTTAACCTCAACGGCGACTACCTCTCCGACGCCCTGGCGGCGGAGGTGGGCGGTATCGGCATCGCGCCGGGCGCCAATATCTCCGACACCACCGCCATGTTCGAGGCGACCCACGGCACCGCGCCGAAGTATGCCGGCCTGGACAAGGTCAACCCCGGATCGCTGATCCTCTCCGCGGAGATGATGTTGCGGCATATGGGCTGGGTCGAGGCCGCCGACCTGGTGCTCAAGGGCATGGAGAAGGCGATCGCCAAAGGTGAGGTGACCTATGACTTCCATCGTCTGATGGATGATGCCAAGCTTCTCAAGTGCTCCGAGTTCGGTCAGGCGGTCGCCGATAACATGTAAGGCGACCCTGCAAGGCTGGCCCCCGTCCGCCGCCTGGTGGGCGGGGGCTTTGCGTTGTGCCTGACGGCTCCAGGAGGCCGATGAACCCCGCCGGCGCGGCGACGTCCAATCGTCAGGACGTCCTGTCAGGTCCGGCACAGTCGAGACAAATGATGCCCCCTATGTTTGCGCAGATGTTGGCAGTAGGAGTGCACGGCGGCATGACCCGGCCGCCGGGTACCGACGAGGGTGGCGATCTGGCGGTGCAGACCGCCGATCCGCAACTGGCGACACCGCCGATGTACAAGGTGGTGTTGCACAACGATGACTTCACCCCCATGGAGTTCGTGGTGGAGGTACTGCAGTCGTTCTTCCATCTGGATAGTGAGAGCGCAGTGCAGGTGATGCTGACGGTCCATACTCAGGGCAAGGCCACCTGCGGCATCTTTACACGCGATATTGCCGAAACCAAAAGTCATCAAGTCAATCAATATGCTAGAGAGTGTCAGCATCCGCTGCTGTCGGATATAGAAGCGGCGGACTGACCACCCCGGACATGGTTGCGATGGGTGTGATACCGCCTGCCGTTGGTGAGCAAGCTTGCAACGGTGGCGATTGTGCCCGATGTTGATGATGCCGGACCGACAAAGATCCGACGCAATGCCCTGGGCGGCAAGAAGGGGACTGCCATGCTGAGCAAAGAACTTGAACTGACCCTGAACACGGCCTTCACCGTGGCGCGCTCGAAGCGCCACGAGTTCATGACCGTGGAGCACCTGCTGCTGGCGCTGCTCGACAACGCCTCGGCGGCCGACGTGCTGCGCGCCTGCGGGGCCAATCTCGACAAGCTGCGGTCCGACCTGCAGGACTTTATCAACTCCACGACGCCACTGATTCCCGAGGATCATGCCGACCGTGAGACTCAGCCGACGCTGGGCTTCCAGCGTGTGCTGCAGCGGGCGGTGTTCCACGTGCAATCCTCCGGCAAGAGCGAGGTGACCGGCGCCAACGTGCTGGTGGCGATCTTTTCCGAGCAGGAGAGCCAGGCGGTCTACTTCCTCAAGCAGCAGAATGTGGCGCGTGTCGACGCTGTCAACTATATCGCTCACGGCATCTCGAAGGTGTCCGGCCATGACCAGGCCCCGTCGTCTTCCTCGCCGGAGTCCGAGGAGGCCGAGGAGGGTGGCGAGTCCGCTTCCAACCCATTGACCGGCTATGCCACCAACCTCAATGAACAGGCCCGAATGGGCAAGATCGACCCGCTGATCGGTCGCGAGCACGAGCTGGAGAGGGTGGTCCAGATCCTTGCCCGGCGTCGCAAGAACAACCCGCTGCTGGTGGGGGAGGCGGGGGTAGGCAAGACCGCCATCGCCGAGGGGCTGGCCAAGCGAATCGTCGAGGAGGACGTGCCCGAGGTGATCGGTGACGCCGTGGTCTACTCCCTGGACATGGGAGCGCTGCTGGCCGGCACCAAGTATCGCGGCGATTTCGAGAAGCGCCTCAAGGCACTGCTCGCCGAGCTGCGCAAGCAGCCCAACGCCGTTCTCTTCATCGACGAGATTCACACCGTGATCGGTGCCGGTGCCGCCTCGGGCGGGGTGATGGATGCCTCCAACCTGCTCAAGCCGATGCTCTCCTCCGGTGAACTGCGATGCATCGGCTCCACCACCTTCCAGGAGTACCGTGGCATCTTCGAGAAGGATCGTGCCCTGGCCCGCCGTTTCCAGAAGGTGGATGTGCCGGCGCCCTCGGTGGAGGACACCATCCGCATCCTCAAGGGGCTGCGTTCGCGCTTCGAGGAGCATCACCAGCTCAAGTATACCGATGGTGCCCTGGAGAGTGCCGCGCGGCTGGCGGATCGCTATATCAATGACCGCCATCTGCCCGACAAGGCCATCGACGTGATCGACGAGGCGGGGGCTCATCAGCGCCTGCTGCCCCAGGAGGTGAGTGTCGACTGCATCGATACCGATCAGATCGAGGCGGTGGTGGCCTCCATTGCGCGGATTCCGCCGAAGAGTGTCTCCAGTTCCGACCGCAAGCTGCTGGCCAATATCGATCGTGACCTGAAGATGCTGGTGTTCGGCCAGGATGAGGCGATCGACAGCCTCGCCGCGGCGATCAAGCTGTCGCGGGCGGGTCTCAAGTCGCCCGACAAGCCGGTAGGCAGCTTCCTGTTCGCCGGGCCCACCGGCGTGGGCAAGACCGAGGTCGCTCGCCAGCTCTCGCATATCA
This sequence comes from Halomonas sp. KAO, assembly GCF_015595025.1. GTDB lineage: Bacteria > Pseudomonadota > Gammaproteobacteria > Pseudomonadales > Halomonadaceae > Halomonas. Next base: position 15,439 of record NZ_JADNRL010000015.1, read on the forward strand.
TGGGGATCGAGCTGGTGCGTTTCGACATGTCGGAGTACATGGAGCGCCACACCGTGTCACGGCTGATCGGCGCCCCGCCGGGCTATGTCGGTTACGACCAGGGTGGCTTGCTGACCGAGGCGATCACCAAGCAGCCGCACTGCGTGCTGCTGCTCGATGAGATCGAGAAGGCGCACCCCGAGGTCTTCAACCTTCTGCTCCAGGTGATGGACCATGGTCGGCTGACCGACAACAACGGCCGCGAGGCGGATTTCCGTCACGTTATCCTGATCATGACCTCCAACGCCGGGGTCGAGCAGGCTACCCGGCGCTCCATCGGCTTCCAGACCCAGGATCACTCGACCGACGCCATGGAGGTGATCCGCAAGACCTTCTCGCCGGAGTTCCGCAACCGTCTGGATGGCATCATCCAGTTCCACGCCCTGCCCACCTCGGTGGTGCGCAGTGTGGTCGACAAGTTCCTGGTGGAACTTCAGGCCCAGCTGGACGAGAAGCGTGTCCAGCTCGATGTGGACGAGGAGGCACGGGTGTGGCTGGCGGAGCGTGGCTACGACCCGGATATGGGGGCCCGCCCCATGGCGCGCCTGATCCAGGAGAGGCTCAAGAAGCCACTGGCGGAGATGATCCTGTTTGGCGAGCTATCCGAGCACGGTGGGCTGGTCCACGTCAGCGTGGAGCAGGGGGAGTTGCACCTCGATACCGAGTCGGAAATGGCCGACGCGCCATAGGCAGGATAGACAGGCGGGCCTCAGCCCGCCGTTCATCCACAACGCAGCGCCCTGTCGAGAGACGGGGCGTTGTCATGTCGGCGGCAGGGGAGGTCGAGTCGCTCGACCGCCGGTATCAGCGGGAGCGGTAGACGATGCGGCCCTTGGTCAGGTCATAGGGAGTCAGCTCGACCTTGACCTTGTCGCCGGTGAGGATGCGGATGTAGTTCTTGCGCATCTTGCCGGAGATATGAGCGGTTACCACATGCCCGTTCTCGAGTTCGACGCGGAAGGTGGTGTTGGGAAGGGTATCGACGATCACGCCTTCCATCTCGATATGGTCTTCACGTGCCATATAGGCGATTCCTCGCTGTTGGTGGATCATGTCCCATGGCCCCGGAGGGGGCCATGGGAAAAGAATAGCGCGATATTGTGCCGCATGCCGGCCGGCAAGGCAAAGAAAGGGTCGTTAACCCTCAGCTGGGGATCAGCCGCTGCCAGCGACGCCCCTCCAGGCGCTCCAGCGGTTGGAAGGTTTGCTTGTAGGCCATCTTGCGGCACTCGCGGATCCAGTAACCCAGGTAGAGGTGGGGGAGTTCACGCCGTCGGGCCAGCTCGACAAGGCACAGGACCGCATGGGTCCCCAGGGAGCGCCGCTCCAGCTCGGGGGCGGGGTCGAAGAAGGTATAGATCGCCGAGAGGCCATGCTCGAGCTGGTCGAAGGCCGCTACCGCTATCAGCCGCCCCGCCAGGCGGAACTCCAGCAGTCTGGCATAGGGCTGGTCGAGGGTCAGGAAGGTGCGATACTGCTCGTGGCTCGGCGGAAACATGTCGCCATCGGCATGACGCGTGCGGATGTAGTCGGCGTAGAGGGCATAGTGCTCGGGGTCGTAGATGGCCGGTCGCAGGTGGAGGCTCAGGTCATCATTGCGCCGCATCAGCCGCCGCTGGGTTCGGTTGGGCGCGAATTCCTCCACCGGAATGCGGACCGAGATGCAGGCGCTGCAGCCCTCGCAATGGGGGCGATAGAGGTGGCGCCCGCTGCGCCGGAAGCCGAGCAGTGCCAGTGCGTCGTATACGCCCTGGCCGGGGGACTCCTGTGGGTCCAGAAACAGCGTGGTTGCCTCGCGTCCCTCCAGATAGCTGCAGGCATGGGGCACGGTAAGGAAGAAACGCAGGTCCCGGGTCGGTTGTTGAGGGGTGTTGCTGCTCACGGCGGCTCTCCCAGGCGCTGGGCGGTCAGTCGGAATCGCTGGCAGGCCCGTCGAGTGGGGCGAAGGACCAGCAGGCGGGCATCCAGTGATTTGGCGAGGCAACATCGCTGTCGGGACTGCCCAGCCACTCTTCAAGATAGCCGATGAATGTTGCCCGAGCGATCTCACGGGCACCCAGTCTGGCCAGGTGGCGAGTATGCATCTGGCAGTCGATCAGTCGACCGCCGCCCGCGGACATCGCGTTGGCCAGCTTCACCAGGGCGACCTTGGAGGCGTCGGCCGTTCGCGAGAACATCGATTCGCCGAAGAACACCGGCCCCAGGCCGACACCATAGAGTCCGCCGACCAGGCTGCGGTCGCGCCACACTTCCACCGAATGAGCCGCGCCGATGGCGTGCAGGCGGGCATAGGCGCTACGCATCTCGTCGTCGATCCAGGTGCCCGGCAGCCCATCTCGAGGGGCTGCGCAGGCCTCGATCACGGCGTCGAAGGCGTGGTTGGCGGTCACCGTGAAGCCGGCATTGCGTACCCGCTTGGCCAGGCTGCGAGATACCCGGATCTCGTCCGGAAACAGCACCATGCGCGGGTCCGGGCTCCACCAGAGGATAGGCTGATCGTCGCTATACCAGGGAAAGATGCCGTGTCGATAGGCGCACAGCAGCCACTCGGGAGCGAGGCTGCCGCCGGCTGCCAGCAGGCCGTCGGGATCGTCCAGCGCCTCACTCACGGGGGGGAAGTGGACGGGAGAGGGGGGCAACCAGGGCAGCATGGGGTCGGCATCCTTGTGATCGAGTGGGCAGTGTGCCGCTCACGCCGGCACCGCTCAAGCCGGCACCTCTCGAGTTGAGCCCACTGTGATGCGGCGCCTTCGCTCGGTATGATTGGTGCCACGCATTCGCACGGCGCCAGGCGTGGCGCAAGGGGGATGATTCGTTGAGTGTCGAGAAGCAGACCGCGTCGCGGGTGGACCGCGCGACCAATGCCAGAGAATCGGCGAAGCGTTTCGGGGTGAAGCTGCAGGGGGTGGCGCGTGAGGGCGTGGTGATCGTGTTGCTGGCGGTCTGCGTGTTCCTGCTGCTGGCGCTGTTCAGCTATGAGGGCAGTGATCCCGGCTGGTCACGCAGCGGGCCCGAGGAGGGCGTCGTGAACTGGATGGGGCCGGTGGGTGCCTGGTTATCCGACGTGCTCTACTCCCTGTTCGGCGTCAGCGCCCTGTGGTGGCCCGGCATGCTCGGTCTTGCCGCCTGGCGCCTGCTGCGCTCCCGGCAGGCACAGCTCGTCTGGGATGCCACCGCGCTGGCGGTTCGCGGTGGTGGGTTGATCCTGCTGCTGCTGGGAACGACCACCCTGGGCGCCCTGCATTTCTATCGCCCGGAAGGTCCCTTGCCCTACTCCACGGGGGGGATCCTCGGCGAAGGGCTGGTGGGTGCGTTGCTGCCCATGGTGGGTGTCGGGGGCAGTGGCCTGCTGGCACTGGTGGCGCTGCTCTGCGGCTTTCCACTGTTCACTGGGCTCTCCTGGTTCAGCGTGATGGATGAGCTGGGGCGTGGGACCCTGCGCCTGTGGGCCTGGCTGGCAGAGCGGTTTGCCTTTACCCGCCAGGGCTCCTCTTTGCCAGGCAAGCCCGAGAAGGAGGTCGCGGCGAAGGACACGGCCGCTTCGGCATCCGATGCCAGTCCTGAGGTGGCGGATGGCAACGCCGAGCGAACGCGCTGGTGGCGCCGCTTGCTGCCGCTGTCGCGTGGTGGTCGAGCCGGTCCGGCCGTCGCCGCCACCTCGCGTCGTGAGCCCGGCTTGGGTGATGATGGCGGCACCGACATTCCCTGGGAGGTGCCCGAGCGGACACCATCGGCCAAGCAGCCCGGCGCCGCCTATACGGCACAGATCGCCACGCCCGCGAGGTCACGCGCCCCCGTGAGCCCTGCATCCGAGGCCCCTTCGCCTGAGCCTTCTTCATCAGGGCCCTCTTCATCTGAGCCCCTGAAATCCCGGCCCTCTTCTCCTGAACCCCATTCGTTCACCGCTTCCGAGGCGGCGAGTGTGGCGAGAAGCGTGCCGAAAACAGACGCCAGAAGTGAGCCGAAAGGCGTGCCGGAGAGCGTGCCCGAGCCCATGTTGCCCGAGGACGGGGAGCCGGCAAGGGCCTGGCAGGGGCCGGCCCTGAGGGCCAGTCGCACCGATGACACGACGCCTGGCGAGTCGGCTCCGGCAATTGAAGGGTCGACAGGAACGGGGCCGGAAAGCCATGACCCGAAAGGCCATGGTCAGAAGGTCCATGGTCAGAATTACCATGGCCCGGAAAACAGTCGACCGGCGGGCACGCCACACCGGCCCGTGCTAGAGAGCCATCAGCGGCGCGAGCCGGTGCTGAGCGGTGGTCATTTCGATGGCGACGGCACGGAGGATGATGAGCCGAGACTGACCTGGGACGAGCCGGCGGTAGCCGAAGAGCCCGGGGAGCGCGAGGACGCCAGGGCGTCTGTGGCGAGTGAGGGTGCCGCTGTCTCGCAGATGACCGAGATGTCGGCTGTGTCCCGGGGTGCAGCGGGCCCGCGCCAGGCAGCACAGCCACCCGAGCCAGAGCCGGCGAGCGGCGATGGTGAGCCGGAAGCGCCACGGGTAGCCACCGCGGAGCAGGCCAGGGATGCCGCCGAGGAGGAGGGCATGCGGCTGTGGACCGTGGAGCACCTGCAGAGCCAGCGCCCGGTGCTGGATGACCTGCCCGAGCCCGATGGTGATCTGCCCAGCCTGCGCCTGCTGACCCCCCCGGAGCCCCAGAAGCAGAACTATACCGTCGAGCAGCTGGAGGAAATGGCCGAACTCCTCGAGGTGAGGCTTCGCGAGTACGGGGTCAAGGCCGAGGTGGTGGAAACCTGGCCGGGGCCGGTAATCACGCGCTTCGAGATCAAGCCGGCCGCCGGGGTCAAGGTCTCCAAGATCAGCAATCTGGCCAAGGACCTGGCACGCTCGCTGATGGTCAAGAGCGTGCGCGTGGTGGAGGTGATCCCCGGGCGGCCTACCGTCGGCATCGAGATCCCCAATCCCAATCGAGCGATGATTCGCCTGCGCGAGGTGATCGACTCCGATCGTTACCAGCAGGCCGACTCGGCGTTGACCCTGGCCCTGGGGCAGGATATCGGCGGCGGTCCGGTGGTGGCCAACCTGGGCAAGATGCCCCACCTGCTGGTGGCCGGTACCACCGGCTCGGGCAAGTCGGTGGGCGTCAACGCCATGTTGATCTCCATGCTGCTCAAGGCGACGCCCGAGGAGCTGCGCCTGATCATGGTCGACCCCAAGATGCTCGAGCTCTCGGTCTATGATGGCATTCCCCATCTGCTCGCCCCGGTGGTCACCGACATGAAGGAGGCCGCCAACGCCCTGCGCTGGTGCGTGGCCGAGATGGAGCGACGCTACAAGCTGATGGCCTCCATGGGGGTGCGCAATATCGCCGGCTTCAATGCCAAGCTCGATGAGGCGGAGCGGGCCGGTGCCCAGGTGGCGGACCCGCTGTGGGAGCCGCAGCCCTGGGAGATGCACGAGAGTCCACCGGTACTCGAGAAACTGCCCTATATCGTGGTGGTGATCGACGAGTTTGCCGACATGTTCATGATTGTCGGCAAGAAGGTCGAGGAGCTGATCGCACGGCTGGCCCAGAAGGCGCGCGCCGCCGGCATTCACCTGATACTCGCCACCCAGCGCCCCTCGGTGGACGTGGTCACCGGCCTGATCAAGGCCAACGTGCCCACGCGCATGGCCTTCCAGGTCTCCTCGCGGGTCGATTCGCGTACCATTCTCGACCAGGGGGGCGCCGAGAACCTGCTGGGCCATGGCGATATGCTCTATCTGCCGGCGGGCTCGGGCATGCCCTCCCGTGTCCACGGCGCCTTCGTCGATGACGATGAGGTCCACCGGGTGGTGGAGGACTGGAAGCGTCGCGGCGAGCCCGTGTATATCGAAGAGATCCTCTCCGGTGGCGTCTCCGCCGACGCCCTGGCCGGCCTTGAGTCCGAAGGCGGCGACGGTGATGACGCCGAGCAGGATGCGCTCTACGACGAGGCGGTGGCCTTCGTCACCGATTCACGGCGCGCCTCCATCTCGGCGGTGCAGCGTCGCTTCAAGATCGGCTATAACCGTGCCGCTCGACTGGTGGAGGCGATGGAGATGGCCGGTGTGGTCTCCACCATGGGGACCAATGGTGCCCGAGAGGTGCTGGCGCCGCCGCCGGCGGGTGATTAATCAGTGTCTGCATATGGAGACACTGGTGTGACACCATGCAGCTACCGTGAAGGCGCCGCCGGGGAGGCAACCCGGCGGCATGCCAGCGGTCTCAATGACAGGAATTCACCGGCACCGTTCAGGGAGATGCCCATGACCGTCAAGAAGAGCCTCGCCACCCTCGTCGTTGGTCTCGCCATGCCGCTATCGGCGCTGGCCAGCGAAGGCGCCGAGCGTCTCAGTCGTATACTGGAGCCGATGCAGACCTATGCGGCCACCTTCGAGCAGCAGATACTCGACGCCGGTGGTGAGCGGCTCCAGGAGGCTCGCGGAAGCATGTGGCTGTCGCGACCCGGCAGGTTTCGCTGGGAGGTGGACGCTCCTTACCAGCAGCTGGTGGTCTCCGATGGGGACGACGTGGTGCTCTATGACCCCGACCTGGAGCAGGCCACCGTGCAGGCACTCGACCAGCGTGTGACCCACACCCCGGCGCTGTTGCTCTCCGGTAGTGCCGATGAGCTGGTCGAGAGCTTCAACGTCACGCGGAGCCAGCAGGGCAGCGCAGAGCGTTTCACCCTGCTGCCCAGGGACCCCGATACCTTGTTCGAGGAGCTGGAGATGACCTTCCGCGGCGAGCGTCTTATCGGCCTGGAGATGACGGACAGCACGGGGCAGCGCACCGCCATTGCCTTTCGTGATGTGCGCATGAATCAGAGCATCGATGATGGCCGCTTCGCCTTCGAGATTCCCGACGGCACCGATGTGATTCGTGACACCCAGTAAAGCGCCGAGCTGAAAGCGCCACGCCGCCAAGTTGTCCGGTAGCGGATGACCATTATGCAGGCTCTGGATAAGCGCCCCGTCGGATCTCAGGTCCGGCGGGGCGCCGTTTTGGGCCAGGCTATTCTGCTTGGCGGCTAGGTGTGTAAACCCACCAGGTTGTTCACGGAAAGCCCCAGCCGGCTCACCGGAGGCTGATAATTCAGGCTGGCATGCGGTCGATGCCAGTTGTACTGATGGAGCCAGGCGAGTAGATGCTGGCCTCGCTCCTT
>NZ_JADNRL010000001.1 GCF_015595025.1 Halomonas sp. KAO
GTGGGGCACGTAGAAGCCGCGGGCTTCCTTGCCGACCTTGTCGGCCACGGCGATCGACAGCTCGCGCTCGAAGCCGGCGTCCTTCCAGTCGCCGGTGACGGCCGCATTCAGGGCACGCATCAGCGAGTATCGCTTGGCCTCTTTCTCGGTAACGCCAAGCGCCTGAGTGGTCAGGCCGCGCTGCTGCTCGGCAAAGTTGGGGATGTCGCGGCCCTGGCCACCACCGGCGGCGGTCGACTCGGGGTTGATGCGCTCCAGGAGCATGGCACGCACTTGGTCGACGCCGTAGCCCTTCTGGATCGCCTCCTGGGCCAGACTGCGCTGGTTGAAGCGGTCGCCCATCGCGGTGATATCGGCCACGCGCTGACGCTCCTGGACAAGGATGTCGTCGCGGGGCTCTGCCGGGGTGGTCACGCCACGCTGCTGTTCGGTACCAGTGCCGGACGGGGTAGTAGTGTCGTCGGCGCCGGTGGTCTTTGCTGCTGTAGTCATGCGAGTTTCCTTGACGGTGATGGTGTGCTGCGGTGCTTCGAGGGAACGGCCGACGCCGACGGTCGGGTCAACCGGGATAGAAACGGAGGAGACCTCGAAGGGCTCCCAACGGGTCACGCGGTAGGTGTCCACGCCATCGCGCTCGGATTCGAGCACCATCTCGTGGATCAGGTAGCGCGTGCTGATATGGCGGCGGATGCCGTCGACCACGTCCTGCCAGACCGTCTCGGCCTCGGTGCTGCGCGAGAAGCGCACCCGGGCGCGTAGCTTGCGATCGCCATCGAGCCAGGCGTCTTCGACGACGCCGATCTGTCGCCAGTCGTTGTGCTGGTCGAGCAGTGGCGCGCCGTTCTTCAGCCGGGTCAGGTCGACCGACTCGGGCGAGTGGTCGAGGATCTCCATGCCGAACCACCGCCGGAACGGGTATTCGCTGGAGACCGCGACCTCGACCGTGCGAGCCTCTTGGTCGATGCTTTCTTCGACGACGGTCAGTGCACGCAGGAGGGGCTCCCCCTGGATCTGGCGCACCACCTGGTCAGGCGGCGTCGCGCTCTTCGTCTTCGTCTTGCTCATTGGGCGATTCCGGTGGGTCGGTGGATACGGCAAGGCCCCGCTCGCGCAGGGCCTCTTCTTCTCGGGCGATCTCGTCGAAGACCTCGTCGGGGTCATCACCGCCCTGGCGGATGTAGTAGCTCCGCGACTTGGTGCGGTTGCGGATGGATTCGCTGGCCGCCTTGGCGTCCTTCGCCGGATCCACCCAGTCCCAGCCGCGCGGCTGCCAGTTCACTTCCAGGTAGCGCTCCAGGCTGGCGAACGGCAGGCGTAACGCGCCGTTGAGCATGGCCATCTCGAGCCACGCTTCGAACACGAAGTCGAGCAGCTCACTGATCACGAACTGCTGCACGCTCTTGTAGAAGTCGCGCTCGTCCAGGTCGCCGGAACGCATCGAGCTGAAGTTGACGCCCTCCAGATCGTTGGCCAGGCGGTTGTAGCTCGGCCCCAGGCCTGCCGCGGTACCGCGCAGCCCCGCTTTGATGAAGGGCGCGAAGTTCGTCGCCGGGTGGTCGCTCTTGTAGGGCGTGAACTTGAGGCCGTAGGGCAGCACCTTGGCGGTGCCCGCCTCGATCGACTCCTCGACCTCGGCGTCCTGCTCGTCCTCGCCCGGCGGCTCCATCCACTCGGCGTCTTGCTCGAAGAAGCCGGTCAGCTTGGCGCCGTGCTCGGCCGCGAGCATCTCGGCCTTGCGGTACTCGTCCAGGTGGAACAGCTCGAGCATGGCCGCATGCGCCCAGGTGAAACCCCGGGCCTGGTGTGGCCGCCAGGGCTCGAAGGTGTGCAGCAGCTCGCTGGCCGGGATCCGCTGGTGACGCTCCCGCGCCGGGGGGCGCTGCTGGGTGTCACCGGGGTGATCGCGCAGCAGGTAATAGGCGACCGGACGCTCCCAGTCGTCGATCTCGACGCCCATCCGCACCCGGTTGCCGTTGGGCAGCAGGTCGTTGTAGTTGAGGTCGAGCCGGTCGCATTCCAGGATCTGCAGGGCGAAGCCCCAGGCGTTGGGGTAGCCGCGTACCAGGCGAACCATCACCTCGCCGTCGCGGGCGAGCGTCTCGACCCACAGGTTCATGAAGGTCACGAAGCTGTAGCGCCCGGTGACGTCAAAGTTGCCCTTCTTGCAGAAGCGCTTCCACGCCTTCTCGATCTTCTCCCGGGCGCGCTTGTCAGGCGTCCCGCTCGGGGTCATCGCTTTCGATTGCAGCTGAATGCCGCGCGGCCCGATCACGTTCTGCTTGAGCAGCCGGTGGAAGCGCTTGATGTATGGGCTGTTGATCGACTGCTCACGAGATCGCTGTCGCAGCGTCTCGTGGTCGCGGTAGATCACCTGGTTGGCATCGCCCGCCGACGTGCGCATGTTCCAGCCCTGGGTGAGACGCGAACGCCGGGCCGCCTGGAAACTGCGCTTCATGCCGACGGTCGCGTACCAGGCGACATTGACGGCACGCTGCAGCAGGCTCGGCTTCTGTCGTCTCATGCGGGATAGCTCCACTTCACGGTACGCAGGCCATTGCCTCGGCGGCGCTCGCGCGCGACCTCACGCTGATAGCGAGTACGCAGCGCCTCGAGGCGCTCGATCGGGATCCGGTCGAGTCGCTGGCCGTCAATCTCATAGCTCTGCTGGTCCTTCGGGATGCGCTTCTCCAGGGCGGCCTCGATCAGGTCGAGCATCCGCCGGGCATGGCTGCGCATGTCGGTCGGTTCGGATTCGAGGAGATCCGGCTGGATCTCGATCTCCCCGCTTTCCAGGGTGAGCCGCTGGCCGTCGCTGCCGGTAACATACGCCACCCAGCGGTACAGGCCCGGCATCCATTCGCGTGTTTCCTGCGCGGCGATCTCGACCTGGTAGCCGCCTGCGCTGCCTGCCAGGGCCTCGAGGTCGATGCCTTGGGGGCCGCGCAATGCATAGTGCAGCTGCCAGCCCGCCTCGACTGGATAGTCGGGCAGGCTGACGCGCCAGGTGACGCTGTCCCCGGCGCGAATCTGAGGTGGTCGCATGGTTTATCGCCTACGTCGTTTCACCTTGAAGCGGGCCTTCTTGGCCGGCTCCGGCGGTGGAGAGGGTTCGGGTTCGGTTGCGGGCGCTGCTGGCTCGACCGCCTCGTCGTGTTCGATGGCCTCGGGCTTGCCATCGCGCAGGCGCTTCAGGTCGCCCAGAGTCAGGGCGCCGCGCTTGCGGCGGTGGAGCTTGGCACGCAGGGCCATGACGTATTGCATCGCTTCGCAGTCGAGGTAGTGGTTCTCGCCGACCTGGTTGTACTTGCCGGCGGCTTCGTCCCACTCCTCGCCGACGATCTGCTTGCAGTAGTCGTCGGTTACGTCGGTCGGGATCAGCCACCAGCCGGGGAAGCGATCGGCGTCGCCTGACTGGGCGCGACTGATCCGGCTATGCACCCAGCGCTTCGCCAGCGGCGAATCGAAGGCCCAACGCGAATCGCCGCGCTTGCGCACCTTGCCCTTGCGGTCGACCTCGACCAGCTCTTTCTTGATCGGCTTGTCGAGCTTGTCGCGGCCGCGCAGCGCCACCGCCCTGCCCTTGTGGGCATTGATGAAGGCGTAGACCTGGTCGTCGCGATAGCCGACGTCGATCCCGGTCTCGTTGATCGGATGGCCGGCATACTCGCTGTCGATTAGCTCGGAGAGATCGCCCCAGACGGTGTCCTCGTCGGTGTTGCCCCACAGCTCGCCATGCTCGAGGAGCTGCGTACCCATGCCGGCAAACCAGGCGCGGATGGTGTAAACGAGCCGGGTCTTCTGGACATCAATCGTGCAGAACACGCGCAGCGGATCCGGCAGGACCAGCTCGCCGGCGGCATAGGCCCAACGCATGGCGCGGATCTCCTCCCAGGTCGGCACGTCGCCCACCTCGGCGTAGAGCTGGCCAAAGCCAGTGTTGTAGACGCCCATCAGGGTCGCCGGGTCGCCGGAGCGCTGCGCCTCCAGGAGCTTCTTCGCCAGGAAGCCGTAGCTCTTCTTCGCCGCGAAGCTGCACAGGCCGGACACCCACAGGCTGTAGTGGCTGGAGCCCTCGGTCTCGGCGGTGCCCTGTACCTCGCCGGCGAGCACCTGGTCGCCCTCGCGGCGGGCCGGGGTGACCGACTCGCCAGGCGCGACGGCCACGCCCCGGGCGTTCATCCAGGGGCGATACTTGTCCTTGATCGGCGTGCCACAGCAGCTGCAGGTCAACCGGGCGTGACGCTCGGCCTCGTCCGGCGTGCATTCGTCCTTGCTGCCCTGCCCCGGCCACCAAAGCAGCTCCAGGTGGGGGATGAAGTAGCCCAAGCACTCGGGGCACGGCACGGCCCACTCGTGGCGGGTGCCTGACTGCCACAACCGCCAGACCTTCGAGGTGACCGCGCCCTTCTTGCCCGGCTGCCAGTGCCAGAGGCCAGTGTCGGGGTGCTGCCGCTTGTCGACACGGCCGCGCAGCGGCGTGGCGGTGTAGCCGACCTTCGAGTCGACGTAGGCGTCGCCGCGGGCTTCGATAATCTCGGTTGTGTCGCCCTCGCCGGTGTTCGTGATCCGATCGACCTCGTCGACTAGGATCAGGCCGGCCGAGTCGGCGGCGAGTTCGGTCGGCGAGCCCGCCCAGGCGAAACGAAACTTGGTACCGCCCAGCCACTTGGTGAATTGCGTCGAGCGGCGCTTGTCGTACTTGCGCCACAGATCCGCGCACTCGCGGAACATGTCCATGAACTTGGGCTCGACCGTGCTGGTGATCAGCGGCTTGGTCGGCGTCACGTAGAGCACCGGCGTCGGGTCTTCGTCGAGCCGGTGACCGCAGACATTCTCCATCGTCACGGACTTGCCCATCTGGGTGCCCATGACGAAGGTCACTCGCCGAAACTGCGGCTGGGCGAAGGCCCAGGCGATCGGCTTCATGTAAGGGTTGCTGTCGGGGTTGAACGGCCCCGGTACCGGCGAGGCCGGCGGCATCACGCGCTTGTCGCGCGCCCACTCGTCACTCGTCCTCGGCGGCGGTGCCTCCACCATCTTCGCCGTCGAGCGAATCAAGCGCGTCAAGCTCAGCAACGAGCTCCGATGCTGCCGAGTCAAGGCGTTCGGCAGTAGACCCACGGATGCGGCGGGTCTCGGTGTGGAGTCGTTCGCGAACTTTTGCTGGGTCATCGATCACGGCCAGGTCTGAGGCGCACCGGCTCGACAGGCTGTCGAGCTGGGTGGCGAATACTGCGCCGACCGCGTGCAGGATTCTCCCGACCGCGTCCAGCGGCACCAGGCGACGGCGCTCCTTGTCTATCTCGATCTGCAACTTCTCCCGGCGGGCCTTCTTGAGCAGGCGATCCTCGGCGCTGGCCGAACCGACGCCGTCTTCGTCCTCGTCTTCGTCGTCGCCAATCTGGCGGCGGATCTCCCGGCGGATCAGCCAGTCGATGGCGTCCTCGGTGTCGATCTCCAGCGGGCGACCCTTGCCGCCACCGCCGGAGATCGGCATGCCTTCGTCGATCCACTTGCCGACCCAGCGTTCCGACTTGCCGACCATCTTGGCGAACATCTTGCGGCTGACGATCTCGCCCATCGGGAGCGCTCCAGGAGAAAGGACCAAAGGGTAAAAGGTGCAAATGGACAAATGTTCAAATGTCCTTTCTCTGAAAGGGTCATTTGGACATTTGCACAAATGGGCAAAGCTGCGTGGTTGCTGGGCTCCCGGCGCGATAGGCACCGCGCCGGAAGTCCTTTCTGAAAAGGAAGTAAGGACTCGAAAACCGCGACCAAAAACGCGCGAAAGCCGCGAGTTTCTCACCCGTGACGGCCGCCTGGCGGGGGAGTACCTATTCCCGCTGGGCGGCGCGTGAAAGGGGTCAGCGGCTGTAGTCGCCAAAGTCCTGCAGGCGTTTCGAGCCGAGCTGTTGCTGCTGCATGCGGCCACCGCCGCCGTAGAAAAGGCGGACGACGCCGCCGACCGACCCCGCGACCAGACTGGTCATGATCAGATCGGCGTAGCGCTCGCCGGTGGGCGAGAGCTCGATGAAGGTCACCGCCGTGGCAAAGCCGAAAGCGAACAGCAGCAGCAGGAACGTCATCAGGTACAGGAAGTTCTCGGACAGCCAGCCGCGGTTGGCCTTGAGCGTCTCCACCTGCAGGCTGCGCGCGTCTGCGCGGTCAGCCTGGGCGATGCGCTGCAGCTCGACCTCCCGATCGATCAGCGCCTCCTCGAGGCGCATCTTCGCGCCCGGGTCCGCCTGGACTTCCTCCAGGGCTGCCTTGCCGTCAGGCATGCCGGTGATGAGCTTGGCCACGTCGACGACGCGATCGGCGACTTCCTGGCCGTTCTTTCCTGCGATCAGGCTGCCGATCTTGTCGGCCAGGCCCGTAGCTTGGGCGAGGCCCAACGCGATGCTGATAGGTTCCACAACAATTCCCCCTGCCGCTAAGCTGCGACTTCATCGATCCATTCACGCGGCACCGGGCGTTGGTGCAGCACATGAGAGAGCAGCTCGACCACACGCCGGAACCAGCCATACGTGAACGCCTCCTGACTCTCGCTTCTTTCCGCCAGTCGGCGACAGAACACGATACGCTCGGCGTTGATGGTGTGAGAAAGCAGTGAAAGGCCGCTTTGTCCACGTGATCCAGCAAACCCTCGAAGCGCTTTTAGTGTCTGCTGTCCAATAGCACCATCCGGCTCGATATCGGGGTAAAGCCGGCCGCGATCGTTCAGCACGTTGAGCTGGATCTGCAGGTACTCGGCGGCGCGACCAGGCCCACTATTGACGCCGAAATCGAACAGCACCATGGCCAGGTCGGTATTCATGGCCGCGATGTCATCAAGGTTCAGGCTGTGCCAGTAGCGGTTCGCGTAGATCTTCGCGGCGAAGGGACGGGGCAGGGCGCGCATGTCGCCCTGGTAGCCGTTGTCGCGCGCCACCTGCAAGGTGATCCCCCAGCAGGTCGGGCCGCCCCGGTCGGCGGGGTGATTGACGTAACCGCCCTCGCGGTCGATCACCTCGGCGATCAGCCGGCGTTTCAAGTCGTCGATATTCATGATCTGCCCTGCCACTTGTTCAGGAAGCGATCGACAACGTCAGTCAGACGATCACGTGAAAAGTCGATGCCCAGAAACGCAACGACCGCCATACCGGCGGTCGCGTACTGGACGGGGATTCCTGCTGTGGCTGCGGCCGGGCCGGTGGCGATCGAGAAGAAGAAGATAATGGCCGCTTCGAGCAGGCTTCTCTTCCACTTGCTGCCGGTGTAGATGCCTCGCAGCAGAGCGATGATGAATGCCATGCTGGCCATGAAGATGTTCGGCCAGTAGAGCTGAAAGGCAGCGATGGCCGCGTGCCAGAGATCGATGTTTTTCTCGGGCATGGCTCGCTTCTCATTTTGCTTAGACATGATGGCTCACCTCGATGGCGGCCCTGCGTACTCAAGGAATAAAAAAGCCCGCCGGGTGGCGGGCAAGGCTTGTATGTCGGGCACAAAAAAGCCCGCTCGGGTGGCGGGCTTCTTACGCATGTATGGCAATTTGCCAGAATGATCGCTCTCGTCCGGACATTTGTCAATATGTACATTTGACCTTTTGTCCACTTATCGCAGCGAACGCGCCCAACCGGCCACCGCACCCTGGATCGACATGAAGCCGCCGGTCAGGTGCTGGCAGCCGGTGCAGCAGGCCCACCATTTCCCCTCATGGGCTTTGAAGCGCGGCCGGTGACCACAGCCATGAGTTGGCAGGTCGTCGCGGTTCACCTGGCGCCACGTCGCCGACGCCCAAGTCTCGCAGGTCGCGGCAGCGCCGCGCGCATTGCAGACAGGACAGATGAACATCACCCGGCCGTCGCGCTCGCGGCGCTCCGGATCCTGGCCGCAGTGGATGCAGGCGGGGAGGATCACTCCGTCACCCTCCACAGCGCCTCGAGCGCTTCTCGATCCAGTTGATTCAGAATCCTGTGCATGCCGGCCCAACGCGGGCACCAGTGCTTGTCCCAATTCGCCCGGGTCGCGCCCAGCAGCTCCTGAAGCCGGGCAGGCTCGTGCAGCACCTTCCCGCTGTTCTTGCGGCTCTTGTGGCACTGGGCGGCCAAGTGGGCGAGGCCCTGGCAGGCCTTGCGCGTCTTCTCCCGGGCATTGCCCAGGGTCGGCTCGAAGCGGCGCCACAGGGCGACGGTGACGCCCTGCTCGTCGGTCCACTCGCGGGAGTCGGCGTAGGCGTAGCGGAGCCAGTGCTGGTGGTCAGGATCGAGCGTGCGGATCGCTCGCACCACCCTGGCATCCTCGAACGCCCAGGGCGGCAGCGGCAGGCTGCTGCTCGGCTTCGGCCGGGTGTGGCTGGCCACCAGGCGGGTCGAGGCTCGCTTCATTTCCGCTTCCCATCGGCGTGGGCCGGCCGATGGCAGACGGTCGCGGTGGAGGCTGTCGTCGTAGCGCGCCGGCATGTCCGACTCGCTGATTCGCCGCGGTGACGGCGTGGCGTGGGCATAGACCACGGTGCGGCGCATGTACGCCAGATCCTGAGCTCCAAGCACGGCCCCTCCTTCATCGACGGCGTCGACCCTTGTGATCCTCGAACTCCTGGCAGGGCACGCAGCGCGTCACCCACGGCATCGCCTCGCGGCGGCGCGGCGGGATCGGGTCGCCACACTCGATGCACTCCTCGGTACCGGGCTGGGCCTCGCGGGCCAGACGCTCATGCTCAAGGCGCTCGGCCAGGTCGGCGTCATGTAGGGCCTGGGCTTCCCCGGCAAAGTCGGCGACATCACTCACAGCAGCCACTCCCCAATGCTCGCTACGAAAGCGGTGAGCCAGAGCCCGCCGATCATTGCGTCCTTGATCATGGCCATCGTCATGCACCCCGCCAGGCAGCGACTTCACGGCGCAGGTCGCGGTTGTCAATGCGCAGCGCTTCGAGCTCTTTGGCTTGTCGCGCGGCCTGGCCTTGGTACATGTCACGATTCCGGCAAAGCTGGTCACGCTCCTGGACGACAGGATTCTTGGGGCACACCTGGTCATGCTCGATCAGCGCTTGGTGCGCCTGGTCGCGCGTAGCGTCTCGGCGTGGCCCGTACCGAACTTCATGGCCGCAGTAGATGCAGGTTGCGATCATCATCACTCCCCCATCTCGATGGCGATCATCCGCATGCGCGGCAGCGGGCGGCCGGTGGCGCGGCTGGCCGACGCCACCTCGGAAAGCACCACCTCCACCAAGTCGATGGCTTCCTTCATCATCCGGTCGACCAGGGCGGGGTCGTCGTTCAGGTCGTAATGCCCGTTATGCGCGGGCCGGGCGTGCTGCAGCAGCTCGCCGAACTCCTCGCTGATCCGGTGCAGCTGCGCCTGGGCGCGGGTGGGGCAGTCGCCGTGCTGGGCGAAGCAGGGGATCGGCACGTAGAGCGAGCCGGCCATGGCCATCAGCTCGCGACGAAGCTCGCGCTGGTACTCCTGGGGAAGGCAGCCGACCCAGACCCACTTCCAGGCCAGCGGGAAGGGCTGGGTCCCGCGGATGATCCGCCCGACCTTCATGGATGCCGCGCGACGCCAACGGGTATAGGCCGCGGCGCTGCTCTCGACAGAGTCTCGATCGAAATCGGCGAGGCCGGCATCTTCCAGGGCGGGGATCAGCAGGGTGGTGGAGAAGCTCTCGATCGACTCGCGGCTGTTCTCGAACCAGCGGCGGGTCGCCTCGATGATCACCTGGTCTTCGGTGCGATGTTTCATACAAGCCATCCTTCGTGCTTTCTCATTATGGTTTTCATCCCATCGGTGTGGGCTTTACCACATTCTGCTTATTCGAAGAATTAAGCGCAATAGTTCTCCGTATCCGACTTTGTTTTTTTGAACAGCATCGGTGGAGAATAAGTACATGAAAATAGGACACGCCATTAGGCGCTTACGCCACGCCCAGGGACGCACCCTCCAGCAGGTCTGCGATGCCAGCGGCGGTAAAATCCAGACCGGATACCTCTCCCGGATCGAGCGCGACGAGATGACGCCCAGCGTCCATATCGCCGCGGCGATTGCCCGTGCATTGGGCACCACAGTGGACAACCTGCTGGCCGAAGCCGAGGGCTCTGGGCAAAGCAGCGGGTTCCCGGCAGCGTCACGCCTACTGGTGCCTGTGTTGCGCTGGGAGGACGCGGCCACCTTCTGCCGCGAGCGCGACTACACCGCCCTGCCAACGCCTGAGCGCTGGGTGATGCCGCCTATGGAGAGCCACCTCGGCTTCTACGGGCTAACCCTGCGCGACGACTCCATGCAGGCCCTGGACGGCCTCAGCTGGTCGCGTGGCGCGGTGATCATCGTCGACATGGACCGTGAACCGCAGCCCGACGATTACCTGGTGGTGGCCGACCAAAACGGCGCCGGGCCGCCTATGTTTCGCCAGCTGGTGAGCGACGGCCGCGACCTCTACCTGCGCCCCAGGAACCCTCAGTATCCCATGCGCCCGGTACCGAACGACGCCGCCCTCATGGGCACCGTCATCGGCCAGGTGATAGATCTCACCTTCGACGAATGATAATAAGCAGAAAGAAGTTTTACGAATCAGAACATTTTGGCGTAGCATAGTGAGGCATCTCGCTACGCGCGCCGCTATGCGTTAGGATCAGGAAGTTTAGGAAGGGCAGATAGAACAACGCCCGGGATTAGCGGCCCGGGCGTTGGAAGCTGCGAGTCACGTCGCAGAACATAAGCAGTTTACTACGGCAATCTTGAGGCAAGCTGTTGATTTCAAAGGTCTGTTTAGCGGGCAGGCCAGTGAAAGCAAGCCACAAGTTCCCACAGTATATGGCGTGACCACGTAGCGTTCAACGTTTTGCCCACATTTGACCATTTGGACATTTGCACATTTGTGCATGTCTCTCGGGTGATTGAGCGACTATGACAGGAACAGGACCACGCCAAGGCCTCACGGCGTTTTACCAGGAACGATTCAACAGCGACCCCCACGCGCTGCTCGACTACTGCCACACCGAGATAGCGGCCATCGCCGCTGACGTCCAGGTCGACTGGCCGGCACTCGCCGGGCATATCCGCCTCGACGACAAGAAGTACCGTGGCAAGATCCCCACCCTGGCCAAGGGCCACCGGCACAAGGTCGCGGTGTTCGGCTCGCTCAAGCGCGCCCGCAACGGCATCGAGTTCCCTCACCTCAACTTCCACACCAAGGCCCAGGGCGGCTTCACCGCCACCTGGTCAGGCTATGACGCCCTCCTGGATCTCTACCGCCGCGACGGCGGACAGATCACCGACGAGAAGCACTGCCGCTGGCTGGCCGAACAGGAGAAGCGGCGCGCGGAGCGCGCCGCGCGCATCGCCGAGGCCGAGCGTCAGGAGCGCATCGCCGAGGAACGCCGCCAAGCCGAGCACAATGCCTACGAGCTGGCCTGGCATGGCCGCGGCGATCAGCGCTTCGAGTTCGCCCCGGGCAAGTTCGACACGGTCGAGCTGATCGGCGAAGCCGACGGCAGCGAGCCGTATCTCGACGCCAAGCAGATCGGCAGCATCGTCGATGTCGTGACCATGAAGCGCATGCGCGATCGCCACGGCGAGTTCGTCGCCTTCGCCCTGCACGGCATCGACGGCGACTATCGCGGCCTGCAGCGTCTCTACTCCGGCTTCAAGAAATACACCATCGCCGCGCGCCCCGGTCAGTTCGACGGGGCGCACTGCGTCATCGGCAGCCTGGACGCGAAGCGCGTCTACAGCACCGAGGGCTTCGCCACCGCCGCGAGCGTGTGGCTGGCCGAGACCGCCATCAAGGGCGACAGCTGCTCCGTGATCGTGGCAATGAACGCCGACAACCTGGTCAAGGTGCTGCGCAGCTACCGCCGCGTGCATCCCGACCTGCGGCCGATCAATGCCGCCGACAACGACTGCTGGAAACTGCTCGCCGGCAACGCCGGCCAGATGCGCGCCCTGGAGATCCGCCGCGACCTGGAGCTGCGCAGCGTCATGCCGCGCTGGGAAGAGTTGCTCGAGCCGGAAGCCCTGGTAGCCATCGAGCCGGGCAAAGGCCCGACCGACTTCAACGACCTCCACTGCCTGCTCGGCCTCGAGGCCACCGCCAAGTCCCTGCGCGGCCGGGCCAGCAAGGTCGAGGTCGAGACCGGCTTCTTCCCCTACTGCCTGCAGCGCGTCGCCGCGGCCGGTCAGATGAACGTGATGGAAGAGGCCCTGCGCGCCGTCAACGCCGGCATGCAGCTGGCTCCCACCAAGTACACCGGGCGCGAAGTCTATCGCATCGTCTGCGAGACCATCCCCGCGGGCCTGCCCTGCAACCGCCACCGCCTGCTGTCGCGCGCCAAGTGGCTGGCCGGCAAGAAGCTGGAGAGCGCCGCCGGACTGCGCAGCTTCACCGCCGACGCCCTGGCCCGGCCCAACGTCCAGCACCACAAGGTGGAGGGGATCCGCGCCGAGCACGGCAACGTGCTGCTGCCCGAGCACATCCAGCACCTGGTGCAATCGCTCGACGGCATGGTCATCGTGCGCGCGCCGATGGGATCGGGTAAGACCGAGCACCTGATCAGGCCGATCATGCAGGCCGCACCCAAGGCCGCCTACATCGCCCACCGCGTCTCCCTGGTGGGCGATGCCGCGTATCGCCTCAACACCCAGCACTATCGCAACGTGCTGGCCGCCGAGATGCCCTGGGTCACCCACCTGGCGTGCTGCGTGAACAGCATCACCCACCCCAAGTTTCACAACGGCGACGGCCGCGCCTGGTTCACGACCGTCGACACGCTGTGCATCGACGAGGCCTCCCAGGTTCTGCGCCACATCGCCACCGGCCCGGTCGATCAGCCCACCCGCGTCATGGATGGGCTGATCGAGGCCATGCAGAGCGCCCGGCAGGTGCTGCTGTGCGACGCCGACGCCAACGACAGCCTGATCGAGCTCTGCGAGATGGCCCGTCCCGGCGAGACGATCCACGTCCTCGAGGTCGACGCCGCGAATGATCACGTCCGCATCGACCACAGTGACCACGAGTCGGTCTGGCAGCAGGCCCTCGACGCCGCGGTCGCCGGCGAGCGTGTCCTGGTGGCCAACGACAGCGCCGAGAGTGCCAAGAAGCTGGCCGTCATGATCCGCAAGAACCGTCCGGAGGCCCGCGTCCTCCTGGTGCACAAGGAAAGCAAGGCCGACCCCGATGCCGAGCGCTTCCTCGACCGACCGAACGACGAGGCCACCCGCTGGGACGTGCTGATTTACTCGCCGGCGATCAGCTCCGGCGTGTCGATCACCACCCCGCACTTCACGCGCCACTTCGGCATCTTTAGCGGCCAGACGGTCAGCCCCTCCGACGCCATCCAGATGCTGCGCCGCGATCGCACCGCCCGGCACTATGTGCTGGGCATCGGGATCTCTCGCACCATGCGCGAGACCGACCGCGAGGCCCTGTTCCGCGGTCTGCTGGCCGCCGACGAGGTCGCCTGCGACTTCGAAGAGACCGACGACGAGATCCTGCTGCGCCGCACGAAAAGCATCTACGACGAGATGTACCTCTCCTGCGCGACGAGCGAGAATCACGCCCGCAACGACTTCGCCAACCACCTGCTGCTCATGCTGGTGGACGACGGCTACCAGGTGAACCGCCTGGCCACCAACGACGCCGAGGTCGAGGCATCCCGGCTCAACCGCAAGGAAGGCGGCGCCCTAGTTCGCCAGCGCCGTCTGGAGATCCTCTACAGCGTCGAGACGCCCGACGAGGAGCGCTTCGCCAAGCTCTCCCGGCAGGAGCTCAAATCCGAGGCCGAGCAGTCCGAGATCGACCGCCACCACATCGAGCATCAGCTCTGCGTGCCGGAGATCACCGACGACGACGTCGACTTCTATGACGACCAGGGTATCCGCCACGTCACCGCCCTGGAGTTGCTGCAGGCGACCGACGAGCAGGCCGATGCCTACGATCGCGCCCAGCGCCGCGCCCGGGTCACCCTGACCCGCCACCGCTGGAAACGCCCGACGCGCAACCTGCTGCTGCAGGTGTTCGAGGCACTGGGCGTCGACCCCATGACCGGCGAGGGCGAGTTCACCGTCGACCAGTGCCGCCAGGTGCGCGACACGCTACTCGCCGACCAGGGCGCCATCGAGCTCTACAACGTCCTGAAGATCGGCCGCTACGTGAACCCCAAGGCCGCGCCGAAGTGCGCGACCACCTTCGTGAAGAGCATCATGGATCGCCTGGGCCTCACCGTGCACAAGCGCAAGTCGGGCGGTACCAACTACCTGTCGATCAGCGAGGAGAGCTGGGAGCAGGTCATGCACTACGTGCGCCTGCGCGCCGAGAAGGGCGTCCACAGCCTGACCACCCACGAAACTGCCAGCACCCACACGCCGATGCCCGCGCCCGAGCGTGACACTCCCCGCGAAGCCAGTAACGATGCGGCCTGCGGCCAGAGTGACACTTTGCATGGTGGGGTAGCAGCAGCGGATGAAAAGAGTCCCTCCCTTGCGGAGAGCGAGAAACTCTACGCTGTCGCCGTAGCCGCTTCGAAACCCCTCAGTCTGGCCACGCCGCTTCGGGAGGTGATGCGGTGGATGGCGCCAGCGATCAAGCGCCAGATCATCGAGGGCCGGATGCCGCTTGCCCAGCTGGAGTGGACGCTCGACTACTGCAGCCAGCGTATTGCCAAGGCATTCGGCCGGTCGCCGGGAAGTGTTCCAGGTTTGCCCCAAAGCAATGCTAGGAATACTGTATGATTATACAGGCACATAACACGCAGGGAGGGAAACACATGAATCAAGCCACCGCAGCACTCGACACGCAAGACCAGCTCGAATCTCGGCTCGAACGCGCCGACGCCATGCTTCGGCTGCTCACCAGCACCAACGATGTCGACGCTCAGACGCTGCAGACCGTCGCCCTGGACGTCTCCGAGCACATCCAGGAGGCGCGACAGCTTTGCCAGCAGCTGGCCTGCCAGCAAAAAGGGCCGACCCCTGCGGGCCAGCCCTTGAACTGCATGTCTTGCCTGACGGTGCGGCTGTATCAGCGCTGCCCGGCCGCGCTGTAAGCCGCCTTCATGGCCTCGATCCGGCCCGGCATGTCAGGGCATCGGGCGACTTCCACGCCGTTGACGCTCGCCACCCCCAGCCACAAGCCGTCATCCTGCTTGTGTGCAACTAGGCGGGGCTTGCCTTCGGCCACCTCCTCGGGCACCGCCTGCGTCACCCGGTCCACGTCGACGTTCGGCGTCTCCAGGGCATCGCGCGCCAGCTCGAGGTACGCCTTGATCGTTGGCCGGTACGTGCCGAGCTCGCGGCTGATCAGCGACTGCGTGATCTTAGCCTCGGGCTCCTGCTCGATTTGGGCCTTCACCCAGGCGTGCACCCGCGCCATGGCCTGGCTCTTCTCCAGTTCTTCCGCGCCATCCAAGGCGCGTAGCGCCTCGATCCGGCTGCCGTACTCGCTGGCCGGATCCTGCACCTCGGTCGCCTCCTCGCTGTAGTCGATCTTGAAGGCCCGATAGCTGCGCTGGGTGTCCATATCCTCGTGGCCCAGCATCTCCCGCCAGAACACGTCCTCGGTCACCTTCTTCCAGCGCTTGTCGCGGGTGAAGTGGATCTCGAACACCAGGCGCGCCCAGATGGCCCGGCTGTCCTTGAAGACCCGCTCCTCGTCATTGAAGACCCGCTTGGCCAGGGTGTTCAGCGTCTTGGCCGTTCGCCGGTTGATCTCGGTGTTGTCCATGCCCTGGAGCTCGACCACCTCCGGCAGCGAGCGAAGCTCGTTCCAGGCTTCGACCACCAGGTCGGCGTCCACCAGGGTGTAGATGTGATACGCCTGGCTGTAGTCGACCCCGCCGCGCTTCTTGGCCTGGCCGCTGAACTCGACCTGGTAGCGGTCGACCTTCTTGATTCGCCCCGTCTTCAGCACTTCGATCGAGCGCCGTCCGGTTGCCAGCGCCAGCCCCAGGGCCAGGTGGCTGTAGTAGGGGCGATACTCGCCGTCAACCAGCCGGTCGCGGTTGGTCAGCAGCTCGTAGACCTGATCCATCAGCCAGTGGTAGTTGATCTCCACGGTGTTGACCGCGCGCTCCTCGAGCGTCTCGACGGCCTCCTCGGCCAGATCCGCCTTCTGAGCTGACGACAGGGTCAGGTGGCGCATGATCTCGTGATCGAGCTTCATCGCGCGGATGTCCTCGTAGGCATCGTCGTCGTCGCGGATCCGGTCGAGCAACTCACGGTGGGCCAGGCGGATCTCGCTGATATCGTCGAGCTGGCCCAGGGCCTCCAGGCGATCGGCGTACTTCGGGTACCGCTTGGCCAGCCGCTCGATCTGCTGCTCGAGGCTGTGGTGCTTCCAGTTCTGAGCCGTCACCGCCTTGCGCGCCTCGGTCATGTAGCGGCGGAAGGTCGACACCGCGATCTTGTCCTCGTCCTTGCGGCGGCCATCGTCGTGCAGCCGGTTCTTGAAGCGCTTCGCCAGCCGCGCCAGCTTCTTCGTTTTCTCCTTCCGCTCCAGCTCGGCATCGGCGTCGATGTTCCGGATCTCATCGAGCAGCCACTCGATCAGCTCGCCCAGATTGACCTTCTTGCGTGATTCCCCGCTCATGGCTCTGCCCTCTTTTGCATACATGGTAAACCCTATAAGCACTTTATAGACCATGGCTGCATACACGTCAAGCCCTATTGTTCTGCATACATACATAACAAACCCTGCTCCATACTAAGGAACCATGCTAGATAGGGTCACCTATGCATACACACTTGCACCCATACTATACGTATAGTATGGGTGGCATTGTGTATGCATAGGTGGCCCTAGTTAGGTGTAGGGGTAAGGGTGTATGTATAGGCAGGGCTAAGGGTGTATGTTACGGCGTATGCATACATATAAAGCCCTATTGTATGGCGGGAGCCGTCGCGTAGATTTTGCGAATATGCGGACAGTGGTGGATCAGAAGAAGAGAGCGCCACAGAAGCCTGTAGAGACGAGAAAAGCGGCCATGCATAGAAAGGACAGCGCAGCCGGGCAGGAAGGCGGGCAAGCCTGAGAAGCCCATAGTGGCGGGCATTGCAGGCCGTTTAGAAGGGATAGGGAGCGTTCAGGCGTCAGGGATAGGGTAGTTTTCTAAGCGTTGGACATTTGCACATTTGTACATTTGTGCTAATGTACACGACGCAAGCCCACAAAAACCGAGGAGACGAGCCCGATATGACCAAGGTGATAGCCATACTCAACCAGAAAGGGGGCGCCGGAAAGACGACGGTGGCCACGAATCTAGCCTGCTGGCTGCACAAGCAAGGCCGCAAGGTGCTGCTGGTGGACCTCGACCCGCAGGGCAGCGCCACCGAGTGGAGCGAGACGCGCGACAGCGACGACGACTTCCCGGTCGTGCGCATGGGCACGAAGGTGGCCAAGGATCTGCCGCGCGTATCCGGCGGCTATGACTTCGTCGTGCTGGATGGTGCGCCACAGATCAGCGAGCTGGCCGCGCCGGCGGTGAAGGCAGCAGACGCGGTGCTGATCCCCTGCCAGCCGTCGCCGTTTGATATCTACAGCTGCGCCACCCTGGTCGAGCTGATCCAGGCGCGCCAGGAAGTGACCGACGGCCGCCCGAAGGCCGCCTTCGTGGTGTCGCGGGTGATCAAGAACACCCACCTGAGCCGGGAAGTGCGCGAGGCGCTGGCCGAGTACGAGCTGCCGATCTTCGAAGCGCACACCACCCAGCGGGTGGCCTACGCCGACTGCGCGAAGGGCGGCAGCGTGATGGACCTGGCAGAGAACGACAAGGCGCGCCAGGAGATCGAGGCGCTGGGCCGCGAAGCGATGGAGTTCATTCAATGACTGACAGGAAGAAGCTGACCACGCGCCGGGGCACCGGCAGCGCAGCGAGGAAGGACGTCGAGAGGGCGATGCGCGAGGTGTCTGGCGACGACCAGCCGAAGAAGCGCATCCCGTTCGAGGTGCCGGTGGAAACCCACCGCAAGCTGGCCGGCATGCGCGCCAATAGCCGCGACAACGTGCCAGTGAGGGAGTTCTTGACCGAAGCGGTCGAGGATCTGTTCGAGAAGTATCGCCGCGGCGAAGGTCGCTTCGCGGTGGACGATATCGAGAGGATCTTGGGCGAGTAGCCCGGGAGAGAGCCTGGGGCCGGCGGCCACCGACCACCAGGCAAGACACAAGCAAACCGAGGATGGAAAGCCATGTCTATGAGCGATGTTATCACAGCGCGCCGCATTCCGCTGCGTGACGCACGAAACCCAGCCCACCGCGCCCTGGTGCTGCAGTATGCCCGCGAACACGCCACAGGGGCCGCACAACGCGCCCTGCTGGCCCTGGTCGGGGAGGCCGCGGCATGAGCGATATCACCCGCTACCTGCACACCAGCGTCAGCGACGCGAAGATCTCGCTGGAAGGTGACCTGCGAGCCAATCCGCCTGGCGCCGCCCGCGACGCCCTCGCCCTGCTCGAGGCGCTTCAGGGCCGCGAAGGCCAGACCAGCCGCCGCAAGGTCGCAGCCAGCGTGCTGCGCAAGGCGTCCAAGGCCCTGGCCGAAAGCGAGGAGCTGGACAAGCACGGCGTGGCCGCAGGCGACTACTACGCCGAGATCCCGACCGGGGAGCTGCGCGAATGGGGGCAGATGACCGTCGACGACGACCCGGCAAAGGCGGCCAGAGAGATGCTCGCCACCCTGACCGGCCTGCGCGGCGAGCACAGCACCGCCAGCCGCCGGAAGATCCTCGCCGCTGGCATAGGCAAGGCCGCCAAGGCGCTGACCGAGGAGGCGACCCTATGCACTGGCTGAAGCGCTGCTGGCGCGCCCTGGTGGCGCTGGTCAGCTTCCTGACTGCCCTGGTGGACTACCTGATCGAGATTCTGGAAGAGTTGGGATCACCCAAACGTCGGCGCCCGCGCCGCTAACCAGAAGGACAAGACCATGAGCAACGCAAAGATCCAACCGCTAAGCGACCTGGAACGCTTCGACCTCCTGCAGGCCATGTTCCCGGGCGAGCTCAGCGACGACAACGATGGCTGGGACGCGATGGAAGACCTGGTCTATGACAAGTTCAACATCGACGCGGAAGACTTCGACTTCCTGGTTGGCCACCTGGTGATGTGCGCGCCGGTCATGGGATCGCCGCTTACCGGCACGCAGCACCATGTGCTGGGCTCGATCAGCGTCAGCAACGACCAGCAGCATGTAATGGCCGCCGTGAAGCGCGAGGCCGCCATCCAGGAGGAAGATAAGCCGACCGAAGAGTGCGACCACGACTGGGAGGACATGGGCGACGGAACCATGGCCTGCACCTACCCAGAGTGCAATGCCACTCGGCCCAAGCGGCCCGAAGACAGCGAAGAAGCCTAACCCACCCAGCCCCGCCACCCGGCGGGGCTTTTCGTTGCACTCCCCACGCCGCGCGATCGCGCCCGCCATGATAGCCTTTCCCTCATATAACGCAGGGGAAGTGCATGAAAACCACCACGAAGATCATTCTCGGCGTGACCGCGGTTGCCGCTGTCATCGCCTACCAATTCGACCAGGGCCGTAAAGAGGAACGCCAGCTCGAGCTGGTCATCCAGGAGACCGGCAAGGCCGCAACCTGCACCCGCACCGATGGCGTCCAGGGCCACGACTGGGTGGCGTGCCGGTGGAGCGACAGCGACCAGGGGCCGGTCTGGATCCGCGCCGGTGAGCGCGACGGCCGCCCGGTCTGGACGACGGCCAACGGCAAGGCCATCAGCACGCTGCGCGCCTACCAGCTCGCCGCGGCGCCCGATCGCCAGGCGAAGCTCGCCCAGGTGCGCACCCGCGAGCCCGGCGAGAATCTGCCCGGCGTGCCCTGGGATCAGCTCGACTAGCCTTGTGCTTTTGGTCATTTGTCCATTTGCACACGGCCAACCACCAGACGCAGAAAAGCCCCCACCGCCCGAAGGCGATGGGGGCTTTCCAATTTCACGGCTCAGCTTTCCATTCCGGCCTAGTTGCTTACCAGTTGAAGATGATCAGCTCGCCGGCCTGCTTGCCGCCGGCACCGCCGACGGTATGGCGCAGGCTCACCTCCTGGAGCCGGAAGCCGTCGAAGATCTCGCGAATGTCGGGGTGGTCGTTGATCGAGATCACCACCTTGCCCTTCACCTCGCGGGCGATCGTGGCCATCGCCTGGTACTCCTCGAGGGGGAAGTCGCTGCCGTAGCCAGCGGTCTGCCAGTAGGGCGGGTCGAGGTAGTGCAGGGTATGCGGCCGGTCATAGCGGCGGACCACTTCCTTCCAGTCCAGATGCTCGACGTACACCCGCGACAGCCGCAGGTGCGCCGCCGACAGACGCTCCTCGAGGCGCAGCAGGTTGAGGCTGGGCGCCGAGGTCGTGGCGGTACCGAAGGTGTGGCTCGGCTTGGCGCCGAAACCCTGCTGCTGCAGGTAGAAGAAGCGCGCGGCGCGCTGGATATCGGTCAGCGTGTCGACGTGCTTCAGCTTCTCCCAGGCGTAGATCTCGCGCGAGACCAGCGCCCACTTGAACTGGCGCATGAACTCCTCGAGGTGGTGCTGCACCACCCGGTAGAGGTTCACCAGCTCGCTGTTGGTGTCGTTGAGCACCTCGACCTTGCTGGGCTCCTTCATGAAGAACAGCGCCGCGCCGCCGGCGAACGGCTCGACGTAGCACTGGTGGTCGGGAAAGTTCGGCAGGATGTGCTTAGCCAGACGGCGCTTGCCGCCCATCCATTGAAAGAAGGGTTGAGACATGTTCGTCCTTGTGGGTCAGAGACTTATCGGGTAGCCTCCCCGGCGCCTGTACGGGCATGGGGGGCCATGGCTGGCCCACTCGGTGCACGCGAGTGTGTTAGCGCCCTGGTGGTGTGTCCGCACCGCCAGGGAGCCCTCCATCTACTCTTGGCCTTCCGGCCAGGTCGCTTCTATGCGGCAGCGATAGCCGCTCTTCTCGCCGCGCGCCGTCACCTTGTCGACCGACCAGGTGCCCCGCATGTGGCTCGGCCAGGTGTCGTCCAGGGTGATCAGCCCCTCGGCGACGAAGCGGGGGTCGCCGGGCGCGTCGATCGTGATCTTCGCCGCCTGCCGGTTCAGCTTGCGCTGCTCGCCCTGGGCGGCGGCCCGGGCTTCGTCCTCGCTCTGGTACTGCTGCCGCAGTGCTTTGAACGGCTTCTCTCCCGTTTCCACCGTCACCGTCGCGGCGGCTTCGTCGTCGTACCAGGTCGCCCGCACGCCGGCGAACTCCTGGCGGCCCGAGCGATCGACCGAGGCGGTCACGAAGCTGCCGGTGCCCGGGCGGTTGTCCTGCGGTACCGAGAGCGTGACCGGCGGCAGCGATTGCCCGCTGACGCTCTTCACCTGGCCACGCCTGGCCAGGACGTAGAGATCCTCCACCGGCTTGGTCACGGCGTCGTGGCGGGCCGCCACGCGCGTCAGAAAGCCCATGTCGGTCTCGTCGGCCTGGTCGACGTGCTCGATGGCCACGGCGTCGAGCTCGGCCGCGATGCGCGGCTCGAAGCCGTGCCGGCGTACCAGCTGGCGAAAGATCTCGCCCAGGGTGGTCGGCCCGTAGCTCGCCGAGCGGCGCTGGCGAAAGGCGCTCTCGTCCTGCGCCTCGAAGGGCGCGGCGGTGGCCACGATGTGCATGGCCATGGGGAAGAGCTGCGGGGTGGTGCGGGTCACGCGGAACGCGCCCTTGTCCCACAGTCCGGTCTCGGCGTAGCCCTCACGCCAGCGGATGCGCCCGCCGTCGCTGGGCAGGCCGTCCAGTCCCTCGGTGTCCACCACCAGGGTCAGCCGGTCGGATTCCAGGCCCGCCGCGTCGACCCGCTCCCAGCGGATCAGGCGGGAGTTGATCAAGCCCGCGTTGGCGCCGTCGGCCTCGACGAGGGGCGTGTATCCCATCAGTCCCATACGTTGGTCACCTTCGCCGGGGTGGGCGTCTCCTCGATCTCGGGCACGTAGACGGTCATGCCGGCCGGCAGGGTCGGCCCGTAGGCCGCCAGGCCCGGGTTCGCCTGCCACAGCGCTTCCTCGGCGGCGTCGTCATAGCGCCCGGTCTCCCGGTACAGAATGCCGTTGGCGGTATCACCCGCCCGGCTGCGGATCTTCCTCATCGATGTACTCCGTCAGCAGGATCTCCCACTTGATGACCATGGCCGTGCCGTCGTCGATGACCCGCTCCTGGTTCTCGCTCAGGTCGTCGAGCGTCCAGCGACCCCAGTTCACCCCGCGGCCATCGACCAGGGTCAGCGGCTCGCGTTTGCCCTGGAGCTCGCGCAGCTCGTCGAGCTTGTCCATGCCGTAGGCATAGAACGCCGTGCCGCGCAGGCGCACCGTCTCGGCGCCCTGGCCGGTGTTGTGCGCCCGCGGCTTGGCGTTGACGATGTCGATCCGCTGCCAGCCGCCGGACGACTTGCGCTCCAGCGTCTCGTAGGCGAACTCGCCCTGCTGGCTGAACACGAAGCCGCCCAGCGATAACTGCTGTCGCGCCATATCAGGCCCCTCCGTCGGTTAGCGATGCGTCCAGGCGAACATCCAGCCCGCCGCCCTGGAGCATCGGCATCAGCTCGGTGCGTAGCCGTTCCATCAGCCGGTCGAGCAGCGCCTCGTCACGGGCCGGGTCGCCGCTCGACTCGATCTTGATGTCGAACGACGGCGCGATCGTGCGGTTGTCGGTGTTCTCGGTGACCTCGCGGGCCGCCTCCTCGGGAGACGCCACCCGGTTGGCTGCGATCAGCGCTTCGGGCGAGATCTGCGCCGGCGGCTGCGGCCCTTGGCTGGCCGCCGCCACCTGGTGGGCAGAGACGAACGCCTCGGGCGCAATCTGCGGCGCCGGCGTTGCGCCGACATGGGCCGCCGCATTCACGGCTGCCGGATCCAGCGCCGCCCTGGGCTCTTCATCGTTGCCGGTCGCCCAGTTCCAGAAGCCGCCCGCCTTCTCGCCGATCCACTGACCGGCCTCGGATCCGGCGATCCCGCCGATCAGACCGCCCGCAGCGCCGCCCACGGCGGTACCGACGCCGGGCAGAATCATCGTGCCCAGCGCCGCGCCGGCACCGGCACCGGCCCAGGCGCCACCCAGGCCTCCGGCCATGCCGCCCACGGCACTGCCGACGCCCTCGGCATCACCCTCGCCAGCGGCGTGGGCTGCCTGGGCGGCACCGCCCAGCAGCATCAGCGGCACGGCGGCACGACCACCCCAGCGGGCCACACGGCTATTGCCTGCCCGGTTGGCCAGATCACCCACGCGGGATAGGCTGCCACGCCAGCCGCGCGCGGCATTGCCGGCAGCCGCCGGAGACGCTGCTGGTGTCGCTCCCGCCACCGGGGCAAAGGTCGATCCTTGCGAGGCGCCTCCTCGCTGGAACAGCCCGCCCATGCGCGCCCGCCACCCCTGCGTGGCTCTGGCGGGCGCAGGTGCAGACGTCGGCGGCGTCCCCGCGACCGGGGAAAAGGTCATGCCCGCCATGCGGGTGTTCGCTGCCGGCAGCGTAGCCCGGCGTGGCGCCCCGCCAGTTGCACGGCCCGCCGAGCGAGCCCGGCGACCGGCAGCGCCGGCAGCACCGCCACGGCCCAGCATGTTCATGGCCATGTTCAGCCGGCGCGTGGCGCCGTCTGCGGCGCGGGCCGTCTGCGCCTGGCGGGTGTTAAGGCTCGAGCGCGCCCGGGCCAGCCGGGCGTAGTTCGCGCCCTGACCCAGCATCAGCTTGCCGAACTGAAGCCCGAGCGCGGCCGTCTTGAGGGCGACAATGCCCGCCGCCCCGGCGGCGAGCACGCCCACCAGCCCCTGGTTTTCCTCGGCGAAGTCGGCCACCAGGTTGACGGCATCGGCGACCGGGTTGGCCACCGCCTCGAACGCCGGCAGCATGGCGGTACCGACGATCGCGGTCAGGCGACCGAAGGTCGACATCAGCCGGTTCCAGGTGGTGCGCGAGGTATCGGAGAGCCCGGCCGCCTCTTCTGCCATCGAGCCGACCAGGGCCTGGTCGTCGGCCACCAGGGCGAACGCCTGGCGTAGCGCGTCGGTGTTGGCCAGCAGGGGCATGAGCGCGCCCTTGCTCTCCTCCCCGAAGAGCTGCGACACCAGGGCCGAGGTCTGTTCGGGCGGCGCGGCCTGCAGCGCCTCGATCACCCGCAGCGTCGTGCCCACGGCATCGCTCTGCATCGAGCTGGCCAGGTCGACCGCATCGAAGCCCAACGACGCCAGGGCGTCCTTCTGCGTGCCGGTCGCTGCCTCGCCCTTGGTCAGCGCGCCGGTCATGTTCTTGAGTGCGGTCGCCGACACTTCCCGCGAGGCGCCGCCGTTGAGCAGCGCCGCCGACAGGGCGGCGGTCTGCAGCTCGGTGAAGCCAGACGACATCGCCACCGCACCCTGGCGACGCAGCACGTCGGCGATATCCCCCGACTGGGCGTTGAAGGTGTTGCCGAGCTCGTTGCTGGCATCGGCCAGCAGGTTGGCCCGCTCCTGGTTGAGCCCCATGCCGGCACGCCACGCCATCAGCGTGTCGCCGGCATCGTCGGCGGTCATGTCGAACGCCGCCGCCATGGTCGCGGCGGTGCGGGTGAACGGCATCACCTCCTCGTTGGCGATGCCGCCCTGAGCGGCCGAGGCCTGGATGCGAAACAGATCGACCGCGCTCAGCTGGGCCGCGGCGAACTGCCGTTCGGTGGACATGCGCAGGTTGGCCGAGGCCATCGCCTGGATCTGCTCGGGCGTGACGCCGTTGGCCACCTTGGCGTACTCGGCCGCAGCGGTCTCGACGTCCATCGCCTGATTGATCGGGCGCGACGCCAGATAGCCCAGCGCCGCCGTCTCCACTGCCCGGCCGCGCAGGTCGGCCCGGGCGTTACGGTTGGCATCGATGCGCCCCTGGGCGTCGCGCACCGCCTCCAGTCGGCCACGCTGACTCTGCAGGGCGCCGTTGGCGCTCTCGATGGAACGCTCGAGGCGCCGCTGCTCTTCGGCCAGGTTGTTAGTGTCGACGCCGGCGTCGGTCAGCGATCGGCCGACGCGGTCCAGCTCATTGCGGTGGCCACGCTCGGCGCTCTCCAGCGTCTTGACCTTGGCGACCGACTTGTCCCGCTGTGTCGTCAGCGATCTCTCGGCACGCTCGGCAGCATTCAGCTCCCGCTCCAGGCGGTTATGCTCGACACGCGCTGCTTTGACTTCTGCGGCACTGCTTTCGGTTGCCTCTTCGAGGCGCTGTAGCGTGACGCGAGCCGTATCGTACTGCGCTGCCAGCTCGCCGACACGATGCTCTGATTGCTCGACTTCGCGGCCCAGGCGCACCTGCTCAGCACGCGCGGCGGCCAGCTCGGTCTTTGTTGCATCTAGCCTTGTCTCTAGCCGCTGATAGCCGTCGATATCACGCGCCGCACGGTTGAGCGCGCGCAGTTCCTTCTGCTGGTCGCGCACCGCTTCGCGGACCTCATCGGAGGCGCCCTCGAAGTCGCGGAACGTGCTACTGAAGGCGTCCTGCGCGGCCAGGCGTATGGAGTATCTGGATTCAGCCATCGGCTACCCTCGCCGCTTGGGGTTGAGCCGCTGCAGCGCCAGGTCGTAGCGCCGCAGGGCCTTGTCAGGCTTCCACGTCAGGATCTCTGCCTCGCTGACGTGGTAGACCAGGGGGATCACGTCGGTCAGCGTGTCGATGTCACGCCGCGAAAGCAGTCCCCCGTGTCGGCCAAAAAACGGGTAATCCTCGCCTGGATCTGGTTCCAGTCCGGCAGCGAGAGCCGGCCCAGCTCGCTGCGCGAGAGCCCGGTGCAGTGAATGTTGATGAACCAGTTCTGGTCCTCGAGGTTGGGCTTCTTCTCCATCAGGATCGTCGCCTCGAGGCCCGGCACTTCGAGCGTCACCCGGTCGATCTGGCGACCGTCGTCGCCGGTGATCGGCACCAGGAGCTCGGGCGCGTCGGGGTCGGTGATCTCGCGGAACTCGTCGGCGCTCTTGCCGCTCATCTCGCGCAGCCACGCGGCCAGGCTGTTGAAGTCGGGGCGCTTGAGCTGCTTTATCGCCTTCTCGGGCAGCCCGGTGGACAGCGCAGCCATAGCCAGGAACTGCTGGGTGCCGTTGTCCAGCGGCACGATGTGTTCGTCATACTCGGCCTTGGTAACCGGGCGCAGCGGTAGCGAGTCGAGGTGCTTGCCATCGTGCTCGATTGGCCAGGTCAGGGTGATCGGTT
Organism: Halomonas sp. KAO; assembly: GCF_015595025.1. Taxonomy (GTDB): domain Bacteria; phylum Pseudomonadota; class Gammaproteobacteria; order Pseudomonadales; family Halomonadaceae; genus Halomonas. Next base: position 26,126 of record NZ_JADNRL010000001.1, read on the forward strand.
CGGGCGTCCAGGTGGTCATGGGTCAGAATCCTTCAGGCAGGCAGAAAAAACGCCGCCCCGGCGCGTGGCAGGGGCGGCGCGTGTTGCGGTGGCGGACTGGGTTACACCTCGGCGGCGCGGCGGTGGGCCTCCATGAGGTCGCCCTGGCCGAGATCCACCTTCTGGGTGCGCACGTTGATGTCGTGAATCAGCGTGTCGCCCTCGGTGCGCTTGCTGGCGATCACCGCCAATTCGATGGTGCGCTGGGGGAACTCGCCCATCTTGACCGCCCGCGACTCCACCTTGTTAACCGTGCCGGTGATCTCGTGCTTCACCGAGACGGCCTCTCCGTCCTCGGTCTCCCACGATTCGCGGACGTAGAGCTCGACGTCTTCGCCGGCCTGCGGGCTGAGGTCGGCGAACAGCGCCGAGTCGGCGCCGTTGAGCACGATCGAAGAGGCCATGTTCTCCAGCCCGACCATCAGCTCGCGGGCGACGAAGCGCCCACCGCGTGACGCCTCCATGGTCTTCTCGATGTTGGTCGGGGTGAACTCCTCGATCTCCTCGAGGAGCGGGTACCCCTGCAGGGTTGCCGCCAGGATGCGGCGTGTACGTTCAGCCATTGAGCATGTTCTCCACGAAGGTGCCGATCAGGTCTTCCGAGGCGTTGAGCTGGTAGACCATGTGCTCGTTGGGCGAGTAGCGCGCGTAATTGAGCACGATGTACCAGGTGCCGTTGCGGTACTCGTCGACGGTGTTCAGGGTCGGGTGCAGGTAACACTCGAAGATGGGCAGCACGCCCTGGGCGACCAGGTTCTGGCCGAAGTTGTCGATCCGGCGAAGCTCCTGGCGCATGAACGCCATGTCGAGGTTCTTCGCCATGGCGCGCTGGGCCGTCTTGCACAGCTTGCGGGCGATCTCGTCGGCCAGGCCGGTGTGCGAGATGAACGACCCATCAAGGGCGCGGTTGCCGATCAGCGAGAAGCCGCCCAGCGAGGTGCGCGCGAAGTAGCTCACGCCGTAGCGGTTGAGCAAGTCGCCCTCGTGCGTCTTGTCCAGGATGTTGTAGTCGATATCGCGGCTCACGCCGTCGATGTACACGCCCTGGTTGCCCGGGCTCTCCCACGGCTTGACCGCAGCGAAGCAGCCCATGGCCATGGTGCTGGGCGGCACGAAGATCTGGCCCAGGGCGGCTTTCGAGTACACCTGGCACTGCTGATAGGCCATGTACACGGCCTCGTAGCCAAGGCCCTCGCCGCCCAGGGTGTCGCTGAAAGTGGTCACGCCATCGACGGAGTCGTCGGGCGCGTCCACCAGCACCCGCGCGCGGATCCGGCGGCCCATGCTGGCCAGTGCATCGATCACTTCCTTCTGGTGGCTGAAGCCCGGCGCCGCGATGACGTTAGGCACCTCGGCGGCGGTGGGCAACGCCGAGATGCCGGTCTTCTGCCCGCTGGTGGAATCGACGCCGCCGATGATCTTGGCGGTGGTCGCAGCCAGGTCGGGGTCGCCCTCGGCGGTGGTCTCTTCCTCGACGATCACCACGTACTGGACGCACTGCGCCTTCTTCAGCGTCTGCATCACCGCGTGGTAGAGCGTGCCGGCCTCGTCGCCGAGGGTGTCCAACAGCGCGGCGTCCTTCGGGTTGGCGATGCGGATCGGCACGTTCAGCGGCAGGCTGGCGTCGCGATCGGGCGCGGTACCCACCCAGCCGGGAATCGTGCCGGAGAGCGGCCCCATCGGCGCCGGCGGCTCGGTCGTATTGATCGAGATGCCATTGTGGTCAAAATTCGGGATCTCAGGCATCGGTTACTCGCCTTTCTTGGCGGCCGGGGTGGCCTTGGTGGATTTCACCGGCTCGAGGCGCCCTGCGCGCACGAGCTGGTCGGCTTCACAACGCAGGAGCTCGAGCTCCTGGTCTTTCTGCGTCCAGTGCCCGCCCCGATGGGGGAAGGGCACGCGCACGCGGTACTTGCGACGCTTCTGGCTCTCAGCCATGACGATCTCCAGGCATAAAAAAACCGCCGGGCGGCGGTGGGTGGGTTCGGGGTCAGGCGCCTACAGCGGCGGCAGGTAACGGCTGACGAGCCAGGCGGCCAGCAGGCAGACGACCAGGGGCGCGAGCAGGTCGAACACCGAGTCGCGCGTCCAGCCACGCCACAGACCTTCGTGCCAATGCACCGGCTTAGGCCCGCCCCACTTCCAGCCGCGCCAGATCGCCAGGCGATACTCGTGCTGGGCGATCTCCCGGCCCAGGAACACCGCACAGGCAACCGCGGCGGCCGCCCAAGGGCCGAACAGCGGCCAGAGAGCCAGCTGGATCACCAGGGCGACAATCGCGTGCTCGAGGTGTGTGCGGTTCATTGCGTCAGGATCTCCGGCTTAGCGGGCCACTCGACCGCGTCCGGCGAGGCGAAGCTCTCGGGAATGTCGCGCAGCGCCTGGCGGTAGGCCGTCACCTCTGCTTTCTGCGCTTCGGTTATGGGGTAGTCTGGCATGACCGAGTAGTCGCACTCGCGCAGCAGGCTGTCGCGCTTGTCGCGAATCAGCGCCCAGGCCTGATCGAGCAAGGCCTGTTGGACGACGTCGGCTGGGAGCGATGTATTTTCGCTGTCGACATTGAAGTGACTCGCCCCATTATGTTCGATTTTACCAATAATCATCGTGACCCCTTTTTAAACCAGTTCCAGGTTGGTTAGAAGGTTTCGCTTGTCAGCGTAATAATCAATCACATCTGACCACGCCAAGCCCCCCTCTAACGTTACGTTATAAACATCAAGTTTCATCGAATGGAACGTGCTATTCCTGTTGGCAACTAGCTTTGCCCCGTTGTTAGCGTTCTCAACGACACCGACACTTGTACTAGACAAGAACAAATCTCGCCCTGCATACCCACTATAAACCGAGATAAGAGGCGCATTCTTAAGAGAAATCTCAGATCGGTAGATAACGACAGAAATTGCGCTGTTTGTATAAGCGAAAAAAGACGTACCGCTGTAAATCTCGCCCAGGGACGAATCGAAAGATGTCGTCAGCTTGCAGAACCTGACAAGAATATTCCCAGTGCTAATGCCTGCCACATAACCAAGGAAGCGACCTTCTGACTCAACGTACTTTGGAGTGAATTTAATTTCCGGAAGCCCAACGCCTGTAGTGCTTCCCCATGCGTAGAATCCAATCATCCCGGTTTCTACGGTGAACCCAAAACCATTAACCTCATGAATCTGCCCAGACCGAAGATTGATAGAAATAGAAGAGCCGTTTACCGCTCTTTTTCCAACCTCCGAAATTGTCTTAATGGGATCTTGGCTAGTTCCTTCTGCATTGTCACTCCCATATTCAGCGTCTACATAAAAAACCTGTTTAGAGAGCGCGCGAATAGTTGATGGAACCGCATCTGTGGCTTCATCGACCTTCTGGTCGATCTCATTCATCTTGCTGTTGATCGTGCCGGTCAGGTTGTTCGACGCGGCTACGAGATCTGCAATCGTCTGCTCGAGACTCATGGGCGTTATGCTCCGGTAGTGCCATTGATCAGCGCAGCGCCGTCATTGAACGCCTGCGCGAGTTGGTTGAATCCACTAACTACCTCCGCTTCGAGGTCGGTGACGCTCTGCGCGGTGGCGTAGTGGCTGGGGAGTTGCCCGCCGAGCTTCGCGGCATCGGCGGCCTGGGCGCCGATCGCCAGGAAGCGGCCATCGGCAGTGGTCTTGTCGTAGACGTCGAGCTTGTTGGCCTTCTTACCAAGCTCCGTGGTCATCGTCGTCGCGAAATTGGGGTTATCCCCCAGCGCAGCGGCGATCTCATTGAGCGTGTCGAGCGCGTCGGGCGCGGCGCCGATTACCGCCTGAATCCGCGCGTCGACCTCTTCAGTCGTCAGGGTATCGGCGGCGTCGGCCTTGTCGGCCAGTGCCGGCACGCTGACCGTCAGGGTGACGTTGGCGCCGCCGTCGAAGGTCACCGATCCGGTGGCGTCGCCGCCCAGGGCAAACGTCCGCGCCGTCTGCAGCTTCGAGGCCGTGGCGGCGTTGCCGCCGATCGTGTTCGCGGGGCTGTCGAGGTAGGCGCGCGAATACACGTCAGCGCTGTTGGCCTTGTTGCGCAGCTTGCCGTCGACGACCCCCATGAAGTTGTTCACCGCGTCGATCAGCGCGGTGATGGGGTTGGTCAGTGCCATCGGTTACTCCTGGGCCGAGATCACGCCCGTGTGGTAGGTAAATGCGTCCCGCAGCTGGGTGGTCAGCGACGCCAGGTCGGTGGCGGTGTCTTCCGCAAGGGCCATGGCTTCGTCGGCTGCCGCTTCGGCGGCGGCGGCCCGGTCAAGCACACGCTCGGCCACGGTACCCACCGGACCCTGCACGCCCATGCTGATCACCTGGATATGCGGCGACAGCGTCTGGCGCACCTCCACGACCTGGTCGCCCTGGATGACGGTAACGATCCGCTGCACCGGAGAGGTGACGACGATGCGGCCCTGGGCGTCAGCCATCGATCACCCCCTGGATCAACTCCACCTGGCCGCGCAGCAGGCTGTAGACGTCCCCGCTGGGGAAGGTCACGCGCAGCTCATAGCGCGCGCCCTGCCAGGCGCTGGAGTAGCTGCCGGCGGTCTTTTCCGGCGCGATGCGCACCGCCAGGTGCCCGGTCGGTCCATCGAGGGTGATGCCGCCGTTCTCGGTGGTACAGTCGACCAGCCGCCGCCGGGAACTGGCCGGGGTGATGGCGAACTGCGCGGTGCAGCCGGTGATGTCCACCGGGGTGCGGGCCTCGTCGTTGCTGGTCCAGGTGGTCTCGAAGCCGTAGGTGGTGCCCTCGGTGATCGTCAGCGTCGGTGCGCTCATCGCGACCTCCTATCGGGCTTTTTCGAGATCCATCACGCGAAACAGCATGTCGACGTGGCGGGCCATGTTGCCGATCGTCGCCGCCGAGATATCCGCCAGTTCATCGGCCAGCAGCAGATTGACGTTCTCGACGCCGACGACGACGGTCACGCTGTCGGTCGGCAGCGGCGAGAGGTCCAGCGTGAAGCGCTGCAGCCAGTGCGAGCTGGGCGACTTGTAGGTCAGCGTCGTGCCCGGCGAGGAGTAGACGGCCAGCAGGGTGCCGCTCTCCAGGAAGAAGCCAACCTCGCCGACCTCGTACTCGAGATCGCCATCGAAGCGCGCCGCGATGCGCAGCTCGCGCGAACTCATGTCCTCGTAGTCAGCGATCGCCACGCGCTGCCGCTCGTCGCGCAGCGCGGTCTGTAGCGACGAGGGCGTGTACTTCTGGGTGCCCGCGGCGACGTGGGTGATCTTGCCCTGTATGCCTTGGCCCTTCGCCGAGATTAGCTCGTCGAGGCCGACATTGGTGTACTGCAGAATGCCATCGCTCATGTTTGTGCCCTGGGGTAGTGGTCAGTGATTAACGTCCAGTAAGCGGCCCCGGCAAGCCGGAAGCCCGGGAAGGTCAGGTCGATAAAGGGATCCGGCGCGCGGCCCGCGCCGCGCAAATCCAGCGCAGCGGTCAGCGGCGCGGTGACGCCCAGCGGGGACAGCGTGCCCAGCACTTCGGGCGTCTCCTGGATGCGCGCCGAAGGGCGACCGTCGGCGTAGACTGTCGCCCCGCCAAGGGTGCCCACCGGGCCGAGCCGGCCGTATACGTCGGGACTGGCCTTGATTCGCCCGGTGCGCCGGTCGTCGAGCGTGACCGTCGCCGGCCCCGCGGCCCCTCGCGGGGCCAGGCCCGTCGAGATGGGCGGCGGGTCGAAGGTCTGCCCTTCGGGCGAATCGTCCCGATAGCTGACCGTCGGCTCGAGCACCGCTCGCACCTCGAAGCCCATCTCGAGGTTCAGGGCCAGCGTCAGGGTCAGCGCGTCGCGCTCGCTCTTGGCATACGCCAGGTTGCGCTCCATCTGCTCGAGCACCGAGGCATCGATCGTCGTTCCTTGGCGCTTCCAGGCCAGCACCTCGACGCTGTACGGCGCGGTGTAGTAGGCCTTGGGGTCGTACCAGGCGAGCACCTCGGCGTCGTAGTCCAGCTCGTCGACGGCCAGCCGAAGCCCTTCACGCGTCCCGGCCAGCCGGCGGATCGGCCAGACGTTCTGCACCGTGCGGCGCTTGAGCGTCTCGGATGCATCGCCCTCCCACTCGACGACGCCACGGTCCTGCGCCAAGTAGGGCAGCGCGCTGACAGGGGTGCGGGTCGGGTCAAGCAGCTCCGGAAACGGCGGGTCGACCTCTTCCAGCAGCTCGGCGAAGGCGCGCTCGAAAGCGCGCTCCAGAGCGCTGGCGTTGGTTGGCAGCAGGCTGTAGCGCTCACTCATAGCCGACGCACCTCGATGTCGATGCCGGTGCAGTACGGCGCGCTGAAGTCATCGGCCACCAGGGCGTCAGCAGGCGTCGCGATATCGACCCGCACCGCGCCCGCGTTGTGCATGGCCGCTGCCAGCATGGTGGTCTCGATGTGCCCACCCAGCCGGTGCTGCTCGTCGGCGTAGGCCTGTACGTTGGCCACCGCGTTGGCATGGGCGACGGCGATATCCGGCCCGCGGTTGATCCACATCACCGCCTGGCAGGACCAGGGCAGGATCTCGGCACCGCTCACGGTGACGTCGTCAGTGACCGGCGCCACGTCATCGCGCGCGAAGTAGTTCTCGACCTCGGCCAGCAGCTCAGCGCTGGGCGCGCCGTTCCCCTCGCGCGACAGCACGGCGACCGTGACCGCGCCGGGGGCGGTGCGCTTGCCCAGGGCATCCTTGACCCAGCTGGCCGCACTGCCGCTGGGCAGGCGATGCGTCACCACCACCACCCCTTCCTCCGGCGTATCGACGGTGATCTCGGGGCGGTTGCCGAGCGTCAGGGCGTGATAGCGATACGCCAGCTGCGGGCCGGCGTTGCTGAAGGAGTACGGCGCGAGGAAGTAGCGCAGCCGCAGGGACTCGTCGTCCTCCATCTCGGGCGGTACCGGGGGGAAGGCGTCGGGATCGCCTTCGTCCACCGTCTGACGCTTCAGTCCCAGGTCGGCGACCTTGGCGTCGAGGTTCGAGTCTTTCGCCCACCAGGCGAGCATCTGCTGGATCTGCTCGTTGTAGTGGCGCGTCTGGGTCTGCAGGATCACCGTCGCCGCCTCGAGCAGCTTGGTGGCCACCTCGGCTTCGTTGGCCAGCGCCGCCTCGACTTCGGCGGCGAGCGCCGGATCCTCCGCGGCGATGGCGTCGACCACCGTCAGCTTGAAGCGCTCCAGGAGGTCTTCGAACGGTGGCGTTTCGACGATCGCCGGGGCGGCGAGTCGGTTCTGGCCAGGAATCAGCATCAGGTCTGTACCTCGAATTGCACGCGCTCGTGACGCCAGACGCCGCGAAACTTGAGCAGGATGCCCGGCCCATCGGGGCGCCGGGCGGCCACACAGCTCTCGACGCGAAAGTCGCCGAGGCCGTTGGCCGGGTTGTAGAAGGCGTCGATGGCGTGCGCCTGGGCGGTCAACAGCAGCGCGTCGCTCATGTTCTTACCGAGGGTCTCGGGCACCCTAGAGCCGAAGCGGCGCCGGTGCTCACGCGCGCCCAGCGGGGTGGTCATCACCTGGGTCACCCGCGAAACGAATTGATCCCAGGCGCCAATGGTGCGCCCGGTGCGTCGATCCATGCCGATCATGGTCAGCCCCCCGCGAAGACGTTGCCGCTGCCGCTGGCCACCGACGACCCGCAGGCGACCGGGTCACCGATGCGCCCCAACGGCTTGCCGTTGGCGAACACGCTGCCGGATCCGCTGGCCAGGCTGCTCGCATGGCAGCTCGGGGTGGGGTTGCAGTGCGTGGCCCAGCCATCGCCTTGCCGATGCACGGCGATGCCGTTGGCGTAGACGTCCCCGCTGCCGCCGGTACTGGCCCGCGGGGGAAAAGCACCGTGGCCGGTGCAGCTATCTCCGAGTCGAGTGACTGCCGGCATGGTGCTCTCCTATCAGTTGAGGTCGATGCGTTGACCGTTCACGCGGACGCCGCCGCCGTCGATCAGCAGGGTGCTGCCGTTGCTCGACAGCAGAATCTGGTCGCGGTCGGCGACGATCATGGTCGCGCCGAGATCCCAGGTCATGCGGTGCTCGGCGTGGTCGTAGCTGAAGCGTGTGCCGTCGGGGTATTCCCGGCCGTGCACGTCCAGGCTGTCCCAGGGCGCGGGGTGGGCACCGCTGAACAGCCCGCACAGCGCGGCGACCTGGGCGCCGTCGTCACCGCCGCCATAATTGAGCAGCAGGCACTGCTCGCCGAGAGTCGGCGGATCCCACTCGCGGGTGGTGCCGGCGCGCAGCGTCAGCCACTTGATCCAGGGCGTTTCGTTATCGCCGTGCTTGACCTTGCAGCGCGGCGGCTTGGCCTGCACCGCCGAGATCACGCCGATGCGCCCCTGGTTGCGCAGGCGGCGCTGGGCGTCGTCGGCGCCTGACTGCGCCTCGGCCATGCGCTCCTGGAAAGGACCGAGCTGGTCGGCGATCAGCTGCTCGATCAAAGCTCGCATGAGGCTGGCCTGTAGTCGTCGGGGTTGTCGATGTCGCGCGGGTCGTCAGGATCGTTGGCGTTCCAGACGATCATCGGCATGCCGGGCTCGCCCAGCGGGGTGGCCTCGGGATCGGCCAACGGCTCGCCGACATAGATCACCTGCTCGAACGACACGCCCCAGGCCTCGTAACCGTTGCGACCGTCCTGGAACATCGAGGGCGCCGAGCTGACGTTCTCCGGCGAGCCGATCGCCAGGTGGCTGAATCCCCAGCGGTGGTCGCGCTTGGAAACGACGATGCGCTGCAGGGCATTGGTCAGGTTGACGGCTTCCAGGGGCGCGCGGCGGCGCTGCTTGGCGACCACCCCATGCAGGGTGATCCGGTACCGGCTGCCCGGGCGGCCGTCGTTGGAATGCGACGCCGGTGCCGACTGCTCGAACTCGATCAGCACCATAGCGTCGCCCACCACGTCGTTGAACTCGTCGTAGTTGCCTACGGTGATGCCGGCGATGCGAGCCATCAGGGTGTCGGCGATGCCGTCGAACACCTCCGACGGCTGTTCAATCACGGCTAAGGACATAGCGGGCCTCTTGCTCGAAGATCTCGGCGAAGCGCGCCGTGGCACGGCGCTCCCAGCGCTGGATGACCGGCTGGGCGACCTCTTGCCAGTCCTCGGTGACTTTCTCGATCGGTAGCCGCTCGCGGCCCTTGCGCCGCCACACCATGGGTGAGCGGCTCTTCATCGGGTCGACGAACGCATTCCGGTAGTCGTGGCGACCCACGCTGACGCCGGTTGGCGTCTGGCGGGGGTTGCCCAGGTAGTGCACGGACAGCGGCGCGAGGCCGATCCACAGCTTGGTCTCGCGCTGACCGCGCACCGGGTAGACCTTGAAGCGGATCCGGATCGGGCGCTGGATGATGCTCAGCTCGCGGCCGATCTCCCGCGCCGAGTGCGTGCGCAGCCACTTGGCGGTCTTCGTCAGCGCACGATCGGCGGCGCGGTCGAGCTCCTGGCGCGCTGCGCTCAGGATGTCCGGCGCGCGGGCCAGGGCCTCGCTCATGTCGATATCAAGGGCGAAGCCAGCTGCCATGGGTGTCGCTCCTCTCTTGCCAGGGCGTCAGCAGCAGGTCGGTACGCAGCCTGCCGAGCGAGATCACGTCGCCGATGGCGTAGGCGACGCCCTCGACGACCACCCGCGTCTCCCGCCAGGCGTCCGGCAGGTCGCGCGTGGCGATCTGCAATGGCTTCTCGTCCGGTTCGCCGCGCAGTCCCGCGCCGTTGGTGTAGGCCCGACGCAAGGTCTCGCGGCCATGCGGCTTGCTCCACATGCCACCCACCGTGACCGGGCGCTGGTCAGGAACGTGCAACTCGACCAGGACACCCAGCTCGTCGGGATCGAAGAAGCTGTCCCAGTCGTCGTCGCCGATCATGACTTAGCTGGCTCGCTCTTCTTCGCGGTGCTGGCCGGGGCTTTCTTGCCGTCGTCGGCCGGCTTCTCGTCCTCGACCTCTTGCTCGTCCTCGGTCGGATAGTGGGCCTGGCCGGCCGCGACGAGCTGTTTCGCGGTGTTCTTGGTGCATTTGAACGGTGCGCCCTTCTTCACGGTTTTACCGCCGGCGCGGAAGTCGTCGTCGGCGATGATCTCGACGAACTCAATCTCTTGCTGTGCCATGAGGGTGTTCCTATGGAGTGGAGAAAAAGGAGGGGCCGAAGCCCCTCAAAACGCCTGCCCGCTAGTCAGGAAGGGTTACGCCGCAGCGGCGCGGGTACCGACCGCGAAGGACTCGGGACGGCGCACGTTGGCGTCGACGTCCTGGAACACGCGAACCACCAGGCCGTCGCTGGCCGCCTGGGCGTAGGGGTCGGGCTTGAGATCCAGCACGCCCCACATACCGATCAGCACTTGGCTGAAGTCGCCGAACAGCCAGTCGTCGCCGGTCATCTGGTTGGTGGCCACGGCGTTATAACCATTGACCTCGTTTTCCTTGGTCCAGATGCGCTCGCCGGTGCCGTCGAAGACCTGCTTGGTCTTCGCCGCGCCGCGCTGGCCCACGCTGGTCAGATAGGCCAGGGAGCCGATGTCGGCGTTGTAGGTGGAGATCTTGGTCTCCAGCGCGACAGCCGACGCCCAGTCGAAGCCTGCGTTGGGGTATTCAACCGCGCCCAGGCCGGTCTGGTTGAGCAGACCCAGCGGCTGGTTGTTCGCGCCGGTGCCGTGCAGCATCGCGTGGTCGATCGACACACCGATGCCGTCCATCAGGTCGGCGATGATTAGCGCCTCGGTCGACATGCTGGCCTGCTTGCGCAGCTTGCGGGTGACCGGGATCGCGCCGGCGATGGTCTTCGGCTTCAGGCTCAGGGTGGAGAGGTCGAAGTCGCTGTTGGCGACGTCCTCGCCCTCGGCCAGCCAGTAGAAGTTGCCCTTGCCGACTTTCTTCGGCAGGTCGACGTCGCCCTCGAGGCCGGAGAGCATCCGCGCGCCAAGACGAGCGATCACGGTGCGGTTGCGCAGGATGTCGATGAACTGGTCGACGCGCAGGTCGGTGGCCACCAGCTCGCCGCCCTTGCCGGGGGTGCCGACATCGAGGCCGCGGCTCAGCATCGGGTGATGCGAGAGCGAGCGCATCAGCATGTCGTGGGGCACGTAGAAGCCGCGGGCTTCCTTGCCGACCTTGTCGGCCACGGCGATCGACAGCTCGCGCTCGAAGCCGGCGTCCTTCCAGTCGCCGGTGACGGCCGCATTCAGGGCACGCATCAGCGAGTAT
>NZ_JADNRL010000016.1 GCF_015595025.1 Halomonas sp. KAO
TTTGGCGTGACCTGATGATCGGGCAGCTCGGTTGGCGGTTTCGGCATGATACGGGCTCCTGAACCTCGGGCTCTGATATTGAGCTTAACTCACTGAGCCGGTGTATGGATGCAGGTTGACACACAGGGTTACCCATGGGATTGAGGATGTTCCAACCAAGGAGTCTCGTCTATACGATGAGATGCAGTCGCATGGGCTGATTATTGAGAATGCAGAGGGGCGGTCGGTCTGGAAGTGTGCGATCGAAATGGGAGAGTGGAAAACTGAACTATCCATGCTCAAGGTTCACAAGTCTCTTGTTTGGTCCGGTGATGAGCAGCCAGATGTTTTTTCAGGAAATGTTGAACCTGTTGAAGCTGATAAAGGTAGTCGGGTAGATGGTGAAGAGTACCCAGCCCCAGACAAGTATGAGGAGCCTTCGCCTGCGGAGGAGTCAGATAAGCTGGAGGGTAAAAACAATGCCGAGCCCACTCGGGGTAATCTTGAGGACTCGATCCTCGATATCGCGATAGGCGACGCTGAGAAAGCAGTGCCAAATTTGGAGAGGAAGTTGGCGCCTAGTCCTGCTGATGGTGACGAAAGTTCTTTGCATGATGCATCGTCCGGACAGGCATCATATGGAGAAGCTTTTTTCTCCTGGCTGCGAGATGGGTTGAGAACTCACAAAATACTGATGAATGACTCAAAGGCCCTGGTGCATGCTGTAGATGGCATGCTGCTTGTGGTCAGTCCCAAGGTGTTCAAGCGCTATTGCCAGGAGGTGAGTGGAGACGAGAAAGAGTGGAAAAAGGTTCAGGATTCATTCCAGAAGCTGAAGCGGCACAAGAAGAACAAGGATGGTGGAAGTTTTCACAAGGTAAAAGTGGTTGGGCCAAACAAGAAGTCGAGCACCCTGTCTGGGTATCTTGTGAGTAAGGATGACCTGATGGAGGAGGGGAAAGAGGTTCTTGATAACCCCTTTATTGACCTGATTGATGGGAAAAATGAAGAATGAAAACATTTACCTTTGATGACTTGTTGCAATCCTATTTTTCTGAACGCTGGCTGACAGAAAGAAGCCGGACCTCATATTGTGTTCCTGTAAAGCTATTTCGCCGTTTTTTGGGTCAGGAGAAGCTTCCTGAGGAAGTGACTCGTGAAGATGTGAGAAAGTGGCGAGACTTCTGCTTCTCTGAATCGGGTAGAAATCTTTCACACTCAAGCTGGAACAACTACTGTCGACACAACAGGATTCTTTTCAAGCATGCTATAGATCATGCCTTAATGCATGTTTCCTCTAATCCATTTGTCAAGATGGAGGTAAGCTCTCCGAAGAAGCGGAAAAAGACTCTGAATAAGCGCCAGGTCGAGATGGCCAGGGAAGCAATCGATTTGCATAAGAAAATTGAGCGTTACCGAAATAAGCCATCGGTGCTACATCCTGCATGGTTCTGGGAGGTGGTGTTTGAAACGTTCTATCATACGGGAATCCGGCTGACTCAACTATTGCTGATGAAGCCCGAAGATATTGACTTGAAGGGCCGCGTCCTTACAGCTACCTGGCAGGGTGCCAAGAATAATCGAGAGCATTTTGTTCCAATATCTAATGCCCTTTATCCGCACTTAGAAAATCTGATGAACTCGGCAAGGATGGTGGGGATCAAGCGTGGTGAACAGATTTTCAATGTGAACCGATTCAGTGTTCGGCACCGAATGGAGACGATGGACTCCTGGCAGGTCGAGAGTTTCTACCAGAAGCTCTCCCAGATTTGTGGCTATCAGATGAGTCCACATCGATTCCGGCATACGTTGGGTACCGAGCTGATGAAGGAGCCAGATCGCAACCTGCATATCGTCAAGGCATTGCTTGGCCACAGCAATATCAGCACGACACTCGAGTACGTCGAGGTCGACATCGGTAGCCTGCGTAGTGTCATCGAAGGGCGCACATAGGCTAAGTTACTTTTTCTAGCCATGAGTGATTCAGTTACGGCTTTAAGCACTAGCTGTGATCTCTCAGTAGGTTGTTCATTCGGAGCCGACTCGGAAGGCTGGAGATGCGAACCAATTCATCGCTCTAGGAGGACCGGATGAACACCCATAAGAATGCCCGTCTCACTCCACATGGTCGAGCCCTACTGGCTGCTCGCGTCATCAATGAAGGATTGCGGCCCAGAGGGCTCGAGCAAGCCCAAGGCGTCAGTGTGGGAATGATTTACAAGTGGGTGTGTCGTTTCCGAGAAGAAGGGATCGAGGGCCTACAGGACCGGATTTCACGCCCTCACAGAAGTCCTTTGGCAACAGACGCAACGGCGATGGAGCAGATTGTCGAGCGTCGTCAACAACGCCAGATCTATCGCCAGATTGCCCAGGAGCTGGGGGTTGGCCAGAGTATGGTGGCGCGCATTCTTAAGCGCAAAGGGCTGATCGTCAGGGCGCTCTGACACCGCCAAGGCCCGACAATCGCTATGAACACGGCGGATCTCCTGCATCTGAATATCAAGAAACTCGGCCACTCACACGCCCGGGGTATCGGGTCACCGGCGATCGTCAACAGGCCATGTGTGGCGCAGGGTGGGAGTATGCCCACATTACCATCGATGATCATTCGCGGGTGGCCCTCGGCACCCGCTACCCCGATGATCGGCTGGAGCGTGTGTTACTCGCTGTCGGAAACCATACGTTATTATCTAGGTCTAGGGACTCGCTTCACGCGGGTGCTCACCGACAATGGCGCCTGCTACCGGTCCAGTGCTTTTCACCATCTGTGCCGGCGACTGGGACTGAAGCGCAAGCGCACTCGCCCCTACCTATACGCTCCGCACCAATGGCAAGGCAGATCGGTTCATTCAAACCGCCCTGCGCGAGTGGGCCTATGCCTGGTCTTATGAGAACTCGGAGGAGCGAAGCCAAGCATCTGCCCGCCTGGCTCCACTAGTACAACTGGCAACGACCTCATACCAGCCTGAATTAACAACCTCCGGTCAGCCGGCTGGGGCTTTCCGTGAACAACCTGATGAGTTTACACAATTAGCCCTTTGATTGAGCTCGGCCATCAGTGCTTCTAATGGGTGAGGCAAGTCTGCTTTAGAGAACCGTCGAGTCTGGCTGCGACAGGAGTAGCCGCTAGCCAGTAGTCTGCCGGCGTTGGCTGGATTCTCTACCAGCGGCTGCCATGACTGGGCGTAGAGGGTTCTTGAGGTCGCCAGATTGCGAGCCTCGTGACCGTAGGTGCCGGACATGCCACAGCAGCCGGTGCTGACCAGCTCCAGCTTGAGACCGAAGGCAGCGAACACCTGCTGCCAGGCCCTCTGACTGCCGGGGGCGGTGGTCGCCTCGGTGCAATGGGCGAGCAGCTGGAAGCCAGGGTCGGCTAGGGCGGGGCCGTCGGCAAGCCGGTTCGCCAGGCGGTCGGCATGGGTGGCCAGCCACTCCTGGAGTAGCCGCACCTCGGGCACGGCTTCAGGCCCCAGCGCCTTCACATACTCCTGGCGGTAGGTCAGGGTCATGGCCGGGTCGATGCCTACCAGTGGTACGCCGAACTCGGCCAGGGCACGCAGTCGCTTGGCCTGCTTGGCGGCCGTGCGTTCGAAGGCGCCGAGGAAACCCTGGACATGCAGCGGCTTGCCGTTGGGGGCATAGGGCGCCACGAATACCCGCACGCCGAGGCGGGTGAGCAGCTCGACGACGTCCAGTACCAGCCTGGCCTCGAAGTGGCGGGTAAAGGCGTCCTGCACCAGCACCACGCTGCGCGCTCTGTCATCCGCGGTGAGTCGGCCGAGTCTCGCCGGCGTGGCCTCGTCCACACCCCAGGCGTCGAGTCGCCTCTGCAGGCGTGATCGCGAGAGCCGCGGGCTGTCCACCATACCGACCGAGCCGGCCAGCAGCCGTTCCACCAGGCGGTTGCCCAGGGCGGCGTTGTAGAGCGGGGCGATGCGTGACAGCGCGGGCAGCAGGAACTCGAGGCTACCGACCAGGTGGTCGCGCAGCGGCCGCAGGTAGCGGCCGTGGTAAACCTCCAGAAACTGGGCGCGGGAGTCGGGTACATTGACCTTGATGGGGCACTGGCCGGCGCAGGACT
>NZ_JADNRL010000030.1 GCF_015595025.1 Halomonas sp. KAO
GGCCTGCGGTAGGGGTTGGAATATTTGCTCTTTCACAAATCTCCTTAAGCTTTTGGCCCGAAACGCCATATTGATGTGCCAAGTGGCTCATAGGACGCGACCACACCTGCTCATAAAGCCTCTCACGCTCGACTTTTGTGACTGGCATATTCAACCTCCTTCAATAGTCTGCCTATCAAAAGCCATAAAACACCTGTTCAAGAACTCGAATAATCCAGCAAAGGACCTACTACTGATGTACCTGTTGATCCTAGAGAATGTGGTTGTCAACGCGATTTATCGTTAAGGTTCTTGAAAATGATGGTAAGGAATGCACTCCCCGCAGGGTGATGGAAGTCGTCGTGTCGTGTTTACTGCAACAACTGACATTATGGCTGATTGATCATCGATGATGGTGAACATGTTTTCCTTGGGCGCTCCTGCTGTTAATGGCCAAGCCTTCTAGTCTAGCTGTCGGGTCCCGCGTGATTAACTATCCGCTTGGTAAATATCTCAGGTCGCTTGGCCTGCCACTCCTTCATCGCCGTGATCGGTGATTGATGATGCAGCGCCTTCTGAGGGATGTGGTGATTGTACAGCCAAGCGTAGCGCTTGAGCGTCTGCTCCAGGTCCTCGCCTGAGGTATAGCGCCGGGTCGCCAGCACGTCGCTGATGCGGCCGTTGAACCGCTCCACCATACCGTTCGTCTGTGGCCTTCCCGGCTTGATCAGGCGATGTTCGATACCATGGGCCTGGCACTCCTGGTCGAAGGGGTGGCGTCCGCTGGGCTTGCGCTCACCTGCCCGCGTGAAGCGATCGGTGAACGACTTGCCGTTGTCAGTGAGCACCGTCTGGATCGTGAAGGGAGCCTTCTCCTCCACGCGCTTCATGAACGCCTTGGCATCCTTGGCAGACTGGCTGCGCCTGACCTCCAGATAGACCCAGCGTGTGGCACGGTCGATGGCGACGTACAGGTAGCGTTTCTGCTCCTCGTCGGGCATCTGCGGCAGATGCTTGATGTCGATATGCACGTACCCGGGCTCGTAGTCCTTGAAGGGCTTGTGCCGGGGCTTGCCATCATCTCCGGCGTCCTGACGGGCTAGTTCTGCCAGTGTCGGCACCTCGCGCCGCTGGAGCATGCGGTGCAGGCCAGAGCGAGACAGTCGAGGGTTCAGGAACTCACGTGCCACGACGAGCAGATCATCCAGGCCGAGGCGCAGGAATTCGCGAGCGGCGATCAGCACCTCCTCCTGCTCGGACGTGAGGGTGGCCAGTAGGTTGTGACGCGTGTGCGGTCGGTCATGGACATCATCGCGATACCGCCAGCGCCGGATGGTCGCGGGGGAGACGCCATACTGGCGGGCCAGCTTGCTATCCGTGATGCTGGAAGGCGCTGCCTGGATCTCGGCCCGGATCTTTGGTGTCGTGGTTGCCTGCTTATGCAGCTTGATGTCCATGAACCTGCTCCCGAATGAATTGCTGTAGAAGCTCCCTGGCTGCCAGCAGAGGATAACTCCTATAGCTCATTTGATCATCCGGGACCCTACAAGTAGGACTGCGCTTGTGCC
>NZ_JADNRL010000017.1 GCF_015595025.1 Halomonas sp. KAO
CAGCCCGATGACGACGACCCGGCCCCCTACAGCGTGGTGAACTTCCCGACGCTATCGGCGGCAGGTGCCACCGCGACGAAATCGACACTAATTTTTAACGATCTGTCCGAATCAGGTTGACAGGTTCCGCAAACGATATGCCCAACACCACAATCGCTTACAGCTTCATCAATGAGCCTGTCCTTACCTCCAACCTTTTGCCAATCAATCTCTTCTATCAACCTTTCGTCACAAGCTAGTATCAAGTCTGGCTCTTCTAATAGCACCACATCCCAAACAACTGACCCTGTCTGTACCATCGACTTAATACGTGCCAATCCGCCATTATACGTATCCTCAACCACTTCTACGCCAGCTACTTCTGAGAAGGGCTCAAACATTGTTTTTCTTTGGGCGCTCTGTGCTTCACCGCCAAACCCAACAACCGTAAGTGTACTGCCATACGAAACCCCAGTTGTTAAGACACCAGCAAAAAATGCAATTGTTATCTTAGTCTTCATACCGACCACCTTCCTTATTTATTTTATTATGCTTCAAGCACTTTACAGTCACTAGCTTTGAAAACTGCTTCCTTAAGACCCGAAAGGTCGCTATATCCGTATGCACTGCTTATTTTTGAAACGAGCCGTATATCATTGTCACCAACTAAAGTAACCTTCGAATGATCTCCATGGTAATTGACGTCCTCTATTTTGACCTTTATGCTATTGTCATTTTCACTTTTCTTTACGCCCAGACTTTCTAGTCTGATATTTTCAGGCCTAACAAATAAGCTAATATTTGTTTTTTCCTTAACTCTCCCTTCATAATAAACGTTAAAAACCTCACCAGACATTATTTCGCAGGCTATATGGTTTTTCCCAATATTACTAGAAACCACCTTGGCTTGAAAAAAGTTAGTCTCGCCAACAAATTTCGCAACAAAGCTATTTTTGGGCCAGTTATAGATCTCATTAGGTGATGCAGCTTGCTGTATAACACCATCATTAAATATAGCTATGCGATCTGACATTGTAAGAGCCTCATCTTGATCGTGTGTTACAAAAACCATAGTAACACCAAGATTTTCGTGAATATGTTTAAGCTCTAGCTGCATATTTTGCCTTAGGTTTTTATCTAATGCACCTAGAGGCTCATCAAGAAGCACCAGCTTAGGGTTAAAAACTAACGCCCTTGCAATTGCAACTCGCTGTTGCTGCCCACCTGACAGCTGTGATGGCATCCTGTCCGCAAGCCCCTTAAGATGAACCATATCTAAAGATTTTTTTACTTTTTCACCAACTTCGTGACTTGAGATCTTCCTCATTTTTAGTGGGAAAGCAACATTTTCGGCTACAGTCATATGGGGAAAAAGAGCATAATTCTGAAATATCATCCCAATATCCCTTTTATAGGGCGGGATCTTATTAAGAACATTTCCGTTAAGTGATATTTCCCCCTGCGTCGGAGTTTCAAAACCAGCCAGCATCATCAGGGTCGTTGTTTTTCCTGACCCAGAAGGGCCAAGTAAAGTTAAAAACTCCCCCCTTTCAACCCCAAAGTTAAGATCTTTAACTACATAACTTTCTCCATCATAACTTTTCTTCACGCCGTCAAACATAACAATATTATTACTATAGTTCACTAGACGACCCTTTTTTTTAAAACCAGTAGGTGAAATATAAAATAACGGCTTCTATAAAAGACGTCAATAGCTTTTTCTATACATTTCATCCAATGTAGGCTTAACACTTTCAAGAGCCTTAGAAAATCTCATAACACACTCATCGGCATCTTCTTTGTTAATAATAAGGGGTGGAGCCATATTGGTAACGTCAACAAATGGTAAGGCTCTTGATATAAGACCATGTTTTAAACATTCATCAGCAACAGCCTTATGAGGACCTACTCCTTTTTTAAAGAATGTCCTGTTTGCTTTTCTTGCAACATACTCAACACCTAGCATAGCTCCTATGCCGCGGACCTCACCAACATATGGATATTCGTATGTAGCCTCCTTTACTCTTTCAAGCAAGTAGTTGCCAACAGTTTTAGCATTATTGACAAGATCTTCACGCTTTAGTATTTCTATTGCTTTAGAAGCAATTGCAGTACTTACCGGGTGACCTCCGTAAGTAAATCCATGCATAATTGGCCCATATCTATCACTAGACGATTCTAAGACACTCCAAATTTTCTTTGACACCAAGCTTGCTGACAAAGGAGCGTAAGCAGAAGTCAATCCTTTTGCCAGGGTAACCATATCCGGGGCAATACCAAAGGTTTTGGAACCAAACATTTCGCCAGTTCTTCCAAACCCTGTAACAACTTCATCAACTATTAAAATAATATCGTTTTCTTTTAAAACTTCTTGCACCCTGCCAAAATAACCTTTTGGAGGTACGAACATACCACCAGTCCCCATCACTGGTTCAGCAATAAATGCTCCTATATTATCTGCCCCCTCTCTCTCAATTACGTCTTCAAGCTCGTTTATTAAACGATCTGTATATTCCACTTCAGTTTCACCTTCTTTATGGAAGCGATAATATGAAGGTGCAGATATTCTTACAATTTCATCTATTGGTGCGTCGAAAGCAGAGTGATAAGCTGGAATTCCCGTTAAAGCCGTAGCCATGGTAGTTACACCGTGATATCCGCCTTCTCGAGCAATAATCTTTTTCTTAGAGAATTTACCACGCAAATTATTATAAAGCTTCATAAGCTTTATATTAGTATCATTAGCATCCGAGCCACTGTGCCCGAAAAAAACTTTAGATATATGTGAGTTATCCACATTACTGTTGAAAAGATTAACAAGTTCTTCAGCTAATAACGCTGTGGACTCACATGTATTACCGGCAAAAGTATGTGTATAACCTAATGATGAAATGCTTTCTTTTGCCACCTCCCCTATTTCTTCACGCCCATAGCCCAGTGTCATACACCACAACCCTGCAATTGAATCAAGATACTCATTTCCATAAATATCTTTGATTCTCATTCCAGAAGCTGATTTTATAATATTCGGCCCAGAAAGAGAATGATTAGCAATAGAGGTATTGCCATGCATGTGATAGTTAATATCCGCTCTTTTTATTGCATCAGCTGTCTTTGAAAATGTCATATCTTAATCCTTAATGGTATTTTTACAAGACTTTAACCTTTATGAATTTTGTCTCTAAATATTCGTTTATACCAATACTGCCTCCTTCCCTACCAAAACCTGACTCCTTAGTTCCACCAAAAGGTATTTCTGCAGATGCTATAGAAACTTCATTAACACCTATCATTCCTGCTTCTATGTCACGAGATGCTCTGTGAATAATCCTCATTTCTTTTGTGAAAATATAAGAAGAAAGCCCCATCTTTGAAGAATTTGCCTTTTTTATAACTTCGTCATAGCTTGAAAATTTAACAATAGGTGCTATAGGAGCAAATGGCTCTTCTGTTAGCAGCTTGGCATCATCCGGAACGTCTACCAAAACTGTCGGCTCTAGAAAGTAGCCTTTCGCTTTATCTTTATATTTCCCGCCACCAGCAACCACAACAGCCCCCTTACTGACTGCGTCATCAATAAGGTTAATTGCTTTGTTTAAAGCTTTCTTGCTAATCATAGGTCCAAGGTTAACCTCTTCATCAAACCCTGAGCCTAAAACAAGTGACCCTGCATATGTAACAAACTCTTTCAGAAAACCCTCATATTGATCTTCGTGGATATAAAATCGTGAAGGGGAAACACACACTTGACCGCAGTTCCTAAACTTAGCACCTGCAAGAGATTTTGCAGCTTTAGAACCATCAAAATCTTTAAAAACAATAGCAGGGGCATGACCTCCCAACTCCAATGAAGCTTTTGTTATATTATCAGCCGTATTTCTTAAAACAACCTTACCTACCCTAGTAGACCCTGTTAAAGAAACTTTTTTTATTACCGGTGAACCTACAAAATAACTTGATATTTTTTCTGGATTTCCAGTTACCATATTGACAACCCCATCCAAAAGACCTGAGTCCACACAGGCTTGTACAAGTTCCATGCATGTATAAGGTGTTTCATCAGCTGGCTTAATCACGACAGAGCAGCCAGCAGCTATAGCAGCGGCTAACTTTCTTGCCGGCAAAAGAATAGGGAAATTCCAAGCTGTAAAGGCTGCGACAACACCAACCGGTTGGTAGACAACCCGCATATCCACATCTAAGCTTCTAGCAGATATTACGTCCCCATAGATTCTTTGAGCCTCTCCTGCATACCACTCAAACTGTTCAGATGCTGCAAAAACCTCTGCCTTACTTTCAGCTAAAGGCTTCCCTGTTTCTAATGTTATTGTGTTTGATATTTCCTCAACCTTAGACTTTAAAATTTCCGCGACTTTTTTCAGGATGACCGATCTTTCCCATGGGCTAACGTCTTTCCACTTACTAAACCCATTAACCGAAGAAGCCAAGCAACTTTCAAGCTGGGCCTCACTTGCATCAACCACACTTCCTATAAGCTCTTCACTACAGGGGTCATAGACTTCTACCCACTCACCATCACCGCTAAGCCACGAGTTATCAATTAGAACGCCAGTTTTCATTATTAATCCTCTCGCTTTATTTATAATAACTAAGATTACCCAAGAAGAAATAAAACTTCGTTCCAAATATATAAAACCCAGGTTCTCCAACTGCGAACTTGATTTTGTTTTTTACTTGGTCCATGATTTATTTTTTAAAGGAAAGGCAAGCTCAAACCCAACGAAGCAGTTCCTAGGCATGCTGGGGTGGTCAAAGGAACTATTAAACACCCTGTTAGAGAAAATAAATGGCCTTCCTATAGTCGAGAAAGGCGCCACGTAGGTTTACAAGAACAGCTTCATCGCTATGGTCTAGCTGATTGGCAAGCCATAGGGCCGTCCGCTAGAGAAGACCACACTAAAAAAAATCCTCAAAGAGATATTTAATAAACTTTTCCCCACCTAGCTTAGAGATTACCTCAACCCTCAAAATCTCAGAAAACTTTACCCCCCCCCTATAACACCATATTAATATAATTTGATGAAAGTTAGATTCCTATGATAGCTCAACTTGATATTGATGGATCATACAACCCTAAAGTCCTGCGCTTTCCCTACCTACGCTTCCTAGCGGCCCTGAAGGCCGTCGGTTTCACGGGCGAGATTGCTCCGGACTACGCCAACCGTACGGTGCTGGCCACCGACAACTCCCTCTACCAGCGCCTGCCCCAGGCGGCGCTCTACCCCCGCCACGCCGAGGACCTGGTGCGCATCGCCCGGCTCGCCGGCCAGGAAGAACACCGCGGGGTAGTACTCACCCCCCGCGGCGGTGGCACTGGCACCAACGGCCAGTCGCTCACCGACGGCCTGGTGGTGGATCTCTCCCGGCACATGAACCGCATCCTCGATATCGATGTGGCAAACCGCCGGGTTCGGGTCCAGGCCGGAGTGGTCAAGGACCAGCTCAACGCCGCGCTCAAGCCCCACGGGCTGTTCTTCGCCCCGGAGCTCTCCACCTCCAACCGAGCCACGATCGGCGGCATGATCGCCACCGACGCCAGCGGCCAGGGCAGCTGCACCTATGGCAAGACTCGCGATCATGTGCTCGAGCTCGACAGCGTGCTGCTCGGCGGCGAGCGGCTGACCACCCGTCCGGTGGACGAGGCCGAGCTCGAGGTGCTGTGCGCCCGCGACGATGTGGCAGGCCGCGCCTATCGCACCGCCCGGGAGGTCATCGACACCCAGGGCGAGCGAATCCGCGCAACCTTCCCGCCGCTCAACCGCTGCCTGACCGGCTACGACCTGGCGCACCTGCGCGATGCTGCAGGGCGCCTCGATATGAACAGCCTGCTGTGCGGCGCCGAGGGCTCGCTGACCTTCACCTGCGAGGCGGTGCTTAACGTCCTGCCGATCCCCAGGCACGCAACCCTGGTCAATGTGCGCTACTCAGGCTTTATGGATGCCCTGCGCGACGCCAGGGCGCTGATGGGCGGAAGCAGCGCTTCGCACCAGTCCCAGGCCGGACCGACCTCCATCGAGACGGTGGACGACAGGGTGCTGTTGCTGGCCATGCAGGACTTCGTCTGGGATAGCGTGGCGGAGTTCTTTCCGGCTGGCGGCCCGGCCCCCGATGACTCTGCGTGCAGTGACCTGGGCGACACGCCGGTGCGCGGCATCAACCTGGTGGAGTTCAGCGACGATGACCCCGAGCGCCTGGCTCGCCGGGTCGAGGCCTTCTGCCGACATCTGGAGCAGGACGCCAGCGTGCCGCGCCTCGGCTACACCCTGGCCGAGGGCCGCGCGGCGATCCAGAAGGTCTACACCATGCGCAAGCGCGCCGTGGGCCTGCTCGGCAACGCCCAGGGCGAGCGCCGCCCCCTCCCCTTCGTCGAGGACACCGCGGTGCCGCCGGAGCACCTCGCCGACTTCATCGCCGAGTTCCGCGCCCTGCT
>NZ_JADNRL010000031.1:0-1055 GCF_015595025.1 Halomonas sp. KAO
CGTCAAGACGCCAGCGCCGAGCTGGATGACTTTGATGTGTGACGAGGGGTTGGTAGCCAAGCTGCCAAGCAGGCGAGGTTTGGGAGGCCGACAGGGCAAGGGTGGCCCGCTTGGGTCAGACCCTGAGGCCTCCCCACGAATCATACGGCGACCCCCAATTCAGCTTCTTGTCGCATGAGCCGGAGGAGTCTGTCCATTCGGCCCGCGGGATAGCGGGCCAGGATGGCTTCACAGCCAAGGCGCCAAAGCGAAACGCCTCGCCGTGATCGACGCGTATTGCTTTGATAGGCCGGTGCCTTCCCCGCTCTATCGAGGGCAAGGCCACTGGCTAAGAGGCGGAAGCTGGCCAGCATGGCGATGAGCAGCAAGATCTCGATACGGCGTGCGTGGCGGGTGCCATGCAAGTTGAACGCAAACCCGAACCGTTCGCTCTTGATATCCCGAAATCCCTCTTCGATTTCCATGCGCTTGGCGTAGAGCTTGACGATCTTGGCGGCGAGGTTGTGGCGCGGTATCAGGTTACTGACCAGCACCCAGGGTTCTCGGTGCCCCTTGGCTGCCTTGCGGCTTCGGGCAGCACGCGACGCACTGCCGTTCTTGTTGCGGTCTTTGCGCCCTCGGTAGGGGGCGCGGTACAGGTACAGATGGGTCGCCAATGACCGAGTCTTGGCCAGTGTGACGGGACCGCGCGCTGCCGGCTCGCGGGTCGCCAGAGGAAACAGCGATTCCAGGCGGCGCCAGTCAGATTCGCCATCGTGCCTCAGTTGAGTTGCCCCACGCACCCGGCCGACGTAGTACCAGCCATACGCCTCAACCGCCCGCAGCCAGGGGGTCTTGAAGCCGGCATCGGTGATCAGGATGGGCTTGGCCTGCGGCGGCAACATCCACGCCAGGTCAGCAAGGAGCGCCTTCTGGCAACGGGGGCAGGCGTCCTTGTGATGCACACGTTCATAGATCGGAAACGAACGCTTCCCGAAGGGGATCGCGGCACGCAGCAGAAAATGACGCCCTCGGTCGTCGATCGGTGACCAGTCAACCAGAATGATGGGATGTCG
>NZ_JADNRL010000031.1:1263-1980 GCF_015595025.1 Halomonas sp. KAO
GCCCACGAGCAGGCGAGCGACATCCGCATAGAGCCAACGACGCTCACGCTGCAGGTGAGAATTGCCGAGCAGGCGATCAACACACTTGATCGCATGCTTGGGCTGAGCCTGGCGCGGGAGCTGGCGACCGATTGCCGTCAGGGACAGGCGCTGTCCCGACAACAAGGCTTCGACGCATGTCGCGAGGGCATTGAAGCGAGCACGGTGGAGGACGGAGGCTGAAGTCGTCAGGATCTTGTGCAAGAATCGGGACGTCTGCATGGGCTCCTCGGCATATTGTTGGTTTGGCGATTAACAACATGCCTGCCCATGCAGACTTTTTTCAATCCTAATGTACTGATTTTCTTATGCTATTCGTGGGGAGGCCTCAGGGTCTGACCCCTCCATCACACAGGAACTCCGATGCAAGACAAGGACGTTGTGGTGTTGGTCTCCAACACCTCCTGGTACCTCTACAACTTTCGCCGCGGCACTATCCTGGCGCTGATTGAGGCCGGCTACCGGGTGATCGGCCTGGCGCCGCAGGATGACTATGCCGCGCGGCTGGTGGAGGAACTCGGCATCGAGCATAGGGCGCTGCCCATGGAGGGCAAGAGCACGCGGCTGGTGGGCGAGGGCAGGAGCCTGCTGGCGCTGGCCAATACGCTGCGTCGCCTGAAGCCGGCCTTCGTGTTCAATTTTACGGTCAAGGCCAATATCTACTCTGGCTTGGCCTGC
>NZ_JADNRL010000032.1:0-434 GCF_015595025.1 Halomonas sp. KAO
TCCTGCAGCACCGCGGTGCTCTTCAGATAGACCGGCAGCATCAGGCCATAGAGGAAGCCCAGCTGGTGGGCCAGCGGCGAGGGCATGAAGACACTGTCCTCTTCGCCCAGGGCCAGGCGCTCCGCCAGCGGACGGATGTTGCTGAACAGGGTGTTGGAGGTGTGCATCACCCCCTTCGGCTTACCGGTGGTGCCGGAGGTATAGAGGATCTGTACCACGTCGTCACCCGAGGGGCGGCGTGCCTTGAACAGCTCGGCGGTGTCGATCTCCTCTTCCCAGGCGCGCTCCAGCAGCACCCGCTCGAAGCTCTCCTCGCCCTGGCCGTCGATCACCAGCACATGCTCGAGTTTGGGCAGTGAGTGCTGGAGGTGGTGGGCCATGGCGCCGTGATCGAACTTGCGGAAGGTCTGCGGCACCACCAGCACCTTGCTGTC
>NZ_JADNRL010000032.1:713-1114 GCF_015595025.1 Halomonas sp. KAO
GAGCATGAATTCGAGTTCGTGCTCGCGGAAGATCGGCATCAGCGGGTTGAGCACCGCCCCGATGCGCACGCAGGCCAGGTGCAGGGCGGTCATCTGCCACCAGTTGGGCAGCTGGCAGGAGACGACATCACCCTGCTCCACGCCGAGCCCCGCCAGTCCTGCCGCCAGGCGAGTGACCTTGTCGTTCAGTTCGCGATAGCTGAGTTCGCTGCGGCTGCCGTCAGCCATTCGGTAGGTCACGATGGCGGTCTTGTCACCGGCCGAAGCCACCGCCTCATCCAGATAGTCCGTAATGACCCTGTCATTCCAGACGCCCTGCTCAACCATGGTGCTTCTGCGCTCAGGCGTCAGATTCGTATGGATTGGCATGCAAGCTCCTGATGGTAAATTGTTATTTATCA
>NZ_JADNRL010000018.1:0-5783 GCF_015595025.1 Halomonas sp. KAO
AGCCTTGGGGGCTGCCATGCGAAAATTAGTACATATCGCTTTCGGCATCCTGAAGTCACAGACCGAATATCAGCCACAACCAACTCAGTGAGGGTTGCGGCTGGTCGGGAGAGACGGTATCTCCTCTTCGACCTGTCCCCGGCGCCCCTCCTGCAAGACCTCGAGTTTGAGGCGTTCCCTGGCCTTCCCTATAATCGAGCCTCTTGCGTTCACCCCACGACATATCATAACGACGACGCCTGCGGCCACGGCCCAAGAGGCGCGCCTGGACACCCATGAACCCTGATCTCGACGCCCTCAAGCCCTACCCCTTCGAGCGGCTGGCCGCCCTCAGGGCCGGCGTGACGCCTCCCGCGGGGCTCGCGCCTATCCCGCTGACCATCGGCGAGCCCCAGCACGCCCCCTATGCCGGCGCCCTCGAGGCGCTGCTGGCGAGTCAGGCCGACTTCGCTCGCTACCCGGCCACCGCCGGCAGTGCCGAGCTTCGTCAGGCCATCGCCGACTGGGCCAGGCACCGTTTCGGCCTTGACGGCCTCGACCCCGACACCCAGGTGTTGCCGGTCAACGGCACCCGCGAGGCGCTGTTTGCCTTCGTTCAGGCGGCGCTGGACCGCACCCGTCCGGCGAAGGTGGCCATGCCCAACCCCTTCTACCAGATCTACGAGGGCGCCACCCTGCTCGCCGGTGGCGAGCCCTACTACCTCGACTGCAACGCCGAAAGCGGCTTTCGCCCCGACATCGAGGCCGTACCCGCCGACGTCTGGCGCCAGGTACAGATCGTCTTTCTCTGCTCGCCCGGCAATCCGACGGGGGCGGTCACGCCACTGGCCGAGTTCCAGCGACTGATCGAGCTCGCCGACGAACACGACTTCCTTATCGCCTCGGACGAGTGCTACTCGGAACTCTATCTGGACGAGACATCACCGCCCCCCGGGCTGCTCGAGGCCTGCGCGGCCCTGGGGCGTCACGACTATCGACGCTGCCTGGTCTTCCACTCCCTCTCGAAACGCTCCAACCTGCCCGGGCTGCGCTCGGGTTTCGTGGCCGGCGACGCCGGGCTGATCGCCCCCTTCAGGCGCTATCGCACCTACCACGGCTGCGCCATGGCACTGCCGGTGCAGCACGCCTCGATCGCCGCCTGGCGCGACGAGAGCCATGTGCGCGCCAATCGCGACGCCTACCGCGAGAAGTTCGACGCCGTGACCCGCATTCTCGCCCCGGTGCTGGCGTTCCCCACCCCGGAGGCAAGCTTCTACCTGTGGCCGGCGGTACCCGGCGGTGACGACGCGGGCTTTACCCGGGAGCTGCTGCGCCATGCCAACGTGAGCGTACTGCCCGGCAGCTATATGGGCCGCCCCGCACCCGACGGCCCCAACGCTGGCATCAACCCCGGCAGCGGCCGCCTGCGGCTGGCGCTGGTCGCCGAGCCCCAGGCCACCGCCGAGGCGGCGCGCCGCATCCGCGACTTCATCGAGAGGAGGCTGTGATGTTTACCCTGTACGGCATCAAGAACTGCGACACCTGTCGCCGTGCGCGCAAGGCGCTGGACAGTTCCGGCGCTCCCTACCAGTTCCACGACCTGCGCGAGGATGGCCTCTCCGCGCCACTGCTCGAACATATCCTCGACAGGGTGCCGGTGCTGACGGCGCTCAACAAGCGCAGCACCACCTGGCGCAATCTGTCCGACGAGGAGAAGCGGGAGGTGGATGCCAACAGCGCCCGCGAGCTGCTGCTCGCCCACCCCACCCTGCTCAAGCGCCCCCTGCTGGATACCGGCGATGACATCCGCGTGGGCTATCGCGACGGCGACTACGACGACCTCCAGGGCTAAGCGGCCCCTCTGAACACACGACTCGACTCTACAAGGATTCTCGATATGCTGAGCTTTGCACTCGGAACCGGCACCCAGAACACCCAGGGCGACTGGCTGGAGATCTACTACCCCGCCCCCCTCCTCGAGCCCGATGCCGACCTGGTCGCGGCGGTCAAGCAGGTGCTGGACGTCCCGGAGGGTAACGCTGCGGTCAGCTTCCTGCCCGAGCAGTGTGGCGAGCTGGCCGGCGCCCTCAAGGCCGCCGGTTACGCCGAGCAGGCACAGCTGGCCGAGACCCTCGCCGCGGCCACTCGCCCGCTGGTGGCGATGTTTATCGCCGAGGACCTGCCCCCGCAGAGCGTCCCCGAGGTCTACCTCAAGCTGCACCTGCTGTCTCACCGCCTGGTCAAGCCCCACGGCCTCGACCTTACCGGCATGTTCGGCCTGCTGCGCAATATCGCCTGGACCAACGAGGGCGCCATCGACGTCCAGGAGCTGCCCGCCCGCCGCCTCAAGGCGCGCCTGGAGGGCCGAGCCCTCTCCGTCGACTGTGTCGACAAGTTCCCCAAGATGACCGACTACGTGGTTCCCGGCGGTGTGCGTATCGGCGACACCGCCCGGGTTCGCCTGGGTGCCTACCTCGGCGAGGGCACCACCGTGATGCACGAGGGCTTCGTCAACTTCAACGCCGGCACCGAAGGACCGGGCATGATCGAGGGCCGGATCTCGGCCGGGGTCATGGTCGGCAAGGGCTCCGACCTCGGCGGCGGCTGCTCCACCATGGGCACGCTCTCGGGAGGCGGCAATATCGTGATCAAGGTCGGCGAAGGCTGCCTGATCGGTGCCAATGCCGGCATCGGCATCCCGCTGGGGGACCGCTGCACCGTGGAGGCGGGTCTCTACCTTACCGCCGGTGCCAAGGTCACCCTGCTCGACGACCAGGGCCAGGAGGCCGGTACCGTGGCCGCTCGCGAGCTGGCCAACCAGGACGACCTGCTACTGCGCCGCAACTCCCAGAACGGCCGCATCGAGTGCCTGACCAACAAGAGCGCCATCGCGCTCAACGAGGCACTGCATGCCCATAACTGATCCTGCCGGCCTCTCGCCCACCCTGCGGCTCGCCTTCGACCTGCTAGCACGCCCCTCGGTGACGCCGGACGACCTGGGGTGTCAGGAACTGATGATCGAGCGCCTCGCGGCGCTCGGTTTCCATATCGAACGCCTGCCCTACGGCGATGTCGAGAACTTCTGGGCCACCCGTGGTCACCACGGTCCATTGCTGGCCTTCGCCGGCCACACCGATGTGGTGCCCAGCGGCCCTCACACCCACTGGGACACCCCCCCCTTCACGCCATGCATCGATGACGACGGTATGCTGCGAGGCCGAGGCGCCGCCGACATGAAGGGCAGCCTGGCGGCGATGATCACCGCGGTGGAGCGCTTTATCGCCGACCACCCCGATCACCACGGCCGACTGGGGTTTTTGATCACCTCCGATGAGGAGGGCCCGGCCAAGGACGGGACGCGCGCCGTGGTGGAGCATCTGCGCGAACGCCACGAGCGGCTCGACTACTGTATCGTCGGCGAGCCCTCCTCCACCGCTCGCCTGGGGGACGTGGTCAAGAACGGTCGCCGTGGCTCCCTGGGCGGCGTGCTGCATATCAAGGGGGTACAGGGCCATGTGGCCTACCCTCACCTGGCGCGCAACCCCATCCATCAGGCCATGCCCGCGCTGGATGCGCTGACCCGGGAGCACTGGGACGACGGCAACGACTTCTTCCCCGCGACCAGCTTCCAGATCTCCAACCTTCGCTCGGGTACCGGCGCCACCAACGTCATCCCCGGCGAGGTGGAGGTGGTGTTCAACTTCCGCTTCTCCACCGAGGTGACCCACGGGCAGCTCAAGTCGCGCACCGCGGCGATTCTCGACGCCCACGGCCTGGACTACGAACTGGACTGGACCCTCAACGGCGAGCCCTTCCTCACCGCCGAGGGCGAACTCGTGGAAGCCAGCGTACGCGGCGTCGAGGAGATCACCGGACAGACCCCCGAGCTCTCCACCAGCGGCGGCACCTCGGATGGACGCTTTATCGCTACCCTGGGCAGCCAGGTGGTGGAGCTGGGCCCCCTCAATGCCACCATCCATCAGGTCAACGAGCGGGTGCGGGCCAGCGATCTGGACGAGCTGAGCCGCATCTATGAGGCGATCATGAAGCACCTGTTCATCAACGGCAGTGCCCGACCCTGAGGCTTGCATGACAGCTGACAGCGAACCCCGTTATCCCGATATCGAGATCTACCTGGCCAAGGCCCCCGTGGAGGCGCTGAATGCGTGGCTGGGCGAGGCCATCGGAGCCGATCCTCTGGCCCCGGCCGGCAAGGGCAAGTGGCGCACCCGTGGCCAGCTCGCCGGCAACGAGATACCGGTGCTGCTGGTGGAGCGTGCCGCCGACGGCTTCGCCAGTCTCTGGTTCGATAGCGCCCAGACTCCCTGGTCGAATGACGCGGCCTGCGCGCGCTCCGCCGCCCGCCACCTGGGCGGCGAGGTGCGCTGCTCGCTGGGCGGCTGGCAACCCGGCGACGAGCCCGACCGCTTCCTGCAGGTACTCCCCGACGGGCGTGAAGCAGAGATCCACTGGCCCGACTCCGGCCGGTAGCCCGAAACGACATCGCCCCGCGGCTGCGGGGCGATATTCAAAGGCGTAAGCACCAAGGGCTTGAGTATTACAGGTGTGAGTACAGGGCGCCCCGGAGCCGGCCGATGGCGCTGCGATTCAGGTAATCACCGTGACATCGTCGGCCTGTAGCCCCTTTTCGTTCTCCACCACGTAATAGCGGACCTTCTGGCCCTCGGCCAGGGTGCGGTGACCGCGGCCACGAATGGCCCGGAAGTGAACGAAGACATCCTCGCCGCTGTCGCGAGTGATAAAACCATACCCCTTGTTGACGTTGAACCACTTCACCTCACCGAGTTCACGGTCATCGCTCTCGATCTCGGCCAGGTTGACCAGCTGGGGACTGAGGGCATTGACTGCCAGGGTGGCGACCAGCAGCACCAGGAAAACCGCCAGGGCCGAGGCAGCATAGACCACGGCGACGCCGCCTAGCCGGAGGCTGTCGAACAGCGCCTCGGACAGGGCGCCGCCGGCCAGGTGAATAAACAGGGCGATCAGCAACGGCGCCGGGGCAGCGAGCAGCAGACTGATCAGACTACAGCGAAACATGAGCTTGCGATTCATGGGCTCGAATGACTCTCTAGTTGGCAATGAACGATATTGATAACCACGAGGAAGGTGCCACGATGAACGGTGGCACGCAGCGCAAGGATTCTAGCATGAGCACGACCCACACGTCCGACACCCTTGACGAGCGCCTCACCGCACTGGAGAGCCGTATCGCCTACCAGGAACACTGGCTGGACACCCTGGACCAGGCGGTTGCCGCCCAGGAGACACGCCTGACCAGGCTGGAGCGCATCAATGACTTGATGCAGCGGAAGATTCGCGAGCAGCAGCAGGCACTGCAGGAGGGAGATGCGGCGGCACCAAGCGCCGAGGACGAGCTACCGCCGCACTATTAGCCAAGGGGCAAGGGGCAAGGGGCAAGGGGCAAGGAAAGCGTAGCGCCACCACAGGGTGAGCGGCGCCGGGGGCAGGCCGGAAGGGGGTCCGAGGACCATGGACGGCCGAGGTAGCGCCCAGGGAGGGGTTCACAGCGCCCCCGAACCGGCCTGTCACCGGGAAAGCCGCGACGCCGTACCACCAGGCCGCTTCGCGCTAAGCCATAAGCTGGAAGCTGGAAGCTGGAAGCCGGAAGCCGGAAGCCGGAAGCCGGAAGCCGGAAGCCGGAAGCCGGAAGCCGGAAGCCGGAAGCCGGAAGCCGGAAGCCGGAAGCCGGAAAACAGCATGCCTCCACCAACACTGGGGTAAGCCTTTTCTTCCAGCTTCCTGGAGCGAAGCGACGCTCTTCC
>NZ_JADNRL010000018.1:5793-32742 GCF_015595025.1 Halomonas sp. KAO
TCTCCAGCGCTCCTCATCCTGTGGAACAGGAGTCTCCATGACACTCAATCCTCTTCACGATTGGAACCTCGCCCCGGCGGCGGCTATCAGCCTGCAGAAGCGCCTGGCCGGGCGTATCGAACGGGAGGATCGCCTGGCCGAGGTGCGCCATCTCGCCGGCGTGGATATCGGCTTCGAACAGGGCGGCGAGATCACCCGAGCCGCCGTGGTGGTGCTGGCCTGGCCGCCGGAGGCCGGCGGTGAATTCTCGGTGGTGGAGCGGGTGGTCCATCGAGAGCCGACGCGGATGCCCTATATCCCGGGGCTGCTGTCGTTTCGTGAGGTGCCGGCGGCGCTGGCGGCATTCGAGCGGTTGAGCGTACGGCCCGATCTGGTGATGGTGGACGGTCAGGGCATTGCGCATCCGCGGCGGCTCGGGGTGGCCAGTCACCTGGGGCTGTGGCTCGACCTGCCGACCATCGGCGTGGCCAAGTCGCGGCTGTGTGGTCGTCACGCCGAGCCGGGCGCCGAACGGGGAGAGTGGACGCCGCTGGTCGACGGTCCTGACGATGAGGTGATCGCGGCGGTGCTGCGCTCGCGGCCCAGGGTGAAGCCGATCTTCGTCTCCACCGGCCACCGGGTCTCGCTGCCCACGGCCCTCGAGTGGGTGACGGCGTGTCTGCGGCGTACCAAGCTGCCGGAGCCGACCCGGCTGGCGGACCGCCTGGCCTCGCGTCGCGGGGGAGAGGGTGACCCGGCGCCATGAGCAGGGGAGGCGGTTGAGAGACCCACGGCCGACATCGAGGCGAGCCGCCGCTGCGCTATACTGCCGGCTCACTCCCCCAGCGAGCCGACCATGACCCCAGCCGTTGACCCCCTTGCCGCGACCCGCCAGTGGGTGGAGACCTTCGTGGTCGCCCGCAATATCTGCCCCTTTGCCGGCCGAGAGGTGGCCCGCGACACCATCCGCTATGTGGTACAGGATGCCAGCGACTGGGAGCCTGCCCTGCTGGCGCTGGTGGCCGAATGTGAGCGTCTCGACGAGACGCCCGGCATCGAGACTACCCTGCTGGTGCTGACACCGGGGCTAGCGGCCTTCGATGACTATCTGGATTTTCTCGAGATAGCCGAGGCGCTGCTGGTGGACCAGGGCTATGAAGGGGTCTATCAGCTAGCCAGCTTTCATCCGGACTACTGCTTCGCGGATGCCGAGTCGGAGGATCCCGCCAACTTCACCAACCGCTCACCCCTGCCGATGCTGCACCTGCTGCGCGAGGCAGGGCTGGAGCAGGCACTGGCTCACTACCCCGATCCCGAGGCGATACCCGAGCGCAATATGGCGGCGCTGCGCGAGGAGGGCCATGCTGGGCTCAGCACGGCACTCGCCAGGCAGCGGGGGCAGATCGATGACGACTGGTTGCTGTAAGAGGCTCTCATCCCCATAGTCTATGGTGAAGGATGATCGACCGACTCACATGAGCCAAGTATAAGGAGACGTCATGAGCATCGAGAACACCGCAAGTGCACAGTGGAAGGGTAGCCTTAAGGAGGGGGGCGGTTCGCTCTCCACCGGTAGCGGCGCACTCAAGGAGACGCCCTATGACTTTCGCCGCCGCTTCGAGGGTGCCGAGGGCACCAACCCCGAAGAGCTGATCGGGGCCGCCCATGCGGGCTGTTTCTCCATGGCATTGTCGCTGGTGCTGGGCGAGGCGGGCTACACCGCCGACAGCATCGACACCCAGGCCAAGGTGACCCTGGATCCGGACAGTCTGACGGTCACCGATGTCCACCTGACCACAGTGGGCCGCGTGCCGGGTGCCGATCAGGCGGCCTTCGAGGAGGCGGCCAACGGCGCCAAGGAGAACTGCCCGATCTCCAAGCTGCTGACCGCCAGGATCACCCTGGAGGCCAAGCTGGAGGGCTGACCGACGGGGACAGTCCCCGTTAGTCATCACGCCGGGGCTGCCGAATGGCGGTCCCGGCGTTGTTATTGTGGTCACCAAGACGCCGCCTTGTCGTCGTCGCCTCAGGCGGGGGATTCGGCCTCACGGCGGCGGCGCATTGCCGCCTTCGCCAGGGCACGGATCAGACGCTGCTGGGGGCGGTTGAAGATCAGCCACTCCGGGTGCCACTGCACGCCGATCAGGAAGTCGTGCTCGCGAGACTCGATGCCCTGCACCAGGCCATCGCGATCCCGGGCGACGATTTCGATGCCGCGCCCGGCCTGCCTGACGGCCTGGTGGTGCAGGCTGTTGATGCGACACCAGCTGACCCCCAGGATGCGATGTAGCTGGCTATCCCCCACGATATCCACGGTCTTGCGCGGCAGCACGGTGCGGCGCCGCTTGAGCCCCTCGTGAGTGGTGTAGATATCCGGGTCCAGGGTGCCGCCCAGGTAGACGTTGATCAGCTGGGCGCCACGGCAGATGCCGAGCACCGGCGTGCCCCAGGGGATAAAGGTCTCGAGCAGTTCCAGCTCCAGCTCGTCGCGCTGCGGGTCGACACGCACGTCGATCTGCACCTCGGCGTCATAGAGGTGGGCCTGGATGTCGTCACCACCGCCGATGATCAGGCCGTCGAGGTGTTCCGGCCAGGGCCTTGAGGGCGATAGTCGAAGAGGGCGGCCGCCGTGGCGCCATACCGCAAACCAGTCGAAGAGCCAGGCGGTATGACTCTTGCGATCCGAGGTGGTGATGCCGATCAGTGGACGCTTGCTCATGATGCCTTCACCCAGCGGCGCAGGTTCAGCCACAGCCGAGTGAGCGGCGAGCGAGTGTGCTTGGCCACATAGCCGGCGGCGCGGCGCCTGAGCGTATCGGTGTCGGCGGCCAGCTTCTCCACCTCCAGCCAGCGGTTCCACTCGACCGCCGAGCCCCAGTCGGGCTGTGAGAGTCGCGCGTCGGGCAGCCGGTAGTGGAAGGTGGGGCGCCCCTTGACCAGCTTGTTGCGAAACAGCTCGTGGGGGTAGTCGGGCCGCAGGTGGGCGAACAGCGGGGTCATGTCGAGCTCGCGGTTACGGGTCGGGTTGTCGGCCAGATAGTCGCGGATCAGGGTATCAATATCCGGGGTGTAGTCCGCCGCCAGTATTTTCAGGGCGTAGGCCTTGGGAAAGGGGTTGGCGTGGGGCAGGACCTCACGGGTGATATCGACGTCGATCTGCTCACGCAGCCACTCGGCGGTGAGCAGATAGGCGCGCAGGTGGTCGAGCAGGCTGTCGACTTCGAGACTGGGGACCTCGGGGTTGAGGTGCAGGCCGAAGCCATAGAGCAGGCTGTCGTCGGTTCCCTTGGCGCCATGCTTACGCAGCGCCGCGAACAGCGCATCGAGCTGTTCGAGTTCATTCCAGGGAATCGGTGGACAGACGATCTCGGTGGGCACCAGGCCGATGACCACATCGCCGATCAGCTCCCGGGCGCGGCTATGCAGGTCGACTCGCATCTGGTGGCGGTGACGCTCCCATTCGCTCTCGCCGCTGGGCATGGCATCCAGCACTTCCGTGTCGGGATGGGCATACTGGGTGTCGAGCTCGATGGTGAAGGTGCCCCAGCGAGTTTCTTCCACCTTGAGACGGTGGGGGCTGAGCGCCTTGACCTCTCCGCCGAATAGGGCGCACACCACGGCGGCGGTATCCTGAGGTGGCAGGCCCGCAAACTCGATCTCGACACCCACGCGGCGGGTTTTGCCCTCGTGAGACGTGGGCTCGGGTGGCGATAGTGGCGTCATGGCGGCATCCTGTGCGTCACATGGGAGCGTCTGGGAGCGTATCATACTGACCTCTGCCTACGGCGCCTCGCTTACCCATCGACATGGAGGTGTGATGTACCCCTACCGCTGCCTCGGCCTATGCGCAACCACCTGGGCGTTACTGTTTGGACTCCTGCTGAGTCTTGGCGCCTGGCTGCTGCCCGTGGCATCCGCTCAGGCGCAGTCGGTCAACCTGCCGGGCCTGGTGACCTCCGCGGAGGATCAGCAGCAGCATGACCCCCAGGCCTTCCAGGAGTCGCTGCAGCGTATCATCGCCACCCTCGAGGATGCCGAGCGGCGTGGCCAGCTGCTGGAGAGCCTGCAGGACCTGCAGAGCGTGCATGGCGAGTCAGTCGAGGAGCACGGCATCGCCCCGCGGGAGGGACTGCTCGGGGCCCTGGCGGAGACCATCAGCGACCTGGGCCAGCAGGCCGAAGGGGACGCGTCACCGGTGGCACACTGGAAGGCGCAGCTCAACCAGGGCTGGCATGACCTGAGCGCCCTGGTGGCCGAGACCGGTAACGCCGACCTGATTCGCTTCACGATCGAAGCCATGGTGCTGTTGATGATCTGGGGTGGGCTGCTGGTGATCCTGATCGCCCTCGGGCGATTGCTGGCCAGGCGTCGCGGCTGGCCCCTGGACCTGCCCCGGGAGCCGCGTGCCTGGCTGCTCAGTGTGCACTTCCTGCGTCGCATGCTGCCCTGGGCCCTGGCCTTCGTGCTGGTGTTGGGGGTGGGCCAGCTGGTGCCGCCCAGCAGTGGGCGCGTGCTGGCACTGGTGGTGGCCTATGTCGCGCTGTGTGGTCGCACCCTGTCGGTGGTGGTGGAAACCTTTATCTCGGAGTTTACCCGGGGGCATCGCTTCGTGGCGGTACAGCTGGTGCAGAACCATGGGTTGCGTCCGTTGTTCGTGATCGGTGCTCTGGTGGCGCTGGGAGATGCCTTCAACTCCGGACGCCTCACCGTGCTGCTCGGTGCCGAGCTGGCCGGCCTGCTCTCGGTGCTGGCCAATATGCTGGCGGCGCTGCTCAGCGTGCGTTTCATCTTCCGGTTCAAGCGGCCCATCGAACATATCATCCGCAATCGGCCCTGGCGTGAGCGCCGCGAACCCGGTGCCAGTGCCAGTATCGTGCAGGTGCTGGGCAGCCTGTGGCACGTGCCCGCACTGCTGCTAGTGGGTGGCTCGCTGGTTGCGATCTTCGTGACCGGGGGTGACGTGGGCACCGCCCTGGCGCGCTCCATCATCTCGGCGGCACTGCTGGTGCTGGCACTGGTGGTCACCGGCCTGGTGCGTCGCCATGGCGAGCGGCGCAAGCGGCGTCAGCGCCGGCGTCGCGTCAGCCAGTATCGCGTGCGCCTCGAGCGCTTCGGGTATGTACTGGGCCATGTTGCGGCCTGGGTCGCCTTCGCCGAGCTGTTCCTGCAGGTATGGGGCGGCTCGCTGCTGGGCGTCGGCAGCGAGGGGGTCGCCAGTGCCCGTATCGGCCAGGCGCTGATGGCCATCGCCCTGACCCTGCTGCTGGCCTGGCTGGCATGGATCTTCGCCGACACCGCCATCCAGCGCGCCCTGACCAGTTCGGTGCGCTCCCGTGGGCGGCGTGTCAATCAGGCCCGTGCCCAGACCATCACGCCGATGATCCGCAACGTCATCTTCACCACCATCGTGATCATCGCGGCCATCGTCGGGCTGGCCAATCTGGGGGTCAATGTCACGCCGCTGCTGGCCGGTGCCGGTGTGATCGGCCTGGCGCTCGGTTTCGGCGCCCAGACGCTGGTGCAGGACCTGATCACCGGCATCTTCATCCTGATCGAGGACTCCCTGGCCGTGGATGACTTCGTCAAGATCAACGGCCATATGGGCACGGTGGAGGGGCTGACGCTGCGCACCGTGCGCCTGCGTGACCTCGATGGCATCGTGCATATCATCACCTTCAGCCGCATCGAGTCGATCCACAACATGTCGCGGCAGTTCGGCATCGCGCTGATGAAGATACGCATCCCCTACGCGATGCCGATCGACGACGCCATCACCCTGATGCAGGAGACCGCCCAGGCGCTGCGTCAGGACCCGATGATGCGTCACTACATCTGGTCGCCGCTGGAGATGCAGGGGATCCACGCCTTCGAGGATGGCTGCCCGATCCTGCGGATGCGCTTTCGTACCGCACCCGAAATGCAGTGGGACGTCTCCCGCGCCTTCAACCTGCTGCTCAAGCAGCGCATGGAGGCCCAGGGTGTCGATCTCGGCGTGCCACGGCTCAGCGTCAGCATGGAGGGGCGAGGTGGTGGCCGCCTGGATGGCGCCAGCGAGTACGGCGACGACCAGGCCAGTGAGCGCGATGCATCCGGCCGCGCTCCGGGGCGTGCCGGCATCGCCGACCCTCACCACCAGACGAGCAGCAGTGGCGGCTCGCCTGATCCGGGCTAGTCGCCCAGCCTAGAGTGAGTCGCCCATGATTAAGGTCGAACGTCAGGACAGTCTCCACCTCAAGATTTCCCGCGTGCTGCAGGAGGAGACCTCGCACCGGCTCGATCTCTTTCTGTTCGTGCCGGGGGAGCTGGGCCTGACCGGTCAGGTGATTCCCGAAGAGGACTTCTATCACGGCTCCATCTATGTGAAGCGTACCTACTTCAGCGACCGCTATCGCTTGCCGCTGGTACTCAGCCGCCTGGCCGAGCGCGGCAAGCTCGATGCCGAGCACTATCGGCTTAGCCTGAGCCTCTATGCCTACCAGTATGTGGTGGCCATGGAGGGCGCGATTCAGCCGCTGATCGATGATGTGCGGCGCGCCAGGAAGGACGAGAAGGTGGAAAAGGCCGAGAGGGAGAGGGAGGAGGAGGGAGACGCCCAGGCCAAGGGCGTCGATAGACGCGCCTGCGAGCCGCGTTCTCAGCCGCAGAAGGCGTCGGAAAGCGAGCAGATGTCGGAGCTGGAGCACAGGCTGGCCGAGCATGTCGACCTGGCGGTCAGTATTCTCAGCCGCCTGCGGCGTCAGGAGCCCAGTGACGAGAGCCTGCACCGCTATTTCGCCACCATCGACAACTACCTCTCCTGGTTTACCGAGCAGCGCCTGCTGGCGCTGCTCGCCGGGCTGCCCCGGGGGTCACGCTTTCGCCCGATACGCGCACGGCTGGTGGAGATCAGTCGTGCCGAGGATGCCTACCGCCGCGAGCGAGAGTACAACTCCGCCCGGGTGACCCGTGACCCGACGCGGATGTCCAACAAGATGCGTCTGCTGCGTCGGCTGATCGAGCACCCGGTGACACTCAAGCAGAAGAACCAGGAGCTGGGCGGTGCCGAGCAGAAGGCGGTAAAGGCGATGGCCACCGCGGTGGTGATGATATTCGTCTCCCTGGGTCTGCTCGAGATCCGCACCGTGCTGGCCGACCTCACCGCGCTCTTCGTGCTGGCCATGGCCGGCATCTACGCCCTGCGTGAGGTGTTCAAGGATGATCTGCGCAATACCCTGTGGCGGCTGCTGCGTCGTGGCCGCCCCAAGTGGCGTCGCCAATACCTGGATCCGACTCGCGACCAGGTGGTGGGGCGCCAGCTGGAGTGGTTCGACTACAAGCGTTTCAACCGCCTCGACGATGAGATCAAGCGTGTGCGCAAGCGCAGCGTGGCACAGCGCGAGGAGGTGGTGCTGCACTATCGCTCCAGCTCGCGGATGTCGCCGACCCGCTTCCTGAGCGGCTACGACCACACCCGCGAGACCCTGACACTCGATCTGTCGCCGATCGCCAGGTTGATGGACAAGAGCAGTCGCCGTGTCTACCGGCTGGGGGAGGGGGACCAGGTCCTGCGTGAGGAGGTGGAGAAACGCCACCTCTTCAACCTGGTGATTCGCGAAACCCAAGGCAGTGCCCCCGCCACCCTGCAGCGCTGGAAGATCGTCATGAGCCGCTCGCGCATCGTCGATGTGGAGCGGGTCCACGCCGAGGGGCCGGGGCACGAGGAGGCGTCCGACCCCGATTGAGGCAAGGGGCGGCTGCCCCTGCCCGTGGCGGTGCCGCGCCTCGGCGCTCCGGGCTCAGGCTCTCAAATTCCCAGGTTCTCGGGCCCGAAGGCATCGGGCAGCAGTTCGGCCATGGTGTATTGCTTGAGCAGATTGCCGTCGGCATCCACCACGCGGATACGGGTGTGCTCGTCGGCGAACTCGCGGATGCGCTGGCGACAGTCGCCACAGGGCGTGCACAGCTGCTGACCGGGGCCGATCACGTAGACCTCGCGCAGGCGGCGTTCGCCGGCGCTGGCCATGGCGGCGATGGCGGAGGCCTCGGCGCACAGCCCCTTGTAGTGGGCCACCTCGACGTTGGCCCCGGCGTAGCGGCTACCGCTTTCGCTGACCACCACGGCACCCACCGGATGCCGCGAGTAGGGAGCGTAGGCGCGGTTGCGTACCGCCACCAGCGTCTCGATCAGGCTTGGATCCAGCGTGTTCATGCGTCGGCCTCGCTGCCACCTTGGTGGTGGTCGTCGAGCAGCACGGCATCCAGCGCCACCCGCATCATGTCGTCGAAGCTGCGCTCGCGGGCGCTGCTGTCCAGCGAGTCGCCTTTGAGAATATGGTCCGAGACCGTGCAGATGGTGGCCGCGCGGGCGCCGAACTCGGCGGCCACGCCGTAGAGGCCGGCGGCCTCCATCTCCACGCCGACGACCCCGTAGCGCCGCAGCAGCTCGGCGGTGTCGGGGCGCGGGTCGTAGAAGAGATCGGCCGAGAACAGGTTGCCGACGCGGGTGGTCACGCCCAGCTTGTCGGCGGCATCGACCAGGGCACGGCTCAGGGCGAAATCGGCGGTGGCGGCGAAGTCCATGCCGGCGAAGCGCGCACGGTTGACGCCCGAGTCGGTAGAGGCCCCCAGGCCAATCACCACATCGCGCAGCGCCACATCATCGCGCACCGCGCCACAGGAGCCGACCCGGATCAGCCGCGTCACCCCGTACTCGGTGATCAGCTCCTTGGCATAGATCGACACCGATGGAATGCCCATGCCGTGGCCCATGACCGAGACCCTGCGGCCGCGATACGTGCCGGTGTAGCCGGCCATGTTGCGCACGCGGTTGACCTGCCTGGCGTCGGCCAGGTAGGTCTCGGCGATGTACTGGGCGCGCAGCGGGTCGCCGGGCATCAGCACGATGTCGGCGAAGTCGCCCGGGGCGGCGTCGATATGCGGGGTTGCCATCAGCACTCTCCTTGAGCGTTGGAGCCTGAAGAACAGGAAGGAAGGAAATTCGCGCCGTCATCCATGGCCGGCAAGCCGAGCCAGGTGGCCAGGCTCTGACCGATATCGGCGAAACTGTCACGGGCCCCCAGGGGGCCGGGCGCCAGGCCGCCGCCCAGGGCCAGCACCGGCACCTGCTCGCGCGTATGCTCGGTGCCGCGCCAGGTGGGGTCGCAGCCATGGTCGGCGGTGAGAATCAGCAGGTCGTCCTGCTTGAGCCTGGCCAGCAGCTCGGGCAGCCGGGCGTCGAAGGCCTCCAGTGCCGCGGCGTAGCCGGCGACGTCGCGGCGGTGACCGTAGAGGGTGTCGAAGTCGACGAAATTGGTCATCACCAGGGTGCCGACCGGCTCGTCGCCCGAATCATCGAGGGCCGCCAGGGTGGCGTCCATCAGGGCCTCATGGCCGCTGGCCTTGAGGGTGCGCGAGATGCCGCAGTGGGCGTAGATATCGGCGATCTTGCCGATGGCGATCACCTCGCCGCCGGCGTCGTGAAGCCTCTGCAGCACGGTGGGCGATGGCGGCTCGATGCTGTAGTCACGCCGATTGCCGGTGCGCGTGAAGCCGGTCGCTGCGTCGCCCGTGAAGGGGCGGGCGATGACCCGGCCGATGTTGTAGGGCTCGAGCAGGCGCCGGGCCGTCTCGCACAGGGCGTAGAGTCGCTCGAGGCCGAACGCCTCTTCGTGGGCGGCGATCTGAAATACCGAATCGGCCGAGGTATAGACGATCGGCTTGCCGCTCGCCAGATGCTCCGCGCCCAGGCGGGCGATGATCTCGGTGCCCGAGGCGTGGCAGTTGCCCAGCACGCCGGGCAAGTTGGCGTCGCGGATCAGCGCCTCCAGCAGCGCCTCGGGAAAGCTGTTGTCGCGCTCGAGGAAATAGCCCCAGTCGAAGCGTACCGGCACGCCGGCAAGCTCCCAGTGGCCGGAGGGAGTGTCCTTGCCCGAGGAGATCTCGGCGGCATGACCCCAGGCGCCGATCACGTCGCTGGGCGGCGTCACCCCCTCGGCCCAGGCGCCGGTGGCGGCATGATGGGCATGGAACAGCCCCAGGCGCGCCAGGTTCGGCAGCGACAGCGGACCGCTGCGCGCCTCCGGGCCGGTGGTGGAGTCCTGGGTAGGCTCGCACTCGCCGCGGGCACAGGCGGCGGCGATATGGCCCAGGGTGTCGGCGCCTGCATCGCCGAACTGCTCCGCATCGGGGCCGGCGCCGATGCCGAAGGAGTCGAGGACGAGCACGATGGCGCGGCGATGCTTGCCGTGAGTCATTGGGTCTCTCCCGGGAGTCGTTGATGGATCGGCGCCGGCGCCGTGGCGGCGGCGTCACCCACGACCATGGCCGCACGCACCTGGGCCGCGGCGCGCTCGGCGGCGTCATGGTTGGCGGCGTGGACAAGCGCCAGCGGGCGCTCGGTGTCGACCGCCTCGCCGATGGCGGCCACCTCGCTCAGGCCGACTGCCGGGTCGATGGCGGCGCCGGGGGTGCGGCGTCCACCGCCCAGCTCGACCACCGCAAGCCCCAGGGCGCGGGTGTCCAGGCGCTGGACGATGCCGGCGCGCTCGGCCGGCACCGCCAGGGTGACCGGCGCTCGGGGCAGGTGTCGTTCGGGGTGGTCGAGCAGGTCACCAGGGCCGCCCAGGCCTGCCACCATGCGGGCGAAGCGGTCGGCGGCCTCGCCCGAGGCCAGCGCGGCCTCGAGCCGGGCCTCGGCGGCGGCCGGGGTGTCGGCCAGGCGACCGGCGATCAGCAATTCACGGGCCAGGCGGCGCGTCACCTTCATCAGGCGGCTGTCGCCCCGCTTGCCGGTCAGCGCACGGATCGCTTCGTGCACCTCCAGGGCATTGCCGGCGCAGGGGGCCAGCGGCTGGCTCATGTCGGTGACCAGTGCGGTGGTCGGCGTGCCGGCGCGGGTCGCGACATTGGCGATCGAGGCGGCTAGCTCCAGGGAGGCGGCATGGGTGGGCATGAAGGCGCCGCTGCCGCTCTTGACGTCCATCACCAGGGCGTCGAGCCCGCAGGCGAGCTTCTTGCCGAGGATCGAGGAAACGATCAGCGGCAACGACTCCACCGTGGCGGTGACGTCGCGGATGGCGTAGAGGCGCTTGTCCGCCGGGGCCAGCTCGCCGCTCTGACCGACGATGGCCACGCCGACCTCGCGCACCAGCCGGCGGAAGGTGGCGGTGTCCGGGGTGACGCCGTAGCCCGGGATCGCCTCGAGCTTGTCCAGGGTACCGCCGGTGTGGCCCAGGCCGCGGCCGGAAATCATCGGTACGTGACCGCCGCAGGCGGCGACCAAGGGCCCCAGCACCAGCGAGACCAGATCGCCCACGCCACCGGTGGAGTGCTTGTCGAGCACCGGACCGGGCAGGTCGTCCCAGGCCAGGATGACGCCGGAGTCGCGGATGGCGGTGGTCAGCGCTACCGTCTCGGCCTCGTTCATGCCGTTGAGGGTGATCGCCATGGCCAGCGCACCGACCTGGGCATCGGAGAGCCGGCCGTCGGCGACGCCGTTGACCAGCTCGCCGATCGCAGCGGCGTCCAGGGCATGGCCGTCACGCTTGGCGCGGATCAGCTCCTGGGGTAGCGGCGAGGCCATCTCAGTACCCCTTCTGACCCTCGACCGGCGCCATCGCCAGGTCCAGCGTTTGCAGCAGGTCGTCGAGCAGGCCCGAGGCGCCGAAGCGGAAGTGCGCCGGGGTGATCCAGTTGGCGCCCATCACCCGCTCGGCCAGCTGCAGGTAGGCCTGGGCATCCTCGACGCTGCGCACACCGCCGGCGGCCTTGAAGCCTACGCTGCGCTGCAGCGTGGGGGCGCTGGCCTTGATGGTCTCCAGCAGGATCTCGGCTGCCTCGAGCGTGGCGTTGATCTCCACCTTGCCGGTGGAGGTCT
This sequence comes from Halomonas sp. KAO, assembly GCF_015595025.1. GTDB lineage: Bacteria > Pseudomonadota > Gammaproteobacteria > Pseudomonadales > Halomonadaceae > Halomonas. Next base: position 17,627 of record NZ_JADNRL010000018.1, read on the forward strand.
TGAGGAAGTCGGCACCGCCCTCGATGGCCAGCTCGGCGGCGCGACGAATCAGCGCCGGCTGCTTGAGCTCGCCGGTCTCCAGGATCACCTTGAGGGTCGCGTCCCCGGCGGCCTGGTGGCAGCAGGCGACCAGCTCGCGGCCGGTCTCCTCATCGCCGGCCAGCAGGGCGCGGTAGGGAAACACCACATCCACCTCATCGGCACCGGCGGCGACCGCCTCGCGGGTCTCGCGGGCGGCGGCCATGATGTCGTCGCCGCCATGGGGGAAGTTGGTCACCGTGGCCACCCGGATCCTGTCCGCCAGGTCCAGCGCCTTGAGGGTGCGCTTGGCGGTGGTGACGAAGGCGGGATAGACGCAGATCGCCGCCGGGGTGCCGGCGGTGGTGCGGGCGCGGCGGCACAGCGACTCGATGCGAGCATCGGTATCGTCGTCGTTGAGGCTGGTCAGGTCCATCAGCGCCAGGGCCTGGCGTGCGGTGCGCTTGAGATCGTGGGTCATGGTCGCGTCCATAGGTCGTGAAGGATAGGTCGTGAAGGTTTAGGCGCCCGGATGGCCCGGGCGCGGTGAAGAGCGGGTATCAGCCCAGCGCCGACAGGGCCATGAAGAATCCGGCGATGGAGGCTGACATCAGATTGGACAGTGTACCGGCCAGTACCGCCTTCAGGCCGAAACGGGCGATCTCGTGGCGGCGACTCGGGGCGATGCCGCCTAGCCCGCCTAGCAGAATGGCGATCGATGACAGGTTGGCGAAGCCGCACAGGGCGAAGGAGAGGATCGCCATGGTATGGGCGCTCATGACCTGGCCGGTGGCGGCCACCACCTGCTCGCCGCTGAGATAGGGGCTCAGGTTGATGTAGGCCACGAACTCGTTGACCACGATCTTCTGGCCGATGAAAGAGCCGGCAAGCGTGGCCTCCTCCCAGGGGATGCCGAGCAGGAAGGCGAGGGGTGAGAACAGCCAGCCCAGGATCCACTCCAGGCTCAACGCCTCGAAGTCGAACCAGCCGCCGATGCCGCCCAGGATGCCGTTGATCAGGGCGATCAGGCCGATAAAGGCCAGCAGCATGGCGCCGACGTTGGCGGCCAGCTTGAGGCCCGAGGAGGCGCCGGAGGCTGCCGCATCGAGTACGTTGCTGGGCCTGTCCTCGTCTTCCTCCCACTCCTCTTCGACCTTCGAGATGCTGTCTTCGGGGGCGCGTGTCTCGGGCATGATCAGCTTGGCGAACAGCAGGCCGCCCGGCGCGGCCATAAAGGAAGCGGCGATCAGGTACTCCATGGGTACCCCCATGGCGGCGTAGCCGGCCAGCACCGAGCCTGCCACCGAGGCCAGGCCGCCGCACATCACCGCGAACAGCTGTGAGGGCGTCATGCGGGCGATGAAGGGGCGCACCACCAGTGGGGCCTCGGTCTGGCCGACGAAGATGTTGGCGGTGGCCGAGAGGGACTCAGTACGCGAGGTGCCCAGCGCCTTTTGCAGCACACCGCCGAGGATGCGGATGACCCACTGCATGACCCCGATGTAGTAGAGCACGGCGATCAGCGATGAGAAGAAGATGATGACCGGCAGCACCTTGATGGCGAAGACGAAGCCGATGCTGTCCATATCGGCCAGGCCGCCGAAGACGAAGCCGATGCCATCGTTGGCATAGAACAGCACCTGGGTGACGGCATCGGACAGCGTCTTGAGCACCGTCTTGCCGAAGGGCACGTAGAGCACGAAGGCGCCGATGCCGAGCTGGATGGCGAAGGCACCGACCACCGTGCGCAGGCGGATCGCGCGGCGATCGTAGGAGAAGAGCAGGGCGATGGCGATCAGCGTCATCATCCCGACAAGGCTCATGATGAGGGTCATGGGTGTCCCCTTTGGGCGTGAGTTCGGGTCTACAGCAGATTGAACTTGAGGGTATAGATCATGGCGTTCTGATACTGCCCCGGCGTGCCAAGCTTGTTGTCGGCGTAGCGGTACTGAACCCCGGCGGTGAGACGGCGATGGGGATGCCACCACAGGCTCAGGGCACCGTTGGTCCCTACCTCACCGGCCTTGTCACCGATGTAGTTCTGGCGCAGATAGTCATCGTCGCGGTCGAAGGTTTGCTCGTGCCACTGGGTGAGGCTGAACGCCTGATCCAGGACGCTGAAGTCGTAACCGGCGACCCAGCCGGCCATGAAGCCATTCATGCCGGTAAAGCCGTCACTCTGCACTCGCGCGGCGCCGAGAAATGGCTTGAACCACAGCCCGTTGTCGAAGGTGTGGCGATAGCCGAGCCCGAGGATCTGGTCCTGTTCACGCGCCTCAAAGCCGTAGTCGCGAAAGTCGTAGACGTGAGCGTAGACCGAGAACGGCGTCTCGCCCATATAGAGATGCGTGGTCACCTTGGCGGCGGTGCGGAAGTTGTCCTTGCCTCCACTGTCTTCGTCGAAGCGGTCGTTGCCCGGATTCTCGAAGTCAAGAAAGCCGTAGAACTCTCCCCAGCTGTAGCCAGCACCGCCCTCGAGCTCGAGATAGACGAAGTCGCTCTTGGCGGCGTTGCTCGCGGTACGTGTCTCGCTGCCGCTAGACCAGTCGAGGTAGTTGGCGGATACGTTGGCGAAGGACCACAGCGGGGTCGCAACGCCGTCGGCCTGGGCGGGAACGACACTGAACAGCAGGCCGGTGCCCAGGCCGAGAAGGGAGAGATGGCGAATCATGAACGGGTCTCGATGGCTGGCGTTGCGGTTGTCGCCCTGGGGGGCGTGGCTCACGTGAAAAGTATAACAGACAGTGTTATTTTTCTAACATTTTCATCTTGCCGCGAGGGCTCGTTGCATGGCGCAACGCATCAATGAACGCAGCGCACGGCGGGTAGCACGGCTGGCCGAGGTGCTGGCGGAGCGGGGTCGCCTGCGCCTGGCGGAGGCGGCGACCCTGTGTGGTGTCTCGCCGATGACCGTTCGTCGTGACCTGGCCGCGAGTGATGGCGAATTGATGCTGATGGGGGGCTACCTGGTGCGTGCCGCCGACCCGCGCTACGCCCCGGTCTACGATCTCGACGATCAGCGGGACCGCCAGGCCGCCGCCAAGCGTGAACTGTGCCGTCAAGCGGCGGCCCGGGTCGAGGAGGGGGATACCCTGTTCATCGATTGCGGCACCACCCTGACGCCGCTGGTGGCCGAACTGGCCGACTATCGAGAGCTCACCGTGGTCACCTACGCCCTCAACGTGGCCAGCGCCGTGGCTCGCCACCCGGGGCTTCGCCTGGTGTTACTGGGTGGGCTCTATCACCCGGCCTCGCAGTCCTTCGAGAGCGATGCGGTGGATTCGGCCGTTGGGCGCCTGGGCATCAACCGCGCCTTCCTCTCGGCGGCGGGGGTGCATCCTCGCCATGGTCTGAGCTGCTTCCACTTTCATGAGGTAGCCCCCAAGCGTGCCGCCATCGCCATGGCCGGTGAACGTATCCTGGTGGCCGATGCCACCAAGCTGGGGGTGATCCGCCCGGCCCGTTTCGGCACCCTCGACGATATCGATCTGCTGATCAGCGACGCCGAACCGGCAACGTCGCCTCGGGTGGAGTAATGTCACCTTCGGCGTGATGAAGAAGCGTTAACGGATCCTGCTCAGGGTCAAGGCAAAAGGCCCGGCTCGTTGCTATCTTGAGTCTACAAGCCTCTGAACCCGCTGGAGAACGTCGATGCAAGCCGCCGATATCATGACCCGTAACGTCATCACCGTAGGCCGTGACAGCGAGGTGCGAGAGATCGCCAGCCTGCTGCTCGAGCATGGCATCAGTGCCGTGCCGGTGGTGAGTGACAGCGATGAGGTGCTGGGTATCGTCAGCGAAGGCGATCTCATTCGGCGGGTCGAGGATGACAAGCGCAAGTCCTGGTGGCTGCGGCTGTTTGCGGTCAATGACCCCGGCGAGTACGTCAAGTCTCATGGTCGCCGCGCTCACGAGATCATGACTCCCGACCCGCTGACCATCGGCGAAGATATGCCGCTTGCGCAGATCTCGCGGCTGCTGGAGAAGCATCACATCAAGCGGGTACCGGTCGTCAGCAACGGCAAGCTGGTGGGTATCGTCAGCCGTGCCAACCTGCTCCAGGGGTTCGCCGTGGTCGATCCGGAGACTGCCGCGACCAGCGCCGATGATCGCGAGATTCGTGAGGCGATTCGCAAGGAGATCGATCAGAACACCGGCGTGCTGGTGGACCGCATCAACGTGATCGTCAGTCAGGGCCAGGTGGAGCTGTGGGGCCTGGTGGAGAACGACACGGAGCGCATGGCGGCTCAGGTCGCGGCCGAGAATGCTGCCGGCGTCAAGGAAGTAAAGAACAACCTGGGCTATGTGCCGCGTGGCTTCGGCGGCGCTTGAGAGGGTGCCGCATGGTTTTGCGGCGCCAACGTCAAATACGAGGCGGGCGGCCCCAGGGCCGCCCGCTTCTTTTATGCACCTGCTCGAGCTCTTGAACTCTCGAGCCTTCGAGAGTCGACGCTACGCCTCATCGGGCGTGGGCTGATTCGCTTTCGCGATCTTCTCCAGGGCCTGGCGCAGGCTATCGATGGCGCGCTGGTGGTGGTGAAGCTTCTCCATCCCGAACAGGCCGATGCGGAAGGTCTGAAAGCCGTCGCCCTCGTCGCACATCAGCGGTACCCCGCCGGCGATCTGCAGGCCCTCCTCGGCGAAGCGTCCCACCATGCCGGGGTCATCGGTGTAGCTGACCACCACGCCGGGAGCCTCGTAGCCGGGGGCGGCCACGCTCTTGAAGCCGTAGTCGGCGAGCAGTTCACGCACGCCGCTGCCCAGCGCCTGCTGCTCGTCACGCAGCTTGTCGAGGCCGTACTGGTCGATCTCGAGCATGACGTCACGCAGCTTGACCAGGCCGTCGGTGGGCAGGGTGGCGTGATAGGCGTGCCCGCCATTCTCGTAGGCCTCCATGATCGTGAGCCACTTCTTCAGATCACAGGCGAAGCTGGTGCTGGTGGTCTCCTCGATGGTCTCGCGGGCCAGCCGCGACAGCATCACCATGGCGCAGCAGGGCGAGGCGCTCCAGCCCTTCTGCGGCGCGCTGATCAGCACATCGACACCGAGGTCCTGCATGTCCACCCACATGGCGCCGGAGGCGATGCTGTCGAGCACCAACAGGCCACCCTCCTCGTGGATGGCGTCGGCCACCTGGCGAATGTAGTCGTCCGGCAGCATGATGCCCGAGGCCGTCTCGACATGCGGGGCATAGACGATGTCGGGCTGAGCGTCACGAATGGCGTCGATCACGTCCTGGAGCGGCGCCGGGGCGAACGGTGACGTGGCATCGTCCTCGTCCAGGCGACGCGCCTTGCGTACATTGACATCGCCGGCGATCTGGCCCATCTCGAGAATCTGGCTCCAGCGGTAGCTGAACCAGCCGTTGCGCAGAATCAGGGCACGCCGATTCTTGGTGAACTGGCGGGCAACGGCCTCCATGCCGAAGGTGCCGCTGCCGGGCACGATTACAGCGCTGTGGGCGTTGTAGACCCTCTTGAGGTGTGCGGAGATATCGCGCATCACCTCCTGGAAGCGCGCCGACATGTGATTCAGTGAGCGGTCGGTATAGACCACCGAGTACTCCAGCAGGCCATCGGGGTCGACATCGGGAAGCAGGCCGGGCATCTCTCTCTCCATGGTTGTTCTAGCCTTCCAGTGTGAAGGCAATTGGTATTTCAAGCATATTCGCATTGCTCGTTCGGGGCCAGCCGTGGCAGCGGCTCGAAAAGGGCAATGGCACTCTTAGCCAGGCTGGCTCGCCTGGATGGCGGTGAGGGCGATGGTGTAGACGATATCGTCGACCAGCGCGCCACGCGACAGGTCATTCACCGGTTTGTTGAGGCCCTGCAGCATGGGGCCGACGCTGACCACCTGGGCGCTGCGCTGCACCGCCTTGTAGGTGGTGTTGCCGGTGTTGAGGTCGGGGAACACGAAGACCGTGGCGCGACCGGCTACCGGGGAGTCGGGTGCCTTCTGACGACCCACGCTTTCGATGGCGGCGGCGTCGTACTGCAGCGGCCCGTCGATGCAGAGCTCGGGGGCACGCTCCCTGGCCAGACGCGTGGCCTGACGAACCTTCTCGACGTCGGCACCGGAGCCGGATTCGCCGGTGGAGTAGCTGATCATCGCCACCCGCGGCTCGATGCCGAAGGCCGCCGCCGAGCGGGCGCTCTGGATGGCGATCTCGGCGAGGGTCTCGGCGCTCGGGTCTGGGTTCACCGCGCAGTCGCCGTAGACCACCACCTGCTCGGGCAGCAGCATGAAGAAGATCGACGATACCTGGCGGTAGTCCGGCGAGGTCTTGATCAGCTGGAAGGCGGGGCGCACGGTGTTGGCGGTGGTGTGCACCGCACCGGAGACCAGGCCATCGACCTCGTCCTCGGCCAGCAGCATGGTGCCGAGCACCACGTTGTCCTGCAGCTGGGCCTCGGCGGTGAGTTCATTCAGCTTGCCGGCACGCCGCGCCACCATGGGGGCCACATAGCGCGACCGGATGGTATCGGGGTCGATGATCTCGAGTGCCTCGGGCAGTTCGATGCCGCGCTGTCGGGTGACCTCCTCGATCTCCTCGCGTCTGCCGAGCAGCACGCACCGCGCGATGCCGCGTTGCTGGCAGATCACCGCCGCCTCCAGGGTGCGTGGCTCGCTGCCCTCGGGCAGCACGATGCGCCGGTCGGCCTGCTGGGCCAGCTCTACCAGCTGATGGCGGAAGGCGGCGGGGGAGAGTCGGCGGGGGTAGCCGCGGCTCAGGGTGGCCTTGAGCCAGTGCAGATCCAGATGGCTGGCGACGAAGCGGGTCACCTGCTCGGCGCGTTCGGCATCATCGATGGGAATGTCGTTGGCCATGTGGTCGAGACGCTTGGCGGTCTCGAAGCTGTCCGAGTCGACCGACAGCACCGGCAGGCCGGTGCGCAGCGCGGGGCGGCAGATCTCCACCATCGACTCGCCGGGTTGTTCGCCGTGGGTGAGCAGCACGCCGGCCAGGGGCACGCCGTTCATGGTGGAGAGGGCGGTGGCCAGCAGAATATCGTCTCGGTCGCCGGGGGAGACGACCAGCCGCCCCGGCTTGAAGACGTGCAGTGCGCGGTAGGCGCTGCGCGCACACAGGCTGGTGTCCATCACCCGGCGCGTGGCGGCATCGCCTTCATGCAGGAAGCGGGCGCCCAGCGCGCGGGCCACATCGATGATGCGCGGGGCGGAGAGGGCGTCGTGCCAGGGCACGGCGCCGATCAGCCGGAACTGCTCGCCATCCAGCGCCGGCAGATGCCGGCGCAGGGTCTCGGCAAGCGCCCCGTTGCTATGGGCGGCCAGCTCCGGGGCGGCCAGCGAGGGATTGCCGGCAGCGGCAGGCAACGGCCGCACGCGCATCAGGATGCACCCCAGGGTGCGCGCGGAGCGCGTGCCATCGAAGGGCTGGGCATGGATGTCGAGCTGCTCCGCCAGCTGGCGCGGATTCTCGAGGTCGCCATCGGCCACCAGGATCACCCGGGCGTCCAGGGCGCGAGCCAGTTCGGCATTGAGAAGACCGGCATAGCTGCTCTGGGGGGCGGCGACCAGTCCCTCGACGACGACCAGATCCGGGCAGGTCTCCTCATCGCCGCAGGCGACGCGGGTGTGCCGGGCGACGGCTTCTTCCATCAGCTCGGCAATGCGGTCGTCGCGCAGCAGCCGCTCCAGGCGTGCCTGGGGGAGCGGCTCGGGAGGCGTGAGCCCCAGGGTGGTTCGAGCCAGCGCCGTGGAGCGATCCGAGCCGGGCCCGTTGATGTCATCCTGGCGAAAGGGGCGCATGAAGCCGGCCCTGAGGCCCAGGGTGTCCAGGGCGCGTATCAGCCCCAGGCAGGCCGAGGTCAGGCCGACATTGGCGCCGGTGGGGACCAGCAGCAGGGTGCGGGGTTCGGGGCGTGTCGCGCTGGTGCTCATGCGGGGGCCTCGCTGAGGAGTTGACGGGTCTCGAAGGCGATCTGGCCCTCTTCATCGGTGGGAATCACCCACAGCTCGGGGCCGCTGTCATCGGCATCGATGCGCCCCTCCTGGCCGCCCACGGTGGCGGCGTTGGCGGCGGCCGAGAGGCGCAGCCCGAAGTGGGGCAGGGCCTCCACCACCCGGGCGCGTACCGCACTGGCGTTCTCGCCGATGCCGCCGGTGAAGACGATGCCGTCGAGCCGGGGCAGGGCGCAGGAGAGGGCGGCCAGGGACTTGGCGATGCGATAGCAGAACACCTCGATGGCGAGCTCGGCGCCGCAGTGGTGCTCGGCGGCGGCCTGTTCCAGGCGACGCATGTCGTTGGAGAGCCCGGAGAGGCCCAACAGCCCGCTCTCCCGGTTGAGCAGGGTGTCGATGCGCTCCAGCGACCAGTCGAGCTGGCGGCTCAGGTGGGCATGCAGGCCGGGGTCGACATCGCCGCTACGGGTGCCCATCACCAGGCCCTCCAGCGGCGTCAGCCCCATGCTGGTATCCACGCTCCGGCCCTGCCACACCGCGCAGGTCGAGCAGCCGTTGCCCAGATGGGCGATCAGCCAGCCGCCATGGGGGCGATTGGAGAGGTGGTCGACGCGCTCGCTGACATAGGCATGGCTGCTGCCGTGGAAGCCGTAGCGACGAATCCCGTGGCGGGCGTAGAGATGCTGGGGCAGGGCATAGCGGTAGGCGCGTGGCGGCAGGCTCTGATGAAAGGCCGTATCGAAGACCGCGACCTGGGGCAACTCGGGAAACAGCTCCAGGGTGGCGCGTACCCCGATCAGGTTGGCGGGGTTGTGCAGCGGTGCCAGGGCGCCGGTGCTCTCGATGGCACGCAGCACGGCGGGGTCGATGCGGGTGGCGGCGGTGAACCGCTCGCCACCATGCACGATGCGGTGGCCCACCGCGGCCGGTGCCGGACCGCTCAGAGCGTCGAGAATCGCCGCCATGGCTTCGGTATGGTCGGCGCCGTGCAGCGGCCGGGAGAACTCGTGGCCGTCGGCATCAATGCCCTTGAGGCGCGCGTCGCCGCCGCCCAGGCGTTCGGCCAGGCCCGACTGGCGTGGCTGGCTGGGGGCGTCGGAGACCACGGCATACTTGATGGAGGAGGAGCCGCAGTTGATCACCAGGATCGGGGCACGCATCGAGGAGCCTCGTGGACAGAATAAGACGCTAGGCTACCATGGGGCTTCGATCTCGGACGTACCCCTCACTTGATGCGCGTCATGCTTCGGTTCGAAGCATCGGTCGCCATCCCGTTTACGCTCGCAATACCGTTTACGCAAGGAAGCCCCATGTCGAAAGCCGCCGCACTGCCTCGTCCACTGGCCATCATGCTGCTGTGCAGCGTGGCCACGCTGTTTGCCACCAACCATGTCGCCGCCCGGGTCGCCTTCGATGAAGGTACCGGGCTGCTGCTGGCGATACTGGTGCGCTCCTGTGTGGCCGTGATGGTGTTGGGTAGCCTGGTGCTGCTGCAGCGCAAGTCGCTGCGCCTGCCGGCGGGTACCGCCGGTTGGCAACTGCTGGTGGGGCTGTTGATCGTGGTGCAGAGTCTCTCGCTCTATTCGGCGGTGGCGCGGATTCCGGTGGTGGTGGCGCTGCTGCTGATGAACACCGCGCCGATCCAGCTGGCGCTGCTCAACTGGGCGCTGGGTGGGCCGCGACCGACGCTACGCGCGGCGCTGGTCATGGGGGTGATTCTCGCCGGCCTGGTCGTGGTGCTGGACGTGCCGACCTGGTTCGCCGACCCTGCCGCCATGGGGCCCGACTGGTTGCTTGGCGTGGGCCTTGGGCTGACTGCCGCGCTGGTGTTCGCCGTGGCCATCTGGATCACCGAGCATCGTCTGGCCGCCGTGGGCAGTACCCTGCGCAGCCTGCTGACCATGCTCACGGTGCTGGTCAGCATGCTGGCGGCCGGCGCCGCCGGCCTGGTGCCGGGCGGCATGGACCTGCCCCAGAGCGCTGCGGGTGCCTGGGGGCTGGCCGCGCTGGGGCTGTTCTACGGCGTGGCCTTCTCCATTCTGTTTATCAGCGTGCCGCGCCTGGACATGGCGCGTAACGCCCCGGCCATGAACATGGAACCGGTGGCGGCGCTGGTGCTCGGCTACCTGGTGCTTGGCCAGACGCTGTCGTCCGTGCAGCTGCTGGGCGGCGGCTTGGTGCTTACGGGCATCGTGATACTGGGGCTCTCGAAACAGGAGTAGGAAGCAGGAGCAGGAGGCGCCTATCGCTTGCCGGTAATCACCGGCAGGGCACCCTTCTCGATACGCAACTGCAGTTCAGCGAACTTGCCGAGCAGTTCGCCGTCGGCCGTGACCCGATGTTCCTGCTCCATCTGGATGCGACAGGCGGCAGTGGCGTACTGCTCGACGCTGTCGTTCTCGCTGGGGGGCGCCCCCTGGTAGCGGGTGATCAGAAAGGTCCACAGCAGCTCCCACCAGGGGCGGGGGCGCACGGCGACGAGGGTCAGTCGTCCACTCCGGGGAGAGGCGCCGGGGACTCGCGTGCCGCCGCCGAAGAAGGCCCCCGAGGCGATGGCCAGCGATAGCCAGCGCCCCTCGATGCGCTCATCATCGGTGTGGATGGTGGCCTTGAAGCCACGCGTCAGGCCCAGGCGACGCAGCTGCGGTAGCATGGCCGCATAGCTGAAGCGACCCAGCCAGCGCTTGAGGCGTGTCGAGGCCTGGGTCGTCGGCAGGGTGCCCAGGCCGATATGCACCACATTAAGGAACAGCTGGTCGTCGAGCCAGCCGACATCGACCCGCTCGACTCGTCCCCTGGCGATAACCCGGCAGAGGGCGTCGGGATCTTCCGGCAGGTGGAGGTTGCGCGAGAAGTCATTGGCGGTGCCGGATGGCAGCACGCCGAGGGTGGCACCCCGGTCCAGGCATACCCTGGCGGCCCGGTTGACGGAGCCGTCGCCGCCGGCGACCAGCGCGGTGTCGTCGGTTTCGAGCGCCGTCTCCCAGTCATCATCGGCCAGGTCGCATACCCGATGTGTCGTGATGCCGGCATGCTCGAGGCGCGGCTTCCAGAAGTCTGCGCCGCGGGAGCCGCTTCCGGCACGAGTGTTGGCGATCAACCAGTAACGCATCCCTGATTCCTTTCCCGATGAGTCAGCCCTGCCTGCGTGATACCTGCGTGATAGATGAGTATAGCCAGGCAGGGTGGTCGATGGTATGTCGCGACTCGCCGACGCTTGATAGCGCAACGTTGCACATTTGTCCCTTGATACTTCGTCGTAGAGGGGCCACACTTGAGGGTGTTAGGAAACACTGTTCGTTAATGAGGAGTGCGTTATGAAGACCCTTACCATTGCCACCGTGACTTCCGCCCTGCTTGCCGCCGGTGCTACCGCCGCCCAGGCCCAGCAGCCTCCCTATCCCCAGGGCTATGTGGGCGGTGACGCCATGTTCTGGGAGCTTGATCCGGATGGCCCGGCAAGCAGCCGCGACAGTGTCGGCCTGCGGGTCAACGGCGGCCTGAAGTTCAACGACTTCTTCGCCGTGGAGGGTCATCTGGGGGGTGGCGGATCGGATGGTCCGGTCGAGCTGGACTCCCTGGTGGGACTCTACGCCAAGGGCATCCTGCCGGTTTCCCAGGAGTTTCGTCTCTATGGCCTGGCCGGCATGACCGAGGTGGACGGGGATGTCGATAGCGAGTCCGGCTTCTCCTACGGCGCCGGTGCCGAGTTCGATGTGGCGCCCAATGTGGCACTGGGTGCCGACTACATGCGCTACCTCGACGAGGATCAGTACACCTTCGATGCGGCAAGCGTGGGTGTGCGCTACCGCTTCTGATGCTCGCTGGCAGTCGCCGTCAATGCAAGCGCCCCCACCGTTCGGTGGGGGCGTCGTCCTGTCAGACTGGCTTGTAGAGTTCGGCGCCCTGGTCGCGGAACTTCTCAGCCTGCTCCTCCATGCCCTGCATCACCGCCTCCTGGTCGCCGTCGAGGCCCTTGTCCTTGGCGTAGTCGCGGACTTCCTGGCTGATCTTCATCGAGCAGAACTTGGGACCGCACATGGAGCAGAAGTGTGCCACCTTGGCGGAGTCCTTGGGCAGCGTCTCGTCGTGGTACTCCCGGGCGGTGTCCGGGTCGAGGCCGAGGTTGAACTGGTCCTCCCAGCGAAACTCGAAGCGTGCCTTGGACAGGGCGTTGTCGCGACGCTGGGCGGCCGGATGGCCCTTGGCCAGATCGGCGGCGTGAGCGGCAATCTTGTAGGTGATGATGCCGGTCTTCACATCTTCCTTGTTGGGTAGCCCCAGGTGTTCCTTGGGGGTCACGTAGCAGAGCATGGCGCAACCGTACCAGCCGATCATCGCCGCACCGATGCCGGAGGTGATGTGATCGTAACCGGGCGCGATGTCGGTGGTCAGCGGCCCCAGGGTGTAGAAGGGCGCCTCGTCGCACTCGACGAGCTGCTTGTCCATGTTCTCCTTGATCAGGTGCATGGGCACGTGTCCCGGCCCCTCGATCATCACCTGGACGTCGTGCTGCCAGGCGATGCGGGTCAGCTCCCCCAGGGTCTCGAGCTCGGCAAACTGCGCCTCGTCATTGGCGTCGGCCACCGAGCCGGGGCGCAGGCCGTCGCCCAGCGAGAACGCCACATCGTAGCGCTTGCAGATCTCGCAGATCTCCTCGAAGTGCTCATAGAGAAAGCTCTCCCGGTGGTGGAAGAGGCACCACTTGGCCATGATCGACCCGCCCCGGGAGACGATGCCGGTGACCCGCTTGGCGGTCAGCGGCACGTAGCGCAGCAGCACCCCCGCGTGGATGGTGAAGTAGTCGACGCCCTGCTCGGCCTGCTCGATCAGGGTGTCGCGGAACACCTCCCAGGTGAGGTCCTCGGCCACGCCGCCCACCTTCTCCAGCGCCTGGTAGATGGGCACGGTGCCGATCGGCACCGGGGCGTTGCGGATGAGCCACTCGCGGGTCTCGTGGATGTTCTGCCCAGTGGAGAGGTCCATGATGGTATCGGCACCCCAGCGGATGCCCCAGGTCATCTTGTCGACCTCCTCTTCGATGGAGGAGGTGACTGCCGAGTTGCCGAGGTTGCCGTTGATCTTCACCAGGAAGTTGCGACCGATGATCATCGGCTCGGATTCCGGGTGGTTGATATTGCAGGGGATGATCGCCCGGCCGGCGGCCACCTCGTCGCGCACGAACTCGGGAGTGATCTCGTCGGGGAGGCGGGCGCCGAAGCCCTGGCCGGCGTGCTGGTGGCCGAGGATGCGTTCGACTTCCTCGGTCCCCAGAGCTTGCCTGCGTTGATTTTCGCGAATGGCGATAAATTCCATCTCCGGGGTGATGATGCCCTGACGGGCGTAGTGGAGCTGGGTGACGTTCTTTCCTGCCTTGGCGCGACGGGGCGTGCGGGTCAGGTCGAAGCGCAGGTTGGCGAGCATCGGGTCGTTGGCGCGGCGCCGGCCATACTCGGAGGTCGGGCCGTCGAGCCACTCGGTGTCGCCGCGTTCATCGATCCAGGCCCGGCGCAGCTCGGGCAGGCCGCGGCGCAGGTCGATCTCGGCCTCGGGGTCGGTGTAGGGGCCGGAGGTGTCGTACACCAGCAGCGGTGGGTTCTGCTCATCCGGGCCCTCGCTGGAGGTGCGGGTCGGCGAGAGAGCGATCTCGCGGAAGGGCACGCGTATATCGGGGCGCGAGCCCTCGATGTAGAGCTTGCGCGAGCCGGGCAGCGGCTGGATGGCGGCCTCGTCGACGCGGGCGCTCTCGGCGAGGAAGTGGGCGGTCTTGCTCATGGTGTTCTCCCCTGGGTTGTCGGAGTCTTGTCAGGGAGGACACAGGCGGGGAGGACAGGGGCCGCGGCATCGGGTGCGCACGGCCTGTCGCTTGATCCCTACGCTGGTCCTAACCAGTTCAGGTTCAACGGGATCCATGCTGTGTCTCCGGTTAGAGAGGCATGATCTCAGCCGTCTTCAACGGCACCCCGTCAAGCGTGGTTGCCGACGACGCTGGGTCGTCGGCTGGTGTTTGCCGGCCGCGTCGCTAGACGCTGCTGGCAGTGTGGTGCTGGGTAAGCATGGCGTCGCTGTCGATCGCGGCGATGGCGTCAGCGGCTCGCTGCAGTGCCGGCAGGCACTCCAGCGCCTTGTCTCGAGTGAGGCGCATGATAGGCGCCTGAATGGCTATTCCGATATTGGACTTGCCACCCTGAGGATTATTGGCCAGCACGGCAATGCATAACAACCCTGACAGGAACTCCTCGTCGTCGAAGGCATAGCCCTGTTGGCGTACCTCGTCGATCTCCTGTTCCAGCTGGTCCATATCGGTCAGGGTGTTTTTCGTGAAGGCTTTGAGAGGCACCTCGCCCAACAGGCGCCTGCGCTGGGCCGGCGACATCTGTGCCAGAAAGAGCTTGCCGCTGGCGGAGCAGTGCACCGGCACCCGTGAGCCGGGATGGAGATAAAATCGCAGGGCCTCCGAGGTCTCGACCCGGTCCAGGTAGAGGACTTCGCTTCCCGACAGGGCGGTGATGTTACAGCTCTCGCCCACTTCGTCGACCAGCTGACGCAGCACGGCGTGTCGCGCGCCATGCACGGTATCGTTGAGCAGCAGGTTCTCGGCCAGCCGGCGCAGGCGACTGCCCTTGCCATAGTGGCGGCTGTCGGCCTCGCGCTGCAGCATGCCGGAACCTTCGAGCTGCTGCAGCATGCGGTGCAGCGTCGGCTTGGGCATGCCGGTCTCCTCCACCAGGCTTTGCAAGGTGAAGAAGTGATCCTTGTCAGCGATGACTTCCAACAGCGCCAACAGACGCTGTGCAGGAGTGTCGCCTTCTATACGCGTTGTCTCTGTCTTGTGACTGGTCATGGCAGGTCTCCCTTGTGCGCTCAAGGTAGCGTGTTCTGTAAAAGAAATCAATTTGTACCGTTTTACGAGATTTAAGGTTGACCTTTCTCGGGGAGGCGGCTAGATTTGAGTCAGGTTTCGTTATGCGGAACTTTTCGTACCATAAAAAATATATCGGTCGCATTCAGGAGGCCAGCCATGAGCACAGAGAACACCACAGACACCCGTCAGGTCGTGGAAGGCAAGCAGAAGATGACGCCCTCGGAGGCCTTCGTGGAGACCCTGGTCGCCAACGGCGTCACCGACATGTTCGGCATCATGGGCTCGGCGTTCATGGACGCCATGGACATCT
>NZ_JADNRL010000018.1:32752-39881 GCF_015595025.1 Halomonas sp. KAO
TTACGTCTGATCCAGAAACATTCAGTGGTAGTGGTTTTCCCCCGGCAGTGCCGGGGGTTTTTTCTCCCGGGCACCCGGTTGTGTCCGAGTGAAGGAGGTATATGACGTGAAGGCACTGAATCGAATTCTAGAGCAAGCACGCCAGGCCCCCCGGCGTATCGTGCTGTGCGAGGGTGAGGATGAGCGGGTGCTGCATGCCGCCATCAAGGCGGCAGAAAACGGCATCGCCAAGGTCATCCTGGTGGGGGAGCATGCGGGTATCAGTCGTAGAGCCGAACAGTTAGGGATCGACCTGGCAGCGATCGAGATCATCGACCCTGCGGTCTCTTCCTTGCGTGAGGGCCTCGCCGAGGCGCTGTATGCACTTCGCGAGAAGAAGGGCATGACACGTGAGCAAGCCGACGCCGCGGTCAGCGAGCCGTTATGCTTTGCCAATCTGCTCGTCCGTGAGGGGCATGCCGATGGCTGCGTCGCGGGGGCGGTCAATACCACCGCCGACGTGGTGAGAAGCGCCATCCAGTTGCTGGGGCTGGCTCCGGGAAGCAAGCTGGTGTCGAGCTTCTTTCTGATGATGCTTTGCAAGCCGTTCCACAACCTCAAGGGCGGCATGATCTTCTCCGACTGTGGCCTGGTCATCGATCCCGATGACGAGCAGCTGTCTCAGATCGCCATGACGGCGGCCGACAGCGCCGAGTCGCTGCTGGGCGAGGAGGCGAGGGTGGCCATGCTGTCTTTTTCGACCAGCGGCAGCGCCCAGCACGGCAACGTGGAAAAGGTGGTGCGGGCGGCACGGCGGGTCAAGGCCGAGCGTCCAGAGCTTGCCATCGACGAAGATGTGCAACTCGACGCGGCCATCGTCGCCGATATTGCCGAGCGCAAGCTTCCCGACTCGAAGGTCAAGGGTAATGCCAACGTGTTGATCTTTCCCGATCTGCAAGCCGGCAATATTGGCTACAAGCTGGCCGAGCGAATCGGTGGCGCCGAGGCCATCGGCCCGCTCCTGCAGGGCTTGGCCAAACCGGCCAACGATCTCTCCCGAGGCTGCAGTGTCGATGATATCTACCATGTTATCGCCGTGACCACCGTGCAGGCACAGGCTGCCGAGGCACGGGACTCGGCCGCCGCCGCCAACGACATCTGAGCCGGTCATGAGCATCGAGGTCCTGTTGCCCTTCTTGGCCATTGCCGCGGTCGCCGGCTATTTTCAGACGGTGACCGGCTTCGGCCTGGGAATGATCGTGATGGGCGCCACCAGTGGGCTGTCCATCACCTCGGTAGCCTCGGTAGCCGCCGTGGTCAGTCTGATGACCCTGGCCAATAGCGCCGTGGCGCTGCCAGGCAAGTTGAAGCTCCTCGACCTGCGAGCCACGGTCGCCACCATCGCCGGTATCATCCCGTCGATCATTGTCGGTGTGCTGCTGCTGGACTACCTCAGTCATAGCGCTGCCAGCGTATTGCGCATCGCCCTTGGCCTGGTGGTGTGTTACGGCGGGCTGGGTCTGGTGCTCAGGCCGCGACCCCGTGAAACGCTCTCCTCGCGGGGCAGCTTCTTTATCAGTGGCATGTTATCGGGGTTGTTCGGGGGGCTGTTCGGTATCGCCGGACCACCGGTCATCTATCAGTGCTATCGCCAGCCGATGTCGCTGATGGCGATTCGCAACATGCTGATTCTTCTGTTCGCCGCCACCTCCGGTATGCGGACCCTGTTTATCGGTGTGCGTGGGGAACTGGATGCCGAGATCCTGATTCTTGCCGCCTGGGCCATTCCGGTGGTGGCCCTGGCGACCTATATTGGTCGCCGCTGCCCACCGCCGCTCTCGGCGCTGGCGATGCGCCGGGTCGCCTTCGTCACGCTGATGCTGATCGGGGGGGGACTGATCGCCTCGGAAGTGCTGTAAGAGTGCTGTAAGAGTGTTGCGTCGGTCATTCGCGGCCCAGCCCCGCCGAGTGGCGCCGGGGGGGGCTGGGCGCATCAGCTTACCGAATTCCCTTATCATCTTGCGTGATAGTACGACTATCCTTGGGCCTCACTCAGCTTCCATGCACCCTGCTCCAGCGGCAGGAAGGCGGCGATGGCGGCGGTCGCGATGACGTGAGTGGTGTTGTTGACGGGATCATGGACATCGAGCCCGCCGTGAACCACCTGGACCTCGGGGCGGCCGCGAGGCAGTTCGGCGCGCAGTGTCTCGATATCGACCCGCTCAGGCTGCTGAACGCCGATGGTCACCTGAACGCGCATCTCCCGATGGTCGATGCCGAGTGACTTGAACAGCACGATGGAGGAGTGGTGCAGGGCATCCTGAACGGCGCGGCAGGCGGCCTTGGTGTAGTCCTCACCGTAGAGGTCGTTGCCGGTACCCATCTCGAGAATGATGCGTTTCTCAGTCATGACGCGGCTCCATATCGAAGGAGACGATGACGGCGGCATTGGCGATCACGCTGGTGCCGCTGCCGTCGGGCTTGTCGATGTCGAGGCCACCCTTGACCACCGTGATGCTCGGCTGGCCGTAGGGGAAGACGCCCAGCAGGGCGTCGCTGTCCACGGCCTCGGGCCGTTGCACGCCGATCTCGACGTCGATCAGCATCGCTTCTCTGGGGAAGTCGAAGGCATCGGCAAGATTGAGGGAGTTGTGCCACAGGGCGTCGCGGATCGCCCGCGCCGCCGCTTCCGTGTAGTTGCGGCTGCGGATCGAAGTGCCCATGCCGAACTGGTGCACCAGGCGTGTCTTGGCCATATCGGTTTCTCCTCACTCCGCGGCGTGATCGCGAATCACGAAGTGCTTGGTGGTGGTCTCGATCACCTCCCAGTAGCCGCGGAAGCCATCGGGGATCAGGAAGGCGTCACCGCCGCGAAAGGTCTGAGCGCTACCATCCTCGGCGATCAGGCGCACATGACCCGACAGGATGTAACAGAACTCGTCGCGATCGGTGAAGGCGTGCCACTTGCCCGGGGTACTGGTCCAGGTGCCGGCGATCATCTTGCCGTCAGGACTCTCGAAGAACAGCGTGGATTCGTGGTTGGGGTCGCCCTCGACCACTCGGTCCGGCAAGTCGGCCAGGCGGCGGCGTGCGGTGGTGCCGGTATCCTTGCCGAAATCGATGACCTGGATTGCCATGATCTTCTCCTCTGAACAGGTAGGGCTGAGGGGTTAGCGGCGGTGGCGTCCGCCGATCAGTTCGACGATCTCATCGAACAGGTGTGTATCGAGCGCCTCGGACATGTCGGTGGCCAGGCAGCGGCGGTAGAAGGGGCTCAGGTCCAGCCCTACGCCCAGGCCCAGCACCTCGACCTGGCCTTCACGCGTGCGTCTGGCGACCACCTCCTTGAGGTGGTTGTCCAGGTAGTAGGTGTCGTTGGTCAGGTTGGTGGCGCTGTCCGCCGGGCAGCCATCGGAGATCACGATCAGGATACGACGGTTCTCCGGTCGGGCGAGCAGGCGCTCACAGGCCCAGTCCACCGCTTCGCCGTCGATGCCCTCGCGAAACAGGTCGGCCTTGAGCAGGGCGGCAATGTCGGTACGAGCGCGACGCCAGCTACGTTCGGCGTCCTTGAACACCATGTGGCAGACCTCATTGAGACGGCCCGGCTCGCGGGGGCGTCCGCTGCGCATCCACTCCTTGTAGGCGCGTCCGCCATTCCAGGCGCCGGTGGTGAAGCCGAGCAGTTCTGTGCCGGCACCGATCATCTCCAGCGCGCGGATCAGGCTCTCGGCCATCATCGTCACCGGGACGATGTGATGTTTCATGGAGCCGGAGCAGTCGATCAGCAGGCTGACGGCGCAGTCGGTGCCCAGCTTGAGCTGTTCGCGATAGAACAGCCGCCGCTCGGTGGGCGAACTGACCAGCTGGGCCAGTCGACGCCCGTCGATACGGCCCTCTTCCTCGCCGAATGCCCAGCCATCCTGGCGAGGCTCCCACAGAATGCTGCCGAGTCGACGTGCCAGGCGAGGGATATTGATGCTCTGTTCGGCGGTGGCCTGATCGAGGCGCTCGCGATATTCGCGGAGCAGGGCGCGGCGTACCAGGCTGCCGGCGTTGACCTCGCGGTCGAAGCGGGTAGTGAAGACGCGATAGGTCGAGGCCGAGTCCTCGAAGACCTTGCTGCGCCCGGTGGCCGCCGCCGCGATGCCAGCGTCGTCGCCGTCGCTGTCATCGAAGTCGAGCAGCAACGCAAAGGCGCCGGTGGCGGCCTCTTCGTGATCGGCGGCATCATCGTCATCTTCGGTCTGGGCCCGCTCGGCGCGTACCCGCTTACCGACGATGGCAGCGATCGCCAGGGCGTGTTCAGCGTAGGCGTCCTGGTCATGACGCTGGCGTCGCAGGCCTTGAAGTGCCGTTCCGAGTTCGCGCACCAGGGAGAAGCGAGTGCTCTCGATGTAATCCTCGGTTTCTTCGAGTACCGGCCGGGCATGCAGTCGTGACCAGCACATCTGGGCCACGGTGTAGAGCAGCAGGCCGATGCTGCCCTCGGTGAGGCCGGAGCGGTAGAAGTCGCGCGACCAGCGCTCGAAGCGCTGCAGCAGGTTATCGGCCATGCCGGGCATATCGTCGGGGACCCGGGTTTCCACCCTCAGCTGCTCGAGAAGCTCGAACACCAACCGCTCGATCGGGTCATCGGGACAGTGCTGTCGATGCAGGGCCATGTCGGAGTGCAGCAGGCGCATCGCCATGCCATCGGCGACGGCCCGGCAGTCGGCGAAGTCATCCTGGGCCGGGTCGATACGCAGATGCGGCGCGTGAGTGGGGAGACGCCTCTCGCCCTGATGGAGGCGCTGCCCGCGATAGTGAAGGTCGGCATGGCCGGTGATGGCACGCAGACTGGCCGCGCAGAGCTCCTCGATCCGTTGCTGCCGGCGCGCCTGCTGTTGGGCGCTTGCAGTCATGACGGCCGGGCCTCCTGCATCCAGGATTCGTCTAGCTCCTCGCCGAAACAGCGCTGGTAGTACTCGGCAACGATGGGCCGTTCGGCCTCGTCACACTTGTTGAGGAACGAGAGCCGGAAGGCCAGGGCGGGATTGCGGAAGATCTCGCAGTTCTCGGCCCAGGTGATCACCGTGCGGGGTGACATCAGGGTGGAGAGGTCGCCTGCCGCGAAGCCCTGGCGGGTCAGGTTGGCGACCGCCACCATGGCAGAAATCAACTCGCGTCCCTTCTCGTAGTCCTTGCTGGGCACTCGGCTCAGCACTATCGCTACCTCTTCATCACGCGGCAGGTAGTCGAGCTTGGCGACGATGTTCCAGCGATCGATCTGGGCGTGGTTGAGCACCTGAGTGCCCTGGTAGAGCCCGGTGAGGTTGCCAAGGCCTACGGTATTGGCGGTGGCGAACAGCCGGAAGTGGGAGTGGGGGTGAATGACCCGGTTCTGATCGAGCAGGGTGAAGTTGCCATCGCGTTCGAGGATGCGCTGGATGACGAACATCACGTCCGGCCGGCCGGCATCGTACTCGTCGAAGATCAGTGCCACCGGGCGCTGCAGTGACCAGGGCACGATGCCCTCCTGAAACTCGGTGACCTGCACGCCGTCGCGCACCACGATCGCGTCCTTGCCGACCAGGTCGAGACGGCTGATATGGCCGTCGAGGTTGACCCGCAGGCAGGGCCAGTTGAGGCGGGCGGCGACCTGTTCGATATGGGTCGACTTGCCGGTGCCGTGCAGTCCCTGAACCATCACGCGGCGGTTGCGAGTGAAGCCGGCCAGGATCGCCAGCGTCACATCGGGGTTGAAGCGGTAGGCCTCGTCGACCTCCGGCACGTACTCGTCACGCTCGCTGAACGCGGGTACCTCGAGGTCGCTGTCGATACCGAAGAGTTCACGGACCGAGCGCATGACGTCGGGTTTGGCATTGATCAGATCTGTCATCACTGTCTCCTCGGCCGTCGTCGGCCGTTGACCTTGAGCCCTGCGGCCGTCGTGTTGCCGGGCTTGGCGCGTGAATGGGCGATTGTTGTGCTATGAGCAGTTGTTGTGCTGCGAGCGTGCCACGTCGAGCGATAGGCCGATAATAGATCAGTTTCTCAAAAAGAATCAAATCGTACCGATTTATGAAATATCGTGTTGACGTTAGGATCTCGGCGATCTAGAGTGACATCGCATTCCGCAAATCGGAATGATTCATTCCATAATAAAGAAAGCCACATAGCGCATTTCGACAGTGTCGCCTCGGAGGACCCTCATGAGCACAGAGAACACCACAGATACCCGTCAGGTCGTGGAAGGCAAGCAGAAGATGACGCCCTCGGAGGCCTTCGTGGAGACCCTGGTCGCCAACGGCGTCACCGACATGTTCGGCATCATGGGCTCGGCGTTCATGGACGCCATGGACATCTTCGCCCCGGCCGGCATCCGCCTGGTGCCGGTGGTGCACGAGCAGGGCGCCGCCCACATGGCCGATGGCTATGCCCGTGTTTCGGGCCGCCACGGCACGGTGATCGGCCAGAACGGTCCCGGCATCTCCAACTGTGTGACCGGTATTGCGGCGGCCTACTGGGCACACAGCCCGGTGGTGATCGTCACCCCCGAGGCGGGCACCAACGGCATCGGCCTGGGCGGCTTCCAGGAGTGCCACCAGCTGCCGATGTTCCAGGAATTCACCAAGTACCAGGGCCACGTGACCCACCCGGCGCGGATGGCCGAATACACCGGACGCTGTTTCGACCGGGCGATGTCCGAGATGGGGCCGACCCAGCTCAACATCCCGCGTGACTACTTCTACGGCGAGATCGAGTGCGAGATTCCCAAGCCGGCGCGTCTCGACCGCGGCCCGGGCGGCACCAAGACCCTCAACGAGGCCGCCGAGCTGCTGGCCAATGCCAAGTTCCCGGTGATCGTCTCCGGTGGCGGCGTGGTGATGGCCGACGGCGTCGAGGCCTGTAAGGCGCTGGCCGAGCGGCTGGGTGCGCCGGTGGTCAACAGCTACCAGCACAACGACTCCTTCCCGGCCAGCCACCCGCTGTGGTGCGGCCCGCTGGGCTACCAGGGCTCCAAGGCCGGCATGAAGTTGATCTCCCAGGCCGACGTGGTGGTGGCACTGGGCACGCGCCTGGGGCCGTTCGGCACCCTGCCGCAGCACGGCATGGACTACTGGCCGAAGGATGCCAAGATCATCCAGATCGACGCCGACCACAAGAT
>NZ_JADNRL010000018.1:39891-40570 GCF_015595025.1 Halomonas sp. KAO
CTGATCTCCCAGGCCGACGTGGTGGTGGCACTGGGCACGCGCCTGGGGCCGTTCGGCACCCTGCCGCAGCACGGCATGGACTACTGGCCGAAGGATGCCAAGATCATCCAGATCGACGCCGACCACAAGATGCTGGGTCTGGTGAAGAAGATCGCGGTAGGCATCTGCGGTGATGCCAAGGAAGCCGCCGAGGCGATCACCGAGCGCCTGGCCGGTCGTGAGCTGGTCTGCGACGCCAGCAAGGGCGAGCGCGCCGAGCAGATCGCCAGCGAGAAGGCGGCCTGGGAGCGCGAGCTGGACGAGTGGACCCACGAGAAGGACCCGTTCAGCCTCGACGCCATCGACGAGGCCAAGGACGAGACCCCGTTCTCCGGCGGCGAGTACCTGCATCCGCGTCAGGTGCTGCGCGAGCTGGAGAAGGCGATGCCGGAAGACGTCATGGTCTCCACCGACATCGGCAACATCAACGCGGTGGCGCACAGCTACCTGCGCTTCGAGAAGCCGCGCAGCTTCTTCGCGCCGATGAGCTTCGGCAACTGCGGCTATGCCCTGCCGACCATCATGGGGGCCAAGGTGGCCGCACCGGAGCGTCCGGCGATCGCCTACGCCGGTGACGGCGCCTGGGGCATGAGCCTGATGGAGATCATGACCGCGGTGCGTCACGACATTCCGGTGACCG
>NZ_JADNRL010000018.1:40580-92798 GCF_015595025.1 Halomonas sp. KAO
ACTGCCGACCATCATGGGGGCCAAGGTGGCCGCACCGGAGCGTCCGGCGATCGCCTACGCCGGTGACGGCGCCTGGGGCATGAGCCTGATGGAGATCATGACCGCGGTGCGTCACGACATTCCGGTGACCGCGGTGGTGTTCCATAACCGCCAGTGGGGCGCCGAGAAGAAGAACCAGGTCGAGTTCTACAACCGTCGCTTCGTGGCGGGCGAGCTGGACAACCAGAGCTTCGCCGAGATCGGTCGGGCGATGGGTGCCGAGGGCATCACCGTGGACCGTCTGGAAGACGTGGGCCCGGCGCTGAAGAAGGCCGTGGACATGCAGATGAACGAAGGCAAGACCTGCGTCATCGAGGTCATGTGCACCCGCGAGCTGGGCGACCCCTTCCGCCGTGACGCCCTGAAGAAGCCGGTGCGCATGCTCGAGAAGTATCAGGACTACGTCTGATCCTGAAGCTCTAATGTAAGGGCGTCCCCCCGCAGTACCGGGGGAAATGAAACCCCGGTTCAACGGCCTCATGCGCCGTTGAGCCGGGGTTTCCGTGTTCAGGTTTCATGTCAATTGGATGGCCATGGAGGTGGCGAACAACACTGCTCTTGCCGGCTTCTCTGGCCCAACAGCCGGTATGTATCTGGCGCTAATGTCCTGGGTGCTTTGTCAGTAGTCTTGGGTTGTACGCGGCCCAGGTGTCGCCACGATCAGCCAGCTGCCCGGCAGGGCAGTACCGATAACGACAACTCACCAGGAGTCCATCATGAGTCAGCCGACCACCGAGTTTCTGCAGGCCTTTAGCGATGCTCTCAACAATCACGACATCGACGCGATCATGTCGATGATGACCGATGACTGCGTCTTCCACGCCGTTGGCGGTCCCGATCTGCTTGGCAAGAGTTTTGTTGGTCAGGAGGAGGTGCGCCAGGGTCTCGAGAACGCCTGGAAGAGTGCTCCCGATGCCGCCTGGGTCGATGCCGAACATCATGTCGTCGGTGACAAGGGCTTCACCGAGTCGACCTACAAGGGTACCACCACCGACGGCGTACGCTCCGAGGCGCGCATGATCGACGCCTTCACTTTCCGCGATGGCAAGATCGCCGTGAAGAACGCCTTCCGCAAGAACCGTCCGCCCGTCAACGCCTGATTGCTTCGGGTTCGAGCACAGTATCCAGACTGCTAGGAGTCCGATCATGGAGACAACAATGCCAAGAAGCGGGGTGGAGAACGAGGCGACCAAGACCTCACCCGCCCAGCCATATGATCCGGCCTATGACCCCCTGAAGAGTACCACTCCGGGGACGGGTCGTGACTATGCGCCGACCTATTGGATCGGCACCGCCGGCGAGCCGCCGGCCGATGATGGGCCCATCACCCAGGACACGGATGCCGATGTGGTCATCATCGGTTCCGGCTTCACGGGACTCACGGCGGCGATCTTCCTGGCTCAGGAGTACGGCATCAAGGCCACCGTGCTCGAGGCCAATCGTACCAGCTGGGGCTGCTCGACCCGCAACGGCGGCCAGGCTCAGTGTGCCTCGGGTCGTCTCAAGCGCTCCCAGTGGATCCAGCGCTACGGCCTGGACACGGCGCTCAAGCTGCATCGCGAATGCCTCGATGGCATGGCGACGTTCAAGGAGCTGATCAAGGATATCGACTGCGAACCGCAGTCGGGTGGTCACCTCTACGTGGCCCACCGCGACAAGGTCATGCCGACCCTCGAGAAAGAGGCCAAGCTGCTGCGCGAGACCTTCGACTACGATGCCCGAATCCTCGATGCCGATACGGTGAAGCGTGAGTGGCTCGGCGACCAGGAAGCGGCCGGTGCCATGCACGAGCCCGAGGGCATCGGTATCCATGCCGGCAAGCTGGCCTTCGGTTATCACCGCAAGGCGCGGGCACTGGGCGTGAAGATCCATCCGGCAAGCCCGGTACAGGGTTTCGAGACCCGTGGCGGCGTGCACTATCTGCAGACCCCTGGGGGGGTGGTGAAGGCGCGGGCCGTGGGCATCGCCACCGGCGGCTACACCTCCCAAAGCCTGCATCGCGAGCTAAAGAACCGGCTGCTGCCGATCCTCTCGAACTCCATCGTCACGCGCAAGCTGACCGATGACGAGATCGAGGCCTGCGGCCTGCGCACGCGTCAGGTCATCACCGACACGCGCATTCTGCGTCACTACTATCGCCTGTTGCCGGACAACCGCCTGCAGATCGGCAGCCGCAGTGCCATCACGGGCCGGGACGCCCCACAGCAGAAGTACAAGGATATGCTGGTGGGTAACATGCACCGCAAGTTCCCGGCGCTCCAGGGCGTCGATATCGACTATTCCTGGTGGGGCTGGGTGGATGTCAGTCACGACATGATGCCACGCATCCATCAGCCCGATGCCAAGGAGACGGTCTACTACGCCCTGGGCTACGGCGGCAACGGCGTGATGTACTCCGCCCAGGCGGGGCGGCGTTTGGCACAGTGGATCGCCGGTCATGGCCAGGAGCTGGATCTGCCGATCTTCACCTCCAAACTGCCGTACCCGAATGTCCGTGAGATGGTTGAGTCACAGGCCTTCGCGCCCTTCCGGCGCTTCGGCCAGCGTTTCCTGTATCGCTGGTACCACCTAAAGGATGAGGTGCTCTGAGCGTCGATTACCGGCTTGGCGGGTCTGGGCCCGCCGAACCGTTATCGCGCTCCTTAGTCACCAGCTCTGCTCGATGAAGGAAGTCAGAGCAGGATTGGTGTTATCAGCATGCCAGGCGAGCTCAATACTCAGCCTGGCATTGCTGTTTTCCAGCGGACGAATGGCGATGTCACTGCGTTCGTGGCTCAGCTCGCAATCCGGATAGAGGGTTACGCCCATTCGGGCAGCCACTAGCCCGAAGATGCTGTCGCTATTGGGTGCTTCCAGCGCGACACGAGGAATGAACCCTGATTTGAGACAGTAGGACTGCAGGTGAGGAATGAAATGACGCCAGCTATCGGAGTTGCCGAGTATAAAAGGTTCATTGGCTAGGGCCTCGAGGGGAATTGCCCGCCATTCTGCCAACGGGTGGTCGCGAGGTAATACCGCTACATAGGGCGCCTGGTAGAAGGTGCGATGAACGATCTTGTCGGATGTTACAGGGCCGATCAAGAGTCCCAGGTCGAGCCGGCCGGCTTCCAGATCTTCCAGCTGAGCGTGGGAGTCGCGCCGTCTCAGCTCGATACTGACATCGGGAAAGGCCTCGTAGAATCGTGACAGACGCCTGGGTAGAGGTCCATTGATGGCAAAGTCGATATACCCGATCGCCAAGTGACCGGATTCGCCGCCAGCCGCTCTAATGGCACTGGCGCCGGCATCCTCCAGGATGTCGGCCGCTTTCCTACATTCCCTATAAAACGCCTCTCCTCCCGCCGTTAGCGCGACATTGCGGTTGTCTCGTTTAAGCAGTGTCACACCTAGCTGCGTCTCGAGTTGACGGATTGCCCTGCTGACCGCCGGTTGTGCCACGTGAAGCCGCTCTGACGCGCGGCGGAAATGCAGTTCTTCAGCAACTGCCATGAAATAGCGTATCTGAGACTGTAGATAACGACTCATTTGATGCCTTGGGAGTATCAGTTGTTAGCGTTTTGATATTATACGAGGCGACTTTGTCTCGCTACCTTGAGAGGTGCAGTGCAGGTCGCCCAAGCGACTCGCCCCTTCGAATTACCTGACAACAAACTAACAAGGTAGGTAATTATGACTTTAGTGAATATCAATGCGCGCCGTCTGTGGCAGCGAATCATGTCCATGGCGGAAATCGGCGCTACCTCTTTAGGAGGGAGTTCGCGTTTGGCGTTGACCGACGAGGATCGTTGTGGTCGTGACCTGTTCATCGAGTGGTGTCGCCAAGCCAACTGTGAGGTTCGTATCGACCGCCTGGGTAATATCTTTGCCCGCCGGCCCGGGACCGACCCCGAATGCCTCCCCATCGCCTGCGGAAGCCATCTGGACACTCAGCCTCTAGGGGGTCGTTTCGATGGTGTCTTTGGCGTGCTGGCTGGCCTGGAAGTGCTCGAGACACTCAATGACAACGGCATACAGACTCGCAGCCCGCTGGAGGTCTGCGTATGGACCAACGAGGAGGGGGCACGTTTCACGCCGCCGATGCTGGCCTCCGGGGTTCATGCAGGTGTCTATTCGCTGGAGTATGCGCTGGCCCGTCAGGACGACCATGGTATCTCCCTGGCGGAGGCCTTGGAGGCTATTGGCTATGTCGGTGAGGTGGCCTGTGGCAGTCATCGGCTGGGGGCTTTCTTGGAGGCCCATATCGAGCAGGGGCCAGTCCTCGAGCGGGAGCAGAAGACCGTCGGTGTGGTGTCCGGTGTCCAGGGTTCACGCTGGTATCGAGTGTCGCTGACCGGGCAGGAAGCGCATACCGGCTCCACTCCGATGCTGGGGCGGCGGGATGCGCTTGCCGCCGCCGCCCGTCTAATCGTGGAGGTGCAGGCGATCGCCGACGCTCATGCGCCCCTGGCCGTGGCTAGTGTCGGACATATCGAGAATGTGCCGAACTCACCCAACACCCTCTCTGGCCAGGTGGAGCTGACAATTGATATGCGCCACCCCCGTGTCGAGGGGCAGGCGTCGATGGAGAGCGCGCTCAGGCAGGCGAGCGCGAAGGTAGCAGAGGATACCTCTGTCGTGGTTCAGCTCAACCGGATCATGGATACACCCCCCGTTGATTTTCATCCTGACTGTATCGAGGTCATCGAAGAGGCCGCCAGCTCCAGGGGCTATCGTTACCGCCGCATGTTGTCAGGTGCCGGCCATGATGCCTGTCATCTTGCCGGTGTGACGCCTACGGCAATGATCTTCGTGCCCTGTGCCGGCGGTCTGAGCCACAACGAGGCCGAGAGCGCCGAGCTGAACGACCTGGCAGCGGGCACCAATGTGCTGCTTGATGCGATGCTGCATCTTGCCGAGCAGCCCCCTGAGGCTGATCAGGTCAGGGCTTCGGCGACCGCAGCCGCGGAGTGCAGTCAGCACTGATACGAGCAGCGACAAGCCACCAACAGCTACGCATGCAGGCAATAACTCGCAACAAACAGCGTCAACAACAATAAGCACGAGGACTATCGTATGGAGTGGTACTACGGCTATATCGTGGCGTACTTCACGAGCATGTTCGCCATCGGTTTCTACTATTTTCTAAAGGTCAAGAACTCCGATGACTACCTGATTGCCGGGTGGAATATGGGGTTCTGGAAGATCGTAGGGACCCATATCAGTACCAACTGTGGCGCAGCCGTGTTCATCGGCTGGATCGGCATGGGTTTCACCGTTGGCATGTCGGGCTACTTCAAGTTCGCCGCACCGGCACTGCTGACCAGTATGCTGCTGATCATCCTGTTCAGCGCCCCTCTTCGTCGCCAACGGCTTTACACCTTGGCTGATCTTTTCGGCGAGCGGTTCGGCGCTCGGGTCGGATTGTTGCCCTCGGTGTTTTCCGCCTTTGTATACTCGGTGCCGACTACGGCACTGCAAATCGTCGGTATGAGCACCATCTTCCATATTGTCTTCAACATGGACGTCAAGGTAGGTATCGCTCTCTCCTTTGCGTTGATCTTGGGCTTCACCATTCTTGGTGGGTTGGTGGCCACCATCGTAACCGATGCTCTGCAGAGTGTGATCGTGGTGCTAGGTATCGTGATTCTGGCCGTGGTCGTGGTCAACTTCGGTGGTGGCTTCTCATCGATCATTGCCAATACGCCGGTGGACTACATCAGTCCAACGGGAGCAGGAGGGCTGAGCGATGTGCTGGTATTTGCGTTGACCGTGGCACCCTTCTATCTGGTGTGGCAGTCAACCTGGCAGCGCATTTTCGCCTCCAAGGACGAGCGGGTGGCGGTAAAGGCCGGCGTGACCGCCTATGCCTCACTGTTGGTGCTCACCCTGCTTCCTTTCGGTATCGGCGTGGTGGCCCGTCAGTTCGTCCCTCTCGACATGAACCCAAACCTGATCTTCTCCTATGTGACGGTTGAGCTGTTGCACCCGGCGGTCGGTGGCATCGTGGTCGTGGGTCTGCTCTCTGCGCTGATGACCGGTGCCGACTCCTTTATCCTTCAGGGTGCCTCGAATATCTCTCAGGACATCTACGCTCGAATGATCAACCCTGATGCCAACAACGATCAGAAGATGTTCGTGGCCAGGCTTAGTGTGGTGTTGATCGCAGTAGCGGCTCTCGGCGTTGCCTTCCTGATGACCGATATCATCTCGCTCTATCAGTGGGCACTGCGGCTGTCTGCGACAACCCTGGTGATTCCTTTCCTGGCGATTATGTTCTGGAGTCGGGTGACCGGGAAAGCCGTCATGGCGGGCATGATCCTGGCTTGTGCGACTACCTTGATCTGGCCGCTTTTCGATACCGGAATCGACCAGGTCTTTGCTGGTTTCCTGGTTTCTCTAGTGGTCATCGTGGGCGGAAGCTTGATCACCAAACATGGAGCAGAGGAGAGCGTGGCCGCCGTTTTCTGGGACGACTTGCCCTCCGCCTCGGCGCGACACCAGGAGCCGATTTCTGACACCCCCACCATTCAGGGTAGCCCCAAGGAGCAGTTGCAATGATCCGAGTCTATGAGGCCAGCAAGATCATCACCATGAACCCTTCACAGCCCGTGGCTACTCATGTGGCAGTAAAGGACGGCCGTATCTTGGCGGTGGGGGATATGGCAGTGATGCAGGAGCTTGGCGAGATTGAGGTGGATCGTCGCTTCGCCGACAACTGCCTGATGCCGGGTTTTGTCGAAGGTCATAGCCATGCCCTGGAGGGGGCCATGTGGGAGTACCCCTACGTGGGGTACTTCCCGCGCCGCGATCCTGAGGGGGAACGCTGGGCCGGTGCCCAGACCTTCGAGGCCGTTCAAACGCTGCTGCGAGATCAGGCGGCGGGGTTGCCGCCGGGTCAGCCACTGATCGCCTGGGGGTTCGACCCGGTCTACTTCGAGGGTGCCAGGCTCGACCGCAGACAGCTGGATGAGGCGGTCAACGACCGCCCTCTGGTGATCCTGCACGCCAGCCTACACGTGATGACCGTCAACTCTGCGATGCTCGAGCATGCAGGGCTGCACCAGCACGTGGCGATTGAAGGCATCATGCTTGGCGAAGACGGCCGACCTAACGGCGAACTTCAGGAAATGGCCGCCATGCACGCTGTCTTCGAAACCCTGGGCATGAATCTTTTCGAGATGGTAGGCGTCCCAGAGACGTTGCACCGTTACGGTAGAGTCGCCCGCAATGCCGGGGTGACCACCATTACGGATCTCTATAATCCATTGACCGATGAGGGTATCGCAACACTCAAGGAGGTAACCGCCGAGGAGAGCTATCCGGTGCGTCTGGTACCTGCTATGGCAGCGCTTGCCTGGTCGGTGGAAGATGGCATCCAGCGCCTGCAGGGCTGCCTCGAGCAAGGCAACGATAAGCTGCATTTCGGACCAGTTAAACTGATGACCGACGGCTCGATTCAGGGCTACACCGCACGCCTCAAGTGGCCGCATTATCATGATGGCCATGCCAATGGCATCTGGAATGCCCCCCCGGAGACACTCAGAGAGATAGTCGAAGCCTACCATCAGGCCGGTATCCAGCTGCATATCCATACCAACGGCGATGAGGCCGTCGAGTTGATGCTGGATGCGCTGCAGGGGGCATTGACGTTCTGGCCCAGGTGCGATCATCGCCACACCCTTCAGCACTGCCAGGTGATCGACCATGCCCAGATGCGACGAGCTGCCGTTCAGGACCTATGCCTGAACATGTTCGCCAACCATCTCTACTACTGGGGTGATATTCATCGCCAGCGTACCCTGGGGCATGAACGCTGCCAGCGACTCGAACCGCTGGCCAGCGCTGCACGATTAAGGATTCCCACTGCCATCCACAGTGATGCCCCGGTCACCCCGCTGGGGCCGCTATTCACCGCTTGGTGCGCGGTCATGCGCCAGACTGCCACGGGTCAGGTGTTGGGTGAGAGGGAGCGGGTTTCAGTCCAGCAGGCATTGGAGATGGTTACGCTGGGAGCCGCCTATACGTTGCACCTTGATCATCTGGTGGGCAGCCTTGAAATCGGCAAGTTCGCCGATATGGTCGCGTTGGACCGTGATCCGCTGGCGTCACCGCCGCAGGACCTGAAGGATATCCAGGTATTGGCAACGGTGCTGGGAGGGCGCGTGCATGAGGCCGAGTGAGGTGGCTGAGGCGCCGCTTACGGTAATCAGCGGCTTTTTGGGTGCGGGCAAGACGACCTATCTCAATGAGCTGATTCGGCAAGGGATTCCCGAGGACTCGCTGATAGTGATCAACGATTTTGGCGATATCAATATCGATGCCGAGCTGATCGATTACCGCGATGATCGAATGATCCAGCTGAGCAATGGTTGTCTCTGCTGCACCCTGGGGGGCACTCTGGCCGAGCAGCTGGCCGAGGCCATGCGACTCAAGCAGGCGCCGCGAGCGGTGTTTATCGAGACCAGCGGGGTCGCCGATCCTGCGCGCATCGCCGATATTGCCCGTGTTTCGAAACGCCTGAAGCTCGAGGAGGTCGTTTGCCTGGTCGACGGCAGTCGTATCGAGACCCATCGCGACGATCGGCTGGTCGGCGAAACCTGGCACGCCCAGATTCGCGCCGCGACACGTCTGTTGGTCAACCGACTTACCGGGGCTGATAAGCCACAGGCGCTGCTTGACGGACTACAGAAGCTGAATCCGGAGGCGCTAATTGAGCCTATGGAGGAGGGAAGCGCACGCGAGGTGCGTCCTACGCCAGCACGGACTTTCATGACACCGGTTGCTACTGGGGCACCACTGGATCACGCCGGCGGTGGCCCGGGTGGCTGGCGTTCGGCAAGCTTGACGATGTCCAGCGCCGTGGATCTAGAACGGCTACAGGAGCTTCTGCTTGAACATGATGATGTGCTGCTGCGTGCCAAGGGGTTTGTTCATTGTCAGCGCCGAAATAGCCGACAGCTGCTGCAGTTCAGCGGTGGGCGACTGCATTTTCGGCCGGCGCCAGTGGCCGGCCATAATCAGGTGGTCTGTATCGGTCGCGCTGGCAAGCGTTTTGAGGCGCTATTGACCACGCTGGCGACCCTGTGACTGCGGCCGAGTGGTGATAGTTGGTGTGGGGGCCATTCCCTGAGCGCGGCGCTAGATCGAAGGCGGGGTATCACAGGCCTGCATGGCCAGCGGTATCAGTGCCGCAAGGCGTGCGATCCCCTCCTCGATACGATCATCGGCAATCGCCGAAAAGCCGAGTCGGAAGTACTCTCTACGAGGAGTATCGAAGAAGTGGATGTCGCCGCATTCGATCAGAATGCTCTGCTCGGCGGCCAGGCGCCTGAGCTTTTGGCAATCGAGGCCCTCAGGCCCCTTGATCCAGAAGCAGGAACCACCGTAGGTGGAAGGCAACGCTGCGTGAGGCATATGACGGGCAAGGGCATCTCTCATCAGCTGCCAGCGTCTGTGGTATGCCTGATGCATCTGGCGCAGCAGGGCGTCGTGATAGCCGCGGTCGAGAAACAGCGCCACGGCACGCTGGTTGTTGGTCGGCGGATGCCGCAGCATCAAGCGTCTCAGCGCTCGAGCTTCGCGAATCAACGTGGGGTGGCCGACCATATAGCCCAGACGTAGCCCGGGTGCCAGGGTCTTGGAGAGACTGCCTACATAGATGACCCGCTTGTGGCGATCCAGGCTCTTGAGTGCCGGAGTGGGGGTATCCAGATAATTGGTTTCACTCTCGTAGTCGTCTTCGATGATCAGGAAGTTATGGATCTCGGCCATGTCCAGCAGTTTACGCCGACGCTCCAGAGGCATGGTGACCGTGGTTGGTGATTGATGGCTGGGCGTGGCATAGACGAGATCGCAACTTGCGATATCGGCGTCCAGTCGCATCCCCTGCTCATCGACCGGTAGCAGCAGAATATCGTCCGTAAAGGTACGTGCGGTGTTGTAAACATCAACGTAGCCCGGGTTTTCCATGCCGAATCGCCGCCCGGCCTTGAGCATCAGCATGCAGGTGATCCATAGCGCCTGTTGGGCACCCACCGTCACCAGGATCTCCTCGGGTTTGGCCCAGACTCCGCGGCGGGGGAGCAGGCGCTGGTGGATTTGCTCGATCAGCATCGGGTCATCGTTGTTGAGGTGATCCACGGCCCAGCTGTGGATGGCCGGTACGCTCATCGAGTCGCGACTACACTCGCGCCAGCGTTGGGTAGGGAACAGGTCAGGATCGATCTGGCCGTACAGGAACGGGTAGTCGTAGCTGGGCCAGTCATTGGGCTTGTTGATGGTCTTCTGCCGGGATGGATGCATGGTCAGGAGCTCCTCCCAGGGCAGTCGGTCGGCTTCGATATCATTGAGACGTACCGGCTTTTCGGCGTGGCCCTTTAGGATCTCGGGGTTGACGAAGTAGCCGCTGCGCTTCCTGGCGATCAGATAACCGTCGTCCAGCAACTGTTCATAGGCCAGCATCACGGTGTTGCGGGCCACGTTCAGGTCCCTGGCCAGCTTGCGGCTCGAGGGGAGGGCCTGCTCCAGTGGCAGGTGGCCGTTGAGGATGGCGCGAGCGATCTGTTCCCGAAGCTGACGCTGCAGGCTATCAGGCAGATTGGGATCGAGATGGAAAAGTAGCTCGCTCATGGGTGCGCTGTCCTCATCTTACCAACGGTGGAATGGGCTGTGCCGCCATGGCTCGATGGCAGTTCGCGTTGGTGGTGCTGTCCATTGTACTTGGTCATTTTCCTTTATAAATCCATTTGTTACAGCTGGACCAAAGGGTAATGCCGCACTGGTACTAGTCGGTGGTCTGGTAAGTGCGTAGAACCCGAAGTATGGAAAGGTGATAACTCCTGTTCCATGCAAGGAGATGGAGGAGAGTAGGGCCTGAAGGGACGAGACACCACCCTGGCATGACTCCCCGAGTGTTGACGTGCCGGCAGAGCCCTCTTCGATGATCAGTGTTGCTGGTCACCTGCCATTTACCTGTCGTCAACGACAACAACAACCCTTGGAGCTCCCTATGCGTATTCAGAAACTTGTTCTTCCCATGGCGGTATCCGCTGTGAGCCTTGCGCTGAGTGGCAACGCGATGGCCGAGACCTGGAAAATGGCAGTCGGCGACGCCGCCGGTGGCACCCAGTATGAACTTGGCAAGACCTTTGCCGAACTGATCGAGGAGAAGACCGACGGCGATGTCACCGTGGACCTCTTTCCCAATGGTCAGCTCGGTAGCGAACAGGACACCGTCAACAATGCCAGCATGGGCTTGCTGGACCTCTCCATCGTCGCCATCAACAACATCACCCCGTTCTCGCCGACAGTGGGGGTGCTGACACTGCCCTACGTCATCCAGGGGGCCGAAGATGCCAAGCTGCTGACCCAGGGGGAGGTCGGTGAGGAGCTGGCCGAGAATACCATTCGAGATGCGGGTGTGCGTCTTCTCGGTTGGGCTTATTCAGGCTGCCGTCGTCTGACCAACTCCGCACGTCCAGTGGCTGAGCCGGCCGATCTCGACGGCCTGGTGATTCGAGTGCCCAAGAACGAGATCATGATTTCTGCCTACCAGTCCTGGGGCGTCAACCCCAACCCGCTGGCGTGGTCGGAAACCTTCACTGCCCTGCAGCAGGGTGTGGTCGATGGGCAGGATAACCCCTATATCACCATCGACGCCATGAAGTTCTACGAGGTTCAGGACTATGTTACCGACAGCTGTTATGTCTTCTCGCTGGAGCCGCTGATCATTGGCGAGGGGCAATTCCAGAGCCTGAGCCCAGAGCTTCAAACAGCCGTGCTTGAGGCTGGTCAGGAAGCCACCGAGCACAGCTACAGCTACCTGCTGGAAAGCGAAGAAGCCATCAAGCAGCGCCTGGTGGAAGAGCACGGCATGGAGATCGTCGAGCCTGCCAATGACGAGCAGGAGTGGATCGAGCTTGCCACCGGCATCTGGCCTGACTTCTACGACAGCATCGGAGGCAAGGAAAAGCTGGACGAGGTTCTCGCCACGCTGGGTCGAGAGCCCGCTCCGGAGCAGTGATCCCGGTTTTATCATGATGGCGTGAAACGCCCCCTGCTCCGGCCGTTGGCCGGGGTAGGGCTGTTCCTAGAAGGTTCTCGCCTCAGGGGGTCGGCTTAATGAAACACTTCTTCAAGCTAATCGATAATCTGGAGAACTATCTCTGCCAGTTTCTCCTGGTTACCTTCGTAGCGCTGCTTTTCGCACAGATTCTGCTGCGCAACCTGTTCAGCTACTCGCTTCCATGGGGCGATGAGCTGGCGACATACGCCTTCGTCTGGTTTGCCTATCTCGGGGCGGTATATGCCACCAAGATGTCGGCGCACAACCGAGTGACGTTCCAGTTCAAGTTTCTTCCGCGCTGGGTGGAAAAGGTTTGTGGTCTTTTGACCGACCTGATCTGGATCGGATTCAATGCTGTATTTATCTATATGAGCTATGACTTCGTGTTCAACAGGATGAACCTGTTCTGGAAGTCTCAGACACTGGGCGTTCCGATGAAGTATTTCTATCTGATTCTTCCGATCGCCTTCACTGCCATGACGATCCGCATTCTTCAGAATAACTATTTAAGATTCATCAAGAAGGTAGATATCGTCGACCCCGAATCCCAGGAAGTCGAAAAACTCAAAAACACCGGTGGTGACGTGCAAGACACACCGGAAGGCGGGGAGAGATAGGCATGGATACGACGATTATTTACGTCCTGTTTGGGGTCTTCTTCCTGCTGTTGATCCTCGGAGCCCCGATCACAGTCTCCCTGGGGGTGGCCGCGCTGGCTACCTACCTCAGCTTGGGGGAAAACCCCATGGCATTCGTGCAGATCGCCTTCACCTCGGTGGGATCCTTTCCGCTGATGGCGTTGCCGGCGTTTATTCTTGCGGGAGCACTAATGGAGGCCGCGGGTATCTCCAAGCGGCTGGTGGATATCGCCGAGGCCTTCGCCGGACCGGTGACCGGTGGGCTGGCAGCGGCTACGGTGTTTGCCTGCATGTTCTTTGGCGCGATCTCGGGCTCCGGCCCCGCCACTACCGCGGCGGTAGGCATGCTGATGATCCCGGCCATGGCCAACCGTGGCTATGATCGAGGCTACGGCTCGGCCATTACCGCCTCCTCGGGTGGGCTGGGTGTTGTGATACCGCCGTCGATTCCCATGGTGATCTTCGGCATATCGGGTATGGGGCTGCAACCACCGCCGGAAGCCGTCGCCGAGCATGGCGCCTTTCAGACACTCTCCATTCCCAAGCTCTTTATCGCCGGCATCCTGCCGGGTGTCGTGATCGCCAGCTGCCTCTTGAGCATCAACTACTTTATTTCACGCAAGCGTGGCTATCGAGGCTTGACCGATCACTGGTCCTGGCCGCAGATCCGCGGCACCCTGCGCAAGGGTGTCTGGTCGATGCTGGCGCCCATCATCATTCTGGGGGGCATCTATAGCGGTCTATTCACGCCTACCGAGTCCGCTGTCGTGGCTATCGTCTATACCTTGATCGTCGGCACCTTCCTGCACAAGGAGCTTGCATGGAAGCCCGCCATGCGGACGTTGGAGACCACCACCTGGATCACTGGACGCGTGTTGCTGATACTGTTCACGGCCACGGTCTTTGGGCGTCTGTTGGTGGAGCAGCGGGTACCGGCCTATATTGCCGAGGGAATGTTGAGCTTTACCGATAACATCTACCTGATCTGGGGCATGGTAATCTTCTTCCTGCTGTTTGTGGGTATGTTCATGGAGACTCTGGCGGCAATCATGATTCTGACGCCGGTGCTGCTGCCTATCATGTACATGCTGGGGATGGATCCGGTGCATGTGGGCATCGTCGTGGTCTGTGCCCTGGCGATTGGCTTCCAGACGCCACCACTGGGTGAGAATCTGTTCGTTGCTTCGGGTATTGGAGGAGCATCGATCGAGGAAATATCGCTCAAGGCACTACCTTTTGCCGGTGCTTCGATCGTGGCACTCTTTATCATTGCCTATTTCCCGCAGATCTCGCTGTGGTTACCCAGCCTGCTGGGCTACTGATCGGCCCACGATGAATCGCCATCAAGCCATGATGCTGGTGGCGGTCGAGGAGGAAGCATGAGTCATGGTATAGAGCGCATCCTGTGCTGCGTGGGTCTACGTGCCGATAGCGACTACGTGTTGCATCGAGCGATCTCCCTGGCACTGGCAACACAGGCCGAGCTGCATGTCTTACATGCGGTCAAGGCACTTCCCGATGAAATGGCGAACACGCTGAAGGTCAACATTCGTGATCGTGACGTGCTAAATACATTAATGGAGCAGCGCATCGAGCAGGCTCGAGTTGAACTGGAAACCAGGCTCGATGCCTTCTGGCAACGCCACTCGCAACTGCATGAGGCCCTTGGCGACCGACAGATAGGTTGCACCGTGCTGGAAGGCTATCCATCGTCGGTAATTTCCCATTTTGCCAGCCGGGGAAAGTTTGACATGATCGTGGTAGCCGCCAACAAGCGTAGCTTTTCTGCCAGCTACGCGGGCAAGGTAACCAAGGGGGTGATCAAGAGGGCCAAAATTCCGGTAGTGGTGGTACCCAAGAGTTCTTGATAAGCAATGCATGAGTCGTTGGTTGATATAGGCAGAGATCGGGTTAGGTAACTCAGATTTGGAAAATGTCAGGCGCCACCCTTTAAAATGGGTGGCGTTTTTTTGTAAACACCAGCGATGTTCTTCAGTTATAAACTAACGTCAATTAGATGTTGGTCGCTGTGGTCCAATGTGGAAATCATTTCTGGACCTATCGGCTCTGTGGGTGACGTCCTAGTATCGAGTGTTGATATGGATTGGGAAAAAACCTTGTAGTCGTATGGATTGTGGCTATTTAAAGCAATGAGAGCCGCTTGTTGCCAAGGGCTTTATGCTTTTTTGCTGGTTCCAGGTTTCGCAAGAAGCCCAAGGTGGGACAAGAAGAAACGTAACCTAAAGACTTCCATAGGATGCCGGAAAAAATAGATTTTCTGACAATATCGTTGCATCTTTGGAACGAAGGAGAAATTTAATGGAACAAACCAGTCAGCTGAAGAAGTGTCTGAAACCGCATTGGGTATGGGCCATTGCATTTGGTTCCGCCGTCGGGTGGGGCAGCTTTGTGCTCCCCGCCGACTGGATCGCCACGGCAGGTCCAATGGGGGCCATCATCGGGCTGGCGATCGGGGCTCTGCTGATGATCATCATCGGCGTAAGTTATGGATTTCTGATAAAAATTTTTCCTGTGACAGGTGGAGGATTCTCCTACGCCTACCTGGGGTTCGGGCGCCAGCATGCGTTCTTCTGCGGGTGGTTTCTGACACTAGGATATATCTCCATCGTGGCACTGAATGCTTCCGCACTAGCTCTACTGGCGAAGTTTCTGGTGCCCGAAATAGCGACCTTCGGAAGAATGTACGCCATTGCCGGCTGGGAGGTCTATTTCGGAGAAGTGGCCATCGCCAGCCTGGCATTGATGCTGTTTGCCTGGATCAATATTCGTGGTGGTAGCCTCTCGGGAAAGAGCCAGTTCATCTTCTGCATGCTGCTGGTTGGCGGTGCCTTTCTGGTGGTTGTCGGGATGCTGGTTTCGCCTACCACGTCGTTCGACAACATGGTGCCGCTGTTTCAGCCGGAAAAGGCCACCTGGTCGGCGATTTTCGCCATCGTCGCCATTGCGCCCTGGGCCTATGTGGGATTCGATAGCGTGCCCCAGGCGGCGGAGGAGTTCGACTTCTCACCGGCGAAGGCATTTATGCTGATTGTCCTCGCGTTGCTGATGGCGGCTGTGCACTACTCGGTTCTGATTGTCGCCACTTCGATCGCCATGCCCTGGACCGAGCTGGTGGCTGGCTCTCCGGTCTGGGGCACCGGTGAGATGGTGCAGGGCGTGCTGGGCAACCTGGGGCTCACGGTTCTGTCCGTGGCGCTGCTGATGGGGATCGCCACCGGTCTCAACGGCTTCTATATTTCCACCAGTCGCCTGCTGTTCGCTCAAGGGCGAGCGAAGTTCCTGCCCAAGATGTTTGCTCGGCTTCACCCCGTTCACGGCACTCCCTCCACCGGCATTCTGTTCACCTGCGGTATCTGCCTGCTGGCGCCCTGGTTCGGGCGTGAAGTGCTGCTGTGGATCGTTGACATGGCCGCCACCGGTGTGGCGATTGCCTACTTCTACTGCTGCGCGGTGGCCTACAAGTGCTTCAAGTGGTCTCCGGCCTGCGTGGGGCAACACTATGAGGGCTGCGTCTCGCCCTTCAAGAAGGTACTGTCGCTGATGGGGGCCCTTAGCAGCCTGTGCTTCCTGTCGCTGCTGCTGATTCCTGGTTCGCCGGGTGCCTTGAGCCTACCCT
This sequence comes from Halomonas sp. KAO, assembly GCF_015595025.1. Classification (GTDB taxonomy): domain Bacteria; phylum Pseudomonadota; class Gammaproteobacteria; order Pseudomonadales; family Halomonadaceae; genus Halomonas. The sequence continues at coordinate 56,938 of NZ_JADNRL010000018.1, forward strand.
CCTGGATTGCCCTGGTGGCCTGGGGTGCCTTGGGAGCAGTCCTCTATGTCGCGCGTCGGCTGCATATTCACCAGATGCCCAAGCATAAGCTTGACCGCCTGATCCTGGCGGCCGGCGAAGGCTGACATCGAACGGCTGACTGGCTGAGGTGGGGCCCTCGAGCGCTACAAGGTGCTCGCAGGCCCCATGCTGTAGGATGGACTGCTATGCCCACAGGGTGTCCTGAAGCTCCGATGCGATGCGCCGCATCAGCGGCGCCCATTCCTTCAGGCTTTCGATGGTGTGGCGCAGGCGAGGAGCATGAATGGCCAGCGTGGCCTGCATGCGACCTGCCTGGTCATAGACTGGTACCGCCACGGCGACCATGCCCTGAATGAATTCCTCATCATCGGTGCTCAGCTCCTGGCTGACAATCGTCTCCAGACGTGACTCGAGGTCGTCGGCCGTGGTGGCGGTGTAGGGGGTATGAGCTTCCAGCGGGAGGTGCTGGAGTAGTAAGCGTCGCTGATGGGGGGGCATCAACGCCAGGAATAGCTTTCCGCTGGCAGTGCAGTGAATCGGTAGGCGGGAGCCGGGTGGCAGCTGGATCCGCACCGGCCAGTTGGTCTCGACTCGCTCGTAGTACATGACCTCGTGGCCATCGAGCAGAGTCAGGTTGCACGTTTCGCCGACCTCATCTGCCAGACGCTTGAGCAGGATTCGCCGCGGAGCTTTCAGTCGCTCGTTTGAAAGCACTCCCATGGCGATGCAATGTAGGCGCTCGCCGGGCAGCAGGTGGCGACCCTCCAGATCGCGGATGACGAACTCCTGCTCCTCAAGCTGCTTCAGCAGTCGGTGTAGGGTTGGTTTGGGGATCTCCAGGCGTCGTTCCAGATCCGCGGCGCTCATGCCGTGAGGGGCCGTTGCGACGGCCTCGAGCAGCAACAGGCCCCGCTGTAGAGTGGAGTTGGTCGTATTGCGGCGTGAAGTGGAGCTGTCGGTCGGCATACGTAGGCCTCTTTGACGTGAAGCGGCAGTAAATGATCATGATAACGCGGCAAGCCCGAAGGGACTTGCCGCGTTTGCCGTTTACAGTGGTTAGCCGACAAGGAACAGCGACAGGGCCGGCCAGAGAGAAATTGCGATCCAACAGGTGATCAGGGCGATGAAGTAGGGAATCACGAACTTCACCAGGCGCAGATAGGGGATGCCAGTAATGCTGCTGGCCACGTAGAGGTTGAGGCCAAAGGGTGGCGTTACGAAGCCAATGGCTGCCCCCACCAGGAAGATTACTGCAAAATGGATTGGGTCAACGCCGGCACTCTGGGCGATGGGCGCCAGAATAGGTGCCAGGATGATGGTGACCGGAAGGCTCTCCAGTATCATTCCGGCCACCAGGATCATCAGCATGCAGGCGCCCAGAATCACGTAGTAGTTGCCGAGCCCGCTGAGCAGCTCCTCGAGTGCCTGGCCGGCACCCAGCACCGACAGCAGCTGCTGCATCACTACTGAGATGGCGATCAGCGGCGCCAGCATGCCGGCGATCTGGCCGGAGCGCAGCATAATGCTGGGCAGGGCGGTGAAGCGGATCTCTCGGGTGATAAGAAGGCCTGCGATCAGTGTGAAGCCCACAGTGATGGCGGCGGCTTCGGTGGGCGAGAATTTTCCCGAGTATATGCCATAGAGCACCACGCCGATGGTGGCAAAGCCCAGGTAGGCGCGTCGCGCGAATCGTGCACTGGCCCCGGCCTTGAACGGGATCAGGGTGCCCCAGCTATGGCGCTTGGCCACCAGATGACAAGCCGCCATCATGCCGAATACCATCATGGCGCCGGGGATCATGCCGGCGATGAACAGGTCGCTGATCGACAGGTTCATCATGAAGCCATAGACGATGAAGATGATGCTCGGGGGGATGATGATGCCGACGGTGCCCCCCGAGGCGGCGGTGGCCGCGGAGAACCGCTCGTCGTAGCCGTTCTTGATCATCTCGGGCTGCATGATGGAGCCGATGGTCGCGGTGGTGCCGGCATTGGAGCCGGAAATGGCGGCAAACAGGCCACAGGCGCCTAGCGTGGCCATGCCCATCCCGCCGCGCAGCCAGCCAAGCACCGAATAGGCGAAGTCGGAGAGACGTTTGGCGATGCCGGCGGCGTTGATCAGGTCGCCGGTCAGAATGAACAGTGGCAGGGCCAGCAGGCCAAAGAAGCTAAGGCCCTGGAACAGGGTGACGCCGATGTTGGCCAGGGTGAAGTCGATGATCAGGCTGGTCCCGACCACCCATAGGCCGATGACCAGGAAGATCGGTACGCCGAGGAGGAAAATGGTAGTGCAACCGGCCGTGACCAGGCCGATCATGAGTCCGTCCGTCATGTCGATATCTCCTAGTCCATGATCGAGGGTTGCAGGTTGAAGGGTTCGCGACGCCTGAAGCGGCATACGTCAACGAACAGGTTCTGCAGCACGCGGATGATGATCAGTGTCCAGGCAAGGGGCGTGGCAAGGTAGAACCACCACTGCATGACGCTGTTGGTGCCGGGCACGATGGCGAAGTTCATGTGCGCCAGCTGCACCTGGTCGATGGTGAAGTTGATCACCAGGGCGCCGAAGACGATCCATAGCACGGCGTCCAGAATCTGGCACAGGAACTGGCCGACGTAGGGCAGCCGCATGCGAATCTCGTTGAGCGACAGGTGGGTGCGCTGCTTGACGTTGAGCGAAGCACCGAACCAGGTCAGCCACAGGAACAGCAGCACCGGAATGCTGGTACTCCAGGGCGCCTGCAGATTGAAGAAGAAGCGCCGGATGACCTCGACGAAGATGATCCCGGCCATTCCGCTATAGGCGATAAGGATGATCGCCTTTTCCAGGTGGTCGTCGAGCCACTTCATCGGCACGAGCCAGGCCGGCCGCCGACGGAGCAGGGGGGCGCCCGCAGGCGTCCCCTGTGCGGTATGGGAAGTATCGCGGGCAGTCATTACACCCTCCACCAGCGTTTCGGCGCCACGTTGACCGCGGCCATGTCGCGGGGAATCTCCCGGGCGATGGTATGGATCTCCCGGTAGATGTCCACGCCGCCTGCCCAGGCATTGAGGCGCTCGCGCCACTGCTCCCAGGGCTCGGGGTTGAACTCCGGAGCGCACAGCTGTTCGGCCTGGGCGCGGATCTCATCAGATAGGGGGGCGACCCGCACATTATTCTCGGCAAACACGGTGCCTGCGGCGGGATGCTCGGTAGCGCCGACAATCTGGTAGCGGCCGGCCTCGTTCATACCCTGGGTGAAGATCTGTGCGGCATACGCCGACTCCATTACCTGTTCCTGCAGCTCGCTGCCCAGGCTTTCAAACTTGGACAGGTTCATTGCCGTGTGCTCGGTACCGGCAAAGAAACGCAGGTCGACCGCCTGGGAGACTACCGGCGCCATGCCGGCATAGGCGACCGCACTCATCCAGGTCTCGGCGCCATCGAGCAGGCCCTGGCGCAGGCCGTCGAGAGTTTCCTCCCAGGCCACCGGTACCGGGTTCAGGCCCAGCTGCTCCATGGCGATACGTCCCATCTGAGTGCCGGTGACGCGGTTCTTGGTGCCCTGAAGCTCTTCCAGACTGGTGACCAACGGCTTGTCGGCCCAGTTTAGCCCCATCATCAGCCCGCGCAGGTCGCAGTGGGTGAACAGGAACTGCAGGTTGTGCCGCTGGCGAAGTGGTTCCCTCAACAGCGTCTCGCTGCGCTGGTCGTAGAAGAAGTGAAACATCGAGGCGACGGTCGGAAACATGTAGGCGAAGTCCAACACGTTCAGATAGGGCGCGCCGCCTGCAGAGTTCTGGGTAGAGGCGGAGAAGATATCGACGATGCCCTGCTGGGCCTTGCTGACGCAGTCGAGCTGGTTGCAGACCTCATTGCTGCCCATGAACTCGACCCGAATGGCGCCGTTGGTGCGCTCCTCGAGGTCCCGGGCGAAGAATAGCTGCCCGGACTTCTGAAGGTCGAGATTGCGCTCGTTGAAGCCTGAGGCGCCGAAGCGCAGTTGGAACTTCGGCTCACTCTGGTATCGCCTTTTCTGCTCTGACTCGGCGGCTCGGGCCAGGCCGCTGGCAGTGAGGCCAGCGCCAAGGCCTCCGGCGGCGAGTAGCGTCGAGGTCACACCGAAGCGCCCAGAGATGTTGAGAAAGTCGCGCCGCGAGAGGCCGAGACGGTTGGACTGAGAGGAAGTCATGAGGCGTTGCTCCCGAATCTTGTGGTTGATCTTTGGGGATGCGGGTGGTCTCGCGCAGATGGCATGTTAATTCAAGCGAGCCACTGGCCTCACCATAGAGCGCGTTTTGTTGCAGATCAAGAAAATTGAGTTTTTTTGTATCGATATTGACCGTTTGGTTTTTTTGTATCAGCATAATTGATACAAAAAGTCTCAAATAAATGGTGGATTGCAATGAAATCAACAACTCCAACGCAAAGCGCCTACGACTTCGTGATCGTCGGTGCCGGCTCGGCGGGCTGTGTCCTCGCCAATCGCCTTAGTGAGAATCCTGAGGTGTCGGTGCTGCTGCTGGAGGCCGGCGGAGCCGACTGGAACCCCTGGATTCATGTCCCAGTGGGGTATTTCAAGACCATGCACAACCCGGCCACCGACTGGTGCTACCTGACCGATCCCGACAAGGGCATCAAGGGGCGCCGGCTGCAGTGGCCCCGTGGCAAGGTCTTGGGCGGGTCGAGTTCCCTCAATGGGCTGCTGTACATTCGCGGCCAGCGTGAGGACTACGACGACTGGGCCGCGGTCGGCAACACTGGTTGGAACTACGACGCGGTGTTGCCGTACTTCAAGAAATCCGAGTGCCAGGAGCGTGGCGCCGACGCGTTCCACGGCACCGGGGGGCCGTTGAAGGTGTCGGACTTGCGGCTACGGCGTGAGATTGCCGAGCGCTTTATCGAGGCAGCCAAGGCAGCAGGAATTCCCGAGAACCCCGATGTTAACGGGGCGACCCAGGAAGGAGTCGGCTATTTCCAGCAGACGTCCTACAAGGGCTTCCGCTGCTCGACGGCCAAGGCGTTTCTGCGCCCGGCGCTAAGGCGCAACAACTTGACACTAATCAAGCGTGCTCACTGCCAGCGGCTGCTGCTGGAAGGCAAGCGCGTGGTGGGGGTGGAATATCACCAGGGGGGACAGGTGCAGCGGGTGAGGGCTAATCGCGAGGTGCTGCTGTCCAGCGGCGCGATAGGCTCGCCCCAGATCCTGCAGTGCTCGGGTATCGGCGATCCTAAGCATCTGAGCGAGGTCGGTGTCGAGTGCCTCCATGAGCTGCCCGGTGTGGGGGAGAACCTTCAGGATCACCTGCAGATCCGGCTGGTGTTCAAGACGCGCTGTCGAACGCTCAATGACGAGGTGCGCCACCCGCTCAGGAAGCTGGCGGTGGGCACTCAGTATGCGCTGACTCGCAAAGGCCCCCTGACCCTTGCCGCCAGCCAAGTGTGCGTCTTTACCCGGTCGCGGGATGGATTGGAGCGTCCGGATATCCAGTTTCATATGCAGCCGCTGTCTGCCGACAAGCCGGCCGAAGGTGTGCACCCCTTCTCCGCTTTTACAGCCTCGGTCTGTCAGCTGCGACCCACCAGTCGCGGGTCAATCCGTATCACCAGTCCAGATCCTGGAGTCTACCCCTCGATCCAGCCCAACTACCTGAGCACGGAGGAGGACTGTCGTGTTGCTGTGGATGCGATCAAGGTTGCACGACGTATCGCCGAGCAGTTGCCGCTGGCCGAGGTTATCACCGAGGAGTATGTGCCCGGGACTCGGTACCAGAGTGATGAGGAGCTTCTCGATGCGGCCCGCCAGTATAGCCAGACCATCTATCATCCGGCGGGGACCTGCAAGATGGGGCAGGACACCATGTCGGTGGTGGATGATCAGCTGCGTGTGCATGGCCTGGAAGGTTTGCGCGTGGTCGATGCCTCGATCATGCCGGTGATCGTCTCCGGTAACACCAATGCGCCCACCATCATGATCGCTGAGAAGGCGGCCGACATGATCAAGGCGTCGCATGGGGTAACGTGTGGCGCCGCCTGAGAGGCAAGTGGTTGGTCTCAACCACGCCCATCAACTGGCGCTAACTCTGACAGGGTGGTCGAGGCACCATGCGCCATGAGGGCCACCATGTGCATTCCGCCTGCGCACGAGCCCCATACCCAGCGGGTGCGGCCAGGATTCAGGCCGACTCGAGCCGATGATTCCAATAATAAGCGGGACGCTTACTCTGTTGGGCGCCCCCTGTCGACAAAGGCGGCAATCTGGTCTGGCCCAGACCGCCGAGGGAGTAACTTTCATGTCCAGTCTCGAAGTCTCCAGGTTTTCCCCGACGCGTCTGATGGATGCCTTTCAGCAAAGAATGCCGGGTGTATTGATCTGCATCACGATCGCCTTGGCCACGACCTTCATTGCCGATCACTATGGTGGTCCAACCCTGCTATACGCGCTGTTGTTCGGCATGACCCTGCACTTCCTCTCCGAGGAGGGACGCTGCCTGGCCGGCGTTGAGTTCTCGGCGCGGACTATCCTGCGCCTCGGTGTGGCCTTGCTGGGGGTGCGGATCACCATCGAGGAGGTCGCCGAGCTAGGGATCGGCCCGGTGCTGACCGTCATCTGCGGGGTGGCCTTCACCATCGCCTTTGGTGCGGTCATGGCACGCCTGCTGAGGCTCGATCGGGATATGGGGCTGCTCACCGGTGGTTCGGTGGCGATCTGTGGGGCCTCGGCCGCGCTGGCACTGTCGGCGGTGATGCCGCGTAACGCTACCCATGAACGCAACACCATCATGACGGTGGCCGGCGTGACCACGCTCTCCACCCTGGCGATGGTCACCTATCCGCTGATTGTGGGGATATTGGGCCTCAGTGATACCGAAGCGGGGATCTTCCTCGGTGGCACCATCCATGACGTGGCCCAGGTGGTGGGTGCCGGTTACATGATTTCCCAGGATACCGGCGATGTCTCGACCTTCGTCAAGCTGCTGCGCGTGGCCATGCTGGTACCGGCGGTGATGGTGTTCATGTTCCTGTTTCGCCGTGAGCGTCAGGAAGAGGGGGGCGATCAAAAGGTGCCGATGCTGCCGAGCTTCCTGGTGGCCTTCGTCGCCCTGGTGATCGTTAACAGCCTCGGATGGATTCCTCCGGTGGTGGTCGATGGCTTCACCGAGATGTCGCGTTGGTGCCTGGTCACTGCCATCGCCGCCCTGGGTATCAAGACATCCTTCCAGAAGCTGGCCGTGGTGGGCTGGAAGCCGGTGATCCTGATGGTGGCCGAGACACTGTTCCTGCTGCTGCTGGTGCTGGTATTTATCCAGACAGGCCTGGTAAGCCTTTAATTCGTGGCCCCGGTCGCCCGGCTACGGGCACTACCCGATACATTACGGGATGAGTAACAACGATCACGCCGGCCCCTGGGCCGGCGTGATCGTTTCATGGCACCGGATGAGACGGCGTCATGCTCAGGGAGGAGTCAGTCGGCGAGGTCCAGCCCCATCTGCCAGAAGTCGACCTCCAGGCGGGTGGCGTCGCGGAAGATGGTGGCCAGCTGCTCGAACCGCTCGGGCGTGACATCGGCCAGGCGGGCGTCGAGCCAGGCGATCTCGTCGTGCATGGCGGCCTGGAACTCGTCACTTGCATACATCTGCAGCCACTTCTCGAAGGGGTTGGCCTCACCGCGAACGGTGAAGGGTTGCTTGGCCTGCCACTGGGAGATGACCCCATAGCCGACCAGGCAGGGGGCCAGGGCCACATGCATGTCGAGCAGGTCGCCACGGTTGCCGGTATCCAGTACATAGCGGGTATAGGCCATGGTCGCCCGGGCTTCCGGCAGGCCGGCCAGGTCGGCCTCCGAGATGCCCCATTCGCGGCAGTAGTCGATATGCAGACCAAGTTCGACATCGATGATGGTCTTCAGGCCATCCAGGCTATGGCGCAGCTCGGTGATGTCGCGGCTCTTGTAGGTCGCCAGCGCATAGGCCCGCCCGAAGTGGATCAGAAACAGGTAGTCCTGCTTCAGGTAGTGACGAAATGCCTCTTCCGGCAGGGTGCCGGCGGCGAGCTGAGCCACGAAGTCGTGCTCGATATAGGCGCGCCAGTCGTTTTGGCAGGCCTGCGTAAGATCGCTGAATCGATAGCCCATCATGCCTCCAGTCAGGATAAGACATCCGGCATATGAGGTAGGGCGTAGGCGGAGGGTAGGGACAGAGAGGTGGCCTGGCTACCGCTTGATTCCTACGCCGGTACTAGCCGGATCAGGTTCAACGGGCCTCGCCGTGGCGACAGTGATTGTCGTATGGCGATCTCAGCCGGTTCCACCGGCACCCCGTCAAGCGAAAGACCAGTCTAGCAGGTTGGTAGTTGACGAACATCTCTGGCCTCACTCATCCAGGGTAAGCCGCTTCCCGGTGGTCGGCGGCTCGGCCCTGTAGTGAATGAAAGACTGGGTTGGCATATCGCAGTGACGCTCTCTCGGCGGTGACGAGGGTTCGCCACCACGGAATATCTTCAGCAGCGGGGGAGACTCGCATAGCACGGGGGGCGGGGAGGTCTCGCTGGGCACCAGCAGCAGGCCCCGTCGGCGTAGCCCCCGGCCGAGGGACAGGCTGCTGCTCCATCGTACCAGCGGGGCGGCCAGCAGCAGGCCGAGCCAGACCGGGGTTAACCACCAGAAGAAGGTCGGCGTGACCCACCAGGTAATGCCGGCCCAGAGGGCGCCGACCAGGGTGCCCGGCCAGGTATGGCGCAGGGCTTCGCGCCAGGGCAGGGCGCGCCCCTCCCGGGATTGAGGATCCCAGGTCACGGTGCGCCCGCTGAGCACCTCGATCACGAAGCGGCTGTGGAAGAGCATCATCAGCGGCGCGATCAGCATCGCGAATATGGCCTCCAGCAGGGCGCTGGCCACTAGTCGGGCGCGCCCGCCGTACTGGGCCGGGCTCCGCCTCAGGGCCAGGCAGACGCCCAGCACCTTGGGCATCAGCAGCATCGCCAGGGTGCCGACGAGCAGTGGCATGATCAGGTTGGGCGGGGCGATCGGCCAGTCGGGGAAGAGTTGGGCATTGGAGGTGAAGAAGTTGGGCTCGATCAGCGCACGCATCAAGGCGTCGATGGTGCTCACCACCAGGATCGCCAGCCAGATCAGCGAGGAGAGATAGGCCAGGGCGCCACACAGAAAATGCACGCGGCTGAGCATGTGCAGGCCGCGTCCCCCCAATAGGCGCAGGTGCTGCAAGTTGCCCTGGACCCAGCGACGATCGCGCTTGGCGTAGTCGAGGATCTGGCTCGGCATCTCCTCGAAGCTGCCGCCGAGGTCGGTGCGCATGCGCACCTCCCAGCCTGCGCGGCGCAGCAAGGCTGCCTCGACGAAGTCGTGGCTGAGGATGTCGCCGCCGAGGGGCGGCCGGCCGGGCAGCTCGGGCAGGCCCGCATGTCGGGTGAAGGCCTCGACGCGCAGGATGGCATTGTGGCCGAAGTAGTTGGCGGCGTCGGACTGCCAGAAGCTCAGCCCGGTGGCGAGCATCGGCGAATAGACCGCTGCGGCGAACTGGTTGGCGCGGCCGAACAGGCTATCCTGGCGGACCGGGATCGGCACCGTCTGCAGCAGGCCGAGGCGCGGATTGGCCTCCATCTGAGCGATCAGCTCGAGCACGGTATCGCCGCTCATCACGCTATCGGCGTCGAGTACCAGCATGAAGTCGTAGTATCGCCCCCAGCGCTGGCAGAAGTCCCCGAGGTTGCCGGCCTTGCGCCCGGCGTTGCTGTCGCGATGCCGGTAGTGGAGCCGGCAGTGGTCGGCCAGCCGCTCCTGCAGGGCCGCCATGACGGCCTTTTCATGCCTCACGATGGTCGCGTCGGTACTGTCGCTGAGCACGAAGGCCTCGATGTGGTGCTCGAGGGGGATCGGCGACAGGTCGCGGCAGGTCGCCTCGAGGCCGGCAGCGACCCGCTCGACATCCTCGTTGTGGATCGGCATCACCAGGGCAGTGCGTGAGTGGACATCGTTGGGCCGTCGTGGCGACGACACTCGGGCCAGACTCACGGGATCGCGGCCGGCGAGGGTCAGCGTGAAGCCGATTATGCCGCTCCAGAAGGCGATGGCGATCCAGCCGAAGGTGATGCTGAACAGCGTCAGGATGGCGAACTCCAAGGGGGTCAGGCCCCCGACGTGGAGAATGCGGAACATCGTCCACATGCCTAAGCCCGTCGTGACGGCGACCAGCAGGGCGAAGACCAGCCGGCGGGTGCGACGCCAGGGGACATGGACCCTGGCGATCTCGGGCTCAGCGACGTTCATCGGGATACCAGACATAGCTCCAGGTCTCGGTCAGCGGTTCGCCGTGCAGGGTCAGCGCCAGGCGCATATCGGCCGGGGCATCGCCTTCCGGGGCAAGGCGGAAGGCGGCGCGCCAAGTCTCGCCATCCGGGAGACGCTGGACGCGCGGCTCGAGGATATCGCCGCTGGAGGTCGTCAGGCGCACCGCCACTGGCTGGTCATCATCGAGCCCCTGGAGGGTAGGGCCCTGGAAGTCGACGATGAAGTGGCGTCGGCTGGCCGGAGGCGGGTCACTCTGTCCCGGGATGGCGCCCCATCCCTGGCGGGTGCGAATCACGTGGGCGAGCTGCTGGTGCGGCGGTGTGACACCAAGGGTGCGCAGCCGATAGCGGAAGGTACGCGACTGGCCGGCCTCGAGGGGGCGCTCGGGGACCCAGTAGGCGGTGATGTTGTCGTTGGTCTCGCTGTCCGATGGAATCTCGACCAGCTCGACGTGTCCCTTTCCCCAATCGCCGAGGGGCGTCACCCACTCGCTGGGACGCGCCTCGTAGCGGGCTTCGGCGTCCAGGTAGGCGTCGAAGTGGCGTGGTCGCTGAACCAGGCCGAAGCCCTGCGGCGCGCTGTCCTGAAAGCTCGACAGATGCAGCGTCTCCGGGTTGCTCAGTGGACGCCAGATGCGCTCTCCACTGCCGGTCTGCAGGGCCAGGCCGCTGGAGTCGTGGACCCGCAACCGATAGTCGTCGGAGGGATAAGCGGCGATATCGCCGTGCATGAACATGCTCGTCAGCGGGGCGACGCCTAGCTTGGCAATGTCTTCCCGGGCGAACAGCCGTGCCTCGGTATCGACGACGGTCTGGCTACCGGGGGCGATATCGAAGCGGTAAGCACCGGTGATGGAGGGGCTATCGAGCAGGGCATACACGGTCATGCGCGTGGCCTCGGGGCCGGGCTCGACCAGCCAGAACTCGCGGAAGGCAGGAAATTCTTCGCCCTGCGGTGAGGCCGTATCGATGGCCAGGCCGCGACTCGAGAGTCCGTAGCCCTGCTTCCTGCCGACCAACCGGAAGTAGGAGGCGCCAAGAAACACCATGAATTCATCGCGGTAGTTACCGCTGTTCAGCGGATAGTGGAGCCTGAAACCGGCATAGCCCAGGTCGTCGAACTCCAGCTCCGCCAGGTGGGCCGCGTCGTCCTCGTAGCGGAAGCGAGACGCGTCGAAGGGTAGGTGGTGCACCTCGCCGTCCGGCGCGACCAGGTTAAGAGCGACCGGGTGGTCGTAGAGGAACCCCGGATGAAACAGCTGCACCTCGAACAGCCCCTCGCTGTCATGCCACAGGGATCGCTCGGGGCGGAATCGGATTTGGCGATAGGCGTCGTAGTCGAGTTCGGCCAGGGCCGCCGGTTGTTCGTTGGCGAGCGCGCGGTAAGGGGACTCGGCCAGGCGCTCGGCGCGGGCGGTGATCGTGTCGAACAGTGCCTCCTCGGTCTCGGGCGTGGCGTTGGCTTCCATGGCCAGTGCCGCGCCCAGCGAGAGTGCCAGGAAGCGGATCAGCGATGTCATGCGGTGACTCTCCTCGGGATCCCGCCGGCAATCCCTGCGCAAGCCGGTCCAGGGGGCCATGTTGTATATCGTTATTATTCTTTGAGGTGCCGCTATCTGGATTCAGGATAGCGGATGCTGGAGTGTTGGTCAGTGTCGTGCCGAGATCGTTCCTCGTATGGGGTCAATCACCTGGGGAGCAGGGTGGTGCGTTTGGCCGCCAGGGTCACGTCACGCGCGGCAGCGTTGCCGTACAGGTGTAACCGGGTGACCTCGACCCGGCCGTGAACCAGCGTCCAGGCGTGCTGCCACTCAACCGGCAGCCGCGGTAGCCGTGTTAGTAGATCCGAAAGCGCCGAGGCTCGTGATGCCCCTCCTGCTCCTGGATCACCTTGCGGTAGCGCTTGTACTCCCACTGGTACTGGGACGGATCCAGGGCGATGGCGGCTTCGACGCAGGCGTTGACTCCGGTGGCGGACTCGACCTCATCGGGTGAGTAGACACGCTCATCGGCCGCGAGGAAGTGGATCTCGAAGCCCCGCCCGGGGATACGGCGTGCCACCCCGGTGACCACACGGGCCTCGGTGCGGGCGACGAGCTTGGGGAGCAGGGTGGCGGTATAGGCCAGCCGATCGAAGAAGGGGGCGAAGACGCCGCTGCCCCAGCTCGGTTCCTGGTCGGGCAGGATGCCGATCGCCTCGCTGCGCTTCAGTGCCTTGAGCAGAGCCGCCACGCCACGCGGGTTGGTTGGCACCAGGCTTGCCCCCATGCGCTCGCGCCCGGCCCGGGTCACGGCGTCGAGCTCGCCGAGCTTGGGCGGCTCGTACATGGCGGTGAAGGGGAAGTGGCTGGAGAGCCAGAAGTTGAGCACCTCCCAGTTGCCGAAGTGAGGGGCCAGCACGATGACCCCGCGCCCCTCGGCACGCGCCTCGTCGAGCAGCTCACGACCGTGAATGGCCAGCAGGGAGGTCTCGATGCGCTCTGGCCTGCCCATCCAGGCGAAGCCGATCTCGAGCATGGTGGCGGAGGAGTGGACCAGGCTCTCGCGGGCGAGGCGGCGCAGCTCGGCGGGGCTACTCTCTGGATAGACCTGGGCCAGGTTGGCCTCGGTGACGTCACGCTCGCGGCGGCTGAAGCGATGCACCAGCGGGCCGACCAGGCGCGCGAGCCGCCATAGCGTGGTCAGGCGCCGACCGGCGAGCGTTCGCCACAATCTCTCGATAGCGCGGGCCTGGAGAGTGCTGACAAGGGTGCTTGTACGAGAAGGAGCCTTGGCCATGGGTTACACCAGCCAGGTGTCCACATTGTCGGGAGAGCGCTTCTCCTGGAGTCCCTTGAAGCCCTTGACGCAGCGAATCACCAGCCACACCACGGCCACCAGCCAGAGGACGAAGCCGATCAGCACGAACATCAGTACGCCGGCCAGGCAGAAATAGAGCAGACCGATCCAGAAGGTGCGGATCTGATAGCGGTAGTGACGCTCGAGCCATTCGGGGCCCTTGCCGCGATAGACATAGGCAATCACCACGCCGACCAGGGCGGTCAGGCCGCCGGTGATGATGCTCGCCAGATAGAGGGCATAGATGACCATGGGGAGCGTCGTGTCGACCGGCTCGGGATGCTCGATGACGATGTTCTCACTGTGCGGGTTTTCACGCTGCGGGTTGTCGCTCATGGCGGGGCTAACGTCCTGGTTCTTTATGGAAATCGGTGTCACACATGATACCCGGCGAGGGCGGCAATGCCACCGTCGGGGGATCAGGGTGCGTCGTCGGTTTCTGGAGTGCTGCGCAGCGGGCGGCTGATCTCCAGCAGGTTGCCGTCCGGGTCGCGCAGGTAGAGCGACTCGATCTGGCCGGTGGCGCCCTGACGCTGTACCGGCCCCAGCTCGATCTCCACGTCGAGTGCCTGTAGGTGGCGGGCCACCTCGTCCAGCGGCAGCAGGCTGCGCAGGCAGAGATCCAGGCTGCCGGGCGTGGGGGTGCCGGCGCGGGGCTCGATATCGGTGGCCGTCCAGTGTAGGCGCAGCGCCATGTCGCCGAGGATCAGGTCGACGCGTTCGCGATCGCGGTAGCGCACCTCCAGCCCCAGCACCCGGGAGTAGAAGTCGACCGCACGGGAAATATCGGTCACGGTGATGACCAGATGGTCCAGACCTGACAGCATTCGTCTCTCCTTGGAGAATAGGGGTGTTGCCCCAGAGGATACGATGATGCCGACCTGCCCGCTATGCGCATCCGCGGATACCGCCTTCTATCACCGCGATGCGCGGCGCGACTACCACCGCTGTGAGCGCTGCACCCTGGTCTTCGTGCCACCGGCCTTTCGGCTTGCCCCCGAGGAGGAGAGGGCGGTATACGATCAGCACCAGAACTCGCCGGATGACCCCGGTTATCGGCGCTTCCTGGCGCGGCTGTTCGAGCCCCTGCATGCCAGGCTCGAACCGGGAGCTCGTGGGCTCGACTTCGGTGCCGGCCCGGGACCGACGCTATCGGTGATGTTCGAGGAGGCCGGACATCCCATGGCGATCTATGACCCCTTCTATGCGCACGACCCGTCGGTGCTCGAGCACACCTACGATTTCATTACCGCCACCGAGGTGGCCGAGCACCTGTTCTCACCCGGCAAAGAGCTTGCGCGGTTGGTGGAGCGTTTACGGCCCGGTGGCTGGCTCGGGCTGATGACCAAGCGGGTCACCGACCATGCCGCCTTCACGTGTTGGCACTATATCCTCGACCCCACCCATGTAAGTTTCTTCAGCGAGGCCACCTTTCGCTGGCTGGCCGACGAGCTCGAACTGAACGTCGAGTTTCCCGCCGCCGATGTGGTGTTGCTGCAGCGTCGCTGACGTTCGCCTTCGCTATTAAGTCGCGCACCGGTGAAGTCGCGCAACGGCGTATCACACCTGGCCCAGGCTGAAGGGTTCCGGGGATAATGTCAGTCGCGACGGTTTTTTATTCGCTGATTAATCATTAGCGTATTCGTAGTGAACCCCTCGGTAATTTCCGCTTGTCATTGTGGCCGCCCCCTTTATGGCATGGGTGGCCGAAGTGCACGCCATGCCAATCGACAGTGCACCCTGAGACAAACGCTTCCCATGGCTTTCTGCCTAAGGTGTGTGGGTACCGGTCAGCGACGTAAACGCGAAGGCAGTTAAAGAGTAACAACTGCACACTCGACATGATCTTGCTCGGTATTCCATTAGCCGCTCCCTATGTGAGCCTTATGCAATATAACTATGCATAAAGAAAGGCATACAATAACAACGGAGAAAGCAATGAAAAAAGAAGCCGCCAATAGTGAGGCTAAAGACCTCGACTTTTCCGAACGCCCTGTGCCGGAAGAGGGAAGAATGCCGCGTGTCAACCTGATGATGGCCTGGTGGGCGGTATGTAGCGCGATCTTCTATATGGTGGTGGCAGCTGCCATGGCGCGCACTTATGGCACAGCCAACGCCTTGCTGGGCATTGTCTTGACGGTGATTGCCTATGGCCTGATCAATGGGATCATCAGCCGTTACTCCATGAAGACGGGGTTGACCGTTGCGCTTTTCTCGAAGGTGCTTTTTGGCCACTTCGGTGCCGTTGTCGCCACGCTGATCTTCTTTGCCACCGCCCTCTACTACGCGGTTTTCGAAGGTTATGTCATGGCTCTGGTGCTGTCGGAGTGGAGTGGAAACCTCTCCATGCCGTTGGCCACGGCGATCGTGGTGATATTCGGCGTCGCCTTGATATTCGGTAGCGTGCAACACTGGCTGGACAAGTTCAATGGCGTGCTGCTGCCAGTCTATGTGCTCGGCATGCTGGTTGCGGTTGGCATGGCCGTGGCGGAGTTCGGTTATCCGTCGGGCTGGTTGACCCGTGTTCCGGTGGGCGGAGCTTCTCCCTGGGGTTGGCTGCATACCTTTGCCTACTACATGGGCGTCTGGGTGCTGATGATGTTCACCTTCGACTATGCGCGTTTTGGGCGGAAGAAGGACTCGGGGTTTCATGCCCGTATCACCTTCGGGATCCCCTTCTATGCCATGACCTTCCTGTTCAGCGGTGTTGTCGGCATCCTTCTCGATTCAATGATCCCCACGGATGGGCTGTCCGAGGCCTCCATCGTGCTGGGCCTGCTGGAGTTGATGGGAGTTGGGGGGCTGCTGCTGGTCTGGGTGACCCAGAGCCGTATCAATACGGCCAACTTCTATCTCGCAACCGTCAATTTCGAATCCTTTGTACGCAAGGTGACGGGAATTCGCCTGTCCAAGGTGCTGGCGGGCTGCATGATAGGCGTGATCGCCTATGTGCTGATGATGGCGGATGTCTTCTCCTACATTCTTCAGGCCCTGGCCTATCAGGGAGTCTTCGTGGTCGCCTGGGTGGGAGTCGCTCTGGCGCACATTCTGTCCCGCACCTATCAGGACCGCTTCAATGGCCATGTGGAACTGAATAATGCCTATATCCCTGCCTTCAACCCCTGTGGGCTGATGGCCTGGTGCGGAGCCGCGCTGGTCGGCATCGTGATCATGCAACTTCCTTCGGTCTCCGGGTTCTCCGCGCCGGCCACCTTCCTGTGTGCCTACATGACCTACTCAATGGGCCTGCGTTTCGCCAAGGCGGAGTGGTACGTGGCCAGCCTCAAGTAGCTATCGAATCGGTCGCGTAACTTGATTCACGGTAGTCACTGTTTTGCCGCGATAGAAAGATAGATAAACAACCATAACTAACAGTAGTTACAGCAACTGAAGTTGCAGAAACTAAAGCTGATAAAAGACAGCCGCTACAACAAGAGAGGAATCACTATGTCCAAGTTAAGAGTCGCCGTCGATGCCGGCGGAACCTTTACCGACGTGTGTATTTATAATGAAGAGACTCAAGCGTTCCGCGTCACCAAGGTTCCTTCCACGCCAAGCAACCCCAAGCAGGCCGTGATCGACGGGGTGCGGCGTGGCGAGATCGATCTGTCGGACGTGGATCTGTTCTTCCACGGCACCACCGTTGCCACCAATGCGCTGATCACCCGTCGCTTCCCCAAGGCGGCACTGGTCACCACCAAGGGCTTTCGCGATGTGATCGAGATTCGCGACGGCACCAAGGACAATCTGTGGGATGCCTACGAGGATGTGAGTGGGCCCTATATCCGCCGTCGCGATCGTTTCGAGGTGACCGAGCGCGTCGACTACGCCGGTGAGGTCGTGACCCCGCTGGATGAGGAGGAGGCCCGCATCCTGGCTCGCAAGCTCAAGCGGCGTGGTGCCACCACGGTAGCGGTGTGCTTCATCAACTCCTATGCCAACGCCGGGAACGAGAAGCGCATGCGGGAGATCCTCGAGGAGGAGATTCCCGAGGCGAGCGTCTCGACGTCATCGGATATCCTGCCCGAGATATTCGAGCATGATCGCTTCAATACCGCGGTGGCGAATACGGTGCTGGGTCCGCTGGTGTCGGACTACGTCAAGCAGCTCGACGATGAGTTGAGTGCGGGCGGCTACGACAACGACCTGCTGCTGCTGCACTCCGGTGGTGGCTCGATGACCCCGGCCATGGCGAAGCACTTCCCGGTGCGCCTGGCGGCCTCCGGTATCGCCGCGGGGGCGATCGCCGCCAGGCATATCGCCGAGCAGTGCGGGTATCAGAATGCCGTCGGGCTGGATATGGGGGGCACCTCCACCGATATCTCGCTGATCCATGATGGTGAGCTGCGCGTGACCAAGCAGTGGGGAGTGGAGTATGGGCACCCCATCGTGTTTCCGAGCATCGAGGTACTGACCGTCGGTGCCGGCGGGGGCTCGCTGGCGCATATCGACATCGCCGGGGCCCTGCGCAATGGCCCGCAGTCTGCCGGTGCCGACCCGGGTCCGGCCTGCTATGAGCGTGGGGGCACGGAGCCGACCAATACCGATGCCAACCTGGCGCTGAACCGTCTGGGCACCGTGCTTGCCGGCGGCGCACTCGAGCTGAATCGGGACAGGGCGACCCAGGTCATCGAGGAGCGTGTCGGCCAGCCGCTGTCGCTGGATACGGCCGAGGCGGCACAGGCGGTCATCCAGGTGGCGAATGCCAACATGGCCGATGCGGTGCGGCTGGTATCGATCCGCCGTGGCCTGGACCCGCGTGACTTCGCCCTGATCGCCTTCGGCGGTGCTGGTGCCCTGCACGGTGCCGAGGTGGCCAAGGAGCTGGGTATCCCGGCGGTGATCGTGCCCCCCAATCCCGGGGTGACCTCGGCGATGGGGTGCCTGCTGGTGGATATCCAGCACGACCTTTCGATGATGTATACCGCGGCGGCGGAGAGTGCCGACCTGGAAGACCTCGAGCGCCAGTTCCGGTCGCTGGAGGATGAGGCGGTGGACAGGCTGCGCCACGAGGGCGTCGCCGATGCCGATGTGGTCCTGCAGCGTGGCATCTCCATGCGCTATCAGGGTCAGTGGCGTTCCCTGCAGGTGGCGATGGGCAGTGGGGATGCGTCACTCGAGGATGCCATCGAGATGTTCCACCAGGAGCATGAGCGGCAGTTCTCCTTCCGCCAGAATGCGCTTCCCGTCGAGATCTACCAGCTTCACCTGCGTGCCGTGGGCAAGACCCCCAAGCCGGAGTTTCCGCGCAGTGAGCGCCAGCCGGGTGCCCAGGCAGCGCCGCATGCACACCGCGAGGTCTACTTCGAGGGGCAGTGGCACCAGACGCCGGTCTACGATCGGACAACCCTGCCGGTAGGCTTCGAGTTCTCCGGTCCCGCCATCATCGACCAGCTGGACTCCACCACCGTGGTACCGCCCGATACGCTGGCATCGATCGATGAGTGGAAGAATATTCGCATTCAACTGATTCAGTCGGGAGAGGAGGCATGATCATGGCACATACCCACAAGGACAACGCTCTCGATCCGGTTACCTTCGAAGTCCTCAAGAACGCCTTCGCCACCAGCGTCGACCTGATGAGCGAGCAGATCCTGCGTACCTGCTACTCGTTCGTCATCTATTCGCGCGACTTCTCCTCCGCGCTGTGCGATGCCCAGGGCAATACGGTCATGCAGGGCAGCGGCGACATCGCGGTGCACGTCGGTACCCTGCACTTCCAGTGCAAGGCGGTGCTCGAGGAGTTTGCCGACGATATTCACCCCGGTGATGTCTTCGCCATCAACGACCCTTACCGTGGCGGTACCCACCTCAACGATGTCAGCTTCATTCGCCCGATCTTTTCCGAAGGGCAGATCATCGGCTTTGCCCAGAACAAGGGGCACTGGGCGGATATCGGCGGCAGCGTGCCGGGCTCCTTCGATGTCAACGCCAGCACCCACTTCAGCGAGGGGCTTCGCATCACGCCGGTGCGTGTCTGGCGCGAGGGCGTGTTTCTGCACGATGTCGCCCAGCTGCTGGTCTCCAACACCCGTGCCCCGGCCCAGGCCCTGGGGGACCTACAGGCCCAGGCAGAGGCCACGGCGGTCTGTGAGCGTGAGGTGCTGCGTCTGGTCGACAAGTACTCCAAGGCCACCGTGGTGGCGGCCATGCAGGAGACCCAGGACTATGTCGAGCGTGTCGTGCTCAAGAGTCTGGCGGGAATGCCCAGGGGCGAGTGGAAGACGGTCGACTATATCGATGCCGACCCTGCGCTGGGTGAGGGGATGGTGCCGATTCGCATCAAGCTGACGCTGGATGGCAACGGCATTCACTATGACCTGTCGGGTTCGGCGCCTGCGGTCTCCACCTTCCTCAACTCCAGCTATGGCACGACCCACTCCGCCATCTACGCGGGTACCAAGACCTTCTTCCCCGATGTTCCGCTCAACTCCGGCTTCTATCGCGCGGTGACGGCCAATATCGGTGAAGAGGGCAGCGTGGTGAACGCGGGCTGGCCCCATGCGGTTACCGGTTTCTGCTCCGGCCCCTACGAGAAGGTCATGAACGGTATCTTCGAGCTGTGGAGCGGGGTCATGCCGGAGCGTGCCATGGCCTGTGCCTTCAACCTGGAGTACCTGCTGATCGGCGGTAATGATGGACGCACCGGCAGCGGCGACTACTTCATGTGGTATGACTGGATGGCCGGCGGCTGGGGCGGTCGTCAGACCAAGGACGGCTCGTCGGCCACTTCGCCGGTGTTCGGCACCGGGCTGGCGGTTCAGCCGGTGGAAGGGCAGGAGAGGCTGAACCCCGTACTGACCATGTGTCACGAGATCAGCATGGACTCGGCCGGTCCGGGCCGCTTCCGCGGGGGCTGTGGTGTCGAGAAGGGAGGCAGGCTGACCCAGGTCGACAAGACGGTGATGAGCTACTGCTGTGACCGCGGCCGTTCGGTGACCTGGGGGGTGAATGGCGGGCTGCCCTCCGTGCCGCACGGGGTGTGGATCAACAAGGGAACGCCGGATGAGAAATACCTGGGGGCCACCTTCTCGAACGTGACGGTCCGCTCCGGGGATACCTTCACGCGCCCCTCGGCGGGTGGCGGTGGCTTCGGTGACCCGCTCGAGCGCGATGCACAAGCGGTGTTGGAGGATGTGATCGATGGCTACGTATCCGTCGAGCGCGCCGAGTGCGACTATGGCGTGGTGATCCAGGTCAACGACCCCGATGTCGATGACTATGTGATCGACACCGAGCGCACCGCCAGGGCCCGCGAGTGGATCCGGGCGAATCGGCGGGAGTGGTTGCAGACCCCACCAGAGGACGTCGCCAAACAGTATCGAGATGGCAAGCTGAATGTCCTTGACGTGATTCGTCGCTACGGCGTGGTGCTGGACTGGGGCACCGGCGAGCTGCTGGAGACGTCGACGCAACAGTATCGTGACTCGCTGGCCAAGCGCTCATCCAGTTTCTGGGCGTGATATTGCGATCGCGAAGGTGAACGGCGAGACTTCGGTAGGACCCTGGCCCGATGAGTCCGGGCGGGGCCTCCGGAGTCTCGCCTTCGTTGCGACACGCCCAGACACGGCGCGTTAACAGAGAGAGGAGCGGCATGAATACAACGACGACAATGCCAGAATCCGCCGGGTTGCCAGGAGCCGCCGATTTACCGGGAACCACTGATTTACCAGGAACCACTGATTTGCCTGGAACCTCAAGGCCGACAGGGCCCGAGGGAGGCACAAGGCCCGACACACGGTTGAGTTCCAACTCCCAGGAATGCTGGACGCAGATCATTTCCGATACCTACTTTCCGTTGACCCTGAGCTACGGTGGCCATGAGGAGGATGCCTTCCAGGGGTCGCTGAAGGTCTGGAAGGCGGCGGGTAGCGACTACTCCCTGTCTCGCCTCACCTCCGACAGGGCCGAGTATTCCCGCTCGCGCTCGCAGATTGCCGAGGATAGCCAGGCCTCGTTTCTGGTGACGATCCCGCTGCGGGCCCGGGTGTTCTTTTCCCAGCATGGAAGAAACCTGAACTGCCCACCGGGCCACTTCATCGTCGAGCAGGGCGATGCGCCCTATCGGTTCGGCTATGCGGCGCCCAATGATATGTGGGTCTTCAAGGTGCCCGAGGAGTCGATGAAGTCCCGCATTCGGCGCCCGGAACGCTATTCGCAGCACTGCTTCTCCGCCCAGGAGGGCATCGGCTGTGCCTTCGTCGAATTCCTGAAGATCTGCTCACTGCATGTGAACGAGTGCAGCGTGGAGGATCAGAGCCGCCTGTTCGAACAGGCCCTGGGCATGCTGTCGATGGTGCTGGAGCAGGATGAGCGGGTGCTGAACAGCGACCAGTCGCATCTGAAGACCGCCCATTTGATGCGGATCGAGCGCTATATCTCGGCCAATCTGGGCGACCCTGAGCTGTCACCCGCGCGTATCGCCCATTTCTGTGGCATCTCCCTGCGCTATCTGCACAAGCTCTTCGCCGGGTCCGGATATACGGTCGCCGAGTGGATACGCGCCCAGCGGCTGGAGGCCGCGCATCGCGAGCTCGAGTCGCTCCCCCTGGGGGTCAATATCGGTGAGGTGGCCTACCGCTGGGGATTCTCTGAACAGGCGCAGTTCAGCCGCGCGTTTCGCAGGCGGTTCGGCTATTCCGCCAGCGAGCTGCGGGATCGCCTGGGGTGAAAGTCAGCGGTGTAGTTCCTGAATTCACGCAATAAGAGCAGCAGCTGCGGTAGCCAATCGTTCACCGCTAATAGAAAGCGCTAACAGAAAAGGAGGCAGTCCTGCCATGCAGAGAGCCCAGGCCGTGAGCCAGCTTCAGATCGACGACAGTCAGGTGATCGTGACCCGTTGGGACTTTCCCCCCGGGTCGGAGACCGGCTGGCATCGCCATGAGCATGACTATGTGATCATCCCGTTGACCGACGGCCGGATGCGGCTTGAAACGCCCGAGGGGGAGCGCGAGGTGACCCTCGAGGCGGGCGTTTGCTATAGGCGAGTCGAGGGCACGGAGCATAACGTCACTAACGATGGCGAGGCGCCTTTTGCCTTCGTCGAAGTGGAGATCAAGCAGTAAGGAGGCAGGAAGGCAGGAAGTAAGAAAGCAGAGTGGCAGGAGGCGAGACGCCGCCTGCCGAAGCGGTGTAACTCGGCGACCAGATGGGTCTCAGCAGCAGCCCCGGAGCGAGTGGTATAAGCGCGAGTGGCACCCGGCATCGGCAGGCCCTGGCTAGCCCCGGCGCAAGCGCGTGTCAGGGCCACAAGGTCAGGGCCACAAAGCCATTGGCAGTGCCCCGTACCGGGCGTATGATTCGCGCGCTCAGCATGTCGTGGGCGTGATATAACATCCGCTACAAGGCCTCATGAGCCTCGAACACCACCCGACTCCTCCCCCTAACCCCCTCCCGTACGAGGCATGCATCAATGTCGCGGCAACTGCTGGCTCTGGCCCTCGCTCCCTTGTTGGGGCTCTTCATTCTCGGTATCGGTAACGGCTTTCTGGCCACGGTGATCACGCTGCGCCTGGATGCCGCGGGTGAATCGGCGGCGGTGATCGGCTGGGTGTCGGCGGCCTACTTCATGGGCCTGGCGCTTGGGGCCCTGTTGAATGACCGCATGCTGCTGCGCATCGGCCATATCCGCGCCTACGGCAGCTTCGCCTCGCTGGTGGCGGTCACCGTGATCCTGCAGGGGCTGGTGGAGGCCCCCTGGGCCTGGTTTTTCCTGCGCCTGATCGGTGGCTGGGCCACGGTGGGGGTCTATCTGGTGATCGAGAGCTGGCTGCTGGCCTCGGGGGAAGCCCGGGTGCGTGGCCGGCTGCTCGCCCTCTACATGATCTCGCTCTACGCGGCAGGCGTGCTCGGTCAGTTGCTGCTGGGTGTCACCGAGGCCATGGGCGGGGCGTCGTCGTTTATGGTGATCGGCATGCTGGCTTCGCTTTCGGTGCTGCCCATGGCGATGATCCCTCAGTTCACGCCCATGATCGAGAAGGCCGAGCCGCTCTCGCCGTTTCGCCTGGTCATGCTGACCCCCACCGGTGTCATGGGCAGCTTCGGTTCCGGGTTGATCGTGGCAGGGGTCTACGCCCTGTTGCCGCTTTACCTGCAGCGCGCCGGCTTCTCGGTCGACCGCGTCGGCCAGATGATGGCAGTGGTGATACTCGGCGCAATGGTGCTGCAATACCCCGTGGGACGCTGGTCCGATCGTCATGACCGTCAGCTGGTGCTGATTCTGATCTCCGCCTTCTGCGCGTTGATCTCGGCGGCGGTGCTCTGGTTACCGCTGAATAGCTGGGGCCTGGCCGGGCTGCTGTTCCTGCTCGGTGGCGGCGTGTTCTCGTTCTATCCGGTCGCGCTGGGCCATGCGGCCGACCGCGCGCCGGCGGGCGCCTTGGTGCGCATGAGCCAGGGCCTGTTGCTGATCAACGCGATCGGCTCGGCGCTCAGCCCGCCGCTGATCTCGCCGGTGTTGGGGAAGCTGGGCGATGCCGGTCTGTTCTGGAGCTTCGGAGCGCTGGGCATCTGCCTGGTGCTGTTCTTCGCCTGGCGGCGTAGTGTGCGGCCGGCGCCGATGCCGGTGGCGCCCTTCCATGCCGGTACGCCGATGACGGCGAGCGGCGCCGAGCTGGTTATCACCGAGGATCTGGTCAAGGGTGCCACCGAGCATGAATACAAGGAGGACCTTACCGACCTGGTGCCGGATGTGGAGGTAGCCGAGCCCCTGGTGGGACCGCCGCTGCCGGATGAGACCTGTGTCGCTCACTACCCCGAACCAGACGATGGCGAAGAGCCGGTTCAGCATGCGCTGCCGGGTATCGAATCGGTCGAGGCCTATCTGGCGGTGTCGGAGGCGCTCGAGCCGGGCTGAGGTATCTGCATGTTTAAGACCTTGGGATAATGGTCGACGGAAAGTAGTGAATCTACTATCGCCGTTATCATTTTTCCCGAGGTGCTTCGATGACTCCCTTTGCCGCTCCCGTCCGTGACCTTCGCTTCGTACTGGAAGAGCTGCTCGAACACGGCTCGCTCGCACTGCCCGGCTTCGAGGAAACCAGTCCCGATCTGGTGGAGGCGGTGCTGGAGGAGGCCGCCAAGCTGGCCGGCGAGGTCTGGGCACCGCTCAATGCCAGCGGCGACCAGCAGGGCTGCGCCC
This sequence comes from Halomonas sp. KAO, assembly GCF_015595025.1. Classification (GTDB taxonomy): domain Bacteria; phylum Pseudomonadota; class Gammaproteobacteria; order Pseudomonadales; family Halomonadaceae; genus Halomonas. The sequence continues at coordinate 81,221 of NZ_JADNRL010000018.1, forward strand.
GTCGTGAGGATGGCAGCGTCGGCGTGCCCGATGGCTTTGTCGAGGCCTACCAGGCCTATGCCGAGGGGGGATGGAACGGCATCGGTGTCTCCGAGGCGCTGGGCGGCCAGGGGCTTCCCGAGGTCGTGGCAAGCTCGGTGCAGGAGATGCTTCACGGTGCCAACATGTCACTGGGGCTGTGTCCCATGCTGACCGCCGGTGCCATCGAGGCGCTGGCTCACCACGGCAGCGAGGCACTGCGTACCACCTACCTGCCCAGGCTCGTCGAGGGGAGCTGGACGGGCACCATGAACCTGACCGAGCCCCAGGCCGGTTCCGATCTCTCCAAGGTGCGCACACGTGCCGTGCCCCAGGAAGATGGCAGCTATCGACTCTTCGGCCAGAAGATCTTCATCACCTGGGGCGAGCATGATGCCGCCGAGAACATCATTCACCTGGTGCTGGCGCGCAAGCCGGATGCCCCCGAGGGCAACAAGGGCATCTCGCTGTTCGTGGTGCCGAAGTTCCTGGTTAACGTCGATGGCTCGCTGGGCGAACGCAACGATGTGGTCTGCGCCTCCATCGAGCACAAGCTGGGCATCCATGGCTCGCCTACCTGCACCCTGAGCTTCGGCGAGCAGGAGGGCGCGATCGGTTACCTGGTAGGCGAAGAGGGGCGTGGCCTCAACCATATGTTCACCATGATGAACGAGGCGCGTCACAAGGTCGGCATCCAGGGGATCGGCGTGGCCGAGCGCGCCTGCCAGCATGCCGCCGCCTACGCCCTGGACCGCACCCAGGGGCGCAGTCCGCGCTCGGGGCGCGATGACTGCGCCATCAGCGATCATCTGGATGTGCGGCGCATGCTGCTCTCCATGCGCGCGCGCACCGATGCCCTGCGGGCCCTGGCGCTCTACTGCGCCGCCCAGCTCGATGTGGCGCGGCATGCGGCGGATGATACCGAGCGCGCCGCCGCCCAGGCGCGTGCCGAGGTGCTGATCCCGGTGGTCAAGGCGTTTTCGACCGACCAGGCAGTGGAGATCGCCTCCCTGGGGGTTCAGGTCCACGGTGGCATGGGCTTTATCGAGGAGACCGGCGCCGCCCAGCTGCTGCGCGATGCGCGTATCGCGCCCATCTACGAGGGCACCAACGGCATTCAGGCCCTGGATCTGGCTGGACGCAAGCTGCAGCGTGATGGCGGTGCCGCCCTCGAGGGGCTGCTCGGCGATATCGATACCACCGTGGCATCGCTCGAGGCCAGCGACGAACTGGCCGCACTGGGCGAGAGCCTGGCGGCTGGTGTCGCCGATCTGCGTGCCGCCATGGCCACGGTGCTGGAGGCGGGCGCCGACCCGGAGAGCGGGGCCGACGCCGTTCAGGCCTACGCGACCCCCTTCCTGAGCCTCGCCGGGCACGTGCTGTGCGCCTGGCAGATGGGCCAGGCAGCGCTCAAGGCCAGCGCCGCCCAGGCCGGCGGCAATGCCGATCCGTTCTACGTCACCAAGCGCCAGAGCGCCGACTATGTGATACGTCAGTGGTTGCCGGTGGGTCGTGCACAGCGCGCGGTGATCGAGGCCGGCATGGCCAGCCTGGCCGCCTTCGACGTCGCCCACTAGTGTCAACACTAGGCCTGCGCCGCCGGCTCCAGCCGGCGGCCTCCCTATCCGCCATGCGCCACTCTCGCCCCCATAACAACTCGACAGGAGCATGAACAGCCCGACAGGGTCATGCGCCAGATCACGGAGCCACTCATGAGCCAGAGCATTTTCGAACAGGGTCTGCCCAGGACCGCCGCCAACCACGTACCGCTCTCACCGCTGACCTTTATCGAGCGTACCGCCTCGGTCTACCCGGACTACCCCGCGGTGGTCTATGGCGAGTTGCGCCGCGACTGGGGCACCACCTGGGAACGCTGCCGTCGACTCGCCTCGGCCATCGAGAAGCGTGGCATCCGGCCCGGGGAGACCGTGGCGGCCATGCTGCCCAACGTGCCGGCGATGTTCGAGGCCCACTTCGGCGTGCCGCTGTCCGGCTGCGTGCTCAATACCCTGAATATTCGCCTGGATGCCGATGCCATCGCCTACATGCTGGAGCATGGCGAGGCCAGGGCGATCCTGGTCGACCCGGAGTTCGCCGATGTCATCGAGGAGGCGGTCGGCAAGCTCGACAAAAAACCGCTGATCATCGATGTGGCCGACCCCGAGTTCGTGCCCGAGGGGAGAAGCATCGGCGAGCTTGAATACGAGGCGCTGCTGGCCGAGGGTGACCCGGACCATGCCTATCGTCTGCCCGAGGATGAGTGGCAGGCGATCTCGCTCAACTACACCTCCGGCACCACCGGCAAGCCCAAGGGGGTGGTCTACCACCACCGCGGTGCCTACCTGAATGCCACTAGCAATATCCTGGTGTGGGCGATGCCGCACCACCCGGTGTATCTGTGGACCCTGCCGATGTTCCACTGCAACGGCTGGTGCTTCCCCTGGACCATCGCCGCTGCCGCCGGCACCAATGTCTGCCTGCGCAAGGTCGAGGCCAAGCGCGTGATGGACCTGATCGCCGACGAGCAGGTGAGCCACTTCAGCGGCGCCCCCATCGTGCTGAATGGACTGGTCAACCTGCCCGACGAGCAGAAGCGCGACTTCGATCACCCGGTGAAGGTCACCACGGCGGGCGCGGCGCCGCCCGCCTCGGTGATTGCAGGCGTCGAGACGCTCGGTATCGACGTGACCCACGTCTACGGCCTCACCGAGGTCTATGGCCCGGTCACCTCCTGCGCCTGGCGCGCGGCATGGGACGAGCTGCCGATGGAGGAGAGGGCCAGGCTCAAGTCGCGTCAGGGGGTGCGCTACCACATGCTGGAAGCGCTGTGTGTGGCCGACCCCAACACCCTGGAGCCGGTGCCCAAGGATGGCCAGACCATCGGCGAGATCCTGATGCGCGGCAACAACGTGATGAAGGGCTATCTCAAGAACGAGGCGGCCACCGAGCAGGCCCTGGAGGGCGGCTGGTATCATACCGGCGACCTCGCCGTGTGGCATGCGGACGGCTATATCGAGATCAAGGATCGCTCCAAGGACATCATCATCTCCGGTGGCGAGAACATCTCCACCATCGAGGTGGAGGACTGCATCTACGCGCACCCGGCGGTGGAGGAGGCGGCCGTGGTGGCCAAGCCCGACGAGAAGTGGGGCGAAACCCCCTGCGCCTTCGTCAAGCTCAAGGTGGGCTATGGCGAGGTCACCGAGCAGGAGATCATCGACCACTGCCGTCAGCGTCTGGCGACCTTCAAGGCACCCAAGACGGTGATCTTCACCGAGCTGCCCAAGACCTCCACCGGCAAGATCCAGAAGTTCGTGCTGCGCGACGAAGCGCGCAAGCAGTAGCGAGAAGGAGCGAGAAGGGACTGTCCCCGGCAGTGGCGCCGATGCCAGCTCGGTCGGGGGACAGTCCCTGGCGGTTCTGACGGTTTGACAGTTGACGAGAAACAGATCACAGGAGAGTGCAGATGAGTGAGCAAGCGATCGGTGTGGTAGGCGCCGGCACCATGGGGCAGGGGATCGCCCAGGTGTTGGTACAGAGCGGCTTTTCGGTTCGGCTCTACGATGTGGCCGAGGAGCAGCTCCAGCGCGCGCGAGGGGCCATCGACAAGGGGCTGGGCAAGCTGGTCGCCAAGGAGAAGCTCGCCGCGGCCGACCAGGATGCCGCCCTGGCGCGTCTGGACACCACCACCGCGCTGGATGCCCTGCGCGACTGTGAGGTGATCATCGAGGCCGCCCCCGAGCAGCCGGCTCTCAAGGAGAAGCTGTTTCGCGACCTGAGCCGCCTGAGCCATGAGGCGATCCTGGCCTCCAATACCTCCTCGCTGTCGCTGACCCGCCTGGCCGCCGTCTGCGAGCGCCCGGAGCGGGTGGTGGGCATGCACTTCTTCAACCCGGTGCCGGTGCTCAAGCTGGTCGAGGTGATCCGCGCCGAGCAGACCAGTGATGCCACCGTGGCGCGCATCGAGGAGCTGACCCAGGCGCTTGGCAAGACCGCCGTGGCGATCGCCGACTCCCCCGGGTTTGCGGTCAACCGCCTGCTGGTGCCGATGATCAACGAGGCCGCCTTCCTGCTCCAGGAGGGGGTGGCCAGCGCCGCGGACATCGACGCTTCCATGAAGCTGGGCGCCGCCCACCCCATGGGGCCGCTGGCCCTGGCCGACCTGATCGGTCTGGATGTCTGCCTCTCCATCATGGAGGTGCTGCAGGAGGGCTTCGGCGATCCCAAGTACCGGCCCTGTCCGCTGCTCAAGCGTATGGTGGATGCCGGCTATCTGGGCCGCAAGAGTGGCCGTGGCTTCCACGTTTACTCCTGAACACTCGCCTGGCGGGCCGGTATCGGGGGGCCGGCTCCGCCGGGCGAAGGCGCCGCCAGGCGCCCTTGGGAGAGCCTCATACCCTGACTGGATCAACCAAGGAAGCATTGCCGCCCAACCTAGCGTTCGCTAGGGTTGGGCGGTATCGTCTCAACACCACGCAACAAGAATCCGAGGAGTCCTACCCATGAGCGAGAAGCTGATCGATGTGATCGACAACGCCGGTCTCGTGCGCCTGACCATCAATCGTCCCAAGGCACTCAACGCCCTGAACAGCGACGTGCTGGCCGAGCTGGAGCACGTGCTGGCCGATCTGGAGGGCCGCGCCGACCTGCGTGCCATGGTGATCACCGGTGCCGGCGAGAAGTCCTTCGTGGCCGGCGCCGATATCGCCGAGATGCGGGAGAAGACCCCCGAGCAGGCTCGGGACTTCGCCCGCCAGGCGCTGGATACCTTCAAGCGCCTGGAGACCCTGCCGGTGCCTACCGTGGCGCTGGTCAACGGTTTCTGCCTGGGTGGCGGCTGCGAGCTGGCCCTGGCCTGTGACTGGGCGGTGGCCAGCGATAACGCCATCTTCGGCCAGCCCGAGGTGCTGCTCGGTGTGATCCCCGGCTTCGGCGGCACCCAGCGTCTGCCGCGCCGTGTCGGCCCGGCCATGGCCATCGACCTGTGCACCACAGGTCGCAAGATCGACGCCAATGAAGCGCTGCGCATCGGTCTGGTCAACCGGGTGATGCCCCAGGCCGAGCTCGAGGACTATGTCGAGGAGCTGGCCAAGCAGCTGGGTGGCAATGGCCCGCAGTCGGTTCGTGCCGCCAAGCAGGCGATCCATGATGGCATGGACCAGGATCTCGATAGCGCCCTGGCCTTGGAAAATGCGCTGTTCGCCTTCTGCTTCGCCGGTGAGGAGCAGAGCGAAGGCATGAGCGCCTTCGTCGAGAAGCGCAAGCCGAACTTCTAAGGGCACTACTTCTAAGGGGCACTGTTTCTAAAGGGCACTGTCCCCGCTGGAGCAGCCGCAGCGCGGCCGTGGCAGAAGTGTCACGGCCGCCTTGCGTTGCAGGCGTGCCTTTGAGGCCCCTTTGCACTGGTTGAGTGACGGGCTATGGTGATAGCTGGCAGTAACGCTCTGAACCCCAGGATGGGAGAAAGCCGTCATGAAAGCACTGTTAGTTTCCGCGCTGCTATTTGCCATGCCAGTTTGGGCCCAGGCCGCCTGGCAACTGGACGAGGAGCACTCCTCGGTGCATTACGTCTCCATCAAGAATACCTCCACCGGTGAGATCAACAGCTTCGGCAAGCTCTCCGGCAGCATCGAGGAGCAGGAGAGCCGGGTGGTGATCGACCTCTCTAGTGTCGAGACCGGCATCGATATTCGTAATGAGCGCATGCAGGAGATGCTGTTCGAGACCGGTCAGTTCGGCGAGGCCGAGGTCACTATGGCGATGGGCGAGGAAGCCCTGTCGGACATGGAGGTGGGCGAGCGTCGTCAGGAAACCCAGACCCTGAGCCTGAGCCTGCATGGCGAGACGCTGGAGCTGGAGGCCGAGATGCAGGCGATTCGTCTCGACGACTCGACCCTGCTGATCAGCTCGGTGCACCCCGTGATCATCTCCGCCGAGGACTTCGGGCTGGGCGAGGGTGTCGAGGCCCTGCGCGAGGTCGCCGGGCTCTCCGCCATCAGCACGGCGGTGCCGGTCAGCTTCAATCTGGTGTTTACCCAGTGAGCGCCTTGAACCCTAGCGTCGCGCATGATGCAGCGGTTCGGCAGGTGCGGTAGTAGAGGGGCGCGCTTCAACATTGGAGCGCCTCGAGTCCTCGAGCTCACCCCCAGGCAACAATCCTGAAACACAACGCGGCCGTGGCAATTCTGCCACGGCCGCGTTGTGTTAAGGGTTCTGCTGATGGAGGTTACTTGGCGAACAGCTGGCCCATATCCTTGAACGCCTTGAACTCCAGGGCATTGCCGCAGGGGTCGAGCAGGAACATGGTGGCCTGCTCGCCCACCTGGCCCTGGAAGCGTACATGGGGCTCTATCACGAATCTCGTGTCGCGAGCCCTGAGACGCTCGGCCAGCGCTTCCCACTCCTCCCAGCCCAGCACCACACCGAAGTGGGGCACCGGTACGTCGTGGCCGTCCACCGGGTTGGTGTGAGCCTGCTCCTGGGTAGGCGTCTGAGGGTGTTCGTGGATCACCAGCTGGTGGCCGAAGAAGTTGAAGTCGACCCACTGCTCGCTCGAGCGACCCTCCTCCAGGCCGAACACCTCGCCATAGAAGGCGCGGGCCGCCGGCAGATCATGGACCGGAATCGCCAGATGAAACGGGGAGAGGCTCATAGCTTGGCCATGACCGTTTCGGCGCTGCTCTTGTCGACGCCCTTGTCGTCGACACCCAGATACTCGACCACCCCGTCGTTGACGATGGCGGCGAAGCGCTTGCAGCGAGTTCCCATGCCGCCACCGCTGGCGTCCAGCTCAAGCCCCAGCGCACGGGTCAGCTCGGCGTTGCCGTCGGCCAGCATGGTAATGGCCTGGGCGTTCTGGTCCTGCTGCCAGGCGCCCATCACGAAGGCGTCGTTCACCGCGAGGCAGGCGATGGTATCGACCCCCTGGGCCAGCAGCTTGTCGGCGTTGACCACGAAGCCCGGCATATGGGTGTTGGAGCAGCCGGGGGTAAAGGCGCCCGGTACCGCGAACAGCACCACCTTCTTGCCGCTGAAGAGTTCGCTGGTGCGAATGTCTTCGGGGCCTTCCGCGCCGTTGGTCTTGATCGTCACGTCGGGAATGCGCTCGCCGGTTGTAATCGTCATGGGGTCAGTCTCCCTTGTTGAAATGGGGTATTGCATCGCCAGTCTGCCTCGGAGCAGGGGGTTACGACAAACCTGGGGTGCTCACGTTGGGTGGTCTGGTCCTCGACGCCTATGACCTCTTCAGCCACCAGCGCGACGGCGCGCTCAAGATCGCCCTCGAAGCAACGTAAGGCCCCCTGGCATCACCCAGGCCGGGCGAAAACTCGCCTGGCCTACTGTTTTCGGTGATGTGGGAAATATCTTACAGTCTCACTTGCCGATAACGTATTTTGCTTCAGTATTGATCAGCAAGCACGAAAATAGGACATTGATCGGTTAGGATGTTGGCTATGGATGTGCTGGAAGATTGGGTAGGGGATAAGCTGGCGTCAACTAACGACCCAGAGCGGTCATGTCGGCAAAGGCAGCCAGCATGTTCACCGGTGTTATGCTGCATGCGCGGCGATTGGTGTTATGTAGCCGAGCAAAACTTAATGTTCGGTTATTTCAATGGCTTAGGTGATCTGCTAGCGCGTAGCATAACATTCTTGAACGCGCGTGCTCGTTCAAGTGGAATATCAAGCGTGCTGTATAATACAGCTGTTAGCACTACAGGAAGTTTCTTATGAGAGATTTAGGCCTAATGGGGGAAAGCACATTTAGCTTGTGGTGTGCGGATGTAGGTTTAATTCCTAACGGTTCTCAAGTTGATAAAACAGGATGGGACTTCTTTGTAGAATTCCCTTTTGATTCAGGGCTTACTCCTCATGAATTACATAAGTCACCATTTGAATGCAAAATTCAAGTCAAAGCAACGGATAAGAAAGATCGGAAGCTCCAAATTAGCCTCTTAAACCTAAGACGATTAATTACAGCTCAAATGCCAGCTTTCTTCGTCTTTATTGAATTTGACGGAAAAGAAGTGGCTCAAAGAGCTTTTGTGCTTCATGTAGATAACGAGCTTATATCAAAGGTTTTGAAAAGGCTTCATGAGATAGAGCAGAGTGAGAAAGATAATAACTTCAATAAGCGTAAAATGACTATCCACTATGATGAAAGCAATCTGTTAAGTCAATTGAACGGTGATGGCTTGAAAGATCGCTTATTACATCATATAGGCGACGATGTTTCCGAGTATATTGCAAACAAGAAGTCTCATTTGGAATCCACGGGTTACGAGGATGGATTTGCTCAGATAACATTTACAACTGAAGGGGAAGATAACCTAAAATCTTTAATAGACGTATCCCTTGGTATTGCGGAAGAAGTTGAAGTAGCAAAGTTTAAAGGCGTTGATACGCGCTTTGGTATATTGAGCAAAAACCCATCATTAAGTTCTGATGGCGGCAAATTAGCAATGCCGAATTTGGGTCCTACAGCGGAGGGTAAAATTAGATTTAGGGAAGACCGACTCTCTTCAGGGCTTGTGTTTGAATGTAAGTTTTACAATTCACCATTCAATGTTATGGTTCCAGATGAACTTAAGAAAATGAGAGTTGAGGGGGAATTTTTTGACCTAAAATTTACCCCGTATACTGGTGAAGCAAATTACTCATTTTCGTTTGGTGAAGGAATACGTCTTGAAGTTAAGAAATTTAGGGACGCCATTAGACTACTAAATTTACTAAGTACTTCTGGAAAAAAAGTCATTGCCGAACTGATTGTCGAAGGGTTGTCTAAATTAGAATTTTCAGTCGGTTGTAATGAGCAAGAGTTTGAGTTTTCCAAAGAGCTAAAATCGCTTGATAGTGCAGTAAAAATTATTGCAGATTTTGATTTTACGGACTTTGTTGATATTTCATTTGATGAAGTATCAAGATATGGAACCCAGATAAGCCAGATGGAAGGAATTCTAAGCTCGCCTTCAAATTTATTCAAGGTTGAGTTTGGAATAGATGGTGATGGATATGATCCTAGTAAAGAAACTGCCTGCTTATTCCTAGTGACTACTCCAATTGGCAGCCATGTTTTCGGAGTTATTATCGTACTCACTGGCGATGTTGAAGAGATCGAGAATGAAAGGTTTAGGTTGCTAACCAAAAATGTGGCTGTCGAGAAAAGAATAGTTTCTGAGAAAGATGAGTCTATTCCAAACGAAGATTTGGTATCAGCCATTGAAACCGTTGAAAAGCGCTATGATGAAAATTATTCGGTTGTCACAATGTTTGATAAAAAGTGCTAACAAGGCGCTGCTGTCGGACAAATTTTCCGCTGCGCTCCAAATTTGCCGCAGAGCGCGGCGTTAAATATCAGAAAAGCTCAATGGCCGCCCTTGCCGGAAGTTGCCATAGCTGCCTTTAACCACGCGGATAAAAAGCGGCACTCAAGAAGCGACACTCCCCACTTCGCTCCTCGTGAAGCGACAGGGAGTCGTATCCGCGCGAACTCTGGTACAATCGCGCGATGATTGAAGCAGACGGAGACACGATGGAAACGGAACTTAGCGAATTCGAGCGGCAGATGCGCCGTGATATCGACAGTTTCATGGACAAGGCCCAGGAGACTCGACGCAAGGCGGCGACCTCCGCTCCCGAGTGGCCCATCGAGGACGAGAGCAAGGCGAAGCCCAAGGCGCCACGCAGCAAGCCTGGCGGTTCGCCGAAGACAGGCCATCGGGTAAAGCTGGCCGTACGTACCAAGCAGCTCGAGATGGATACCGTGTTCGAGCATGTGTCGTCGAGCATCTCCAAGATCGAGGCACAGCTGGAAGCCGAGAAGGCCGCCCGCAAGGCTGGCTATCCCATTATCGGCTTCGTGATCGAAACGACGCGGCTGTAATCCCTGATCGCCTGGGATAGGCTTTGGGCATCTCTCGCCCAAGGAGTAGGAGCCGCCCGTGAGGATCACCCAGCTTTCTATCTATCCGGTCAAGTCATTGGGCGCCATCGCCCTGAACGAGGCCGAGTTGACTCCCGAAGGACTCGCCTGGGATCGCCGCTGGATGGTGGTCGACGATGTGGGGCGTTTCGTTACCCAGCGTCAATTGCCGGCCATGGCCGCCATTCGGGTCAGTCTCGAGGCCGATGCCCTGGTGTTGAGCCATCCGGATGCCGAGGCGTTGCGTGTCCCCCTGTCGGCAGAGGGGCAGGAACGACTGTCGGTCTATGTCTGGGAGGATCGCTGTGCCGCCCTGGATGAGGGCCCCGAGGCCAGGGAGTGGCTGGGCAGGGTGCTGGGCGATTTCCGGGGCAGTGGTCTGCGCCTGGTACGCTTCGCGCCCGACCAGCAGCGCCGGGTCGAGCCGCACTATCTCGCGCCGGGCGAGCAGGCCCATACCGGCTTTGCCGATGGCTATCCCTTCCTGGTGGTGGGCGAGGCCTCGCTTGCCGAACTGAACCGCCGCCTGGCTGCCAAGGGGCTCGAGCCGGTACCGATGAGTCGTTTTCGGCCCAGCATCGTGGTCGACCACGAATTGCCCTTCGTCGAGGATGGCTGGCAAGAGCTGGCCGCCGCCGAGAGTGGCTGGCGGCTGGGGCTACGCAAGCCCTGCCAGCGCTGCAAGATCACCACCGTGGATCAGCACAGCGGCGAGATCGACGTGCCGGGCGAGCCTCTGCGCACGCTGGTGGAGATGAATACCCGCCTGGCCCCGGGCGGATACTTCGGGCAGAACGCCATCCTGCTGGCAGGCGAGGGCCGGACGATCAGTGTCGGCGAGCCCCTGATGCCGAAGCCGCGCTGATTCTCTCGAGGCTACCCGCGTACTCTCGAGGCTCCCCCTTTACCCAGCCCGGTAGCTTCTAATGCCCACTGGTCGACTGGATCAGCGCCCGACGGTGCGATGAGTGATCAAGGCGCGAAGATATTCGGCCAGTGGCTATCGGCGGCCTCGATATTGCCGGGAATATCACGCTCCCAGCGCCACTGGATGAAGCGGCTGTAGTTCAGATAGAGCTTGTCGTCGACGATCTTCCACGCCTCGGGCACGGTCGAGGCGGCCTCGCCGCTGGCCGCGGCCCAGGCGCACCAGCCGCCGTACTGTGGGGCGTAGGTCTCGGGGTCGGCCTGGAAACGGTCGCGGTGCTCGGCGGAAGCGAACTGCCAGGTGGCATCTCGCCACTCGAGCTGGTGCTCCGGTGAGCCCGCCATCGGCCTGCCCTCGGTGAAGTAGGCCACCGGGTCGGTGCCGCCGATGGCCAGTCCGTCGCGCGTGAAGATGCGCCCGTCGGCGGTCGCCCCCAGCGACCAGGCCAGACCGACCATCAGGATGGCGGCCCTCCACCCCTGTGTGCGTTTCATGATTGCCTCCTCTCGACCCTGGGGTTACAGGGTTCTGTCGGGCAGCGGCTCACGACCTTACAGGTGTCATGACCGTGCTGGCGGCGTGCCCTGTGTGTCAACCTGCATCCATACACCGGCTCAGTGAGTTAAGCTCAATATCAGAGCCCGAGGTTCAGGAGCCCGTATCATGCCGAAACCGCCAACCGAGCTGCCCGATCATCAGGTCACGCCAAAT
>NZ_JADNRL010000002.1 GCF_015595025.1 Halomonas sp. KAO
AAGGAGCGAGGCCAGCATCTACTCGCCTGGCTCCATCAGTACAACTGGCATCGACCGCATGCCAGCCTGAATTATCAGCCTCCGGTGAGCCGGCTGGGGCTTTCCGTGAACAACCTGGTGGGTTTACACAAGTAGCGGTAACTCTGCGGATGCGACGGTGCCAGGCCGATATACTCGTCCAGGTTGAAGGTGGTCAGCCGTGAGAGGTCTGTCGGGGTCTGCCGCAGCCCCTGCACCAACTCGGCATACACCGGCTCCATGGTGCCGCCCGTGGCCAGGCCCAGCACGGCCTCGGGCTTGGTCTGGATCTTGTCCAGCAGCCGCTGCGCGGTGTACTGAGCCACCTCGTCGACGGTTTTGAATATCTTGTACATGACAAAGGGTCTTGGTGGAGGGTGGGCGTGTGTGACGGCATAAAACGACGATGGCCCGAGCGCCTATGCGCAGGGGCCACCGTGAAAAAGCACATCGAGCCGGCAGGTCATCTCAAAGGCTCTGAGAAACACTGAGCAGGCTGCCATGAGGCTCAGTCCTTGTCCTGCTCTTCCGGCAGGGAGAAATCCAGGCCCAGGGTACGTTCGGGGTGGGTATCATCTGCCACAACCGCCAAGCTGAAATTAAGCCCAGCAAGCAGCGGAGACTCTCTCAGCGAAAAAGATGGCGACTTACCCTCCACCTCTTCGATCATGCGACAGTCGTCGGCATAGATCTCCCGCAGGCGGGCTTCCGTAGCGTTGTAATGACCCCCTGGTTTCTGCACACCCTACGCAGCTAATGCCGGGTGTGCTCGGGGTGCCACATAGCCCAAGGACTGATGTGGCCGCTCTTCGTTGTAGTACCGGATCCAGCGATCGATCACGACCCTGGCTTGGCCCAGCGACTCGAAGCGATGGAGCCAGATGCACTCTTCCTTCAAGGAACGGAAGAAGCGCTCGACGAGCCCGTTCTGCTCAGGGGTATACGGCGTCGTGAACTCCTGCGTCAGCCCATACGCCTTCACCGTGCCCGTATAGTGCCGGCTGCTGAAGACCAGGCCGTTGTCGGAACGTAGTGCCAGCGGTTGCTGAACGCGTCCCAGTGCTCCCAGCCGATAGATCAGCGCTTCCTCCAACGCCGCCTCCGCGGTCTTGCTGCTGCCATTGTCTGATAATCGCCAGCCGAGGATCTCACGCGTACAACAATCGATGATCACCGCCAGGCTGGCCCGCCGATCCTTGCCGCACCACACGTGCGTGAGATCTGTCGCCCAGCGCTCATCGGGTCGTGATGCGACGGACGGTAGGCTCCTGGCACGCGGGCGGAAGCCTTGGGGCCGCTTGCGCACCTGCCAGCCCTTCAACTGCAGGATGCGTTGTATTGGCTTGCGGTTCTCACCCAAAACGCACGCCAGCCGGCGATAGCCATAGGTGGGGAAACGCTCCAGGGCCAGCTTCACCCGTACCGCCAGATCGTCGTTGATGACACGCTGCCGCGGCTTGGGCCGGTAATACAGGCTTCGCCGGGGGAACCCAAGCCATCGGCAGAGCTTAACGAGCGATACCACATGACCTTCCTCGGCCATTTCCGCCTGCAGCGACCTTACGAGTTCTCGTCCTCGTCGAGTAGGCGGCGCCACTTTTTTAGTGCGTAGATTTGCAGATGGGCCTCGCCCAGTGCCTCCTTGGTTTCTCGGAGCTCGGACTCGTACTGATCACGGATATCCTTGGGACGGGCCTTGAACCCGTTTTCCATGCTGCGCTGGGCCTCATCGATCCAGCCCTCCACCTCGGAGACGGTGAGATCGTGTTGGCGGGCCAACTCGGCGGCCGTAGTCTTGCCCTTGAAGATATCCATGACCACGGCGGCTTTGCGCTTAGCAGTCCAGCGTTTGACGGTGGGTTCGTTGCTCATCTCATCCTCCTGATTGCTGCACTATAGCCTGTGCAGCTGTGGAGGGGGTCACTTCAGATCTGCTCAGGCTCATGATCGGCCATGTTGGTGACCAGCAGCAGCTTGCCGTCCATCATCCTGGCGCGATCAAGGGCCCGTTGATCGAGCACGTAGTTGAACGTCTCGGCGGTCAGGTCGACCTTGAGAATATGGCCGAGGTGAGCGTCAGTGACGGCCTTGTAGAACCTGGCTGTCACGCCGGGATCGGAGAGCTTTCTGCCGCGATAGCGGTGTCCGGCATCCTGGTTAACCAGCTTCTCGAACCACTGGCGCGCATCGGCCTGTAGCGCCTCAATCTTCTGATCGCGTGCGGTTGTCTGAACCTTGGCGACTTCCGGCCGGCGGAGTCTGCCAGCAAAGGATAACTCCTATAGCTCATTTGATCATACGGGACCCTACACCTATAGCTCATTTGATCATCCGCGACCCTACATTAGGGTTTTAAATTAAACTAAAGCTCGTAATGACGAACCACCGGGAATTCACTCCTTCCAAAAGGTGGAACAACCGATGAAACTTTAGAAAGAACAGTTAAAGAAACACGATCTTTTCTTCTCATTTTATTCTTTATATAGCTTATCAACTTATCTGAGACATCTAACTCATCTGAGACTTTTTCCAGAGCGTTATCCACATACTCTATTGCATAGTCATAAAAAGGCTGTTCATGATTGTCACGCAAGTTTAATTTTTCTGCCTTTTCCTTTCTCTTTGTATCTCCTGCAATTAATTTACTGATTTCTCTTTCTGGAAACAAGCCATCAACTTCGGAATCGCCTGTGTACGGATAATCGCTTAAATTTTGGCGGCTTAACTTTATTATATCGCCATGCAAAATCCTTAACTCATGATTTTTATAAGGCAAGCATCTAGATGCTTTTAGAAAGTTAATATCCGCAAACGGGAGAAATATATTTGTTTTTTGAGAAAGCTTTTGCCGGTGCTTACCTGAGTGAAAGACATTCCTATTCAGCATAAACAAACTATCAAGCTTTTGCTGTATTGTTGCACCGTCCAACTGTAGAAATTTACTTACAAAAAACTCTTTCGATCTTCCATGCTGGGAAGGAGCGCGACTTGGATTAACAATAGTATCAAACATCAAGCAAGCATCATCTTCGACACTAACTTTAGAGTTTCCAAACGTAGCTTTTTTTGATAAACTGGAAAAATACTTAGTAGCACGTAGCATTTCCCCACTTCCACCCCAGATTTGATTCACCTGTGACAAATTCACAGAAATACTAGCATTCGCAGAGTAGCCTTGAAAGTATGCATTTGATTTCCAAGACTCCATCAATTGATGATAAAAATTATTATTTAAGTAATATTTAACCAATGGCAAATTTTTATTAAGTTTTAAATTTTCTTTCTCTGCTATATAACAGGAGATTTTATAGTCATCAGAAAGCACATCCTTTTCAACCCCTGGCCTATTTTCTCCAAACTTAGGTATGGAAGTTTGACAAGAAAAGCTTTCTTTACCCAGGCTCTTTAAGGCTAAAGCCAAGCAGACACGAGAGTCTTTACCTCCGGAAAGATAAAGCTCAGTATCGCTGCCATTATTGCTCACTGTACTATACAAATTTTCACAAACCTGTTGCACCCCTTTCTCCAAAAAGAAAAGGTACGAGCTATAATCATCAAAGTGGCATAAATCATTTTGTCGAGACAATGACACAGTGCCATTCTTGTAAATTATAGAATGAAAAGGCTGCAGCAACTTTATTCGACTATCTGAAGTATGGTCACTAAAGTTATTTGAAAACACATTGTGTTGTGACGCCAAGATTGGATACCAAGCATCATAATCCAACTTGCCACTTCCACTAATCCTAGGCAAAGCTTCTCTTAAAGATAAAAAGTCATTTGAAAGAAGCAAGAAGCTCTCATTCCAAGAATTAAAAACAGAGTAGTATAGCGTATAATAACCAATAGGATCAGTTTTTATCTCATAACCCCCATCCATTAATTTTTTTGCTATCAAGTACTCCCCGTAATCTTTTCCATTTCGACTAGGAGCCACTTTTAAATTATCAAAAAAATGGCAGTTATATTCTTTTCCATTAATCACTCCGTCAACAAAAATGGAACCACTAACACGGCTGGGCGGCAAGTTGTCTCGCCGAAGCTTTAATACAAAACTAGCCTTCCCGGGAAAAGATGATGCATTCATAGTTTGTAATGCCCCCCTGGTTTCTGCTCATCCCTCGTCACTTAAGAACGGCAATAGATCATGAGAATATTTCTCAAAAAAATTCTCGCAATAATTAATCAAGTCGCTTTTTAAAATATTCTCTTTTAGCTTTTCGTCTAGAACTTCCTCTCTTCGCCCTCCAAACACATTGAAAGTCGAATTATTATTAACAAACATGTCCTCATTAACGAATTCAGAGCTGCCTGCTCTCAACCCAACATTGTTAACAACATTGTTTTGGAACCACACCAACTTGCTTTTAGATGATGAAAACTCATCTAAATTTAATATGTGAGGTTCAAAAACTTGGGAGCCCTCCATTACCTCAAGCGACTTCAACTGCTCTATACTTTCTTTTATAAATGCATCAATAGAAAGAGCTTCACCCCTTTTCTTTGAGGTCATATTAGACCTAGACAAGTAGACTTGATCAAGACGCCGGGAGCAGAAGAAGAAAGGGATTCTCTTTCCATCAAAAGGGTTAAATTGCGGTTTAAATACTCTCTCCAAATTCTTTAAACGAATTTCTATTGTAGGGCATTTAAAGCCAACAACATCATTGATCATATTGGACATGCTAAAAGGAGAATTCCCACCACGCCCTGTGCCAACAATAGCATTCAGTCCAGTCAACCACCTGTGCTTGACATATTCATTTTTTAAACCAAGCTCTTTGTGAGCGCTATCGTTAAGCTGCAGCCAGTTTGACAGTGGCGGGAGAGCTGCTCGATGGACTTCACCTCGTATATCTACACCAGGCATTAAATTTAAAGCGTCTGCGTAAGAGCGTGTTCCTGAACGAGGAAACCCACCTATAATAACAATCATCACCCTGCCTCACTTAAAACAACATATCAGATTTAATTTTTTTGTATTCAGGGCAACCATCTATCATTGCCAACTCTTCATCAGAAAGCTCAGCAATAGGCGAGTCATCCTTCGTCATGCTGCGTACTTTTTGCATTGTATTTTGGGGACCCAAAGCATTAATTTTTTCAATTAACGCTTTGTCACAACCAACCTCTAGCGAATTGAATATATTTTTATAGAAACTGAAAAGTTCAGAGCTTTCATAATGGTCAACATTGACCACAAAGACCCTTTCTGGAGACTTCTCCTGAATTATAGCCAAAGCACGGTAACTGTTTTTATAGTTTTCAAAAAGTTCATCAAAAGGAAGCTGACTCCACTGGATGTTTTTTAAGTTTTTAATGCTTCTTAAAACATCATGCGCATTACGAGCGCAGTAAACATAAATTGGCTTATTGACTGAAAAGATCTCTTCATATAGCTCATAATGATGCTCAGCCCTTGGCGTTTTATTGCCAACCACCCGTGAGCTTTGTGACTTATCAATTTGCTTCAAGCTTGAGCGCATCAGCCAATAGTTTTTTACCAAAAACTCTTTTCTGAGCGGTATTGAGTCCGGGTCAACTCTTTTTTTCATAAAAGACGATATTTGCTGGTTAGCAAGATTGTTTAGCATGCCAACATTTTGAAACTCGTCTGTAATGCAGATTTCAGGATGCAAGTCCAGCACATTGGCGCACATGCGCGTACCACTTCTCGGATTCCCAAAAATGATCACTGGCGGGGTATTTAACATACTAAATTCACCTTAAGTTCAACCAACTTTACTAAAAAGAAATTTCGGCTTTCAGCTGAGCCAAGTCGATTTTTTTAAAATCACCAGAAAAAATGTACCTGATTGACAGGCCATCAATGCCGTCAATCTCGAAGGCAGGCTCTTCCTTACCTCCCAACTTTATAACAGTAAAAAAGCATGAAGACGATGTTTCAAACACAGCTCTCTTGCTATCCACTTTAGTGTCGAATTTTTCTGCGTAAAAGCAAGGCTCCAACGAAACACCTGGAATACTGCTTTCTTGCTCGGTGAATCGATGCTGGGTGATTTCGCATACTTGAAATCCGGCCTGATCAGTCAGACTCACTGAGCCGCTTCCAATCTCCGCATTTAGGCTTGGATCGAGATGAAACACTTGCTGCAAGGGCTTGCTTGCGGAGTTAGCAGCATCATATATCAAGAAAACATTTGGTTTTAGCCAAACAATGAGACGTTCGATGTCAACGCCTTCGTAGTCAGCAATATAGGCTAACGACACCTCTAGCGCTTCAGTTTTCTTGTAACCAGAAATCCTAGACTCACTCAAGTTAGATGTGTAGGATTTCCCTGATCCCGCCAGCCCAATTTTCTGAATAATTTGGCTCTGCCCTTTAGGGCTGACTGTATTGTGGGATGACGATCTTTTAATCTCCATGGAATCTTCTGAGCTTTCATAGTTCAAAAAACCAGGATCAATGAAGATATCTTGACCTTTATAGTAAAGGTTGAATGCGCCATTATCGGCATGCTTGTGAACATGCGTTTTATACCCACACCCAAAGTGGGCCCATACACTATCATCAGAGCTTCTGAAAATGACTTGGTTAGAGTCTGGGAAGATTTTCGACGACAGGCCTTTAGATGGTTTAAACATCACCCCCGCATGGGTATCGCCGATGGCCGGAACTGAGCCATCGGGTCGTGTGATGTGGTTAGCATATTCAGAGGCTTTTGTTAGTGAATTCGACGCTTTTAGGTGAAGAGGTTTATCCAATGAGGATAAAGGTTGTACTATCTTGCCAAGAAACCCTAGCATCCAAAAATGGTAGCCTGGGCTGTTTTCTACATGTACGCCATCTTCAGTGAGGTCTCTTGTAATGGAGTACTTCAGACGGGTTACCAAGCTCTCTTTAAGATGAGCGGGGTATTCAAGCTCTATACCTTCCAATGTGTTAAGCAGCCCCAGCAAGGCTAAGTCCATCATAAGGCCGTGGTTGTAATGGCTATAGTTACTAATATCGGCCAAATATTCGCCATTTTTAAGCAACACTGATAAAACTTCTGAAGGAATTTCTTTTCTCGAATTCCTTAAACCACACACCAGATAGCAAAGTGCCTGAGTTCTATTTGAGACCGCGTGGTCGCCAAACAGTATTTTCAGCCTTTTCTTGTTTATTTTTTTATCGCTCTTCACCTCCCACTCAATAAAGCTGAGAGCAAGACTCAATGCTTCATCTAAGTAGCGAGGATCTTCCGTGGACTCATAGGCGTTGAGAAGGTATGCAACAGGGTAAAGCGCATAAACATAAAGCGCATAGGTGGAGGGAGAGGAATCAAATTTCATCTCCCAAAGCTCTGACAGGCTCTCAACTTTTACGTTGCTAAGCTTGGGAAAAACCCTGACATCGCCAACCAATATATTGTTTGCAATATCTTTTGTTTCGCTATTTACGGGCGTCAGCCGAAGTATCTTTTCTGATTTAAAAAAATCAATCGCCACTTATAAATTCCTTAAGCATTTAAACCAGAAAACCAACAACGTTATTAATATTTCTGGATTTAGTAAATCTCTTGGCTGCGAAGCGCTTAGTTTCATTAGTTACTGTAATGTTTTCATCTAGCACTGACTGAAAGGCATCTTCAACCGACCGAAACACGCACTGGCTAGGATAAATGGCTCTCGCACCCGCCCAGTTAAGGACAATAGGCGAACTCCCTGAAGCCATTCCCTCAGCCACCGCCAGGTGAAAGCTCTCATGATCACTAACAGAAAGTACCCACCCGATCTTCGTTAGCCATGCATCGATAGGGCCGAAACCTTCAAAGATGACATTATCTTGCCAGCCATTGTCCTTGATGCGCTGGTACTGCTGTTGGTAGTAGGCCATTTCATCCGCTTTGACCTTGGAATGCATCCAAGGGTAGTCTTCTGGGCGCTTACCCTTCACAAAAAGCTTGTAGCGTTTGTCTTTGGCATACAGCTTTTCGAAGATATCTAGCGCCCTATCAAGGCGCTTTGACTGCGGCACATCACCAATCATGCCCAGGTGGAATTCTGAGCCCGGAAGTTTAGGCTTATCCAGCAGCTCCGTATCCACCATATTGAAGATCATCTTGCACTTCTCTCTTTGCAGAGAGAACTCGGCGATCATCAGCTCAAAGTAGTACGGAGATACGAAGATATAGTGGTCAATATTGTCATGCAGACACTGATCGAGATGGCGTGTTCTTAACTCCTGGGCATGAACTCGCGTGACGAGTTTTTGCCCAGCCTTTTTATGCCGTGAGTACCACACCGCATTCCCCAGTCCCCACTCACAGAAGATGGTGTCAGCCTGGTTGAGCAGGCAGTGGCTCTGCTCCTCATCGTGCTTGCTGTGGCCCTGCCACTGGTCCACCAGCAACTCCAGGTCGTCGCGCTGCTCGATGGCCTCCATGATGAACTTGGCAAACTTGAGGTCGTGGCCGGCGATCAGGATCTTTTTCTTGTCCTGAGGGAAGCTCAGCGCCTGACGCGCTCGCTCGGCGGTTTGGTAGTGGGAGTAGCGCTCGACTTCTTCGCTATTGATCGTCAGGCGGCCCTGAATGGCCGCCCACATGGCATCGGCAATTCCGTCGATGTCCTCCTCGGTAAGCGAGGCGCCGCCCAGCTGGGCGAGCATATCCGGCACGCAGCCATGGGCCATGGTCACCGCCAGCACCGGCTTCTTGGCGCCGAGGTAATCGGCCAGCTTACCGGGGTAGAAGGGAGTGTCACGCAGGCCCTGATCGCTGAAATCGGCATCGCGCAGTAGCAGGCAGTCCGCCTGGGTCATGACCGCCAGGCTCTCCAGGTAGCTGACGGTGCCCTTGAAGCTGGCAATGCCCTCCAGGCCATAATCGGCAGCGGCCTGTATGTAGCGGTCGTTGGCGCCGTAAAACTCCAGGGTAAAACGCCCCTTAAGCTCCGGGTGCTTCTCCAGCAGGCGCTGGGCACCGCGCATGAAAGGCTCAGAGGTGCGCTTAAACTTGTAGAGCATGCCCACGTGCATAAAGCGGAAGACAGGCCCCTCCCTTTCTGACTGGCCAACGGCCTGGGCCGGCGTGGCCTGGCGGGGGTACATGCGCTCATCGAAGCAGTGCGGCAGTACGAAGAACTTGCTGCTGTCCACCGGCAGAGCCTGGCTTTCACTGACGATGGCCTGCTGATGGGGATTGGTGACGATGATGCGGTCAGCCTGCTTCAGCACCTCGGTTTCGATTCGGCTATCTTCCTCCAGCATGGGGAAGCGGTAAGATTCGTTGAACGGGTTGGCCGCAATGGGGTCACCGAAGGATGCCACCCAGCGCATCTCGGGGTTGGCCTTCTTGATCGCCATGGCGCCCAAATGCGAGGCGATTTCGTGGGAGTGGGAGATCATCACGCGGTAGTGGTTGTGATCCTTCAGGCGTCGATAGAAGTCCAGCACCTTCCCCACGTAATGGGCGCGGGCCTCGGGGTCACGGGCGTCTTCCGTGGGCACCTCAATTTCATAGCGGTTGAAGCGGCTGGCCGCATAGCGGAACATCCCTTCGTTGTCGGGCTTGTCGGCACGGTTGATCTGCAGCACATCGTACTCATAGCCGGTGTCCTTCAAGCGCTTGAAGAGATTGAAGGCCGAGGAGCTCTTGTAGGGTGGGAAGTGCCAGGAGACCACCAGCACCTTCTTGGGGGTCGATTGGCTCATGCGCTCACCTCCATCCGGTGGGTGGCAGGCGTCTGAGCCGCGTTCGGCTCCCAGGCACTCCAGTAGAGGAAGTCCTCCAGCGCCTCGGCGGGTAGTGGCTGGCTTACGTCGTGCTTGAGGACGCGATCATGGCCGTAGTAGTCGCGCTCGTCGGTATAGAACTCATGGGCGAGACGCATGGCGTAGGTCACGGTGTCGTTGGATTGGTTAAGGAACTGATAGGCGGTGTCGAAGTTTTCCAGCTCGATGAAGAGCTGCTTGTTCTGGGCGGTCTGGGCGTCGAACAGCTGCTTGGCTCGCTGGATATCGGCTTCGCTGCTGGCCGTTACCGCCAGGGTGGCCTTGGGCAGGGCGACCTCGACCTCCATGCCTAGCAATTGGCATAGCGCTTGGATGCGGTGGCCGTAGGTGTGTTCTCGCATCACGGCACGCACACCGCGGCGGGCCAGCGCCTGATAAGCTTGGGACGAGGCTTCCAGTGCCCTCAACTGCTCGGCGATGCTCTGTTCACCGGGCATGATCACCACATCGCCGAACAGCTGGCGTACCCCCACGGAGTCATTGCTGATCACCGGCGTCCCAGAGGCCAGCGACTCGTAGACGCGACGGGCGAACATGGTGGCGGAGTCCTGCACCGAGTTCATGTTGACCTGGTACTTGTAGCCCTTGTGGGCCTTCCAGACCTCGTCTGGCGGCAAGTTGCCGACGATATTGCCCTGATAGTGATCGGGGAAGGCGAACTTCTCGATGCCCTGCTGGTAGTTGCGGTCGAAGATGTCGTACGCCACCCCGGCCATCTCCAGCTGCCCCATCACGTCGTTGAAGTCGTCACAGCGCTTGGGCTTGTCGCCGTAGTAGGAGCCGGCGAACACGGCCTTCTGCAGCCTGGGGATGACCGGTTCGGGGTTGTGCACCTTGGGCTGGGCGCCGAAGGAGAGCGGATGGGCCTCGATGCCGAAGTCTTCCTTGTAGCGGGGCACCATGTTGACGTCGGTGGTAATCGCCAGGTCGAAGAGCTTGGCGATCGGCCCGAACTTGTCGTAGTGGGGCGGGTCCTCCTTGTTCCAGAACACGGTGGGGATCCCCTGCTGCTTGCAGTAGCGCAGCAGACCGCTGAGCTTCTTTCCCCCGCCGCTGCCCTTGGTGATCGTGCCCCAGTTGCCGTCGTTGCCCTTCCAGCAGCTCTCCACCAGCAGGAAATCCGGCGGATTCTGCTCCAGCTGCGCCTGCCAGGCTTCCTGGGTCACCTTGATTAGCGTGACCTCATGGGAGAGGCACTCGGCGGTAAACTCGTCGAGCACACAGGCCACGGTCAGATCCGAGGTGAGCCGCTTCTGGCCGGGGTCATGCACGATGGCGTCGGGCAGCGGTTGACGCTGCAACAGCTGACGCTTGCGCTCCTTCTCGGCGGCTTCGCTGTAGCAACGCCCCTGGATGCAGAGTTCGACCTGCTCGTCGTCTTTGATGCCCAGGGTGCCCACGGAAAGCGACACACTGGCCACGTCCTCCGGCAGCGTCAGCTTGAAGACTTCCTTGGCGGTGTCATCGACGCTCTTGCTGTTGGCATTCAGATAGCGGAAGTGCTGCTTGAAGGCCGCGGCTACCCCGATACCGGGAATGCTCGCTTTCTTGTTGCCGTCCTTGTCCAGGAAGTCGAACAGCAGCACCGCCTTGCGGGTCGTGGCCGCACTCTTAAGCCGGTAGACCACCGCCGCCGAGAGCTCCAGCGTTGCTCCAGGCACCGGCACCTTGATGATGTACGCAACGGTTTTCTTGCTATTGCCGTTAAGCGTTAAACGCTTCGGGGCGATCTCGACAAGTGCCGCGGCGGGCTCCACTTCTGCCGCCGGCATTACCGCTGTGTTCTGAACCGCCGCACTCCCCTCCCCCTTCAGCGCCCTTACCATCGGCTCGGTATGCATGGCGAACAACAGTTCGGAATTCGGCTTCGGTGCAGGCACCTTCAGTGACCCCTGAAGAGCTGTAGCCAGGCTTGTGGCATTCTCTGCTTCAAACGTCACCACGCCATCATGCTTGTCGGCGTATTCTTTAAGCGGGGCAATGTTTGATACCACCAGGCGCTTGCCGTAGGCCAAGGCTTCGGCGGCTTTTAGCGGCGGCACGCGTTCACATACCGGCAGTTTCCTGCGCGGAATGACCACAGCATCCAGCAGTGCGTAGTAGTCGGCTACCTGGTCATGGGGCACACGCCCGACCTGAATCAGCCAGGGTTTATCGGCAAGCGCCTTGCTTGCTCCAGCGGTCTGCGTTACCGGCTGGTCGTCGCCCACCAGCAACAGCTTGAGCTTTTCACCCTGCTCTACCCGCTGCTGGCAGGCTGCCACCAAGGTATCCAGCCCTTCATAGGCGCTGAAGCTGCCTATATAGCCCACTACCTTGTCGCCTTCTTGAATGCCCAGCTTCTGCTTCAGGGCCGGGTCGGCAACCTTGCTCTTAGGTAATTCCGTGACACCGTTGGGGACGATCTCAACCCTGGATGGGTCCACATCGCGGCGTGCCAGCTCATCCTTCATCGACTGATTAAGTGTAAAGATCTTGAGTGCCTGGCGAGCCACAAAGACGTCGCGCTCGTATTCGGCCTTGTACGCCAGAGTGTTGGCGTAGCCGGGTTCTCGCGCCTCTCGCGTGAGCTCCCAGAAGCCGCGCACCTCGTTGTAGAACGGCAGGCCCAGGCGCTTGGCGGCGACCCAGGCCGGCAGCCCTACAATGTGATTGGATGCCACCAGCACGGCCGCCGGGCGGTATACCCGGAATAGCTCGACCAGGCGAGCCACGCTGGACTTCAGGTGCTCTTGTTCATTGGCCGGTGCTTGATCCCCGGGCCAGCGGCTATGCAGGTAGCGCACGCCTTCTACCTTGACTTCGGGCGCGATAGCGCGCGACTCCACGCCTAACTCCCATGGGCGCCCGGGGCGCACGAAGCACAGGGTTTCCAGGCCTTGCTGATTGAGCGCCTGGGCGATGCCCTGGGTGCGCACGGCGTAGCCGTTGCTGGCGTAGCTTTGGCCATGGCTGACTACATACGCAACACGCCCCCGAACGGAGGCGAATAGGGGCGTGGAGGGTTGCGCGGCGAGTTGGGTGGCGAGGTGAAGAAGGTCGTCCATGGATGTCCGGTTTGCAGAGTAAAGGTGCAATAGATACAGGCCGCGAGCGCCAGCGGCGCCAGTCCCGCGATACATCGAAACGCCCGATAAATCGGGCTCCTACGATTGGGGGCGTTATCCGAGGAGGCCGACGGCGTCGATGACGCTTTGCTTGGCGCGCACGGCGTCGGCCTGCTTGATGAAGGACTTGTGCTTGACAAGCACGCAGACCACATCGGCCTGGGCCAGGGCTTCCTCCAGGCTGGCCAACTCGACGTTGTGGCCGCTTAGAGTCTTGGGCAGAGCATCGACATTGGGCTCCACCACCTGCACGCGGCAGCCGAGGCCGGCGATCTGTTGAGCGATACCCAGGGCGGGGCTTTCGCGCAGGTCATCGATATCCGGCTTGAAGGCGATGCCGAGGCAGGCCACAGTCAGGTCGCTGCGGCGCGCCTGAGGGTATTCACGGTGGTAACCCTCTAGTGCCGTGTTGACGCGGCCAAGCACCCACTGGGGCTTGTTATCGTTCACTTCGCGGGCGGTGCGGATAAGCCTGGCCTGCTCCGGGCAGGCACCGACGATAAACCATGGGTCCACGGCGATGCAGTGGCCGCCTACCCCGGCACCGGGTGTCAGGATATTGACGCGCGGGTGACGATTGGCCAGGGCGATCAACTCCCACACATTGATATCCAGTTCGTGGGCGATGGTAGAGAGCTCGTTGGCGAAGGCGATATTCACATCGCGAAAGCTGTTCTCGGTAAGCTTGGCCATCTCGGCCGTACGGGCCGTTGTGGGTATGCACTCCCCTTCCACCACAATGCGGTAAAGCGAACAGGCGACTTCGGCGCACTTGGGGGTCATGCCACCGATCACGCGGTCATTTTCCACTAGCTCACGTACCACATGACCGGGCAAAACCCGCTCGGGGCAGTGGGCGATACGGATATCCGAGGCTTCCCCATGGGTCTGGGGAAAGGTCAAGTCCGGGCGCGCTTCCGCCAGCCAGCCGGCCATCTGCTCGGTGGCACCTACCGGGCTGGTGGACTCCAGCACCACCAGGTTGCCAGGCTGCAGCACCGGGGCAATATTGCGAGCCGCGGCCTGGATGTAACTCAGGTCGGCCCTGTGATTCTGGCCGTTATCATCGGTGTGGAAGGGAGTGGGTACCGCCACCATAAAGGCGTCGGCGGGCTTCGGCGTGGTAGTGGCACGCAGATAGCCCTCGCTCACGGCGGCATGCACCACCATATCCAGCTCGGGCTCGACGATATGGATTTCGCCGCGATTGATGGTATCAACAGCCTTCTGGTTGATATCAACGCCGATCACATTCTTGCGGCGCGAGGCGAAAACGGCAGCGGTGGGCAGGCCGATATAGCCTAGCCCGATCATGGAGATAGTGTTAAAGGTCATCAGGATTCCGGTGGTGTTAGGTGACAATCGCCCGATAAATCGGGCTCCTACGACATGGGTGGCCACCTGATCCGTAGGAGCCGAATTTATTCGGCGATGAGGGTGGCACCGCAGGCGCCTGTCGGCGCCAATCGCCCGATAAATCGGGCTCCTACGATATGTGCGGGGCGAGTCAGCGTGAAGCCAGGGCGTCGCGAATGCGCTGGCAAGCCTTGCCGTCACCGTAAGGGTTGTGAGCGTAGCTCATGGCATCGTAGGCGGCCTGGTCGGTGAGCAGGCGGGTCAGCTCGCCGGTGATGGTGCTTACATTGGTGCCGACCAGCTTGACGGTACCGGCTTCCACGGCCTCGGGGCGCTCGGTGGTATCACGCATCACCAGAACCGGCTTACCCAGGCTCGGCGCCTCTTCCTGAATGCCGCCGGAGTCGGTCAGGATGATATGCGCACGGTTCATCAGATAGACGAAAGGCAGATAGTCCTGGGGCTCAATCAGGTGAATATTGTCGATATCGGCCAACAGACGGTTGACCGGCTCACGAACATTGGGATTCAGATGCATCGGGTAGAGAATCTGGGTATC
This sequence comes from Halomonas sp. KAO, assembly GCF_015595025.1. Taxonomy (GTDB): domain Bacteria; phylum Pseudomonadota; class Gammaproteobacteria; order Pseudomonadales; family Halomonadaceae; genus Halomonas. Next base: position 14,780 of record NZ_JADNRL010000002.1, read on the forward strand.
CGGATGCGCCTTGGCAGTGATGGCTAGCGCCTGACAGATGCGCTCGAAGCCCTCGCCGAAGCTTTCGCGACGGTGCCCAGTGACCAGCACCAGCCGCTTGCTGTCGTCGAGCATCGGGAAGCGAGCGCCCAGCTCGGCGGCCAGCGCCTCGTCGCGCTCCAGCTTAGCGGTCACCTCGAGCAGGGCATCCACCACGGTATTGCCGGTCACGTGAACGGTCTGCGGCGCCACCCCCTCCTCCAGGAGGTTACTGCGGGAGGTGTCGGTCGGAGCAAAGTGTATCGCGGCGAGTGTCCCGGTAAGCTTCCGATTCCCCTCCTCCGGCCACGGTGAATAGAGGTTGCCGGTGCGCAATCCCGCTTCAACATGTCCCACTGGAATCTGCTGATAATAGGCAGCCAGGGTAGCGGCAAAGGTCGTTGCTGTATCACCGTGGACCAGCACGATATCCGGTTGAAACTCGCTCAGTATGCTCTTCATGCCCTGCAGGATTCCGGTGGTGACATCGTTGAGGTCCTGGCCGGGCTTCATCAGGTCGAGATCATACTCTGGGGTCAGCTCGAACAGGCCAAGTACCTGATCCAGCATCTCGCGGTGCTGGGCGGTCACACAGACGCGCGCATCGAAGCGTTCGTCATCGGCCAGCTGAAGGGCGAGAGGGGCCATCTTGATGGCTTCGGGGCGAGTACCAAACACGGTAAGGACTTTCATAATCTTCCCTGGGTGATCTGAAACAACAGTGGTTCGTGCCTATCACAGGTCCTGCAGGCGAAACTCCAGCTCGCGACTACGGTTGTAGTAGTGCTCGAGTAGCTGCTGGGTGTGGGCAAGCTGGCGCTCCGTGCGCTCAGCGGGGTCGTCGGGCATCGCCTCAGGCGTAGGTACTGGAGGTGTATCCGCGGGCAACAAGTCTGATGTCGCCATGGCGACACAGCCAACTTCATTGACCGGCTGGGCCTTGCGCCCCTCCTGCTGGCCATGACGGAGATAATGCAGAAGCGGATTGATACCGGCCCTGCGAACATCCGGGTACTGACTGAGGTAAGCCGGCGTGGAAAATGCCGGGCCAGGGCTGCGGTTCATCCGCCAGCCGTATTTCAGGAAGTGCCGCGCCGGGGGCAGGTTCAGCACACTCACATCGGGATAGCGTTCGAGGTACCAGTCGGCATCAAACAACTCTGAGGATTCGAGAAGCTCTAGGTTGGTCATGGCTGTATATGCTGAAAGGTGAGTGAGGAGTAGGAGCGCGATTTACCGCACGATTGATATGTGGCGACACAGACCATTGCCAGATAAATCCGGCTCCTACGATATTCGGGTGATCCAGCCCCGGTTGTACCAGGCGTTGGAGGGCGATGTATCGGTGGTACACCATTTCGGCGATGATGCCTGCATCGCGGGTAGCTATCGGCGCCAATCGCCCAATAAACCGGGCTCCTACAGCGGCTTGTTTCAGTCACGGTGGTCGCGGATGATCAGGATCATCATGCTCGCGATCAATGACAGGAAAAGGACAATGATCGCGAAGACAGTGGCGTTATAGAGCCGGTCTGGCTTGGTGGGGTATTCCGGGAATAGCGGGCTTTGCAGCACGCTGACTTGTTTAAGCTTGCGGGCGGCTTCCAGCCGGGTGTTCTCCAGGGCGGCCAGGGCGCTGGAGTAGGTCTCCTGGGCGAACTGGGCCTTGAGCTCGAGGGTTTCATACTGGGAGGAGATGCGATTGAGCGACTCGCCGGTGGCCTGGGCCAGGCGGTCTCGCTGTAGCTCGATCTGCTCGCGCAGGGCGTCGATCTCGGCCTGCACGCGTCGCATATCGGAGGATTGCGCACTCTGGTAACTGGAGAGCGCCTTGCGCTGGGCCTGGATACGTGCCAACTCCCCCTCTAGGGTGGCGACGACCTGGTTGATGCTCTCGACGGTGCTGGTGGGTGACACCAACCCTTCCCGGTTCTGAAAGGCAAGCAGTTCGGCGCGAGCCTCGTCGAGACGATCCTCCAGGCGTTGCAGCTGCTCTTCCAGAAATTCAACCTGCTCGAAGGCGAGGCGCTGGCCCATCTCGTTCATATGCGCCTCGCCGGCTTCCAGCAGCAGCTGAACCATCCGATGGGCAAACTCTGGCGTATAGGCCTGCACCTCAACATTTAGCACGCCGGCATACTCGTCCATCTCCACCGTCACGCGTCGCAGATAGTACTTGTGGAGATCCTCGATGGGTGCTTCGGCGTCGCCTAGGCGAGCGAAGAGATCACCGTTCTCGCTATAGTGCTGACGAAAGTCCATTTCACCCTGCACCTGCTTGAGCATATCCACCGAGAGCAGGTACTCGCGCAGCAACAGCAGACCCTTGTCGCCCGAGCCGCCGGTCAGTATGGAGGAGAAGCTGATATCGGGCTGAGCGATCTGCGGACTCTCCAATACCACGGTGGCGCGAGAGAGGTAGCGGTCCTCAGCCCAGATAAACCAGTAGAAGCTGACCAGCAGGATGGCGAGCAGGGCCGCGGCCCAGTGAGGCTGGGTTTTGATGAAGTGTTTCATGGAATACGCTGTAAGCCGTTAAGGCGTAGGAGCGCGATTTATCGCGCTCCTACGAGTTGGGTTTGCCATCATTCTTTGGCGGCTGAAGTTGCATCACCCTGCGCCGGGCCTTATGCAGCCGTGCACGTGCTGAACGGAATTCGTCGCCGTATGGCTTGCGTTCATGGGGCGGTAACTCATCAGCCTTGGCCTGTTCGAAGGCGGCCTTGGCGACATCGAATTCGGCCTTTATCTCACGCAGCTGCTTGCGTGCCTGAGGCAGGGTCAGGCCTTCGGGGATCTCGACCTCGGCCTGATTGCCCTGTGCCGTAGGCTTAGCTGCCGTCGGCTTAGGCTTGGATGTAGCGGCAGGCTTTTCGGGAGCGATGCCATTGGCCTTGCGGGCGGCATCGGTCTCTTCGTGGTAGGCGGCGATGGCATCGTTGATATCGTCATACCAGGTGGCGTGCCCATCCTTGAGATAGACACCGGCCTGGCAAAGATCCTTGAGGATGCCTTCACTGTGGCTGACCATCACGATGCTGGCCTGTCCGACCTTATCCTTGAACGCCTTGGTGGCCTTGGCCTTGAAGGCGCGGTCGCCCACCGAGGTGGCCTCGTCGGAGAGGTAGACGTCGAAGTCGAAGGCCAGCGAAAGGCCGAAGTTGAGGCGGGCGCGCATGCCGCTGGAGTAGGTCTTGATGGGCTCATCGAAGGCGTCACCGATCTCGGCGAAGGCCTCCACCTTGTCAATGATATCGTCGACGTTATAGCGACCACCATGGACACGAGCCACGAACTTGACGTTCTGGCGTCCACTCATGCTGCCCTGAAAACCACCTGACAGGCCAATGGGCCAGGAGACCCGACTATGGCGATGGATCTCGCCGCGGTCAGGGGTATCCATGCCAGCAATCAGCTTGAGCAGTGTCGACTTGCCCGCGCCATTGCGACCCAACAGGCCAACGCTGACGCCGGTAGGGATGGTGAGGTTGATATCCTCCAGCACCCAGTCGTAGACCTTCCGCTGGCGGTGATAGCGCTTGTAGAGGCCGGAGATTTGGATCATGGCTGATGTCGGAATCGTGAGTGGTGAATGGTGGCACCGCAGGCGCCAATCGCTCGATAAATCGGGCTCCTACGATGTAGAGGCTCCGGGGTACCGTATCGCCGATATGTCGGACCACGGACAAATCCGGCTCCTACGGCGTAAAGCGTATGGCTTACAGCAGCGGACGAAGTCCGCTTACTTCGCCTTGAGCTTCTCCTTGAATCGGACATGCATCAGCAGCCCAAGCGTGAGGGTAATCAGGGTAAACATCCAGAAGTAGCTGGTACTGGTACCGTGCACCACTTGGTAGCCTTCGAAGAAGCCGAGACGCAGCAGTTCGAGGCCATGCACGATGGGGTTGTACATCAGATACTCGAGCAGCCAATGAGGTAATTGGTTAAGCGGAAAGATCACACCAGACAGGATCAGCAGCGGCATGTTGGCCATGCGTACCACGGTGCCAACTTCGGGCACCAGGGTACCGGCCACCGAGGTGATCAACCCAAGGCCCAGACCCAGGCACCACATCGAGACCCACCAAAACATGGCCAGCAAGGCATTGTCGGGGTTCATGTCGACACCGAGCATCAAGCCGCCGGCCACGAAGATCAGAAAGATAAAGGTGCGCAGCATGCCCTCGAGGAAGTGCCGAACCAGCACCGGGTCGAAGGGTTGCACCTGGCGATAGGCGAACAGCGCACTGTTGGCGTTTACCGCGCCCAGACCGCGCATCATGCCCTCGCGTACCAGGAAGAAGCCCATCAGGCCGATGATCATCCAGGGGATAAAGTCGGCATTGACGATAAAGCGATCCACGCCACGCAAATAGACCCGCACGCCGATCATGATCAGCGTGAAGGCCAGCGGTTCGAAGATCATCCAGAACCAGCCCATACGGTCGGCCATGGTGCGCGAGACCGCTTCGCGCATAAACATGGCATACCAGACGCTGCGCGTGACCTGCCAGGGGGTGCGGCGGGTAGTGTTGGGGGGTTGTGGCATATTAGAGAGAGCCATCGCCGGATAAATCCGGCTCCTACGAATGTGGCGGGCGGAGCCCGCTTACAGGTCGAGTGCTACCTTGGTGGCCACAGCGATCTGATAGAGGATCTGGGTGATCGATTTGCCGAGCTCGATATTGCTGGTCGGAGCGCGAGGCAATACCAGAATTTCATCTCCCGGGCGGAGACGGGCGTCACCGGCATCCACTACGGCGCCATTGCGGTGGGCGACCAGCACTTCACCCTTATCGGCGCGGTCGGTGAAACCGCCAGCCTGCTCAATGTAGTCGTTAGCCGACATGCCAGGGGTAAACACTACGGCCTGTGGCATCACCACTTCACCACTCAGCAGGATGGCGTCGTTGGTTTCCGGGATGGTGATCACATCGCCATCCTGCAGTCGCACATCGACGATGCCACTCCCGGCACGAGCAACCACCAGCCGGCCGGTAGGTTCTACCTCAGCGGCCTTGTCCACGAAACGCTCGATCAGCTCGGCCTGGCGAACCTGAATCTCGCCCTCCGCGGCGGTACGGGCGGGAAAGCCCAGGTAGGTCGTCTCAAGACGACTCAAGCTCTTCTGCAGCGCCTCTTTCTGTTGCTCGGCAACACCTTTCCTCTTGATCGAGATGTCCTGCAGGCTGCTCATCTCCTTGGGCACGGCCACGGCATCGAGCAGTTCGCCGAGCCGTGCATCCCGGGGGAGTGCATAGCGCGACGGCCCATAGAAGCTGCCTTCCACCTCCACCACGATGGTCTCATCACGCTGATCGGCGCTAAACAGTACTTCATCGCCGCTATGGACCGGGCGGGTATGGAACTCGTCCAGAGTCATGTACTCGGCCATCGGGCCGTCGCTGCGATTACCGCGCAATAGCACATGGGAGACACCGCTCTGCTGACGGGCCAGACGAGCGATCTCGGCCCCGTTGAGTTGCTGGCCGGTCAGCTCATAGCGGTACTCTCGCTTGACATCACCCACTACCGCAATCGAGGGACCGCGCTCCTCGACCACGATGGTGTCGCCGTCGCGGAACTGCGGGCGAGGTATCCGGCCATTGAGCAGGAAGTCGTAGAGGTCAACACGGGCCACAGTCTGGCTACCGCGCATTACCCGAATATCGCGATAGCTACCCAGCTCGTTGTCGATGCCGCCGGCCTGATCGAGGAAGAACAGCATCGAATCGCTGGGCGTGCCGGCATAACGACCGGGATTTTCCACATAGCCGGTCACGAAAACCCCGACCGGCTGCACGCCCTGCAGATTGGTATAGACCTGAACATCATCGGGATATACCGAGCGAATGGCGCCACGCACGCGGGCATCCAGCTGTCCGCCGCTCAGCCCTTGCACGCTCAGCGGGCCAATGGTGGGAATAAATATGTTGCCCTGGGCGTCGACGACAATCTGTTGGTCAAGCTCCACCGCCCCCCAGACGCGCAGGGTGACCTGATCGCCGGGCTTGATGCGATAGTCGGGGTTCAGTCCGTCGGCCATGGTACCGCGGAAGCCGCCCTCGAACAGGTTGGCACCGAAGGGAGGCAGCGACTCCATCTCGGCCTTGGGTGGCTGTTGGGCGTTGCCCCGTGGCCCGCCACCATAGTGAACACTGCTCCAGTCGGCGCGAGGGGTATCATCGATCTGCTGGCGCTGTTCGCCCTGATGCTGTTCGCTCTGGCCCTGCCCTCCCTCGACGCTGGAGCCACTCGACAGCAGATTGGCCTGCGCACCAGCCATCAGCGGTGTGCCCAGCAAGGCCAGGCCGGCCAGTAAGGCCCGAGTGTTCGTCATCATTGGCATTAGCGGGCTCCTCCGGTACGTACCTCGGTGACCAGGCGCTTGGCCTCCCAGGCGCCGACGCTCTCACAGGCAACCCGGGGGGTGATCCGGCCACGCGGGGTCTCGATCCGCATCTTCCGGCATACGCGTCCACTGGCGGCGAAGTAAGGTGCCTCCACATGGACCATCGCATTGGGGCCCCAGGGGCTCTGTGGCAGCTCGGTCACTGCACCGGGGGGAGCCTGTTCGAGAAAGCCGCTCAAGTTGGCATCAAGGGACTTGCCCGGGTTAGCGCCAGCCATGATCGGACCACTGCTCTGCTGGCCAGCAGGCAGAGCGCAACCGCTCAAGGCGGCCAGCAGGCTCACGGCGACCAGCCATCGTGCGATGCCGCCGGTGTGGGAGGGTGCTGGTAGTGACATGGTGAATCCTTGTGATCTGGTGGCCAGCCGCCAGCGGCCTGGCATCGACTAGGTGCCCATGGGGGCTTTCGGTGCGTGACAGCTGGGTGCTTCGGTTAAAGGCAGGAGGGGGTGCGTCAGGCACGCTACCGCCCTGGGATTGAGGTTCCGGGCATTTCCCTTGCCCTGCATGTCAGCATCTCTGTCCCTTCGGCGGCGCATCCTGCACCACCGGTTCATCAATAAGGGTTTTTTAAACGCCGCACATTCTACGTAATACCGCCACTCCCGACCACTACCCCATTCGGCTTATTTGCCTTATTTGCCCTATTCGCCACCCCCGCTTCCCGTTGGTTTTGGTAAAGAGAGCCAAGATACTGGCAAACATGAACACTGTTTCTTATAATGCGTGTGTCATGATAAAGGGATTTATAAACCCTCCCTTATTTTTTCTGCCATAGGGTCACCTATCCAGGAGGTAACATGCGCAAGACCACAATGACGCTCGCAGTCGCCGCTTCTACCGTTTTCGCCAGCCAGGCGGTCATGGCTTACCAGGCGGGCGATGTTTATGTGCGCGGCAGCTTCGAGAAGGCCGAAGTCACCACCGACAACATCTCCGACGAGAATGCCTTTTATCTCTCGGGCGGCTACCTGTTCCACGACAAGATGGGTGTCGAGCTGGGCGTGGGCGAGAGCGTCGAGCACGACTTCTTCGGCCTGGCGGGCAATGACCTGGGCACCATGGAGCGCATGCCGGTCAACCTGCTGGTCAACTACTACCCGCTGGGCGGCATCGAGGAGGCTCGCGTACAACCGTTCGTCGGCCTGGGTGTCAACTACACCCGTTACTCCAGCATTGACGAAGTCGCTCCGTACGATATCGATATCGATGACGATTACGGCGTGGTGGGCCAGGTGGGTGTTGACCTGACGCTGACCAGTAACCTGAGCGCCACCGGCTACGCGCGCTGGGCCGACGTGGATGCCGAAGTCGACAACCACGGCCAGAGCATCGGCAAGGTCAAGGTAGACCCGGTCACCGTCGGCGCTGGCCTGACCTACCGCTTCTAACGCTCGCGCGTCACTTCGCAACTAGCGCTGATCGATAGTTGGCCGGGCTCCATTACGGGGGCCCGGCTTTTTGCCGTCAGTTTGGCCCTTAGTCGCGCCAGATACTCCATCCTAGGTTCGACACGCCACCCTCATTCGGCACGCCTTCAGGTGGGCCCATGGTACAGCGCTCACTAGCCTGCTAAGTTTAACCCACCGCTACCCTCTGAGACCCCACATGCTCGACACACCCTCCACATCCGCCAATCGCGAGGCCCGCCGGGGCGTCATGTTCGGCCTGGCCGCCTACAGCATGTGGGGCTGCTTCCCGCTGTTCTTCGCCCTGTTCGAGGGAGTACCCGCCTACGAGATCCTGATCCACCGGGTGCTGTGGTCCTGCCTGTTTCTGGTTGGCCTGGTAACGCTGCTCGGGCGCTGGGCTCCGATCCGCAAGGCGCTCGGCCAACCACGGCGGCTGGGGCGAGTGCTGGGCTGTGCCCTGCTGATCGGACTCAACTGGGGACTCTATATCTACGCGGTGGAGACCCGCCAGGTGCTGCAAGCCAGCCTCGGCTACTTCATGACGCCGCTGGTCAACGTAGCGCTGGGCATGCTGGTACTGCGCGAGACCATGCACCGGCCGCAGGCGGTGGCCGTGGCTATAGCCACAGTCGCGATCCTGACCCAGCTGATCATGCTGGGTGAACTGCCCTGGATCAGCCTGGCCCTTGCCTTCTCCTTCGGCACCTATGGGCTGCTTCGCAAGCAGGTGCCCCTGGATGGCCTCTCGGGGCTGTTCGTGGAGACCCTGCTGCTGCTGCCCCTGGGGCTGATCGCCCTGGGCTGGCTGACCCAGGCCGAACTCTCCCACTTCCTGGAGGGTAGCCGGGTCACCCTGCTGCTGATCGCCAGCGGGGTGATCACCGCCCTGCCGCTGCTCGCCTTCGCCGGGGCCGCCAGGCGGCTGCGCCTGGCTACCCTGGGCTTTCTGATGTATATCAACCCCACCATCCAGTTCCTGATCGCCCTGCTGGTGTTCGGCGAGCCGCTGAGCGGCGTGCAGCTGGCCACCTTCGTGATGATCTGGATGGGACTCGCCCTCTACACCTGGTCGGCATGGCAAGGCCGGCCGCGGGAGGCCCCGCAGCCGGCGAGGCAATAGCTCCCTCCAGGGGCGCTGGGGATAAGCCGAAGAGGAGGTCCTACGCCAGGGAAGGCGTCGGTAGCGTACAGGGAAGTATTCACAGCGCCTCCTCGTCGGTCCGGCGTCCCGGGGCTTGTCGCCAGATCAGCCCCGGGAGACAGGGCTAACTGTCCAGGCTAGGCCTGGCTGGCCGTCAGGGCCTGGTCGAGGTCGGCGATGATGTCGTCGATATGCTCGATGCCGATGGAGAGGCGCACCATGTCCGCGGTTACCCCCGCCTTGGCGAGTTCCTCGTCATTGAGCTGGCGATGGGTGGTCGCCGCCGGGATCGAGGAACAGGTCTTGGCGTCGCCGATATTGACCAGACGCAGCACCAGGTTCAGCGCATCATAGAAGCGCGCCCCGGCTTCGCGGCCGCCCTTGATGCCGAAGCTGAGGATGCCGGAGGCATGGCCATCCATGTACTTCCTGGCCAGGGCGTGATCCTTGTGGTTCTCGAGACCGGCATACTGCACCCAGGTCACGGCATCGTGGCCCTGCAGATACTCGGCGACGCGCTGAGCGTTGGCACAGATGCGCTCGATACGCAGGCTCAGGGTCTCGAGGCCTTGCAGCAGCTGCCAGGCGGCCTGGGCGGAGAGCGCCGCCCCCATGTTACGCAGAGGCACCACGCGGGCACGGCCGATAAAGGCCGCCTCGCCCAGGTCGCGGGTATAGCAGATCCCATGGTAGGAGGCATCCGGCTCGTTGAGCAGTGGGAAGCGCTCGGCGTTGTCGGCCCAGGGGAACTTGCCGGAGTCCACGATCACCCCACCTACGGTGGTGCCGTGTCCGCCGATATACTTGGTGGCCGAGTGGATCACGATATCGGCGCCGTGCTCGATGGGGCGCCACAGGAAGGGGGTCGCCACGGTGTTGTCGACGATTACCGGCACGCCGTGGCGGTGCGCCACCTCGGCCAGGGCCTCCATATCCACCACGCCACCGGAGGGGTTGCCGACGCTTTCGCAGAACACCGCCTTGGTGCGCGCATCGATCAGCCCCTCGAGGCCGGCCAGGTCATCCTTGTCGGCGAAACGCACCTCGATGCCTTGACGCGGCAGGGTATGGGCGAAGAGGTTGTAGGTACCGCCGTAGAGCTCGCTGATGGAGACGATATTGTCGCCCGCCTCGGCAATGGTCTGGATGGCAGCGGTGACCGCGGCCATGCCGGACGCCATCGCCAGGCCGGCGATACCACCCTCCAGGGCCGCCACGCGCTGCTCGAGCACGCCGCAGGTGGGGTTCATGATCCGCGAGTAGATATTGCCCTCGACCTTGAGATCGAAGAGGTCGGCGGCATGCTGGGCGCTGTCGAAGGCGAACGAGGTGGTCTGGTGGATCGGCACCGCCACCGCGTGCTGGTCGTCGGGGGCGTAGGCGTGGTGAAGGGCAATGGTCTCGCGTTGCATATCATGTCCTTGGGTGTGGTGATGGGTGTGGCAATTAAGGTAAAACGTGTTTATCCGATGCTATCCAACTCTGATCGTGACCACTAATATCGTTTAGGATAGGGGCTTATTCCAATTGCCCGGCCAAGGAGAACATGCTCAAGCGCTATCTACCCGTCCTGAGCTGGCTGCCCCACTATAACCGACGCCTGCTGGGTGCCGACCTGCTGGCCGGCGTGATCGTCACCGCCATGGTGATCCCCCAGTCGCTGGCCTATGCGCTGCTCGCCGGGCTACCCGCGGTGGTGGGCCTCTACGCCAGCCTGCTGCCGGCGGTGCTCTACGCCCTGCTGGGTACCAGCCGTACCCTGGCGGTGGGGCCGGTGGCAATCATCGCGCTGATGACCGGTGCGGCACTCTCCAATGTCGCCACACCGGGCAGCGCCGCCTATCTCCAGGCGGCCCTGGTGCTGTCGCTGCTCTCCGGGGCGATGCTTGTCGCGATGGGCCTGCTGCGCCTGGGGTTCTTCGCCAACTTTCTGAGTCACCCGGTGATCGCCGGCTTCCTCGCCTCCTCGGCGGTGCTGATCGCCATCAGCCAGGCGGCCCACTTGGCCGGTATCTCGGCCAGTGGCTACACCGCCCTGACGCTGCTGGCGAGCCTCGCCGATCATCTTCACCGGCTGCACTGGCCGACACTTGCCATCGGCCTGGGCACCCTGCTCTTCCTGGTCGCCAGCCGCCGCTATAGCCGACCGCTGCTGATCAAGCTGGGACTCGCCGCCCCCACCGCCGGCCTGCTGGCACGCAGCGGGCCGGTGCTGGCCGTTCTCGCCACTACCTTGCTGAGCTGGCAACTGGGCCTCGAGGAACGCGGCGTCGCCGTTGTCGGCGCCATTCCCGGCGGGCTGCCAGCGCTGACCCTTCCGGAGCTGGATCTCGGCCTGTGGCGCGCCCTGCTGATGCCGGCCCTGCTGATCAGCGTGGTGGGTTTCGTCGAATCCATCTCCATGGCCCAGATGCTCGCCGCCAAGCGTCGTCAACGCATCTCGCCCAATCAGGAGCTGGTGGGGCTGGGAGGCGCCAACCTGGCCGCCGCCTTCACCGCCGGCATGCCGGTCACCGGGGGCCTCTCGCGCACCGTGATCAACGACGAGGCGGGGGCCAGGACCCCCCTTGCGGGCCTCTTCGCGGCGCTGGGCATCGGCCTGGTCACGCTGCTGTTCACCCCGCTGCTGCATCACCTGCCCATTACCACCCTCGCCGCCACCATCACCGTGGCCATTCTCACCCTGGTCGATATTCCGCTGATCCGGCAGACCTGGCGCTATTCGCGCAGCGACTTCTCCGCCATGGCCGCCACCATCCTGCTGACCCTGACGGAGGGCGTCGAGGCGGGCATCATCAGCGGCGTGCTGCTCTCCATCGGCCTGTTCCTCTATCGCACCAGTCGCCCCCATAGCGCGGTGGTCGGGCGCATTCGGGGGACCGAGCACTTCCGCAGCACCCAGCGCCATGAGGTCGAGACCCTCGGCCATGTGGCGTTTCTGCGCATCGACGAAAGCCTCTACTTCGCCAATGCTCGGTATCTCGAGGATACGGTCATGCAGATCGTGGCTCGTTATCCGGGTCTTGAGCATGTGGTGCTGATCTGCTCGGCGGTCAACCTGATCGACGCCTCGGCACTGGAGAGCCTGGAGGCCATCAACGAACGACTCAATGAGGCGGGGGTCACGCTGCATCTGGCCGAGGTAAAGGGGCCGGTCATGGACCGCCTGAAGCGCAGCGACTTCCTCGATGACCTGACCGGCCGGGTCTTTCTAAGCACCTTCGCCGCCTGGCAGGCGTTCAGGCCCAGCCCGAGCGAAACGGCCCATGGCGAGGCGATGGAGTAGGCCAGCGGCCATTATCGAGCGTGGCGATATTCGGTTATCATGTCAGCACATCGGAAAAATGACGACAACATGGATAGCAAAACACGTGAAAACCTCGGCGTCAGCGCCTACCACCGCCTGAAGAACGACATCATCCGCAATGTCTACAAGCCCGGTGAAAAGCTGCTGATGAGCCGTCTGAAGGAGCGCTACGACCTGGGTGTCGGTCCGCTACGCGAGGCACTCTCCCAGCTGGTGGCGGAACGCCTGGTGGTGGCCATCAGCCAGCGCGGCTTCCGGGTGGCGCCGATGTCGCTGGCCGAGCTCAACGATATCTATGATGCCAGGGCCCAGATCGAGGGGCTGCTGCTCAGGCTCTCCATCGAGCGCGGCGATGACAGCTGGGAAGCCGACATCCTGGCCCGCGCCCATACCCTCTCCAAGGTGGTGAAGGTCAACTCCTCGGAGGAGCTGCTCGAGGTCTGGGATACCCGCCACCAGGCCTTTCATAGCGCGATCGTCAGCGGCTGTCGCTCCCCGCATCTGCTGCAGATTCGCGACAGCCTGTTCGACCAGGTGGAGCGCTATCGCCACCTCTGGCTCCGCGAGACGGTGCTCTCCGAGGAGGCCCTGGCGCGCAAGCATCAGGAGCATACCGAACTCGTCGAGGTCATCCTGGCGCGAGACATCGAACGCGCCACCAGGATGATGCGCGACCATCTGATGACCCCCGTGCCGATCATCACCGAGGCGATGCGTCAGCAGGGGCTAGCCTAGTCCCTCCACTCGCTATGCCCTACCATTCTCCAGAAAATCTGTCATGGTAGTGACATACAGGCCTGCCAGGATGGCCATTGTCGTATGACGCGGCAAGCCTCTTACCATGGAGAACGTGACATGCCCCATCATCTGCTGCGGTTTTCGCGTGAACTGGATCGACGCCTCGACGCTCTCGCCCAGACCACCGGCCTGAGCAAGGCCGAACTCATCGAGCGCTGCCTCGAGGGCGGTGTCGCCGCCCTCGAGGCCGAGCTGATGGTGGAGGGAGCGGAGGCGGCGAGAGCCGGCACCAGCATCGACCAGTTGCTGCGCGAGAGTGGCCTGGGGGCCTAGCCGCCGTCGGGCGGCCCGCTAACGCTCCAGCGAGCGCCGGAAGTAACGATAGTCGCCCAGCGCTCGCTCGCCGGTGGTGGCGACCAGACGCACCGCCTGCCCCGGCAGGCACTGCGCCAGGCGAGACGCCGCTAGCGGCGTCAAGGCGCCCAGCCGGGGATAGCCGCCGATGGTCTGGCGGTCATTGAGCAACGCGATGGGCTGGCCATCCGGCGGCACCTGCACGGCCCCGAGCCCGATCCCCTCCGAGATCAGTGAGCCGATGCGGCAGCTCAGCCGGGGCCCGGTCAGCCGCACCCCCATGCGATCGGCGCGATCGTCCACCCGCCAGGGGCGGTTGAAGGCGGCATAGAGGCTGGCGCCGGTGAAGTCCGCCACCTGGGCACCCGGCAGCAGTGCCAGGCTCGCCGGCCCGGTGTAATCCGGTTGTTCCGGCACTGACGCAGCCTCTCTGCCGACCCGCTCCCCTGCCCCCGGCGTCACCGCCAGGCGATCCCCCGCGGTGAGCTTGGCGCCATGGCCGTCGAAGCCGCCCAACCCTTCGCGCACCACACAGCTGACGCTGCCCAACACTGGCTCGGCACGAAAGCCGCCGGCCACCGCCAGATAGGCCCGCAGACCATTGCGTGGCGTGCCGAAGGCCAGGGTCTGGCCCTCCTTGATCGGCACCGATTGCCAGAGCGCCAGGGGCTCCCCGTCCAGGGTGGCGGCCAGGTCGGCCCCGGCCACCGCGATGGTCAGATCGCGCTCGGCCACCAGGGCCAGCCCCCCGAAGGTGACCTCCAGGGCCGGTGTGCCCCAGGCGTTGCCCGCCAGGCGATTGGCCCAGGCCCAGCCGTGGAGGTCCGCCGGCCCGCCCTGGGTCACCCCCAGACGCCGCACGCCGAACCGACCGGCATCCTGCAGTAGCGCCAGGGGCCCCGCACGCTGGACACGAAGCCCGATAACGGTATATTGATTCATTCACCCGCCTCCACCGGCCGCGTTTCCATGGGCGTCGCATCACCGCCATGGCGCTCGAAGGTCGCCCGGTCCACCGGGACGAAGCGCACCCGATCGCCGACCCGCAGCAGGCTGAAGCCCTCCCGATCACGATCGAACAGCCGCGCCGTGGTCCTGCCCAGCAGGTTCCAGCCCCCCGGCGACACCGCGGGGTAGGCGGCGGTCTGGCGGCCGGTGATCGCGACGCTGTTGACCGGCACCCGCTGGCGCGGGGTATCCAGCCGCGGCACTTCCAGGCGCCGGTCGAGCAGGCCCATAAAGGCGAAACCCGGGGCGAAGCCCAGCGCGAAGACGCGATACGCCTGGCCCGCATGGCAGTCGATCACCTCCTCCAGGCTCATGTCGGCATGCCGTGCCACCCGCTCCAGGTCCGGGCCCACGCTGGGGTCATACCAGGTGAGCAGCTCATGCTCCTCGCCGGCCGCTCCTTCCTGCTCGGGGGCAGGGCCGGCGCCCAGGTCGGCGAGCAGCTCGGCCAGCCGTCTACGCGCCGCCTCGGGGGAGAGGCGAAGCGGGTCGAACACCACCAGCAGCGTGGTATAGGAGGGCACCAGGTCGACGAGGGCCTCTCCGAAGGCGGTCTCGCAGCGCCGCGCCAGGGCACCCAGCCAGGCCAGGTTGGCCTCGTCGATGGTCGAGAAGAGCCGCACCAGCCAGCCATCGAGGCCGGCGGATTCGATCCGCGGCGTGGGCAGCCCTGAATTCGGCGCCTGACTCATGCCCCGGCCCCCAGGCGGTTGAGCGCCTCGCGGATCGCCTTCACCGCGGCGATGGACTCGGGGTTGTCGCCATGCACACAGAGCGTGTCGGCGGCCAGGGTCAATTCGCTGCCGTCGCTGGCCACCAGGGGCTCACCGCTGGCGATGCGCACGGCCTGGTCGACGATCACCTCGGGGTCGTGATGGACGGCACCTGGCTCCCGGCGCGATACCAGCCGCCCCGCGCCGTCGTAGGCGCGGTCGGCGAAGGCCTCGAACCACAGGTTGACCCCGTGCTGGCGGGCCAGGTCGGCGGCCGTCGAGGTGTCCCGGGTCGTCATGGTCATCAGGGGCAGCGAAGAGTCGAAGGCCAGGATCGCCCGCATCACCGCGCTCATGATCTCCGGATCTCGGGCCATATCGTTGTAGAGGGCGCCGTGGGGTTTGACATAGCTGACCTCGAGGCCCTCGGCGCGACACACCCCCGCCAGGGCCCCCAGCTGATAGAGCACCAGGTTCTCGATCTCCTGGGCCGAACAGGCCAGTGAACGGCGACCGAAGCCCACCAGGTCGGGATAGGCCGGGTGCGCCCCGACCCGCACGCCATGCCGCGCCGCCAGGCGCACGGTCTGGCGAATCACATCGGGATCCGAGGCGTGAAAGCCGCAGGCCACGTTGGCAAGGTCCACATGGGGCATCACCTCCTGGTCCATTCCCATGACCCAGGGGCCGAAGCTCTCCCCCATATCGGCATTGAGCAGCAAGAGGCGTGACGTCATGCGAGTCTCCCGATCTGAAATTTGATAAGAATTTACCAACGTTTTGTTGTCAAAACATCATCTATTAGTCTAGGTATCGTTGACGTAGCCAACTCCTCGCGCCTAACCTCGCACCCTTTCAGCGACTACACTCACAGCGTAGCCGCTGACATGGATTCCCTGTCCGGAAAAAAACGCGGCAGAAAAAACACTCCAAAAAAACACATCACGAGGAACTCTCGATGACTGTTAGCCACTCCCGACTTCCCTACCTGGCGACCGCCGCCGCTCTCGGGGTCAGCCTGACCGCGATGACCGGCACCTCCCAGGCCGCCACCGAGTGGGACATGCCCACGCCCTACGGTGATCGCACCTTCCATACCGTCAATATTCGTGAGTTCACCGAGGACGTGCGCGAGGCGACCGATGGCGAGCTGGATATCACCGTCCACTCCAACGGCTCGCTGATCGGCCATGCCGAAATCAAGAACTCTGTGCGTCGGGGCATCGTGCCCATGGGCGAGGTGATCATGTCGCGCCTGGCCAACGAGAATCCCATCTTCGAGGTCGACTCCGTCCCCTATCTGGCCGCCAGCTACGAGGAGGCCTGGACGCTGTGGGAGGCCTCTCGCGAGATCATCGCCGAGGAGCTGCAGAAGCAGGGCCTGCGCCTGCTCTTCACCGTGCCGTGGCCGCCCCAGGGCATCTACACCAACCAGGCCATCGAGAGCGGCGACGATCTCAAGAACCTCAGCATGCGCGCCTACAATACCGCCAGTGAGCGTATCGCCCAGCTGGTCGGTGCCGTGCCCACCCAGGTGGAAGTGCCGGATATCCCCACCGCCTTCAGCACCGGCCGCGTCGAGGCGATGATCACCTCGCCCGCCACCGGCGCCGACACCAAGGCCTGGGACTACCTCAACCACTTCAACCACGCCCAGCTGTGGTTGCCGAAGAACATGATCATCGTCAGCGAGAAGGCCTTCTCGCGCCTTCCCGAGGCGAGCCAGCAGGCCCTGCTCGAGGCCGCCGCCGAGGCCGAGACCCGTGGCTGGGAGATGAGTCGCCAGGAGACCGATGACGCCATCGCCGTGCTCGAGGAGAACGGCATCACCGTCACCGAGCCCAGCGAGGCACTGGCCGAAACGCTCAAGGAGGTCGGCGACACCATGACCGAGGAGTGGGTCGAGCGTGCCGGTGAGCAGGGTCAGATGATCCTCGATGCCTACCGGAGTGCCCGGGAGTAATCCCGAATCGACCGCCCCGGCCACAAGAGCCGGGGCGCGCCTGGACCCTTCGCGGAACCGCGCCCATGACCTATCGACTGCGACCCCTCTACAACCTCGGCGGCTATCTCGCGGCCGCCTGCCTGACGCTGATCTGCCTGTTGATCAGCGCCCAGATCGTCGGCCGCCTGATCGACCGACTCGCCACCGCCATCGGTGGCGAGCGCATCGGCCTGGCGATCCCCGCTCTCTCCGATATTTCCGGCTTCCTGCTGGTCGGCGCCAGCTTCCTGGGGCTGGCCTACACCTTCGTGCATGGCGGCCATATTCGCGTCACCCTGCTGATCGGCCGCCTGGCGCCGGCGCTGCGTGCCTGGGTGGAGGTGTTCTGTCTGGGGGTGGCCTTGACGCTATGCCTCTATCTGGCCTGGAACCTCTACTGGCTGCTCGCCGACAGCATCGCCTTCAACGAGACCTCCTATGGGCTGGTGCCCATCCCCCTGTGGATTCCCCAGTCCGCCATGATCACGGGGGTGATCCTGTTCTGCCTGGTGTTGGTCGAGACGCTGCTCCAGACCCTGAGCATCGCCATTCGCCGCCCCCACACCTTCACCATCGATGACAGCGGCCAGGAATAGGTCCGGAGATTCCCATGCTATTGATGATGCTTGTCCTCTTCGGGGCCCTGCTGCTGCTGCTCGGCAGCGGCGTCTGGGTCGCCTTTTCACTGATGGCCCTCGGCTGGCTGGGGCTCTCCCAGTTCACCTCGATCCCCACCGGCGATGTGATGGCCTCGGATATCTGGGGCTCCAGCTACAGCTGGGAGCTGACCGCCCTGCCGATGTTTATCTGGATGGGCGAGATCCTGTTTCGCTCGCGCCTGGCCGATGACATGTTCACCGGGCTCTCGCCCTGGATGCAGCGCATCCCCGGCCGCCTGCTGCATACCAATGTGGTGGGATCGGGGCTCTTCGCGGCCGTCTCCGGCTCCTCGGCGGCCACCTGTGCCACCATGGGCAAGATGACCATCCCGGAGCTGACGAAGCGCGGCTACGACGAGAGTGTCGTGATCGGTACCCTGGCCGGTTCCGCCACCCTGGGGCTGCTGATTCCCCCCTCGATCATCCTGATCGTCTACGGCGTGGCCACCGACCAGTCCATCTCACGCCTTTTCATGGCGGGAATCCTGCCGGGCCTGATGCTGATCTCGCTGTTCGCCCTCTATCTGATGCTCTGGGCGTGGCGCTATCCGGACCGGGTGCCCCCCGGGGAGGAGCGCCTGCCGCTGGTCGAGAAGCTGCGCCGTGCACGGCGGCTGATTCCGCTGCTGGGGCTGATCGTCGGCGTGATCGGCTCGATCTACGCCGGCCTCGCCTCTCCCACCGAGGCCGCGGCAGTGGGCGTGGTCCTCTCGCTGCTGCTGGCGCGCTTTCAAGGCACCATGACTCGCCGCGTCTTCAGCGACGCCCTGCTGGGTGCCGTTCGCACCTCGACCATGATCGCCTTCATACTGGCCGGCGCCTCCTTCCTGACCGCGGCCATGGGCTTCACCGGGCTGCCCCGGGATCTCGCCGCCTGGATCGGCACCCTGGAGCTGTCGCCCTGGATGCTGCTGGCGGCCCTGACGCTGCTATTTATCCTGCTGGGCTGCTTCCTCGATGGTATCTCGGTGGTGGTACTGACCACCTCCATCATGCTGCCCATGGTGGAGGCGGCGGGCATCGATCTGATCTGGTTCGGCATCTTCCTGGTGATCGTGGTGGAGATGTCCCAGATCACACCGCCCGTGGGCTTCAACCTGTTCGTGCTCCAGGGCATGACCGGCCGCAACATCCTCTCCATCGCCTGGGCCGCCCTGCCCTTCTTCTTCCTGATGCTGCTGGGGGTGGTACTGATCTCGCTCTTCCCCGAGATCGTCACCTATCTGCCCACCGCCATGAACAAGTAGGCATTCCATGACAGACTCTACCGCCACCCGCCACAGGGGCCGCGTCAGCGGCCCCATCGTCTCCTCGGAGCACCTCTCTCATCGGGCTCAGGAGCAGTCGGAGTTCGAGTTCGGCCTGATCATGGCCTCCCACGCCTTCACCCGCTGGATGGTGCGCTGCATGACCGCCGCCGGCTATCCGGAGCTGGGCTCGCTGGATGTACTGGTGCTGCATAGCGTCAACCACCGCGAGCGAGCCAAGCGCCTGGCGGACATCTGCCTGGTGCTCAATGTCGAGGATAGCCACACCGTGACCTATGCCCTCAAGAAGCTGGCCAAGCATGAGCTGGTGCAGGGCGAGAAGCACGGCAAGGAGACCTTCTTCCGGACCACCGAGCTCGGGCGCGGCACCTGCCAGCGCTATGCCGAGATTCGCGAGGACTGCCTGATCGAGTCGCTCTCCTCGCTTGGCATCGAGCCCGAGGAGACGAGTCGCCTGGCCAGCATGCTGCGGGCGATGTCGGGGATCTATGACCAGGCTGCCCGGGCGGCGGCTTCCCTGTAGCCCTGGTAGTGCTCCAGGACTATCGCTAACAGAAACCTCGCCGAGATATCACAGATGGCTTGGTCGCTGGCTCTAGCTCGGGACTAACCTGGCGACAAGCCCCGGATCGCCGGGCCGACGAGGGGGCGCTGTGAACCCCTCCATGGGCGCTACCGACGCCCTGCGGCGCTTTCGCGTCCCGCTCCGCTTGCAGGTCCGGTGCTGGCCATCCATGGCCAGCCCGTTCGAAGCAGTGCTTCTCACCCCTGGCGTAGGACCCCCTCTTCGGCTTATCCCCAGCGCCCCTTGGTTCGGTACCTGAGCAACCTCAAAGGCAGAGCCGACTGCGATTGATTCTGGAGTAGCCCAGGGGTGGCTCAAGCCGCCTCGCGGGCGTAGAGCCGGCGCGCCCGCCACAGACTGAACATGAAGAGCAGCGCGCTGGTGAGCATCGAGACCGCCAGGGAGAGCAGGAAGACCAGCATGCCGGGTAGCTGACCCACCCCGAGATAGCTGACGGTGCAGAAGGCGAGCAGGCTGAGCATTCCCCGCTGGGTCATGCTCACCGTCATGCGCGCGACCGAGGCCCCGTAGCGCTCATGCAGCGCCCAGGCAATGGTCAGGATGCCGGCGGGGAATCCCATGATCACCCCGGAAAACTCGGGCCCCGCCCGGGCCCCCAGGGTGGTCGCCAGACTCACCACCCCGCCGGCCAACAGGCCGCGCAGCAGCAGGTCGAGCCAGCCAGAGCTCGCCACCACCACCGGCTGTCTCAGCCTGAGCCAGCGATTGATCCCCTCGGCCACCACCAGCACCGCCAGATAGGCGCCGAGCGCCCACGCCAGGCCCCCGGGGAGGTGCAGCGCCAGCAGCGCCGCCGGCAACCACACCAGGCAGGACAGCCCCAGGCTCCTGAGGGCCGAGAGCCGCTCGGCGGTGATCACGAAGCAGACGGTGAACAGCAGGGTCGCCACCAGGGCATGCAGGGTCGAGAGCACCGCCTCCTGCACGAAGGCCGGTTCCTGTTCACGCAGGATGAAGAAGTAGCCCGGCCCCAGGATCACCGGGGTGCCGGCGAGAATCCCGCCGAGACGCGGCCCTACCCGTGCCACCGCCAGGGCCACCAGGATCACGATGCCGGCGGTGGCCAGCAACTTGAACAACATCGGCTGCAGCATGGGCCGCATCACCTCCCTGTGACAGGTGCAGAAATGAGGCCTGATGCTACCCGCTTTCCCGCAGAGGCGACAGCTCGGCCACATGGCGCGGATTGCGCGGATAGAAGCGCTCCGGCTGGGACTCCACATGCGGGAAGAATCGCGTGTCCTTGTAGGGCATCTTCATGAAGCCGGAGATCCCGAGGCCTTCGATCAGCCCCACCGCGGCCAGAATATCCTCCAGGCGCTGACGAAACTCCGCCTCGCGGGAGGGATCCAGCAGCCGGTAGTAGCTGTGGATCTTGAGGTGGTGAGGCAGCGCCTCGAAGATGATCATGCCGGTATGGTGGATATCGTTGAGCGCCTCCAGCGAGACGATGATGGTCTCGGGCAGGACCAGGAACTCCTCCGGGTCGGGACCATCCTCGAAGTAGCTATGCAGCCGGCTGCGATCCTCCAGCTCCGGCACCGCGCTGACCTCGTAGTGCAGCTGCATGGTGGGTTCGAGCACGAAGGGCCGGTCCGCCGCCTCCCGCTCCAGGTGCAGGGTGTCCCGGGCGTTGAACAGGCAGCTCTTGAAGATCCCCTGGCGATAGATGGCCCGGGCCAGGTTGACCATATTGTTCACCGCGGCGATAAAGGCGGGCTTGAGCGCCGGGTCATGCAGGTTCAGGGTAGTGTCGATATAGACCCCCTCGCGCTCCCAGCGTACCGCCAGCCCGCCCACCACCGGATAGCGGCCGAGACGACTCACCGCGGCGAGAAACGCCTTCTCGGTCTCCCCCATGCCCTGCATGAAGTTCTTGTAGTAGCGGTCGAGCTGCACATCATTGACGTCGTTGAGAGTCTCGGCGACCCCCTCCTCGCGGAGGAAGGCCTTGCGCGAGCTGTAGACCACGGTGTCGATCTCGCGGCCGGAGGGGCGGGTCCAGACCGGCACCAGCGGCAGCTCCGCCGGCTCGGGCAGATCAATCATCACCGTGCGCGCCATGCGAGGCATCTCGCGGATGAAGTGATCGCCGGCCCTCATGCGCAGGCGAGGGTCGGGGTCGAACATGCCGTCGAGCATGCGCGCGAACTCCACCGGCAGCCCCAGGGAGGTGGCCGGGATGGCGTGATGACCGAAGCGGCAGGACTGGGCCGAGGCCAGGGCATAGAGGGTGCCCGCGGCCCCCTGCTCATCGAAGCGCGGCGAGGAGAGCGCGCCATTGAGCTGCTCGTCGCCGATAAAGTAGACGTCACCCAGCCGGGCATTGGTCTGCTGAAGGTTGTCCGACATCAGCTCCATGACGCTGGCGGCCACGAACTGCTGATTGGCATCGAGCTGGGCGAACACCGAGGAGCCCCAGTCGATCAGGGCGATAGTCTCGTCCCGGGCATCGAACACCAGGTTGGAAGGCTTGATATCGCCGTGGACGATCGGTTTGCCCGCCGGCCCCTTCTCCTGGCGCAGGTTGCGCAGGATATCGGCGAGCTGGTCGGCGATGCGCACGACCAGCCTGGGTGAGAGGCGCCCCTCGCGCAGGGAGACCTCCTCGAGGTTCCACCCCGGCGCCCGCTGCATCACCAGGATCGACTGGTTGCGCACCCGCTGGTAGGCGATCAGCCCCGGCACCCGTGGATGGGCCACCTGCTCGAGCATGAAGGCCTCCTCCTCGAGGCGGTCCTGCAGATGCTGGGGCAGTGTGATCCGGGTGAACTTGAAGACGTACTGATCCCCCAGGGCGGTGATGCCGGCGAAGACGAAGCCATAGGCCCCCTTGCCGATCAGCTCGATCTCCCGGTAGCCCAGCTGCTCGAGCTGCTCCTGGCAGAGCGCCACCCACGCCTTGAGCTTGCGGGCATCATCCTGACTGAGCAGATAGACCGACTGCTCCTCGGGAATATAGAACTGCTGCAGCGGCGCCTGGGTCATGGGGGATACCTATGAATCACGGCTATGGAGTCAGTCCCTTGGGGGCTGACTCCTGAGGAAGCGAGGGGCGCTGGGGGCAAGCCGAAGAGGAGGTCCTACGCCAGGGATGGCGTCGGTAGCGCCCAGGGAAGGGTTCACAGCGCCTCCTCGAAGGCTTGCCGCCAGATCAGCCCCGATTTCAGGTCATGGCTTCAACTCAGGTGGAGCAGCATGCTCTCGGGGTCTTCCAGATAGCCCTTCCAGGCGTTGCAGAAGCGCGCGATGGTGCCGCCATCGATGACCCGATGGTCCCCCGCCCAGGTCACCGTCATGATCGCCCGCTTGACCACTCGATCCTCGGCATCGAAGCGTGGCAGCCACTGGGTCTTGCCGATGGCGACGATGGCCAACTCCGGGGCATTGATGATGGGCGCGGCATAGGTCCCGCCCAGGGCGCCGATATTGGAGATGCTGATGGTGCCGTCACGCAGATCCTCCTGGGCCACCTTGCCCGACCTGGCCGCCTCAGTCAGACGCTGCACCTCGGCCGCCACCTCGAGCAGGCTGCGCCGCTCCACGCCCTTGACGTTGGGCACCAGCAGGCCCGTTCGGCTATCCACCGCCATGCCGACGTTGACCGACGGCAGGTAGTGGATCTCGCTGACGTCGTCATTGAGCCGGGCGTTGAGAATCGGTGCCTCGCGCACCGCCAACGCCATCGCCTTCATGAAGAAGGGCATCAGGGTCAGGCGCGCGCCCTCGGCCTGGGCCAGTGGCTTGAGGCGTTCACGCAGGGCCAGCAGCGCGGTGACGTCGATCTCCTCGCCATACTGAAAGTGCGGAATGGTGCTGGCCGACTCCACCATGCGCCGTGCCATCACCGCACGCACGCCACGCAACGGCTCCACCCGCACCTCTCCCTGGGAGGACGCCGAAGGAGCCGACGAGGCGGGCGCCGTCGCCTGTGAGGCCGCGGATGCCTTCTCGCTGGAGGCGCTCGCCGCGCCCTGCTCAAGCCCGCCCTGCTCAAGATAGTTGAGCACATCCTCCTTGAGCACTCGTCCCTGCTTGCCGCTGCCGGGCACCGCCTCCAAGGAGAGGTCATGCTCGCGCAGCAGGCGACGCACCGCCGGCGCGGCGGGAATGCGCCCATAGGGGCCCTGGCCCTGCACGCCCTCGGGGCCGCCGGACGACGCCTCGCGCTCCGGGGCCCGCTCGGCGGTGGCCGCCGGGGCTGACTGCCGCTCGGCCGGAGAACCGCTCTCCTCATCCTCGCCGACGCCCGCCTCCGGCGTGTAGGCGTAGAGCGGTGCATGGACCCTGGCGATCTCGCCCTGGGCCACATGCAGCTTGCTCATCACCCCCGCCTCGGGCGCGGTGATCTCGACCAGCGCCTTGTCGGTCATCACATCGACCACCGGCTGGTCCTCGGCGATGGTCTCACCCTCCTGGATGCGCCACTCCACCACCTCGCACTCGACGATCCCCTCGCCGATATCGGGCAGGATAAAGTCCTTCGCCGCCCGGCCCCGGGACGCGGGCTTCTGACCGGGCCCCGCGGTGGATGGCGCCTGGCTATCCCCAGTGGACGCCGATGCCGCCGACGTCGCTTCTGCTGGCTCGCCATCTGCCGCTGCCGTCTCCGTCGAATCGGCACCCTCCGCCTCGTAGGCGAACAGCGGGGCATGCACCTTGGCAATCTCCCCCTGGGGCACATGCAGGCGGGTGATGCGTCCGGCCTCGGGGGCGGTGATCTCGACCAGCGCCTTGTCGGTCATCACCTCGACCACCGGCTGGTCCTCCTCGATCACGTCGCCTTCGGCCACGCGCCACTCCACCACCTCGCACTCCACGATACCTTCACCGATATCGGGCAACATGAAATCGCTCATCTCGTCGTCTCCTCGACTGGTCGCTTCCGATATCGGCTTCAGAAGGCCACGCTGGCCTTGATCGCCTCGAACACCTTCAGGTGATCCGCCAGATACTCCTTCTCCAGGGTCAGCGGGAAGGGGGTATCCATGCCGGTCACCCGGGCGATGGGCGCTTCCAGGTAGAGGAAACAGCGCTCCTGCACGGTCGCGGCGACTTCGCCGGCGAAGCCACCGGTCAGCGGGGCCTCATGGGTGATCACCAGGCGACCGGTCTTGAGCACCGACTCCACCACGCTGTCCTGGTCCCAGGGCAGAATGGAGCGCAGGTCGATCACCTCGCAGGAAATCCCCTCCTTCTCGGCAAGCTCCACGGCACGCTCGATCACCTCCATCTGCGCCCCCCAGCCGAGCACGGTGACATCGCTACCCTCCCGGGTCACCTCCGCCTCGCCGATCGGCAGCTGGTAGTCCTCCTCGGGCACCTCGCCGGTGGAGGCGCGATAGAGGCGCTTGGGCTCGAAGAAGAGGACCGGGTCGGGATCACGGATCGCCGCCAGCAACAGGCCCTTGGCCTGGTAGGGATTACGCGGCACCACGATCTTGAGCCCTGGCGTATGCGCGAAGTAGGCCTCCGGGGACTGGGAGTGATAGAGCCCGCCGGAGATGCCGCCGCCGTAGGGCGCGCGTATGGTCAGGCCGCCCACATTGAAGAGATCACCGGAGCGGTAGCGGAACTTGGCCGTCTCGTTGACGATCTGGTCGAAGGCCGGAAAGATGTAATCGGCGAACTGGATCTCCGCCACCGGCACCGAGCCCTGGGCCGCCAGGCCGTTGGCGAAGCCGATGATGCCCTGCTCCACCAGCGGGGTATTGAAGCAGCGCGAACGGCCGTACTTCTCCTGCAGATGGCTGGTGGCACGGAAGACGCCACCGAAGATGCCGACGTCCTCACCGAAGCAGAGGACCTTGTCATCCTCCGCCATGGCGATATCGAGGGCGTTGTTGATCGCCTGCAGCATGTTCATTGTCGGCATCTCACTCCCCCTCCTGGGCGTGTGCGTCGCTGGCGTCATCACGCGCCTTTACATCCGGATCCAGGGAGCGCGCCCCCTTCGGATAGGCCTCGGGATACTGACGGATATGGCGCTTGAGCTGGTCGAGCTGACGCTGCAGCGTCGGCGTGACGTCGGCGTAGACATCGCTGACCAGGCTGTCCAGCGGAGGCGGCGGCCGCTTCTCGGCACGCTTCATCGTCTCGAGCACCTCGCGACGCAGCGACTCCTGGAGCGCCTTCTCTTCGTCGTCGTTCCACCAGCCCTGACCGACCAGCCAGTGCTGCATGCGCAGGATCGGATCCTTCTCGCGCCAGGCCTCCTCCTCCTTCTTGGAGCGATAACCGGAGGGGTCATCCGAGGAGGAGTGGGCCGCCAGGCGGTAGCTCATCGCCTCGATCAGCACCGGCTTGTTCTGCTCCACGGCGATACGACGCGCCTTGCGGGTCGCGGCGAGCACCGCCAGGATGTCGTTGCCGTCGACGCGAATCACATGCATGCGGTAGCCGTAGGCCCGCGGCGCCACGCCATCGGCGGCGAACTGCTCGATGGAGGGCGTCGAGATCGCATAGCCATTGTTGCGACAGAAGAAGATGACCGGCGCCTCATGCACCGCCGCCATATTGAGCGCGGCGTGGAAGTCCCCTTCCGAGGCGGCGCCCTCACCGAAGAAGCAGAGCGTACAGAGCTCATCCCCGGCCAGCTTCTGGCCATAGGCGTAGCCGGCCGCCTGGGGGATCTGGGTGGCCAGCGGCGAGGAGATGGTCATGTAGTGGAGCTTGCGTGAGCCGTAGTGGATCGGCATCTGCCGACCCTTGCCATAATCGAGCTCGTTGCCGAACAGCTGGTTCATGAACTCGTCATAGCTGAAGCCGCGATAGACCAGCGCCCCCTGCTCACGGTACTGGGCCATGATCATGTCGGCATCATCGAGAGCCGCCGTGGCGCCGATCACCGCCGCTTCCTCGCCGGTGCACTGCATATAGAACGAGAGGCGTCCCTGGCGTTGAGCCGCCATCATGCGCTCATCGAGCACCCGGGTGGCCACCATGCTGTGGTAGATCTTGAGGGCCTGCTCGCGGGAGAGCTCGGGGGCCTCGCCACCGTCATACAGGGTGCCGTCCTGCTTGAGCAGGCGGAAGGTGGGAATCGAAAGCTCGTCGCCGGTCAGAAACGTCGGCGAATGGATCTCTTGTGTCGTTGTCATCTTGGCATCCTCTACCCCTTTTGGGGGTAGTGTTGTCGCTTGTCTCGACCCTCGCCAGGAGGATCACTCCCGTGGGATCAACGCAACCCAAGGTTGACGTTAACGTAACCTGACAAGAACCGACACCCACAAAGGATTCACCTTTGGTCGCATACAGCCAGACGATTTCACTGGCGACCTGACAAAAGACGGGCAAAAAAGCTATCTACTGTCAGCGCCAACAGACCGATCAACAAGGCCCCCTGAAGGATATAGGCGGTATTGCCATTGACGATGCCGGCGATGATCGGTGCGCCGAGATTGCTCGCCCCGACGGTCGCCCCCAGCGCCGCGGTGGCGATGTTCACGGTCACCGAGGTACGGATACCGGCCAGGATGACCGGCGCCGCCAGCGGCAACTCCACCTGCCATAGCCGCTGGGCGGCGCCCATGCCCATGCCCCGTGCGGCCTCCTCGACCCCCGGGTCGAGCCCCTCCAGGCCCGCCAGGGTGTTGCGCACGATCGGCAGCAGCCCGTAGAGCAGCAGCGCCACGATGATCGGCCAGGTGCCGAAGCCAAGCACCGGCACGGCCAGGGCCAGTACCGCCACCGGCGGAAAGGTCTGGCCCATGGAGGCGACCTGGGCCACCAGGGGCAGGAAGTCGCGCCCGGCGGGGCGGGTCACCAGGATCGCCGCCCCGACGCCGATCACCACCGCCAGGCTGGAGGCGATCGCCACCACCTGCAGATGACGCAGCAGCAGGGTCAGCAGGTCGGCCTGGGGGTAGAGGACCCGGCGCGCCTCGGGCTCGCTCCAGCGCAGCAGCGGCTCGAGCCACTCGCCTCCCGTGGCCAGCGCCAGCAGCAGGACCAGCCAGGCGAGCGGCACCGCCCAACGCTTGAGGCATCTCGAGATCACCTGTCACGACCCTCCGCGCGGGCGACGCCGACGATACCGCGCAGCGAGATCTCCCCCACCGGCATGTCGTCGTCATCCACCACCGCCAGGCGCTCGACGCGTTCGCGGAACATCACCGCCAGGGCCTGGTGGAGGGTCGCCTCCCGGGCGACCCTGGCCTGGGGCAGCAGCCGGGGCGACAGGGGGCGCATGCGCTCGACGACCGGCGTGATGGCCGCCTCCTTGAGGCCCCGATCATCGCCCCCCAGCAGCGACGCCACGAAGTCATCGGCCGGCGCCCGCAACAGCTCGAGCGGACTGCCCTGCTGGACGATGCGCCCCGCCTTCATGACCACCAGACGGTCGGCCAGGGCCAGGGCCTCATCCATATCGTGGGTCACGAAGACGATGGTCTTCTGCAGGCGTGCCTGCAGGTCGTGCAGTTCGACCTGCAGCCCCTCCCGGGTGATCGGGTCCAGGGCGCCGAAGGGCTCATCCATCAGCAGGATATCGGGGTCCGCCGCCAGCGCCCTGGCCACCCCCACGCGCTGGGCCTGGCCGCCGGAGAGCTGGGCCGGATACTTGTCGGCGAACTGCTCGATCGGCAGGCCGAGCAGCGCCATCAACTCCTCGACGCGCTCGTTGACCCGGGCGGCCGGCCACTTGAGCAGCCGCGGCACCAGGCCGATATTGCGCGCCACGCTCCAGTGAGGAAACAGCCCCGTGCTCTGGATCGCATAGCCGATCCGCCGGCGTAGCACTCGGCCATCGAATTCGCGGATGGGGCGGCCATCGATATGGATCTCGCCCCCATCATGCTCGATCAGGCGGTTGATCATGCGCAGGGTGGTGGACTTGCCGCACCCCGAGGTGCCCACCAGGGCACATAGCTCGCCTCGGTTCACCGTCAGCGAGATGGCGTCCACCGCCGTCTCGCTACCGAAGCGCTTGGTGACGCTCTTGAGTTCGATCATCCGATGGTTCCCGTGGTCTGGCCTGAGCGGTGATCCAGGCGCCGCGTCAGGGCGCCCAGCAGCGCATCGACGGCCAGGGCCATGACCAGGATCGGCAAGGCGCCGAGCAGCACCAGATCCATGGCCGCCTGGCCCAGCCCCTGGAAGATAAAGGTGCCCAGGCCGCCGGCGCCGATCAATGCCGCCACGGCGGTCAGGCCGATCGCCTGGACGGTGGTGATCCGCACCCCCTCGAGCACCACCGGGAGCGCCAGGGGCAGGCGCACCTGGCGAAAGACCTGACCGCGGCTCATGCCCATGCCACGCGCCGCCTCGAGCACGCCGGGCTCCACCCCGGAGAGGGCAACGAAGGTGTTGCGCACCATGGGCAGCAGGCTATAGCCCAGCAGCGCCAGGAAGGCGGGCGCCCAGCCGATACCGCTGACGCCCAGCGCGGACAGCCAGTCGACGCGGGCCGACAGCCAGGCCAGGGGCGCCAGCAGCAGGCCGAACAGCGCCAGACTGGGAATGGTCTGCAGGAAGTTGAGCAGCGCAAAGCCGAGGCGCTCGACCCGCGGGCTCTGGCGCATGGCCAGGGCGATGGCCGCCCCCAGCAGCAGGCTCATGCCCACGGCACCGCCCACCAGCAACAGATGCTGGATCAGGGCCTCGCCGAAGGCTTCTCCTCGCCCCTCGAGCTCCTGCCGGAGCGCCAGCGACTCGAGCCCCTTGCCCGCCAGCCACCAGCCGGCCAGCACCGGCACGAACGAGAGCGCCAGCCGCCAGCCGGCCAACGCCAGCCGGGTGCGCAGCTCGATCAGCAGCAGCGAGAGCCAGAACAGCATCAGCCACCAGGCGGCGCCGATCCCGACCCGGGCCTGGGGCAGCTCGGGGTCGAGAAGTTGCTGCGCCATCAGCGCCAGCCAAAACGGCAGGGCCGCCAACATCAGCAGGGTCAGGGCCAGCGCCACCCGATAACCTGATCGCGTGGGACGCCAGGCCACCGCCAGCAGGCCCAGCAGCGGCAGGCAGCTCACCATCGCCAGCGGCCAGCCCACGGCCTGGGCAAGCGGATAGGCGGTGCCGGGCATGATGCGGTTGGGCGCGATGCTGCCCAGCGGCAGCCACAGCCAGATGACCAGCGCCATCAGCGTCAGCACCACACGATTGATCGGCGCCTCCCTGCGCAGCACCCGCCTACTCCTCCAGCTGAGAGAGGAAGTCGGCGGCCACGTCGGCCGGGGGGCGCCCGTTCACCGCCACGTCCCCGTTGAGACGCTGCAGGGTGTCGAGATCCAGCGCCGCGAAGAGCGGTGCCAGCAGGTCATCGATCTCCGGCCACGCCTCGAGCACCTCGCTGCGCACCACGGGGGCCGGCTGGTAGATCGGCTGCACCCCCAGGGTGTCCTCCAGTACCACCAGGTCCAGCGCCTTCAGGCCACCATCGGTGCCGTAGGTCATGGCGGCATTCACGCCGCTGGTCTGCTGGGCGGCGGCGCGCATGGTCGAGGCGGTATTGCCGCCGGAGAGCACCAGCAGCTGGTCGTCACCGAGCTCGAAGCCATAGGCCTCCTGGAAGGCGGGCAGGGCCTGCTCGGACTCGACGAACTCGGCGCTGGCGGCCAGCTTGAATGTCTCGCCCTCCTGCAGGTAGGTCGCCAGATCCTCCAGGGTGGTCAGGTCGTGGTCTCGTGCCAGCTCGCCCCGCACGCTGATCGCCCAGGTGTTGTTGGCCGCCGCCGGAGTCAGCCATGTCAGGCCATTCTCGGCGTCCCGTTCACGCACCGTCTCATAGGCGGCCTGAGCATCGTGCCAGACGTCACTGCCGGTCATGTCGAAGAAGAAGGCGCCGTTGCCGGTGTACTCGGGATAGAGGTCGATCTCGCCGGCCAGCAGCGCCTCGCGCACGATGCTGGTGGCCCCCAGCTGCAGCCGCTCCTCCACCTCGACGCCGCCCGCCTCGAGGCGCTGGACGATCAACTCACCCAGCACCGAGCCTTCGGTATCGATCTTGGATGACACCGTTACCGGCTCCTGGGCCTGCAGCGGCGCGGCGCCGAGTGAAACGGCGGCCGCGATGGCGGCGAGGGAAAAAAGGGAACGTTGCATGACGGAATACCACCTGACGGATCATGGATGTATCCTGAGTATAAGAAAACTCGGGAATACCTGCAGCACATCGCCGCCACCGCATAGGATTATCGCTATTACCGACAGGGTGATCGTGAAAGGCGCCGGGGACAGGTCGTAGAGAGGGTCCGAGGACCAGGGATGGCCGAGGTAGCCTACAAGGAAGTACTCGTGGCGCCCCCTCGACGGTCCGGCGCTCCGGGGCCTGTCGCCGGAACAGCCTTGAGCGGTACTGCCGCGATAGCCCTGCGCCAACGCACAGGATACTTGCATGCCCACCCACGCACCGCCCCTGCTGGATCGCTGCCACCACCCGCTGGTGCGCGACCTGGCGTGGTTGCTGCTGGCCCCCGACCTGATCGCCATGCCCTGGCCGGGGCGCCCGAGCCGGGAGCAGCTGGGCCTGCTGGATGACGACCGTGCCGCCGACTGGCTGGATAAGCTGGAGGCCTGGCCCCGGGTACTGGAGAGCCAGGTGGGCAATGCGCTGCAGGGGCGCATGGGGCTCTACCATGAGCGCCTCTGGCAGTTTCTGCTCGACACGGCACCGGGCACGGAGCTTCTGGCCCACAACCTGCCCATCCTCGACGGCAAGCTGACGCTCGGCGAGCTCGACCTTCTCTACCGGTGCCATGCCGAGGCGTCGATCACCCACCTCGAGGTGGCCATCAAGTTCTATCTCGGGCTGGAGAAAGGCCCGGGCGACGAACACGCCCAGGCCCGCTGGATCGGCCCCGGTGGCGCCGACAGCCTGGCCGGCAAGCGCGAGCACCTGCATCGCCACCAGCTGCGGATGACCGAGCGGCCCGAGACCCGAGACGCCATCGAGGACACACTGGAACTACATGGCGACCGTGCAGGGGCGCTGCCGAGTCTGACCAGTCGGGTCGCCATGCCCGGCGTGCTCTTCACCCCCTGGCACCACCCCCTGCCGCCCCCGAGAGAGGCGACCCGGAACCACCTGCAGGGTCTCTGGCTGCACTGGCACGACTGGCATCGCTATCGCGACGGCCTGCCCCGCGGCACCCTGGGGCTCAGGCTTCACAAGCCGCACTGGCTTGCCCTGCCCCGGCCCGAGCACCTCGAGCCGCTTCGCGAACTGGAAGCCCGGCTTGTCGCCTATTTCCGAGCACCTGCCCCGCCATTGCAGATCGCCCTGTGGCACCCTGAGGCCGGCTGGCGACGCCTGTTTATCGTCGCCGACGACTGGCCGCGCCAGATACCGCTGCCGCCAGGGGTATAGGCAGGCACCCCCAGGGGGTGCCTGCCCCGTCAAAGCGAGCTGTAATAGGCCGCCAGGTCGGCGATATCCTGATCGCTCAGGTTGGCCGCCTGGGGTGTCATCACCGCGGCCATGCCACCGGCACGCTGTCCCTCGCGATAGGCCTTGAGGGCGCTCTCCAGGTAGGTGGCGGACTGTCCCGCCAGGTTGGGATAGATACCGGCGGTCCCCTGGCCCTCGGCATCATGGCAGGCCACGCAGGTAGCGATCTTCTCGCTTCCGGCCTGGGCATCGCCGGCGGCGCTGGCCGTGCCGGAGAACGCCACCACAGACAACAGCAGCACCACTGCCGAGCCTCTAACGCGCTTGTTGATCATCATCCTCTCCTCATCGTCTGACCGAATCATGGCGAGGTTCGCCACAAGGCCTCTGTTTAGCGCCAGGGCTCCTTGTATACAAGACGCTCTCCCCTCATGGCACCGTTTTATTGATGCACATCAACCATACCCGAGATCACGCTGTGCCAGGGCCGTTTTGCGCTAGCCCACCGGTATACGACGTCTATAATTCGAGGCGACCTGATTAGCCAGGGTGGCCGACAACACCAACCATTTTCCCTGACAGACCGCACTCCTCCTGGCACGACACCCGCTCCTGCTCCGGTGTAACGCGGTACCGGCCACCCGGCTTGCTAAACATCAGTTCTTGATCAGTCAACGTTAATAAATGCCGTGATATGTGCTTCATCGCTGCTGCGGTTCCACGGCCGGCGATGGCCCTTGATGAGGAGAGAACCATGGGGATGTGGAAGCTTAAGCGTCGCGATTTCCTGAAGGGGCTGGGAATCACCGGCACCGGTGCCATGCTCAGCGGCAATGTCTGGGCACTCAACCGGCTCGAGCCTATCAACGACACCCTGGCCACCGAATACCCCTACCGCGGCTGGGAAGATCTCTACCGCAATGAGTGGACCTGGGATAGCGTCGGTCACGCGGCCCACTGCATCAACTGCATGGGCAACTGCGCCTGGAACGTCTACGTGAAGGATGGCATCGTCATTCGCGAGGAGCAGATCGCCAAGTACCCCCAGGTCAACCCCAACATTCCCGACGCCAACCCGCGGGGCTGTCAGAAGGGTGCCATCCACTCCACCGCCATGTATGAGGCCGACCGCCTGCGCTATCCGCTCAAGCGCGCCGGCGAGCGCGGCGAAGGCAAGTGGCAGCGCATCTCCTGGGACCAGGCCACCGAGGAGATCGCCGACAAGATCATCGATATCTTCGAGAAGCATGGCCCCGGCAAGCTCA
Source organism: Halomonas sp. KAO (assembly GCF_015595025.1). GTDB lineage: Bacteria > Pseudomonadota > Gammaproteobacteria > Pseudomonadales > Halomonadaceae > Halomonas. The sequence goes on from NZ_JADNRL010000002.1 coordinate 47,970, forward strand.
AGACTCACCAGGGATCCGGCAACCAGACCATGGTGCGTCAGTCCGGGCCGGCCCGCTTCGCCGCCCTGGTGGGCGGTATCCAGCTCGACGGTTTCACCGTGGTGGGTGACCTGCTGACCGGCGCTCACCTGGCCTACGGCAATCCGCTGGAGAGCTTCACCTCGGACGCCTGGTTCGATGCCGACTACATCATGCTCGGCATGATCAACCCCAACGCCACCCGCATCCCCGACGCCCATTATATCTGGGAGGCCAAGTACAACGGCGCACGCATCACCAGCACCGCACCGGACTACAACCCCAGCGCCATTCACACCGACCTGTGGATGCCGATCAACCAGGGCACCGACCCGTTCCTGGCGATGTCGTTTGTCAACGTCATCATCGAGGAGCAGCTCTACAAGCCGGCCTTCATGAAGGAGCAGACCGACCTGCCGATGCTGGTGCGCCTCGACGACGGCCAGCTGCTACGCGAAAAGGACCTGATGGAGGGTGGCTCCGACGAGGTGTTCTACCACTGGGACCTGAACAGCGGCCAGGCGGTGAAGGCCAGGGGCTCCATGGGGGATGATGACAAGACCCTGAAGCTGGGGGATGTGGACCCGGCCATCGAGGGCGAGTTCGAGGTCGATGGCATCGCGGTCACCACGGTATTCGAGCAGGTCAAGCGCGAGGCGGCCAAGTTCACTCCCGAGTCGACCTTCGAGACCACCAATATCCACCCCGATGTCGTTCGCCAGGAGGCCCGCCATCTGGCCAAGGCTCACAAGGCGATCATCATGCTCGGCTATATCACGTCGAGCTACTCCAACTGCCTCTACACCTGCTGGGGCTATGCGCTGACGCTGGCACTGACCGGCCATGGCGGTCGCACCGGCGGCCTCGATACCTCCTGGGTGGTGTGGAACCACCCGCGCTGGACGGAGCTGGCCGGCTTCGAAGGCAAGAAATCGGCCCGCCTGGAACCCGGTGGCCTGGGCGAGTTCCTGCGTGGCGGCATGATGGAAGGCGCCCGCAATCACTTCGATAACGCCAAGCTCAAGGAGCGCGTCGGCTTCGATCTCGATGAGATGGAAGAGATGATGAACGAGTCCATCGAGAAGGGCTGGATGCCCTACCATGGCGAAATCAAGGGCATGATCTCCATTGCGGACAACACCTTCCGCCGCAACAAGATGTCCCACAAGTACCGCGAGGAGCACCTGCGCCAGGCGGAAGAGCTGTACGTGAACATCAACGTGCGCATGGACTCCACCGCCGAGTGGGCCGACTATGTGCTGCCGGCGGCCAGCCACTATGAGGCATGGGATATCCGCACCCAGGGGTA
>NZ_JADNRL010000019.1:0-851 GCF_015595025.1 Halomonas sp. KAO
TATCACCCTCGAACGTCACCTTGCCGTTCGGGCCGATGTTGTGACTATTGCCGTTGGTGTCGGCCACGTTCCAGCCGGCATTGGCAGTGGTATTAGCCGAGCGGATGGCGTCATCGATGGTGCTCTCGCCGGTACCGCCCACGTCACTCATGGTGAAGTCGTTGCCGGTGTAATCGGCATCGCCACCCAGCACGTTGCTGGCCAGGCTGTCGCCCGCTGCCTGCAGCTGGCTGCCGTTGATGGCATCGCTGCTGCTGCTGTTGATGGCGCCATCGGCCACGCCGGTGATGGTGTTACCAGCCGCATCGATACCGCCACTGGTGACACTCGGCCCACCCGCAATGGTCATGCCGTCGACGCCGTAGGCGGTGCTGTTGGTGCCATCGGTGACGTTGGTGCCGGTCGCGGTTACTGCAGTCGTGTTGCCGGCCGCATCCGTCACCGTGGTGCCGGTGGCACCAGTGATGGTCTGGTTGCCGTTGGTATCGGTCACCGCCAGGCCATCAGTATCGAGCACGCTATTGCCCGCGGTCACGCTATCTACATTCAGGTCAGGGTTCAGGGTGATGTCGATCTGACCGTCATCCTCCTGGCCGTTCTGCGCCACGCTGATATTGCTGTCGCCCTGGAAGTCCACCGCGCCGTTCGGCCCGATGTTCACCTGATCGGCGCCGGAGCCGCTCAGGTTCCAGCCGGCGTTGGCAGTCTGGTTGACCAGGTCCAGCTGCTCCTCGGTGGCCGCACGTCCCGCTTGGGCGAAGTCACCGCCATCGAGGTCGGTGTTGGTCAGGCCCGTGATGTCACCGGCACTGCCATCGAGAGTGATGCTGTTGCCAGCACCGGCCACGCTG
>NZ_JADNRL010000019.1:1203-143640 GCF_015595025.1 Halomonas sp. KAO
GCCGTCGGCGACCACGCCAATATTGCCGTCGACCAGAGCGGTCGTGTCAGTCTCGCCGCCGACCAGGTTCACCGTTTCCCCGAGCTTGCGCTCAACGTTGCTGCCGGCATCACCGGCAAAGGTCAGCGGGGTATCCGCCAGACTGGTCAGCTGGCTGACATTGACCGCGTCGGTGCCGTCCACGCCGGCGTCCACGCCGGTGATGGTGTTACCAGCCGCATCGATACCGCCACTGGTGACACTCGGCCCACCCGCAATGGTCATGCCGTCGACGCCGTAGGCGGTGCTGTTGGTGCCATCGGTGACGTTGGTGCCGGTCGCGGTTACTGCAGTCGTGTTGCCGACCGCATCCGTCACCGTGGTGCCGGTGGCATCGGTGATGGTCTGGTTGCCGTTGGTATCGGTCACCGCCAGGCCATCAGTATCGAGCACGCTATTGCCCGCGGTCACGCTATCTACATTCAGGTCAGGGTTCAGGGTGACGTCGATCTGACCGTCATCCTCCTGGCCGTTCTGCGCCACGCTGATATTGCTGTCGCCCTGGAAGTCCACCGCGCCGTTCGGCCCGATGTTCACCTGATCGGCGCCGGAGCCACTCAGGTTCCAGCCGGCGTTGGCGGTCTGGTTGACCAGGTCGAGCTGCTCCTCGGTGGCCGCACGCCCCGCCTGAGCGAAGTCGGTGCCGTCGAGGTCAGTGTTGGTCAGGCCGGTGATGTCGCCCGCGCCACCGTCGATGGCGACAGTGTTGCTGCCGCCGGCGACACTGAGGCTGCCCGCCCCCAGGTCGGTGCGGTTGCCGGTACCGTCGTCCACGGTCACACCGCTATTATTCATCACAGTGTCGCCGGTGGTGACGCTGCCGTCAGTCCCCAGATCCACTTCTTCCGCCAGGTCGATCTGGATAGCACCGCTGGCATCACCGGTGGTGACGATGTTCTTCGCGGTCGTCGCGTTGCTGGCACCGCCGTTGATCGCCAACGTCTCGCCCAGGTTGCGATGCACGTTCACGCTGCTGTTGTCACCCGTGAAGTTCAAACCAGTAATGGTGAGATCGCTGGTCGCACTTTGTACATCACCGATGTTGGCAGCATTGGTCGTGGTCGTGCCGCCGCTGGCCACGTTGGTGATCTGGTTGCCGCCGTTGTCCAGGCCGCTGTCGCTGAGCTGAACGTCTTGGTTCGGGCCACTGATCGTGACACCGTTGGGGCCATAATCGGTCGTGTTGGTGCCGTCGTCGACGGTCAAGCCATCGGTATCGAGCACGCTATCACCAGTGGTAACGCTGTCCAGCTCTGTCAGATTGCGCGCCATCACCAGATTGAGCTGATTACCATCGCTATCTACGCGCAGGTTGGCGCCGCTTGAGGCATCGCCCGCCGCCAGCTCACCAGAAACGGTCAGTGGGGTGGTGCCACCCAGCGTCTTGTCGATGGCACCACCGGTGTTACCGATGAAACTCAGGCCGTCGGCTTGAGTCGCGATCTCATTGCCGTCATAAGTGACGCTATCTCCTGCCACGACGAAGGTATTGCCGCCGACCGTCAGGTTGTTAGTGGTGACGCTGTCACCGTCAATTACAGTATCGCTGCCAACGCTGACGCTACCGCCGACGACGATGTCGTCCGCGAGGCTGAACGCCAGATCGGTGCCGGTGCGGTTGATGGCGATATTGCCGTCGGTGCTGCTGAAATCCACCGCCCCGCCGGGCGCGATATTGGCACCGGACTCGTTATTCGCACTGACATTCCAACCCTGGGCCGCGTATTCGATGGCTTCGTCTACCGTATCCTGCCCGGTGCCACCCACGTTGCTCATGGTGACCTGATGAGTATCCGGATCGTAGGCGGCATCGCCCCCCAAGACCCCGGCCACGGAGTCACCGGCGGTATCCAGGTTGCCGGCCAGAGCGTCCAACGCCAGGTTAGTACCATGCAGCTGGCTACCGTTGATGGCATCGGTGCTGGTAGCGCTGACGCGTCCGGCGGCGACGTTGGTCAGAGTGCGCTCGGCGCCCGCCGTACCGACGCTGACGGTCGCCACGGGGTCGATACCCGCGAAGTCGTAGGTATTCTTGTCGACCGTCATTTTGTCAGTGGGGACCGGCGCCGCTGTGACAGCGTTGCTCCCCAGCGCCACCGAGCCCTGGTGGTTGGCCTGGGCTCCATCGCCGATCGCCGTGGCGGACTGGGCAGCGGCTCTCGCCCCAGAGCCCATGGCCAGGGCCTCGGTGGCCTCCGCTTCGGCGCTCTGGCCGAAGGCGGCGGCGTTCTGCGCGGAGACACGCGCGCCGGACCCGACGGCCAGGCCGCCCTGGGCGGTGTCCGAGGCTTCGGCCCCATCGCCGATCGCCGTGGCTGACTGGGCGCGGGACTTCGCCTCGACGCCGAGAGCCATCGCGTGCTGCTCGTCCGCCAGGGACTGCTTGCCAATCGCGATACCCGCGGTATTGCGGTCCGGATCCAACCCATTAGGATCAGCGAAGCCCGCTACAGCCCCGGTGCCCATGGCGATGCCATCGGTGGCATAGCCAATAGCACGAGTGCCACTGGCCTGGGCATTGAAACCACTAGCGCTGGCGTTGGTGCCGCTGGCCTGGGCATTGGCACCGCTAGCGCTGGCATTGGTACCGCTGGCTTGGGCGCTGGCGGCTCTCGCGCGGGAGTTGCTGCCGAAGGCCATGGCATCATCCGCGGTGGCGTGGGCATCGTTACCTTGTGCCACGGCTCGCAGCTCGGATGCTAGGGCGCTTTCGCCGACCGCGATGCCGTTGTCCGCCGTAGCCTCGGCATCAGTCCCGATCACCACGGCATTGTCGACGGTGGCATCGGTGCTCTTGGGGTCCGCCTGGGCACGGGTGCCCATGACGATGGAGTTTTCCCCCTGGCTCTTGGCTAACAGGCCGATCGCCACCCCCCCATTGCCGTAGGCGTCACTGTCGCTGCCAATCGCAGTGGAATCATTGCCCAGCGCCTCGACCCGATAGCCAAGCGCCACGCTCTCACCGCCCACCGCGTGGGCCAGGTGGCCCGCCGCCAGCGATGAGGCCCCGTCGGCGCTGGTGGCGGGGCCAATCGCGATGGCATCGGTGCCGCTGGCCTCGGCGTTATCGCGGTTGGCCGGCTCGGTGGAGTTGACGCTAAAGTACTTGACCCCGTTTTCGGCCACTGCCCTATTGAGCTGACCGACGTTAACCGCATGGCTGTCCAGCTCCCCATCGCTAACGGTGACTGTGCCAGGGCCAGAACCAGTCGTGGCATTGTAGGTCACAGCGTTACCCGGCAGAACGTTGATACTGCCGCTCGATACCGCGTTGATGGCCTCGGCGACCGTGGCGTACTGATGGCTGGTACCGCTGCTGTCCTGCAGCTCGACGACATACCCCTTGAAGGCGCCATTCGCCCCCAGGGTGACGTTACCGCCGACGAGGTTAGCGACCGACTGCTGCGCGCCCTCCAGCTGGCGAACGTTGACGGCATCGTAGGCCTGAGATCCGTCGGCGACATTGACGATACGCCGTGTGGTACGCACGCCGGCCGGATTGGTATTGCCCACTGAGACGACGGTGCCGTCGGTAAAGTCGCTCCCGGTCAGGTAGCCCGCCCCCGTGGCATCAGTGCTGCGCGCGGCGGAACCGCTGCCTATGGCCACGCTGCCGCCCTCGGCCATCGCATTGCGCCCAAGCGCCACCCCAAGGTTGTGGGCGCTAGTGTTGGCACCCAGCGCCACGCCGCTTTCCAAGGAGCTGGCACCGTAGCCGACTGAGACACCATTTCTCTCTGCCCCAGTCTGCCCCCCGATGGCGGTGGCGCGCTCCACCTCCCCACCATTGCGGTTGGCTTCGTGACCGATCGCGACGTTGAAGTCGCCCTGGAGGTTCTGTCCGGCATGGCTGCCGACGGACACGTTATGATCTCCGGTGATGTCAGCACCCGCCGAAAAGCCGATTGCCGTGGTCTGGTTACCGTCTACATTCCGACCGGCACCAGTACCGATGGCGATATGGTGGGTCTTGTCTCCGGCCGCGCTACCATTGGTGCCAACGCCGGCGCCGGAGCCCAGTGCGATACCGCCCGGCGAGCCTGCGTAGGCGCCAGAGCCGGCGGCGAAGGCGTTACTCCCGACGGCATCGGCATCACCTAGGGCGATACTATTGCCACCCGAGGCTGCCGCACCAGCGCCAACGGCGGTGGCATTGCCCCCCACCGCTTGAGCAGCATCCCCCAGCGCCAAGGCGCTGTTGGCGCCGGCCACGCTGTCGCGGCCGACGGCGACCGCACCGGCCCCGCCGAGCGGATCGCCACCGGCACTGGCGCCCTGGCCCAGGGCGATCGCGCCCTCGGCGGGCAGCGTGGTGGCTGCCCCGTCACCGGCGGCCAGGCTGCGGGCTCCTTCTGCCACGGTATTCGGACCAATGGCAATCGACTCGGCCCCCAGGGCCTGGGAGTCCGGCTGCGCCGAGAGCGCGCGGAAATAGCGCACACCGCCGGCACCTTCTTCGATAAACAGGTCGTAGATCTGGCTGCCGATGACCACGTCGTTGCTGGTCGCCGTCAGGTTGCCGGCGGCAACGTTAGTGATCGCCTTGCCGCCGCCATCGATACCTCCGGTGGTGATGCTGGGCCCGCCGGTGACGCCAAGGCTGCTGGCTACTTCAACATCGTCGGACAAGCCGAAAGCCAGATCGGTGCCGCTACGTTCGACCTCGATATTGCTAACGCCGCTGAAGTCGACCGAGCCTCCAGGAGCGACATTTGCCGCCGTACCCCCTTCCGCGCTGATATCCCAGCCAGCGCTTGCTGCAGTAATCCGGCCATCCAGCGCCGAGATACCGCTCGAGTTGGAACTGATATCTCTCGCATTGGCGCTGATGGCGCTCGCATTGGTGTCGATATCACTCGTATTAGTGTTGATGGCGCTCGCATTGGTGCCGATATCACTCGTATTAGTGCTGATGGCGCTCGCATTGGTGCCAATATCGCTCGTATTAGTGCTGATGGCGCTTGCATTGGTGCCGATATCGCTCGTATTAGTGCTGATGGCGCTGGCAACGTTCACCCCCCCTACGGTAAGGGTACCGTCGAACGTGGCATCACCATTTACCTGCAGGGCGCTAAGAATCGCATCGCCGCTAACCCTCAGCTCATCAGTAACCGTCAGGTTTGTGTAGGTCGGGCTCTGCTGTGCAGTGGCAGCAGGGATTACGGCAGCCAACCCTATCGCCACCACCAGGGGCCGCAAGGCACCCGCAGGCGAGGCCTTCATGGCTGCCGTCGGCGCCACCTGGAGCCGCTGGCCGCTAGACTTGCCCCTGGAGTGAGCCGCCTCCGAGGCAACTACCAGACGTCCAAGAGTGCTGTTCCAGATAATTTTAAAGACCTTGTTCATGTCCACCTGCGAAGTGTCGTTATGTTTGACTCAAGCAGCCCTGCCTGACGCGGAGGTACTCGGGTCCCTGTCAAACGGACAGCACGCCCAAGAGCCTGGCAGCAGTCCCGTCAGGACTGGCCGCCACAGCCAGGGCTTTCTCCGTTTCTTGAGTGTCGCTAGCAGTCCACGCGCCCTTGGGGCGGTTGATGGCTACAGCGCTGCGTTGCCTAGGAGGGTAAAATTTAAGACAGGCAGCCGCTTCCTCTCGAGGGGGAAAAGTTTGTCTCAAGGGAAAAAATTGCTGTAACAGCCTAAATTCATGGCAAAAAATAAAGGGTCGATGAAGCCGACGGGAAGGAGCCACCGACAGTATCCGGCACACCAATTTCATGTCAAGGTGTTGAGCGTTTCCTCCATGCCTGAAAAGTTGCCTCGCTCTGCCTGACGACTGAGTCGCTCGGCAATGCTCCTTCGATTCGGGTAAGCGGCGGCATAGCCATCACACCAATCCATGATATCGCTGACGGCTCCCAGCTCCAGGAGCTCTTTCAACTGTTGAATGTCGGGCTCACCCGCATTACCCGCTGGCACCTCCTTTCCGGGGGTATCTGGCTTGCGGTCAGGTGAAAGCGCACAGAGGCGAGCTACCTCATGCCGAAAATCGACAAGGTTGACGGGCTTCGACAGGCAGGCGGCATACTCGGGGCCCTCCTCCTGTTGCTCTCGACTTCTCAGCACGCTCCAAGTCGCCGAGATCAGCAGCACGGGCACTGCAGCATCCCGCTCGCTTGCCGCCCGCAAGATATCATCGCCGGAGTGGGGCTCGAGTCGATAGTCTGTCACGATAAGGTCTGGTGCTACTTCGACTTTCTGGATGGCTGCAATGGCCTCCGTGGCATTCTGAAAGCCCCTCACGACAAAACCCATGGCGGAGAGGTCGCCACATAGAAGCTCCAGGATAGGTCGAGAGTCCTCGACCACCCATGCCGTCAAGCCATCCGCCTGGTAGGCAGGCAGAAGCGCCCTTGGCGTGGAGGCCACCTCGTTCAGAAGTTTCGACTCATCACCGATTTCAAGGGGTATGAAGACATGCACTTCGGTGCCTACGCCTGGCTCACTGTGCAGAGAAATGTGCCCTTCCATCGAGGTAACCAGATCTTTGACGATGGCCAATCCTAGCCCTGTGCCCTTGCTATCACGAGACTCACGGGAAAAGGGTTCAAAGATATGCTCTATCCGCTCTTGGGGAATTCCGCACCCTGTATCCCTTAACGTCAAATCGAGAGCAATACGTCCTGCCTTTTCAATTACACCATGGCACTCTACCTCAAGAGAAACATCTCCCGATCTCGTATACTTTGCAGCGTTATCAATAAGGTTAATAACCACTTGCCGAAGAGATACATCATCGCAACGCACAAAGGGAAAGGACCCAGCCTCGACACTCATGGTGAAGCGATTTCCATTTTGGCTTGCCAGAATTTCCGCCTCCCGAGAAATGGTGATAAAGAAACTCTCGACATGAATATCTGACAGCCTCTCCCTGTTTGAAACAACACCTCTCGCATAGCCAATCAGCCTCTCGATCAACTTATTCATGTGTGTGGCACTTGAATGGATGATCCGAGCAAAGCTAGCGGAGTTTCCACCCTCTGCAGAGAGCAGCTGTGCATAGCCACTTATTGATGTCAGCGGCGACTTCAGATCATGGGAAATGCGACCAAGAAACAGGGTCTTTTCTTCATTGGCCCTGCGCGCATCATCGAGAGCCTGGTTGAGGTCATGCGTGCGACGCACTACCAGCGCTTCAAGCTTCTCTCGTTGATTACGTTCGCTCTCCCTCAGTTGTTTCTCAAGATTCAACTCATGACCACGCTTCTGCCTTGAATAAATCAGCAACAGAGAAAGCACAATAGCAACACCTGCAAAGATTTTCACTTCCGCAAGCGAGGCCGTATAGTAAAGATTGGTCACATACCCGATCAAGACGAAGTTTGATACCAGCCACCAAAGCGAGAGAGTGCCGAGCAATGCATATTGCCATTGGCGATCAACACGAAGCGCTGCGGGAATCATCATCAGCCAGATAAGGGAAAACGATAGGTCAATGGCATTGCCAACATTTCGTATAACATCACCACCCAGGAAAAATGTCAGCCCGCTAAAAACAGCAGAGACAATAAGCAAGACTGGCGAAGTAAAACGCCAGGGGCTTTGCTTGTTAAGGCCCAGGATATAGACAGAGGTGATCAGAAAGACAGCCTCGGTGAGTATCCAGGTCGAGAATCTTAGGTTAGCAGAATAGTAAAACAGGCTACTCACCAACACCTGGCTTATATATCCCTCCTTCTCGGATTCGAAAATAAAGATCACCAACAGCCAGGCACCCAACAGAGCGTAGCGAAAGTCAAGGGTCACTAGTAACACAGCGAACAGTGTCAGGACTGCCGCCAGCAGCATGGAATGAAACTGCCATTCGGCCATCTCACTCATGGAAAATGCCACTGGCTCCCAGCTGTTGACCTCCAGAAAGGGGCGGCTATCAGAAAATATCCTCGCCACCAGCAGAAGGCTCTCGCCGGGAGAGATCGCTACCGGAATAATCGCCTTTTGGCTATCTACCTCACGGCTGTCTAGTGGAATGTTCAGCCCTGTCGTCATCTGCTTTCTGATGTCGAGGCTCTCTGGCTCGACAAGCCAGGCATTGACCTCGTTGAGGCGCCAAGGAGAAAGGTCAAGCCAGCGCACTACATGCTCATCACTCGAATTTTCCAGCCGGGCCTTCAGCCATAGTGTGGCGTATTGGCGAGGCTTCTCCAGAATATCGGTATTTTCGCTGACCCACTGCCAATGGCCATCTTTCAGCGCCTTTTTCAGCGAGGCATGGCCCTTTCCCGAGACATGAAAACCCTGCATATCGAGCACAAGGTTCTTTTCGGGAGGTACGGTGCTGAGATCGATAACGGCTGACTTTTCACCACTGTCTATACCCCCTTTTACTCCCCCGGCTGGCTCGGCCTTAGCCCCTGAGAGGCCGAGAAGTGCAATCAGGATTACCGACACTAGGGTCATACAAGAGCCGAAGGGGCGGGAACAAGGCAGCACGCTCATATCAGCCAACTCTCTCCTGCTTCCTGAACCTGGACGGTGAGGTGCCGAAGCGCTCCTTGAAGGCGGTGGAAAAGGTGCTGACACTGCTGAATCCGACGACCTCCGCTATCTCGGAGACAGAGGTATCCGTGTAAACAAGCAGCTTCCGCGCCTCCTTCATTCTCTCTTCACGAAGATACTCGTAGACCGTCATGCCGACACAGGCCCTGAAGGAGAGGTTAAGCTGCTTGGCATTGGTTCCGACCTGCTGTGCCAGCTCATGAAGGCCAGGCCCCTCGTCAAGAGCCTTGAGAAGTTGCACCTGCGCACTACGAAACAGGATTTCATCGAGTGAATTTTCTTTCCGCTTTTGGTCACTGCTCTCCTCTTCATCATCGCTGATGTGACCGATATCATTATCACCACTCTTCAAGTGAATGGAGAGCCGAAGCTTGACCTCATCGAAATGGAAAGGCTTAGCAATATAGTCGACGGCCCCCAACATCAACCCTTTTACTTTATCTTCCGGCGTGGCATAACCTGAAAGAAACAGCACGGGGGCATGTTCAGTTCTCGGGTCCTCTGCAAGGATTTTGCAAGCTTCGTAGCCATTGCAATTAGGCATGCTCAGGTCCATCAGCACGGCATCGGGCCTGATCAACCTGGCCTTATGGACCCCATCGACACCGTCATGTGCATGAAAGACTCTGCACCCGAGTTGACGTAAAAATGTGGAAATAAGCATTCGATCTGCTTCTACATCATCCACGACCAGAATTTTCTTGCCTCTAAGATTACTCATATCCTTGGCACTTTTCCCTGCAGCCGTTTAAGCGCGGCCGGCGATCCATCGATCTTGGCCCTGCAAGATACGTTAAACATCGGGGCCTACAAGAATGTGACAAAAAACAATGCTTTATTCACCCAAAGAATAAACTTTCGTTTTAAAAACGCCTTGCAGGCTCCCGGAGGAGATTAACTCAACGGATAACACGCTGCTAAACCAGCGCTTCGGTGTCGTCGTGGCCGCCTGTGCCGGCGGCTCGGTGTCCAGGTCAGCCGACGATTCTGGCACGCGGCCAGCCGCCAGGCCAGTGACCAGATGCAGGAAGGCACAAGGGACAGTTCCTGGGTAAGGTACAGGGGACTGTCCCCGGGGGTAGGGGGACTGTCCCCGGACTAGGCCACCACCAGCGGGTGGCTGTCGGGCAGTGGCCGAGTGCCGTAGAGCACCCAGACATCCAGCGCCGGGCCCAGGTCCTCCACCAGTCGCAGCGCTTGGGAGTGCCGCCCCAGCGTCTCGCGTGGGCAGATGCCGGCGTCGATATCCCCCGCCAGCAACGCGGCGGCCACATCCACGATGGTGGCGTAGTCACGCTGCTCGGTGAAGGCGGAGATATCCGTGTAGTGACGGGTGGCCGGTTGGAGCCCGACCGTCACCGGAGCGGCCACCTCCGCGCGCGCCAGCAGCGCCAGTGGCTGGCTACCGGCGACGAAGAGATCCACCGGGAAGGCGCGATGCATGGTACGCCCCACACAGTCGGCATGGCTGAAGTGGGCGCTACACTGCAGTACCCGGTCGACGCGACCGGCCAGCAGGGCCTCGAAGGCCTCCGGAAAGGCCTCGAAGAGGGAGACCTCGGCATCGACATCTCTTGCGAGCATGCCATGCTTGTCGAGATAGCGGCCCAGCACCAGCGCATGATTGCTGCCCTCGGGCCCCAGGGTGGCGAAACGCATCCCAACCTCCTTTAACAAAGATCCGCCGCATTCTGCGATTCTCTTCACAGAATGAATCGTCGGAGGGTTCCACACGCTAGACCATGAACACGATAAGCGCCCCGGCCACTACCAGCAGCAGCCGCCACCACACCGCCCGGCGTGCGATCACGCCGAAGGAGATGGCCGCCAGGCCGACGCCGATCTTGAGCATGTCGAACACCGCCGCCCCAGGGGCCGACGCCAGCTGGATCACCTCGGGGTTGGCCACCATGGCCAGCGGAATCAGGTAGAGCCCGATGCCGAGCGCCATGGCCTTGAAGGCCACCCTGAGCCAGCTCTCCCCGACCATGCCGGCGGCGATAAAGACCCCACCACAGACCGGCGGCGTGATGGTCGAGAGCAGCGCAAACCAGAACACGAAGAGGTGCGCCAGCAGCGGCTCGAGCCCCAGCGAGATCAACGCCGGACCGGCGACCGAGACGCAGATCACATAGGCCGCCGTGGTGGGCACCTCCATCCCCAGCACCAGACAGGCCAGGGCGGTCAGCAGCAGCGCCGGCCACAGCATGTCGTTGGACAGTGCCAGGATCCCCGAGGTGATCTTGACCCCCAGCCCCGTCATCGCCAGCACGCCGATCACCAGCGACGCACAGATGATGATGGAGCCGATCACCGCCACCTGACGGCCCGCCGTGACCAGCGCTTCCGCCAGCCGAGCGGTGAAACCGCGCAGCGAAAAGCTCAGGGAGACGTCGAGGAAGAGCAGTGCCAGGCCGGCGAAGATCGCCAGGCTGGCCGCGTACTGGGGCGTGTAGCCGCCCACGAAGATACGCTCCAGCAGGGTCACGAAGGGGACGGCGAAGAACAGCGAGGTGATCAATACCTCGCATCCCGAGGGGCGGTCCTTCTCGGCCAGCGGCTTGAGGTCGTGGCGTGTCGCGTAGGCGTTGATGCCCACCCACACGGTGGCAAAGTAGAGAATCGCCGGCAGCATCGCCGCCGCCATGATCTGGGTGTAGGGGGTACCGGTGAGTTCCACCATCACGAAGGCCCCGGCCCCCATCAACGGTGGCATGATCTGCCCGCCGGAAGAGGCGACCGCCTCTACCCCGCCTGCCAGGGAGCGGGGATAGCCCAGGCGCACCATGCCGGGAATGGTGATGGCCCCGGTCGAGGCCACGTTGGCCGAGGCCGAACCGGAGATCGACCCCATCAGGGCCGAGGAGATCACCGACACCTTGGCGGCCCCGCCGGTCAGGCGACCCGCCATGGCACCGGCAAGATTCATGAAGCCACGCCCCGCCTCTCCGGCATTGAGCACCGCACCGAAGATCACGAAGATGGCCACCACACCGACGCTGACCCCGGTCAGCGAGCCCCATAGCCCCCCTTCGGAGATCGTCAGGGTGCCCATGAAGCTCGGCAGCGGCATCCCCGGGTGGCCAAACTGGCCGGGTATCAGGTCACCGAACAGCCCATAGAGCAGCGCCACGAGTGCCACCAGCGGCAACGGCCAGCCGATGGCGCGGCGCGCCGCTTCCAGGGCCAGCAACACCAGGAAAGCACCGATGACCATCTGCAGCGGAGTATCGATAAACCCATACTGCTGCAACAGGGCGTCGTGGTTGACGACGAGAAATCCGCAGGCGGCCACCCCCAACCCGGTCAGCACCCAGCCGCTGGCGCGCTCGAAGGGCGTGCGGGCCATGAAAATCAGGATCCAGGGCAGCGCCAGGGCCATGTGGATCGGTCGACTGATCAGCGCTGGTGCCAGCCCATAGAAGATCAGCCCCAGATGGAAGATGACGCTGACGGCACCGAGGATCACCCAGGCCGGAGACGGTCGCGCCGACGTGGCATGGCCGGCCACGGCCGGCGATGGAGTTGATGATGGGGTTGATGAATGAGTATGTGACATCAGCGCAGCTCGTCGGGAACCTCGATACCGGCCTCATCGTAGTAGCGCAGGGCCCCCGGGTGGAGGGTGCCGGCGATATTGCCGACCATGTCGTGGGTGATGCTGCCCCACCAGGCGGCCTCCTCCGCCATGGCATCACGGCGCTCCCAGAAGGTGCGGGTCAAGGCATAGGCGGTATCGTCATCCATGGCACTGGTGGTGTAGGCGATCACCGGCAGTGAGGTCGTCTCCACGTCCTCATCGACCCCGGCATAGGTGCCCGCCGGGATGGTCTGACGCGCCGCTCCGGTCTCTTCGATCTGCTCGTCGCTCAGCGTGACCAGGCTGATCGGCATGCTGGCCGCCGTCTCGATCACATTGGGGGTGGGGAAGGAGCTGGCGGTCACGAAGGCATCGATCTGGCCATTCTTCAGGGCGTCCGGGCCGCTGCCGATGCTGGCATTGGCAACCTCCACCTTGTCGATCAGCTCGAACAGTTCCAGGTAGCGCTGAGCCTCACGGGCCCCGAAGGTGCCCTGGCCGATAAGGATCTCCTTGCCTTCCAGGGCATCGAGATCAACAACGCCCCCACCACTGCCCTGCTCATCGGCCAGCACGAAGTGCATGGTAATGGCCGGGATCGGAAACAGGCCGCGAATTTCCGCGAAGCGTGGGTTCTGTCGCTCGGCGAAGGGGCCGGTCCCCTCCAGGGCACGCGTCACCAGACCCGGCGGGGTGGTGAACACATAGTTGCCCTGACGCGCCATCACCTCCATGACGTTCTGTACCGAGCCTTGGCTCTCCTCGAGGGTCACCACCACGTCACCATCGGTGCCCTCGCGAATGGCCTCGGCCAGCTCGACCCCCATCTGATAATAGGCGGTACCGGCGGACGCCGACTTGTAGGTCACACGGGTTTCGGCCTGGGCATGGAGGGCCATGGCGCCCATCAGGATCGCCGTGGTGGAGGCCAGCAGGGTGTGGGTAAAGCGGGGCATCGTTATCTCCCAGGGTGGTCCAGCATTCATCATGTTGTGACTGTTTAATTCAGCAATCACTATAATGCCGTTCGCCCACCCGAGGAACCATCCCCCATGTTGACATACCGTGTAGCCCTGCTGGGCGCCGCCGGCGGCATCGGGAGCGCGATTGCCGATCACCTGCTCGCTGCTGGCCACCGGGTCTGGCTACTGGACCTTCCCGACCGCCGTGCTGCCCTCGAGGAGCTCACCACACGCTGGCCCGGCCAGGCACGCTATCTGGACTGTGACCTGTGTGACCCCGACACCCTAACCACCGCCTTCGCGACCATCGCCGAACAGGCTGGTGGCCTGGATGCCTGCATCAACGCCGCGGGTGTGATCCACCGCGCCGGCTTTACCGACACCTCGCGCGACGAGCTGGAGCGGGTCATGGCGATCAATGTCAGCGGCCCCTTCCAGGCGCTGCAGCACGCGGTCGCCCTGATGCAGAACGGCGGGCGCATCGTCAATGTGGCCTCGGCCCACGGCCTGCGCACCGGAAGCGAGCGCAGCGCCTACGCCATGAGCAAGGGCGCCATCCTGGCCCTGACCCGAGCGCTGGCGGTCGAGCTGGGCCCCCGCGGCATCCTGGTCAATGCACTCGCCCCCGGTCCGGTAAGCGCCGGCATGCAGGATGCCAGGTCCGAGTCACGCAGCCGCTGGCAGGCCGCCACGCCGCTGGGCCGGGTGGCCCTGGCCGATGAGGTGGCACGCGCCGTGGCCTTCCTGGTCTCGGCCGAGAATACCTTCATCTCCGGCGACACCCTGATCATCGACGGCGGTGCCACGGCGGCGATCTAGCGTTACCCGTTGAGACTCCACGGATAGCCCCTTGCCACATATAACCCCGGAATCGGCACCGTTACCGTTTCCGGGGTTTCCTGAAGATTATCGCTGACTTCGCCGGCGCAACCGGATCAGCCGAACACCACTCTCGCCACATCCTTGTAGCGCTTGGCGAAGTGCACGGTGACGCCCTCCTTGAGGTGCTCGGGCAGCTCGTCATAGTCGCGGCGGTTGGCATCGGGCAGGATCACCTCGAAGATACCGCTGCGCCGGGCGGCGATCACTTTCTCGCGGATACCACCCACCGGCAGCACATGCCCCGTCAGCGTCAGCTCGCCGGTCATCGCCAGATTGCGGTCGATGGCCTGATGCTTGGCCAGCGACAGCAGCGCGGTGGTCATGGTCACCCCCGCCGAGGGGCCATCCTTGGGCGTGGCACCCTCTGGCACGTGGAGGTGAACGAAGGCCGAGTCGAAGAAGTCGGCGTCGGCGCCATACTCGGTCAGATGGCCCAGCACATAGCTGTAGGCGATATTGGCCGACTCCTGCATCACGTCACCGAGCTTGCCGGTAAGCTTGAAGCCACGGTCCAGGGCGTGAACCTTGCCCGCCTCGATGGGCAGGGTGGCGCCCCCCATGGAGGTCCAGGCCAGGCCGGTGACCACCCCCTCGCCGCCGAGCACCTGCTCCTTGCGGAACAGCGGCGCCCCAAGATACTCCTCGAGGTTCTTGACCGATACCTTGACCGTCTGCTGGTCGCTCTCCAGCAGCGTGACCGCCGCCTTGCGCACGATGCGGTGCAGCTGCTTCTCGAGCTGGCGCACCCCGGCTTCCCGGGCATAGCCCTCGATCACCTGACGCAGCGCCGCCGCGGTGAGGTTGATACGCTTCTTGGGGATGTTGTTGCGCTTGAGCAGCTTCGGCCACAGGTGATTCCGGGCGATGGCCACCTTCTCCTCGGCGATATAGCCGGAGAGGCGGATCTGCTCCATGCGGTCGATCAGCGCCGGCGGAATCGAATCCGGGGTATTGGCGGTGCAGACGAAGAGCACCTTGGAGAGATCCAGGCGCACGTCCAGGTAGTGATCGAGGAAGTCGACGTTCTGCTCCGGGTCGAGCACCTCGAGCAGCGCCGAGGCGGGATCACCCTGGAAGGACTGACCCATCTTGTCGATCTCGTCGAGCATGATCACCGGATTCTCGACCTCGACCTCCTTGAGGGCCTGGGCCAGCTTGCCGGGCATGGCGCCGACATAGGTACGCCGATGCCCCTTGATCTCCGCCTCGTCGCGCATGCCGCCTACCGAGAAGCGGTAGAACTCGCGCCCCAGGGCATCGGCGATGGAGCGGCCGACGGAGGTCTTGCCCACCCCGGGTGGCCCCACCAGCAGCACGATGGAGCCGCCCACGTCGCCCTTGAAGGTGCCCTCGGCGAGGAACTCGACGATGCGCTCCTTGACGTCGGCCAGGCCGTCGTGATCGCGGTCGAGCACCTTGCGTGCATGGGCCAGGTCGAGCTGGTCCTGGCTACGCACTCCCCATGGCATGCTGGTCAGCCAATCGAGGTAGTTGCGGGTGGTGCCATACTCCGGCGAACCGGTCTCGAGCATGGCCAGCTTGTCGAGCTCCTCCTCGATGCGGGTCAGCACCTTGGGCGGCACCACCAGGCTCTCCAGGCGGTCGCGGAAGGTGTCGACGTCGCTCTCGCGGTCATCCTTGGAGATGCCCAGCTCCCGCTGGATCACCTTGAGCTGCTCGCGCAGGAAGAACTCGCGCTGGCGCTCCTGCATCTGGGCATTGACCTGGTCGCTGATCTCGCTCTGCAGCTGGGCGACCTCGATCTCCTTGCGCAGCAGCGGCAGCACCTTCTGCATGCGGGCGAGCACCGGCAGG
The DNA here is from genome assembly GCF_015595025.1 of Halomonas sp. KAO. GTDB lineage: Bacteria > Pseudomonadota > Gammaproteobacteria > Pseudomonadales > Halomonadaceae > Halomonas. Next base: position 16,981 of record NZ_JADNRL010000019.1, read on the forward strand.
GTCGCCAGCACGTCCTGCAGCTCGTACCCCTTGGCCGAAGTGATGGCGGCGGCGAAGTCGGTGAGCGGACCCGGCTCATGGGGGCTGAAGCGATTGAGGTAGTGCTTGAGCTCCTCGCCATAGAGCGGGTTGATCGGCAACAGCTCCTTGATGCCGTTGATCAACGACATGGCGTAGGCTCGGGCCTCATCCGCCTCCGCATCCACCGGCTCCCGCGGGTAGCTCACCTCCACCAGATAGGGTGGCTCCCGGGAGATCCAGCGCTGGATCCTGAAGCGCTGCAGGCCCTGGGCGATGAACTGCAGCTGGTCCTCCTCGCCCTGCAGCTTGTGCATCTTGACCGCGGTGCCGATCTCGGGGAAATCGCCATCGGCCATGCCTTCCGAGGCGCCCTCCCCAACGAAGGCGAGGCCCACGGTATGGTGAGGGGTCTTGGCGACACGCTCGATCGTCTCGTCCCAGCGCTCGCGATTGATGACCAGCGGCTGCACCTGGGCGGGAAAGAAGGGGCGATTATGGATGGGCAGCAGATAGATTCGCTCGGGCAACGCCTCGCGTGCCGGCACGACGGAGTGCTTGGTGTCACCCTGCGTTTCACCGAGGTCGAGATCCTCGTCCTGCCCGTGGTGAATCCACTCCGGCTCATCCGTATCGTGGCGGTCCTGTTCATCGCTCATGGTGTCTCCCTGTCCAAGCGGTTGGGCTTATGCCAATGCTGTTAGGCTAATGTTCTTAAGCCAGTATTCTTAAGCCAATGCTCTTAGGGATGCGGGCGACGAGCGGGAACTTCAAGCCTGACGACCCGCCGTCAGCGCCGGAGCGGCGGCAGCGGGCGGCCATTGACGCGCACCTTGCCGCGAATAACGTCCACCACCAGCTCCTGGGTACTCAACGGCAGGCCCAGCCACAGGGCCACCACGGTAGGCACATCACGCCAGACGAAGTCGCCGTCGAGGCGGCGGCGCCAATGCGCCTGCTCCTCGGGGTCATCGAGGCGAGCCACCCTGAGCTCATCGAGATGTCGTGGATCGAAGATCAGCACCCCCTCCCCCTGGACGGAAACACCGAGCATGGGGCTGTCGAGATCCACCCTGCTGATATCCAGACGCGGCGAGTCCTGCAGCAGGGCCTTGAACTCAGGCTCCAGCCGTTCGATCAATTCACGCGGGGTGTAGCGATGAGCCTGCATGACCTCTTCGCGCAGCCGGCTGAGCAGCGTTCGCAGGGCCTCGGCATGCAGACGCGAGAGCTGCGCCTCCACCCGGCCGGTCAACAGCACCTGCTCTTCGGCCACCAGCTCTCCCAGGACAAGCTCACCCTCGATGCGCAGCTCGCTGTCATCGAGTTCCATGCGGCTTCGATAGTCCAGCTCGCTGCCATCGAGCACCAGTCCCGGCTGACGCCAGGTAAGCTGGTCAAGATGCAGCAGGTCATGCTGGGTGAAGTGGTAGGCACCCGCGGTGTAGGCGTAGCGGCTCTCGAGGTTCGAAGGTCCCGCCTCCAGGGTAGTGTCGCCATCACTGAGGCGCAGCGGCTTGAGCCTGGCACGCAGCCACCAGTCGCCATACTCGCCACCGAAGGTCACCTGACCGCCCTGGAAGTCGAGCTCGCGCTCCTGCTGATGAATCACGAAGGGCGACAATCCGATACTGCCCTCGAGTGTCCCTCCCAGAGTCTGATAGCGGGCATGCCAGCGGGGTGCCGAGGATGGCAGGGCGTCGCCGAACAGGCGCTGCTGCTCCGGCCCCAGGGTAGGGTGAAGCTCGCCATCCAGCCGGGTGCTGAGCACCCCGTGGCGGGCAGAGTAGGTGAAGGCGAGCTGCCAGTCATCCCCCAGCAGCGGGGCGATCGCAACGCGTCCCGACGAGGAGAGCCAGCCACGCTCAACGGCGACACGCTCGACCACCAGCTCACCGCGCGCCTCCAGGTCGCTCAACATGCGCACCAGCTCGCGTTCGAAGAGCAGCGAGGCGGCATACTGGGCCACGGCCCAGAGCGACGCCAGCCCTACCACCAGTGGCACGATGAGTCGTTCCTTGCGCATGGTGACTCCCTTCCCTGCGGCACCCCGGCAGCCGACACCACCGCGATACCAATCTAGGCTCTGGTTTTAGGGTCTAGTGTAGCCAGAACCAAAGGTGCATAAGGCTGCCGGCGAAGATGCCGGCGAGAACATCGTCGATCATAATGCCGAAGCCGCCGGCCACACGACGATCGGCCCAGCGAATGGGGAATGGCTTGATCACGTCGAAGACCCGGAAGATCAGGAACCCCCAGAGCGCCGACTCCCACGAGAAGGGAATGGCCGCCATGGTGATCCAGTAGCCCACGAACTCGTCCCAGACGATGCCCGAATGGTCGTGGACACCGAGGTCGCGGGAGGTCTTCTCGCAGAGCCATACGCCCCAGACAAAGGCGATGATAACGACGCCCCAGTACCAGGAGAGCGATAGCTCGGAGAGCAGCCAGTAGAAAGGGATGGCCGCCAGGGTGCCGAAGGTACCCGGCGCCCAGGGCACGGCGCCGCTGCCGAGGCCGAAGGCCAGAAAGTGCGATGGACGATGCCAGACACTGGACGGGGCTCGATTCATGGTTTGCCTCCCCGGCCAGCACCGTGGAAGTGCTGCCAACCGGTGCGCTGGGTCGCCGTCACACCACTCACGCCGGCGACTTCTGTGAGCCGACCGACCACCGTGAGGGGGAGTGACAGCCCCGCCAGGCGTGACCGGGCCTCCTCCAGCTGCTCGGGGGGCAGGCTCACCAACAGCTCATAATCGTCGCCGCCGGTCAGGGCCGCCTGTTGTGCGCCCTCCTCGCCCAGCGCCTCGACCAGCCCCTCGGCCAGCGGCAGAGCCTCGGGCTCGAGGTGTGCGCCGCCTCCGGAGCGCTCGAGGATATGCCCCAGATCGGCAAGCAGCCCGTCGGAGATATCCAGGCCGGCCGTGGCAAGCCCCGCCAGGGCCTGGCCGGCGGCCAGCCGCGGCTGGGGGGTGAGGTAGCGCTCAAGCAGCGGGTGTGCAAGGTCACGCTCACCCGCCTGCCAGGCGGCCAGGCCTCCGGCGCCACCGCCCAGGGCCCCGGTCACCGCCAGCAGGTCGCCGGGACGACCCCCGCTCCGGCCGATGGCCGCCTCGGGTGACACCTCCCCCATCACGGTGACGCCGATGGCCAGTTGGCCACGGGTGATGTCGCCGCCGGCCAGGCTGGTGCCGGTCTCCTCGCAGAGCGCCAGGAAGCCGCGCGAGAAGCTCTCCAGCCAGGCGTCATCACTCTCCTCGAGAGTGAGCGCCATAAAGCACCAGCGCGGCCTGGCCCCCATGGCGGCCAGATCGGAGAGACTGACCGCCAGGGCGCGATGGCCAACCGCTTCGGGGGGCGCCCCGGGCGGAAAGTGGACCCCGAGCACCGAGGTGTCGACGCTCACCGCCAGCCGCCGGCCCGGGGTGGGGGCCAGCAGCGCACAATCATCGCCCACCCCCAGGGCCACACCGGACTCGGGGCCGGGCGTGGCGGGGGTAAAGTGGCGTGCGATGAGTTCGAATTCGCTGTGCATCCGGTCACCCTTCAGCGGCGGCGGGCGGCTACCTCGGCGCCACGCAGGCGCCCGGCAAGCTTGTCGAGGATGCTGTTGACGTACTTGTGGCCGTCGGTGGCACCGAACGACTTGGCCAGCTCGACCCCCTCGTTGATCGCCACACGATACGGCACCTCCAGGCGGCGCGAGAGCTCGTAGGCGCCCAGGCGCAGGATGGCGAGCTCGATGGCGTCGAGCTCCTCGAGCTTGCGGTCGAGCAGCGGCGCGATGGAGGCATCCAGGTCGGCACGAAAACGCGATACGTTGTGCACCAGCTCATGGAACAGGGCCAGGTCGGCGATCCCCATGACCTTGTGCCAGTTCTCGTGATCCTCGAGGTCATCATCGGCCAGCTGGCTGCGGAACTCCGCCTCCACCGCGCTCATGGACTTGCCGGTCAGCTGCCACTGGTAGAGGCACTGCACCGCCAGCTCGCGGGCGGCACGACGCGACTGCTGCGCCTTGGAAGGCGCGCGTTCGCGGCTCATGCCTCCTCCTCGGCGCCGCCGCCAAGCTGGCGCATCAGCGACACCATCTCCATGGCCGCCATGGCGGCCTCGGCCCCCTTGTTGCCGGCCTTGGTGCCGGAACGCTCGATGGCCTGCTCGATGGAGTTGACGGTGAGCACGCCGTTGGCAATGGGCGTCTCGAACTCCAGCTGCAGAGTCCCCAGGGCCGAATTGCACCCGCCGGCCACATATTCGAAGTGCGGCGTGCCGCCACGGATCACCGCGCCGAGGGCGATGACGGCCTCGGGGCGCGCCGCCTTGAGGACCTGCTTGACCGCCAGCGGCAGCTCCCAGGCGCCGGGCACATGGACGATATCGATGTTCTCGGCATCGACGCCATGGCGCACCAGGATGTCAACGGCGCCCTCTACCAGGCTGTCCACCACATGGTGATTGAAGCGGCCCACCACGATCACATAGCGCCCGTCGACGTCGACGAAGCTGCCTTCCACTTGAGAAATGGGTTCCATGTCGGTTTCCTGCTGAGACTCACTGGCGCGGTCGACCCGCGCCTGGTGTTGAATGAGAATGTTGAATGGGAATGTTGAACGCAAATGCTGAATGGGTGTGCAGATACAAAATGCTGAAAGGTCGCGTCGGGCGTGCCGCGGGGGCATCGGCTCACTCGCCGGCCGCCCCCTCACCGCCGGCCGACACATCCTCGGGCCCCAGCCGCTCCACCACTTCCAGATCGAAGCCGGATAGCGCCGAGAACTTCCAGGGGGAGCTGAGCAACCGCATCTGGCCCACGCCCAGATGGCGCAGGATCTGCGAACCGGTGCCGATGGTCAGGTAGTTGCCGGCACCGTCCGAGTCGCTGGTACGCGGGGCACGGCGACGCTCGAGGAAGGTATCCAGCTGGTCGCGCAGGTCGAGTCCCGGTCGCCCCTGATCGAGCAGCACGAAGACGCCACGCTCGCTGCGAGCCACCTCGGCGATAGCCTGGTGAGAGGTCCAGTGACCACCCTCGCCCTTCTGCAGGCAGAGCAGGTCGCGCAGGGTGTCCGCCAGGTGCACGCGCACCGTGGTCGGCGCCTCGGGACTCGGCCGCCCCTTGACCAGCGCCACATGGTGAGCCCCCTGGATGCTGTCACGGAACACGTGGAGCGTCAGGTCGCCGAAGGCGGTCGACACCTGGGTCTCTTCCACATGATCCACGGTCTGCTCGTTGTGGATGCGGTAGTGGATCAGGTCGGCGATGGTGCCCATCCTGATACCGTGCTCCTCGGCGAAGCGCTCCAGCTCGGGACGCCGCGCCATGGTGCCATCGTCGTTCATGATCTCGCAGATCACGCCACTGGGGTCGAGCCCGGCCAGGGCGGCCAGGTCACAGGCGGCCTCGGTGTGGCCGGCACGCCGCAGCACGCCACCCGGCTCGGCCATCAGCGGAAAGATATGGCCGGGCTGCACGATATCCTCGGCCTTGGCGTCATGAGCCACGGCGGCCTGGACGGTGCGGGCACGATCGGCGGCGGAGATGCCGGTGGTGACGCCCTCGGCGGCCTCGATGGAGAGGGTGAACTTGGTGCCGAAGCCCGAGCCATTGTCGTTGACCATCAGCGGCAGCTTGAGCCGTTCGCAGCGGTTGCGGGTCATCGGCAGGCAGATCAGGCCGCGGGCGTGGCGCGCCATGAAGTTGATGTGCTCGGACTGCACCTTCTCAGCGGCCATGATGATGTCGCCTTCGTTTTCACGATCCTCATCATCCATCAGGATCACCATCTTGCCCTGACGGATATCCTCGATCAGGTCCTCGATGGGGGCCAGGCCCCCGGCAGTGGCGTGCACCATGAGATCTCCAGAAATTCTACGCGGCGGGCGTTGCCAAACGACGACGGTCGCGTCGTCCATCGGCGTCGCCTCGCCTCGGAAACGGCGTCAGGGTACCTTGGCGCGGCATCGGGCGCCAGTAAAGTGGCCTTGAAGCCGTAGATAGCTTCCCCCGGCTCGGGGCTGATCTGGCGGCAAGCCTACGGGGAGGCGCTGTCAATACCTCCCTGTACGCTACCGATGCCATCCATGGCATAGGACCTCCCCTTCGGCTTGCCCCCAGCGCCCCTCGTGCCTGATGACGAGCTACTCCTGCGCCTGGATACGGCGCCGTGGACGCGCGGTAATGCGCCAATCCTGCCCCACGGCGCGGATATCGAGGATATCCAGGCCGCGCTGATGCGCCATGGTCTCGATGCCGGCGAGCTGGAACAGCGGCCGGGCATCGCCGCCGAGCAGAGTCGGCGCCACGAACAGCTGCATCTCGTCGACCAGGCCGGCATCGAGCATGGCGCCGGCCAGGGTCGCCCCGGTCTCGAGCAGTACCTCATTGACCTGCTCGACCTCGGCAAGATGGCGCAACAGGGCCTCGAGGTCGACCCGCCCCTCGCTGCCGGCGGGTAGGGTCAGCACCTCCGCCCCGGCACGGGTCAGCCGCTCGACTCGCTCCTCCTCGACCCCCTCCACGGCAACCACCAGGGTGCGCCCTGGCTCGGTCAGGCAGGCCGCCGCTTCGGGTAACCGCAGCTGGCTGTCGACGATCACCCGCAACGGCTGGCGAGCGGCGATGGTGGCGGCATCGTCGAGGCCGAGCTGGTCGGCACGCACGGTGAGTCGCGAATTATCAAAGATCACCGACTCGACACCGGTAAGCACGGCGCTCGAGCGGGCACGCAGCCGCTGCACCTGACGGCGCGCCTCGGGACCGGTGATCCACTGTGACTCGCCGGATGACATGGCGGTACGGCCATCGAGACTCATGGCCATCTTCAGGCGCACGAAGGGGCGGCCATGATCCATGCGCAGGATAAAACCGGGGTTGAGCGCCCGTGCCTGGGCCGTCATCACGCCGACCTCCACCGCGATGCCGGCATCACGCAACAGGGCAACGCCGCGGCCGGCCACCTCCGGATTGGGGTCCTCCATGGCGATGACCACTCGCGCCACACCGGCCTCGATCAACGCCACGGCGCAGGGGCCGGTTCGCCCCTGATGGGAGCAGGGTTCCAGGGTCACGTAGGCGGTGGCGCCGCGGGCCTCCTCGCCGGCATCCATCAGGGCGTTTACCTCGGCATGGGGCTCACCGGCACGGGCGTGGTAGCCCTCCCCCACCAGGCGGTCGTGCTTGACCAGCACACAGCCCACACGTGGATTGGGGTGTGTCGTGTAGAGGCCACGCTGGGCCAGCTCGAGGGCGCGAGCCATCCAGGCTTCAGAAGGCGTAGGGTGGGCCATGGGGGCTCCGTATCAGCGAGGGGGCGTCTGGTCGGGGTCCTGGGCGAGACGCTCGATCTCGGCGCGAAACTCATCGATATCCTGGAAGCGGCGATAGACCGAGGCGAAGCGAATATAGGCCACCTGATCGAGACCGCGCAGCGCGGCCATGACCGCCTCGCCGATATCGCGCGCGTGGACCTCACGCTCGCCACGGGCGCGCAGGGTCTGACGAATGCGCTGCACCGCGGCCTCGATCGCCTCGGCGCTTACCGGACGTTTCTCCAGGGCGCGCAGCATGCCGGCGCGCATCTTCTGCTCGTTGAAGGCTTCGCGGGAGCCATCGCCCTTGATCACCCGCGGCATGATCAGCTCGGCGGTCTCGTAGGTGGTAAAGCGTTCACCGCAGGCCACACACTGGCGACGCCGGCGCACCTGGTCCCCTTCGGCGACCAGCCGCGAATCGGTGACCTTGGTGTCGTGGGTGCCGCAGAAGGGACAGTGCATGACAGGGTTCCAGAACGAAGAAACGGGACTCGTCGCATTGTAGCGACTCGAGCCCCATTCGCACAGCAGTGCCGATCAGTGCCCCATGGTCTCGATACGCCGCACCGGTGCCTCGAGCTCCAGGGTGTGGCCATCATCGAAGGTCAGGCTGAGCGCCACCTCGTCACCCTCGTGGAGCGGTGCGGCCAGGTCGATCAGCATCAGGTGATAACCGCCCGGGGCCAGGCTGACACTCGCGTCGGCCGGTAACGGAACCGCCTCGACCCGGCGCATCTGCATCACGCCATCCACATCCACATGGTTGTGCAGTTCCGCCACCCGGGCGGCCGGTGTGCTCGCCGCCACCAGGGAGCGGTCGGTTTCCCCTTCATTGTGCAGCACCATGAAGGCGGCCGTGGTGGTGGAGACCGGCGGCACGGCGCGCACATGAACGCCTTCGACTCGCAGCGAATCGGCCAGTACCGCGGAGCTGACCAGTGAGGCAAGCAGCGCCACCATGGGGAGGCGCCATGACATCGGGGAGCGTGGCAGCATGCAGGATATTCCTTCTTCGGTGATGGAAACAGGGAGCAAGGCTCAGGCCAGCAAGCTTAGGCCAGGCCGAGGCGCCTGTTCACCCTTGCGACATAACGTCTCAGCGCCGGGCCGGTTAATGCAACGCTAATCACTGGCTGCCAGGCTCGGCCTCCGGCGACGTGAACGCCGCTGAACTCATTGGCAAGGAGCACTTCCCATGCAGGCATTGAACCAGAGTATCGCCGTGGGCCCCATGGGCTTCTCGATCGGCCAGCTGTTGATCATCCTGGCCTTCGGCGTCGCCTTGCTGGCCGGGGCGTTGATCGGCCGCCGCCATCGCACCCCCACCGCCGACACCCTCTTCAACCTGCTGCTGGTCGCCCTGGTCGGCGCCCGCCTGGTGTTCGTGGCGCGCTACTGGAACAGCTACGATGGCATCCTCTCGATGCTGGATATCCGCGATGGCGGCTTCGATGCCGTGGGCGGTCTGGTAGCGGGCCTGGGGTACGCCGCCTGGCGGCTATGGCGCTCTCCCCGCCAGCGCCGGCCACTGGGTGGCGCACTGCTGGCCGGCACACTCGCCTGGGGACTGACCGCAGGCCCCCTGCTGCTGATCGAGGAGCAGGGCCGTCCGCTCCCCGACACTCCCTTGACTACCCTCGCGGGCGATCCGACCGCTCTGCCAGAACTGGCCGAGCGCGAGGCCAAGCCGCTGGTGGTCAATCTCTGGGCCACCTGGTGCCCGCCATGCCGCCGCGAGATGCCGGTGTTCGAGCAGGCCCAGAACGAGATCAGCGACATTACCTTCGCCTTCGTTAACCAGGGCGAGAACGTGGCACTGGTGAACCGCTTCCTGGACGAGATGTCTCTGGATCTGGACAACGTGCTACTCGATGCTCAAACCACCCTGGGCGACGTCACCGGCGCCATGGCCATGCCCACCACCCTTTTCTACGACGCCGAGGGGCAACTGGTGAACACCCACTTCGGCGAGCTCTCCCACGCTACCCTGCGCCAAGGGCTGGAACGCCTGCGCTGATGCCCTGACGTCACCCCAGGCTGCTTAATCTTCACGACAACCGCACAAGGACCCTACCATGCGATATCTCCTCAGGATGCCTGCCTTCGCGGCGCTGACCCTGACCCTCACGCCCCTCGCTCTGGCCAATGATGATCCGAACCCCGCCGATTTGCCGGCCCCCGTGAAAGCCATCACCGACCAGGGGCTGACCATTCATAGCGAGTTCGAAGCGCCGGCCGGCCTGACCGGCTACGGCGCCAGCCACTCCCGCGGCGAGGTAGCCGTCTACCTGCTACCGGGCGGCGAGCATGCCATTATCGGCACCCTGGTCGATGCCGAGGGCAACAACCTCTCCGAGCCCGCACTTGACACGCATGTGCGTGCCACGCAGTTCGCCGAGATCTGGCAGGATCTGGAAGCGAGCCACTGGATCGCCGATGGCAGCCCCGATGCAGGGCGTATCATCTACACCTTCACCGATCCCAACTGCCCCTACTGCCGCCAGTTCTGGCACGAGGCCCGCCCCTGGGTCGAGGCCGGCCAGGTACAGCTGCGCCATATCATGATTGGCGTTCTGGCCTCGGACAGCCCCGCCAAGGCCGCCGCCCTGCTGGGTGCCGAGGACCCCGCCGCCGCCCTTCATGCCCACAGCGGCGATGGCGACGAGATCGAAGCGGGCCCCCAGTCGCGCGAGGTCGAGGAGCAGGTCTACGCCAACAATCAGCTGTTCGACTCGCTGGGCTTCATGGCCACGCCCACCACGCTCTACCGCGATGGTGACCGTGTCGACCGCGTCGAGGGTGTGCCCAGCCCCGAGCGCCTCGAGGAGGTCATGGGCGGCCCGGCGCCCTGAGCGGCCAGCGAAGCATCGCTGTCAGCACTACCTGCTCGCAAAAGCGCCCCGCTGCCTTCAGGGCAGCGGGGCGCTTCACTTCCGCCCGGCAGGAATCAGCCGTCGAGGGGGACGGGATTCTCGCCGAAGTCGGCATGATCCCCCAGACGCTTGCCGTCGATCTCCTTGCCATAGAAGCCATGATGGTCATGGAAGATCTCGGCGGTCTCATCCAGCGTGTCGAGGGTGCGACGACGCGGGTCCTGGGGCCGCTCCTGGCTGTTGATGAAGGCCGCCACATCCCAGGCTTCCTGATCCGTCAGCGAGTAGGGCTTGCCCAGGGGCATGTTGGCCTTGATGAAGTTGGCCGCGGTATTCACACGGTGCATGCCGGCCCCCCAGTTGTAGGCGCCATCGCCCCACAGCGGCGGGAAGACCTGGCGCTCGCCGACCTTCTGCCCCTGGCCCTCATCGCCGTGACAGACCGCACACTGCTGGGCATACACCTCGGCCCCCCGCTCGCGGTCGGCCCCCTGCTCGGTCTCCTCGAGCTTGGGATAACCGCGCCCCGGCAGCGATTCGTTGATCGGCGCCCCGGTGGCCATCCAGTGCAGGTAGGTCTGCATCGCGACCAGCGGCTCGCTGCCGTTCTCCGGCGGCTTGCCGTTCATGGAGTAGGTGAAGCAGCCCTGAATGCGTTCGGCGAGCGTATTGACCTTGTCGTTCTTGCCACGATAGGCGGGATAGACGCCGAAGGAGGCCCACATCGGTGCCGAGTTGGCGAGCCGGCCGGCATCGAGGTGGCAGTTGGCGCAGTTCTGCTCGCTGAAGACATACTCTCCCCGCAGCGCCTGGGTGTTGAGGAAGAGATCACGCCCCTTGCGCACCATATCGCCGTACTGGTTGTCGGGGATGTCGCGCTCCAGGGGTGGCTGGAAGGTGACCTCCCCCGCCGGCGCCTCGGGCAACGGGATCTGGTAGTCACGCTGGACCTGATCATCCTGGGCCAGTGCGGTCAGGGGCAGGCCCAGCGCCGAGGTCAGGGTGCCGGCCATCAACAGGTGGAATCTACGCTGGCTCATTGACCGCTCTCCTCTTGTGCCGCATCGCCCTGGGCGGCGATACGCTCCGGCAGGGTGGCATAGTAGTCGGCTATCAGTTCGATCTGCTGTTCGTCGAGGCGCTCGGCGATCCCCACCATCAGATCGTTGGGGTCGTTATGACGCCTGCCATCGCGCCAGGCCTCGAGCTGGCTGACGATATACCCCGCATGCTGACCCGCCAGTGGCGGGAAGCTGGTACCCACCCCCTGACCATTGGGGCCATGGCACTGACTGCAGGCCGGAATCATCTTGTCCTCGGACCAGTCACCGCGCTCTGCCAGCCACTCGGCCTCGTCATTCGGGTCGGCGGCATGATAGGCCGTGGGAAGTTCCGGCCAGGGCTCGAGCTCGGCATAGTAGGCCGCCACGTCGGCGATCTGCTGGTCGTCGAGCATATTGGCGAACGGCAGCATGGTGGGCGCCCCGCGACGTCCCTCCTTGATATCGTGCAGCTGCTTGGCGATATACGCCGCCGGCAGCCCGGCCAGGCGCGGCCAGGACTCCCCCTTCGGCAAGTTCATGCCCATGCCATCGGCCTGGTGGCAGGCCACACAGGTTCCCGCCGCCGCCTTGCCTCGCTCGGCGTCCCCCTCGAGCGCCACGGCCTGGCTGGCAGCCAGCCCGGCACCCAGCAGCAGGCCGAGCCCACTCGCGATCCTCTTGCCGGTCATCGGTCTTCTCCTTGTCGTGTCATGCCCTCGCCGGGGCACTATTACTGGCCTGGACCGGAAGGGTCAGGCGCGCTTCCAGCCCACCCCGCGCGGGGCTGGTAAACTCCAGGCGACCACCGAAACGCTCGGCGATCGCCACCACGATGGTCAGGCCCAGGCCGCTGCCGTGCTGCTTGCTGGCACGCCAGAACCGCCTGACCATCTGCTTCATGACTTCCTCATCGACCCCGGGCCCCTGGTCGATCACCCTGAATGTCAGGTACGTACGGCTATCGCTCTCCACGCCGAGGGTCACTCGCGATGCCTCGCCGCCGTGGCGCAGGGCGTTATCGATCAGGTTGCGCAGCGCGGTCACGGCAAGCTCCCGCGGCAGCGCCAGCGGGGCCTGTGGCCACGCCTCGGGCAGCTCGAAGCGTGACGTCGCGGCACCGCTATCGCGCAGCGCCAGGGCCACCACCTCAGCGGGTCGGCACAGGGTGCCGTCCTCGAAGGCCAGTCGCCCCTCCACCCGTGCCAGCATCAACAGCTGGTCGAGAATTCGTGCCAGACGCTCGACGCCCTCCTCAGCGTAGACGACAGCGTCGCGCGCGGCCCTGCCCTCCACCCGACTCGCCACCTGCAGATGGGTCTTGATGGCGGTAAGCGGCGTGCGCAGCTCGTGGGCCGCATCGTTGGTAAAGCGCTGTTCGCGCACGATGGTCTGCTGAACGCGAGCCAGCAGGCCGTTGAGGGTCTCCACCAGCGGACGCAACTCCCTCGGTACCCCGTAGGTGGCTACCGGCGCCAGGGCATCCGGATGGCGCCGGGCCAGGGAATCACGCAGCCGGGCGATGGGCGAGAGTCCACGTACTACCCCGATCCATAGCGCCACCAGGCTGCCCAGCATGGCCACCACGAAGGGCACCGTGGCCACCTTGATGACATTGCCGAGCAGCATATCGCGCTCATCCATGCGATCGGCGGTGGTGATGGTCAGCCCGTTGCGCTCATAGGTAAAGACCCGCCAGGTCACGCCACCCTCTTCACGGTAGGCGTGCCCGCCGGCCTCCCCCATCGCCAGGATCGACCCCAGGTCGGTATGCGTCCGCGCCATGATCTCGCCGCGCGGCGAATGCACCTGACAGGCCAGTCCCTCGGTGGGCGGGATCGACAGTGCCCGTCGGTCGGCCTCGAGCCACACCTCCTGGGGCAGCTGGGCCATCAGCCCCGCGACCATGCGCGCCGACTGGGCGAGGCGCTGATCGAGGGTGGCCACGAACTGCTCCTCCAGATCACGCAGCAGCCAGGCGGCGGCCAGACCCCACAGCACCAGCAGGGTGACGCCGAGGGTCACCAGCAGCCGCGTGCGCAGGCTCACGATCGCTCCTTTTCGGTTGACTCGTCGGCTGACTCGCCCAGTGGCGGCCCCAGCCGATACCCCAGCCCGCGAACCGTCTCGATCAGCCCGCTGCCGAGCTTGCGGCGCAGATGATGGATATGCACGTTGAGGGCGTTGCTCTCCACATCCTCGCTCAAGCCATAGAGGCTATCCTTGAGCTGGTCGGCCGACAGCACGCTGCGCGGCGCATGCAGGAAGGCCTCGAGCAGCACCAGCTCACGGCGCGACAACGTTACCGGACGACCATCGAGGGTGACCTCCCGGGCCACCGGGTCGAGACACAGGGCACCGTGCTCGATCAGCGGATGCGAACGCCCCGCCGCGCGACGCAGCAGCGCCTGCAGCCGCGCCACCAGCTCGTCGAGGTCGAAGGGCTTGACCAGATAGTCGTCGGCACCGCCCTGCAACCCCGCCACCCGGTCGCTGACCGCATCGTGGGCGGTCAGCACCAGCACCGGGGTGGTCACCCCGCCATCGCGCCACTCCATCAGCAGGTTCAGGCCATCGCCGTCGGGTAACCCGCGGTCGAGGATCACCACATCGCTGGCGACACTCGCCAGGGCGCGACGCGCCTCGGTGATGGAGGTCACGTGATCGACGACATAGTCGTACACCGCAAGCCCCGCGCGAATGCCCGACGCCACCAGGGCGTCATCCTCGATCAGCAGTACGTGCATGGCGTAAGGCTCCTCTGAATGTGCGTCATCTTGTCACCGGGTCATTAAGCCAGCGTTAATGGCTATCGTGAGTTAAACCACTCCCGGCGAGCCATTGGTCGTAGACAACGACTCCCCCGCAGGCCGATCCTGAGGGGGAGCTCTTGATACAGCACAAACTCAACTGGGCGCAGGCATCGCCCTGGCCAGGAACCAGCCCGCCACCATCGCCACCAGCATGGCGACCAGCGGTGCCGTCAGCCCGGCGACGGAGGCGATGGCCGGCCCCGGGCAGTAGCCGGAGAGCCCCCAGCCGATGCCGAACAGCGCCGAGCCGCCGATCAGGCGGGCATCCAGGTCCTGGCGGGTGGGCAGCTGGAAGCGCTCGGCAAACAACGGGTTAGCGCGCTTGAAGACCAGACGGTAGCCGATAAAGTTGGTGACCACGGCGCCGCCGAGCACGAACATCAGCGTCGGGTCCCAGGCGCCGGCGATATCCAGAAAGCCCAGCACCCGGGCCGGATCGGTCATGCCGGAGACGGCAAGCCCCAGGCCGAACAGCAGCCCGGCGATATAGCCCATCAGCGTTTTCATGCGCCACCTCCGACCACGTGTCGCACCATGAACACGGTGACGATCGCCGCCACCAGGAAGGTGATGGTAGCCACCATCGAGCGCACCGAGAGCCGCGCCAGGCCGCAGACCCCATGGCCACTGGTGCAGCCGCTGCCAAGGCCGGTACCCAGGCCCACCAGCAGTCCGGCCAGCAGCATCAGCGCCACGCCGCCGGCTGGCTCGCCGATCACCCGACCGGTGACGTCGACGGCATCACCCGCCACATTGCCCAGGCCACCGCCGAGCAGCATCACCACGATGGGGCCACTGATCATGCCCAGCAGGAAGGTCAGCCGCCAGGCGCTGTCACCCTTGGGTCGCGCCGTGATCAGGGTGCCAACGATGCCGCTGATGCCCGCGATGCGACCCAGGGTCGCCATCAACCAGGTCGCGGAGAGGCCGATCAGCACGCCGCCGGCCAGCCCTTGCAGGGATGAGCTCCAGTCCACTCTTCTCTCCTTTGATGCACCCGGGGGTGCATTGTTAAAGAAACATTTGGGAAATTGCTGCTAGAGCAGCGTGTTTGCCTGCAGCTCGGTACAGCGCCGCGACAGGCTGATATCGCTCTCGCCACGCAGCTCGCACCAGGCATCATAGGTGCTTAGAAACACCTCGCCGGTCATCTCGCGGCAGAAGTCGGTATGCTGCAGTCGATCCATCACCGGGCCCTTCACCTCGGCCAGATGGAGGCACACGCCGGAGTCCCTGAGACGCGCATTGATCGCTTCCAGACTCTCCAGTGCCGAGGCGTCGATGACATTGACCGCCTGGCAGGCCAGCACGATATGCTCGAGGCCAGGCTGACGAGCCGCCAGCGCCATCACGGTGTCCTCCAGATAGCGCGCATTGGCGAAGTAGAGGCTCTCGTCGACCCGCAGGATCGACATGCACTCGTCGGTCTCCACCGCATGGCGCTGAACGTTGCGAAAGTGCTCGGTGCCCGGTACTCTCCCCACCACGGCACTGTGCGGCCGGCTGGTGCGATAGAGGTGCAGCGCCAGCGACAGCCCCACCCCGACCATGATCCCACTCTCCACGCCATCTCCCAGGGTCACCGCGATGGTGGCCAGCATGGCGGCGACGTCACCGCGGGAATACGCCCAGGTGCGCTTGATCGCGGCGATGTCGACCAGCGACAGCACCGCCACGATGATGGTGGCCGCCAGCGTGGCGATCGGCAGATAGGCGATCAGTGGGGTAAGAAACAGTGCCGCCACACCGATGCCCACCGCGGTAAAGGCCCCGGCGGCCGGGGTCTCGGCCCCGGCATCGAAGTTCACCACCGAACGTGAGAAACCCCCGGTCACCGGCATGCCACCGGTCAGTGAAGCGGCGATATTCGAGGTCCCCAGCCCCACCAGCTCCTGGTCGGGGTCGATGCGCTGGCGCCTCTTGGCGGCAAGCGTCTGGCCCACCGACACCGATTCCACGAACCCGACGATGCTGATCAACAATGCCGCGATGAACAGCTCGCTCCACAGGCCACTGTCGAAGCCGGGCAGGGTCAGCGGCGGCAGTCCCGCGGGTACCTCGCCAACCAGCGCCACTCCGTGCCGATCCAGACTCAGCCCCCAGCTGGCCAGAGTCGTCACGGCCACCGCCAGGATCGGCGCCGCCCTGGTCAGCATGTCCGCCGGGCGCGCCGGTACCCCAAGCCGACACAGGGCGGGCTTGAGCCGGCGCCGCGCGGCTTGCAGAAAGGCCAGCACCGAAAGGCCGATCACCAGGGTCGGCAGGTTGACGCTGCTCAGCTGGCTACCCAGCTCTACCACCAGCGCCAGCAGGTTATGGCCGCTCGCCTCGACGCCCAATAGATGCTTGAGCTGGCTGGCGGCGATGACCAGCCCCGAGGCGGTGATAAACCCCGAGATCACCGGGTGGCTGAGGAAGTTGGCCAGAAAACCCAGCCGAGCCACCCCCATCACGGTCAGGATCACCCCGGTCAACAGTGCCAGCGCCAAGGCTGCACCGAGATACTCCGGCGTGCCCTGAGGCGCCACCTGCCCTATCGCCGCGGCGGTCATCAGCGATACCACCGCCACCGGCCCCACCGCCAGAGTACGACTGGTGCCGAACACCGCATAGACCACCAGCGGCGCGACGCTGGCGTAGAGCCCCACCTCGGGGGGCAGACCCGCCAGCATGGCATAGGCCAGCGACTGGGGGATCAGCATGATGGTGACGATCGCCGCCGCCAGCAGGTCGCTGGCCAGGGTACTGCGCCCGTAGTCGGGCAGCCACTGCAGGATCGGCAGATAGCGTTTCGGATTCACGCGGCTTGCCTCGGCACTCGCTGGTTGGAGCGTGTCGTTAGAAACTGTAGTTAGAACGTATTGATCGGCACCTTGAGGTAGACCTGGCCATTGTCCTCGGCGGGGGGCATCTGCCCGGCCCGCATGTTCACCTGCACCGAGGGGATGATCAGTTTCGGCATGCCCAGGGTGGCATCGCGCTCGGTGCGCATCTTGACGAACGCCTCCTCGCTGACTCCCTCGTGAACGTGCACGTTGTGGGCGCGCTGCTCGGCCACGCTGGTCTGGTGCTGGAACTCCTCACGCTCCGGAGCCTTGTAGTCGTGGCACAGGAAGAGTCGCGTCTCGTCGGGCAGCGCCAGCACCTTCTGGATGGAGCGATAGAGCGTCCGGGCATCACCGCCGGGGAAGTCGCAGCGTGCGGTGCCGTAGTCGGGCATGAAGAGGGTGTCGCCGACGAAGGCGGCGTCGCCGATCACATAGGTCAAGCAGGCCGGCGTATGGCCCGGCGTGTGCAGCACCCGCCCCTCGAGGTTGCCGATGACAAAGGTGTCTCCCTCCTCGAAGAGCCGGTCGAACTGGCTGCCGTCCCGGGCGAACTCGGTGCCGGCATTGAAGGCCTTGCCGAAGACATCCTGCACCAGGGTGATATTGGCTCCGATGCCGGTCAGCCCGCCCAGTTGTTCATGCAGATAGGGTGCGGCGGAGAGGTGGTCGGCATGCACGTGAGTCTCGAGGACCCACTCCACCTCCAGGGCGTTGTCACGCACGAAGGCGATGATCTCGTCGGCGGAGCGCACGTCGGTGCGCCCGGCGGCATAATCGAAGTCGAGCACCGAGTCGAGAATTGCGCAGGACTTGCTGTCGGGATCCTGCACCACATAACTGAAAGTATTGGTGGGCTCGTCGAAGAAGTGGGTCACGACTGGCTTGGACATGGGATACAACCTCCGTGGGATGTCGCGTGCCGCTGTACCGCCAGCATAGCCAAAAACACGTTCTAAGCATAGCTCGTTTAGCTATATATCACCCACGCCGTGAGACACCACGAAACGACACGGGCTCCGAAAGTGCGGGGCCCGTGAGCGGTGAACGGTAGATTTACTCCCAGGCAGCACCCTCCAGGGCATCCAGCGGGATCTTGAGGTAGCGCTTGCCGTTGGCCTCGGGCTCCGGCAGGCGTCCCCCCAGGGTGTTTATCTGCAGGGAGGGGAGAATCAGCTTGGGCATGGGCAGCTCGCTGTCACGCTTGTCACGCATCGCCGCGTAGTCATCCTCGGTAACGCCCCCGGCCAGGTGCTGGTTGGTTTCGCGCTGCTCACGCACCGTGCTCTCCCACTCCGGCTCACGGCCATCGGGCATGTAGTCGTGACCGGTAAACAGGCGCGTCTCGTCGGGCAGCTCGAGGATCGCCTGGATGGAGCGCCAGAGCTGACGAGCGTCGCCGCCGGGGAAATCGGCCCGGGCGGTGCCGAAATCCGGCTGGAAGAGGGTATCGTGAACGAAGGCGGCATCGCCCACCACATAGGTGATCGACGCCAGGGTGTGCCCCGGCGAGAACATCACCCGCGCCTCCAGTTCACCAATGGAGAAGGTGTCGCCCTCGGCGAAGAGACGGTCCCACTGGGAGCCATCGGCGGGGAAGTCTGGCCAGTGATAGATCTCCTTCCACAACTTCTGAACCTCTACCACCTTCTCGCCGATGGCGGTGGGGGCGCCAGTCTTCTCCCGGAGGTAACGGGCCGCGGAGAAGTGGTCGGCGTGAGGATGGGTATCCAGGACCCACTCGACCTCGAATCCCTTCTCCTTCACATAGTCGAGCAGTTCGTCGGCGTGATGAGTTGCCGTGGCCCCGGAGTTCTCGTCGAAGTCGTACACCGGGTCGATGATGGCACACTTGCCGGTAGCGGGATCACTGATCACATACTGGATGGAGGAGGTGCGCGAGTCGTAGAAACCGGCCACCTCGGGGCTGCCGGTGCCGGTGCTGGGCGAGAGGGAAAAGGTCTTCATGGGTACCTCCGTTAGCGTGCCGGATGGATCGTCCACCAGTGACGTTGCATGAAATAAACTTAGCACGAAATGGACTATACGGCGATTGTGTCACTCCACAACGGCAATCGCCTACCCCCCCGAGGCATACCTGGGCGCCCGTGGCCTCGCGGTTACGGGTGCCCCCCCCTGGTCGCCGGCCCAGACCGCCGGCCGCGACTCCTGCGACTTGCAGGCATTCCCCCAGCAGCCGGTAGACCGAGTAGGTGCACCGGCTGGCCATAGCAGTGGGAGACGCGTTGGGACAGTGTCTGTTCGACAGCGTCAAGCTTATAGAGTGTTTCCAACAGCGGTCTGGCGTTGCGCTTGCGCCACTTGTGCTCCCTCTCGATATCCTTGGCCATCACGAAGGCCGCATCCTGCAGCAGGATCTCGAGCAGGTAGCAGGAGCCAGTGACCTACTTCACCGCGCCCAGGAGCGTCAGGGTCGACATGGGCATGCCTCCTTTTCGCCATGGATTACCATTGCCATGGCTTCCTTTCCCTTCAGCACAATAGATCCACGCCTGCACGCTGCCTATCCACAACAGTGGATTCGCCCAAAGGGTATTCGCGAGGCGACTATTGCCAATAAAACGACAATCTTCTTGCCTAGCCCTGCCGGCAGTTTTAATCTAGCAACACACGTAAATTACCGTGCTTCAAACATGACCATTGAGAGCCACTACAGGATATCGACACCCCCTCATCTCGTGCTGGTCATGGGTGTCTCGGGGTCGGGAAAATCTTTCATCGGCCGGCTACTCGCCGAGGCGATACCGGCCGACTTCATCGATGCCGATGACCACCACAGCCCCACCAGTATCGCCAAGATGTCGCGGGGTGAGCCCCTCACCGACGGAGACCGTGAAGGGTGGCTGGCGACGCTGGCCGACTTCTACCGCGAGCACCGCCGCCAGGGACGCTCGCTGGTCATCGGCTGCTCCGCACTCAAGCGTCGCTATCGCGACACCCTGCGTAGCGGTGCGCCGGAGTTGAAGATTCTCTACCTGGACGGCAGCCGCGAGCTTCTGCTGACACGACTGCATACCCGGCAGGGTCACTTCTTCCAGGGTGACCATATGCTGGATAGCCAGCTTCAGACCCTGGAACCTCCGGGAGACGACGAGGCCTTGTGCCTCGATATTGTCCTGCCACCCCTGGAAATTGTAGAGAGATTCACCCAACATCTAAGCGCCTTATAGCTCACCCCCTTCCCTTTCCGAAACCTTATACAAGGAAAAGGAGGAGGCTTAGGCCTCCCCCTTTTTCCTTTTTCTGCCCTCATCTATAGCGGCCATATTGCCAGCTGTGGCCAGACGAGAAGTGCCGCCAACACCAGTAGCTGAATTGTCATGAAAGGCAATACCGAAAGGTAGATATCCTTCAGACTGATTTCCGGCGGGGCCACACTCTTCAGATAGAAGGCCGCGGGTCCGAACGGCGGCGACAGGAAGGAGACCTGCATGTTTACCGCGAACAGGATACCGAACCAGATCGGGTCGTAGCCCAACTGGGTAACGATGGGCAGGAAGATCGGCAGGGCCAACATGGCGATGCCGATCCAGTCGAGAAAGAGGCCGAGCACCAGCATGATCGCCATCATCACCAGGATGATAACGATGGGCGCCACCTCCATGCCCAGGATCATCCCCGAGACGAAGCGGTTACCCCCCATCAGGTTATAGACCCCCACCAGGGCCGCGGCGCCGATGCCGATCCAGATGATCATGCCGCAGGTGTTGAGCGTCTGGCCAAGACTATGATGCAGCATGCCGATACTGAACTCGCCACGCAGCACGATGGCCAGCATGACCCCGAACACCCCCATGGCCGCCGCCTCGGTCACCGAGGCGATCCCCCCGTAGATGGTGCCCAGCACCAGAAACGCGATCATGCCCGGAAGCAGAATCGCCTTGGCCGCCTCGAGCTTGCTGTCGAAGGGGTTGTCCTGGGTATCGGCAGACAATGGCGGCCCCATCTCGGGGTTCTTCAGGCAGCGTACCAGCACGTAGGCGATGTAGGAGCCCATCAGGATCACCGCCGGGGTGACCGCGGCAGTAAACAGCTCGGCAATGGAGACGCTGGCGATCAGGCCGTAGATGATCAACACGATCGACGGCGGCATCATGGTGCCCAAGGCGCCACCCGCGCATACCACGCCGATGGAGAGCCGCTTGTCGTAGCCCAGGCGCAGCATCTGCGGCAGTGCCAGGATGCCTAGCAGCACGATCTCGCCGCCGATGATGCCCGACAGTGCGGCGAGGAAGAAGGCCACCACGATGGTCTGCACCGCCACCCCTCCAGGCAGCCGCCCGGCAAAGACCCGCATGGCATTGAAAAGATCCTTGGCGATGCCCGAGCGGTCGAGCAACGAAGCCATCAGCACGAACATCGGTACCGCGACCAGCGAGTATTCGGTGATGAAACTGAAGACTCGACTGGTGACCAGCGGCAGGGCCATCTCGCCGAACCAGCCGAAGGTGAAGATCATCGCTACCAGGCCGGTGATAAAGGCCAGCGGCAGGCCGGTAACCAGCAGGCCGAAGATGGCGGCGATCATGACGATCGTGGCCGTCCCGATATCCATCAGCGCGTCTCCTCGTTATCGACCGACGCAGGGTCAGCAGGACGGGCACGAAGCGACTGCACCAGGTGGAGCAGCGCCTGCAGCGTCATCAGCGCCAGGGCAAACAGGATCACTCCCTTCACCAGCGCCGGAAAGGGGGGGTTCCAGGAGGTACCGGAGCGCTCCAGCTGCCACTCGCCGAACGGGTTGTGAGAGGCCCGCCAGAACATGTGAAAGGCGGCATAGCTCATGGCCAGGCAGAAGCCCAGCGTCACGAAGTCGTTGAAGCGATCCATCCAGCACTTGAGGCGAGGACCGGCACTGTCATAGAGCACACGCACGCGAATATGGGCGTTACGAGCCAGGGCGGCGGGGCCAGCCAGGGCAAAGCTGACTGCCACCAGGAAGACCACCGATTCGTGTACCCAGGAAGTGGGATTGTTGAAGCCGTAGCGCAGGAACACCTCGACCACGCTGATGGCCATGGCCACCAGCACCAGCCAGGCGGCACCTCTCGCACCACGGGCCACCAGGCGATCCAGGGCGGTACGCTCGGGGCCGCGTTCCGAGCGCTGTTCGTCCGACACGCCGTGCCCGCCATGTCGGGATTCGTTTGGGGGATGAGTCATGCTGTATCTCGGTCGAACGCCGCCCGGGAGGAGACCGAGCGGCGACGTGGTGATGAATGGTTAACCGGCTTACATCAGGTTGCGCGCCTGAAGAAATTCGACCACGGAGTCGTAAACCTTGCGGTTCATCTCGCTGCGCTCGGCCCAGGCGGCCCACTCCTCCTTGGCGATGTTGCGGAACTTGGCACGCTCTTCCGGGGCCATGTCGATCAGCTCGATCTCGGGATCCTGACGCGCCTCGGCCACGGCCTCGAGATCCAGCTTCTTGAGCTCGAACACCATCTCGTAGGCCAGCTTGTCCACCGAGGTCTCGAGGATCGACTGGAGATCCTCGGGCAGGCCATCCCAGATCTCCTTGTTCAGAGAGACGGAAACCATGGGCAGCGAGTGGAATCCCGGGTAGTTGGGGTAGTTGGCGAAGCTATGCAGGCCCTGGCTGTGGTTGGTGGAGAACACCGTGTAGTCGGCGGCATCGATCACCCCCTTCTCCAGCGAGGTGTAGACCTCGGAGCCCGGCAGGTTCACCGGGGCGGCACCGGCCTTTTCGAAGATGTTGTAGACCATGCCCTCCGGGGCGCGCACCTTGAGGCCCTCGAGGTCCTCCACGGTGCGGATCGGACGCGTGGAGGGGAAGGACTCCAGGCCGGTGGCGGCGGCGCCGATCAACTGCACGCCGTAGGGGTTGACCAGCTCGTTGTAGAGCTTCTCGCCGCCGCCGTGATTCATATACTCGAGGAACTCCAGCGGGTCACCCCAGGCGCCGACCAGGTTGCCGAGCATGCCGAAGGCCGGGTCACGACCGGAGAAGTAGCTGGGGTCCGTCAGGTGACCCTGGAGGATACCGGACTGTACGGCGTCCAGGGTCTGGTTGGCCTGGACCACGGCGTTGACCGGCAGGATCTCGATCTCGATGCGCCCGCCGGACATGGTGTTGACGTTGTCGGCCCACGCCTTCTTGAGCTCGAACTGCGGCTCACCGGCGGTCTCTGAGGTCTGGAAGGTCCACTCGTACTCCGCTGCCTGGGCGGACAGCGCCACGGTCCCGAGGAGGGCGGCCGTGATCCCCTTGAGGGCAAAGGCAGAAAGCGGCTTGAGCAATGGCATGGGTTGACTCCTTGTTATGGTGTTCGAGCTAGCACATGGTTGGCGATTGCCGTGATGTCCGGACGTTCAGCCCGGTCGGGGATCGGCTGCACCAGGCAGGCGCAGCCGAGGGGGTAAGTGGTCGAAGAAGCTGGCGAAGCCCAGGTCGAGGCCGGTGCGTTCGAGCACCGACAGTGCCGCCTGCTCGGCCTGTTCCGGTTGACGCAGGCGGATTGCCTCCATCAGCAGACGGTGACGCTCCATGCTGTCGCCAAGCTCCGCGGCACTGTGATTGGAGGTTTCCACCAGCAGGCCGATGGCCGGCTTGAGCATATGGCTGAGCTGGGACCACAGCAGGTTGTGGGTGGCCGCGAAGATCGCTTCATGGAACGCTACATCATGCTCGTCGTGACTACGCCCTGCCCAACGGCGGTCGGGGGAGTTCAGCGCGCTGATCATGTTGTGCCAGGCGGTCTCGATGGCCAACAGGTCGGCGGCGGTGGCGTTTTCGGCGGCCAGGCGTGCCATGAAGGGCTCTACCGCCACACGGAAGGCGAAGATGTCGCGTTGAATGCGAGGGTTGGGCTGGGCGAAGCGCGCCATCCAGTCACTGACCCGCGGGTCGAGCAGATGCCAGTCGGTCAAATCACATACTCGGGTTCCCTGCCCCGAGATTCGTACCACCATGCCCCCCGAGACCAGCTGTTGAAGCGCGCTACGCACCGTGCTTCGGCTGACGCCGTAGGTGCCACAGAGATCGACCTCCCGGGGCAGAAAGCTGCCAGGGAGGTAATCTCCGGCGAAGATGCCGCTCGCCAGGTCCTCAGCGATGTCGGGTTTCTGCGGTATCGTCATGGGGGTGCTCTGTTCGACCTATCGCAACCTATGTCCGACATAGAGTGAAGCAGTTTCGGGCCATTCGCCGCTAGACATTGGTCGACCCCATACGGCAAGACCCCGTCAGGCGGGGTGCCTGACGGGGTCTTGAAATAAAGCGCGGCGACGGACAGGCCCCAGGGGGACCCGTCAGTCGTGATCAGCGATAGACCGGAAACTCGGCGCAGACGGCCTCGACCTTGGCCTTGACCTCAGCCTCGATGGCGGCGGTATCTTCACCCCTGGCCATCACATCGAGAATGTCACAGATCCAGCCGGCAAGGTCCCTGCACTCGCCCTCGCCGAAACCACGGGTGGTCACCGCCGGGGTGCCGATGCGCAGCCCGGAGGTGACGAAGGGGCTCTGGGGGTCGCCGGGCACGGCGTTCTTGTTGACGGTGATATGGGCGCGGCCCAGGGCGGCGTCCGCATCCTTGCCGGTCAGCTCCTGCTTGATCAACGAGAGCAGGAAGAGGTGATCCTCGGTGCCACCGGAGACGATGTCATAGCCACGCTCGAGGAACACACCGGCCATCGCCTGGGCGTTCTTGACCACCTGCTGCTGATAGGTCTTGAACTCGGGCGCCATCGCCTCCTTGAAGCAGATCGCCTTGGCCGCGATGACGTGCTCCAGGGGACCGCCCTGGCCACCCGGGAAGACCGCGGACTGCAGCTTCTTCTCGATCTGCTCGTCACCCTCGCTGGAGAGGATCAGGCCACCGCGCGGGCCGCGCAGGGTCTTGTGGGTGGTGGTGGTCACCACATGGGCATGGGGCAGCGGGTTCGGGTAGACGCCGGCGGCTACCAGGCCCGCCACGTGGGCCATGTCGACCAGCAGATAGGCACCCACCTCATCGGCGATCTCGCGGAACTTGCCCCAGTCGATGATCTGGGAGTAGGCGGAGAAGCCGGCGATGATCATCTTGGGCTTATGCTCACGGGCCAACTTGGCGACTTCGTCGTAATCGATGCGACCGGAGTCGTCGATACCGTACTGCACCGCATGGTAATGCTTGCCGGAGAAGTTGGGCTTGGCCCCGTGGGTGAGGTGGCCACCGGCATCGAGACTCATGCCGAGGATGGTATCACCCGGCTTGACCAGGGCCTGGAAGACGGCACCGTTGGCCTGGGAACCGGAGTGGGGCTGAACGTTGGCATAGGTGGCGCCGAACAGCTCCTTGGCGTAGTCGATGGCCAGCTGCTCGACGATGTCCACATACTCGCAGCCGCCATAGTAGCGCTTGCCGGGATAGCCTTCCGCGTACTTGTTGGTCAGCTGGCTGCCCTGGGCTTCCATGACCCGGGGGCTGGCGTAGTTCTCGGAAGCGATCAGCTCGATGTGCGCCTCCTGACGCTGCACCTCCTTCTGCATGGCATCAAAGAGGGCGTCATCGAAACCGGCAATCGTCATGTCACGGCTGAACATCGGCGGGAAACCTCGTATTACGGGGGGTTGAGTCAATCACGGCATGATACCCCAGCCCCCCGCCCCTTTCACATGAATCGACGTCATCCCTGCTCGCGACGCGTTCATTTTCCCGGCCTGCTCCCGAGGTCAGCGCGTCTCCACCTGCATGGCGAAGCGCTCGGGCAGCGCCAGGGGGTCTTCGGCGAAGCTCTCGAGACGCTCCTCGGCGGGCAGATCGAGGGTGACCACCAACTCCTCGGCACTTCCGGCCATCAGGTCGACCAGGCCATGGAGCAGATCGCTCACCTGAGGACCGAACATCATCCCGAAACCTTCGGCCTGGGTCCGCGCCTTCTCGAGGTACTCGGCTTCACTGACGCCCTCCATGGTCGCTCCCAGGGTCATCAATCGCCCGAAGAGACCCTGCTCGGCGAGGCTCAGCACCAGATGACCACCCCCGAGGCTGGCCTCTTCCAGCAGTGAGCCATCGGCCATCAACTCGGCAACGTCCACCCCTTCCGGCAACGCCAGCAGACTTTCCAGATCGAGGGCCAGGGACAAGGCATCGCGCAGGGCCAACTCACCGCTGCTGACCAGGCGCCCCTCCTGTTCACCCGAAGGCTCCCACTGGGCATCGAAACCGCCATCCAGACGAAGCAAGCCACTACCCTCGGTCAGCACATTGCTGACCATTCGCATCTGGGTACGCTCCTCTTCCGGCGAGAGCGCGATCAGGCGGCTCAGGTCGACCTCCAGGGCCTCGAGTGACAGCCCGCCCTCACCATCCTCGAAGTCCCCGTCCAGCTCGAGTCCGATCAGGGACGCCAGCGCACCCTCGGGGTGGTCGAGGCTCAGTTCGGCCAGGGACATCACCTCGAACCACTGTTCGGCCAGCGTCTCGTCGTCGAGAGGCGGCACGGCGCTGCCCGGCGCCTCCACCACGATGCTGCCGATGTTCAGCAGCAGGTCATCCTCGAGCTCCTGGGGGGCATCTTCGAGATCGACACCTTCCACGCGAATGCCCTCGAGGGTGACGGTATCCGGATGCTCGTAGTCCCCCTCGACCACATAACGCTCGATCAGCAGCGTCTCGCCTTCAAGGCTCTCGAAGCGCAGATCCTCGGCGCGGGTCTCTCCGCCCAGCAGCGAGGTGGAGAGGTCGCCGATGGTGAGCTCACCATGCTCGGCGACCAGTGCCCGCAGGTCGTTGCCGAGACGCTCGGCATCGGCGAATACCGGCGGGCTGGCCAGCAGGGAGAGCGCCAGGGGCAGGGCCAGGCGTGGTAGGGCAGTATTCGGGAATCGCATGGGATCACCTCCTGTGTGATCGTGGAATCAGGCCCAGTCTAGACTAACGGGTTTTTCTCTACTCGACATGGCTTGCCTTTTCAGGGCTATCGCAGATGGCAGTAACGTTCAAGGCTATTCCGGGGACAAGCCCGTCGAGGGGGCGCTACGAGTACTTCCCTGTAGGCTACCTCGGCCTTCCTTGGTCCTCGGACCCCCTCTCCGACCTGCCCCCGGCGCCTTTCACTACTTCCCTGTTGGTAACTGCAACAGCTCTGCCTGACTTTTCAGGGCCATGGCAGATCGCGCTTCGTGCGGGGCTAACCTGACGGCAAGACTGGCCGACAACGCCCCATCAGGTCTCGCCCAACAACCCCAGGCTCGTGGCCGGGGCCTGGCGGCGCAGGTTCCGGGAGAGCAGATGCCCGATGGCTCCGATCAGCAGGGCTCCACCCAACGGCAGCACCAGCCATAGCCAGAGATGCAGGCGCGGCGCGAGATCGAGCCAGGCCAGGTAGAGCGCCGCGGCGGCCAGCTCGGCAAGCAACGCCCCCATCAGACCACTGGCCAGACCGAGGATGGCAAACTCCGCGCCCTGTACCCGGGAGAGCAGGCGATTGCCGGCACCGAACACCCGCAGCAGGCCACTCTCGTGGGCACGCACCGGAAGGCTGGCGGTCAGCGCCGCGTAGAGCACGCTGACGCCGGCCAGCAGCACGAAGACCAGCACCACCTCCACGGCGCGGGTGACCCGGCTCAGCAGGTCTCGCACCTGGGCGAGGATGGCATCGACATTGAGCAGGGTCACGCCGGGAAAGTCGCGCACCAGCCCACGCTGCACCTCGCGCTCCGCGTCGTCGAGGTGGAAGGCGGTGATATAGCTGTGGCCGAAGCGCTCCAGCACCCCGGGTGGGAAGATGACGAAGAAGTTGGGGCGAAAGCTGTCCCAGTCCAGGTCGCGCAGGCTGCTCACCTCGCCGATGATCTCGGCTGCACCGATGGTAAAGGTCAGGGTGTCACCCAGCCCCAGGCCGAGTCGCTCGGCCAGGCCGTCCTCCACGGAGATCGGCACCCGCTCGGCTTCGGGCGACGTGGCGGACTCGCTGGCCACCTCGGCATACCAGTCGCCGGGGGCACTCTCTTTCTGCTGATCGAACCAGGTGCCGGCGACCAGGCGATTGCCCTCGGGAAGCGTCTCGCGCCAGGTGAGATTGAGCTCACGGCGCAGGGCATTGTCGCCGCGCGCCTCGGCGGGCACCGCCTCGCGCGGCGCCATGTCATTGATGGCGGTGATACGCCCGCGCACCATGGGGTAGAGGGCGCTGCGGGCATCGGCAGCGCCACTGAGGGATGCCTCGAAGGCCTCGCGCTCATGGGGCTGGATATTGATGGCGAAATAGTTGGGCGTCTCTGCGGGGAGCTGCGCCTCCCAGGTGGAGAGCAGGTCGCCGCGCACCAGGGCGATCATCGCCATGGCGAAGAAGGTGACCGCGAAGGCCAGCAGCTGGCCGAGGCTCGCGGTGCGTCGGCGTGCCAGCTGGGCGCCGCCCAGCCGCAGCGCCTGGGCCACACCCGCCTCGCGCCCGTTACGCGGCAGGCGGGCCGCCAGTCGCAACACACCGCCGAGCAGCAGCGACCCCAGCCCCCACAGCACCATCAGCATCACCAGGCCGCCCAGCAGCAGCCCCAGCGCCAGACCCGGATCGCCGGAGTAGAGCCACAGCAGCCCACCGAAGACGCCGCTGGCCACCGCCACCACCAGCCACGCCGAGGCGGGCAGCGGATCGAGCTCGCGGCGCAGCACCTTGAGGGCGCTGACCCTCTTGAGTCGCAGCAGGGTGGGGCCGGCGAAGCCCACCAGCACCGACAAGGCAGTAAATACCCCGAGCCATAGTGGCAGCATGCCCGGGGGCGGCAGTTCCAGGGGGAGGAAGGCGGTGAGCAGCGCCAGCAGCGCCGCCTGACTGGCCAGGCCCAGCAGGGCTCCTAGCACCGAGGCCGCCAGCGCCAGCCACAGCAGTTGCAGGCCGAACAGGCGGCTCAGCTCGCCCTGGGTGGCACCGAAGCAGCGCAGCAGCGCGGCGGTATCCAGGTGGCGATCGACATAGCGTCGGGTCGACATCGCTACCGCCACCCCGGCCAGCAGCACGGCGGCGAGCCCGGCCAGGCTCAGGTAGCGCTCGGCCCGCTCCAGGGCACTGCCGAGCCCGGGACGGTCGCGACGCACATCGCGGACCTCGACGCCGTCGCGGCGCAGCCGCTCCAGCAGCGGCGCCAGGTCGTCGAGGATAGCCGGCGGCCCCGCACCGAGCAGCTCGAACGCCACCCGCGAGCCATCCTGGACCAGCTCGGTGGCCTCCATGTCGTCACGATGCATCATCAGCCGCGGGTTGAAGCTGCCGAATCCCGCGGACTGATCCGGCTCGCGCTCCACCACTCCACCGACGGTCAGCTCACTCTCGCCCAGGCGCACGCGGTCGCCGATCTCGGCCTCGAGCAGCAATGCCAGGCGGGGAGCCAGCCACACCTCACCCGGAGACGGGCCGTGAGCCACCACCTCGACACCCTCCCCCTGGTCGACATGTACCCCGCCATAGAGCGGATAGCGATCATCCACCACCTTGAGGCTGGCGGGCTGGAAGGCGTCAGCCAGGCTGACCATGGAGACCATGTCCACCTGGTCGCTGAGCACCAGGCCCGCCTCCTCCAGGGTGGCGCGCAACTCGGCATCGAAGGGGTGCCCCTGTTCCAGCACCAGGTCACCGCCCAGCAGCTGGCTCGCCTGACGGGTCAGGCCGCGGTCCAACCGGTCGAGGAAGAAGCCGATCATGGTGGAGGCGGCCACCGCCAGGGCCAGGGCGACGAACAGCGCACGCACATCCGCGGCGCGCAGGTCGCGGACGAGCCCCCGGGCCGAGAAACGTGCCAGGCGCAGAATGGAGAGACTCATGCGCCCACCTCGTCGAGCGCCATCTCCTCCAGGCGGCCGTGATCGAGACGCAGGCAGCGGTCACAGCGCCGTGCCAGGGCATGGTCGTGGGTCACCAGCACCAGGGTGGTGCCGGCCTCGCGGTTGAGCGAGAACAGGGCATCGATGATGCGCTCGCCGGTCGCGGGGTCGAGGTTGCCGGTGGGCTCATCGGCAAACACCAGCTCGGCACCGGTGACGAAGGCGCGCGCCAGGGCCACGCGCTGCTGCTCGCCGCCGGAGAGCTGCTTGGGCAGATGGTCGAGGCGCTCGCCGAGTCCCACCCGCGCCAGCCACTCCCTGGCTCGCTGCTCGCTGTCCGTGCGGGGCGAGAGCTCCAGTGGCAACAGCACGTTCTCCAGGGCGGTCAGGGTCGGCAGCAGCTGAAAGTTCTGGAACACGAAGCCGACACGACCGGCCCGCAGCCGCGCCCGACCATCCTCGTCGAGGTCGGCGAGCCGCTGGCCGAACATCGCAAGCTCACCGCCAGTCGGCAGATCGAGCCCGGCCAGCAGTCCCAGCAGGGTCGACTTTCCGGCACCGCTCTGGCCGAGAATCGCCACCGTCTCGCCGGGGAACACCGAGATGGCCAGGTCACTCAGAATGGTGAGCCGGCGCTCGCCGCTTCTTACCTGCTTGATCAGATGCTCGGCGTGTAGAATCGGTGTCATATCCGTGCGAGAGGTTGCGTTCATGATGAAGGAATTCCCTGAAGTTGCACTGCGCCATTTCACCACCTGGCTGCTGGCGCTGATCCTGTCGATAGGTGTCGCTTCGGCCCAGGCCAACGATCGCACCACCCTGCTGGTGATGGGCGACAGCCTCAGCGCGGCCTACGGCATCGAGGCCGACAGGGGCTGGGTCAGCCTGCTGCAGGCGAGGCTGGAGGACAAGGCGCGGGTGATCAACGCCAGCATCAGCGGCGAGACCTCAAGCGGCGGGGCGAGCCGCCTACCCGAGCTTCTCGGACAGCATGACCCCGACATCGTTCTTCTCGAACTGGGCGGCAACGACGGCCTGCGCGGCCTGCCTCCCGGCCAGTTCGAGGCCAACATGCGACGCATGATCGAGGCGAGCCACGCGACCAATGCCGAGGTGCTGCTGCTGGGTATCGATATTCCCCCCAACTATGGTCGGGCCTATCGTGACGCCTTCACCGGGGTCTACCGCCGCCTTGCCGACGACTTCGAGCTGCCGCTGGTCCCCTTCCTGCTCGAGGGCGTGGCCCTGGATGACAGCCTGATGCAGGACGACGG
Source organism: Halomonas sp. KAO (assembly GCF_015595025.1). Classification (GTDB taxonomy): domain Bacteria; phylum Pseudomonadota; class Gammaproteobacteria; order Pseudomonadales; family Halomonadaceae; genus Halomonas. The sequence continues at coordinate 47,926 of NZ_JADNRL010000019.1, forward strand.
CATCCACCCCACCGCCGCCGGCCAACCCATCATTCTGGAAAATGTCTGGCCCCAATTGAAGGCACTGCTGGAGTTTGATCTGGACCTGGTATCAGACTAAACCTTAACTCACCTGCTGCCGGTATAGTGGACACAATCCCGCTACTGGACCCTATTCATGCCACCGCCGCATTCACCATCACGCTACTCGCGTCGCGGCCTGCTCGGCGGTGGCCTGATCCTGTTGACGACGCTGTGTATCGGCGGCTGGCCGGGGCCAGTCGAGGCAAGCTTCAGGCCCGACCAGCTGCGCCTGGTGATGCGCAACCGCTATGGCGACCGGGGCAGCACGATGCTGGAGGAGTGGTTCGCGCTGCTCGAGCGACTGGCCAGCCAACCCTTGCAGACGCAGCTTCGCGACACCAACGACTTCTTCAATCGCCGCATTCGCTGGCTGGATGATATCGATATCTGGGGTCAGGAAGATTACTGGGCCACGCCGCTGGAGACCATGGGCAAGGCCCAGGGCGACTGCGAGGATTTCTCCATCGCCAAATACATCACCCTGAAGCGCCTCGGCGTGCCGAATCAGCAGCTGCGCATGATCTATGTTCGGGCGCGCATCGGGCGCAGACAGGCGACCCAGGCGCATATGGTGCTGGGATATTACGAGACCCCCGCCAGCGAGCCACTGGTCCTCGACAACCTGGTGACCACGATCACCCCCGCCGCCCAGCGGACCGATCTGGACCCCGTGTTCAGCTTCAATAGCGATGGGTTATGGGCCGTCGGCTCGACGCAGTCACGCGCCAACCCCTTACAGCGCCTGTCGCGGTGGAGCAGGGCACTGTCACGGATGCAGGAGCAGGGCTTCCTATGACTTCACCCCTGACAACGACACCAACCACCGTGGTTACACCACGAAACCTCGCAGAGGAGTGGCCGCCATGTCGCTGATAAAACAACTGTGGATCACGGTTCTGGTGATCCTGCTACTGCCCCTGGGTGGCAGCCTGGCGGTCGGGCTGTCGGCGCTGAGGAATTACACCGAGCAGGAAATTCGGGTCAAGAACATCGACAACGTCAATGCCCTGGCGCTCTCCATGAGTCAGCTTGACAAGGATTCGGTCATTATCGAACTGCTGATGGCCGCTCAGTTCGACACCGGCCACTACCAGCTGATCGAGTTGCACGCCCCCGATGGCGAGCTGCTGGCCCGGCGCGAGGCCGCTGCCCCTGTCGATAACGTGCCTGGCTGGTTCGTCGATCTGGTACGTTTCGATGTGCCGCCAAGCCAGGCGGTGATCCAGAACGGCTGGCAGCAATACGGCACCCTGACCCTACAGAGCCAGCATAGCTTCGCCTACCAATCCCTGTGGCACGGCGCCATTCGGTTGGTCGCCTGGTTCGGCCTGGCCGCCCTGATCGGTCTGCTGCTCGCCGGCTGGATCGTGCGGACCATTCGAAAGCCACTCAAGGCCGTGATTGCCCAGGCCCGGGATATCGGCGCCCGGCGTTTTACGACCAGCCCCGAGCCGCAGACTCGCGAGCTGCGCCAGGTGGTTCAGGCCATGAACCAGCTCTCCGACTCCGTAAGAGAGATGCTGCATAACGAGAGCGAGAAGCTCGACAAGCTGCGACGCCGACTACAGCAGGATAAAGCGACCGGCGCTCTGGGGCGTGATGCCTTCATGACCCAGCTGACTACGCACCTCGAAAGCGAAGATGAACGCGCCAGCGGCTGCCTGGTGCTGGTGCGTCTGAACCGACTTACCGACGTCAACCAGCGCCTGGGGCGAGCGCCAACCAATAAGCTGCTCAAGAGCCTGAGCCAGAGTCTTCACCGGGTCGCCCGGACCCAGGGCGGTGGCATCGTGGGCCGCCTGAATAGTGGCGACTTTGCCCTGCTGATTCCCGGTTGCGAGGATGACGGTTCACTGGCCGAGGCACTCAGCGCCGAGCTGGAAGCCCTGCGGGTCGGCGAGAGCGAGGCGAGCCTGGGGCTGCTCTCGGCCCTCTGCCACTATGCACCGGGAGATACCATCAGTAGGCTCATGGCCGGCCTGGATGGTGCCCTGGCCGCCGCCGAAACCCAGGGTGATCTGGGCCAGCAGTGGGTCGAGAGCCAGCGTAGCGACCTGCTCTATACCAACCGCGCCGACTGGCGGAGCGCCCTGGAGCGGGCCGTCGCCCAGGGGCCCCGACTGGCCAGCTTCCCGGTGGTCGATGCAGGGGGCAGCCTACTGCATCATGAAGGCCCCTGCTTTCTTTATCTCGAGGGGGAGTGGCGTGCGGCGGGCACCTTCATGCCCTGGGTATCGCGGCTGGAGCTCACTACGTCACTCGACCTGGCGGTTGCCAAGGCCGCCATCGATACCATCAGCCGCGACCAGGTACCCCTGGGTATCACTCTCTCGCCCGCCTCGATTCGCGATGCGGACTTCCTGACCCGCCTGACGGAGCTGTTCAAGGGACACCCCGAGCAGGCCCGGTTGCTGTGGCTGGAACTGCCGAAGTCCGCCGCCCTGCGTGAACCGGAGCAGTTCCGCCTGCTATGCAGAGTCCTCGAGCCCCTGGTCTGTCGTATTGGTCTGAAACAGGTGGGCAGCGAGTTCTCCCGCCTGGCCGAGCTGCAGGGCAGTGGCCTCTCCTTCCTGAAGTTCGATCGCAGCCTGGTTCAGGGCATCGAGGCGAGCCCGGAGCAGCAGACGGTCCTCCTCGGCATGGCGACCCTCTGTCGCGCCCTGGGCGTGCTGACCATTGCCGAGGGGGTTGCCAGCGACATCGAGAGACAAACGGTATTCGATCTCGGCCTGGATGGCGTTACCGGCCCAGGCGTTCGCTTGTAGTACCGCCGAGAGCACTCATGAAGGCTCACCCACAGCCAACGCTTCCGGTTCGACTCGCGCGACTCAATGGCCTCGTCGCAGCACCTGACTCAGGGTGCCTTCTGCCACTGCTGCAGCCCGAGTCCACCGAGGATCAGTACCAGACCGACCAGGGTGGAGGGCAGAATCGGCTCGCCCACCACCAGGTAGAGCAGCAGCAGTGACACCGGTGGCGAGAGGAAGATCAGGTTGGAGACCTTGGCCGTACGCGACACGCCGTGCACGGCAAGCTGCCACAGCACGAAGGCGATGCCCATCTCGAACAGCCCCACATAGACCCCGGCCCCCAGCGCCGGCCAGCCGTGCCACTCGATACCGGGGCCAGCGATCAGCAGCAGCGTCAACACCGGCACCCCGACACTGAAGTTCTGCCACTGGGCCACCAGCGGCGGCCGATGGTCACGGGCGTTGAGGAGCCAGTAGAGCGCCCAGATCAACGTCGAGGCCAGCGCCATTCCCACCCCGAGCGGATCGGCGAAGGCCACGTCGAATACCGCACCACGGGTGGCGATCACCCACACCCCGGCGTAGGCAACAAGGCCCGCCAGCACATCGATACGCGTCAGCCACTGGCCGAGGAGTGGTACCGCCAGGAACGCCATGGCCAGCGCCCAGGTATAGTTGAGCGCCATGGCCTCCTGGCCCGGCAGGCGGTCATAGGCGCCGAACAGCACCAGGTAGTAGGCCACCGGGTTCATCAGCCCGGCCCAGGCGGCGGTGCGCCAACCCCGGCGCAGCGCCTGGCCCAGCAATCCCTGGCGCGCCACCAGGATGCCGATCAGCACCCAGGAGACCAGCGAGGCGAGCCACATCAACGCCAGTGGCGACATGTAACCCAGCGCCACCTTGAAGGCGGTGGCCACGGTGGACCACAGCGCCACCGCGCCAAGGCCGTAGAGCATGGCCTGACCGTCGCGGGTCATGATGTCACCCGCGTGGATGTAACACAGTCGAAGAATCTGATAGATGACACGGCGGCCTCCCTGTCGCGACAATGGGGCCCCATCCTACCAGCGAGGAGCCCCCATGGCCGCACCCGATATCAGCCAGCATCGTCTCTACGAATGGCTGACCGGCGACGATGACAGCCGGATGTGCAAGGACATCCCCGATGAGGCTTGCGACGAGCAGCCGCGCAGCTTCTTCCTGCATCTGATCGCCTCGCTGGGCAACAAGCTGGCCGACGAGCTGTCCAGCGCACGGCTGGTGCTGCCCTGGCTGCTGGGGGTGATCGGGGCCCCCCTCTGGATGATCGGCCTGCTGGTGCCGATCCGCGAATCCGGCGCCCTGCTGCCACAGCTGTTCGTGGCCGGCTTCATCCGCCTCAAGCCCCAGCGCAAGTGGGTATGGGTGGCCGGAGGGCTGCTCCAGGCGGCGGCCGCCGCAATACTCGCCCTGCTGGCGCTATTCGGCTCCGGCGGCGTCGGCGGCAGCCTGGTGCTTGCCACCCTGGTGGCGCTCTCGCTGGCCCGGGGACTCTCCTCCATCGCTACCAAGGATGTGCTGGGCAAGACCATCGCCAAGCAGCGCCGCGGCAATCTGATGGGGTGGAGCGGCAGCGTGGCGGGCGCCGTGACCCTGGCCGCCGGTGGCGTATTGATGCTCTTCGAGGACCGCCAGGGAGAGGTCGCCCTGGCCGTGCTGCTCGGGGTGGCGGCGCTGGGCTGGGCGCTGAATGCCCTGTGTGCGGCGCGTATCCATGAGGCACCCGGCGCCGTGGAGGGCGGCGAGAATGCCTGGGACAGCATCAAGCTGGGCCTGCGCCTGCTGCGTGAGGACCGCGCCTTCCTGCACTTCAATATCTCCCGCACCCTGCTCCTGGCCAGCGCCCTGGCGCTACCCTGGGTAGCACTGCTCGGCCAGCAGCAGAGCGGCACCGAGCTGGGGGGCCTGGGGGTGCTGATCGTGGTGTCGGGACTCGCCGGCATGCTGGCAAGCCCGGTGTGGGGGAAGCGTGCCGATGCCTCGAGCCGACGGGTGATGCGCGATGCCGGCCTGGGGGCGGCGGCCTGCTGTCTGCTCGGCGCCGCCTTCGCCTGGCTGCCGGGCGGCTGGACCCAGACGGTATGGCCCTATGCACTGGTCTATGCGCTGCTGGTGGTCGTACACGCCGGGGTGCGGCTGGGGCGCAAGACCTATGTGGTCGACATGGCCAGCGGCGACAACCGCGCCCTCTACGTGGCGCTCTCCAATACCATTACCGGGGTGCTGCTGCTGGCGGTGGGCGGTGCGGTCGGCGCCCTCGGCCAGTGGCTGGGCAGCCCGACCCTGCTGGTGATACTCGCCGGCATGGCGCTGGCCGCCGCCGCCAGCGCCAGCCGGCTGCCCGAGGTAGAGTAGCGGTGGTGCGTTGCAATCACCATGACCTCTGGCCATGATAACTGGCAGGCTTGACTCCATAATGCATGTCGTCACCCCCAGGCGGCCAGGACAGGATTCGCGACAGGAACGCCCAATATGAAACGATCTCCACTGATCAGCCCGGACCTGCTCGAGCGCATCGTCGACGCCTCCGATGATGGCATCGTGGTCGCCGAGCAGGAGGGCGACGATACCATCCTGATCTATATCAACCAGGGCTTCGAGCGCCTGACCGGCTACAGTGCCGACGAGATCCTCTATCAGGACTGTCGGTTCCTGCAGAACGATGATCGTGACCAGGAGGGGCTTGTCACCATTCGCAAGGCACTGGGCGAGGGACGCCCCTGCCGAACGATACTGCGCAACTATCGCAAGGACGGCACCCTGTTCTGGAATGAGCTCTCGATCACGCCGGTCCACGACGAAGACGACAATCTCACCTACTACATCGGGGTACAGAAGGACGTCACCGAGCGTGTCGAGGCCCAGCAGGAGCTGGAGCGCGTCAAGGCCGAGCACGGCCTGGATTGACCACCGACAACGATATCGGGCCCAGGGGGTTGCACTTCTCGCCTTTTGGCACTATATAGCGCCCAGGCAACCATGTTGTGACCGAGTGTTGTGACCGAGTTGTCCGGGCGCTTCGGATTCCACGCACGCACAGGGGAAGAGAAGCGATATGTGATCGGTCGGCACGGGTCGACCACTGGCCATGGGAGGAACGCCACATGCGCCGTGAACACCTTCTCGATTCCGATGATGACAATGATCGGGAATCCGCTGATGCAATGAACGATGACGACTACGCGCCGCCCCGCGCTTCCAGTCGCGCCGACACCCTGCGCGCCCGACGCCGCGTGGAGTCACTGCTCGAGGAGCGGCGCCTGCGTCGTGCCATCGAGGATGACTGGGCGATCGACGAAGAGGAGTAGGCCCCGACCGTGCGCTCCAGTGGCTGGCCTTTACCCGTTGCGGGCACTATCATCCGTGGGTCAGCCAATCCTCCAACCAAGTGGAACTCCATGGCGCAATACGTCTACACCATGAACCGGGTGGGCAAGATCGTGCCCCCCAAGAAGCAGATCCTCAAGGATATCTCTCTCTCCTTCTTCCCGGGCGCGAAGATCGGCGTACTGGGCCTCAATGGCGCCGGCAAGTCGACCCTGCTGCGCATCATGGCAGGCGTCGACACCGAGTTCGAGGGCGAAGCCCGCCCCATGCCGGGTATCAACGTCGGCTACTTGCCCCAGGAGCCCCAGCTCGACGACGACAAGAACGTTCGCGAGACAGTGGAAGAGGCGCTGGGCGAGATCAAGGACGCCCAGGAGAAGCTCGACGCCGTCTACGCCGCCTATGCCGAGCTGGATGCCGACTTCGATGCCCTGGCCAGCGAACAGGCTCGCCTGGAAAACATCATCGAGGCCTCCGACGCCCATAACCTGGACCGCAAGCTGGAAGTGGCCGCCGAGGCCCTGCGCCTGCCGCCCTGGGATGCCCGCGTCGGTAACCTCTCGGGTGGCGAACGCCGCCGCGTGGCGCTGTGCCGCCTGCTGCTCTCCAGCCCCGACATGCTGCTGCTCGATGAGCCGACCAACCACCTGGACGCCGAGTCCGTGGCCTGGCTCGAGCGCTTCCTGCATGACTACAGCGGCACCGTGGTCGCGATCACCCACGACCGCTACTTCCTCGACAACGTGGCCGGCTGGATCCTCGAGCTCGACCGCGGCCAGGGCATCCCCTTCGAGGGCAACTACTCGGGGTGGCTCGAAGCCAAGGAGAAGCGCCTCGAGCAGGAGGCCAAGCAGGAGGCCTCCAAGAACAAGGCCATCAAGCATGAGCTCGAGTGGGTGCGCAGCAATGCCAAGGGCCGCCAGGCCAAGAGCAAGGCGCGCCTCAATCGCTTCGAGGAGATGCAGTCCGGCGACTTCCAGAAGCGCAACGAGACCAACGAGATCTATATTCCGCCCGGCCCGCGGCTCGGCGACAAGGTCATCGAGTTCCACGGCGTCTCCAAGGCCTTCGACAACAAGCTGCTCTACGAGGACCTCTCGTTCAGCATACCCAAGGGAGCCATCGTCGGTATCGTCGGCGGCAACGGCGCGGGCAAGTCGACGCTGTTCAAGCTGATCACCGGCAAGGAGCAGCCCGACACCGGCGAGGTGGTGGTCGGCGAGACCGTCGATATCGCCTATGTCGAACAGCTGCGTGATGCCCTGGATGACAAGCAGACCGTGTGGGAAGCCGTCTCCGACGGCCAGGACATGCTCAATATCAACGGCTACGAGGTCTCCTCACGGGCCTATGTGGGTCGCTTCAACTTCAAGGGCAACGATCAGCAGAAGCGTCTCAACGAGCTCTCCGGCGGTGAACGGGGCCGTCTGCAGCTGGCCCAGACCCTCAAGCAGGGGGCCAACGTGCTGCTGCTTGACGAGCCTTCCAACGACCTGGATATCGAGACCCTGCGCGCCCTCGAGGAGGCCCTGCTGGCCTTCCCCGGCTGCGCCCTGGTGATCTCTCACGACCGCTGGTTCCTCGACCGGATCGCCACCCATATCCTGGCATTCGAGGGCGACTCCCATGTGGAGTTCTTCGAGGGCAACTACACCGAGTATGAAGCGGACCACAAGAAGCGGGTCGGGGATAACACCCCGCATCGCATGAAGTACAAGCGCATCGACGCCTGACCGGCTTCGCCGGGACGGTAAGTTGTAAGTCAGCTTGATGTCCGACGAGTAAGAACCAACCCCGCACCCCTAGGGTCTGCGGGGTTTTCTTATGGCTGATGGCTTACTGCTCCCGAGAGGGATAGGGTTGCACCCGGCGCCGAGTCACGCGATAAGGGGACTCCGCTCATGAGGAGCCGCCCATGATCCGCTTGCTGTTCTGGCCCATCCATCTGTTCAAGGCCTTTCGGCAGAGCATTGCCTATCTGCCTTCTCTGCTGGCGCTGGCCTATGCGCTGCTCGCCTATGTGTCACTCTTCCTGCCGATCTCCGACGAGCAGCTGCCCTCCCTGCTGGTCAAGCTGATCGAGCCGCCGGAAGACACCCGCTCGCTGCTCGCCGCCCTGCTCGGCGGCATGATCTCCCTGATGGTGTTCAGCTTCTCGATGGTGATGTCGGTCCTCTCCCAGGCCGGCGGCCAGTTCTCCCACAAGCTGGTGTTCGGGCTGATCTCGGAGCGCTCCCATCAGCGAGTGCTGGGTCACTACCTGGGCACCATTCTCTTTGCCCTGGTGCTGCTGATGACCCCGGATGTCAACGAGGGCATCGTGACCTGGCGGACACTGGCGGTCTACCTGGCCTGCCTGATGGTCATTCACTGCCTCGCCCTGTTCGTCTACTTCATCCACAACGCCTCGCAGTCGATCCAGGTCGACGCCGTGGCGGCCGACCTGCACCGAACCACTCTCATCTCGATGCAGGCGCTGCAGACCTGTCAGAGCGGCGAGGAGTGGCGGGTTCTCGCTTCCTCCACTCCCCCCATCACGTCCGAGCCCCCCTATCATCCCGTACATGCCCGACAGGCGGGCTATCTGCTGAATGCCGACCTCACTACCCTGGCAACCCTGGCGGAGCGGGCCGAGGGCACACTGCACCTGCATTTCCACTTCGGCGACTACGTGGTGGCGGGCATGCCGATCCTCTCGCTGGAAGCCCCGGAGGCGCCCGATTCGGGCTGGTGCGATGAGGTGCGTGCCACGCTGACCTATATGGAGGGGGAGTCGATCAGCGAGCACTATGTGTTCGGCATGACACAGCTGATGGAGGTGGCCGTCAAGGCGCTGTCACCGGGGATCAACGACCCCGGCACCGCTCGACTGTGTCTGCATCGCCTCACCGACCTGCTGCGCCGACGCCTGGAGTGGCGGCCCTGTGACGCACTCTTCGACCAGGACGGCGCCTGCCGGGTGACCTGGCAGGTAGAGGCGTTCGACAGCCTCGTGTTCCGACTCTTCCAGCCCATCCTGACCTACGCCAGGGAGGACCTGAGCATCGGCCTGGAGCTGCTTAGGTCATTGAAGACCCTCTCCCAGTTCGCCGATCGCCGGGATCTCAAGACACTGCAGGCCCATGCCGACCGGGTGGTGGAAACGCTCGCCCAGTCGGCGGACCATCCGCTGGACCGGCGCTTCGTCTCCGATCACTTGAATCGCGGCTCCCATCGCCTCTCGTTGCCGGATACCCTGCCCCGCCTCTCCTGACCGATTACATCAGTAGGGAGAGGGTTCCCCTTCCGGGCGTGTCTTGAAACGCCGGTGCAGCCACAGATACTGCTCGGGGTGCTGGCGGATCGCCGCCTCGATCACGGCGTTGACACGGGTGGCATCGGCCACCTCATCACCGCTGGGGAAATCCTCCAGCGGCGGCAGGTACTCGAGGGTATAGGTGCGATTATCGGCGTTGCGGTGAAAGATCAGCGGTATCACCGGCGCCCCGGTCATGCGAGCGATGCGTGCCGTCATCTTCACCGTGGCCGCCTGGATGCCGAAGAAGGGGGCAAAGACGCTGACATCCCGGCCGAAGTCCTGGTCGGGCGAATACCAGACCGCGTGCCCCGCCTTGATGCGGCGCACCACGCCGCGCAGGTCGTGGCGATCGATCACCGCATCGAAGTAGGGGGCACGGGCACGCCCCATGAAGCGGGCGAAGAGCGGGTTGTCATGGGGCCGCTGCACGGCGTCGGCGCGAAAATAGAGCGAATGCAGGGCGGCACCCAGGTCGAGGGTCGAGAAGTGCACCCCGAGGATCAACGCTCCCCTCCCCTCGGCCTCCAGCCGGGCACGATGCTCCTGACCCTTGAAAACGACCCGATGACGCAGGTGTTCGGGGTCACGACACCAGCCCGTTGCGGTCTCCATGAGGCCGATGCCGTTGGCGATAAAGGTCTCCCTGACCAGGCGACGCTGCGCTTCATCGTCGAGCTCCGGGAAGCAGAGCCTGAGATTGGTCTCGGTGATATGCCGGCGCCGCCCGGCAAAGCGCCGAGCGGCCAGGCCGATCAGCTTGCCGATCCACAGCTTGAGACGCCAGGGCAGCCAGGCCGCCACATGCATGGCGGCAATGGCCAACCAGACCGGCCAGTAACGGGGGTGGGCGAAGTTGGGGCGGTCAGGAGCGTCCCTGGACATGTTCGGTTCCTGTCGGGCTTTCAAGACGCTCCATGATACCGCCTCGGCACCCTGGGCAGCACCCCGGTCAGCAGGGTGTAGCTGATGGTGTCGCAGTGGCGGGCCACCTCATCCACCGACAGCACCTCGCCGTTGGCGGCCCGCCCCCACAACACGACCTCGCTGCCGATATCCGCCTCGGGAATATCGGTGATATCCACGGTGAGCATATCCATGGAGACCTTGCCGGCAATGGCGGTGCGCTTGCCCGCGACCAGCACCGGAGTGCCGTCCACGGCATGGCGGTCATAGCCGTCGCCGTACCCCGCCGCCACCACGCCGATGCGTGAGGGCCGGGGGGTAACCCAACGGCCGCCATAACCCACCGGTTCTCCGGCGGGAAGTTCACGCACGGCGATGATCGCCGAACGCAGGGTCATCACCGGCGCCAGCCGGGAGGTCAAGGCGTTGGGCTGCTCGAGGGGGTCGCTGCCATAGAGCATCACTCCCGGGCGATTCCAGGCACCATGGGCCTCGGGGTGCGCCAGGGTCGCCGGCGAGTTGGCCAGACACAGCGGCGCCCCTAACCGTTCGGCCAGGGCCTCGAGCTGAGCCAGCTGACGCCTGAAGTAGCCAACGTCAACCAGGTCCGCGGTAGCGAAGTGGCTCATCAGGTGGAGGTCACAGGCCTGCTCCGGCGCCGCAGCCAGACGCTGCCATGCCGCTTGTGCGCGTTCGGGCGAGAAGCCCAGACGATGCATGCCGGAGTCCACCTTGAGCCACACCGGCACCGGCCGCGAGAGTCGCTGCCCCAGCAGGGCATCGATCTGCCAGTCGCTGTGCACCGCTATCCACAGACCAAGTTCATCCACCTGGATCATTTCATCCACGCTGAAGATGCCCTCGAGCAGCACGATGGGTGCGGTGATACCCGCCTCGCGCAGCCTCACCGCCTCCTCGATACAGGCCACCGCAAAGGCAGGAGCGATGCCCTCCAGGGCTCGTGCACAGGCAACCGCTCCATGACCATAGGCATCGGCCTTGATCACGGCGACACTGCGGCTGTGCGGGGAACACTCACAGGCGAGACGATAGTTATGGCGCAGGGCGTCGAGGTCGATCTCGGCGATCAGCGGCCGGGCCATGGCAAACTCCTGAACGATGGATAGTGGGCAAACCGGGAATTATCGTCGGATGTGCAGCGGGAATCACGGAAAAAGCCACCATATGAATGGTGGCTTCTCACGACGACATGCTGAATTTGGCAGGTTAACTAGAGGTTCTTGCTGATATGTGAATATCAGGCAAAGATGGCATCCAGGCTGAGCCCCTGCTTCTCGAGAAGCCGGCGCAGCTTCTTCAAGGCCTCGACCTGAATCTGACGCACCCGCTCGCGGGTCAGGCCGATCTCCTCGCCCACCTGCTCGAGGGTAGCCGCCTCATGCCCGCGCAGGCCGAAGCGACGCACCACCACCTCGCGCTGCTTTTCGCTGAGTGCGGAGAGCCACTCGTCCACGAGCTGCTTGACGTCGCCGTCGAGCAGACTCGACTCGGGGCCGTCATCACTGTCATCGGCCAGCGTCTCGATCAACGGCTTGTCGCTGTCCCCTCCCACCGGGTAATCCACCGACGAGATGCGCTCGTTGAGCCCCATCATCTTCTTGACGGCCTCCACCGGCTTGTCGAGATACTCGGCGATCTCCTCCGCAGTCGCCTCGTGATCGAGCTTCTGGGTCAGCTCGCGGGCCGCGCGCAGGTAGATGTTGAGCTCCTTGACCACGTGGATGGGCAGACGGATGGTGCGGGTCTGGTTCATCAGCGCCCGCTCGATGGTCTGACGGATCCACCAGGTGGCATAGGTGGAGAAGCGGAAGCCTCGCTCGGGGTCGAACTTCTCCACGGCGCGGATCAGCCCGAGATTACCCTCCTCGATGAGATCGAGCAGCGAGAGGCCGCGATTGAGGTAGCGCCTGGCGATCTTCACCACCAGCCGCAGGTTGGACTCGATCATGCGTGAGCGCCCCATTGGGTCGCCCTTCTGGGCCAGGCGGCCGTAGTAGACCTCCTCCTCGGGGGTGAGCAGCGGCGAGAAGCCGATCTCGTTGAGATAGATCTGAGTGGCGTCGAGGCTCTGATGGCTGTAGCGATCTTCGCGAGTCAGTGCCTTCTCGAAGGCAGCCTCGTCATCCCTCTCTGGCTCGTCGATGGAATCGACGACCTCCTGCTCCTTCTCCTCTAACGTGTTCAGATCCACATCCTGAAGGTCCCGTTCAAGCATGCTCATCGATGGCTACCCCGTGCTAGCGTCCCGTCGCCGAGCCCTGGAGCATCGGCGAAACCGATTATTATTGTGTGACAACCCCGGTGAGGCTTCCCCACCGGGCGGCGGCATCAACGCGAGGGCAGGTAGTCCAGGGGGTCCTGAGGCTGTCCATCCTTGCGCACCTCGAAGTGAAGCCTGACATCCTCGGCATCACTGTCCCCCATGGTGGCAATCACCTCGCCGGCCTCGACCACATCATTCTCGCTTACCTTCAACGTCTCGTTATGGGCATAGGCACTGAGGAACTGGTCGTTGTGCTTGAGCAGGATCAGCTTGCCATAGCCCCTGACGCCGCTGCCCGCGTAGACCACGATCCCGGGCCCAGCCGCCTTGACAGGTTGCCCCTTTTGTCCGGCGATATCAATGCCGGCGGTAATCGTGCCGCCATCGCCGAACTGGCCGACCACATCACCGCCCACGGGCCACTGCCAGGGCACCTCGGCGACCGGGGTATAGGTACGTGAGCCGCGCTCCTGGGCCTGGGTGCCACCTGCAACGGCAGTACCGGCATCGGCGCCGCTGGCCTCTTCCCTGGCCGGTTCTTCCCGGTTTTCGGTGGCGGCGACTGCCTGGGGCTCGTTCTCCTCGCCGGCCGCAGAGGCAGCCTGCGACGCTTCACTCGCGGCATCCCGCTCGCTGCGTTCGGCCAGGTCTCGCTCGCTCAGGCTCCCGTCGGCCCCCGGGCTATCCGGCGAATAGACCGGCCCCGGCCCGCCATTATTCTCGCCGCTGGATGTCGATGCCTGGACGCCCTCCGAGTCGCCGGGAGCGGCACTCGTCCGGTCGCGGCGTGACACCGTTTCGGTCTCGCCACTCGGCAGCAGCCACTCCATATCATCGGAGCCGGCGTCGGCCTGGGTACCGCCGAGGGGGGTGGCCACCGCCACGGCACTGCCACCATCGCTTCCAGGCTGGCGAGCCGCCGGCTGCTCCCCGGCTGCCTCGCCATCGAGGACCAGACGCTGACCCGGCTGGATCGCGTAGGGAGGGCCGATGCGATTGAGGCGTGCCAGGTCCCGATAATCCATGTTGTGGCGCCAGGCGATGCCATAGAGGGTGTCGCCCCGCTCCACGGTGTAGTGGCTGGCCGCCGTTTCGGCGCGACTCGCCGAGAGATCTCGCACCGGCACCTGGCTCGGGGCGCCCTGCTGGTTGGCACAACCGACCAGCGCCAGGGCCAGCCCCGAAATCATCAATACATTACGCATCAGAGCCTTCCTCCTTGTTGGTTTCTCGAGAGTTGGTTTCTCGAGAGATTGCCCCTTGAGAATTCGCCCCTTGAGGGTCTGCCCCTCGAGCGCTGGTTTCCTGAGAGCCTGCCGCAGACAGGCTATCGTTACGCACTGCCGCGCTGCGTCGCCCCGAGTGATCGAGCAGCAGCACGACGAAGGCACCCGCCAGCATCAGCGCCACCACCGCCACCAGCTGAGGAGCATCGCCGGTGAGAAGGCCGTAATCACCCGGTGTCAGGTAGCGATAGTCCAGCGGAATCATCTGCCCCTCCGGGCCCAACTGGTAGCGTACCAGCTCCCGCCATGGCCAGAGTAGCGGCAATGAGCCGACGATAAAGCCCACCAGCAGCTGCAGGGTCGCGGTGTGATGGTGGTCGAGAAGCCAGGAGAGCAGCCGCGAAAAGGCGAACAACCCCACCGCACATCCCATGCCGAAGAGTCCGATCAGTCCCAGGTCGAAGCCACGAATGCCATCCATCACGGTGCCATAGAGGCCCATGGTCAGCAGCAGGAAACTGCCGGAAACACCGGGCAGAATCATGGCACTGATGGCGATGGCGCCTCCTGCCAGCAGCATCACCTCCTGGCTGCCCAGCTCGCTCATCAACGGCATCAGCGAGGGCAGTCCATTAGCCAGCAGCAGCCCCCCTATCAGCGGCAGGATATGCCACCATCGCCAGTCGGCCGGATGACGACTGACCACCAGCGCCGAGGCCAGCACCAGCCCGAAGAAGAAGCCGTTGAGCAGCAGCGGGTGATCCTCCAGCAACCACACCGCCAGGTGGGCGACGCTGACCAGGCTGACGGCGATCCCCAGCAGCAGCGGCAACAGGAAGGGCAGATTGAGGTGGGCCACCAGGCCAGCCACGCCGCCGCGTCGCCAGGCCCCGAAGGCACTGGGGCCGAACTGCTTGATGGTATGGATCAACTCCTCGTAGATCCCGGTGATAAAGGCGATGGTGCCGCCGGACACGCCAGGAACCGCGTCGGCGGCGCCCATGCCGGCGCCCTTCAAGAGGGTGGCGAGATATCGCTTCAACGGCGGACTCCTTTCAACGAATGACGCCTTCGAGCAGCGGCACGAAGCGTACCGGCTCCAGCCGCCGCTTCTCGAACTGGTCGTCCTGGCGCTGGATACGGGTCAGCCACTGGCGTCCCCGAGCGTCGGACAGCGGGGTAATCAGCACACCGCCCTCGGCGAGCTGGGAGAGCAGTGCGGCCGGTAGCTCGCTGGCGCAGGCGGTCAGCAGGATCACATCGAAGGGCGCGGCCTCTTCCCAGCCATGGCCACCGTCGGCCAGGCGCAGGTGGGCATTCTTCGCCCCCAGCAGGCGCAGCCGCTCGGCGGCACGTCGCTGCAAGGCATTGATTCGCTCGATGGACCAGAGTTCCGGTACCAGTCGCGAAAGTATCAGCGTCTGATAGCCGGATCCGGTGCCGACCTCCAGCACGCGTTGCGGCGATGCCTGCAGCACCAGCTCGGTCATCCGCGCCACCATCCACGGCTGGGAGAGGGTCTGGCCGTAGCCGATCGGCAGGGAGGTATCCTCGTAGGCGCGATGGGAGAGCGCCTCATCGAGAAACAGGTGACGTGGCTCACGCCCCAGGGTCTCCAGTACCCGGGGGTCACGGATGCCCTGGGCGGCCAGGCGCTCCAGCATGCGGTCGCGGGTACGCTGGGAGGTCATACCCACACCACGCACCAGCTCGGCCAGGCGATCAGGTGAGTACATCCAGCCAGCCTTCTACATCCGCAATGGCCGCATGCCGAGTCAGGTCGGTCTGCAACGGGGTGATGGAGACGAAGCCCGCCTCCACGGCGGCGAAGTCGGTATCGGGGCCATCATCGGCGTTCTTGCTCAGCGGCGCGATCCACCAGCTCACCTTGCCACGCGGGTCACGCACCTCCTGGGGAGACCCCGCGGGGCCACGATAGCCCAGGCGGGTAACCCGAAAGCCGCGGATCTCGTCCCAGGGCAGGTCGGGCACGTTGACATTGAGCAGGCTGCGCGGCGGCAGCGAGAGCTGCTCGGCGGCCCCCACCAGGCTTGCCGCCACCCGGCCGGCGGTGTCGAAGTGGCGATGCCCCACCAGCGACATGGCGATGGCCGCCATGCCCAGGTTGCGCCCCTCCATGGCGGCGGCCACGGTGCCTGAGTAGAGCACGTCATCCCCCAGGTTGCCGCCATGGTTGATGCCCGAGATCACCAGGTCGGGCTTCTCGTTCCAGACACCGTTGACGCCCAGGTAGACACAGTCCGCCGGCGTGCCGTCGACGCTGTAGAAGCCGTTTTCCATGGCCGTCAGTGACAGCGGCCGGGACAGGGTCAGCGAGTTGCTGGCCCCGCTCTTGTCGCGGTCCGGCGCCACCACCCGCAGCCTGGCATGGGAGACCAGGGCATCGTGCAGGGCGCGCAGCCCGGGGGCGTGAACACCGTCGTCGTTGGAGAGCAGCAGTCGACGCATCTCGAATCCTTGCATGGGCGCCTCCGTCATAGGGTCGGGTGCGCGATCAGTTCTCTGAGTACCGCGGTGGCGAAGGCACCACGGGGCAGTGTAAAGGTCAGCCACAGCTCGCCGTCACCACGCTCCAGGCGTGTCTCGGCCAGCCGCAGGCGCAGCGGGCGGCGCCCCAGGCGTACGCCGGCCGCCTCGAGTCCCGCGCATAGCCCCGCAAAGCGCTGCGCCAGCAGCTCCTCACGGCGCCGAGCCTCGCCACTCGCCAGCGAGCCACCGGTGCCCCACAGCACACCGCTCGGATGCAGATCGAGGCGTGCCGCCCGGGCCTCGAGCTCGGCGTCCGGCGACTCGACGGCGAACTGGCTGGCACTGCCATCGAGGTTGGCCACCTCCCCCGGCAACAGTCGATCCCAGCTGCCCTCGCGGATGCGCTCGGCGAGCAGCTCATTGAACAGGAAGCTGCGTGCCGACGAGAGCAGCATGCCATCGCGATCGTCGCGCTTTCGCCAGCCGCGGGCCAGCAGTGAACGCGCACGCAGCAGGTTGCGACCATCCGGGCCGAAGCGCTGGGGACCGAAATAGTTGGGAACCCCACGCTCGAGCAGGCGCTCCCAGCGATGAACGAGGCCCTCGTCGGCCACCGCCGGGCCAGTCAGGCGCAGCCGGAAACGGTTGGTGCGATGCACCCCTCGCTTGAGCTTGCGCGGGTGACGCGCCATCTCGAGCACCCGTATGCCACGCTCGGCCAGGGCCTCGCGCAGTCCCGCCGGCGCCTCGCGCCCCGGCAGCTGCACCGACAACCACTGGCGGGTCACCGCCACCCGGTCCTTCATCCCCGAGTAGCCCACCGCCCGCGGCGAGGCCTCGCATAGCCTGGCGAGCTCCTTTACCACCATGGCGGTGGTCAGGTCACGCTTCTCGATATAGAGCCAGAGATGCTCGCCCTCCCCCTCGGGGTCGAAGTCGAGCGTCTCCTCGACCAGGAAGTCCTCGGGGCGTGCTCGATAGTCCCCCGCCGGGGGCGGCCCGAACTCGGCATCGAGCACTCGCGGCCAGGTCGGGGGCCAGTCGAGGGCGTCGAGGGGATGGCGTGTCGACGACTCACTCACCGGCGCCCTCGCTCGTCATGGTCTCATCTACAGTGCCCGGCGAGACCGGCAGGAGCAGCGCCACCGCCTCGGCGGCGATGCCCTCGCCGCGGCCGGTAAAGCCCAGGCGCTCGGTGGTGGTGGCCTTGACGTTGACGGCTCCGCGTTCGATGCCCAGATCGGCGGCGACATTGGCCGCCATGGCCTCGACGTGAGGGGCCATCTTCGGCGCCTGGGCCATCAGCGTGGCATCGAGGTTACCGACCCGATAGCCGGCCTGGTGCACCAGGACCACCACGCGACGCAACAGGTCGCGACTGTCGGCGCCCTTCCAGGCCGGGTCGGTATCGGGGAAGTGGCGGCCGATATCGCCCAGGGCGCAGGCGCCCAACAGGGCATCGCTGACGGCATGCAGCAGCACATCGCCATCGGAGTGCGCGACGAAGCCGCGCTCGAAGGGGACGGCGACGCCGCCGATCATCAGGTGGTCGCCTTCGCCGAAGCGGTGGACATCGAAACCATGGCCGATTCGCATCATCTCTCCGCAACGCCCGCCGGCGTCGTCTCGCTGTACGCCGAGGCCTGGGCGGCCAGGATCATGCCGGCCAGGGCCAGGTCCTCGGGGTGGGTGATCTTGAGGTTGTCGCGACGCCCGGGCACCAGCCGAGGCGAATGCCCCAGGGCTTCCACCGCAGAGGCCTCGTCGGTGACCGTGATGCCGGACGCCGCGACCTGGCGAAGCGCCTGATTCAGCAGGCCATAGCGAAAGCCCTGAGGGGTCAGGGCGTGCCAGAGCCCCGCACGGGGCTCGGTACGGGCGACCCGGCCGGCGCCATCGTCACGCTTCATGGTGTCCGCCACGGGGGCGGCCAGCAGCCCGCCCACCACATCATCGGCAAGCTCCCGCATCAGCCGCCGCAGGTCATCGACGGCGACACAGGGGCGCGCCACATCATGGACCAGCACCAGGTCATCATCACGCGCCTCACCGTCGATGGCCCCCAGGGCGTTGGCCACGCTGTCCGCACGCTCGGCGCCTCCCGCCACGCGCCGCCAGTCGGCGAAGGGTACCCAGTCGGGGTCGAACCAGGCGTCGTCGGGGTCCAGGCAGAGGCAGAGTCGTGCCCCCGGGAAGGCGGCATGCAGCCGGGTCAGGGTATGGGCCATCACCGGGCGGGCATCGAGGGTCAGGTACTGCTTGGGACGGTCGGCCCCCATGCGCCGCCCCTGCCCCGCCGCCGGCACCACCAGCCAGGGTGTCGCACTCATCGGCTCGCCTCCAGGCGGGTGGCGGGCAGCGGATTGACCACCGGCTCCACCTCCACCGCCACATCGGGCACCCAGAAGAACTGCTCGTCGGTGCGCACCATGCCGATATCGCTGCGTGCCCGCTCCTCGATGGCATCGAGGCCGGTCTTGAGGTCGAGCACCTCGGCAGCCAGGCGCGCATTGCGGTCGCGCAGCGGCTGGTTGGCCGCCTCCAGCGACGCCACCCGCTGGCGAACCTCACGCAGCTCCATGACGCCTCCCTGGCCGAGCCACAGTCGATACTGCAGCAACGCCAGCAGGATCGTCAGCGTCAGCGCCAACCCCTTGAGCATGATGCCTTCCCGTCACCTCGATACGATGCCGCGCATTATGCCATTTTCATTGCTCGCCGGCAGAGTCAATCTTCGCCTCATCGCGAAACGGCAGTGCCGACTCGGCGGCGCGCCGATAGGCCAGCACATGCTCGCGCTCCTCGCCACAGAAGCGTGCCACGGCGTCACGCAAGCGAGGATCGGCGATATGGTGAAGCGAGGTCAGCAGCCGCGGCTCGAATCCACGAGTGAGCTTGTGCTCGCCCTGGGTGCCGGGGTCGAAGCGCGTCAGGCCACGCGCCAGGCAGTGCTCGATGCCCTGGTAGTAGCAGGCCTCGAAGTGCAGACAGTCGGCGCTCACTTCGCTGCCCCAGTAACGCCCAAAGAGGGTGCGTGCACCCTGCAGGTAGAGCGCCGCCGCCACGGGACGGTCGTCGCGACGCGCCTGCACCAGCAGCAGGCTCTCCGGCATGCTGGCACGCAGGCGCCGAAAGAAGTCGAGATTGAGGTAGCCATGGCGACCACGCTCCCGGTAGGTGATCTCATAGCAGCGATAGAAGTGCTCGAGGGCCGCGGCGTCGATCGCCTCGCCCTCCAGACGATGCAGGCTCAGCGCCTGGTCGGCGACGATTCGCCGTTCACGGCGAATCGCCTTGCGCCGCTTGGAGGTCAGGGTGGCCAGGAAGCCCTCGAAGTCGCCATAGCCACGATCCTGCCACTGGAACTGTACACCGTGCCGCGCCAGCAGCCCTGGCCGAGCCTTCTGCCACTCGGCCACCTCCGCCTCCTCGGCGAACAGCAGGTGCCAGCCGGATAGCCCGCCCTCCTCCCAGGCACAGGCCAGGGTCTCACGTGCCTCGCATGGATCGACACCCGGCGCCAGGGCCAGGCGCGGACCGGGAGCCGGGGTATAGGGAATCGCCGTCAGCGCCTTGGGGTAGTAGCGCCCACCGGCGCGCTCCCAGGCATCGGCCCAGGCCCAGTCGAAGACGTACTCACCGAAGGAGTGATGCTTGTGATAGAGCGGCATGAGGCCGACCAACGCTTCGCCCTGCCACAGGGTCTGGTGGCGCGGCACCCATCCGGTGGCCGGGCACGCCGAGCCGCTGGCTTCCAGGGCATGCAGGAACTCATGGCGCAGAAAGGGATGATCATCACCGACCAGGGCGTTCCAGGCGCTGGTGGATACCGCCTCCATGGAGGACAGGGGTTGGCGCCTCAGCATTGTCATGCGATCACTCCTTTCACGGTTCGTTGCGCCTTCCTCCCTGGCCCTGGCGGCGAGATGGCGCCACCATTGTGCACAGCCTCCCATCAACCTTCCATCACCCCGAACAGGATTCCAGCATGAGCGATCTCAGTGATCTCCAGGCCCTCCTCGACAGACAGCGGCGTGCCTTCGAGGAAGCCCCCTTCCCGAGCCTCGCCACCCGTCGCGACCGCCTGACACGCCTGGCCACCCTGACCCGCCGCCATCGCGACGAGATCGCCGCCGCCATCAGCGCCGACTTCGGCCATCGCGCCGCCATGGAGACCCGCCTGAGCGAAGTGGCCACCGTTCTCCAGTCGGCCAGCTTCACTCGACGCCGACTGCGTCGCTGGATGCGTCCCGAGCGCCAGCCGGTGGGCTGGAGACTACTGCCGGCCCGGGCGAAGGTTCACTATCAGCCACTGGGCGTGGTCGGCATCATCGCCCCGTCCAACTACCCCTGGAACCTTGCCTGGCTACCCGCCATCGATGCCCTGGCCGCCGGCAACCGGGTAATGATCAAGCCCAGCGAGCACAGCCCTGCCACCTCGGCACTGATGGCACGCCTGGCGGCTCGTTATTTCGCTCCCGAGGAGCTCTGCGTGGTGGAGGGCGATGCCGACCTGGCCAGGGCCTTCGCCGCCCTCCCCTTCGATCACCTGCTGTTTACCGGCAGTGCCACCATCGGTCGGGAGGTGGCGCGTGCCGCGGCGACCAACCTGACGCCGGTCACCCTGGAGCTGGGCGGCAAGACGCCGGCGCTGGTGGCCGCCGACGCCGATCTGGAGAAGGCCGCCGAGCGCATCGCCTTCGGCAAGTGGCTGAACGCCGGCCGCACCTGCATCGCCCCCGATCACGTGCTGGTGGAGGCCTCCCGGCTCGAGGCATTTCTCAAGGCGATGCAGCGCCAGGTGGCACGCTTCTACCCTCGAGGCTCCGCCAGCCATGACTACAGCGCGGTGCCAGGCGCGGCACACCGTCAGCGTCTCGAGGCGATGCTCGACGAGGCCCGCGACCATGTCTGCCGGGTGATCGATCTCGGTGAGAGGCTCGAGCTGGCCGACGGCGGGGTCAAACTGCCCCCCACGTTGATCGTCGACCCGAGTAACGGCCTCACCCTTATGCGAGAGGAGATCTTCGGTCCCTGGCTTCCGGTGCTCGGGGTGCTCGACATGGATGCCGCCATCGCGCGCATCAAGAGTCAGCCGCGCCCGCTGGCGCTCTACGCCTTTACCGAGGACTCCGCCCTGCGCCGACGCTTGCTCGAGGAGACCCATTCCGGCGGCGTGGTGTTCAATGACACCCTGTGGCACAACGCCGTGCCGGCACTGCCCTTCGGCGGCGTCGGCGAGAGCGGCAGCGGCGCCTATCACGGCGAGGCGGGTTTCCAGCGCTTCAGCCATGCGCGCGCCGTCTTCATCCAGTCATCCCGCAGCCCGGTGGGCTGGCTCAATCCCCCCTACCGGCGCTGGCTGTTGCGGCTACTGGGGCTTTGATGCCCCGGCAGCCAGCGGCTGCCACGATATCCAACGACACACTCAACGACACCCACAGACGCAAGGTAACAAAACTACATTTATCGCGAAATATTCGCTAGCATGACCCCGAGTACCGAACATTGATTTGGTAAACTTACCAAACAGTCACTGCCGAGGTGCACCATGGCCAGCCCCAAACCGACCCTCAATGCCACCGTTGCCGCCGTCACCGACCGCATTCGCCAGCGCTCCTCCGAGCGACGCGCCCTCTACGAGGCACGCATGGCCGACCAACATCGGCGTGGCGTGCACCGCGGCGAGCTCTCCTGCGGCAACCTGGCTCACGGCTTCGCCGCCTGCGGGGTCGAAGACAAGAACGCCCTGAAGCTGATGAACAGCGCCAACCTGGGCATCATCTCGGCCTACAACGACATGCTCTCGGCCCATCAGCCGCTGGAGACCTTCCCCGAGACCATCAAGGCCGCGGCACGCGCCATGGGCTCCACCGCCCAGTTCGCCGGCGGCGTGCCCGCCATGTGCGACGGCGTCACCCAGGGCCAGCCAGGCATGGAGCTGTCGCTGTTCTCCCGGGACGTGATCGCCATGGCCACCGCCGTGGGGCTTTCCCACAACATGTTCGACGCCGCGCTCTACCTCGGCGTATGCGACAAGATCGTGCCGGGGCTGTTTATCGCCGCGGCACGCTTCGGCCACCTGCCGGCCATGTTCGTCCCCGCGGGTCCCATGCCCAGCGGCCTGCCCAACAAGGAGAAGGCACGCATTCGCCAGCTGTTCGCCGAGGGCAAGGCGAGCCGCGAGGAGCTGCTGGAGGCCGAGTCCGCGTCCTACCACAGCCCCGGCACCTGCACCTTCTACGGCACCGCCAACTCCAACCAGCTGATGATGGAGATGATGGGGCTGCACCTGCCCGGCACCTCCTTCGTCAATCCCGGCACCGAGATGCGTGAGGCGCTGACTCGCTTCGCCACCGAGCAGGCGATCCGCAACACCGAACCCGGCGGCGACTACCGTCCCTTCTACAAGCAGATCGACGAGCGCGCCATCGTCAACGCCATCGTCGGTCTGCTCGCCTCCGGCGGCTCCACCAATCACACCCTGCACCTCGTGGCCATGGCCGCCGCCGCCGGCCTGACGCTCACCTGGGAGGACTTTACCGACCTCTCCGCGGTGACCCCGAGCCTGATGCAGGTCTACCCCAACGGCCAGGCCGACATCAATCACTTCCAGGCCGCCGGCGGCATGAGCTTCCTGTTCCGCGAACTGCTCGCTGCTGGTCTGATCCACGGGGATATCCCCACGGCGTTCGGTACCGATCTCACCGCCTACACCCAGGAGCCCTTCCTCGAGGAGGGCAAGCTGGTCTGGCGCGAGGGGCCGACAGAGAGCCTCGATCGCGACGTGCTGCGCGGCGCGGCAGAGCCCTTCGCCGCCACCGGTGGACTCACCGTGGTCGACGGCAACCTGGGGCGCGGCGTGATCAAGGTCTCGGCGGTCGCCGAGGAGCACCGTGTGGTGGAGGCGCCGGTGAAGATCTTCGAGGACCAGAACGAGCTCAAGGCCGCCTTCGAGGCCGGCGAGCTCGACCGTGACGTCATCGCCGTGGTGCGCTTCCAGGGCCCCAAGGCCAATGGCATGCCCGAGCTGCACAAGCTGACACCCTATCTCGGCGTGCTTCAGGACCGTGGCCACAAGGTGGCGCTGGTCACCGACGGACGCATGTCCGGCGCCTCCGGCAAGGTGCCGGCGGCCATCCATATCAGCCCCGAGGCGCTGGACGGCGGTCCCCTGTCGAAGCTGCGCGACGGCGATATCGTGCGCCTCGATGCCAATGCCGGCACTCTCGAGACCAGGGTCGAGGCCCATGTCTGGGCCGATCGCGAGCAGCGCGTCGCCGCGCTGGACCACTATCATGTGGGGCTGGGCCGCGAGCTGTTCAGCGGCTTTCGTCACCTCGCCATGCGCGGCGAGGAGGGAGCCGGGGTCTTCGGCGGCTTCGAGGCCGACGACCTGGCCCGCCAGGCCGGACAGATCCACGATGAGGATGCCTGAGGATCTCTGCGATGACACGACCGGCCCTGATCGGTGACATCGGTGGGACCAACGCACGTTTCGCGCTGGTCACCCCCGGGGGAGTCGCCCCTCACGATATCCTCAGCCTGCCCTGCGCCGATTACCCCGGCCTGGTGGAAGCGGTGCAGGACTACCTTGCCCGCGTGGGCGCCACCGGCACACAGGCACCGCGAGAAGCGTGCCTGGCCTTCGCCTGCCCGGTGCATGACGACCGCATCAAGATGACCAACAACCACTGGGTCTTCTCGCGCACCGCGGTCCAGGCCGAGCTCGGGCTCACCCTCTTCAAGGCGATCAACGACTTCACCGCCCAGGCCCTGGGGGTACCCCATGTGGCCGAGGAGGAGCTGGTCGAGATCCAGTCCGGCGAGGCGACTCCCCACGCCGCCCGACTGGTCATCGGCCCCGGCACCGGCCTCGGTGTGGCCACCCTCTTCCCCGGACGCCACGCCTGGATCCCGCTGCCGGGTGAGGGAGGCCACATTACCTACGCACCCACCGATGAGCGGGAACGACAGCTGCTTCACCACTTCCATCACCGTTACGGGCGCGTCTCGGTGGAGCGCGTTCTCTGTGGCCAGGGGCTGCTCGACCTCTACCTCGCCCACTGCGCACTGGAGAGCGCCACGCCCGCGTTCTCCACCCCGGCCCAGGTGACAGCGGCCGCCGACGAGGACCCCATCGCCCGTGATACCCTGCTGCGATTCCTGAAGATCCTCGGCGATGTCTGTGGCGATGCAGCACTCACCCTGGGCGCCCGCGGCGGTGTCACGCTATGCGGTGGCATCCTGCCACGGCTGCTCGACTGGCTGCCCGAAAGCCGCTTCCGCGAGGCCTTCGCCGACAAGGGGCGCATGCATGCCTACAATGCCGCGATCCCGATCCATGTCGTCACGGCGCCATGGCCGGGCCTGCTGGGCGCCGCCGAGGCACTGCACAATGAAGAAGTCGAATAGCTCGACGGAAGAGGTCAAACGATGATTCCCGCAACTCTGCGAACCCTGCTCGATGATACCGCCGGTCAGCGTCGTGCCGAATGGCATGGCCGCGATATATGGCTGGCCAACGAAACCTGGGGCGAGCTCGTCGTCTCGCTGCAGGGGGCTCAAGTGCTTCACTATTGCCCGTCGCCGCTCTCTAGCGCGCCCGAAGCCGCGCGAGCCGCTGGCGCTCTTCCTAACGCGCCCGAAACCGCGCGAGCCGCGGGCGCTCGTCCAACCGACGCGGCGGAGGCACCCGAGGGCATGGCGGCCGGCGGCTGGCTATGGGTGACACCCACACCCCAGGACCCGCCCGGGGCCATCCGCGGTGGCATCCCGCTCTGCTGGCCCTGGTTTGCCGACGAGCACACGGCCGATGAGAGTGCGGACCGCTCCGGCCCGCTGCATGGGCCGGCGCGCAAGGCGGCGTGGCGCCTCGAGGCGGTGGACGAGCATGAAGAGGGCGTGGAGCTTCATCTCTCCCCCGAGTCACGCCTGCATAGTCAGCTCACTCCGCGAGCGGTGATCCAGGCCAACGCCAACCGTCTTCATGTGGAGCTCATCACCGAACACACCGGCGAGACGCCGGTGAAGATGAGCGGTGCGCTGCACACCTATCTGGCGGTAACCGACGCCTTTGGGTGCCGCCTGGAAGGCCTCCCCGGCGCCCGCTATCTCGACAAGCTGGCCGGCTTCGCCGAGCGGGAGCAGCAGGGCGAACTCGGCGTGCGTGGCGCGCTGGACCGCATCTACCACAGCAATGCCGAGCTCACCCTCGACGATGGCAACCGCCGCCTGCGCATCGCTCGCCAGGGCAGCGACTCGGCGGTGGTCTGGCACCCCGGCGATGACGCTCTGCCCGCCGATACACCGGCCGAGGTGAGTCGCCACTTCCTCTGCGTGGAGGCCGCCAACACCCGTCTCGACCCGGTGTGGCTGGTGCCCGGCGCCCAGCATCTGCTGGGTACCACCATCAGCCTGGATGCCGAGAGCCCGCAGCACTGACTTGCCACGCACCCCGAATCACGCAAGGAGACGCCGACATGCGCCAGCTACAGTGGGGCATACTGAGCACCGCCGGCATCGCCCGCAAGGCGATGATCCCGGCCATCCAGGCCGCGTCCAACGCGCGCCTCACCGCCATCGCCAGCGAAAGCGGCAAGGCCGGTGATGTGGCCGCGGAATACGACATCCCCCGGGCCCACGAGGGGTTCCGCCAGCTGCTGGAAGACCCGGATGTGGAAGCGGTCTATGTGCCACTGCCCAATCACCTCCACGCTCGCTGGGTGTGCGAGGCGGCACGTCACGGCAAGCATGTGCTGTGCGAGAAGCCCGCCGCCCTCGACGCCGCAGAGGCCCGCACCATGCAGGAGGCCTGCGACAGGGCCGGGGTGGCGCTGATGGAGGGCTACATGTATCGCCATCACCCTCAGCATCTCAGAGTCCGGGAGCTTATCGAGCGCGGCGAGATCGGCGACGTCCGCCAGGTGCGCGGACTCTTCTCCTTTCCCCTGGCCCTGGATAGCGACAATATCCGCCTCTCCGCCGATGCCGCCGGCGGCAGCCTCCACGACGTCGGCTGCTATCCACTGGATGTGATTCGCCGCCTGCTCGGCATGCCCGAGTCGGTCACGGTGGTGGGCCGGGTACCCGAGGCGCTCGGCGTGGACACCAGCGTCAACGGCGTGCTGCGCTATGCCGACGGCCGGCTGGCGGAGTTCGGCGCCAGCTTCGAACAGACCATGCTCAACCGCTACGAGGTGATCGGCAGCCACGGCAGCCTGCTGCTTCCCACTGCCTTCCGCCCCGACAAGCAGGGCGGCGTTGGCGAGATCGTCATCACCGACGAACGGGGCCGCACCCGCCGCGAGCCGGTCTACGGCGATCAGTATCCGGCTCAGGTCGAGGCCTTCTCCGCCTGGGCCCTGGGCGAACGCCCTGCTCCGGATGCCCCCGCCGAACTCGCCGATCAGGCGCGGCTACTGGCGGCCTGCCGGGAATCGCTGCATCAGGAGTGCACGATTCGCCTACGCGCATAGGCCGACACCTCCCCTAGCCCCCCCGACCAACCACCGGCACCGAACCAGGCTGCCACGGCCTCTACCACGCTGTGACATGCCTGGTGCCGGCCGACTGCCCTGTCGGCTTGTCAAAATGTCAGACATTTATTAATCTAAACGCATTGCCCATGCTGGAGCGATGCCATGTCCGACAAGGCAGCCCCCTCGACCGAGACCCGCACGACCTCCCTGAACAACCTCCCCCCCCACCAGGGAGGCGCCGAAGCCTTGGCTCGCCTGCTGGCCCGGGCGCTGTTCGCCGGCCGCTGGCGACCCGGCGATGACTTCCCCAAGGAGATGGACCTTTGCCATCACTTCGCGGTGAGTCGCAATCAGGTTCGCAACGCCCTGGCCAGTCTCACCGCCACCGGGCTGATCGAGCGCACCGCCGGCCGCGGCAGTGTGGTGCGCATGGTCGATGACTGGCACCTGCTCGACCCGCTCGTCAGCGACTGGATGACCGGCATCGAGAGTCTCGACGCCTCCCTGATTCGCGAGATCTTCGCCTTCCGTTACTCGGCGGAACCGGTCGTCGCCCGGCTCGCCGCCGATGCCGCCGAGCCGGCGGATCTCGATCGCCTGGAGGCCGCCTACCAGGGGATGTGTGCCACCGCCGACAAGCCCGGCGCCCGCGACCTTCATGCCGAACACGACGTGGCCTTCCACGACGCCATCTATCGCGCCAGCCACAACCTGGTCTGGCGCCAGATGGGCCACCTGCTGCGCCCCTCGATCATTGCCCTGATCCAGAGCTCCCAGGCCCGGGTCTCCGGTGAGCACGAGGGTCTCGACGATAGCCTGGCCCGCCACGGCCGCGTACTGGAGGCCATCACTCGTCGTGATGGCGCCGCCGCCGAGAGTGCCGCCCGTGAGGTGCTCCGGCGTACCGCCATCGACCTGGCCATCGTGCCCACCCCCTCTCACTCCCATCCCACTCCCGAGGATTCCCCATGAAGATCACCCGACTCAAGACCTGGCAGGTTCCCCCGCGCTGGCTGTTCCTCAAGATCGAGACCGATGAAGGGTGCTACGGCTGGGGCGAGCCGGTCATCGAAGGCCGCGCCGCCACCGTGGAGGCCGCCGTCCACGAGCTCGCCGACTATCTGATCGGCCAGGACCCGCACCGCATCGAACACCTGTGGAACACGCTCTATCGCGCCGGCTTCTACCGTGGCGGGCCGATCCTAATGAGTGCCATCGCCGGCATCGACCAGGCGCTCTGGGACCTCAAGGGCCGCGACCTGGGGGTGCCGGTGCACCAGCTGCTGGGCGGCGCGGTGCGCGATCGCATGCGCATGTACGCCTGGACGGGCGGCGACCGTCCGAGTGACGTGGGCGCCGGGGCCCGTGCCCTGGTCGCACAGGGCTTTACCGCCTTCAAGATGAACGGTACCGCGGAGCTCGCCATCGTCGACTCCCACCGCAAGGTCGACGAGGCGGTGGCACGCGTGGCAGAGGCACGCGACGCCGTGGGCCCCGACGTGGGCATCGGCATCGACTTCCATGGCCGGGTCCATCGGCCCATGGCCAAGGCGCTGCTGCGTGAGCTGGAGCCCTTCCACCCGATGTTCGTCGAGGAACCGGTGGCCCCCGAGCACCTGCCCTGCCTCAAGCAGATCGCCGGTGGCCTGGGGTATCCCCTGGCGACCGGCGAGCGGCTGCACACCCGCTTCGAATTCCGCGACCTGCTCGCCGATGGCATGATCGATATCATCCAGCCCGACCTCTCCCACTGCGGCGGCATCAGCGAGGGGCTCAAGATTGCCTCCATGGCCTCCGCCCATGATGTCGCGCTGGCCCCGCACTGCCCGCTCGGCCCGCTGACCCTGGCCGCCTCCCTGCAGCTCGATGCGGTGTGTCACAACGCCTTCATCCAGGAGCAGAGCATGGGCATCCATTACAACCGCGACAACGATGTACTCGACTACCTGGTCGACAAGTCGGCGCTGTCCATCGAGGAGGGCTTCTGTGCCATTCCTCAGGGACCGGGACTCGGCGTGGAGATCGACGAGGCCTTCGTCGAGGAGCGCGCGAAGGTCGGCCATCGCTGGCGTAACCCGGTGTGGACGCATGAGGACGGCTCCATCGCCGAATGGTAGGGAACAGGAGAGAGAAGAGTTATGAGTTTCAGCTTCAACGACCTGACCTTCGGCGACCTGAAGGACCAGAGCGTCTTCATCACCGGCGGTGGCTCGGGCATCGGCGCGGCCCTGACCGAGGGCTTCCTGGCCCAGGGCGCCAGGGTGGCCTTCGTCGACCTGGACGATGCCGAAGCGTTCTGCGATGCCATGGAGGCGAAGTACGCCAGCCGGCCGCTCGCCATCGCCTGTGATATCCGTGACGTGACGGCGCTCCAGGCGGCCATCGCCCAGGCGCGTCATGCCCACGGCCCGATCGGCGTGCTGGTCAACAATGCCGCCAGGGACACCCGTCATCGCCTCGATGAGTGGAGTGCCGAGGAGTGGGATGACTCCCTCGCCACCAACCTGCGGCCGCAGTTCTTCACTGCCCAGGCCGTCGCCGCCGACATGCGCGAGCTAGGCGGCGGCGCGATCATCAACCTCTCCTCCAACAGCGTGCACCTGGGCCTTGCCGGCTATCCGGCCTATGTCACCGCCAAGGCCGGCATTCTGGGCCTGACCCGAGCACTGGCCCGCGAGCTGGGTCCCGATGCCATCCGCGTCAACTGCCTGATCCCCGGCTGGGTGATGACCAGGCGTCAGAAGGAGCTCTGGGTCAACGAGGCCGACCTCCGGGAGTGTCTGGCTCAGCAGTGCCTCAAGGAGCCGATTCCGGTGGAAGACATGATCGGTCCCTGCCTGTTCCTGGCCTCCCGGGCATCGCGGATGATGACCGGCCAGGAGCTGATCATCGATGGGGGTCGAGCATGAGCCATTCGGTGGCCGAGTCGCTGGCCTGGGTCGCTGTCGACTGGGGCTCGAGCAATCTGCGCGCCTGGGCCCTGGACGCCCGGAACAGGGTGCTGGCTCGCACCGGCTCCCGGCGCGGCATGCTCTCGCTGACACCCCATGACTATGAGCCCGAACTCAAGCGGGTGATCGGCGACTGGCTGCCCCCCACTGGCCGCGTACCGGTGCGGATATGCGGCATGGCCGGGGCCCGCCAGGGTTGGCTCGAGGCCGCCTACCTGCCGGTGCCGACCCGGCTGGACAATCTGTCTCGGGGCGCGGTGAGGCCCTCGCTCGAGGACCCACGCCTGGAGGTCACCCTGCTGCCGGGGCTCTGCCAGGCAGCCGATGACCAGCAGCACGGCTTCGATGTGATGCGCGGCGAGGAGACTCAGCTGGCCGGCCTCTGTCGTGCCGGTGCCGGTCGGGATGGGCGAGAGGAGGCCTTCTCTCCTGTCACGGGGCTCGCCTGCCTGCCCGGCACCCACGCCAAGTGGGCACGGCTCGAAGAGGGAACGGTCACCCGCTTCACCACCTGCATGACCGGCGAACTATACGACCTGCTGGCCCGCCAGTCGGTGCTGCACCACTCTCTCGACCATCCGGCCGGTATCGACGACCCGAGCGACCCGGGCAATCGCGAGTGGTTCATTGCGGCCGTACGCGAGATCAACGACGCCCCCGCCGCCTTTACCGCCAGGCTCTTCGGCCTGCGTGCCCGCGACCTGCTGGACGACGGCCTGCCGGTCGGCGAGGCCCGTGGGGCGCGTCTTGCCGCGCGTCTGTCGGGTCTCGTCATCGGCCTGGAGCTCGCGGGACTGCGGGACGAGCTGAGGCTCGAGTCGGCCGCGGCCCGGGACATCACCCTGATCGGCAACGCCTCGCTCTGCGCGCGCTACGCCCTGGCGCTTTCGACCCTGGGCCACACCAGCCACACGCTGGACGGCGAGAGCGCGGTGCTCGCCGGCCTGAGCCTGGCCAATCGCACCCTGAGCCAGGCCGCCATGAACCGCGCCTCAGGCGCCTGAATCCCCGTTGATGGAGATCGACCCATGACCCTGCCCCTGATCGGCATCCTGCGCGGCGTCACCCCCGACGAGGCGGTGGCGGTGGGTGAGGCGGTGCTCGCCGCCGGCATCACCACCCTCGAGGTGCCTCTCAACTCCCCCGACCCGCTGGAGAGCATCCGCCGCCTGGCCGACGCCCTGGGCGACCGGGCCCTGGTGGGCGCCGGCACCGTGCTGACGCCTTCCCAGGTACGCGACGTCTTCGCCGCGGGCGGTCGACTCGTGGTCTCGCCCAACTGCCGGCCGGCGGTCATCGAGGAGAGCCGTCGTCTCGACATGCAGAGCTGGCCGGGTATCGTCACCCCTTCCGAGGCCTTCAACGCCCTGGAAGCAGGCGCCAGCGGCCTCAAGCTGTTCCCGGCGACCCAGGTGGGTCTCGAGGGCATGCAGGCCATGCGTGCCGTGCTCCCCACCGGCACCCGGCTCTATGCGGTGGGTGGCATCGGCGTGGACAACTTTGCCGCCTGGCGGTCCGCCAGCATCGATGGCGCCGGCCTGGGCAGCGCCCTCTACCGGCCCGGTCAGAGTCCGGCAGTGGTGGGCGAGCAGGCCCAGGCGCTGGTGGCGGCCTGGCGTGCCGCGGAAGGTGAGGCATGATGACACCGCGTATCCGTGCCGAACTCGCCGTGGAGCGTCATTGCGAACTGGGCGAAGGCCCCCAGTGGCATGCCGCCACGGGGCGCCTCTACTGGTGCGATATTCTCGCTCGGCGACTGCACTGGCTGGCGCCCTCCACCGGGGCCACCGGCCAGCATGCCCTCGACCATCGGGTCTCACTGGCCGCCCCACTGGCGGGTGGGGAGCTTCTGCTGGTGGGCGAGGACCGCCTCAGCCGTTTTGATCCTCATGATGGAAGGGTCGAGAAACTCCTCGACTTCGAGGCCGACAATCCCGTCACCCGCAGCAACGACGGCCGTGTCGACCGCCACGGCAGCCTGTGGCTCTCCAGCATGGGCAAGGAAGCCGAGCCCGGTGCCGGCAGCCTCTATCGTCTGCATCGGGGTGAGCTGACGCGCCTGCGTACCGGCTTGACCATCCCCAACGCCATCTGCTTCTCGCCCGACGGTGAGTTTGCCTGGTTTACCGACACCGTGACCGGCGTGGTGATGCGCTGGGCCCTGGATCATGAGGGCTGGCCGCTGGGAGAGCCTACCCACTGGGCCGACGTCTCGGGCACTTCGGGCCATCCCGACGGCGCAGTGGTGGACGCCGAGGGCTACCTCTGGCTCGCCCTGTGGGGCGCCGGCCAGGTGGTGAGACTGGACCACGACGGCCATATCGTCGCCGAGATCGAGCTCCCGGTGACCCAGCCCTCCTGCCCCGTCTTCGCCGGAAAGAACCTCGAGCGGCTCTATATCACCACCGCCCGGGAGAGCCTGGACGACGCCGCCCTCGCCGCACAGCCACTGGCGGGCGCCCTGTTCGTGGCCGATGTGGGCGTGACCGGGCTGGCCGAGCCGCTGCTGCGGCTGACATAGGGCCGAACCGACATAGAGCCGAGGTAAAAAACCCGGCCTTGGAAGGCCGGGTGAAAGGCGACAGCGACTGGCTGTCGAGAGAGCACAGGGTCATGAAACCCTCAGTGGTGGTAGCGCTCCGCCACCTCCCGGGCCAGCTGACGGATGCCGTTCCAGTCCTCGGCCTCGACCAGGGATTTCGGCGTCAGCCAGGAGCCCCCCACGCACATCACGTTCACAAGCGCCAGATAGTCTCCGGCGTTGTCCAGATTGATGCCGCCGGTGGGGCAGAATCTCGCCTCGGGCAAGGGGCCCGCGAAGGCCTTGAGCGCCTTGACGCCACCACTGGCTTCGGCGGGGAAGAACTTGAAGCGGCGGTAGCCAAACTGCCAGCCGGTCATCAGCTCGGAGACGCTGGCCACCCCGGGCAGCATGGGTACCGGGCTCTCCACGCCATGGCGATAGAGCGCCTCGGTGGTGCCGGGGGTAACGATGAAGTCGGCCCCCACCTCCTCGGCCTGCCGGTACTGGGCCGGCGTCAACACGGTACCCACGCCGATGCTGGCCTGGGGCAGCGCCTCCTTGATGCGTCGAATCGCCTCCAGGGCACAGTCGGTGCGCAGGGTGACCTCCAGCACGGAGAGGCCACCTTCGAAGAGGGCGCGAGCCAGAGGCACGGCATCCTCGATACGCTCGATGGCCAGCACCGGAATGACCTCTGCCTTGAGGCAGATGCTGTCAAGCTCGGTGGTACGGGTCGAGGGAAGCTGCTTGTCGGGGGTCATGAAGATATCTCCAAAGCTCAGGGGGCCCAGTAGGTCGCCAACGGGCAGGCCAGGAAGGCGCGAATCGGTAGCTCACGGACGTCGTCGCCGGCCAGCGCTCGGGCCAGCACGGCCTGCTTGTCACCACCGGTGATATGCAGAAAATGGCGGCGCGCCTGGTGCAGGCGACCGGCGCTCAGGGTGATACGCGGCTGGGGCTGGCTCGGCGTCCGCACGGCCACCGTGGTGGCATCGGTGCTCCGTGCCAGATCGAGCTCGCGGCTATCGGGAAACAGCGAGGCGGTGTGACCGTCGCCCCCCATGCCGAGAATCACCACGCTGGCCGGCCAGGCCAGGGCCTCGATGCGTTCGGCCACGACCTCGGCCCCCTCTTCGGGGGTGGAGTGGTCACTGGTCAGGGGCGTGAAGGTGGCCGCCGCCGCTGGGCCGCGCAACAGATGCTCTCGCACCAGGCGGGCGTTGCTGTCGTCGGCCCTCTCGGCCACCCAGCGCTCATCGGCCAGGGTGACCTGGACCCGTTCCCAGGGTAGCCGGCAGGCGGCCAGCGCCGTGAAGAACGGTACCGGCGTCGAGCCACCGGAGACCACCAGCAGGGCGTGGTCCTGGTGCTCGAGGTCGGCGCGCAGGGCCTCGGCCACCGCCTCGGCCAGCTGCCGGGCAAGCCGTTCACGGGGAGAAACGTTCGTCATGTTCAATAATCCTCATACCAACAACTGCGGCCATCCTGGGTGATCATGGCGGTCTCGAGAGAGTCGACAGCGGCCATACGGAGCCGGCCGGGATGCCTCAATAGTCTTCATACCAGCTGCGGCCATCCTGGGTGATCATGGCGATGGACGCTACCGGGCCCCAGGAGCCAGCCGGATAGCGGCGAGGCGGCTCGTCCCGGTCCTTCCAGGCGGCGTTCAGGCTGTCACACCACCGCCAGGCGTACTCCACCTCATCGCGACGCACGAAGAGATACTGCTGCCCCTTCATCACCTCCAGCAGCAGACGCTCATAGGCATCGGGGATACGCGTCTTGGGAAAGGCGCTGTTGAAGTCCAGGTGCAGGGGGCCACGCCGCAGGCGCATGCCCTTGTCCAGGCCGCTGTCCTTGGTCAGCACCTCCAGGGCGATGCCCTCCTCGGGCTGCAGGCGGATCACCAGCTTGTTGGCGGCGAGATCGCGCTGATCCGGATCGAAGATATAGTGCGGCTGCTGGCGGAAGTGGATCACGATCTGCGAGAGCTTCTCGGGCATGCGCTTGCCGGTGCGCAGATAGAAGGGCACCCCGGCCCAGCGCCAGTTGGCCACGCCGGTCTTCATGGCCACGAAGGACTCGGTGTGGCTCTCGGTATTGGCGCCCTCCTCCTCGAGGTAGCCGGGCACGCTCTTGCCGTCGATGGTGCCGGCGATGTACTGGCCGCGCACCACGTCACGCCCCAGCATGTCGTCGGTGAAGGGCTTGAGTGCCTTGAGCACCTTGACCTTCTCATCGCGGATGGCGTCGGCATCCAGGTTCGCCGGTGGATCCATGGCGATCAGGCAGACCAGCTGCAGCAGGTGGTTCTGGACCATGTCACGCAGCTGGCCGGCATCATCGAAGTAACCCCAGCGCCCCTCGATACCGACCTGCTCGGCCACGGTGATCTCCACATGGGAGATATGGTTCTGGTTCCACTGGGTGCCGAACAGGGGGTTGGCGAAACGCAGCGCGATCAGGTTCTGCACCGTCTCCTTGCCCAGGTAGTGGTCGATGCGATAGATACGGGACTCGGGGAAGACGGCACCGATGGCGTCGTTGATCTCGGCAGAAGAGGCCAGGTCGTAGCCGATCGGCTTCTCGACCACCACGCGTGACTCGTCATCGAGGCAGCCGGTGGACTCGAGGTGCCGGCAGATATCGCCGTAGATCCTGGCGGCCACCGAGAGATAGACCACCATCGGCCGCTCGGCACCCTGGCGCCATTCATGGATGGCGGCATAACCCTCGGGGCGGGTGAAGTCGAGCTGCAGGAAGTCGATACGCGCCAGAAAACGCTCCAGTGCCTTGCGATCGAGCTCCTCCGGCTTGACGCGGGCCTTCAGCGTCTTCTCGACCACCGCTCTAAAGCTGTCACGGTCATGCTCCTGACGAGCCAGCCCCAGCAGGCGAGTGGCGGGATCCAGCAGCCCTTCACGCTCCAAGTGGAACAGCGACGGAAACAGCTTGCGTTGGGCCAGGTCGCCGAGAGCGCCGAACAGCGCCAGATCGATCTCGGTTCCAGTCGCTTGCCCGGCTCGGTTGTGTTGGCTCATCCCCACCCCCTTTCGTTAACTTACAAAAAAAATACGCACAAGACGCAGGAAAAGCAAGCGCCGATAGTAACCTTACAAATAAAAATGGCTTGCCGGCCACCCCTTGTGGCCTAACCCCGGGAGGGCGAGCTAGGATAGTCACCACCATGTAGTTAAATCACCACATTTTCCACCATCGCGCCAACTCGCGGCCACGCGCCGCCCCAGCACGGAGAGCTTGCCCCCCCATGGCTCGTCACGACCTGATCGATCGCATCCGACAGCGCCTCGAGGAACTCAACCGCTCCGAACGCAAGGTCGCCGACGTGATTCTCGCCGACCCGACGGCCGCTACCGGCATGAGCATCGCCACCCTCGCACAGGCCGCATCCGTCAGCGAACCCACCGTCAATCGCTTCTGCCGCAGCTTCGACGCCAAGGGCTATCCGGACTTCAAGATCAAGCTGGCCCAGAGCCTGGCCAGGGGCACCCCCTACGTAAGCCAGGCGGTGGAGCCCGACGACAGCGCCGCCGACTACACCCAGAAGATCTTCGGGGCCACCATCGCCGCCCTGGACGCGGCTCGTCGCCAGACCGACGTCACCCGCATCGAGCGCGTGGTCGACTTCCTGATCCAGGCCAAACAGGTCCACTTCTTCGGCCTGGGCGCCTCGGGTGCCGTGGCCCAGGATGCCCAGCACAAGTTCTTCCGCTTCAACCTGCCGGTCACTGCCTATATCGACGTGCTGATGCAGCGCATGGTGGCCTCCACCTGCCATACCGGGGATGTGGTGGTGGTCATCTCATGGACCGGCCGCACCCGCGAACTGGTCGACATCGCCAGGCTGGCACGCGAGAACGGTGCCGTGGTGCTGGGCATTACCGCGCCGAGCTCTCCGCTGGCCCGGGAGTGCAGCGAGACCCTGGAGGTCGCGACCCCCGAGGATACCGATTACTACATGCCCATGACCTCGAGGATGATCCAGCTGGCCCTGATCGATGTGCTGGCCACCGGGGTCACCCTGCGTCGCGGCGAGGACTTCCTCGGCCACCTCAAGAAGATCAAGGATAGTCTTCAGGATACCCGCTACCCCGGCAGCGACGACTGAGCCCCCACCGACGCAACGCCGCCCCGCCGAGCTTCGGCGAGGCGGCGTTGTCTCTGGCATCAGAGGATGGTCAGCAGAAGGCTGCTGGCATGCGTCCTACACGCCGGCGAAGGCCGCGTAGATCGCCACCACCAGCACCACCAGCACGATCCCCACGGGCACGGCTCCCTTCCAGGGTGTCAGGTCCACCGCCTGAACATCCTCATGCACCCAGGCGGTGTCACGTGGGCGCAGCTTGCCGATCAGCAGCATCATCGCCACCAGCAGCACAAAGACCAGGGTCACGAAGTGGAACTCGTGCATGATCACGGGCAGCTTGTCGAAGGGCGGCACGAAGTAGCCGGCGGCGATCAGCAGACAGCCCCCGATCAGCGCGATCTTGGCTGCCATGGGCGGGACCCGACGGGTAAGCAGCCCCACCAGCACCACCGCCAGAATGGGGATGAAGTAGATGGCATTCATCTTCTGCAGATAGCCGAACAGGCTCTCCTGTCCGGCCAGCAACGGAGCGATGATCATGGTCACTACGGCCATGACCCAGCCGAACACCTTGCCCGACCTGACCACCTGCTCCTCGCTGGCCTCCTTGTTGAGCACCCCCTTGTAGATCCCCAGGCTGAAGATGGTGGTCGTGCTGTTGAGTGCCGAGTTGAACGACGAGAGGATGGCACCCACCATCACTGCGGCGAAGAAGCCCGTGAGGTACGGCGGCAGCACGTTGAATACCAGCTGGCCATAGGCCTCGTCTGCGCGCACTCCCTGATCGGCGTAGAGGTGATAGGCGATGATCCCCGGCAGCACCAGATAGAGTGGCCCCAGCAGCTTGAAGAACCCGGTCAGCAGCACACCCTTCTGGCCCTCCGCGAGGTTCTTGGCCGCGAAGGTGCGCTGGATGATCTGCTGGTTGGTCGTCCAGTAGAAGACATTGATCAGAAACACCCCGGTAAACAGGGTAAAGAAGGGTACCTGCTGCTCGGCCCCCCCGATGGAGTTGAGCTTCTCCGGATCGCTGGCCTTGAGGGTGTTCCACCCCTCCAGCACGCCGCTGCCGTCACTGACCGCCTGCAGGCCGAAATAGACGATCACGAAGCCACCGATCAGCAGCCCCACCCCGTTGAGGGTGTCGGAGACGGCAACGGTGCGCAGGCCGCCGAACAGCGCATAGACGGCGCCAATGATGCCCACGATCCAGACGGTCAGCCACAGCAGCACGGTGGGCGACTGGATACCGGTGAGCCCCTGCAGATCGAGCATGCCCTGCAGTCCCATGGCCCCCGAGTAGAGGATGATGGGCAGCAGGATCACCGCATAGGCGATCAGGAAGATGATGTTGGTGATCAGCTGGGTGCCACGGTCGAAGCGGATCTCGAGCAGCTGCGGTAGCGTCGCGATACCGCTTCTCAGGAAGCGAGGCAGAAAGAACAGGGCCAGCGCCACCAGTGCGATGACGGCCACCACCTCCCAGGCCATCACGCTGAGGCCGTCGGTAAAGGCGGCGCCGTTGAGCCCCACCATCTGCTCGGTGGAAAGGTTGGTCATCAGCAGCGACCCCGCAATCAGCGGAAAGGTCAGGGTGCGGCCGGCAAGGAAGTAACCCTTGGTGCTTGAGTGATCGTCACGGCGCGTGATGCGCCAGGTGATGAAGGCGACCAGTCCCGTGAAGAACAGGAAGGACGCCAGGGTGAGGGCATGCATGGGGGAGCCTCTCTTCTGTCGGTGTCGGGGCCCGACCACAGCCGGCCGGAATGTCTGACATTAAGAATTGCCACGCCATTCTAGCCGGATATCCCTCCGTCAATATTCGACTTTGGTCAAAAAGAGCACGATAGCTTTGTTAATCTTACCGAGCAGGGAGGTGCTATCACTCCGCGCCGGAGCGCGCCCCGCCAGGGGCGACACCCGGGCGCCAGGACCGTCAGTAGCTGTAGTCGATCGAGGCCACGGCGGCGGTAACGGTGATCTCCACCTTGAGCTCATCGGCCGGCATCGGCGCACAGACGCAGGTACGTGCCGGGGCATGGCCGTCGGGAACCCAGGCGTCCCACACCGCGTTCATGGCAGCGAAGTCATGGCCATCCTTGAGATAGATGGTGGCCGTCAGCAGGCTCTCGCGATCGCTGCCCACCTCCTTGAGCAGTGCATCCACACGGGCCAGCATGCTCTCGGTCTGTGCGGTGATGTCGCCATGGCGTGCCTCGGGGCCGGCTACCTGGCCGCACAGATAGGCGATGCCGTTGTGGATGACGGCACGACTCATGCGTGCCTTGGTGTCGTAGCGATTGATCGTCATCGTGTTTCTCCTCGCCGTTGCATGAAAGGTGGAGACCAATTATCACCGCTGCGCCCGACAGCGTCGATGCCGGACACGCCGAAATCCCTCATCATGGTAGTAGGCTTCAGGGCCTCAAGAGCCAGCAGCCGGAAACGACGACGCCCCGAGCCGAACCGGCCCCGGGGCGTCATGGTGACAGGACGATTGCGAAAGGATCAGCGCAGCAGCAGCACCGGCCCTCGGGCATTACGCAGCATGGCGGTGGTGGTGCTGCCCACCAGCAGGTGACGGATACGCGAGTGACCATAGGCCCCCATCACCAGCAGGTCGATCTCCTGCTCCTCCTGATAGGCGCGCAGGGTCGCCTCCACCTCGCCGGCGCGGATGGCGCCCTCGGCCTCGTGCCCGGCATCGCCCAGGGTCTTCAGGGCCCACTCGAGCTGTGAGCGGTTATCACCGGTCTCGGCGCCGACGATCATCACATGGACCGGCACGCCGTCGAACAGCGGGCTCCGGGCCAACATCTCGACACCCTTGCGGGTGGTCTTGCTGCCATCGAAGGCGAGCAGCACCTTCTCGGGGCGACGGAAGGTATCCGGCACCATCAGAATGGGCCGGTGCAGGCTGCGCACCACCCGCTCCAGATTGGAGCCCAGGTGCCCGCTGTCCTGGTGGGCGGTCTCGCCGCGCTTGCCCACCACCAGCAGACGAATCTCCTCCTGCAGCTCCTCCAGGGTCTCCACCAGGGTACCGTTGCGCTGGCGAATGCCGGGATCGCTCACGCCACCCTCGACGGCACGCTCCCTGGCGGCCTTGAGCATCAGCCGCCCCTGCTCCTGAGCCACCTTGGCGCGCTTCTCCTCCAGCTGGGCCAGCTCCTCGAGCAGATGCTCCCGGGCCCCCAGACCGAGGTTGCCGGACAGGTCCGTCTCGGCGGTCTGGGGGTGGTTGTCGTTCACATGCAGGAAGGTCAGCGGGGCATTCAGCGCCTGGCTCGCCCAGGCGCCGTAGTCACACACTCCTTCGGAGAACTTCGAGCCGTCGATGGCGGCCATCACCTGTTCTGTCATCGTCTTGTCCTGAAGCTGGCGTGGGTATCCATTACGTTAGTACACCATCGTTCTACATCATCCGGCCGACGGGTCAATGACCGCCCATCAGCTTCTCGACG
Organism: Halomonas sp. KAO; assembly: GCF_015595025.1. Lineage (GTDB taxonomy): Bacteria > Pseudomonadota > Gammaproteobacteria > Pseudomonadales > Halomonadaceae > Halomonas. The sequence goes on from NZ_JADNRL010000019.1 coordinate 87,834, forward strand.
GCCTCGGGGTCATCATGCACCGCATAACGGTCGACGATGGTGGCACTCGCCTCGTTGAGGCCGACCAGCTCCACCTCGGTGCCTTCGCGCCGGAACTTGATCACGATGCGGTCCAGCGCCTGAACGGCGGTAATGTCCCAGAAGTGGGCGCGTGACAGATCGATGGTGACCTTCTCCACGGTCTCCTTGAAGTCGAAGGCGTTGCCGAAGCGCTCGGAGGAGGCGAAGAACACCTGACCCACCACCTTGTAGACCCGGTGCCCCTCTTCCGGCGTCTCGGCGCCAACGTAGAGGATATTGCCCACCTTGTTGGCGAAGTTCATGGCGGCGAGCAGCACGCCGACGAAGACACCGATCGCCAGGTTGTGGGTCCCCACGGTCACGGCCACCGTGGCCAGCATGACCACGTTGGTGCTCATGGGGTGCTTCCTGAGATCCCGGATGGAGCTCCAGCTGAAGGTACCGATGGAGACCATGATCATCACCGCGACCAGGGCGGCCATGGGAATCTGCGACACCCAGTCGGCGAGGAATACCACCATCAGCAGCAGCACGACGCCGGCGATCAGGGCGGAGAGACGCGTCCGCCCTCCCGACTTGATGTTGATCACCGACTGGCCAATCATCGCGCAGCCCGCCATGCCCCCGATGAGACCGGTGCCGATATTGGCCAGGCCCTGCCCCTTGCACTCACGGTTCTTGTCGCTGGGCGTATCGGTCAGGTCGTCGACGATGGTGGCGGTCATCATCGACTCCAGCAGTCCCACCACGGTGAGCATGATCGAGTACGGCAGGATGATCATCAGCGTCTCGAGATTCAGCGGCACCTCGGGCCACAGGAAGACCGGCAGGGTATCGGGCAGCTCGCCCATGTCGCCGACGGTGCGAATCTCCATGCCGGTGAGCAGATAGACCGCGGTGAGAACCAGGATGCACACCAGCGGCGAGGGCAGCAGCTTGCCCACCCTTGGCAGGTAGGGGAAGCCGTAGATGATCGCCAGCCCCGCCGCCGTCATGGCATAAACGTGCCAGGTCACATCGGTGAGCTCCGGCAGCTGGGCCATGAAGATCAGGATCGCCAGGGCATTGACGAAGCCGGTCACCACCGAGCGCGACACGAAACGCATCAGATCGGCCAGGCGCAGGTAGCCGGCAATGATCTGGAAGACCCCGGTGAGCAGGGTGGCGGCCAACAGGTACTGCAGGCCATGCTCCTTGACCAGGGTGACCATCAGCAGCGCCATGGCGCCGGTGGCCGCCGAGATCATGCCCGGCCGGCCGCCGGCGAAGGCGATGATCACCGCCATGGAGAAGGAGGCGTAGAGGCCCACCTTGGGATCGACGCCTGCGATGATGGAGAAGGCGATCGCCTCGGGGATCAGCGCCAGAGCCACGACGATTCCCGCCAGGGTGTCGCCCTTGAGGTTGGAGAACCAGCTCCGTTTCATCTTTTCGTACATGCTGCGGTCCAGTCAGGAGTGATTGGAAGGCCATGAGGCATCGGGGGACGTGCCGGATTGACGCCGGGGCGCCCATGTATCACGCAGGGAGAAGGGAGTGTGGCAGGACGACGCGACCAGCCCTGCCAGACGCATCGAGTCGCTCAGGAGCATCATCGGACGAAGGTCCAATGCTTGCGTAAGGTCCAGTGCTTGCGTGAGACAGGGCGCGGATTCTAGCAGAGCTCATGTTGCACTGCACCCCGAGCGCGCTGGCGCCGCTCGACCCGTCGATCGACCAGTCCCTTGAGCAGCAGGCTGCCGAGTACCAGGGCACCACCGGCAAACGCCGCTGGCGACGGGCGCTCCCCGAGCAGCCACCATACCCAGAGCGTGCCGACCACGACCTCCAGCAGCATCAGCAGCCCCACCTCGGCGGCGGGCAGGTAGAGCGGGCCACGCTGAAGCAGGGTGAAGCCCAGCGGCAGCAGTCCCAGGCAGAGCACCAGCAGCCACGCCAGGGTGGTGCCGAGTGGCAAGGCGATGCCCGGCCCCATCAGGCCATAGAGCCCGGCAACGGCCGCCACGATCCCTCCCGCCAGGGTCAGCATGGGGCTCATGTCGACATCCTGGCGCGTTCGACAGAGGGTGAAGTTGGCCGCCATCGCCGTGGCGGCAAGCAGCGCAAAGGCGTTGCCGCGCCAGGAACCGACACCCGCGTCGTCCAGGGCGATCAGCGCGATGCCCACCAGGCAGGCCAGGATAGCCAGCCAGGTGCGCCGCGGCAGGCGCTCGTGAAGAAAGACGCGGGAGAGCAGCGCGGCGATCAGGGGGGCTCCGGCGAGGATCATCAGCACATTGCCGGCACGGGTATACTGGTTGCCCAGCACGAAACCGAAGGTGGAGAGGCTGAACAGCAGTGCCACGCCGATACCGGTCCAGCCACAGCGACGATAGGCCGCCGCCGCCCCCCGCCCGTGGCGGGCGAGCACAATGGCGAGAAAGCCGAGGGCGGTAAGCAGCCCCCGCCACACCAGGATCTCGGCGTCCGGCAGGCCGATCAGCTTGATCAGCAGCGCATCGGGGGAAATCAACAGTACCCCGCCACCGGTCATCAACAGCCCCTGCTGGCGGCGGTTCAGATGGGAGAGTGTCAAGGCAACCTCATGGACAAGCCGGGCGCCACAGCATGCCACGACCAGCTGGCCGTGGCACGGGGTGGATCAGGCGGAATCACCGCTGTCGTCGGGCGCCGGACCGGAGGTGCCCTCCCGAGCCGCCGCTGACGCCCGCATATGCTTGAAGGCCTCCATGATATCCATGGGCAGCGGGAAGACGATGGTGGAGGCATTCTTGTTGCTCATGTCGCTCATGGTCTGCAGGTAGCGCAGCTGGAGCGCCGCCGAGTTCTCGGCCATGACATTGGCGGCCTGCACCAGCTTGCGCGAGGCCTGCAGCTCACCCTCGGCGTGGATCACCTTGGCGCGACGCTCCCGCTCGGCCTCGGCCTGGCGGGCAATGGCACGGATCATGCTCTCGTCGAGATCGACATGCTTGATCTCCACATTGGCCACCTTGATGCCCCAGCCTTCGGCGGAGGTGTCGATGATCTCCTGAATATCATCGTTGAGCTTGTCGCGCTCGGAGAGCATCTCGTCGAGGTCGTGCTTGCCGAGCACCGAGCGCAGGGTGGTCTGGGCCAGCTGGCTGGTGGCGAGGGTGAAGTTCTCGACCTGGATGATCGCCTTCTCGGGGTCCACCACACGGAAATAGAGCACGGCGTTGACCTTGACGGTGACGTTGTCCTGGGAGATCACATCCTGCTCGGGCACATCCATGGTGACCACCCGTAGATCGACCACCTGCATCTTCTGGATGGCGGGAATGATGATGATCAGCCCCGGCCCCTTGACCGACTGGAAGCGGCCGAGAAAGAACACCACCCCGCGCTTGTACTCGGGCAGGATACGAATCGAGGCCGCCAGCAGCATGATCAGCAGGACGACCGGGACGAGGTAGGAAAGCAGCATGGTGTCGGCTCCTTGGTTGGGCCGGACGATGCGGATCATCGACCGTGCCGGACAAGCCTCAGGACGATGAGGCCAGCGGTTCGACCTCCAGGGTCAGGCCGTCGACCGCGGTGACGCGTACCGACTGCCCGCGGGCGAGCGGCGTGGGACTGCGCGCCCGCCAGCGCTCGCCCATCAGGCGTACGTGGCCCTGGTCGGTGAAGTCCTCGAGGACCAGCGCCTCGCTGCCGACCAGCTCCTCATGGCCGGTGCGCGGTGGGCGTCGCCGCAGGCCGATGAAACGGGTCACGACCCACAGCATCAGGCCCGCCGCAAGCAGCGCGATGCCACCGATCATCGGCAGCGAGATGTTCAGGGTATCCGCGTCCATCAGTATCACCGATCCGATCACGAAGGCGACGATGCCGCCGATGCCGAGAATGCCGAAACTGGGCATCAGCGCCTCGCCCACGATCAGCCCCAGACCCACCAGGATCAGCGCCAGGCCGGCGTAGTTGACCGGCAGCACCTGGAAGGCAAACAGCGCCAGCAGCAGGCAGATGATGCCGATGGTGCCCGGCACCAGGCTGCCCGGATTGGAAAGCTCGAAGATCAGCCCGTAGAAGCCGATGATCATCAGGAAGTAGGCGACGTTGGGATTGGTGATCACCGCCAGCAGCTCGGTACGCCAATCGGGATCGAAGCGTTCGACGGTGAGCTCCGCGGTGGCAAGGGTGCGCTCCCCGTCATCCATCACCACCGTGCGACCGTCGAGCTGGGCGAGCAGGTCGTCCAGATCACTGGCCACCACCTCGATGACATTCTGCTCGAGCGCCTCCCGGGCGGTAAGATTGACCGCCTCGCGCACCGCCTGCTCGGCCCAGTCGGCATTGCGGCCATGGCGTTCGGCCAGCGAGCGGATATAGGCGACGGCATCCTCCAGCACCTTGCGCTCCATCGCCGTCTCGCCGCGGCGCTTGGCCGGCGCCTCCTGTGCGGCCTCGTCTGGCATCGACTCGCCCTCGTCCGGCGTGGCCTCAGTCGAGTCGTCGTCGCGCCCCTCGGCGTCGGCGGAGCCGTTCGATTCGGATTCGGGTTCGGGTTCGGGCTCACCCAGGCCCGGTAGCCCGCCTCCCCCGCCTAATTGCACCGGCGTCGCCGAGCCGAGATGAGTGGCCGGCGCCATGGCGGCGACGTGACTGGCATAGAGCAGATAGGTACCGGCGCTGGCCGCCCGGGCCCCCGCCGGCGTGACATAGAAGGCCACCGGCACCTCGGAGGAGAGCATGGCGCGGATCATGTCGCGCATGGCGGCGTCGAGGCCGCCGGGGGTATCCATCTCCACCACGACCAGCTCGGCATCGGCCTCGGCGGCACGCATCAGGCCGCGCTGAAAGTAGTCGCTGGTGGCCGGCCCGATGGCCCCCTCCACCCGCATCACCAGCGTGTTGCGCTCACTCTGCTGTGCCTGCACCGCGGCCTGTCCAAGCAGCAGCAACAGCCCCAGGGCCAGGCAGACGAGACTGAACAGCATTGCCACATGCCTGGGAGACGCGGTACGCAACGGCTTCATGGAACTCTCCTGAGCGGCACCTAGACCCTGGGAGGCGCCACACTGGAATGATTAACATCTTGTAATATTCAGCATAGCAGGCCGCCTCCCTGTATGTCCCATACGGTTGAAGTCGGCACCCTGCCGTCGCCTCCATTCGTCCTGCAACGCCAACCTTGTCAAAGACGCCTCCTGCAACAGCTTCGCCCTGGATTTCAACAACCAAATCAGTGCGGTGACTGGTGCTCGTCCCCGCACGCTGGCAACATGTTCGCTTATGACCACCAGCTCCGAAGGAGGCGGCCGAGGGTTCGGGAGTCGACTCCTCGGCATTCTGAGCCGCCCCCTGACACTCCCCCTGCTGACGCTGCGCGGCCGCCTGCTGGCCGGTGCAGGGCTACTGTGGGCGGTGCTCTGTATCACGCTGCTAACCTATGGCTGGCAGGCGGGACACCTGCTGGTGGACAAGACCAACCATCAACACCTGCGCTATGAAGCCGAGCTGATACGCAACTCCATCACGTATCAGGTCAACGCACGCCTGCAGGTGCTGGAGCGTCTCGCCCAGCATCTCTCCGAGCCGATCGGTGACGCCCTCGGCACTCGGCAGCTAGACGCCCTGACCCCACTGTTCGAAGGCCTGGTACGTTTCGATCTCGATAGCCGCATCGTGGACGCCTGGCCTACCCGCAGTGGCATCGTGGGGGCCCGCTTTCCCGACCGGGACTATGCGCGCTTCATGCACGCCTTCCAGCAGCCCCATGTCAGTGCCCCCTTCGTGAGCCGACTCACCGGCGACCCCCTGGTAATGATGCTGGTGCCGCTGCATGACGCCGAGGGGCGCTACACCGGCTTTCTGGGCGGCGTGGTCAATATCGACCAGAGCCGGCTCTTCAAGGGGTTCGAGCACCTGCGCCTCGGCGAACGCGGGCATGTCACCATCACTACCGCAGCCGGCCAGCGCCTCTATCACCCCGAGCAGCGCCAGGCTGTCGTCGAGTTGCCCGACACCCTCCCCCCGGCCCTCGACCGGGCCCTCTACGGCTGGCAGGGGGAAGCCGAGGAGGCCACCACCAGCGGGGAGCCTGCGCTGGTGGCTTACCGTCAGGTCTGGCCGGCGGACTGGATCGTCGGCGTGCATCTTCCCAATGCTCAGGCCGAGGCGCCGCTGGTTGCCGGCATGCGACGGATCACGCAGCTGGCCTGGTGGGCTCTGGGACTGGTACTGCCGGTGCTCGGTCTTCTGATCTGGCTGGCCCTGCGCCCGCTGACCCGGCTGGCCAGGCAGGCGCGTGAGCTTCGCGACGGACAGCGCCACCTGCTCGAGATTCCCACCCGGATGCCGGAGCTGCGTCGGGTCATCGATGTCATCAACCAGACCACCCAGGCCCGGAGAGCCAACCTGCATGATCTCACTCGTCGCAAGGCCCTGCTCAATGCCACGCTGGCGGCATCGCCTCAGGGCATGTTCGTTACCGACCCCCGGGGTCGGCTGACCTTCCTCAACGAGGCGCTCAACAAGACCCTCGGCACTTCCGTATCGCAGACACTCGAGTCCTGGGCCCATCGCATCCATCCCGAGGAGCGCGTCCCGGTGCGGGAGGCCTGGCGACAGAGTCTTGCAAGGCAGCAGGGCTTCATGCGCCAGTTCCGCTTCGTGGATCACGAGGGCAAGCAGCGCTGGCTGGATATTCACACAAGCGCGATACATGTGGAGGGGGAGTTTATCGGCGTCGTCGGAACCGTTCGCGATATTACCCAGCATCGTCACGATGACGCGCTCCGTCGCTGGGAGGCGGAACACGACCCGCTGACCGGACTGCTCAATCGACGCGGCCTGACACGCCGGCTGGAAGAGGCTCTGGTGGAGTGGCAGAAGACCGGTGATCAGACGGCGGTACTGCTCTTCGATCTCGATCACTTCAAGCCGATCAATGACCAGGGCGGCCACGCCCTGGGAGACCGCATGCTGCAACGGATCGCCGAAACGATTCGGGGCGTGGCACGCAGCAGCGATCATGCGGCACGCCAGGGCGGCGACGAATTCGCCGTACTGCTGACGGGCTGCAGCCTCGACCAGGCTCAGACCCTCGCCGAGGTGTTGCGGGAGCGCGTCGCCTCTCTCGCGATCGAACACCAGGAGCATCGCTGGCAGGTCACCGCCAGTATCGGCATTTCCTGCTTTCAACCGGGCGACAGGGAGATCGATGCCATGCTCGCCCGGGCCGATGCCGCCAGCTATCGCGCCAAGCAGGGCGGTCGCAATCGCGTCGTTATCGACGAGGACAAACCACGCTCCGTTACCGGCTAGCCGGTACCGGGCCTCGGGCGCAGCTCAGGGGTTGGGCCCAAGACCCGGCGGGCTGCCCTCAGGCAGGAGCGAGCCGCCAGCGGAGGAGATCACAGATCGTGAGACTCGCCGGCGAAGCGGCGCTGCACCTCGACCATATAGGCCGACAGCGAGGTCAACGCGTCGCTCCCCCAGGCCAGCGGCTCGGCCTCCATGGGGGCGACCATGCAGACCTGCACCATCTCATCGGCGTGAACCTCGGGCATGCCGAACCGGCTATCGGCCATGGCCACCCGATGGGGGAAGGGCTGCTCGAAGGTAGCCTGATAACCGGTATCCTCGCCGTCGCTGCCATGACAACTGGCACAGGCCAGACCATTGCTGCTCAGCGAGCTGTCGTGGTAGAGCGCCTCACCCTGGGCCAGCAGGCCGGCATCGTTGGCGCCATCCTCGCTGTATGCCGGCGTATAGCCGTCGGGGCGTTTAACGGCCTCACTGCTATCGGCCTTAACCTCTTCGGCTTCACCTTCTGCCTCTGCCTCGCCTTCGCCTTCTGTCTCTGCTTCACTTTCGGCCTCTCCTTCGGCCCCTCCTTCTGCCTCCCCTTCAGCTTCGCCCTCTGCCTCGCCCTGCGCCTCGCCCTCTGCCTCACCCTGCGCCTCGGCATGGGCGCTGGAGAGGAACAGTGAGAGAGTGCCCGGGCCAGTGTCGCCGCTCTCATCCTCCATGGTGACTTGCAGTGAGACGCCCCCCGCCGCCAGCACCAGCACGGGGGCCGTGCAGGCCAGCTGCCGACTCAGGCGACCCAGCAGCCGGTGTCTCTTGTCGTTATCGTGTGACATGGTGCTTCTCCTCGATGGTTGCCCACAGGGTCATTGCCCACAGGGACAAGGGATATTGATACTCTCCCGATGACGTTCGACGCCATGGGGACCGCCACCCTTAGGCGATACGTCTTGGTAGGAGCCGACCCGGCGAACCTTACGGCTAAAGGCTGTAAGGATCTCTGCTTCGCCACGACACTCCTGACAGATCGATATCATTCCAGCGAGGAGGCCCATGACAGGGACCACGAGCGAAGCGAGACCCACCGAGACACGGGGCGCACAGAGAGAACGCCTGGCCGAGGCGCTGGTCAGGCAGGGCTATCGGGAGGCGATACGTGAGCTGCGACCGATGGCCGATACCGGGCTGGCCCATCACCACTTCTGGCTCGTCCGTGACGGGGACGACTGGGTGGCACGACTCCCCAAGCAGAGCCAGCTGGGCCTTGCGGCAGGCGCCAATCTGGACTACCAGGCCACCTGTTTCGAACGCGCCGGCGCCTCCGGTCACACACCATCCCTGCAGGGCGTGCTCACCCCATCGACAACGCTGCCTCGAGGCGGCCTGCTGGTGGATGCCGTACACGGGCGGCCGGCTCGACTGCCCGACGACCTGCCGGCGATCGCCAAGGCACTCGCCGCCCTGCATGGGCTACCGCTGCCGCCCGCCGAAGCACGTGCCCCGCTGCTGGCACCGGCCGATCCCTGGGCCGCCATGCGCGAAGAGGTGACGACCCAGGCCGAGTTCCTCGACCAGGCTGGACTGTCTGCCGAGGTGGTGACGATGGTGCGAGAGGAGCTGGGCTCCCTGCCGAGTGAACTCGAGCGCGGCGAGGCGTCGAGACCCCGGCTGATCAGCTTCGATGCGCACCCGGGCAACTTCCTGATCGATGCCGAGGGTAGCGCCGTGCTGGTCGACCTGGAAAAGTGCCGCTACGGGCTCCCCGGCTTCGACCTGGCCCACGCCAGCCTCTATACCTCCACCACCTGGGACCCCAACAGCCATGCCGTGCTCGGCATCGGCGAACTGGCCGACTTCCACCAGCGCTGGATGAGCCGCACCGGCATCGGCGAGCTCGACACCCTGCTCGCCTGCCGCCGCGCCATGTGGCTATGGTCGCTGACCTGGTGCGCCAAGTGGCGTGCCAGTCATGATCGCACCCGAGACGCCGGGGCCCGCGGTGAAGACTGGTCTGCCGAGCTCAGCGATGACGCGCTGATCGCCCATGTGCGCGACAGGGTCGACCACTACCTCTCCCCCGCCGTCATCGACCATGTCCGGCGCGAGTTCGACGCGCTGGCCACTGCCCTTTCGAACGCTCTGGAACAGGATGCCTGACCATGCTCCGATATCGCCCCGCCCGCCTGGCCACCGCACTGGTCTGTGTCTCTCTCGGCCTGGCGTCGGCCTCACCGCTGGCGGCCAGCCCCGATCTCGATGACTGGCAGGCCGTGCGCGAGCAGGCTCGCGGCCAGACGGTCTACTGGAACGCCTGGGGCGGCGACACGCGCACCAATGGCTATATCGCCTGGGTCGCCAAGCGGATGGCCGAGGCCCACGGCGTCGAGGTCGTGCACGTCAAGCTGGATGACACCAGCACCGCGGTTTCACGGGTCGTCGCGGAGAAGGCGGCGAACAACCTGGACGATGGCAGCATCGATCTGGTCTGGCTCAACGGCGAGAACTTCGCCGCCATGCGCGAACACGAGCTGCTGTATGGCCCCTTCGCCGAGGCGCTGCCCAACTTCTCCCTGACGCGCCCCGCCGACAACCCCGAGGTGATCACCGACTTCACCCTACCCACCGAGGGCTTCGAGTCCCCCTGGGGCAAGGCGCAGATCACCTTCTACTATGACAGCCATGAGCTTCGCGGGGATAGCGACGAGCTCCGCGGGGACAGCCAGGAGGTGGAGACCCCCCCCGGCAGCATCGAGGCGCTGCTCGACTGGGCCCGTGCCAATCCCGGACGCTTCAGCTACCCGCGCATTCCCGACTTCACCGGCAGCACCTTCCTCAAGCAGGCGCTGATCGCCCTGGCCGACGATCGCCAAGCACTCTATGCGCCGGTAGAAGCCAGTGATTTCGCCACGATTACCGCCCCGCTGTGGGACTACCTGGATGCCCTGCACCCGCACCTATGGCGTGGCGGGCGACAGTTCCCCAACTCGGGGCCGGAACTGCGCAGCCTGATGGGGGCCGGCGAACTCTCCCTGGCCTTCACCTTCTACCCCTCCGAGCCGGCCGCCGCGGTGGCCGACTTCGAGCTGCCCGCCAGCACCCGCAGCTACGTGTTCGACGACGGCACCCTGGGGAACGTCCACTTCGTGGCGATTCCCTTCAACTCGCCGCACAAGGCGGGTGCCCTGGTGCTTGCCGACTTCCTGCTCTCCCCCGAGGCCCAGGCCCACAAGCAGGACCTCGCCGTCTGGGGCGACCGTACGGTGCTCGACGTGGCCCATCTGGACGACGCCACTCGCCGGCTGTTTGCCATCGAGGCGGACAGTCCCGCCATGCTCGCCCCCGAGGCCCTGGCGAAGACCCTGCCCGAGCCCCATCCCAGCTGGATGACGGCCCTGCAGGAAGCGTGGCAAGCACGTTACATCGCCCAGTGAGGCAACGCATGCAGGATGACGGGAGGCAGCGGACGCCATGTGGCTGCGCCTGATGCCGACGGTGGTGTTCACTCTGCTGGTCGGCCCCATACTGGCCGGCGTGGCGATGGTGCTGTTACCGGCCTTCGGCTATCTGCCCGCTCTGGGCGGCGAGACGTTCAGCCTGGCCCCCTGGCGCGAGCTGCTGGACCAGCCGGGGCTGGCACGCTCGGTGAGTATCAGCCTGGCCAGCGGCCTGATCGCCACCGCCGTATCACTGGCCGTGGTGCTGCTGTTCCTGGCCGCGGCCGCCGACACCCGACTCGACCGCTGGCTGCGCCGTGCGGTGTCGCCGCTGCTGGCGCTGCCCCACGCCGCGGCGGCCTTCGGCCTGGCCTTCTTGATCGCCCCCTCGGGGCTGATGGCGCGGCTGTTCTCGCCGGGGGCGACCGGCTGGGAGCGGCCGCCGGACCTGCTGATTGTCCAGGATTCCTGGGGCCTCAGCCTGATGGCCGGCCTGATCATCAAGGAGCTTCCCTTCCTGATGCTGATGAGCCTGGCGGCTCTCCCCCAGCTCGACGCCCCAAGACGAGTGGCCCTGGCCCGCTCGCTGGGCTATCGACCCACCATCGCCTGGCTCAAGACGGTGGCCCCGGCGCTCTACCCGCTGATTCGCCTGCCGGTCTACGCGGTGATCGCCTTCGCCAGCTCGGTAGTGGATGTCGCGATGATCCTGGGGCCGACGCTGCCACCGACACTGGCCGTCTCGATTCTCGAGTGGTTCCACGACCCCGACCTGGAGAAACGCTTCCTGGCCTCGGCCGGCGCCGTGCTTCAACTGGGAGTCACGCTCACGGCCCTGCTCATCTGGTGGGGGCTGGAGTGCCTGGCAAGGCGCCTGGGCCGAGGCTGGGTGGTGAACGGCCAACGGCGCGGCGGCGAGCGCTGGCTGCACCTCACCGGTCGCGGCTCTCTGGTCATCACCACGCTCACCGCCGGGCTGGGGCTCGGTGGCCTGGCCCTCTACTCCGTCGCCGGCTTCTGGCGCTTTCCCGATGCCCTGCCGACCACATTGACCCTGGGCCACTGGCAGACCGCGCTTCCCTTGCTGGGTGGCCCCGTGACCACCACCCTGACCATCGCGGCAAGCGCCACCCTGCTCGCCATGCTGCTGACCCTGGCGGTACTGGAGAACGAGCAGCGTGGCGGTCGGCGCCCTGGCGTGAACGGGCCGCTCCCTGCACCAGGCCGGCGGATCACCGCCATGAATCTGCTCTATCTGCCGCTGATCGTGCCTCAGATCGCCTTCCTGTTTGGCCTGGTGGTGCTGCTGGAAGCCCTGGGCATCCGCGCCCGATTGCCCCTGGTGATCTTTGCGCACCTGCTGTTCGTGCTGCCCTATGTCTTCCTGTCGATGGCCGAGAGCTACCGCCGCTTCGACCCGCGCTGGACGCGGCTCGCCCTGACCCTGGGCCACTCCCGCAACGGGGCCTTCTGGCGGGTACGCCTGCCCATGCTGCTGGCACCGCTGTTGACCGCCACCGCAGTGGGCATGGCGATCAGCATCGGTCAGTATCTACCCACCCTGCTGCTGGGGGCCGGGCGCATTGCCACCGTCACCACCGAGGCGGTATCCCTGGCCAGCGGCGGCAACCGCCGCGTGATCGGCGTCTGGGCGCTGGTTCAGGCCAGCCTGCCGCTGCTGGGTTTCATCATCGCCATGGGCCTGCCCCGGCTGCTGTGGTCAAACCGTCGTGGCATGCGAGGAGCGCCATGAAGACATCACACCCCCTGGTTCTGGAAGAGATTCGGCTCGCCCTGGGAGGTCGTACACTGGTAGAGCTCGATGCCGTCATCGGCCCCGGGGAGGTGTTGACCGTGATGGGCCCCTCGGGCGCCGGCAAGTCGACCCTGCTGGCCATGATCGCCGGCTTCCTCGATCCCGCCTTCGAGGCCCGGGGGCGGGTATGGCTGCGCGGGCGCGATATCACGTCCCTGCCCGCCGAGGCCCGCGGCATCGGCCTGCTGTTCCAGGACCCGCTGCTCTTTCCTCACCTCTCGGTGGCCGGCAACCTGCGTTTCGGCATGCCTCGACGAGTCAAGGATAGGGCCGCTCGCATCGAGCAGGCACTGGCTGAGGTGGGCCTCGCCGGCTTCGGCCCCCGCGACCCGGCGACCCTCTCCGGCGGTCAACAGACACGCATCGCGCTGCTACGCCTGCTGCTCTCCGAGCCGGCCGCGGTGCTGCTCGATGAACCCTTCTCCCGGCTCGACCGCCAGCTGCGTCACGAGGTGCGCCAGCTGGTCTTCGACCGGCTGCGGCATGCCGGCCTGCCCAGCCTGCTGGTGACCCACGACCACGAGGATGCCGAGGACGCCGGCGGGCCGGTGATCACTCTCGGCTGATCGGCTTGCCCTCCGGCTGTGGCACCGGTCGGCGGAAGGGTTGGGTAAGCATCTGACCCAGGCGCAGTTCGCGGGGGTCCCGGAAGATCTTGAGACCGATCGTCATGCCCAGGTGCCCCTCCTCGGGCTGGGCACGATAGGTGCCGAACAGGCGATCCCACCAGGAGAGGTTGAAGCCGAAGTTGCTGTCGGTCTCATGCTGACGCCAGGAGTGGTGAACCCGGTGCATGTCGGGCGTCACCACCAGCCAGCGTAGCCAGCGGTCGAGCCGTGACGAGAGACGCACATTGGCGTGGTTGAACAGCGAGCTGGCGTTGAGGATCACCTCGAAGAGCAGCACCGCCACCGCCGGCGCCCCCAGCGCCAGCACCACCACGACCTTGAGCAGCATCGAGAGCAGGATCTCCAGCGGATGAAAGCGTAGCCCCGTGGTGACATCGATCTCCAGATCGGCGTGGTGCATTCGGTGCAGCCGCCACAGCCAGGGTACGGCGTGGAAGAGACGGTGCTGGAAATAGATGACGACATCCAGGGCCAGCACACAGAGCGGCACCGACAGCCACCAGGGCACCCCCAGCCAGGGCATCATCCCCCAGCCATGGGGTGCGATGGCCAGCGCCACACCCACCGCCGCCAGCGGAAATACCAGGCGCAGCGCCAGGGTGTCGACCACCACGATCATCAGGTTGGCGGGCCAGCGACGCCGCCTGGGCACCCGCTGCGGGCGACGCGAGGCCACAAGCTCCCAGCCGGCCATCGCCAGCAGCACACCGGCGAAGGCCACCAACCGCAACCAGGGCTCATGTTGCAGCAGCCCCTCAGGCATAAGGCGACTCCTTGTTGCAGCCATCCCTGGACGGCTCGCGCTCACCGCGCCGCCAGGCAAAGTAGCGCGCCAGCCACCCCAGCAGGCGCTCCGGTTTATGGGCATTCTTCCACACCCCGGCGGCGGCCTTCACCGCCTCACTGCGGGTGGGGTAGGGGTGGATGGTGGAGAGCAGGCGATTGAGGCCGATCCCGCGGGTCATCGCCAGGGTGAAGGTCGCCAGCATCTCACCAGCCTCGGCACCGACAATGCTAGCCCCCAGGATGCGGTCACTCCCCGGGCGAGTCAGCACCTTGACGAAGCCCCGGGCCTCATCTTCGGCCAGGGCGCGATCCAGCTCACCCAGCGAATAGCGGGTTACCTCGACATCGACACTCTTCTCTCGAGCCTCGCGTTCATTGAGCCCGACGCGCGCGATCTCCGGCGTGGTAAAGGTGACAGCCGGCAGCGCCTGGTAACTGACCCGGAAGCGCTTGACCTCCCCGAACAGGGCATTGACGGTGGCGTGCCAGGCCTGATGGGCACCGGCATGCGTCAGCTGGTAGGGCCCCACCACATCGCCACAGGCCCAGACATTGGGCAGCACGCTGCGCAGCGTCTCGTCCACCTCCAGGGTACCGTTCTGCCGGGTCTCGACTCCCAGCGCCTCGAGCCCCATGCCGGTCACATTGGCTTCGCGGCCCACGGCCACCAGCAGATGGGTCAGGGGCAGGCGCGTATGGCTGTCATCGGCGTCGGCCACCTCGAGGGCGTGACCCTCGCCGTCGGCGACGATCCGCAGCGCCCGATGGCCCAGCAGCAGCTGCACTCCCTCCTCTTCCATGGCGACCTCGAGCTCCCTGGCCACCTCGGTATCCTCGCGGGGAAGGAGCTGTTCGGCAGACTCCACCAGGGTCACCCGGCTGCCCAGCATGGCGAGACTCTGCCCCAGCTCACAGCCGATCGGGCCACCCCCAAGCACCACCAGGCGCTCGGGCAGCGTATCGAGCTGCCAAAGGTTGTCGGACGTGAGCACCTTCACCGCCTCGATACCGGGCAGCTCAGGCACCCGCGGTCGCGCACCACTGGCGATGATCACCTGCCGTGTGGTCAGGGTACGCTCCCCTTCGGGCGTCGCCACCCTGACCTCCCAGGGGCTCGTCAGTCGCGCATCGCCCTCGAGGACGTCCACGCCCAGGCCACGATAACGCTCGGGACTGTCGTGGGGCTCGATGCGCTCGATGGCATCCTCTACATGGGCCATCACCGCCGCGAAATCTACCCTGGGTTCCGCTACCCGGACGCCATAGCGACCCGCCCGTCTAATCTCCCGGACCGAGCGTGCCGCGCGAATCAGTGCCTTGGAGGGCACGCAGCCGGTATTGAGGCAGTCGCCTCCCATGCGCTCCCGCTCCACCAGGGTCACTCGAGCGCGCACGGCGGCGCCGATGTAACTGGCCACCAGCCCCGCCGCACCCGCGCCGATCACCACGATATCGCGGTCGAACCTCCCGGGGCGCCGGTAGCGACGGGCCAGGGCCCGGCGCCGAACCACCGCCACCACGCCCCTGGCGAGCCAGGGAAAGAGGCCAATCAACACGAAGGAGAGCAGCAGCGAGGGTGACAGGATATCGCCCAGTGACTCCAGGTCGGCCAGCTCACTGCCGGCATTCACGAACACCACGGTGCCCGGCAGCATGCCCAGTTGACTGACCCAGTAGAAGGTGGACAGCCGCATGCGCGTCAGGCCCACCACCAGATTGATCACGAAGAACGGGAACAGCGGAATCAGGCGCAGGGTAAAGAGATAGAGGGCACCCTCGCGTCGAATACCGGCATTGATGCGCTCCAGCTGGCGGGCATAGCGCCGCTCCAGTGGCCCGCGCAACAGGGTGCGCGCGATCAGGGCCGCCAGGGTCGCCCCGATGGTGCTGGCAAAGGAGACCAGCAGCAGCCCCCCGCCCAGACCGAACAGGGTGCCGCTGAGCACCGTCATCAGGGCCGCCCCCGGCAGGGAGAGCGCCGCCATCGCGACATAGAAAAGGAAGAAGCCACCGATCACCGTCACCGGCTCTCGCGACAGCCAGGCATGAAAGCGCGCCTGCTCGGCCTGCAGCACCTCCAGGGTCAGGTAATCATTGGCACCGGACAGAAAGAAGGCCACCACCAGGGCGGCAATCAGCAGGAGTAACAGCAGTCGATGTGAGCGCATCGGGCCTCCTCGGGCCTGAAAGGACAAGAAAATAAAGAAAAGGCGAGAAATGAAAGCGTGAATCTGAGTCGTCGGTGGTACGGTATCCTTACGCTTCAATCCCATGATGGCCATGGAGACGATGCCCAACCCACCGCTGAGCCTGATCATTCCCGTGTTGAATGAAGCCGCAACGATCACGACCACCCTGAGCAGGCTTGCTCCCCTGCGCCAAGATGGCACGGAGGTGATCGTGGTCGATGGCGGCAGCCGGGATGGTACCCCTGAACTGGCCCGACCTCACTGCGAAAGGCTGATTAAAGCACCCTGCGGGCGGGCACGACAGATGAACCGCGGGGCAGAGGTGGCCCGTGGCGAGGCGCTGCTCTTTCTGCATGCGGACACTCACCTGCCCGACAATGCCGATAGCCATATCGACCAGGCACTCTCCCGGGAACGCTGCTGGGGAAGATTCGATATCCGCCTGGAGGGTGATAGCCGACTGCTGCCGGTGGTGGCTCGCGCCATGAACCTGCGCTCGCGACTGACCGGCATCGCGACCGGCGACCAGGCGCTGTTCATGACGCGCGCCGCCTTCGATGCCGTAGGGGGCTTCCCCGACCAGCCACTGATGGAGGATATCGCCATCAGTCGTCGCCTCGGGCGACTCTCTCCCCCGGCCTGCCTGCGCTCGCGGGTGACCAGCTCCGGTCGCCGCTGGGACAGCCAGGGCCCCTGGCGTACCATCTGGCTGATGTGGCGACTGCGCTTGCGATACTGGCGGGGAGCACCACCCGAGACACTGGCCAGGGAGTATCGACATGTGCGCTGAAGGGGTCGCCGGCAGGGTCAGGCTCGCCATCCTGGCCAAGGCCCCGATTCCCGGAAGCGTCAAGACACGCCTCATTCCGGGCTGCGGTGCCGAAGAGGCCGCCCGTGTTCATGCGAGCCTGCTTCGCCACACCCTGGCCGTGGCCTGTGCGGCCCTGCCGGCGAAGCGGATCACGCTGTGTACGGCCCTCGAGCATGAGCACCCGCTGTTTCTCGAGCTGGCGACGAAACATGGCGTCGCCCGGCATGCGCAGCCCGAGGGTGACCTGGGCGAGCGCATGCGATTCGCGCTGACGCCGGGTCCGGCGATGGTTATCGGCAGTGACTGCCCGACACTGACGCCCGAGCTGCTGAGCGCCTGTGCCGAGGCCTTGGCCGATCACGACGCCGCCTGCCTGCCGGCAGAGGATGGCGGCTATGCACTGCTCGGCCTCCACGAGGCCCACCCCAGCCTCTTCACCGATATCGACTGGGGCAGCGGGCGCGTCATGGCCCAGACCCGCCAACGCCTGGATGCCCTGGGCTGGCGCCTGGCCTGCCCGGCCACCGTGTGGGACGTCGACCGCCCCGAGGACCTGAGGCGCTGGCGACACGCTTCCCGCAGCCGTTACACCACCTCCCCTTCTCCTTCGGATGACGCCCAGCGCAGCCGATGAGGGTCGAACCCTGACCCAAGACCCGGCTTGATGATCTGAAAATAGGGCGACAGGTCGAAGTCGCGAGGCGTAAACAGGCTGAAGTGTCGGCGGCGAAAGATCCGGCGGCGACATTCGGCGCAGCGCTGCTCATCTCTCAGCCACTCCTCGATGGGAAGAATGGGGTAGTTGATAAACTGGAACGCTTCGGCAAGCAGCGTCGAGCAGATTGCACGGGTCGGGTCGCCACTACCCAGTGCCAGCATTCCACGCCGCCAGGGAACCGGAACCGGAGGGAGCGGCATCAGGTAGCGTGCCAGGTCGAAGATATTGCGCAGATCATAGCGTTGGCCGACGCGATGGGTAGCATGCTCTATCAATTGCTGGATGTCGTTATCGGCGAGGCCAACGGGGCGACAGATCCGCAAGGGGTACCCACTGAACTCATCGTAACCGACCAGACGGACCCCCTCGGCCAGGTCCGCCTCGACGAATGCGGAGCCGGGCGCGCCCCCGGCCCCTATCGCCGCCTCGGATCCGACAAACAACGCCGCATGTGACCAGGACGACTGGGTCAGGTACTTGATGACAGTGCTCAAGCGTGATGATCCTTCGACCAGCAGGACGTCACCGGGAAGCAGACAGCACCACACCTCGCCAACCGTCACCGACTCGGGCCGGTGCCATGGCCTGGGCCTCGACAGCCAGCAACTAATGCGATAGCCACAGCTCTCCAGGGCTTTCATCCCCACCCCTCCACACGTGTCCCTATGGATCAGTATCGTCCAGTGCGCTTGTTTTTTGTCGCTGGAGACAGCATCGGCTTACACTCACCGTGAAGGAGGCTTGCAACCCTGAACTCAAGCAGCAAGCACAGTGCCACCGATGAGAGTCAGGCGACGAAAGGGGTGCATCAGAAGTTCCTGCGCCTGTCCCCCCAAGATATTGGAGACAACCCTTATGGAAGACCCGGCCGCGAGCGAGGGTGACAGGCTTGCCAATCAGCGATCGACACGCCTGGAGCATCTTTCATCGATCAGACCCAAACTGGTCGCTTTCGCCAGGATGCATCTACGCGACAGTGCAATGGCAGAGGATGCCGTTCAGGAAGCCCTGATGGCGGCTATCGAGAAGGATGCCACCTTCGCGGGTCGTTCCGGCTATGACACCTGGGTGTTTGGAATATTGAAGTACAAGATTCTCGATATCATGCGCTACCAGAAGCGCCAGGGGCGGCTCCAGCCTCTCGATGACGAGGAGAGTGATGAGGTCATCGATCGACAGTTTCGAAAAAACGGACGCTGGGAAGCCCGTTCTCGCCCGGCAAGCTGGGGAGATCCTGACGCCGTCGTCGAAAGCCAGCACTTCTGGAAGGTGTTCGACGCCTGCATGATCGCACTGCCGGAGAATACTGCCCGGGTCTTCTCGCTGCGCGAACTGATGGGACTCTCTACCGAGGAGATCTGCCGGCTGCTCGAGATTCGGGAAAACAATTGCTGGGTGATTCTGCACCGTGCGCGCCTTCGTCTACGCCAATGCATCGAGAAAGGCTGGTTGGAAGGAGAAACATCATGATGATGTGCAAAGAGGCCACACGGCTGATGTCACTCAAGCATGAACGCAACCTGACCCTTCAGGAAAGGGTTTCACTACGGTTTCACCTGTCAATGTGCGGTGCCTGCAGGCAGTGTGACAGGCAGTTTACGCTGCTTCGAGAGGCCTGCAGGCGATACGGCTCTGACCATCGGGTGGATCACGAAGACGACGGGCGCTGACGCGTCCGTCGGAGCCCCACTCCATTGATGTCACCGGTCGGCGGCAGCGCTTGCCACGCTTTCCAGTACACCGGCGACCTTGTCCAGCGGCAGATCACACTCCTCCAGGGAGTGACGCTCGGCCAGATAGAGAGGCGAGTTCCACTCCAGCCTGACGCCCTCGTCGACTTCACGGACCACGATCTTCTGGGGCAGATCCAGCGCCATGCTTCCCCGACACTGCATCATCGGCGTTCCCACCTTCGGGTTGCCGAAGATAAAGGTACGGGTTGCGGGCAGCGTGAGCCCAACTCCTTCCGCGTTGGCGGCGTGGTCGACAACCGTCATCAGCGTCAGCCCCTTCTCCTCGAGGGCGCCACGAAGCCGCTGCTCGACACTCTCGATACCATCACTCGACTGCAGGTGCATCACCCCATGCTCTTGCGCCTGCACTATCACCGGCATGGCCACGAGCATGGTCATTGCCGCCCCGATCAGACACTTTCTCATGATACCGGCTCTCTCTTTTGTTGAGTTCCCTATCAGGATGGCCAAGAACAGCCCCCCTGAAAAGCCCCGAGCCTGATCCTTCAGGTTCGGGGCTTTTCAGGGGGCTGGTTGACTATAGCCACCAGTAGCGCAAGTGGTCCTGTGTAACTCCCTTCTCGTTACTTGCTCCTCTGGGCTGTTCTCTTCCACTCTGGCTGATATCTCTTTCAACGCTCCTTCCCCCAAAACCTTCGTCCTGAGAGACCGGCCCGGCACTATCCTCATACAAAGACTTGCGGCGCTTCTCAAGATACTCGGAATCCATCGCCATTAGGGGTCCGGCACTAAGCATAAGAGCTATCATGGCAATAACTGCAGATCGAATATTCATAACAACACCTCATGTTTTCTGGCACTACCAAGACCTTCGCTCGGGTCTTGCCACTTTGTCCCTATGGCTACCACTTTCCTTACACCAGAAAATCGAAACTAATTACCCTGCCTCACTCACGAGGGCTCTGATCGAACGGCCTGAACCGGCTGGCTGCCTTGCCACCGGGGAGACCTGATAATATGAGCATGATGCCTCAGGCTCCTCCTGCATCTGGGCATCAAGATGCTGGACCGCTTGAAGCGACCAGGAGATCATGTAACGGGCGACCATCAGCAGAGTACGCCTGGTGCGGGGTGGGGTATGTCCGTGTGACCATCGACGACCACCTCATGTGGCCTTTTTGGCAGCGTTCATTCTGATGAAACGAGATGGAGTGCTTTTCTGGCCCTACTGTGATCCGTGCGCTACTACTCCGGGCCTGTTGTTTATCGTCTGTCAGTTAGCATAATCACGCGGCCATGCAACAAGATGACACTTCAGCCATTCCAGAGCCATGCTCGAAATAGGTAACGTATTGGGCAGTGTAACGCCGATCTTTGGTTTGTCCTTAGGCTCTGCCCGAAATCTTTCTGCGCTCGGCTATACGGCGTTAACAATCGAATCAAAGCGCTCACTTACCCTCCGTAAACTCGTGCGCGAGCCCGGTCCGTCTTTTCGCCGACTTTTCCTTGTCTAACCTTCGCTCGCCGACTTTTCAGACAAAGCCTGGATGCGGATTATCGTGAGACGGGTTCGGACTTATCGAGCGTAATAGTGCTGGCGTTAGATATTCTTTTCTCCACATAATAATATATAAGCCTGAGGAGTATCATCGTGCAGCCTAAAGCGTCAGTATTCGACACCTGTCATTATCCAAATCACCCGAGTTTCGGTGTCACCCGGATTATAAATCCAGTGAGGGGCGTCACCGGTCAGCGAAAAACTGTCGCCAGTCTCAAGCACGAACGTCTGCTCACCGATGGTCAATTCCAGGGTGCCAGCCTCGACGTACCCCGCCTCTTCCCCGTTGCGCTGCCGCGGGACTTCCCCACCACCGCCGCCTGGCTCGAGCCTCGTCATGATCAGCAACAGCTGGCCGCTCAGGCGCGGAGACAACAGCTCTTCCCGCGCACCGATGCCGGAAAATGCCATGGCACGCCGGTGGTCAGCACGCACGATATAGTCATGCTCGCCGTTCTCGGCTCCGCCCTCGGGCTGAAAGAACCAGCTGACCCGCACGCCCAGAGCATTGCTGATGGCTTGCAAGACGCCGATGGGCAATGACGACACACCCCGCTCGACCTGACTCAAGTAGCCGACAGACTTGTTGACCTCCTTGGCCAGACTGGCCAGCGTGATGCGCTTGGCCTTTCGCAGGTCACGAATCTGACGCCCGAGGCGCAGGTCATCGGGATCAGCATTGGCCGCCTTATTCACGCTTTCGTCAGGCATCTCGGGTACTCGGATGGCAAAGAATCACACCGAAAAAGAATAACAGAACGCGGGATACCGAAACACCGCCTGATGGCATCACCCCATCGGCCGCCTGTTGTGCCATGACAGGCGCCCCGGTCGAGCGACGCGTCCGGGGCGCATCGCATCAGGCGGGATCGAAGGGCGGGCGCTGCTTGCGAAACGCCTGCTTGCGCACGACCTTGCCATCGCGAACCGTGAACAGGTCTACGCTATCGGCTTCAATAAGCTTACCGTCGGGCTGTGTGGCGACAAAGGTCGATTCCGACACCACACGATTATCGGCAAAGTAATGGGTGCCATTTAGCCATTGAACATCCGGCTGGGTGCCCCAGGTGTTCTCGAACGCGGCCCGGACGGCATCACGACCCTCGATACGGGTGCCATGCGCCTCGGATCCCGAGACGGTATCGAACACGATGTCATCCGCGAAGTATGACATGACCGCATCAATGTCGTGACGGTTGAAGGCGTCGAACATGGCGTTCAGGGTGTCATTGCTCATGCCGTTCATAGTGCTACTCCTCTTGCCAATCGGGTTAGGTGATTGCCTGCCTGGCAGGCCACATGCCATCAACGCACGGTATCCAGCATCTGGAAATACTTGTACAGCGCCCTCTGCCCCATGCGTCGAATCGGCCTCAAGGGGTGCGCAGGAAGGGGCGAGCTGAAGATGGGAAGATCGGACTCAGGGATCTTGCCGCCGGCGATCAGCGTCGCCAGTTTCTTCGAGGCATAGGCAGAGAAAGCAACGCCATTGCCGCTGTATCCCTGGGCATAGAAGATCTGCTGAGACGCATCGGGCTGCACGATACGCGGCATCATGTCGTGGGAGATATCCATCCACCCATGGGAGAACCAGGGCGTCTCGATGCCTGCCAGGGCCGGGAACTTGCGCGCGATGGCCTCATGGACAACCTTCAGGTGCTTGGGATTCTGCGCATCGGCGCCGCTGATGGCGCTACGGGTGCCGATCTGAAGCCGTTTCTCGGGCAAGAAGCGGTAGTAGTACCGCAACTTCCGCGTATCGGTGACGATCATGGTGGAGCGGAAACCGCACGCCTCGATCTCCTCGTCCGTCAGGGTTCTCGTCCAGACCGAATTAGCCATGATGGGCATGTTGCGGTAGGCCGTGAGCTTGTGCAGGCTCGGACTGGTATAGCCGGCGGTGGCAATGCCAACTGCCCGCGTCCGCACCACGCCGCCCGGGGTCTGCAAGTGATGGATCCCCCCTTCCGTCGTCCAGTTCTGTACCGGGCTTGCCGTGTGAATCCTGGCCCCCAGCTTGCGGGCGAGTCGGGCATAGCCATAGGCAAGCTTCAACGGCTGGACGGCGATCCCCACCGGCTCCAGAAAGGCACCGAAACTCTCCTGGTCGCCGATATACTCATTCAGCACCGTGTCGCGATCCAGCACATGCGTCTTGTAGCCGAGCACGTCATGACAGAGCCGAGACTCTGCCTGCAACTCCTTCAGTGCCTGAGGACTGTGGGCGACGAGCAGGTTGCCGTGATTCTGGGGCTCGCAGTCGATTTCTGGATCCTCGGCCATGGACTGAAAGACCTCGAAGCCCTCCAGGGTGTTGGCGTGCAAGCGGCGCGCGGTATCCGCGCCCCATTTCTTGACCCACTGTCTCCGGCTCAGGCGCCCCCAGGCCAGGTGCCCCTGCCCTCCATTGCGACTGGTGCACCCCCAGCCAATCTGATTGGCCTCCAGAACGGTCGCCTTGATGCCGTACTCACGAGCGAGAAACAGCGCAGTGGCCAGGCCCGTAAAGCCCCCGCCAATCAAGACTACATCCACGTCCATATCGGCGCTGACGGCACCGTCATCCTCGGGTGGCTCTCCGGCATGGTGGCGCCAGTAGCTCGGCGCATAGTCCATCCCCTGCCCGGGAAGATCGCTATGCAGAGGATCATAGTGCGGATAGTAGGGCTGAAATGCAGACATAGGGTCGATTCACTCTATCTGGTGGCCGGGGTCTCATCCGATGGTTGGCGATGCCCCCGGGCGTTGGCTTTAGTGTGCTTCCGGTTTCGTCGGATCGTTATCAAGGCGACTAGCCGCTCGACTTGATATGCGATGCCAGACCTCTCGAGAAAGAGCCTATTTCAATATTCTTCACACCGCCCTTCTTCGCCGACTTGAGCATGCGATAGACCGAGAACATGTAGGCTATGCCCACGAAGAAGAAGGGTGCACCCACGACAATGGCAAGGCTCCTGATGGCATCGAAGCCGCCAGTAAGCTGAAACATGATCCCTGTAAAGCCTATGATCACCCCCCACAGGAGCCGCATGGACACCCGGGGATTTTCCTCGCCATTGGATACCTGCATGGCGGCGAAGAAGGATGCGGAGTCAGAGGTGGTCACGGCAAAGATAATGATGTTGAAGAGCACGATAAGGCTTAACCACCAGCCTCCCGGCATGCTCTCGAGCAGGGCATAGATGCCAGACTCGGGCTTTTCCTGAACGCTTTCCCACAAGGGGGCGATACCAGTCACCTCGACAAATCCCGCGGAGCCGCCCCAGATGCTGAACCAGCCAATCGCTAACAGCATGGGGACCAGGATGACACCGACGATGAACTCGCGAAGCGTGCGTCCCTTGGAGATACGAGCGATAAAGCCGCCGCAGAAAGGAATATAGGAGATGTACCACAGCCAGTAGAACACGACCCACCAGCCGAGCCAGTCGCGCTGCTCGAAGTTACCGGCATCGCTCCAGAACTGCAGGGCAAAGATGTCACCGAAATAGTCACCAATCTGCTGCGTCCCGAGGTTCAGGAGATACTGGGTCGGCGCATGACCAAAAAAGAGCAACACCAGAAGGACGGTACCAGCCATGACCATGTTGGCCTGACTGAGAAACTTGATGCCACGCTCGACCCCCGTGGCCGCAGAAATCACGTAAGCGATGATGACCACCAGCATGACCAACGCCTGGCCTATCGGGCCCAGATCGAGTCCGAACAGAGTGTTTAGGCCATAGCTGATGGAGGCCACGCCTAGCCCGATCATCGTGGCATTGCCGCCGATGGTGCCAATAATGCCCAGTGCGTTGGCCAGGCGTCCCCACAGGCTGCTGTTGCAGCGCTCCCCGAGAATGCCATAGAGACCGGTGGCCACGGTGAGAGGCAGTCCCAGTCGGTACGCCGGAAATGCGATGGCCCAGGCCGCAATGGCAAACACCGCCCAGCCGTGCATGCCCCAATCCAGCAGAGTGAGCTGGACCGCCTTGGCGACGCCGGCGGCCTCCCCCGTCGCGCCCATGTCGATCACATGGGATGACTGGTACAGATGCGTCAGCGGCTCGGCCACACTGAAGAACACGAACCCGATGCCGAAACCACAACTGAAGAGCATCGAGATCCAGGCACCGTAGGAGAACTCCGGCACTTCATCATCCGCACCCAGTTTCAGATCACCGAACGGACTGATGATCAGGTACAGGCAGAACAGCAGTGCTGCCCCCATGCCCAGCAGGAAACTCCAACCGAAGTTGAAGATCAGGAAATCTCGGGTAGAAGACAGCACTTCACCGATGAGTTCCGGGAAGAGCAGAGCGCATAGCATGATCGCGGTATAGATCGACAATACCGGCCAGAAAAGCGAGTGATCGTAGTCACCAAATAGACGAGTCGTCAGGCGACCCGATGGATATCGCTCGACTCTACTTATTAGTTGTTCGTTCATCGACTTATCCTTCACAAGATCTCTTGCCGCCCAACATCACGGGGCTGACCCCACGGATCGCCAACGGGTCGTCACCCGACCCACGGGGCGAGCCGACAAGTCACGTCATTGTTGCAGCGGATGGGTACGCATCGAGGCGGCAGGTGTTACCGCAGCGGAATCCCCTAACGGCTCACCGACATGCCACTGGCCGCGCCACCGAGGCGTGCCGATGGTTCGGCCATGCGATGGGCACCGGGGAGCCGATGCTTGGCCTGAGATGTACTGGCGTCAGGGGTTTCATCCTGGAGGGAGGTAGGAAAGGCATGGCGATGGTCCTCGATACAGCTAGTTATGGTTGTTTGGGCACATTGGCTCTGGGTGATGATCATCACACAAATGAATGTAGCAAAAAAAATCCATTTTCAATGAAATTTTTTTTGTTTTTTTCACAATGGTGATCCGGATCGCCCAGCCTTCTTCATGCCATCACTAAAGGACACCTCGACCCTGGCCTCGGGAATTATCGCTGGAGAGGCTGTCTTCCGCCTATCGCCATGGTGAAAAGCGTGCCCTACACCGGCGTGTGCATGCCCTATTGCCGAGTGACCAAGGCCATGCCATCGGCTGTAGTGAACGCTGCGTCGCGTACGCCTGGTCTACCTATCGGTTTACTCGCCGGGGCTGAGACCGCTAGAAACTCTGTGGCGGAAGATGAAGTACGCATGACTGCCGTTGAGCGCCCATCTCTCGTTTGACCATCTCTGCAGTGAGGCCTTTCGCCTACTCGGCAGCTACGGGTCTGGGTGCGCGATTATTTTTGAATAGCCACGTGAGGCGGGCGATGCTAGCTCGCCATGGCCTTCATCCTGATAAAGATGGTTACACTCGGCATACGATCCGACGTGCAGGCAACCAATTGGGATGTCTTGAGATGCGTCTGTGGAGAGGGGCTTGTCCTACTTTACTGCACGGCCTCATGCTCCTCCTAGCGATGGCGGCAACCGGGTATCGAGCTCCTCGGCGATTGCCTTCGGCCTCGATGGCCTCCTTGAGGGCAGCCAGCAGCCCGGGGTAATCCATTTCGGTCTGGCGGACCTCCCAGCCCTGTTCCGGCCAGACTGGCTAGGCGGCCAGCGGGGCGTCAACCAGCACCGCCACACAACCAGGGGCAACCACGATAGGGGTAAGGCCTTTCATGCTCGCTGCCTCTGTTCGCTGATCGTCCCCAACGGTGTCTCCATGGTCTGTCGACGCCAATGGCGCAGCGTGGAGGGGTGTACACCGAAATCGGCGGACAGTCTCACCCCGAGCTGCTGCGCCAGCACCCGAAGCAGCGCCATATGGTGTACGGTATGGCTGGTCAGAAAGGCCAGCTCTCGGGCAAGGCTCGTGGTCAACGTGAGGGTGGCTCCCTCTTCATCGACCGGGTATTTCAACTGCAGTGGCACGCAGGCGTGCTCGACTAGCCTGGTCAGCCCCTCGTGGATCTGGCCCAACCGCTCTCGAGCCAGGGCCGGATCCCGCTCCAGGCCGGGCTCCCGGACACGCGCCTCGTAGTCGATGCAGGCGACACCGATGCCATCCAGCAGCGCCTGATAGTGATCCAGGATATGGCGCACATGACGCCCCAGGGTCTGGTGAGCCTCGGCATCGAAGCCGTGGCGATACGCTAGCGGAGTGATCTCCACCAGCAGCGTCTCCAGCTGATGGAGGCTACAGCGATTCTCCTCGATCAGGCTATCGACACAGGCTGGCAAGTGGGTCTCTTTCATACACCCTCCTCACGGCTGCCGAGGGATATCGATACCACGCCGGCCCGGAAGGCCGGCGCAGCGGTTGCTCGACATCAATAGGCGCCTTCCCCCTCGGCTTCTGCTTCTGCCTCTCCCTCTGCTTCGGCTTCCGCCTCTCCTTCCGCCTCTCCTTCGGCTTCGGCCTCGCCCTCTGCCTTATCCATGGCGTGTGTGTCAGCTTCTGCACCGCCTTCGGCATGGGCCTCGGCAAGCATCAGCGGAGCCTCCTGGCCGCTGGTATAGACGGCCTCCTCGGGCTCGGCGGCCACCGCCTGCATGGCGGCACCGCTGGCAACCAGTGCCAGGGCAGGTGCCGCATGGCCCAACCGACGGCCGAGCCGTGCGATCAGGGTCCGGCGTTGCTCTTCAATCTCAGTCATGACATGACCTCCATCGTGTATTGCAGTAGCAGGCCAGCGCTGCGCCTGCCATCGAGTGGCGAAGCGCCTTGCGACGCTCCGCCATGCTGGACCGTCAGGCGGCCCAACGACTCATGCCTCGACCGACGCCTTGCCGGCCGAGGAGAGATCTGACTGAACCAGCGTGTCGAAAAGGGCTGAACCATCCTCTGGAAGGCGCACTGTTTGCCGCGAGACCCCTTCCAGCCACGCATCGAGGCGCGCCATCAGGTCGGCCGAAGGCACGCCGCCCTCGCCGGTGTGGCAACGCGGCAGCAGCGCCGCCAGGGCATCGAGTCGAGCCTGCGGCAGAAGCCCAGCGGATGCTTCACCCTCGCTCGATTCCAGCGTTATCAGGCGAAGCGGCGTGGCGACCTGTTCAGCGCTTACGTCATCCACCATCTTGCTCCGCCTGGTGAAGGGAAGCCCCAGGGGCTCGACATGCACGATGTCGCCCTGCCACGTCAGCCTGGCACCACGGCTCAGCGATTCTCCCAGCGAAGACGCCAGGGCCTCGCGACAGGCCTCATCATCGACGGCCAGCAACGTCATCTCCCCAGTGCGTGACTGCCAACAGGCCACGTCCAGCACCGGCTCGCCGGGGCGAGCGGCCAGTCGCAGCAGCAGGGTGGAGAGCGCCGGCACCACCTCCGCCAGCGTCAGGCGACTCGACACCAGACGACTGCTCTCGGCCAACGCATAACCGGCGGGGGCCGCAAGCAGCGAAAGCCAAGGTAGCTGCCCTGCCTCCTCCGGCGGCAGGGGTTCGAGCCCTGCACCGAACGCCTCGACCAGGCGCTGTTCGATCGCGGCATCGGCGATCCGCAGCGCCCAGGCTCGGCCATCATGGCGAAGTTTCAAGGCAGCCGGCTCGGCATCAGCGGCAACCTCCGCCCGTGACTTCTCGCTTCGAACAAAGGCGGACTGAACAGCCGCTTGTGTCTGGCAGAGCAGACCATCACGACACCACTCCCCCAGGGTTTGCCACACCTGGCGACGCAGTGCCACGGGCTCGGGCGGCTCGGCACTGGCCGCCTGCAAGGTCTCGGCGATGGCATCGGGGTCCAGCCCCTCGGTCGCCAACAGCCAGATCAGCGCCGCGGCATCATTGGGACGATAGAGCCTTCCGGTGTCGGCGGCGTAGAGTGCCAGGCTGTCGGCCTCATGCAGCTCGGTGACCCGGCGTCGAGCCAGGCGCGGGCGAGGCAGAGCGTACCCGGCCAGCGCCTCGGCCAGCGTCATATCCGCCAGTGAAGGCAGCGAAAAGAAGGGCAGGTAGCGCTCGGGGCTCGCCGAGGGCAGCAGCCGCTTGAAACCTCCGACGCGTGACGCCTCGGCACGGGCCTCGGCAAGCAAGGCCGCTGGTGACGCGTCCTCCGACTCCGGCGAAGACTCACCGGCAATATCCACCAGCCGCAGCATGTCGCGTACCAGCTCCCCCTTGATGCGCTCCTCGGCGATACCGCCATCCTCGGGCGCCGCGCAGGTGCCCAGCGACGGGCTCAGGTTGCACTCCAGTATCCACGGCTTGAGGTCATCATCGATCATGCAGTCGAGACCCAGCAGCTCGTAGCCGCCGCGCGGATCGGCCCCCGCCTCGGCGGTGCGGCGACGCAGGGCATCCACGCCGGAGATCGCGGTCAGTGCCACCAGATCCTCGATCCTCGCGAAGAGCGCCTCGTCGTCATGGCCCTGGTCACGCAGCCAGGCGCGATAACGGCCGAGATCGATAAACTCCACCGGCACCTCGACACGAGTGTTCAGGGCGTTGATATCGGGATTGGTGAGCTGGCTGTAAGGGTTGTCGGCGTCGTCGGGATCCCACGGCTCGGAGGCCAGCTTGGCAAACCCCTGATGGTAGAGATAGAGCCTCAGCGGGGTCAGTGAGCTGATCAGCACATAGAGACGCAGCACATACTTGTGCCCGCGGATGGTGTGAGGGCGATCCAGATACTCCTGGACCAGCCAGTTCGGGCTGGCGGGTGCCTCGGCGGCGTCACGCAGCACCCTCACCCCCTTGCCCTTGGAGGCGTTGGTGGGCTTAAGAATCCAGCGTCTTTGCGGCTCCGCCAGGGCCACCCGCTGCAGGGCATGATAGTCATGGGGCATCACCCAGGCGTGGGGGAAGAAGGTCAGGCGTGACAGCAGAGGGTGCCCCTCGCCCACGCCCTCACCGACTCTCGCCTTCATGCTGGAGAGGCTCTCATGCAGACGACTCTTGACCGTCAAGGCGGCGTTGCCGGGAAAGTGGTTGAGCTTGCGGTACGCCGACACCCGACGAAACTGACTCGGCGCCGGCATGCCGGTAACCCAACCCGCATCCCAGGTCGTCTCGTCGCCCTCCACCCATCCCTGGGCTTCCAGGGCTTCGCGAAAGAAGCGGTCCTGCTCGGCGGCCCGCTGGCCACTCAACCAGAAGTGCCGGGTCGTGGAGTGCTGGGGCATGCTCGGGTCTCCTCTGCACCAGTCGGGTATCCTGGATAGCTGCTGACTTGGTCGTGGCGTATTCACACTCCTTACAGGAATAGCAACACGATCGCTGGCTGTCGCCTTCGAGGGTTGCGCCCTTCGCAAGAGAGTCACCGTGCATCGGGTCGATATATCCATTGGGAATAGTAGTGTCGGCAAGCATTCTTGGCGAAGGAACGCCGGATCGTTGCAGCATGGAGGCGCCCCCTTCCCGACGACGAGGTACCCTCCATGCGGACTCGACTCCTGATCGCCGCCGGCACGCTGGCCATGGCCGGTAACGCCCATGCCCAACACCCCTCTCCCCTGGTCGATGCCGAATGGCTGAGCGACCAGCTGGATAACGATGACCTGGTGGTACTGGACGTCCGCTCCAGTATCGACAACGGCGGCGACCGCGCCTCCTTCGAGGAGGCCCGCATCCCGGGTAGCCGCTACTCCAACTACACCGACGCCGGCTGGCGCGAGAGTCGCGACGGCGTCGCGGGCCTGATGCCCGAGATCGAGGCGCTCGAGACCCTGATCGGCGAGCTGGGCATCGACAATGACGACACCGTGATAGTCGTCTCGGCCGGCACCGGGGCCACCGACTTCGGCAGTGCCGCCCGGGTCTACTGGACCTTCAAGGCACTGGGCCACGATGAGGTAGCGGTACTCAACGGCGGCTTCGCCGGCTGGCAGGCCCAGGACTTCGAGGTCGCCAGCGGCACCTATGACGCCCCCGAGGCCACTACCTTCGAGGCCAGCCTGCAGGAGGCGCTCCTGGCGACCACCGAGGAGGTGGAAGCGGCCATCGAGGCCGGCGAGGCGCTGGTGGATGCCCGCCCGGAGGACTTCTATACCGGCAGGACCCAGTCACCGGCGGCGCGTGCCCCCGGCACGATACCCGGCGCCGTCAACCTGCCTCACCACGCTGCCTTGGTCGAGCGTGATGGCGCCTACTACCTCGAGCCCGAGCGCCTCAAGGCCAACATCGAGGCACTCGGCCTGGACCCGGAGGCCCCTACCGTGGCCTTCTGCAACACCGGCCACTGGGCCGCCAGCGGCTGGTTTCAGCTCAGTGAGGTGGGCGGCCTGGAGAACGTCAGCATGTACGACGGCTCCATGGCCGAGTGGACTCAGGACGATGCACGCCCGCTGCAGCTGGCCGAGCGCGGTACCATCACCGTCGGCGAGGCGGTCGACTGACCCACCACGCTCGACAATAACGCGAGAGTCTCAACAGCTCTCGAGGCCCCGCGGCGATCCCCCACCGCGGGGCCTCGCCGCGCTCAGGTGAGGCGTTCGGCCAGGGTTTCCAGGTCTCCGACGGTAAGGTCCGGATCGATGCCCCAGGGATCGAACGGGGCCTCGGCGCTGCGCCTTACCCAGGCCGCATGCAGGCCGGCATGACGAGCACCGATCACATCGAAGGGATTGCTGGAGATCAGCCAGGTGTCCCCCGGCTCACTCTCGAGTCGATGACGGAGATGAGCATAGACCGCCGGGTCCGGCTTGAAACGCTTGACCTCATCCACGCTGATTACCGCCTCGAAGTGGTCGCGGATACCGGCCTGCGCCAGCAGCCCCTCCACCGCCTGAGTGGTGCCATTGGAGAAGGCCACGCAGGTAACGCCCGCCTCGCCGAGGCGACGCAGGGCGCCGGCGACATCGGCGAAGGCCGGAAGCTGGGCATAGACCTGCATCAGATGGTCACGATCCGCCTCGGAGAGCCCCACCTGCAGGGCGCGGTCGGTGAATACCAGGGCCTCCTCGGTGCACTGATTGAAGGGCACGTAGCCCCCCATCAGCCCGCGTCGAAAGCTGTACTCCAGCTGTTTCTCCCGCCAGCGGCGCGAAAACTCCGGGGCCAGCGCCGCCTTGCCAAGGGCGCCGAGGCGCTGCTCCAGCTCGGTGGCGACGCCGTGGGTGTCGATCAGGGTTCCGTAGACATCGAAGGCGAGGACCTGTGCCATGGAAAGCGCTCCTTCTGTACGAATCGGTCCTTCCGAGGGTGTGCCAGCACAGCGGGCAAGGCAAGCGCCATGTAACCCACTGCCATCAACGACGTCGCCGCGGGACGGGCCCGCGGCGACGAGGCGGCCCTCACGGGGCCGAGCAGTTCACGTGACCGATCAGGCAACCGGTGCCGTCAGTGTCTTGAGCGCGCCCTCGCGCACCAGCTCATCGGTAACGCGATCAACCGCCCGGCGGGTGCGCGCGACGATCTCGTCGACCTGACCACGGGTGGCGATCAGCGGCGGGGCAAAGCCGAGAATGTCACCCTGCGGCATGGCACGGGCGATCAGGTTCTCCTCGAGGGCGGCGGCGGAGATACGCGCCCCCACCTTCAAGGCCGGGTCGAAGTGCTCTCGCTTCTCCGGGTCAGCGGAGAACTCCAGCGCCGCCAGCATGCCGGCGCCACGCACATCGCCAACGATGGGGTGATCGCCGAAGGCATCTGCCATGGCCTGCTGCAGGTAGGCACCGGTCTCGGCGGCATTCTCGGTCAGCTTCTCGCGCGCGATGATCTCGAGATTGGCCAACGCCGCGGCACAGCCCAGGGCATGACCGGAGTAGGTCCAGCCATGGCCGATCGGGCCATACTCGCCGGTGCCCTGCTCGAGCACCTGCCATACACGATCACCGACGATCACTCCGGAGAGCGGCTGATAGGCGCTGGTCAGGCCCTTGGCCACGGTCATCAGGTCCGGCTTGATGGCGTAGTGGTGGCTGCCGAAGTCCGCACCGATGCGACCGAAGCCACACACCACCTCGTCGGCGATCAGCAGGATATCGTAGCGGTTCAGTACCGCCTGGATCGCCTCCCAGTAGCCTTCCGGCGGCGGCACGATGCCACCGGTCCCGAGTACCGGCTCGCCGATAAAGGCCGCCACGGTATCGGGGCCCTCGGCCAGGATCATCTCCTCGAGCCTGGCCGCGCAGTGGGCCGAGAACTCGCGCTCGCTCATGCCCTGCTGCTCGGCACCGCGATGATAGTAGTAAGGCGCCTCGGTATGCAGGATACCCTCGAGCGGCAGGTCGAACTGGTCGTGAAACGCCTTGAGGCCGGTCAGCGACCCCGTGGCCAGGCCCGACCCGTGATAGCCCCGCTGGCGCGAGATCACCTTCTTCTTCTGCGGACGCCCCAGCACATTGTTGTAGTAACGCACGATCTTGAGCTGGGTCTCGTTGGCGTCGCTGCCACCCAGGCCGTAATAGACCTTGGACATCCCGGGCCCGGCGAGCTCGATGATCTTTTCGGAGAGCGCGATCTGCGGCTCGTTCGAGTGCCCAACGTAGGTGTGATAGTAGGAGAGCTCCAGGGCCTGCTGGTAGATCGCCTCGGCCACCTCGGTGCGCCCATAGCCGATATTGACACAGTAGAGCCCGGCAAAGCCGTCGATGAACTCGCGTCCATCCTTGTCGCGGATGGTGATGCCCTGTCCGCCGGTGATCACACGGCCCGGCGCCTTGCCATGGGCGAAGTCACGCAGGTGAGAGGAGGCGTGGAAGGTCACCTTGCGGTCACGGTCGATCAGGTCCTGGTGCTGCTGGTTCATTGCATTCTCTCTCGTTGGAAGGCGCCCCGGCGTCCCGCCGGGGAGGATGTTTATCGATTTCACATACAGAAGGGTGTCGCCGTCATGCACCATCTCGCGATGCCCGAGGACGAAACCCTGAAGCTTCGCTTGCGGCCAGCGCGTCGGGTCGGATCAAGGTCCCTCTTGCCGACCCTCGATCGACATCCCTGTCGATCGCCGCGCGCCGCGGCGCTTGCCTCAGCGCCCTCGGGTAGATATCGCTCGCTGGTGCATCGCGGCTCTGTCTCGGAAACTAGCTCCCTGACACGGAGCCCAGGGCGCCGAGGCAGTAATACTTGGTATCGAGATACTCATCGATGCCGGTCACGCCGCCTTCGCGTCCCAGGCCCGACTGCTTGACGCCGCCGAAGGGCACCGGCGGGCCGGTCATCTTCACCGAGTTCACCGCGACCATGCCGTACTCCAGGGCGCGCATCAGCTTCCAGATACGGCGAATATCGTGGGTATAGAGATAAGCCGCCAGGCCATACTCGGTGTCGTTGGCCATCTCGATCACCTGGTCGTCATCTCCATAGGCGGTGATCCCGGCGACCGGCGCAAAGGTCTCTTCATTCCAGACCTTCATGTCGCGGGTCACCCCGGTCAGCAGCGTCGGCATGAAGTAGTTCTCCCCAGGCGCCTGTCTCTGGTCGCCGGCCACCAGGGTGGCACCCTTGGCCAGGGCATCATCGACGATGGCCGCGGCCTTCTCGACGGCCTGCCGATGGATCAGCGGCCCCAGGTCCACCTCACTCTCCAGGCCATTGCCCACGGTCAGTGCCGCCATGCGCTCGGCGAAGTGCTCGACGAACGCATCGTGGATCGACTCGTGGACCAGGATGCGGTCGGCGGCGAGGCAATCCTGGCCAGCGGTCTGGAACTTGGCCGACACCGCGGCGAGCGCCGCCTCCCGGGGGTCCATGTCGGGCCCGACAATAAAGGGCGCATTGCCCCCCAGCTCGAGGGACACCCGCTTGACGGTATTGGCGCTCTGTTCGAGCAGCAGCCGGCCGACTCGAGTGGAGCCGGTGAAGGAGACCGCCTTGACGCGCTCCTCGGCACACAGGATCTTCGAGACCTCAGCGGGCTCGCCCAGCACCACATTGAAGACACCGGCCGGGATGCCGGCGCGCTCGGCCAGCTCCGCCAGCGCCAGCGCCGAGTAGGGCGTTTCACCGGCGGGCTTGACGATTACCGTGCAACCGGCCGCCAGGGCGGCGGCGGCCTTGCGAGTGATCATCGCCAGCGGAAAGTTCCAGGGCGTGATCAGCGCGGCGATGCCCACCGGCTCCTTGATGGTGCCCAGCGCCGCGTTGGGGATATGGCTCGGAATCGTCTCGCCGAAGGTGCGCTTGCCCTCTTCGGCGAACCAGCGCACGAAGCTCGCTCCATACTCCACCTCGCCACGGGCGTCGGGCAACGGCTTGCCCTGCTCCATGGTCATGATGGTGGCCAGGTCCTCGCGATTGGCCTGCAGCAGGTCGTACCACGCCAGCAGGCGCTCGCAACGCTCGTCGGCGCGCAGCGCACGCCAGTGCGCAAACGCTACCTCGGCGGCATCCACCGCCAGACTCACCTGGTCCGCCTCGAGCCAGGGAATATGGCCGATGACCTCGCCGCTGGCGGGATTCTGCACGGCTTCCTCGCGGCCGCCATTGCCGTGGACCCACTTGCCATCGACATAGGCGTACTGCCGAAACAGACGTGGATCGTCGAGCATGGTGGTCAGCGTCTTGGATAGTTTCATGTTCATGCGGCACCTCCCCTGACACACCGACCAGGTTGATCTCGTATGGCCAGTGCTGATTTGGCGCGGCTTCGGGCGCCGAAAAAAGTACGGCGCGGCTTTGGGCGCCAAGAAACGATACGGCGCGGCTTCGGGCGCCGAAAATACGTTAAAACGGGCGAGCCGCCCGGTTGCGTCCGGCACGGCTCGATGGGTTCATGATAAGGGAGAAGGCGGGGCGGGAGTTTTCGTTAACCGATCAGAAAAACAAGGGATTTTTTGTCTTTGTCCGAGAAGATGCCCTTTTTTCTGTTAGCCCAGTAGTTAGCCCGACGATGGGTCGCTGAGGGCCTGCTCGGTGAGCACCAGCAACCCCAGCTCGGGCCGGTAGCCGTGAATTTCGGTGACATCCAGGGCCTGCAGGAAGCGGAGGATCTCCTCGCTGATCACCTGCCCCGGCACCAGCACCGGGAAGCCCGGTGGATAGGGAATCACGAAGCTAGCCGAGACCACATCGCGGCCGTCACGCATCTGAGCCTGCAACTCGCCATTGTCGAAGCGAAGGTACTCCGTGCTCTCCTCGTCGTAGCTCAGGAAATAGGCGCGACGAATATCCCCCTCCGGCGTATGGCTGCCGGCCGCCGGCCGAAAGGCATCGTGGAAGCGGCTGAAGTCCGGCAGGGGCGGCAGCTCACAGGTCAGCGAGTGGACACGGTTCTCGATGATCTTGCGCTCGGGGCGGCTACTCTCCTCCCAGCGGTACTCGAACTCCTTGGCCAGCTTGATCAGCACGTCGAGCAGATAGGCAATGGCGCCACGCGAGGTACCGATATTGGTCATGAACAGCACGGTATTGCGCGAGGTCTTGTTGATCTGGATGCCGTACTTGTTCATCAGGTATTCGTTCTTGAAGGTATCGCCGTCGATGCCGGTCGCGCCAATGGCGATGGTGATGCGGCTGGGGTCGACGACGAACTCGTCGTTGGCCCAGGCCTCCTCCATCTTGTTCCAGCCGGTGACCGGGTCGTAGAAGGTCTCGACGCCCGACTCGCGATACTCCAGCGGCACCATGTCGCGGTTGATCAGCACCCGGAAGTACTTCTGCAACAGCGGGTGGGTGTAGAGCTGCTCGCGCAGCGAAAGCGCGGCCTCGACCTGGGAGTGCACCAGCTCGAAGCCCTCCATCTCGGCCTGCATGCGCCCCACGTCCAGCGAAGCGATGATCTGGTAGTTCGGCGAGGTCGAGGTATGGGTCATGTAGGCCTCGTGAAACGGCGCCTCGACCTTCTGGCGATAGTCCTGATCCCAGATATGGATCATCGAGCCCTGGCGCAGTGAGGTCAGGGTCTTGTGGGTGGAGTGGGTGGCATAGGCACGGATGCGCACCGTGTCGGGGTCGGGCATCAGGCGCCGCTCGAGCCAGGAGGCATCGTCGTCGGGATCGAGGGTGTCGAACTCGGCCTTCCAGGCCTCGTACTCCTCGCGGTAGGCGGCGCTGCGGTATCGATCACGCAGGGTGCGGGCGGCATGCATGGCGGTGCGCGGCCGATAGGTCGGGTTGAAGCCGGCGAAGGCGAACCAGGCCTCGTCCCACAAAAAGACCAGGTCGGGCTTGATCGCCAGGCACTCCTCCATCACCCGACGCACGTTGTAGACAACGCCGTCGAAGGTGCAGTTGGTCAGCAGCAGCATCTTGACCTTGTCGAGCTGGCCCGAGCGCTTGTAGCCCAGTAGCGTCTTCTTGATCTCGTGTAGCGGCACGGCTCCGTACATCGAGTAGTCGTTGAGCGGGTAGGAGTCGAGGTAGCTGACATGGGCACCGGCCAGCACCATGCCGTAATGATGCGACTTGTGGCAGTCGCGATCGATCAGCACGATATCCCGAGGCTTGACCAGCGCCTGCACCACGATCTTGTTGGCCGTGGAGGTGCCGTTGGTCACGAAGAAGGTCTGGCGGGCGCCGAAGGCACGAGCGGCATGCTCCTGGGCCTTCTTGATCGGCCCGTAGGGCTGGAGCAGGGAGTCGAGCCCACCGGAGGTGGCCGAGGTCTCGGCGAGGAAGATGTTGATGCCGTAGAAGTCGATCATATGCCCGGCCCAGTGGGAGCGGGTAATCGACTTGCCCCGGGAGATGGGCATGGCATGGAAGACACCGGTCGGCTTCTTGCTGTACTCGCGCAGGGCATCGAAGAAGGGCGTGCGGTAGCGGTTATCGATGGCCCGCAGGATGGTGTGATGCTGCTCGATATAGTCCGTCTCGCGGTAGAAGATGCGATTGAAGTGGCGGATGTCACGACTGGCCGTGGCCTCCACGTCGCCGCTGGTGACCAGGAACTGGTCGATCTCGGGACGCAGCTCGTGGATCATCGAACTCAGCAGAATGCTACGCTCGGCCTCCGAGTGATACTGAAGGGACTGCTCGGAGAGGCCTTCTAGATAGCTGCGCAGGGCGCTGAGGTTGTATTTCGACTTGTAGGGAAACTCGTAACGGATCAGGCAGGCCTGGATATTGGGGTTGACCAGCACCGCGATCAGCGCATCCTCGAAGCTGCGCACCGTGACCACGTCATAGACGAAGCGATCTTCCGGACGGCGCATGCTGTGAAAGGCCTCGCGGACCACCACCTCTTCCGCGGATGAGAGGTTGTCGACGATCAGCAATTCAAAGTAGGGCTGGGCCGAGCTGTTGGAGGCAGGATGACCGCGCCGCAATTGCGCCAGGGCATCGAGGGACTCGAGTTCCTCGGCGTCGGCATCGGTCTCGGAAAGATCAACGTGGCGGCGCCGGTAGGATTCGCTGATCAACGCCCGCACCAGGCGCTTGACCACCTTCTCCAACAGCCCGTACTCCTCGCGATCGAAGAGCGCCCAGAGGTGGCGAAAATCCTCCTTGGAGGGGAAGGCGTGGTAGTCCTCGATGATCTCGAGCCGCGTCAGCTTGACGTCGATCGCCTTGATCAGGTTCTTGGCTTGGCTCTCATCGCTCTGGCGTACCAGCAAGCCAAGGTCACGCTTCAGCGCATTCCAGGTATCGGCACGTAGCTGGGAAATCTTGTGGTAGAAGCCCAGCGCCGTGTAGGGCGTATCGGTTTGCGTCGAATCCTGCATGGCAACACCCCCATCCAGACTTGTTGTTATTGAACACACCGCCGCGACGTAGCGGCGGCGAGCGGGCCGAAATCAGCCGGCATACAGGCCCCGCGCGCCATAGCGCACGGTGATTCGTTCCTCGGGAAAGTGGTCGAAACCCAGATCGAGGACCAGGCCGGGCCAGTGAAACTGTGCGTGCCCCGTCGCGGGGCGATAGACCGCGGTATAGACCGTTCCCAACCCGCGGCGATAGTCGTGGCGAAACAGCGGCGGCGATGCGAAGGCGGAGATCAGCCGCTCCTCGGTGGTGGCCTCGTCGCCCACCAGGATCGACAGCTGGCGCTCGCGGATCAGCGTCTCCGAGGCCAGGGCGTGGGCATACCACTCGATCTTCTTCTGATGGTTGGTCGCCACCGGCACACGCCGAATGCTGGCGGGGCGGTCAGGGCCGATCATCGCTGTGACGTAGCGCCCGGCGGCGTCGGCCACGGTGATGTTGTAGGCCA
Organism: Halomonas sp. KAO; assembly: GCF_015595025.1. Classification (GTDB taxonomy): domain Bacteria; phylum Pseudomonadota; class Gammaproteobacteria; order Pseudomonadales; family Halomonadaceae; genus Halomonas. The sequence goes on from NZ_JADNRL010000019.1 coordinate 126,721, forward strand.
TGTGAGTGGGAATGCGCGCCAGGGCATCGGCCGCCTCGGCCACGCTGTCACAGAACTCCAGCAGGTAGCGCAGGATGATCGGCGCACCGAAGCCCTGCCCCACGGCCTTGCTGCCACCGAAGGCCAGCGACACGGCGAGCCCTCGGTCGTTCATGCCGTCGAGCACGCCCCACAGGCAGTCGGTCATGGCGATTACCCGCCGCTCGTTCCAGCGGGTGTAGAGGATGGTCCCCTCGCAGAGCTCCGGAGGGTAGTCGTAGTTGCGTACCAGCAGCGTGGAGGCGGGGTTCGCCAGCACCGCCTGGGAGCAGCCGGTGATATAGGGGGGCGGCTGATAGAGGCTCAAGAAACGCGCGGCGAGATCCCCCCCCCCGGCCAGCTCGCAGAGCGTGCGATAGGTATCGGTAAGCTCCGGCATGTGCTTTCGCAGCGCGTTGTAGCAGGTGAGATACCCCGGCCGCTCCCGCTCCCCCTCGCTCAAGTACCACTGCTCGTAGGCCGGCCAGTGGTATTGGAACAGCGCTTGCCAACGGGCTCCCGCAACCTCTTCGTGCACGGTCCGAAAGTCGAGCATCTTGTTCATGTCGCTCGGTGGTACCTCCCGCGACGAAGAGTAGCCGGTCCCGGTATTCACAGGATCTTGAAGTTGCCGCCGCCGACGGCATGGCTGACGGCCACCTCCTCCACCACCGGATCCTGGAGCGACTGACCTTCGTACTGGCCGCGGATGCCCTGGATCCAGGCCTGGGCGCGCTCAGTAAGCTGGAAGTCGTCATCCATCAGGCGGCCACGGGTGATCAGGATGCCGAGGTCGGCGCCCTCGTAGCGGAAGTCTCCCGCCCCGCTGATGCGCAGGAAGAAGCCCTCGCTCTCGTCTTCTGCCGCGTGGGGGTGATAGTTGTAGTGGTCGTAGTTAATGCTGCCGTCATCGGCCATCTTCCAGACCCCGGTGCGCGGCGCCTGGGTCAGCAGATCGACACTTTCGTCGGTGTGCTTGATCACCAGCTGACACCAGCTGTCGACGCTCTCGGGATGCGCCCAGCGCTCGTTGATCTCGCTGATGTCGAGATCGAAATCGACGTCGGAAAACTCCAGCAGATGGAACAGAAACAGCGGGATGTCGGAGTGGGCGAAGGCCGCCACGTTGGTCAGCGAGCTGGCGCCGGTGACCCTTGGGTTGAGCTCGCCGAGATAGACCTCACCGCTGTCCATGTCGATCAGGAAATCGAGCTCGAAATAGCCACGATACCCCTCCTCGCGAAGCGCCTCGCCGAACTTGAAGGTGTACTCCCGGGCCTTGTCACGGATCGACTGGTCGAAGGCGCCGGCGAACATCTCGTTGCCACACCATCCACCCTTGTAGGGCGTCAGCGCCTTGAAGCCAACCAGCTCGGTCATCAGCGGGCCTACCACGGTACCGCAACGGGTAGCACAGGCCTCGATGGCCGAACCACGGCAGTTGATACGCTTCATGATCTTGACCTCGGGCTCGGCCTCGATCTCCTCGGCGTGCTTGTAATAACTCTCTTCACTGGAGATGAAGAAGGTGGTGTGGCCGGAGTCGCCGAAGGCGGTCTGCACCACCAGGTCGGTGCCGAGCTCCTTGCTCACCTCACACAGCTCCTGATAGCTGCCCACCCGGGCCAGCACGTTGGGCACGCTGGGCACACCGGCCTTGTTGCCGATGCGTACCGTCTCGACCTTGTTGTCCATGCGCGAGCGCAGCTTGGCCGGAGGGAACGCCACCTTGAGGCCGAGCTGCTCGCAGATCTCCTCGGTGTGCTCGTCGAACATCAGGAAGGCGGCCGTGCCCGCATTGTCGCCGTTGGCACGCGACTGGATAAAGTCGATGACCTCCTTGTGCTCGAGGAGGTAGTTGTTGATGTCCTCGATGCTCTCGAAGTCGCGTGGAAACTTCTCCTTGGGCACGAAAACATTGCGCTGCTGACCCTCGAAGCAGTCGATGAAGTTGATATGACGAAAGTTGCCCACCCAGTCGCCGATGCCCAGCAGATTGAAGTTGGTGGCCGAGATGAAGTAGACCGGCTCCTTGTTATTGAGGAAGTGGCGGCGTACGTCGGCAATGGTTGTTATTTTGCTCATCGTGGTCGCTCCATCGGTGTGTGGGGAAGGCGTGGGATTAATACTCCTCGATGTCGGCTCGGACCGGCTTGGCCAGCGGGCCCAGGGTATCGAGGTAAGGGCTCGAGCCTGTCTCGCTGCGATACAGCGAGAAGTCGACCGTACGGTCGCGGAAACTCTTCAGCGGTTGGCCCAGGCCACGCAGTCCGGTTTCACGCTCGCGGCGCACTCGGCCGATGTCGACCTCGACGGGCATGACTTCCTCACCGGTACCCGCCTGGTGAATGACGTCGCCGGAAGGCCCCACCACGATGGAGCGCCCGTTGCCTAGGGCGCCGGCACCATTGATATCGAAGAAGTAGCACTGGTTGACTGCCGCATTGGTGCGAGCGATGGACAGCTCGATGTCTCGATCGATGGTATCGGTCATGGTCGGGTGCAGGATCACCTCGGCCCCCATGGCCGCCAGGGTGCGGGTGGTCTCGGGGAACCACATGTCGTAGCAGATCGAGACCCCGAAGCGAGCCACGTTGGGCACATCGAAGGTCACGAACTCGGCGCCGCTCTCCACCCCCGCCTCGTAGGGACGGAAGGGGAACATCTTGCGAAAGCGAGCCACCACCTGACCATGGGGGTTGATCACCGAGAGCGTATTGAAGATACCGCCTTCGGTCTGCTCGAACATCGAGCCGGGAATCAGCCAGATGCGATGCTGCTCAGCGATCTGGCAGAACATCGCTTCGGCGTCGCTGGGCAGCGGCTGCGCATGGTGAGGCGACGCCCCCAAGGGCATCAGCTCGCTGAACAGGACCATCTGCACCTGGGGGAAGCGGCTCATCAGCACGTCAATCCGGTGGCGCATGGCCTGGGTATTGTCACCGTGGTGCAGGGCGTGCATCTGCACCCCGGCTATCGTGAAATAGGACATTGTGGTCTCTCTGCGTCAGGTGAGCTTGAACCCTTCCGGGGCACGTTCCAACACGAGCCGGGACCGACGGTATCATGCCGGTATGAATGCCCGGCCGAATGAGCATCGCTCACCCTTCTGACAGCAGCTTAAGACACATGCATCGATGAGACTTCAACGGTAACATCGCGCTCAGCCGAGATCCTCGATGCAGACCCCAGGGGTGGGACGCTTCACCGCCTTGGTGACGATATAGGTGAAGTAGCGCTCGATGCCGGCATCACCGGTCAGCCAGTCATCGATCAGACGCTGATAGGCATCGATGGAGGCGGCCTCGACCTTGATCAGGTAGTCGACGCCACCGCCCACCGCCACGCACTCGGTGACCTCGGGCGTGGCATGTACCAGCGCCTCGAACCGCGCGAAGCTCTCGGCATTGTGCGCCTTGAGCTCCACCTGCACCCACACCGGCGTGCGTCTCACCAGTGCCTCGGCATTGATGCGAGCGCTGTACCCCTCGATGATGCCGGCCCTCTCCAGCCGACGTACCCGCTCCCAGCAGGGGCTGACCGACAGGTTGATCGCCTCGGCCAGCCGGGACTTGGTGATGCGCCCATCTCGGGAGAGGATCTCGAGGATCTTCAGGTCATAACGGTCAAGTTTCATCGTGATGCTGGTCGCCTCAATCCAGGGAGTCGACGATATCGGCGATCACCGCAATGGTATCGCCCATGTTGACCAGCGCCGGGTGGCGCCGCGCCGCCAGCACACCGCTGCGATTGGCGTAATACGCCACCGGTGCGGTGCCGCTGCGCGTCATGTCATAGACACGCGCCACCACCTCGCCCTTCTCGACCCGTTCGCCCAGGGCAAAGCAGAGCTCCAGCACACCGCTGTGTTCGCTCTGCACGTAGCAGCTGGCATCGGGCATATCGAGATAGACCTGAGGCTCGGCGGGCATCTCCACTTCCCCTTCCAGCAGGCCATAGTGGATCAGGAAGTTGCGCACGCCGCGCTCGGTGATGGCCAGGCTCTCCGGGGTGGAGGTGCCGCCGCCGCCCAGTTCGGTGGCCACGAAGATCTTGCCCTGGCTCTCCACCGCGGTATCGAAAAGCGCGGCGGCATCGAGCTCGAACATGATCATGGCGTAGGGCGCACCGAAGGCCTTGGCACCCTCCAGGGCCTTGCGCTGCTGTTCGGGGTCATCCAGCACATGGGAGGCGCCGAAGGGGATGATGTCCAGGGTGCGCCCACCGGAGTGCAGGTCGAGTACCACATCGCTCATCGGCACCATTACCCGGGTGAAGTAGTCGGCGATCCTCTCGGTCACGCTGCCATCGGGGTCGCCGGGGAAGCTGCGATTGAGGTTGCCGCCATCGAGGCCGGAAGTTCGCTTGCCGGCCATCACCGCCGGCTGGTTCATGCATGGCACGATGATTACCCGGCCGTTGACCTCCTCGGCCTCGTGCGCGCTCGACAGCTTGAGCAGCGAGGTGATGCCCTCGTACTCGTCACCGTGGTTGCCGCCGGTCAGCAGGGCCGTGGGACCCTCGCCGTTCTTGATCACGGTAACCGGGATCATCACCGCCCCCCAGGCGGAGTCGTCCACCGAGATGGGCAGCTTGAGAAAGCCGTGCTGGACGCCGTCGGCGTCGAAGTCGACGGTGGCGCTGATGGGGCTGGGACGCTTGGTCATGGTGTGAAACTCCTTGTTCTGTGTTAGCAGGCAGCCGCTCGGGGCTTAACCGGCGACAGGCCTGCGGGGAGGCGCTGTGAACCCGTCCCTGGGCGCTACCTCGGCCATCCCTGGTCCTCGGACCTCCCCTTTGGCCTACCCCCGGCGCCCCTCACCTGGCGGTTATCGCATTCTTTCAGCGTACAAAGAGCTGGCGCGGAAAGTTGGCCAGGGTCTCGCAGCCGCTCTCGGTGATCAGGATGCTCTCGGTGATCTCCAGGCCCCAGTCGTCCTCCCACAGGCCGGGCATGAAGTGGAAGGTCATGCCCGGCTGCAGGATGGTCTCGTCGGAGGGGCGCAGACTCATGGTGCGCTCGCCCCAGTCCGGCGGGTAGCTGATGCCGATGGGGTAGCCACAGCGCGCGCCCCCCCGGTCGAAGCCGTACTTGTCCATGGCCGCGCCCAGCGCCATGGCGATGTCGGCTGTGCGGTTGCCGGGCCTGGCCACCTCGAGTCCACTCTCGATGCCCTCGAGCAGGGCCGACTCGGCACGCACGAACTCCGTCGGGGGCTTGCCCAGAAAGACAGTCCGCGACATCGGCGCATGGTAGCGCTTGTAGACCCCGGCGATCTCGAAGAAGGTACCCTCGCCCTTGCGAAAGGGCGTATCGTCCCAGGTCAGGTGGGGCGCGGCGGCGTCCTGGCCGGTCGGCAGCATCGGCACGATGGCCGGATAGTCACCGCCGAATACCTGGCCATGCTCATCCCGGTACCCTTCGATGGCCACCCGGTAGATCTCCGAGACCAGCTTGCTCTTGGGCAACCCCGGCTCGATCACCTCGAGGATACGCGAATGCATGCCCTCGACGATCTTCGCCGCCACCCGCATGTACTCGACCTCCTGGGGCGACTTGATGGCACGGCACCAGTTGACCAGGCCATTGGCATCCATGAAACGCGCGTGGGGCAGCTCACGCAGCAGGCTCTGATAGGCCTTGGCGGAGAAGTAGTAGTTATCCATCTCCATGCCCACCACCCCCTCGTGCCAGCCACGATCGGGCATGATCGACTGGGCCAGATACTCCATGGGGTGCATGTCCGGATTCTGAACATAGTAGTCCGGATAGTAGGTAATGTTGTCCGCATCGATCCAGCAGGTGCGCAGGGCCCCATTGGCATCCATGCGACGGCCATACCATACCGGTTCGCCCTCGAGTCCGACCAGTACGCACTGATGCACATAGAATGACCAGCCGTCATAGCCCGTCAGCCAGGCCATGTTGGAGGGGTCACTGACGATCAGCACATCGATGCCACGACCGGCCATCTCGGCACGTACCTTCCACAGTCGGGTGGCATATTCCTCTCGAGTGAAGGGCAGGTTTACCTGGGTCATTGGGCCACTCGCCAAAGCAACATCAAGAAAATCGGCCCTCTCGACGAGGAGAAGGCCGGGCCAGGGTCATGATCACTGACGAGATGCCTGAACGGTTTCGGGCCGCTCAGTCGCACCAGGCAGTGGGGGGTGCCCCATAGCATGAAGGTTACTGCCTACCCATGGTAGAGGGTCAAGCACTTCCTTATGTTGAGAGCCCCGGGGTAACGGGCTTGTTCATGGTCACCGCTCCGTAGATGATGGAGGCATCACGTCACCCGGGAGGAAACATGAAGGTACTGGTCCACAACGACGAGCCCAGGCGCTGGCAGGAAGCGCTGGCGGCCCGACTCCCCGAGGCCGAGGTCTTCACCAGCGCAGCACCGGCCGCCAAGCGCCGCGAAGCCGACTACCTGGCGGCGTGGAAGCCCCCGGAGTCGCTGCTGAGCGAGCTCGGATCGCTCAAGGGCATCGTCAACCTGGGCGCCGGGGTGGATGCCCTGCTGAACAACCCCCGGCTCCCGACCGGAGTGCCCATCGTCAAGCTACGCGACGCCGGCATGGCCGAGCCGATCGGCGATTATGTGCGCTATGGCCTGCTGCACTTCCAGCGCGACTTCGACCGCTACCATCGCCAGCAACATGCACGAGAGTGGCGGGAGCACACCATGTGCGACAAGGCCGACTGGCCGGTAGGCGTGCTGGGGCTCGGGGCCATCGGGGCCAAGGTGGCGGCCATGGTGGCCGCCGACGGCTTCCCGGTCCATGGCTGGAGCCGTTCGCCCAAGCATCTCGATGGCATCGCCTGCCACCACGGCGATAGCGGCCTGGAGGCGCTGCTGAGTCAGGTGAAGAGCCTGGTGCTGCTGCTGCCCGACACTGCCGCCACCCGGCACATCATCAATGCGCGAACCCTCGCCCTGCTGCCCGAGGGCGCCAGCCTGATCAACCCGGGGCGAGGCACCCTGATCGATGAGGCGGCCCTGCTCGACGCCCTCGGCGACGGCACTGTCGAGGGACGGCTGCGCGGCGCCCTCCTCGATGCCTTTCCCGAGGAGCCCCTGCCCGAGACGAGCCCGCTCTGGTCCCATCCGCGGGTGTGGGTGACCCCGCACATGGCCGGGCCGACACCACTGGAGGTGGCTCTGGATCAGGTGGTCTCGGCGCTGCGGGCCTTCGAAGCCGGCGAGCCCCTGGAGACGGTGGACCCCGGGGCCGGCTACTGAAGGCCCGGCCGGCACCCTCCGGCAAAGGGGAACTTCAGGCTGGGCCAGGCCTCTTAGGCAACAGGCCTCTGCCGGCCTGTTCTTTTCCCATGACGGAGAGCGACCATGTCCCAGCGTGCCATACGGTGGTCCCGGCGCGGCGGCCAGCTGGCCTGCCTGGCGCCCTGGCTGCTCGCCTGCCTGCCGCTGATGGCCCTGGCCAATGCACCGGCACCGTCGCCCTCACCCCAGCATAGCGCCCCCCTTCAGGCTGCCTCTGCCCACTCGATAGCCCCGCGGCCCTTCAGCGCGCGCTACCGCCTCGAGGTCGAGGGCTGGCCGGCCGCCTATGTCGACCACCGTCTCAGCCGGGAGGGGGACTACTGGGAAAGCCTGATGGAGACCAATATCCAGGTCGCCCGCGGCAGTGAGCGCGGCCGATTCATGCTCCAGGACGAGGGGGTTCAGTCGCTCTATTACGCCAGTGGCTACGCACTGCTGGGCGTCGGTGACAGCTATCAACTCGATGCCGAGCCTCTCGAGGCGCTGCCGGATCGTCAGACGGCTCTCTTCGCGTTTTCCCGCCGTATCATCAGTGGCGATTGTGCCGACAGCCCCTGCGATATCCGCTACCTGGATCACAAGGGGCGCGAAGAGCGCCTCAGGGTCCACACTCAGGGCCGCTCACGGATCACGCTGCCCGCGGGCAGCTTCGAGGCGATCACGGCCGAAGCCTGGGAGGTCGACGAACCGGATCGCAGGCTGCTGTTCCGCTTCCACCCCGAGGTTCCCGGGCTGCTGCTGTCGGTCGACTATCATCGTGATGGCAAGCGCCGCAGCCAGCTGAGACTGAGCAGGCTGACCCTCCCTGACTAATGTCACTTCAGCGGTTGGGCGCCTCGAGTGCGCCTGCTAGAGTAGCCGCTTTCGAGGCGCCGCCACGGGGCGGCCAATATAGGGAAGGGAGTCTCCATGCTGAGCGGCCTGCTGATCGTGCTGCTGCCCCTGGTAGCGGGTTACCTGATACCGGTCCGTCACCCCACCGTGCTGACGGCGATCAACCAGGGGGTCAATGCCTCGGTCTATGGCATCCTGCTGCTGATGGGCTTCAGCCTCGCCGGCCTCGATAATCTCGCCGGGCAGCTGTCACGCATGGGCGGCCAGGCGTTGACGCTGTTCGTGGTGACATCGGCCTGCAACCTGGCCGGGCTCTGGTGGCTGTCGCGGCGCCTGGGGCTCACCGCCGACCCCGCCCGCGTGGTGCCCGGCGCCCCGACCAGCAAGCTCGCTGCCATGGCCGGCTCGCTGGCCCTGGTCGGTGTGGTAGTCCTCGGCGTGGCGCTGGGATTGGCCGCCGACCGACTGACCAACCTGCCGCTCCACGCCATGGCCGAGACCCTGGCCGAGTGGGTTCTCTATCTCCTGCTGGCCCTGATCGGCTGCCAGCTGCGCAACTCCGGCATGCCGCTACGCCAGATCCTGCTCAATCACCACGGCCTGGCCATTGCCCTCACCCTTGCCGCCACCTCGCTCGTCGGCGGCCTGCTCGCCGCCCCACTGCTGGACCTGCGCTGGAACGAGGGGCTGGCCATGGCCGCCGGTTTTGGCTGGTACTCGTTGTCAGGCATTCTGGTGGGCGATGCCCTGGGGCCGGCACTGGGCGGTGTCGCCTTCTTCAACGACCTGACCCGCGAGCTCGTCGCCTTCGTGCTGATCCCGCTGGTGATCCGCCGACACGCCGCCCTGGCCATCGGCTACGGCGGCGCCACCTCCATGGACTTCACCCTGCCGGTGATTCAGCAGCATGGCGGTGTCGGCTGCGTGCCGGTCGCGGTGGTCTCCGGCTTTCTGCTCTCCCTGCTGTCGCCGCCACTGATCCTGTTCCTGCTGACGCTGTGAGCCTCCTTGCACGGCGCTTTCACCGTTTACAGGGTTTGCTCCTTGCATGGGGTTTGCACATTGCATGACGATTGGCTGCGCCGCTCGAGGTTATGCTGTTGGCCCACTCTGTCCCCGGTGAGGCAATCATGCGCCTGACTCTGCCACGCCCCGCCATCTCCCGGCTGGGCATCAAGCTGTTCGTGGTCATCCTGTCGGTGAATGTGGCCATCTCGGGCCTGGTGTTCCTGGCGGTGTCACGAAGCCTCGACCAGGGCTTCCTCGAGTATCTGGACAAGACCCAGACCCAGCGCGCCGAGACCATCGTCAAGGGTCTCGCCGATGAGTGGTCACGCCGCGGCGACTGGCAGTGGCTACGCGCCTCGCCCCGAGCCTGGTACCGTCTGGTGCGTCACCAGCTATGGCCAGGTGCCGGTCCTCCGCCGATGGGGCTGGAGCGGCGACTGGGCGACCCCAAGGACTTCGTGCTTCACGATGCCGAGGGATTGCCGGTAATCGGCCTGCCCCCCAACAACGACGAGGAAGCCGCCACCCTGCACTGGCTGCCCATCGAGCACGAGGGTCAACGGGTCGGGACCCTCGGTTACCGCCCGCCGGAGCAGCTGATGGCCCGCATGGAGCACGTCTTCCTGACCCGCCAGCAGCGTAACCTGGGCATCATTACCGGCGCTCTCGGCCTGGCCTCGCTGCTGCTGGCCGGCGGTCTCTCCTGGTGGCTGGGGCGCCGTACCCGCGGCATGGCCCAGGCCACCCTGCGCCTGACCGAAGGGGATTACAGCATCCGCCTGCCAGAGCGCGGCCGTGATGAACTGTCTCGCCTCTCGCGTGACTTCAATATCCTCGCCGCCACCCTGGAAGCCAGTCGTGAGGCGCGCAGCCGCTGGGTCTCGGATATTGCCCACGAGCTGCGTACACCGCTGGCGGTGCTGCGCGGAGAGATCGAGGCGATGCAGGACGGCATCCGGCCCCTGGAGCACGAAAGCCTGCACTCGCTCTCCCAGGAGGTGAAGCAGCTCGAGCGCCTGGTCGCCGACCTGCGGCTGCTCTCGCAAAGTGATGCCGGCGCCCTGGAGGTTCAGCTGGCACCACTCAATATCGCCGACAGCTTGCGCCAGCGTCTCGACGAAGGCAGCGGCTGGCTCGACGACAACGGCCTTATCCTGGCGCAAGACATCCCCGAGTCGGCCTGGATACGTGGTGATGCCAGCCGGCTGCGGCAGCTATGGAGCAACCTGCTGGATAACACCTGCGCCTACACGCACTCCCCCGGGCAACTGCACATCAGCCTCGAAAGCGGCCCCCGTGGCGTCCGAATCCTGTGGGATGACAGCGCACCGGGGGTCCCGGACTCCCAGCTGTCGCGGCTCTCCGAACGCCTCTACCGGGTCGAGGGGTCGCGCAGCCGGGCTAGCGGTGGCAGTGGTCTGGGACTCTCCATTGCCACCGCCCTGGTGAAGGCCCACGGCGGCCGGATGACCGCTGCCCCTTCGCCACTGGGTGGGTTACGCTGGATCCTGAGCTTCCCGCCTCTCGATGACGCCACGCTCGAGGAGAAGAGAGCATGACCCAAGCCGAGCATCCTCAACGCATCCTGATCGTCGAGGATGAACCCAAGATCGCCCGTCTGGTGGCCGACTACCTGGCCGGCAGTGGCTTCGAGCCCCATCACCTGGACCATGGCAACAGCGTGTTACCGTGGCTGGAGGAGGCGCGCCAGGCCGCCGAGGGACCGGCGCTGGTGCTCCTCGACCTGATGCTGCCCGGCACCGACGGCCTAACCCTGTGTCGCGAGATCCGTCAGCGCTGGCCTGCCCTGCCGGTGATCATGCTTACCGCCCGGGTCGAGGAGGTCGACCGCCTGCTGGGACTCGAACTGGGCGCCGATGACTACATCTGCAAGCCGTTCAGTCCGCGAGAGGTCGTCGCCAGGGTCAAGGCGGTGCTGCGCCGCACCCAGCTGGCCAATGAGCCTGACACCCTGGGCAGTGACCTGATACTCGATGAGGAGGGCTGGCGTGCCCTGGCGGATGGGCACGACCTCTCGCTTACCGCCGTGGAGTACCAGCTGCTCAAGGTGATGATGCATGCCCCGGGGCGTATCTTTTCCCGTGACCAGCTGATGGATCATATGTACCGGGACCACCGCATCGTCTCCGAGCGCACCGTCGACAGCCACGTCAAGAAACTGCGCAGAAAGATTGCCGATATATGGCCCGAGCGCGAGGTGATCCGCTCCGTCTACGGGGTCGGCTACAAGTATCAGCCCGAGGAGTGACCTGCACCACCTTTGCACCTTCGCTGCATGACCCTTGCACAGGACCGGTGCAGAGTAGTCCTTGTCAACCTAGGAGAAACAGGAGTCTTCCCATGCAGACCAGACGCTACCGCAAGATGCTTGCCCCCGCCCTCCTCGCCATGGCGATCGCCCCGCTGGCACTCCAGGCAAGCGCTGCGCCCGGCGCCGGCGAGCATGCCGAGAGCCGCCAGCAGTGGCAGGAAGCCCGCGCCGAACGCCACGCCGAGAAACGCGCTGAACTCTTCGAGCGTGCCGGACTCGATGCGGAGACTCGCGAAGCCCTCGAGAGTGCCCACCGCGAACATCGCGAAGCGATGGCCGAGCTGCGCGAGGAGCATCGTGAGCGTATCGACGAGTTGCTCAGTGACGAGCAGCGGAGCGCTCTCGACGAGGCACGCCGCGAGATGCACGAGGAGCACCATGCCAACAGGCACCAGCCCTCGGCCGAGGATCTGCAGCACCGCATGCGTGCGATGGTCGACGGCTGGGACCTCTCCGACGAGGAGCGTGACGAGCTGCGCGAACTGCGCCAGGCTCACTATGCCGAGATGGCCGAGTTGCGCGATCGTGACTTCGACTCCCGTGAAGAGCGTCGCGAGGCTTACCAGGAGCTGCGCGACGAGCATCGAGCCGCACTGGCCGAGCTGCTGACCGATGAACAGCTCGAGGAGATGCAGCAGGCCGCCCGCATGGCCCACGGCAAGGGGCACGGTCAAGGTCACGGTCACCATGCTGGCAATGGCAACGACTGATACGCTACGCTGAACCAGTATCATAAAGGGCCGGGACACACCCGGCCCCCTTTCATGCTGGCTGATGACTGCTGGCTGATGACCGATAGCTACCGGATCCTGCCAATGACGACTGACCGCAGACACCAGGGACCGGCCTTCAAGATGGCCCTGACCGGAGGCATCCTCGCCACCCTGGCGGCCCTGGCGATGGCCCTCTCCGGCCCGGCCTACCGCATGGATCTGCTTACCCTGGGGAATGCCTTCGGCCTGCTGCGCTACGCGGCCTTTACCGCCCTCGGTGCTGCGGGACTGGGTCTGGTGGCTCTGCTGATTGCCCTCGTCACTCGTCGCGCCCTGCCCGCCCTGCTCGGCAGCCTGGTGATACTGGCCGGTGGAGCACTGGTCGCCATGCCCTGGCTGCAGCTTCAGCAGGCCCAGGCGGTGCCGCCGATCCATGACATCACCACCGATATGCAGGACCCGCCCGCCTTCGTGGCTCTGATCGAGGCACGCAGGGCCGCGCCCAATGCGGTGGAGTATCCCGGCCAAACGACCGCACAGCAGCAGCGCGACGCCTATCCGGCGATCCAGCCACTGATACTCGATGCGCCTCTAGAGGCGGTACTAGAGGCCGCCGAAGCCGGGGTAGCCAGTGCCGGGTGGGAGATTGCCGCGGTCAGTGACACAAGAATCGAGGCCACGGCAACCACGACCTGGTTCGGTTTCAAGGATGATGTGGTGATCCGACTGAACGAGACGGATGACGGCACTCGAGTAGACATGCGCTCCGCCTCCCGTCTGGGGGTCAGCGACCTCGGCACCAACGCGGCGCGCATCCTGACCTTTATGGACGACCTGGTGCGACGCCTGGAGTCGACTGACTAACTAATCTTTCGGGGCTCGCAGGTAGGCCGGCTGACATCCGTCAGGCCGGCCCGAACACATTATTCGAAGGTGGCGCAGACATCAGCCTGCTCTGCTGGCCGATGAGTGTCTTCATGGGTCAGTGCTTCGCTGGTGGCGTCCAGCGATACGTTCCACTGATGGTCGGTGTCCTTGGGATCGCAGGTTCCTTCGCTGCCGCCACCGAAGTTGGAGTCGATCCAGTAGTGCACCTCGTAGTTGCCGTCCTCCTTCAGCACGCCGGGAAAGTCAAACGAGAAGGCCGGGGCCTCGTCGGCGGAGACGGTACCGGATTTCGTGGCTACCACCTCGCCGGAACCGGCGTCGACGACGGCGGCATGGATCTCCTGGCCGCCATGCGGGCCATTGAAGGTATCATCACCCTCGAAGGTCAGGTCATGGCCATCGTTGGCCATCGCCAAGGGAGCGACGAACAGCAGTGAGAGCAGCATATACCGAAGCGGAGTCTTGCCGGATAGCGCTGAAGTTGTCATCTCACACCTCTTTTAACATATTCAGATAAGCGATCGGGTCCGATGGACCTAAGCCCAGCGTAGACCATTCTCGGTACCACTTCGCTCCATCCTGGCCATGCCCCGGCGGAATCAAAAGAATAACAACGGGCTATCATTCAGGAAGGCCCCGGTCCGGTTCACCAGTTAAGCGAACCAGGCAACCTTGCGGCATCGCAACATAAAGGCGTAACGTAACGGCTCCGCTATTTAGCAAGCAAAGGAGTTGCCATGGCTCGCTCCTCCGATAACAACGGTTACCGGGTTCCGCTTCCTGGCAGCGCCCTTGTTGCTGCCTGGCGCCGAGGCTACGGCCTCGCCGAGCTGCGTCGCGACCTGCTCGCCGGGCTGACCATCGGCATCGTCGCCGTACCGCTATCCATGGCCCTGGCCATCGCCACCGGCGTTCCCCCCCAGCACGGCCTCTATACCGCCATCGTCGCCGGCGCGATCATCGCCCTCACCGGCGGCTCGCGCTTCAACGTCTCCGGCCCCACCGCCGCCTTCGTGGTGATCCTGTTCCCCATCGTCGCCAACCACGGCATCGGTGGACTGCTGATCGCCACCCTGATGGCCGGGCTGATCCTGATGGCCCTGGGCCTGGCGCGACTGGGTAGCCTGATACAGTTCGTCCCCTACCCGGTGGTACTGGGCTTTACCGCCGGTATCGCCGTGGTCATCGCCCTGCTGCAGCTGCCGGACTTCCTGGGGCTCTCGCTCGAGCTTGGCGAAAGCACGCCGGACAATGCGCTGCGCATCCTGAAGGCACTGCCCGAGCTGGCCCCCGCCGAGCTGAGCATCGGCCTGGTCACGCTCGCCACCCTGGTGCTGTGGCCGCGACTCAAGCTGCCGGTTCCTGCTCCGCTGGTAGGGCTCGCGGTAGGTACCCTGGCGGCCCTGGCCGCGGGAGCCGCCGGCATCGAGATCGACACCATCGCCTCGCGCTTCAGCTGGACCCTTCACGGCGAGAGCGGCAGCGGCATTCCACCTTTCGCTCCAGGCCTGGTGCTGCCCTGGCAGCTTCCCGGTCCGGACGGCACTCCGCTGGTGGTTGACTTTGATCTGATTCGCGAACTGCTGGGCCCGGCTCTCGCCATCGCCATGCTGGGCGCCATCGAGTCGCTGCTGTGCGCCGTGGTGGCCGATGGCCTTACCCGCTCCCGCCATGACCCCAATGCCGAGCTGTTGGGCCAGGGGCTGGGCAATATGATCACGCCCTTCTTCGGTGGCATCACCGCCACCGCGGCACTGGCACGCACCGCTACCAATATCCGCAGTGGCGCCTTCTCCCCGCTGGCCGCCGTCATTCATGCCCTGGTGGTACTGCTGGCGGTGGTACTGCTCTCCGGAGTGCTGGCCCTGGTGCCCATGGCGGCACTGGCTGCCCTGCTGTTTATCATCGCCTGGAACATGAGCGAGGCACGGCACTTCGCCCACACCCTGAAGAGTGCCCCGGCCAGCGATGTGGCCATTCTGGTGATCTGCTTCGCACTGACGGTGGTATTCGATATGGTGCTGGCGGTGGCGGTGGGCATGGGACTGGCGGCGGCGCTGTTCATCCGCCGCATGGCCGAAGTGACCCAGACTCGTCGGCTCGACGAGGGTGATCATGACGGCAGCATGGATCTGCCACCGGAAGTGGCCCTCTACGATATCGACGGCCCGCTGTTCTTCGGCGCCGCCGAGAAGGCGATCTCGTCGCTGCAGGTCGTCGATAGGGAGATCCGCGTGATGCTGCTCGACATGCACGACGTGCCCAGCCTCGATGCCACCGCCATCGTCGCCCTGCAGACCCTCGCCGAGGAACTGCATGAGCGTGGCATCGGCCTGGTATTCGTGGGGCTGCCGGCACCGCTGATCCTCAAGTTGCGCCGCGCCGGCCTGCGCCGTGAAGCGGGCCGATTGGCGATGGTGACCAACCAGGGCCAGGCACTACGCCTCGCCGAACGCTGGATGTCGGGCTCATCGGGCTAGGCTGCCCGGCTGCGTAGGCTCCAGAGGCGACTGGCCGTCAGGGCATCTTCTCGACCATAGTAAGAGGACCCACGGCCGCTCGATGAGGTCCCCATGGCCGCACTACCCGACTGGCGGGTGAGCCGCTGGCTCAACTGCGACACGCCCTTGACGCTCGGTATGCTGCGCGGGCGCGTGGTACTGGTCCATGTCTTCCAGATGCTCTGTCCCGGCTGTGTCCTCCACGGACTGCCGCAGACCCAGCGGATTGCCCGCCAGCTGGTCGATGTTCCGCTGAGCGTGGTGGGGCTTCACAGCGTCTTCGAGCACCATGACGTGATGACACCCCTTGCGCTGGCGGCCTTTCTGGCCGAGAACCGCTACACCTTCCCGGTCGGCATCGATTCCGCCAGCCGCGATGACGATCCTCGTCCATGCACGATGCGCGCCTGGGCACTGGAGGGCACTCCCACCACGCTGTTGATCGATATCCGCGGCCGGCTCCGCTACCGCCACTTCGGCATCGAGGAGGATCTGGCGCTGGGCGTGCATCTGGGCCAGTTGCTGCAGGAGGCCGAAAGGCTCGGCGCGAACGGACCTTGGGGGGCGGCGGACGACGCGAGGAGGTAGAATCACGCTGCCGCCAAGAGAAGACTCTCCTCGATACCGACAGGAACCCCGATGCCTCGAGTTCGCTCCCGCCCTACCCCTCTACTTACCCTGGCCGCACTCTCGCTGTTGCTTGCCGGCTGTGGCAACGACAACGAGGTAGGCGATGTCTCGCTGGGCCTGTTCACCACCAAGGACATCAAGATCGAGAGCCTCACCGACCCCAAGGTTACCGGGGTGACCTGCCACCTCAGCAATATCGAGGCCGACCTCGACTTCGCCGACCCTTCCGACAGCAGCCTAGCCTGCCGTCAGACCGGTCCCATCACCCCCGCCATGCTGGCAGATATCGACACCTCGGCGAGTGGCGAGCTGCTCTACCGCCGATCCAAGAGCGTGCTGTTCAAGAGCCTCAAGGTGCGCCGCATCTTCGACGCCGACAACCAGACGCTGCTGTATCTGGTCTACAGCACCAAGGAGACCAGCGGCAGCTTCAAGCATGCCCTGAGCAGCGTGCCACTCTGGAACACCCAGGCCTGGCAGGCGCCCGTCGGCGAGTAGGAGGGGTGTGGGCCACGCCGGATGGCGCGGCCGACAGGATCGAAGCCATTCGGAGCAGTGCCCCGAATGGCACGGGGCTAGAAGAAGCCCATCGGATTGATGTCGTAGCTGACCAGCAGGTTCTTGGTCTGCTGGTAGTGCTCGAGGGCCACCTTGTGGGTCTCGCGCCCGACGCCGGACTTCTTGTAGCCGCCGAAGGCCGCATGCGC
>NZ_JADNRL010000019.1:143650-148214 GCF_015595025.1 Halomonas sp. KAO
TGCTCAATCTCTACCGCCTGGCCGCAGGCCCGGATATCGTCGACCGCATCCTGGCGCTGGACACCCTGACGATCAACAGCATCGCCTTGATCGTGCTGGCCGATATCCAGATGGGGCTCGGCGTGTTGTTCGAGCTGGCCCTGCTGATCGCGCTGATGGGCTTCGTCGGCACCGTGGCCATGAGCAAGTACCTGCTGCGGGGGGACGTCATCGAATGAACGGCCTCGACATGTCCTGGATCATGCAGCTGGTCATCGCCCTCTTCCTGCTGGTGGGTGCGGTGGTGGCGCTGATCGGCTCCTGGGGGCTGGCCAAGCTCCCCGACTTCTACACCCGCCTGCATGGGCCCACCAAGGCCAGCACCCTGGGCGTCGGCTGCACGCTGATCGGCTCGCTGCTCTTCTTCAGCCACCAGCAGGATGGCGTCTCGGTGCAGGAGGCCCTGGTGACCATCTTCCTGTTCGCCACCGCGCCGGTCAGCGCCCATATGATGGGCAAGGCGGCGCTGCGTCGGCGCCTGCGGGGCGTGGCAGGCACCCGCAATATGCCCAAGGAGTAGCCCAAAGCTATTGCAGTTACTGTACCAAGGGGCGCTGGGGAAAAGCCGTAGAGGAGACACAAGGTCCTACGCCAGGGATGGCGTCGGTAGCGCCCAGGGAGGGGTTTACAGCGCCTCCTCGTCGGTCCGGCGCTCCGGGGCTTATCGCCAGATCAGCCCCGAGCCATCTGCGATAATTCTGGGAGTAGCCCCCAGCGGGCCAACTCGGCGTCAAACCCTGATAGGGTGAACGGTGACTGGCATCAGCGACTGGAGACCGATATGCCCCGCTTCCCCGACCATCTGACCGGCGACGGCCCCCACAACCCCTTTCCCGGCGTGCGCGTGCTGGAGCGCCGCCTGGGGCGCGAGATTCCCCACCAGCTGGGCTCCAACGAAGGGCTCGACATGCCCCATCGTGCCCTGCGCGAGCGCTTCGGCGATGCTCTGGCGGAGCACGTCTACAGCTACGGCGATGCCGAGGCACTGGGCATCCGTCGGCGCCTGGCCGACCAGAAGGGAACCCCGCTGGAGGCGATGCTGGTGGACGCCGGGGCCGACAGCCTGATCGCCCTGACGCTGCGCGCCGTCACCTCTCCCGGCGAGACGGTCGTCGCCACCCGGGGCACCTACCCCACCTTCGCCTACTTCGCCCGGGGCCACGGCTGTCGCGTGGAGGAAGTCGCCTACGACGAGGCGCCGGGACGTCTCGCCCCCGACCTCGACGCCCTGGCGCACACGGCCAGAGAGTCCCGCGCCCGGCTGGTCTATCTGGCCAACCCGGACAACCCCGGCGGCCATCTTCACCGCGACGAGGATGTGCTGGCCCTGCGCCACTCCCTGCC
This sequence comes from Halomonas sp. KAO, assembly GCF_015595025.1. GTDB lineage: Bacteria > Pseudomonadota > Gammaproteobacteria > Pseudomonadales > Halomonadaceae > Halomonas. The sequence continues at coordinate 145,034 of NZ_JADNRL010000019.1, forward strand.
CGACGACTGCTGGCTGCTGCTCGACGAGGCCTATCACGACTTCCGCGAGGACGCCGACGGCGAGTTCGGCCGTCGGGTGCTGCCCGGCGTGGTGCGCCTGCGCACCCTCTCCAAGGCCCATGGCCTCGCCGGGCTACGCGTCGGCTACGCCATCGCCGAGCCGGAGACCCTGGCGATGATGATGAAAGTCCGCATCCACTATGCGGTGTCGACACTCAGCCAGGCCGCCGCCGAAACGGTGCTGGATGCCCCTGACGAGGTCGCCGCCCACGTGACGGCGGTGAGGGAGCGCCGCGAGCGCCTGGCCGCCCACCTGCGCGAACTGGGCGCCGATGTGCTGCCCAGCGCCACCAACTTCGTCGGGGTGCGACTGCCAAGTGCCGAGCTCGCCGCCGAGGTACACAAGGCGCTGCTCGACGAGGGGAAGCTGATCGCCCGCCCCGCCGACCCGGCCCTGGGCCATGTGCTGCGCATCACCGCCGTGGAAGATGCACTGGCACCCGGACGGCTGGCGACCCTGGAGCGCGCCCTGCAACGCTAGCCAAAACCGGCTCCAGGCGACATAGTAGCGTCCTTTAGCCTGCAAACCGCCACCTAGATCAATGGACCCGCCGATGGACACGCTACGCCGCCACTCCCTGATGATCCTCGTGCTCGGCAGCCTGGTGGTCACCCTGGCCATGGGTCTTCGCCACGGCTTCGGCCTCTTCCTCGAGCCGATGAGCGCGGAACTGGGCTGGGGACGCGGCGTCTTCGCCTTCGCCCTGGCCATCCAGAACCTCCTTTGGGGCCTCGCCCAGCCCTTCGCCGGTGCCCTGGCGGATCGCTACGGCGCCGCACGAATCGTGGTGGTCGGCGGCGCGCTCTACGCCCTGGGGCTGCTGTTCATGGGGCTCTCCGAAACGGCGCTGGGCATGACGCTCTCGGCCGGGGTGCTGATCGGCCTGGGGCTCTCCGGCACCACCTTCTCGGTGGTGCTGGGCGCGGTGGGGCGCGCCGTGGCGCCGGAGAAGCGCAGCATGGCCATGGGCATCGTCAGCGCCGCGGGCTCCTTCGGCCAGTTCGCCATGCTGCCGGGTACCCTCGGGCTGCTGGAGTGGCTGGGCTGGTCGGCGGCGCTGCTGGCCATGGCCGCCATCGGTGCCCTGCTGCTGCCGTTGGGCGCCCTGCTGCGTGACCGCCCCTCACCTGCCGCGGCAGGCGACCTGCCGCTGCGCGAGGCCCTCGACGAAGCGCTCGGTCATCGTGGCTTCTGGCTACTATGCCTGGGCTTCTTCGTCTGCGGCTTTCAGGTAGTTTTTATAGGCGTGCATCTGCCCGGCTATCTCTACGACAATGGCATCGCCGTTCAGGTAGGCAGCACCGTGCTGGCACTGATCGGCCTGTTCAATATCTTCGGTACCTATGTCACCGGCTGGCTCGGCGGACGGTTCTCCAAGCCGCACCTGCTCAGCTGGCTCTACCTGTGCCGTGCCGGGGTCATCACCCTCTTCCTGATGGCGCCGCTGAGCCCGGCCAGTGCCTACGCCTTCGGTATCGCCATGGGCCTGCTGTGGCTCTCCACGGTGCCCTTGACCAACGGCATCGTCGCCTCAGTGTTCGGCGTCCAGCACCTCTCGATGCTCGGCGGGATCGTCTTTCTCTTCCATCAGCTCGGCTCCTTCATGGGCGTCTGGCTGGGGGGCCTTCTCTACGACCTGCAGGGCGACTACGACGTGGTCTGGAAGCTGGCCATCCTGCTGGGGGTCGCCGCCGCCGCGCTGCACTGGTGGATCAACGAGACACCGGTGCAACGCACCCGACACCCGCAGGTAGAAGCATGAGTCGTCGCCTGACCCTGCGAATCGTAGCTGCCATCATCACGGCTACTACACTGGCCCTGGTATGGTGGGGCTGGCACCAGCTGGATGGTGCCCTGCTGATGCTTGGCAGCAGGCTGTGCTGATGCTCTCTGCTAACCAATAAGGTGTTCTTTCGGCCAGTTCGGATCGCCCCGTGCTGGTGCGCTGGATGCGTCAACGTACAAAGCTTCATTTCATACTGAAACACTTCACAAAAATAGCCGTTGGGCACGACGTTAGTCGTGCCCAACGAAATGGCGCCACCGCCTTACTGCAATCGATTGTCGATGACGCGGATGGCGCTCAGAAGAAGCCCATCGGATTGATGTCGTAGCTGACCAGCAGGTTCTTGGTCTGCTGGTAGTGCTCGAGGGCCACCTTGTGGGTCTCGCGCCCGACGCCGGACTTCTTGTAGCCGCCGAAGGCCGCATGCGCCGGATACTGGTGGTAGCAGTTGGTCCATACGCGACCGGCCTGGATGCCACGGCCCATGCGGAAGGCCACATTGATATCGCGACTCCAGACGCCGGCACCGAGGCCGAACTCGGTATCGTTGGCGATCGCCAGCGCCTCCTCCTCGTCCTTGAAGGTGGTCACGGCCACCACCGGCCCGAAGATCTCCTCCTGGAAGACGCGCATCTTGTTGTGGCCCTTGAGCAGCGTCGGCTCGATATAGAAGCCCTTGTCATAGGCCGGATCGAAGCTCGCCTTGTCACCGCCGGTGAGCACCTCCGCCCCCTCCTCCCGGGCGATATCCATGTAGGACATGATCTTGTCGAACTGCTCCTGGGAGGCCTGGGCCCCCACCTGGACATCGGTATCCAGCGGGTTGCCGCGCTTGATCTGCACGACCTTCTCCATCACCTTGGCCATGAAGGCGTCGTACATGGACTCCTGGATCAAGGCACGGGAGGGGCAGGTGCACACCTCACCCTGGTTGAAGAAGGCCAGCACCAGCCCTTCGGCGGCCTTGTCGATGAACGCCGGTTCGGCGTTCATGATGTCGGCGAAATAGATGTTCGGCGACTTGCCACCCAGCTCCACGGTGGAGGGAATGATGTTCTCGGCGGCACACTTGAGGATATGCGCGCCTACCGGGGTCGAGCCGGTGAAGGCGATCTTGGCAATGCGCGGGCTTCCGGCAAGCGCCTGGCCCGCCTCGGCACCATAGCCATTGACGATATTGACCACGCCCGGGGGCAGCAGGTCGCCGATCACCTCCATCAGCTTGAGAATCGAGGCGGGCGTCTGCTCGGCGGGCTTGAGCACCACGCAGTTGCCCGCGGCCAGGGCCGGCGCCAGCTTCCAGACGGCCATCAGCAGCGGGAAGTTCCAGGGAA